>JBNJLE010000109.1:0-202 GCA_051751685.1 Pseudomonadota bacterium | reverse complement strand
TGAGACGGCGACCTTCTACGCCCACTTCGACGTGGTGCATGACGACCAGGCGCCGCCGCCGGCGGTGACGGTGCGGGTCTGCGATTCGCTCTCCTGCCAGCTGGCCGGCGCCGCGACGCTCAAGGCGCAACTGGAGGCCGGTGTCGATCCGCAAGCGGTGCGGGTGGTGCGGGCGCCCTGCATGGGGCGCTGCGAGATGGCG
>JBNJLE010000108.1:0-202 GCA_051751685.1 Pseudomonadota bacterium | reverse complement strand
TGCCGTCTCGCAGCGCCCCATGCAGGGCGCCCGCACCACCCGCACCGCTTGCGGATCGACACCGGCCTCCAGCTGCGTCTTGAGCGTCGCGGCGCCGGCCAGCTGGCAGGAGAGCGAATCGCAGACCCGCACCGTCACCGCCGGCGGCGGCGCCTGGTCGTCATGCACCACGTCGAAGTGGGCGTAGAAGGTCGCCGTCTCG
>JBNJLE010000107.1:0-208 GCA_051751685.1 Pseudomonadota bacterium | reverse complement strand
ATTGCTAATACCTGCCGAATACGGGAAGCTCTGACTTTTACGAAACTTCCGGGAGGATGGTGATGCCTATGTTCATATTGATAGGAATGGAGAAATTATTTGGTTCTTCGTCGTTTCATGTGGATTTGGCCTGATCAAGCAGGCGGCCCACAGGGCTGCCAATCAGGTAGATCATGGCGATGAAGTTGGCCTCGTTTCGGTAGCCGCG
>JBNJLE010000106.1:0-217 GCA_051751685.1 Pseudomonadota bacterium | reverse complement strand
AATGAGCGAACTGCGCCGCCTCGACCGCAACTTCCGCCGCGTGGTGATCGCCGGCGGCGGCAATATCGGCGAGCGCCTCGCCGAGCACCTGGAGCACAGCCATCAGGTGAAGATCATCGAGCACAATCTGGAGCGCTGCACGGTGCTCTCCGAACGCCTCGACCGCACCGTGGTGCTCCACGGCAGCGCTACCAGCAAGCGGCTGCTCGAAGAGGAA
>JBNJLE010000105.1:0-217 GCA_051751685.1 Pseudomonadota bacterium | reverse complement strand
CTCCTCCTCCAGTAGCCGCTTGCTGGTGGCGCTGCCGTGGAGCACCACGGTGCGGTCGAGGCGTTCGGAGAGCACCGTGCAGCGCTCCAGATTGTGCTCGATGATCTTCACCTGGTGGCTGTGCTCGAGGTGCTCGGCGAGGCGCTCGCCGATATTGCCGCCGCCGGCGATCACCACGCGGCGGAAGTTGCGGTCGAGGCGGCGCAGTTCGCTCATC
>JBNJLE010000104.1:0-225 GCA_051751685.1 Pseudomonadota bacterium | reverse complement strand
AACGCCCAGGGCCGCGGCGACTCCCGCGCCGCCGATCGCCAGGTCGACTCGGTCTGTCCCTACTGCGGCGTGGGCTGTCAGCTCACTTATCACATCAAGGACGACCCCGAACAAGGTGAGCGCATCCTGTTCGTCGAGGGCCGTGACGGCCCCTCCAACCAGGGTCGCCTGTGCGTCAAGGGGCGCTTCGGCTTCGACTACCCCTACCACCCCGCGCGGCTGACG
>JBNJLE010000103.1:0-240 GCA_051751685.1 Pseudomonadota bacterium | reverse complement strand
CCGGAGCCGCGCACCACGCACCAGATCACCAACCTCGAGGTGGTCAAGGAGGCGGAGGGCAAGGTCGAGCTGCGCTTCAACTGGCAGACCCTGAACCACCGCTACAAGGAGACCCAGACCTTCTTCGGGACCTCCTTCTACACCCTGGACGTATCGGGCGATACGCCGCAGATCACCCGCAAGGTAGTGCAACTCAACAACGACTATATCCACCAGGTCATCGACGTCTACCACGTCTGA
>JBNJLE010000102.1:0-248 GCA_051751685.1 Pseudomonadota bacterium | reverse complement strand
TGCGCCGGGCAGGCCTCGCCGCATTCCGGGCAGGGGTAGAGGCTGCCTCGCTCGGCTTCGACATAGAGATCCAAGCGGTGGGGTGACACGGAGGTATCCAGGTGCTGGTCCTTGAGAATCCAGGGCGCTTCCAGGCCCAGGCCGAGGGTCAGAATCTGGGTGCCGTCCATGCCATGCCTCCTGTCATCGTGGAGGCTCTATCGTGGCTCAACGACGGGGGCGAATTCCACACCCGACGACGAAGAGCC
>JBNJLE010000101.1:0-256 GCA_051751685.1 Pseudomonadota bacterium | reverse complement strand
TCGGGTCTGCCTGGGCGCCGAGCGCGAGAAGATCGCCCAGGAGTCCGGCCACCGCATCCATGAGGGCTTCTCGCGGATCGACGAGACCATCGCGCTCTCCGCCATGTACGCCGCCAACCACCTGTCGGGCGTGGCCGCTATCGCCTGCATGACCTCCACCGGCTATACGCCGCTGATCGCCTCGCGCATCCGCTCGGGGCTGCCCATCGTCGGCCTGGCCCACAGCGCCATCGCCCAGCGGCGCATGGCACTCTAC
>JBNJLE010000100.1:0-256 GCA_051751685.1 Pseudomonadota bacterium | reverse complement strand
CCGGGTCTGCCTGGGCGCCGAGCGCGAGAAGATCGCCCAGGAGTCCGGCCACCGCATCCATGAGGGCTTCTCGCGGATCGACGAGACCATCGCGCTCTCCGCCATGTACGCCGCCAACCATCTGTCGGGCGTGGCCGCCATCGCCTGCATGACCTCCACCGGCTATACGCCGCTGATCGCCTCGCGCATCCGCTCGGGGCTGCCCATCGTCGGCCTGGCCCACAGCGCCATCGCCCAGCGGCGCATGGCACTCTAT
>JBNJLE010000099.1:0-257 GCA_051751685.1 Pseudomonadota bacterium | reverse complement strand
ACCGCGCGGATGTCGCGGCGAGCGGCGATGAAGAACACCTCGTCGTCGGCTTCGATCACGGTATCGCCGCGCGGGATGATCGGCCGGTCGCGGCGGTAGATGGCGGCGACTCGGGTATCCACGCTGGGCATGTGGCGGCGCAGGAAGGCCAGGTCCTGGCCCACCAGCGGGCCACCGTAGACCGCCTTGACCGCGACCAGCTGCACCAGGCCGCCGGCGAACTCCAGCACCTGCAGGGCACCGGGGTGCTCGATCAG
>JBNJLE010000098.1:0-261 GCA_051751685.1 Pseudomonadota bacterium | reverse complement strand
CAACAAGAGCAATGCCATGACCGTCGAGACCGTCACTCCCCCGCGCCGTTTCCGCGGCAGGCCCCGTGGCCGCGACCTGCCCCCCGTGGCCCTGGCCGCGCTGCGCCAGCTGCTCGGTGACGAGCGCAGCGACCCGGATCTGCGGCGCCGTGACCGGCTGCTCGAGCACCTGCACGTCCTCCAGGACGCCCATGGCCACCTGTCGATGGTGATGCTGCGCGCGCTGGCCGCCTACATGACTCTGCCCATGGCGGCCATCTA
>JBNJLE010000097.1:0-267 GCA_051751685.1 Pseudomonadota bacterium | reverse complement strand
TGCGCGTGACCTGGCAGCTTGGAAGAGACCATTCATGCCCTCCAGGCGTGCGTTGGTCAGGCCAGACAACCAGCGTCTCACCACCTGCTCTGCATGCCGATTCAGGGTCGCCAGGGCCTTCGCCATCGGCTTGAGCAGTGGCTGGCCGGTGACGGCCTCCCGCATGACATTGAGGTAGTTCGTGATGCGCCAGCGGGCCGCGCGCGGTGTCGGGGCCTTCTGGATCCAGCGCAGCTTTTCCTTGATCACCCAGGCATCGGCTGTGGC
>JBNJLE010000096.1:0-268 GCA_051751685.1 Pseudomonadota bacterium | reverse complement strand
ACATCTCGGTCATATCCTCAAGGTGGACCTGACCGCCGAGACGTTCAACTACGTGCTGGATCAGCGAGCCCTCGATCGAGCACGGATGCTGGATGGCAAGCTGTTATTGGTCACCAACATGGCCGATCATGAGCCACAAGAGATCGTGGATCGCTACCGGTCGCTGGCCGACATCGAACGCGGCTTCCGGGTGCTGAAGAGCGATATCGAAATCGCACCGGTCTACCACCGATTGCCGGATCGCATCCGCGCCCACGCGCTGATCTGT
>JBNJLE010000095.1:0-268 GCA_051751685.1 Pseudomonadota bacterium | reverse complement strand
GCATCTCGGTCATATTCTCAAGGTGGACCTGACCGCCGAGACGTTCAACTACGTACTGGATCAGCGAGCCCTCGATCGAGCACGGATGCTGGATGGCAAGCTGTTACTGGTCACCAACATGGCCGATCATGAGCCGCAAGAGGTCGTGGATCGCTACCGGTCGCTGGCCGACATCGAACGTGGCTTCCGGGTGCTGAAGAGCGACATCGAAATCGCACCGGTCTACCACCGATTGCCGGATCGCATCCGCGCCCACGCGCTGATCTGC
>JBNJLE010000094.1:0-271 GCA_051751685.1 Pseudomonadota bacterium | reverse complement strand
CGTCCAGGTCTTCGTAGTTGCCGCCTTCGGTGTCGGTGATGCTGAAGGTCAGCGGCTCATCCCCCTGCTGGTACAGGTCGTCTTCACGGGTACCAAAGGTCACCTCACCGCTGGTCTCGCCGGCGCCAATCACGATCTGCTCGCCGTTGTTCAGCGTGATGGTCAGGTCGGTCTCGGGGGCGTTGTTCACCGTGGCCGTGACGGTGATCTCCTCGGCTTCCGTGACCTGCTCAGGAGCACTCAGGGTGATCGTAGTCGTGTCGTTGTCGTC
>JBNJLE010000093.1:0-278 GCA_051751685.1 Pseudomonadota bacterium | reverse complement strand
CGAGCCCTGCGCCTGTCCATGACCTACGACCAGGGCAGAGAGATGGTGAAGCATGCCGAGATCACTCAGAAGACCGGTACCGCGATCTACTTCGCTGACCCGCATAGCCCATGGCAACGGGGTTCTAATGAGAACACCAACGGGCTGCTGCGGCAGTACCTTCCGAAGGGCACAGACCTGTCGGTCTACAGCCAGGAAGAACTCGACGCCATCGCCGACTCACTGAACACAAGGCCTCGCAAGACACTGGACTGGCGAACGCCGCTGGAAGTCTTCGC
>JBNJLE010000092.1:0-278 GCA_051751685.1 Pseudomonadota bacterium | reverse complement strand
GCGGCAAGCAGGACGGGAGGCCGAACATCGCCCACCACCGCTTGACACGCTGACGCAAATCGGTAGAATACGCCTTCCTCGCAGGGCGCTGACGAGACGGAGCCGCTACCTCTGGTAAGCCCCGCCCCGGCAGCACAGCGAGACGCTCCACTCGAGACGAGACGGGAGCCGCTCTTTAACAATCGATCAGGTAATTCATGTGGGCGCTTGTCGATGTGATCGGTGATCAGTCACTGAAACATCAAGGCAAGCGACTCGTCAAAGACCCTCGGGTCTTG
>JBNJLE010000091.1:0-287 GCA_051751685.1 Pseudomonadota bacterium | reverse complement strand
TTCCTCGCCCTGGTGCTGTACCGCGTGCTGCGAATGCGGTTAAAGGCCAGTGATAACCCACTGTCGCCGACGCGGGCGTTGGAAATTGCCCGCAAGATCCAGTTCCACCAGGTCCTGCTTCACCGTCGTGAGACGGCGAGCGGCCTGACCAAATTGAAGCCTGAACAGCGCGACCTTTTCGAGGCAATTGGCCTGCCAGTACCTACCGCATCACGCTTGTAGTGCCAATTTTGAAAAGGCGTTTCCAGGCTAATCAAAAGTTTACGCTTCTAACTGTCGAACTCGGG
>JBNJLE010000090.1:0-287 GCA_051751685.1 Pseudomonadota bacterium | reverse complement strand
GGTTCCAACCGACAGGCGGCGTACTTGAACTCGGGGATCTTGCCGTCGGGATCCAGCGCCGGGTTGGTCAGCAGGTTGGCCGCCGCCTCGCCGTAGCAGAAGGGCACAAACACCATCCCCTCCGTCATCAGCGGGTCGACTCTTACCTTCAGGGTGATCGCCCCCCGCCGGGTGGTGATGGTGATGTGCTCGCCCGGCGTCAGGCGCAGGCGCACCAGCTCGGCCGGCGCCAGGCTCGCCACGGCCTCGGGCTCGAGGTCGTCGAGCACTCGGCTGCGGCGGGTCAT
>JBNJLE010000089.1:0-295 GCA_051751685.1 Pseudomonadota bacterium | reverse complement strand
AAGCGCCTGTGGCGCATCGTGCACCACTATGTGGGACGGATGCTGGGTCAATTGGACCTATCCAAGGTCGAGGCCGTCGGCCTGGATGAAACCGCTTCTCGGCGTGGTCACCGCTATGTGACGGTGTTTCTCGACATGCACCGCAAGCATCAGCCGGTGATCTTCGCCATCCCCGGCCATGGCAAGGACACCATCAAGGCTTTCAGCGCCTTTCTGGCCAAGCATGGGGGTGACCCAGACAACGTCGTCGAAGTGGTCTGCGACATGTCTCAGGCCTTTCTCAGTGGCGTGGCCA
>JBNJLE010000088.1:0-295 GCA_051751685.1 Pseudomonadota bacterium | reverse complement strand
ATTACGAACTTCTTCGCGGAGCTTCTTGATCTCGGCGTCGCGATCGTCCTCCTGCCGCCCAAGACTGCCGGTGACCTGCTGACGGTGCTTGCGGCACCAGCGGTCCAGTACGCTGCGTTCTACGCCCAAGCGCCGGGCGGCCTCGGATACGGAATACCCCTGATCGATCACCAGGCTCACCGCATCTGCCTTGAATTCATCGGAAAACCGACGACGAGTCTTCTTGGTCATGAACACCTCCACTGCCTCCATTATTAGGCTTATCGGGGTGTCCGCTCCAATTGGACCACTTCAG
>JBNJLE010000087.1:0-317 GCA_051751685.1 Pseudomonadota bacterium | reverse complement strand
AACAGCCCCTTGCGGGTCAGGTAGGCGGTGGCGCGCACCCGGGCGATCTTGGTGGGGGTGCGGAACAGGGTGTGGGCGACCTGGCAGGCGATCATGTTGACCTCGTCCTGGCTGGTCACCGCGATCAGCATGTCGGCGTCCTCGCAGCCCGCCTGGCGCAGCACCATGGGGTAGGAGCCGGGGCCGACCACGGTGCGGATGTCGAGCTTGGTGTGCAGTTCGCGCAGCTTGTCGCCGTTGGTGTCCACCACCGTGATGTCGTTCTCCTCCCGGGCCAGGTGTTCGGCCAGGGTGCCACCGACCTGGCCGGCGCCGAG
>JBNJLE010000086.1:0-329 GCA_051751685.1 Pseudomonadota bacterium | reverse complement strand
GCGAGACGTCGCCGCCGGGCGTGAAGCGCACGCTGCGATGGGCGTAGGTGTCCAGCGCCTGGCCGCGGGGGTCGAGGATGATCAGCTGGGTGCCGTTGCGCGCCGCCTGCTTGAAGTAGGTGGCCGCCACCGGGTGATTGATCGCCGGGTTGCAGCCGGTAAGGATCACCACGTCGGCCTGCAGCGCCTGCATGAAGGAGGCGGTCACCGCCCCCGAGCCGATGCACTCCATCAGTGCCGCCACGGAGCTGGCGTGACACAGCCGGGTGCAGTGGTCGACATGGTTGGAGCCGAAGCCGACGCGCACCAGCTTCTGGAACAGCCAGGCC
>JBNJLE010000085.1:0-329 GCA_051751685.1 Pseudomonadota bacterium | reverse complement strand
ACGACACATCGCCGCCGGGCGTGAAGCGCACGCTGCGATGGGCGTAGGTGTCCAGCGCCTGGCCGCGGGGGTCGAGGATGATCAGCTGGGTGCCGTTGCGCGCCGCCTGCTTAAAGTAGGTGGCCGCCACCGGGTGATTGATCGCCGGGTTGCAGCCGGTAAGGATCACCACGTCGGCCTGCAGCGCCTGCATAAAGGAGGCGGTCACTGCCCCCGAGCCGATGCACTCCATCAGCGCCGCCACGGAGCTGGCGTGACACAACCGGGTGCAGTGGTCGACATGGTTGGAGCCGAAGCCGACGCGCACCAGCTTCTGGAACAGCCAGGCT
>JBNJLE010000084.1:0-343 GCA_051751685.1 Pseudomonadota bacterium | reverse complement strand
GGGCCGGTCACGCATGACCGGCCCATGGGCAGGCGGCTCAGCAGTCGCTGTTGCGGATACGGCTCAGCATGGTGTCGCCATACTGCTCGATAAAGCGCGCGTGCACCCCCTCCACGGCGTCCTGGAACGGCGTCGGATCGACCTCGGTATTGACGGTCATGCCTTCGCCGCGCAGGAACGCCACGCCCTCGTCTTCCAGCCGCGAGACCTCGGCACGGGTCGCCTCGGCCCCGGCGCGACCGGCCTCCATGAACCAGCCGCGCTGCTCCTCGCTGAGCCCGTCGAGCAGCACCGGCGAGCCGAGGATCACGGCCGGCGAGTAGACGTGCCCGGTCAGCGACAG
>JBNJLE010000083.1:0-345 GCA_051751685.1 Pseudomonadota bacterium | reverse complement strand
GACGCCCAGGGCCGCGGCGACTCCCGCGCCGCCGATCGCCAGGTCGACTCGGTCTGTCCCTACTGCGGCGTGGGCTGTCAGCTCACCTACCACATCAAGGATGGCGTGCCACCGGGTGAGGAGCGCCGGGGACAGGGCGAAGGGGAGGTCCGAGGACCCGGGATGGCCGAGGTAGCCTCCAGGGAGGGACTTGTAGCGCCTCCCCGCAGCCCTGTCGCCGGATCAGCTCCGGGATCGGGGCGAATCCTCTTCGTCGAGGGGCGCAACGGGCCGTCGAACGAAGGCCGGCTCTGCGTCAAGGGGCGCTTCGGCTTCGACTACCCCTACCACCCCGCACGCCTCACC
>JBNJLE010000082.1:0-359 GCA_051751685.1 Pseudomonadota bacterium | reverse complement strand
TCCATGGCCTCGATGGTCTCCACCGGGAAGTCGCCGGCGGCGGTCTCGGCGGAGAGCATCACCGCGTCGGTGCCGTCGAGCACCGCGTTGGCCACGTCGAACACCTCGGCCCGGGTGGGCAGCGGCGACTCGATCATCGACTCCATCATCTGGGTGGCGGTGATCACCGCGCGGTTCAGCGTGCGGGCGCGCTTGATGATGCGCTTCTGCATGCCGATCAGCTTGGCGTCGCCGATCTCCACGCCGAGATCACCGCGGGCCACCATCACCGCCTCGCTGGCCTCGATGATGCCGTCCAGGGTCGCCTCATCGACCACCGCCTCGGCGCGCTCCAGCTTGGCCACCAGGCCGATCTCGGC
>JBNJLE010000081.1:0-368 GCA_051751685.1 Pseudomonadota bacterium | reverse complement strand
TTACGAGTTCTCGTCCTCGTCGAGCAGGCGGCGAAACTTTTTTAATGCATAGATCTGCAGGTGGGCCTCGCCCAGCGCCTCCTTGGTTTCCCGCAGCTCGGACTCATACTGCTCGCGGATGTCCTTGGGGCGGGCCCGGAACCCGTTCTCCATACTGCGCTGGGCCTCCTCGATCCAGCCCTCGACCTCGGAGACAGTGAGGTCATGCTGGCGAGCCACTTCAGCGACGGTGGTCTTGCCCTTAAAGATGTCCATGACCACGGCGGCTTTGCACTTCGCGGTCCAGCGTTTGACGGTGGGTTCATTGCTCATCTCATCCTCCTGATCGCTGCACTATAGCCTGTGCAGCTCTGGAGGGGGTCACTTCA
>JBNJLE010000080.1:0-374 GCA_051751685.1 Pseudomonadota bacterium | reverse complement strand
CACCATGGGGATCATGCCGGCGTCGGAGGCGCCCTGGACGTTGTTCTGGCCGCGCAGCGGGTGCAGGCCGGTGCCGGGACGACCGGTGTGGCCACAGGCCAGCGCCAGCGAGATCAGGCAGCGGGCGTTGTCGGTGCCGTGGACGTGCTGGGAGATGCCCATGCCCCAGAAGATCATCGCCTTGTCGGCACCGGCGTAGAGCCGGGCCAGCTCGCGGATCTGCTCGGGGGCAACGCCACAGGCCGGCGACATCGCCTCGGGGGTCAGCTCGCGCACATGGGCCTTGAGCGCCTCGAAGCCCTCGGTGTGGGCCTCGATATAGGCCGGGTCGTATAGCGCCTCGTCGACGATGACGTGGAGCATGGCGTTGTAGA
>JBNJLE010000079.1:0-377 GCA_051751685.1 Pseudomonadota bacterium | reverse complement strand
TGCCCGCCGATCTTTGCCGCACCACACATGAGTCAGGTCAGTGGCCCAGCGCTCATCCGGTCGCGAGGCGACTGATGGCAGACTCCTGGCGCGAGGACGGAAGCCCTGGGGCCGCTTACGTACTTGCCAGCCCTTCAGCTGCAGGATGCGCTGAATCGGCTTGCGGTTCTCACCCAGCACACACGCCAGGCGGCGATAGCCATAAGTGGGAAACCGTTCAAGAGCCAGCTTCACGCGAGCGGCCAGGTCGGCATTGATCACGCGACGCCGCGGCTTGGGTCGGTAGTACACCGACCGGCGCGAGAGGCCCAGCCACTGGCACAGCTTGACGAGTGATACCGCATGGCCCTCTTGGGCCAGTTCCGCCTGCAGCGACT
>JBNJLE010000078.1:0-417 GCA_051751685.1 Pseudomonadota bacterium | reverse complement strand
GCGTGGTGCACTCTACCAGCGTACCGACGGCAGAGCGATTGTTGGCGCCAATGATGAGGTCTCCCTCCCAGTGGCCGGGCATCAGACGATCTTCTATCTCAGGAGGCCGCAGATGGATGCTGACCAGGTCCGGAATCTGTTGCCGCCGATCCTTGCCGCGACTGCGCGGGCGTCGTTTACCTTTGCCCTGCCGCAGACAGGCGATCAGCTCCTTCTTGAGCGAGCCGCGGGGCATGACGTAGAGCGCGTTATAGATCGCTTCGTGTGAGACCTGGCTGTCAGTATCATCAGGGAACATGCGTTTTAGTGTGCGGGCTATTTGCTCTGGTGACCAGTACTTGCGCAGCAGGTAAACAACCAGCTCGAACAGTTCGCCATCGAGATGCAGCTTGGGTCGACGGCGAGGCCGGCAGCGGG
>JBNJLE010000077.1:0-426 GCA_051751685.1 Pseudomonadota bacterium | reverse complement strand
GATGACGTGATCGCCGGACTCCACCATGACGTCGTCGTGGGCAATCAGCACCTCCTTACCGCGCACGATGGCGCCGATGGTGGTGCCCCGCGGCAGATCGATCTCACCGATGGCACGGCCCACCACCTTCGATGACTGGGTATCACCGTGGGCGATCGCCTCGATGGCCTCCGCCGCGCCGCGGCGCAGCGAGTGCACGTTGACGATATCGCCGCGGCGCACATGGGTCAGCAGGCTGCCGATGGTGGCCTGCTGGGGCGAGATGGCGATGTCGATCTCGCCGCCCTGTACCAGGTCCACGTAGGCGGCGTTGTTGATCAGCGTCAGCACCTTCTTGGCGCCCATGCGCTTGGCCAGCATCGACGACATGATATTGACCTCGTCGTCGTTGGTCAGCGCGCAGAAGATGTCGCACTCCTCGATGTT
>JBNJLE010000076.1:0-462 GCA_051751685.1 Pseudomonadota bacterium | reverse complement strand
TGCGTATTCCGGGCCATCGTGACCGCCCGTTCCGATCTATCGTGACCGACTACTCCGGACCATCGTGACCGGCCATTCCGTTTCATCGTGACCGATTTCGGCATCTTCCCCGGAATCCACGGTCACGTTGCCGGAATCATCGGTCACGATCCCGGAATCTCATCTAACTCGCTGGAATGATTCGGACTTTTACGGCATACCCCTCCTTTTGCCTTTGGCCCCGGAGGGGACGATGCCAGCACCGAGGATTCCCATGCGAACCATCACCGAGGTGTTGCGCCTCAAGTACGACGCCGGGCTCAGCCACGAGAAGATTGCGCGGGCCTGTGGCCTCTCCAAGGGCGTTGTCAGCAAGTACGTCAGCCTGGCGCAGGTCGCCGGCATCACGTGGCCGCTGCCGGACGGCACCGACGAGACGGCGCTGGAGGCGCGACTGTTCCCGGCCAAAACGCCGCCGGTGCG
>JBNJLE010000075.1:0-489 GCA_051751685.1 Pseudomonadota bacterium | reverse complement strand
TTCTCGGCGCCGGACTACTTCCAGGTCCACCAGGCGCTCAAGCGCAAGGGCGTGACCCTGCAGCTGCTCTGGGCGGAGTACGTGGAGGCCCAGGGCGACAAGGCGCACCGCTACAGCCAGTTCTGCCATCACTACCGGGCCTGGCGTGACCGTCAGCGGCGCAGCATGCGCCAGGTTCACCGCGCCGGCGAGAAGCTCTTCATCGACTACTGCGGCCCGACCGTACCCATCATCAACCAGGCCACCGGCGAGGTGCGTAACGCCCAGGTGTTCGTGGCGGTGCTAGGGGCGTCCAACTTCACCTACGCCGAGGCCACCTGGAGCCAGGCGCTGCCCGACTGGATCGGCTCCCACCAGCGTGCGTTCCAGTTCCTGGGCGGGGTCCCCGAACTGCTTATCCCGGATAACCTTAAGAGCGCCGTCACGCGGGCGTGCCGCTACGAGAGCCAGCTCAACACCACCTATGCCGAGATGGCGCAGCATTACCAG
>JBNJLE010000074.1:0-495 GCA_051751685.1 Pseudomonadota bacterium | reverse complement strand
TGATATGGAACCAGTCGACCGTGACGTCGTGTAATGACCCCCTGGTTTTTGCACACCCTATGCGGCTAATGCCGGGTGTGCTCGGGGTGCCACATAGCCCAGGGACTGATGTGGCCGCTCTTCGTTGTAGTACCGGATCCAGCGGCCGATCACCGCTCGGGCCTGGCCCAGCGATTCGAACCGATGCTGCCAGATGCATTCTTCCTTCAAGGACCGAAAGAAGCGCTCGACTAGTCCGTTTTGCTCCGGGGTGTAGGGCGTCGTGAACTCCTGGGTGAGCCCGTAGGCCTTCACCGTCGCCGTATAGTGCCGACTGCTGAAGACGAGGCCGTTGTCGGAGCGCAGGGCCAGCGGCTGATGAATGCGGCCCAGCGCGCCAAACCGATGTACCAGGGCCTCTTCCAGCGCCGCTTCCGCCGTCTTGCTGCTGCCATTGTCCGATAATCGCCAGCCAAGGATCTCTCGGGTGCAGCAGTCGATGATCACCGCCAGGCT
>JBNJLE010000073.1:0-509 GCA_051751685.1 Pseudomonadota bacterium | reverse complement strand
GACCATCGCCAGCGCCTGGTGCGGGTCCGCGAGATCGCCGACCGCCTGGGTCGAAGCGTCGCCGCCCTGGGCGACCTGCAGGGCCCCAAGATTCGCATCGCCCGCTTCCGCCAGGGCGCCGTCGAGCTGGCCGAGGGCGCGCCCTTCGTGCTCGATATGGCCCTCGACCGCCAGGCCGGCGATGCCGCCCGGGTCGGCTGCGACTATCAACAGCTGATCGACGACGTCGCCCCGGGCGACCGCCTGCTGCTCGATGATGGCCGCGTGGTGCTCGATGTCACCGCTATCCAGGGCCGCGAGATCCACACCACCGTGGTGGTGGGCGGCAAGCTCTCCAACAACAAGGGCATCAACAAGCAGGGCGGCGGCCTCTCGGCGCCGGCGCTCACCGACAAGGACCGCGCGGATCTCACCACCGCCGTGGCGATCGGCGTCGACTACCTGGCCGTGTCGTTTCCGCGTCACGCCGCCGATATGCAGGAGGCGCGCGCGCTGCTCGGCGAGGCCGG
>JBNJLE010000072.1:0-530 GCA_051751685.1 Pseudomonadota bacterium | reverse complement strand
CCCAGGCTTTCTTCCCCACTGAAAGTGCTTTACAACCCGAAGGCCTTCTTCACACACGCGGCATGGCTGGATCAGGCTTGCGCCCATTGTCCAATATTCCCCACTGCTGCCTCCCGTAGGAGTTCGGGCCGTGTCTCAGTCCCGATGTGGCTGATCATCCTCTCAGACCAGCTACGGATCGTCGCCTTGGTGGGCCATTACCTCACCAACTAGCTAATCCGGCATAGGCTCATCCGATAGCGCAAGGTCCGAAGATCCCCTGCTTTCTCCCGTAGGACGTATGCGGTATTAGCCTGAGTTTCCCCAGGTTATCCCCCACTACCGGGCAGATTCCTATGCATTACTCACCCGTCCGCCGCTCGTCAGCATCCAGCAAGCTGGACCTGTTACCGCTCGACTTGCATGTGTTAGGCCTGCCGCCAGCGTTCAATCTGAGCCATGATCAAACTCTTCAGTTTACGATCATATGGTCCTTACCCTTCAGAGAAGGAAGCGGACCAAACTTGGTTCAAGAGTCAAACGGTTCTCAA
>JBNJLE010000071.1:0-554 GCA_051751685.1 Pseudomonadota bacterium | reverse complement strand
TCAGGCCTGACAAGGCCTATGATGCCAGTCTCGCCGGTTTCCGGGCCCGACTGACCCGCTGCCGGCCTCGCCGTCGACCCAAGCTGCATCTCGATGGCGAGCTGTTCGAGCTGGTGGTCTACCTGCTGCGCAAGTACTGGTCACCGGAGCAGATAGCCCGCACACTCAAACGCATGTTCCCTGATGATACTGACCGCCAGGTCTCACACGAAGCGATCTATAACGCGCTCTACGTCATGCCCCGCGGCTCGCTCAAGAAGGAGCTGATCGCCTGTCTGCGGCAGGGCAAAGGTAAGCGACGCCCGCGCAGTCGCGGCAAGGATCGGCGGCAACAGATTCCGGATCTGGTCAGCATCCATCTGCGGCCTCCTGAGATAGAAGATCGGCTGATGCCCGGCCACTGGGAAGGAGACCTCATCATTGGCGCCAACAATCGCTCTGCCGTCGGTACGCTGGTAGAGCGCACCACGCGACTGGTGATCCTGGCGAAAGTGGATGGCACCACCGCCACAGCAGCAGCCGTTGGCTTCAGCGACAAGCTCAATGAGGTGCCG
>JBNJLE010000070.1:0-569 GCA_051751685.1 Pseudomonadota bacterium | reverse complement strand
TGGCGGCCGGTAATCAGCACCGTGGGGAAGTCGCCGTCGACGGGCTCGTCGGGGGGAAGTGGCCGGGTCGGGGTGAACTTGGCCTTGCCTCCCGCCCGCGGGAAGGTGTCGGAGAACACCACATCGGCCCCGGGGGCGTCATCGGCGGGACAGGGATAGGTCACCGAGCTCTCGCGCTCCAGCCGCGCCCAGCTGATATGGTCGAGCGAGGCCATGCCCTGTTTCATCTCGGCGAACACCTCGCGGGGGTGCGTATAGGCCCAGTCCAGGCCCAGGCGATTGGCGAGCTGCTGAATGATCCACCAGTCGGGTTTGGCCTCGCCGGGGAGCGGCACGGCGGCGCGACCCAGCTGCACCTGGCGGTTGGTGTTGGTGACGCTGCCATCCTTCTCCGGCCAGGCCGAGGCGGGCAGGATGACATCGGCGAACTGGGCGGTCTCGGTGACGAACAGATCCTGCACCACCAGATGCTCGAGCTTGGCCAGGGCGGCGCGGGCATGCGCGAGGTCCGGGTCGGACATGGCCGGGTTCTCGCCGAGAATGTACATCCCGCGGATTTGCCCGGCCGC
>JBNJLE010000069.1:0-571 GCA_051751685.1 Pseudomonadota bacterium | reverse complement strand
AACGGTGCTCGAAGAGCGCCCGGCGCACCTCCCATTGGCCATGGCCTGTCGAGCCTTGGGCATCAACCGCAGCACGGTGTACGCCTGGCGAAAACGCCGCCATGAGCCTTCTACCGGGGCATCTACGTCGCGCCGGCACTGCCCGCAGCCCAGAGCCCTATCGGCCGAGGAGCGAGCGCAAATGCTTGAGATCGCGCATAGCGAACCCTACCGGGATCAGCCGGTGTATGAGATCTACCACGACCTGCTGCAGCAAGGGATCTATCTCGGCTCGCTCAGCACGTGGTACCGGCAGCTGCGTGAGGCTAAGGAGAGCGGTGACCGCCGCCCTCAACGTGCGCCTCAACACCATGCCGTGCCACGCATCACGGCAAGGGCCGCCAATAAGGCGTGGACATGGGACATCAGCAAACTGCCCACGCGGCGACGCGGCGTCTATCTCAATCTCTACGTGGTGTTGGACCTGTACAGCCGCTTCATCGTGGCCTGGATGGTCTCTCACAAAGAGAATGCCGCGCTGGCTCAGCAGCTCTTCCAGGAAGCCGTGGATCGCTACGGAATCCCACATGGC
>JBNJLE010000068.1:0-580 GCA_051751685.1 Pseudomonadota bacterium | reverse complement strand
GTCAATGCCACTGCCCAGGGCCATGCCAGCCCACTCCTGCCAGGCACCCCGCGCGGTGGCCTCGTCGTCGGCAAACCACAGGGTCTTCAGCTGGTCCTTGAGCACATACGCCGTGGTCAATGACGCATTGGCCGCCAACAGCTCCTCCAGCTTCACCGCCTGCTCGGGGTTGAGGTTGTCGGCGTTACGCAGCAGCAGCCGGCGGCTGCCCTTGATCACCTGGCGGGCGGCCTTGTCATCGCGCAGCTGATTGGCCTGATCGACGCGCACCCGATCCATCACCTCGCGTCTGTACTTGACCACCACATGGAAGCGGTCGTAGACCACCTCGGCGTTGGGGCACTGGGCCTTCACTTCGAGATCGAAGGCCGAGTTCATGTCCATGGCCACGGCCTCGATCTGTTCTCTAGCCTCGCCCAACCAAGCGAAGAAGGGCCGGATCGCCTCGCGGGAACGGCCCTCGCCGATCCATACCACCTGCTGGGTGTCGGCGCAGGCCACCACGGTGGCGTAGCGGTGCCCCTTGTGCAGGGCAAACGCGTCCATCATCAGCCGCCGCAACCGTTTCGGGTCTGGTGCT
>JBNJLE010000067.1:0-619 GCA_051751685.1 Pseudomonadota bacterium | reverse complement strand
CGCCGCCTGGAATCGCTGTTTCCGCTGGCGACACACGAGCCAGCAGCGCGCGGTTCCGTCACACTGGCCAAGACACGCTCACTGACGACACGTTTGTACCTGTACCGTGCCCCCTACCGAGGGCGCAAAGACCGCAACAAGAACGGCAGTGCGTCATGCGCTGCCCGTAGCCGCAAGGTGGCCAAGGGGCACCGAGAACCCTGGGTGCTGGTCAGTAATCTGACACCCCGCCACCATACCGCGGCCAAGGTCGTGCAGCTCTACAGCAAACGCATGGAAATCGAGGAGGGATTTCGGGATATCAAGAGCGAGCGGTTCGGGTTTGCGTTTAACTTGCATGGCACCCGACATGCACGCCGGATTGAGATCCTGCTTCTCATCGCCATGCTGGCTAGATTTCGGCTCCTGGCCAGCGGCCTATCCCTCGATAGAGCGGGGAAGGCACCGGCCTATCAAAGCAATACGCGTCGCTCACGGCGAGGCGTCTCGCTTTGGCGTCTTGGCTGTGAAGCCATCCTGGCCCGCTATCCCGCGGGCCGAATGGACAGACTCCTCCGGCTCATGCGACAAGAAGCCGAACTGGGGGTCACTGTATAATTCGTGGGGAGGCCTCAGGGTC
>JBNJLE010000066.1:0-659 GCA_051751685.1 Pseudomonadota bacterium | reverse complement strand
GTCAGGTGCTGGTGGCCCGGTGCGGAGACGAAGTAGTGGATGTGCGCCGGACGCTCGCCGTGACGACCCAGGGACTTGAGCACCACGTCGGTGGGGGCGCCTTCCGGCACGCCGTAGCCGGAGGGGATGATGCTGCGCGCGGTGTAGCGACCGTCGCTGTCGGCATAGAGGGTGCGGCGCAGATTGTACTCGCTCTGGGTCGGGTCGAAGAAGGAGTAGCCGCCCTTGGCGTTGGCGTGCCAGATCTCGACCTTGGCGCCGGGGATCGGGGTGCCGTCGACGTCACGCACCTGGCCGGTCAGCCACATGGTCTCGCCATCCGCATCCTTCCCGTCGTCCATGCGCGCGAAGCCTTCGGCTTCCGGGGCGCCGGCCACATAGAGCGGGCCCTCGATGGTGCGCGGGGTGCCGCCTACGCGCTTGGCCTCGGCGTCGATGGCGTCCTGACGCATGTCCAGGTAGTGGTCGAAGCCCAGACCCGGCGAGAGCAGGCCGAACTGGGTATCGCGGCCCAGGGCGTTGAGCAGGCTGACGGTGGACCAGTACTCTTCCTGGGTGACGTCGAAGTCGTCGATCAGCTTGAACAGGTCGGAGAGCAGGCGGTGCATGATCTGCTTCGCGCGCTCGTTGCCGCCTTCCTGGTCAAAGCCGGCGACGGT
>JBNJLE010000065.1:0-698 GCA_051751685.1 Pseudomonadota bacterium | reverse complement strand
CAGTCGGATTCGCCGTCGTGCCTCAGTTGAGTTGCCCCACGCACCCGGCCGATGTAGTACCAGCCATACGCCTCGACAGCCCGTAACCAGGGCGTCTTGAAACCGGCATCGGTGATGAGGATGGGCTTGGCCTGTGGCGGCAACATCCACGCCAGGTCAGCAAGGAGGGCCTTTTGACAGCGGGGGCAGGCGTCTTTGTGATGCACGCGTTCATAGATCGGAAACGATCGCTTCGCGAAGGGGATCGCGGCACGCAGCAGAAAATGACGCCCTCGGTCGTCGATCGGTGACCAGTCAACCAGAATGACGGGATGCCGCTGAGCGCCCACGAGCAGGCGAGCGACATCCGCATAGAGCCAACGACGCTCACGCTGAAGGTGAGGGTTACCGAGCAGACGATCGACACACTTGATCGCATGCTTGGGCTGAGCCTGGCGCGGGAGCTGGCGACCGATTGCCGTCAGGGACAGGCGCTGCCCCGACAACAAGGCCTCGACGCATGTGACGAGAGCATTGAAGCGGGCGGAATGCAGAAGGGAGGCTGAAGTCATCAGAATCCTGTGCAAAAATTGGCGCGTCTGCATGGGCTCCTCGGCATATTGTTGGTTTGGCGATTAACAACATGCCTGCCCATGCAGACTTTTTTCAATCCTAATATACTGATTTTCTTATTCTATTCGTGGGGAGGCCTCAGGGTC
>JBNJLE010000064.1:0-839 GCA_051751685.1 Pseudomonadota bacterium | reverse complement strand
CACCAGGGTCGCCGGCATCAGCGCGCCGGTGGGGCAGGCCTGGACGCACTCGCCGCAGGCCACGCAGGTGCTGTCGCCCATGGGGTCGTCGAAGTCGAAGACGATCTTCGCGGCGGCGCCGCGATGGGCCAGGCCGATCACGTCGTTGCTCTGGACCTCACGGCAGGCGCGTACGCAGAGGTTGCACGCGATGCAGGCGTCGAGGTTGACGCTCATCGCCGCGTGGGTGGCGTCGTGGCCGCCGGCATGGGGCAGCGAGGCTGCGCGTTCGGCGACGTGGTGCACCGTGGGCGCGGCCCGCGCCGGCAGCCACTCACGCACCGCGCTGGCGTCGATGGCCAACGCATCGGCCATGGCCCAGAAGTGGCTGGACCGGTCGGGGCTGGCGTCGCGCTCGGGCTGGTCGGCGATCAGCATCTCCATGACGCCCTCGCGCGCCACTCGGGCGCGCTCGGAGCTGGCACTTTTCACCACCATGCCGGGGGCCGCTTCGCGCAGGCAGCTCGCCGCCAGCACCCGCTCGCCCTCGACCTCGACCATGCAGGCGCGACAGTTGCCGTCGCTGCGGTAGCCGGGGGCCTCCTTGAAGCACAGGTGCGGAATGGTCTCGCCGGCGCGCTTGGCCACCTGCCACAGGGTCTCGCCCGGGGTGGCGCTGACGTCCACGCCATCCAGGCTCAGGGTAAAGGTCTCGGCGTTCTTGGCTTTCTCGGTCGGCATGCTCATCTTCCTTAGCCCTTGACGATCACGTGCTGGGCGGCGAGTTCAGCGCGGAAATCCTTGAGCAGCCCCAGCACCGGATTGGGCGCCGCCTGACCCAGGCCACAGATGGAGGCGTC
>JBNJLE010000063.1:0-924 GCA_051751685.1 Pseudomonadota bacterium | reverse complement strand
GCTCGGCCTGGATGACGCCTTCCGCCGTGTGCTGCGTAGCAAGCGGCAGTTCGATGCCGAGCGGCTACTGCGGGTCATGGTGTTCAACCGCCTTTGTGACCCGGAATCCAAGCTCGGTGTGCTGCGCTGGTTGGAGGATGTGCTGGTGCCTGACGTCGACACGGCCTCAATCAGTCATCAGCACTTACTGCGCACCATGGACACCCTGTCGGACTGCAGCGAAGCCCTCAATGACGTGCTGGCACAGCAGCTCAAGCCATTGATCGATCAAGAGCTTTCGATCGTCTTTTACGACCTCACTACGATCCGCGCAGAGGGGAGTACTTCGCTCGAGGGTGATGTTCGCCACTACGGCCCGTCGAAGGAGGGCGGCATCGGACGACAATTCATGTTGGGTGTCGTGCAGACGGCGGAAGGCCTACCCATCCACCATGAGGTATTCGACGGCAACATGGCGGAAACCCGGACGTTGCTGCCGACCATCGAGACGGTGGTCAAGCGCTTCAAGGTCCGGCGTGTGGTGCTGGTTGCCGACCGTGGTCTGTTGTCTCTGGATAACCTCGAGGCCTTGTCGGCCGTAACGATCGAGGGGCGCCCACTCGAATTTATCCTGGCGGTGCCGGGTCGTCGATACAGCGAGTTCGATGACCTGTTGAAGGCGTTCCATCAGACACGCTGCCAGGATACGGATACCGAAGCCTACGGTGAGATGGTATGGCAGGATCATCGGTTGATCGTGGCGCACCGGCCGGCGGTGGCCAAGGCACAGACTGCCGCGCGTGATCAGAAGATCGAGGCACTACAGGCAGACGCCCGCCAGTGGTTCGATAAGCTGGATCATCAGGATGCCGGGCGGCGCTATCGCGGCAGGAAGCTCTCCGATGCTGGGGTGACGGCCAGATTCTACAAGGCGGTCACTGACGC
>JBNJLE010000062.1:0-927 GCA_051751685.1 Pseudomonadota bacterium | reverse complement strand
CTTCAGATTGAAAAGGATATTTTAAAAAAGGCGGCGGCCTTCTTCGCCAAAGAGTCGAGCTGAGATACCAGTTCATCGAGTCGGAGAAGGCCACCTATCCCGTGGCCGTGTTGTGCCGGGTCATGCAGGTCAGCCGGAGTGGTTTCTATGCCTGGCAACAACGTGGCCCTGATGACCAGCGTCAGGCCCTGCACCACGAAGTCAGAGAGATTCATCGCCAGAAGCGTGGCAGCTATGGCAGCCGCCGCATGGCCAGAGAACTGCGACGCCGCGGCTACGCCGTCGGCCGTTACCAGGCCCGTAGCCTGATGCGGGAGGCGGATGTAGAGGCACGGCAGCGACGCCGGTGGCGTCATACAACCGACAGTGAGCACAGCCTGCCGGTGGCGCCTAACCTGCTGAACCGCCGGTTCCTGGTGGCGGAACCGAACCGGGCCTGGGTGGCCGATATCACCGCGATCTGGACGCTGGAGGGCTGGCTCTATCTCGCGGCGGTGCTCGACCTCCACGACCGGCAGTTAGTGGGCTGGGCGATGGCCGATCACATGCGCACGTCGCTGGTGCTGGATGCCCTGGAGATGGCCATAGGTCGCCGCCAGCCTGAGAGCGGGTTGCTCCATCACAGCGATCGCGGCAGTCAGTACGCATCTCGTGATTACCGCGCCACGCTGGATCGGCACGGGTTCCAGGCCTCGATGAGCCGGAAGGGGAACTGCTGGGATAATGCCGTCATGGAGCGCTTCTTCGGTTCACTGAAAAGCGAGTGGCTGGCGAGCCAGCGGTATGCGAGCCGACAGGCAGCACGGCGGGATGTGATCGACTACATCGAGATGGAGTACAACAGCTGCCGGCTCCACTCGACCCTGGGCTACCAGACGCCGAGGGAGATTGAATTGGCAGCTGCGGCTTGAAAATGTGTCCGCTCTG
>JBNJLE010000061.1:0-935 GCA_051751685.1 Pseudomonadota bacterium | reverse complement strand
TGCCGCGCCGCGGATTGTCAGCCGCAGCGAACTGGCTGAGCACGTCTACGATCGTGACCACGAGCCGGACTCCAATGTCATCGATGTCCAGGTCAGCCGGCTACGGCGCAAGCTGGGTGCGACGCACATCGAAACCCTGCGCGGGCAGGGCTACCGGCTGACGGGGGGCGACATCCCCTCATGAGTCACCGCCCCTTCATGGCCCAGGCGTCCCTGGCCACCCGCCTGCTCGTGGCTGCCCTGCTGGTCATCCTGGTCTCGCTGCCCCTGGCCGGCTTCGGCCTCGCTCATCACTTTCGCGCCTCCACCACCGATGCCTTCGATGAGCGCCTCGAAGCCCTGCTCAACGTAGTCATCGTCGAGGTCCGCTACGACGAACTGGAACAGCGGCTTCGGCACGAGCGCTCGCTGGGCGACCCTCGCTTCGAGCAGGTCTTCTCCGGCTGGTACTGGCAGGTGAGCGATGGTGCCGAGCGGTTGCTGGCGTCACGTTCACTGTGGGACCAGCGGCTGCCGGTGGTGCCGGCTTCCAGCCCCGAAGTGCGTGATGTCACGGGTCCCCGCGGCGCCCCCCTGCGCCTGATTGAGCGCGACATTCGCCTGGTCCCTCTCGAGACGCCGCTGCATGTCAGCGTGGCGCTCAGCAGGGAAGGGCTGGACGCGGAACTGACCGGTTTCACCCGCCTGCTGGTGCTCTCCCTGCTGGGGCTGGCCCTGCTGCTGCTGATTGCGCTGGCGGCTCAGGTGCACTGGGCCCTGGCGCCACTGCGTCGGTTGCAGGCCAACCTGCGCGGGGTCGAGAACGGCGAAGCCGAGCGGCTGGATACCCGCCTGCCCGGCGAGCTGTCCCGGCTGGCCGGTGCCATCAACGGTGTACTGGAGCGGGACAAGCGGCTGATGGAGCGGGCCCGCCACGCCGCCGGCAATCTGGCCCA
>JBNJLE010000060.1:0-1144 GCA_051751685.1 Pseudomonadota bacterium | reverse complement strand
TTTGCTCTGGTCGATCAGGTAATTCATTGTGGACACTTGCCGCGTGTCGGCGACGTCGTCGTTAAGGAGGTGATCCAGCCGCAGGTTCCCCTACGGCTACCTTGTTACGACTTCACCCCAGTCATGAACCACACCGTGGTGATCGCTCCCCCGAGGGTTAAGCTAACCACTTCTGGTGCAGTCCACTCCCATGGTGTGACGGGCGGTGTGTACAAGGCCCGGGAACGTATTCACCGTGACATTCTGATTCACGATTACTAGCGATTCCGACTTCACGGAGTCGAGTTGCAGACTCCGATCCGGACTGAGACCGGCTTTTCGGGATTAGCTCCACCTCGCGGCTTCGCAACCCTTTGTACCGGCCATTGTAGCACGTGTGTAGCCCTACCCGTAAGGGCCATGATGACTTGACGTCGTCCCCACCTTCCTCCGGTTTGTCACCGGCAGTCTCCTTAGAGTTCCCGACATTACTCGCTGGCAAATAAGGACAAGGGTTGCGCTCGTTACGGGACTTAACCCAACATTTCACAACACGAGCTGACGACAGCCATGCAGCACCTGTCTATGCGTTCCCGAAGGCACCCCGGTATCTCTACCAGGTTCGCACGATGTCAAGGGTAGGTAAGGTTCTTCGCGTTGCATCGAATTAAACCACATGCTCCACCGCTTGTGCGGGCCCCCGTCAATTCATTTGAGTTTTAACCTTGCGGCCGTACTCCCCAGGCGGTCGACTTATCGCGTTAACTGCGCCACAAAGGTCACAAGGACCCCAACGGCTAGTCGACATCGTTTACGGCGTGGACTACCAGGGTATCTAATCCTGTTTGCTACCCACGCTTTCGCACCTCAGCGTCAGTGTCAGTCCAGAAGGCCGCCTTCGCCACTGGTATTCCTCCCGATCTCTACGCATTTCACCGCTACACCGGGAATTCTACCTTCCTCTCCTGCACTCTAGCCTGACAGTTCCGGATGCCGTTCCCAGGTTGAGCCCGGGGCTTTCACAACCGGCTTATCAGACCGCCTACGCGCGCTTTACGCCCAGTAATTCCGATTAACGCTCGCACCCTCCGTATTACCGCGGCTGCTGGCACGGAGTTAGCCGGTGCTTCTTCTGTGGGTGATGTCCTTCCTCGGACGTATTAGG
>JBNJLE010000059.1:0-1163 GCA_051751685.1 Pseudomonadota bacterium | reverse complement strand
CTCATCACCTGCGCCAGCCGTTCGAGTTCCTCGACCCGCCACTCGTCGCGCTCGAGCAGCGTGAGCATCTTCTCGGTGCCCACCCGGCAGGGGGTGCACTGGCCGCAGGACTCATCGGCGAAGAAGGCCAGCAGATTGGTGGCCACCGCCTGCAGGTCGTCCTGGTCGGAGAGCACGATGATCGCTGCCGAGCCGATAAAGCCGCCCTCGGCCTGCAGGGTGTCGAAGTCCAGCGGAATATCCGCCTTGCTCGCCGGGAGGATCCCCCCGGAGGCGCCGCCGGGCAGATAGCCGGCCAGGCGATGGCCATCGGCCATGCCGCCGCCGTACTCCTCGACCAGCTCAGCGAGGGTGATGCCGGCGGGGGCCAGGTGGACGCCGGGGCGTTTGACGCGACCCGAGAGCGAGAAGCTCCTCAGTCCCGCGCGGCCGTGGCGGCCGTGGCCGGCGAACCACTCGGCGCCTTTCTCGTGGATCAGCGGGATCCAGTAAACGGTCTCGACGTTGTTGACCAGGGTCGGCCGGCCGAAGAGCCCCTGCTGGGCGACGAAGGGCGGGCGATGGCGCGGCTTGCCCGGCTTGCCCTCCAGGGACTCGATCATCGCCGACTCCTCGCCGCAGATGTAGGCGCCGGCGCCGCGGCGCAGCACGATATAGCCCGGCGCCACCAGCCCGGCGGCCTCGAGCTCGGCGATCGCCTCGCGAAGCACCCGATGCAGGCCGGGGTACTCGTCACGCAGGTAGAGATAGAGCGCGCAGGCCTCCACCGCCCAGGCGCTGACCAGGGCGCCTTCGAGGAAGCGGTGCGGCGAGCGCTCGAGATAGACGCGATCCTTGAAGGTGCCGGGCTCGCCCTCGTCGGCGTTGATGGCGCAATAGCGTGGCCCCGGCTCCTGGCGCACGACGCGCCACTTCTTGAAGGTCGGGAAGCCGGCGCCGCCCAGGCCGCGCAGGTTGGCGCGTTCGAGCGTCGCCATCAGCGCCTCGACCGTGATGCGCCCGTCGCGGCAATCGGCGAGCAGCCCATAGCCGCCCGCGGCGCGGTAGTCGACCAGGCGCTGCCAGACGATCGCCTCGGGATGAAAGTGGCCGGTATCGATCACCGCCTCCACGCCTTCGGCGGTGGCGAACCGCACATGGTGGTGCCCCACCTCCACCACCGG
>JBNJLE010000058.1:0-1216 GCA_051751685.1 Pseudomonadota bacterium | reverse complement strand
GTTGGCACCGAAATTCCCAGTGGCACAGGGGGTCGGATCGATGTCGTTTCGCGCGAAGAACATGGTTACACTTTTTACGAGATTAAGGTGGGGTGTTCCGTTCAGGGCATCATTAGGGAAGCAGTCGGCCAGCTTATGGAGTATTCACTATGGCCCGGTGCGAAGCTGCCAACGGAGATTGTCATAGTTGGTGAGCCGGAGCTTGGTGAATCAGGTCGCACGTATTTGAAAGCTTTGAACAAGCGGCTTCCAATCCCCCTGTCCTACAAACGGCTGATAGTTTGATGACTATGTTGCCCAACAAGGCGCTCCAGCCGACCGCCACCCCGCTACGCGGGCCGACGGCGGCTGAGCTTCAGCGTTATGTTCCAAGGAAGGTCGACTGTGAATTCATCAGATGAAATTGTTTCCGCAAATAACTGGCTGTCGAAAGCTGGAGCTAGACTGCGAGGTGAAAGGATTGAGCTTCCTCACCATTTTGTATTGGTCCCCTTAACAATAGCTAGTGAAGCGATCGTTGACTTCAGAAAGTATGATGATTTGACACCCAAGATTAAGGCCGTGCTAGTCGTCGCCACAATGGTTCGTGTGGCAGATACTGCTTTTTACAATTAGATTTCCGAGCTTTTAAATCGTCAGAATCCAAGCCGCCCCACATTTGTGGAAACTGTATTCGAGGCCAAATTTTTGGCACGAAAATGCGGGAGTATCGCAAAGAGGCTAACCGTCGAGTAATCCACAAAATGGAGAGTGGCGAAGTCATATCTCTAGGGAACCGCTGAACAATGAGATCCCGGCTAACTGACTCGTTCAGCTTGGCCAGACCACTGTCTTAGCGGTTTCTAGAAGCTTACATTATTTGGCCTTTGCCCCTGGCAGCCGGGTTATCCGGCTGCCAGGCCAGATTCAAGACGCACTGACCCCATCAGTATGGCCCTGGCATCGTCCCGCCAGCACCAGATTGCCGAGAACGAACAAGGTCAACAGCTGCGCCTGATTCTTGGCCAGTCCCTTGTAGCGAACCTTTCGGTAGCCGAAGAGGTTCTTGATGACATGAAATGGGTACTCGACCTTGGCACGTATGCTGGCCTTGGTCTTCTCGAATGCCAGCAGCAGCGTTTTCATGGGGCTGTCTTCCATCTTCTTGAGGGACCCGCGTTTGGCAGCGACACAGCACTGAGAAAACGGGGCGTTCTTCTCTTCGCCCAGATACTTC
>JBNJLE010000057.1:0-1242 GCA_051751685.1 Pseudomonadota bacterium | reverse complement strand
CAGGGAAAACGCATGAAAAATCCTACACCGCGAGAATGTCTGCCAGATAGGTCTCATCCAGCGCGGCTTTCTTCTGTTTTCGCCGAATTCCGCCCTTGAACCTCGTCTCCCCTTTCAGGTAATTCAAGGCAATATGGCGGACTCTGGCTAGGTTTTCTGCCGCCTGACCACGGTGGATTTTGCAGGCATCTTCGCGAAGCGCCACATCCAGCGACCAGTGGAGCTTATTCTCGACAAACCAATGCTGGCGGGCCGCTTCGGCAAGCTTCTTGGCGCTCAGATCCGCTGAGCTGATGTAGTAACGGATCATCGGTGCTTCTGGCACCTCATCCCCTTCCTGGCGGAAACTCATCACCACGCCTACCGATTTCAGCCCGGGCCACTCATAGCTAAGTTTCTGAAACTCTTCAGTAACTTCGCTAACGATATGGTACCTCGTCTCCTGTCGGCCTCGGTTCTTCTCGTCTGTGACATACGCATCCCCCTCGAAGTTGACCACCTTGGCCATGGGGAACGCTGCCTCGAAGGCGTCAGCCAAGGCCGGCTGGTTGTCCTTCACTGACAGCAGGTAATCGGCGCCCTTCTGCAGGACTTGCGTGGCGATCTTCTTCTGGCAGCCCATGGCATCAATCGTCACCAGGCAGCCTTGCAGATTCAGTAGCTTGAGCAGCTCGGGAATCGCCGTAATCTCATTGGATTTCTCAGCCGTCTTGACCTGGCCCAGCACCACCCCATTCGCCGCACTGAAAGCACTGACCATATGAATCGCACCCTTACCCTTTCCTCGGCAGTACGACCCTCGCAGCGTCTTGCCATCAATGGCCACCACCGCGCCCTCCGTCACGTCATGGCAGGCCTTCATCCACTCGGCAAACGCGGTTTGAAGCTGTTCAGCATTCACCAGTGCCATCACCCTAGCCAAGGTGTCATGGCTGGGCACTCCAGCGTCAAAATCGCCGTACTGGCGGAGAAAATCGATCTTTGCGTGGCCAAAATCCTCGATTTCGTCCCAACCCTCGGCACCACAGATCACCGCACAGACTGTCAGAAACAGGATATCTGACAGTTGATGCTGCACTTTCCAGGCCTGTCGGAAGTCGGGAACGATCGATAAATGGTGCATAAGAGATGGTGTCAGCATCGGGTCATCCATGAGCAAAAGCTGCTAGATGACCACATTAGCTCCTACTGGTAAAGCGCTACGAGGCCCGTCGTAGAGCGGTTTTTCATGCGTTTTCCCTG
>JBNJLE010000056.1:0-1326 GCA_051751685.1 Pseudomonadota bacterium | reverse complement strand
GTCTGTTTGAAAAGTTACCGCCTGCGTTAGATAGCGCACAGAGAAGACCGAAAGCTGTATCTATTGTGAAGATGCCCGCTCCCCCGCAGTTCGCAGCATTCATCCATGGGGAAGGGCGCAGTGTAAACCACGCGTATGCCCGGAGATCAGCCCATGACCAAGAATCAGGTAACGGACAACGTGAGTGAGGAAGGAAAAAAGAACAAGGAAGTTGCCGACAAGGTGGTCGACGAAAATCGTACCGAACAGAAGAGCAAGAATGAGGGGCATGGTGGCAAGGATGGAGCCGTGTTGAAAGAAATCAATGGTGATGCAAAAAAGGGGAAAAAATGAACGTTTCTACGATGCAGGCGAGAGATAGTCACGCCTCTGCCGATGATATCCAGGATGGTCCCGTGTTGCTGAGTGCCTCCACCATTACAGGAGACGATGTCTATAACATGCAGGACGAGGAGCTTGGAAGGATTCAGGATGTCATGCTCGATATCAAGGATGGAAACATACGTTATGTGGTCCTGGCATCGGGCGGTTTCCTGGGATTGGGTGATCGTCTTTTCGCAGTGCCGTGGAAGGCGTTACGGCATGACAAGATCAACAAACGCTTTACTCTTGATGTCGATGTCGAACGCCTAAAGAATGCGCCAGGTTTCGACAAGGATCAATGGCCGAATATGGCTGACGCCACCTGGAATGCTACTGTTGAGTCCTTTTACACTCGCTGAATAAATGACTAAAAAGACTGATCGCGGCAGATCCGGATAGTATCTCTTCCCCGAATCTGCCGCCCAGATTCCGACATTTGGCGTTACTGGAATATTTTCCCATTAACATATCGTAATCGATCCTTTCCCTTCTTAATGAGCACGATGAGCTTCTTTATTACGAGAAATATAGTTAAATGTTGAGCAAGAGAGTCACGGAACCTGTCAACCTGATTCGGACAGATCGTTAAAAATTAATGTCGATTTCGTCGCGGTGTCACCTGCCGCCGATAGCGTCGGGAAGTTCACCACGCTGTAGGGGGCCGGGTCGTCGTCATCGGGCTGTACCGGATTGATCGAGACACTGGCCGGTGGCATTGCCACCTTGGGGCGTCCGCGTATGAACCGCTCGGGGTGCGCCTCGAAGCTGTCATCGAGCGCTCGCTGGCGGACCTCCGCAATCTCGCGATATCGGCCGATGAAGACCTGCTCCGGCGTGAAGCCAGCCAACCCGCTGTGATGGTGCTGCAGGTTGTACCAGTCGACGTAGGCGCTATACCACTGCCGGGCATGGACGATGCTCTCGAAGCGCCCGGGATAGTCGGGCTGGTACTTGCTGGTCTTA
>JBNJLE010000055.1:0-1443 GCA_051751685.1 Pseudomonadota bacterium | reverse complement strand
TGAACTGACCCCCAATAGTTGGACGGTTCATTCAGCCGGCGCCCAAGGCCTGAGTCCTGTACTGTACGGGGCTCAGGCCTTTTAGTTTCAGCCTGATGCGTTCGTGGTTGTAGTAATGGATGTACTGATCGAGCCCTTGCTGCAGTTGCTCAATGGTATCGAACCGGTTCAGGTGGAAATACTCGGCCTTCAGGGTACCGAAGAAGCTCTCCATGGCGGCATTGTCCAGGCAGTTCCCTTTCCGTGACATGCTGCGCAGTATCCGCTTCTCCACCACCAGGCGGCGATAGCTGGGGTGGCGATAATGCCAGCCCTGATCCGAATGGAGCAGCGGCCGATCCCCTGGCATCAGCCTGCCAAAGGCTTTCTTCAGCATACCCTTCACCAGGTCGAACACCGGGCGCGGCCCTGTCTGGAAGGCAATGATCTCTCCGTTATAAAGATCCATGACCGGTGACAGGTAGAGCTTCTGGCCATTAACCTTGAACTCGGTGATGTCCGTCACCCACCGCTGATGGGGACGCTGAGCCTGAAACCGACGCTGCAACGTATTGGGAGCAGCGTAGCCTTCCGCCCCTCGGTAGGCACGATATCGCTTGGGGCGAACCAGGGACTTCAAGCCCAGCTGTCGCATCAGCCGCTGAACGGTCTTGTGGTTGATCATCTCTCCTGCCTGCCGCAGGACGGCGGTGATGCGCCGGTAGCCATAGCGCCCTTTGTGGCGGTCGTAGATCGCCCGGATACGCACCTTCAGCGAAGCATACCGATCGTCAGCGCCCAAGGCCTGGATCTGGTAGTAGAACGTGCTGCGTGGCAACTCAGCCGCACGCAGCAGCAGAGCCAGCGGATGTTCATGCCTTAACCCTTGGACGGCCTGGGCTTTTTGCCCCGCGTCGCCGCCCCCTTCTCCCGGATCAAGGCATCGAGCTTTTTTAGGTAGGCATTCTCGGCACGCAGATACGCCAGCTCCTTGAGCAGCTCCGCCTGGGAGCGCTCAACATCCGGCGGGGGTGGTGGGGAAGGCGGCTTCTTGGTCATCGGGCGGCGTCCCTTGCGCTTTGGCTCCAGTGCAGTCAGACCACCACTATGGTACTGACGCTCCCATCTGCCAATGGCGCCGCGCTCGCGGATATCGAACAGGGCCTCCGTCTGACGCCGTGACAAGCCATCTCGCCACATCGTCTCAAGGACCTGTAGTTTGAAAGCCCCGCTGCGATGCGAGTATTTCTTGCGCAGGCCCACCACGCCATGCTGACGGTAGTTATCCCGCCATGTCTGTACCAGGGCATGGTCCAGGCCATGCTGGCGGGCCACCTCCCTCAAGCTGGTGTCATCGCGCAAACACTGCTGTGCCACCTGCAGCTTGAACCACTCGTCGTACCGATTGCTCATAAAAACACCCCGAAGGTTGGATTGGGTGTCCAACTTTCGGGGTGCAGTTCA
>JBNJLE010000054.1:0-1453 GCA_051751685.1 Pseudomonadota bacterium | reverse complement strand
TGAACTGCACCCCGAAAGTTGGACACCCAATCCAACCTTCGGGGTGTTTCTATGAGGAACCAGTACAGCGACCAGTTTAAGTTGCAAGTGGTGCAGCAATACCTGGATGGGGATGTCGGCCTAGAAGTGGTCGCCCACCACCTTGGTCTGGACTATTCCATGGTCAGGCGATGGGTGGAGCAGTACCGGCAGCATGGGCCTTCAGGATTGCGCCAGACACGCCGCCACTACAGCCCAGCGTTCAAGCGCGAGGTGCTGGAAAGGATGTGGCGCGACGGCTTGTCGATCCGGCAGACCGAGGCCCTGTTTGATATCCGTGCCGCTGGCGCTATTGGCAGATGGGAGCGCCAGTACCATAGTGGTGGCCTAATCGCCTTGGAACCGAAACGTACGGGACGCCGCCCGATGCCCCAGAAGCCCCTATCTCCACCGCCCGAGCCTCCCTCCGATGGTGAGCGCTCCCATGAGGAGCTGCTCGAGGAGCTGGCATATCTGCGGGCGGAGAATGCCTATCTAAAAAAGCTCGATGCCTTAACCCGAGAGAAGTGGGCGACGACACGGGGCAAAAAGCCCAAGCCGTCCAAGGGTTAAGGCATGAGCACCCACTGGCGCTGCTGCTGCGTGCGGCATCGCTACCGCGCAGCACGTTCTACTACCAGCTCAAGGCCCTGGGGGCTGGCGATCCGTATGCGTCTCTGAAGGAGCGTATCCAGGCGATCTATGATCACCACAAGGGACGCTATGGCTATCGCCGTATCACCGCTGTGCTGCGCCAGACAGGCGAGGCGGTCAACCACAAGACCGTCCAGCGGTTGATGCAACAGCTGGGCTTGAAGTCCCTCGTTCGCCCCAAGCGGTATCGGGCTTATCGAGGAGCCGAGGGCTACGCCGCCCCGAATACGCTACGGCGTCGGTTTCAGGCCCAAGGACCGAATCAACGATGGGTGACCGACATCACCGAATTCAAGGTCGATGACCAGAAGCTCTACTTGTCACCGGTCATGGATCTGTATAACGGCGAAATCATCGCCTTCCAGACCGGGCCACGACCGGTATTCGGCCTGGTGAAGCACATGTTGAGGAGCGCCTTCGACCGGCTGAGGCCGGGTGATCGGCCTCTATTGCACTCGGATCAGGGATGGCATTACCGGCACCCCAACTATCGTCGTCTGGTGGTGGAGAAACGAATACTGCGCAGCATGTCACGGAAAGGGAATTGTCTGGACAATGCCGCCATGGAGAGTTTTTTCGGCACCCTGAAAGCCGAGTACTTCCATCTGAACCGGTTCGACACCGTTGAGCAGTTGCAGCAAGGCATTGCCGACTACATCCACTACTACAACCATCAACGGATCAAGCAGAGACTAAAAGGCCTGAGTCCCGTGCAATACAGGACTCAGGCCATGGCCGCCGGATAAGAGGACTAACCGTCCAACGATTGGGGGTCAGTTCA
>JBNJLE010000053.1:0-1488 GCA_051751685.1 Pseudomonadota bacterium | reverse complement strand
AGACCCCAGCCGAGTCGCGAAACCCGCCATGGTGCACTTCCCGCGCGGAGTGGCCGCCGCCGGGGTCTGACCCCATGGCGCGATTTGGCTATCGATGGGTCCGGCTCATCAGGTAAAGCGCCCCGGCCAGGGCCAGCACCGAGAGGGCCAGGTAGATGGCTTCCAGCGGGGTCTGGAACCGGATATCTACCACCGCGCGGAAGAACTCGATAATCACCGCCAGAATCACCACGCGGGCGATCTTGTCCTTGAGCTCATCGAAGGAGCCCACGTTGAACGGATGCTGGGGGGCATGGCTCTCGGCCTGCTCGATGGGCGACACGAACAGCCGATAGACCCCGAGCCCAAAGATCAGCAACACGATGGCCACCAGGTAGATATCCACGGCCAGCACGATACGCGGCACCAGGGTGTCATGAATATCCACGGTCCCTCCCACCAGGTAGTAGGTCGCCGCGTCAATCGTGAGCGTCAGTATGTCCAGGGTACCGATCAAAAATAGCACCAGCGCTCCCAGCAAGCTGGGTATCACCGCCAGCATCACCAGATAGCGCGAGTTCCACAGCCAGCGCTCCGCACGCCTCTCCCAGCGCCCCTGGGGTTGGGCGTCCGTCTCCCGATGCGGCGTCATGTCCCACTCCCGATCCCGTTACGAATAGGCCACCAGCCTAGCATGAGGCGAAACCGCCCTGCCGGCAGGGGTGCCGTCAAGGGGCGGCAGTTGGCACCACCGCCCGTGATCGGCGGCATCGCCGAGGAAATAAGGGCTGTCCTTGATTGGCGGATTTTGCCAACCCTGCTTGCGGAGAATTGTGTCGATTGAGGCAAGGGGCAAGGGGCAAGCAGACGCAAAAACAACAGCGGCCGGCATCTCTGCCGACCGCTGGTGGTACTGCTTCAGGCTAGGAGGGAAATGGGGGTCTGTCCCCGATTAGCCTACGTGTCCCCGATTACTGCGCAAGCGCAGTGCGGCAGTTTTGTGGAACGTACGGATGAGCAGCTTCAGTTGAGGTACAAGCCCAAGTTATAACACCTCCATTAGCAGCTATGGTCGGAGTAAAACGAATAGTAAAATCTGCAGCAATCGCTGCTATATTAGCTGCACTCACAACTGTATTTATCACTCCACCAGCAGCAACTGTAACAGTATTAACAATATCAGTGGAATAATCACCTGGAGCAGCAAGCCCTGCTGTTGCGTTTGTTTCACAATTTCCAACACCTCCTGAAGAAATGACACACTCTGCTACTGATGTTCTTGCAGCACCTATTATATTCATGGCTTCAGAAACTTGGCTGCGTGCTACGTAATCCTGATATCTCGGAATTGCAATCGTCGCCAGAATCCCGATAATCGCCACCACGATCATCAGTTCGATCAGAGTAAAACCGCCCTGAGCATGCTTGACGTACTTCTTGATACTTTGCGTTTCATGATAATGCCCCTTGATTCTTTCCGCACTGACCCGTCTGGTGTGGCCTTCTTCT
>JBNJLE010000052.1:0-1645 GCA_051751685.1 Pseudomonadota bacterium | reverse complement strand
CGTGACCGAGTTGCTCACCGCTCTCTCGCTGGCTCTGGTTTTGTAAGCTGACCGGTCACGATGGGTCAACTGCCGCCGCCGGTGAGGCGGTGTTTTTTCTCATCGATTCTCCTCTGAGTGTCAGGCGATGGGCGCTGTGCAGCAGCCGATCCAGGATGGCGTCGGCCACCGTCGCCGCACCGATGTAATCGTGCCAGTGCTCGATGGGCAGCTGGCTGGCGATCAGCGTCGAGCTCCGGCCGTGCCGGTCCTCAATCACTTCCATCAGGTCCTGCCGTTGCGGTGCGGTCATCTTCTGCATCCCCCAGTCGTCAAGGATCAGCAGGTCGGTCTTCTGCAGCTGGCCCATCAGCCGGGCGTAAGAGCCGTCTCCCTGGGCAATGCGCAGCTGCTCGAACAAGCGCGGCACCCGCAGGTAGCGCACCGAATAGCCCTGCCGGCAGGCCTGGTTACCCAGCGCGCAGGCCAGCCAGGTCTTGCCGCACCCGGTGGGGCCGGTGATACATAGGTTGAGCGCTTGTCCGATCCACTCGCCGGTCGCCAGCGGGGCCATGCGGCCCCGCTCCAGGCCGCGGGGGTGGCGGTAGTCGATGTCCTCGACGCAGGCCGTCACCCGCAGCTTGGCAGCCTTCAGCAGCCGGTCGAGGCGGCGGTTGTCGCGGTGCAGGACCTCGCGGTCGAGCAGCATGCCCAGGCGGTCCTCGAACGGCAGGTCGTAGGTATCCGGCTGGGTGAGCTGGTGGGTCAGGGCGTCATGCATGCCGGTCAGCTTCAGATGGCGCAGGGTGTCGAGCAGGGGCTGGGTCATCATGGGTCGTCTCCTCCCGTCAGTGGTAGTACTCGGCGCCGCGCACGTTGGTGTGGGGCGGCAGGTCGTCAGGCGTCTCGGGCAGTCGCACCTGCGGCTGCCGATCCAGCCCCTGCTTGAGGATCGAGGCCACGCTGGCGTAGCGGGTCGTGGGGATTGCCAGGGCATGCGCACAGGCCTGCTCCAGGCGGTCCTTGCCGTAGCGGCGGCTGAGCTGCAGCAGCCCCAGGCAGGCGCGGTAGCCATGCTCAGGATGAGGGCGGTCCTGCAGCTGCCGTTGGGTCATTTCCAGCGTGGCGACGCCGATGTCTTTCGCCCATTCCAGGAAGCGTCCCGGCAACCAGTCGCGATGGGCCCGATGCCGCTTGGGCATGTGCTCGGCCAGCGTCGAGAAGCGCCCCGGCGCGTGGCGCGGATGCGCTGCCACTCGATGCCCCTTGTGGAACACCTCGACCACGACGTGGGTCAGGCGCACCTCCACCACCTGGCCCACCAGGCTGTGGGGGACGCTGTACAGGCGCTTGTCGATGTCGAGGTGGTAGTCGATGCCGGGCCTGGCCTTGCGCCACTCGGCGAACTCGTAGGGTGTCTCCGGCAGGGGGCGGAGTACCGGTCGGTCGATGGCCTCGAACAGGTCGCACCGGCTCTCCTCGCGGCCCTGGAAGGGCCGTCGGTTGAGGTCGTCGAGCAGTTCGGCGATGGCCTGGTTCAGCATGGCCAGGGTGAAGAAGGTGTGGTGGCGCAGGCGCGCCAGGATCCAGCGCTCGACCAGCAGCACGGCGGCTTCTGCCTTGGCCTTATCCTTCGGTTTGTAGGGCCGCGCCGGCAGCACCGCGA
>JBNJLE010000051.1:0-1653 GCA_051751685.1 Pseudomonadota bacterium | reverse complement strand
CGGAGCCTGTCAACATAGATGACACATGAAATAGCTCTGGCTCTTTAAAATCCTGCTGCCTGTGGCAACGGGTCCCGCTCGGGATTTAGGTGCACGATCTCTGGCAGGCTGAGTTTCCGGATGTCACCCGACCAGCGTTCCGGATGACGCTGCTTCGCCGCCTCGAAGACCTCCCGGCGCTGCGCCAGGATCTCTTTGGCCTCGCCGCTATGCCGCTGACTCGGTGTGACGTAGCGAAGGGCGCTGTGCCGGTGCTCATAGTTGTACCACTCGGTAAATTGCTGAACCCAGTCCTGAGCCTCGGCCAGGGTGGCGAACCCATCGGCGGGGAAGTCCGGCCGGTACTTCAGCGTCTTGAAGGCCGACTCGGCGAAGGCGTTGTCGTTACTCACCCGTGGACGGCTGTACGAGGGGGTGATGCCCAAGTCGTAAAGCTTCTCCAGAAAGGTCGCCGCCTTCATCGGGCTGCCGTTATCTGAGTGGAGAATCAAGGGCTTGTGACGATCCGTGAGGTGCTCTCGCCAGCAGGCCTTTTGGATCAGCTCGGCGGCCAGTTCGCCCGTCTCCGTCTCATAGACCTCGTGCCCAACGATCTTGCGACTGAAGACGTCCATGATCAGGTACAGGTACCACCAGGTGCCTCGCGCAGGCCCGGGCAACCACGAAATATCCCAGCACCACAAATGGTTAGGCGCCGTGGCTTGGTGGGTGGTTGGCAGGCGCTTGCGCTGCGGGGCCTGCTGACGGCCCCGGTGATGTTGCTGGTCGTACTCATGCAGTACTCGATACATCGTCGACTCAGAGGCCAGGTAGCGGCCCTTGTCCGCCTGATCGGCCACGATGAAGGCCGGAGGACGGCTCCGATACTCCGGGGCGTTGCATAGCGCCATGATTGCTTCCCGCTCCTCAGGCGATAGCTTATTGGCCGGTTCCGGGCGGTCGGCGTCGGGGCGGCGATCCGCCGTCACCTCGCCTTCGGCGACCCAGCGGTAGTAGGTCCGCACGTTGATGCCCATCACCTGACAGGCCTTGGCCAGCCGAGCACCGTCACGCTGGGCGTCTTGCACCAGTGTCACGATGCGCTGGCGATCCGGGAGGCTGGTCAGTCGTCCTCGTCGTTGGTCGTGCCCCAGATCGCCTCTGCCTTTTTTGACAGGGCCAGCAGTGCCGCCGTCTCGGCGAGTGCCTTGTCCTTGCGGTGCAGCTCTCGCTCTAGCTTGCGGAGCCGCTTCTGCTCCTCCTTGCGGGCCTGACGGAGCTGCTTGGCCTGCTGTGCCGCATCGGCGTTGGCGTTCATGCAGGCATCTCGCCAGGCCTCCACCTGTTCGGAGTAGAGCCCACGCTCACGACAGTAAGCGCTGAGTTCGGCGGCGTTCATCGGGGCCGTTTCCAGGACGATCTGAAACTTCTCCTGGCTGGTCCACTGGTCGGGCTGGGTAGAACGTGATGGCAAAACCTGTCCTCTTGCTCTGGCCTGTTTCCGCCAATTGTAGAGGGTTGTCGCTGTGATGCCTTCCTGCTCGGCCAGTTCCGGGATGGTCATGCTCATGGGCGGCGCCATCTTCTTGAGGATGGCTTCCTTACGCTCTGCGGGGTAACGCACGTTGATCACCTCTCAATCCGTTTGGGTGACAACTACGTTGACGCATAGGG
>JBNJLE010000050.1:0-1660 GCA_051751685.1 Pseudomonadota bacterium | reverse complement strand
CGATGCCTGTCAAGCTTGTTGGAACACGGAATTAGGCAGCTTCTAACCGCTGATCACGTTGAACCAGCGGGTCTTCCTGGTCCGGGTTCAACCAGACCGTTCGGCGCGGCGTCCAGTTGCGGGTGGCACCGCTCCACCGACCGGGGTGTTGCCGTTTTGCCTCGGCATAGATGGCATCTCGCTTTGCCAGCACCTCGTCATCCTGGCCGGCATGCCGCTCACTCGGTGTGACGAACCGTATGGCACTGTGGCGGTGCTCGTGGTTGTACCAGCGCATGAAGCCGTTCACCCACTGCTGAGCCGATGACAGGCTCGCGTAGCCGTCCGCCGGGTAGCCGGGCCGGTACTTGCAGGTCCTGAACAGCGACTCCGAGAAGGCGTTGTCATTGGAGACCCGTGGGCGGCTGTACGACGGGGTGATGTTCAGCCGCTGCAGTGTCGCCTGGAGCGTCGAGCCCTTCATAGCGGAGCCGTTGTCGGCGTGTAATACCAGTGGCTGCGTGATGCAGCCCTCACGCAGCACGGCGCGCTGGATGACCTCGCTGCTGTTGGCCATAGACTCCTCGTCGAAGACCTCGGCATCGACGATCTTGCGGCTGTAGATGTCGATGATCATGTAGAGATAGTAGAACTGCCCACGCACCTGGGTCGGCAGATACGTCACATCCCAACTCCAACAGGTATTGGGACGTGTCACGCGGTGTCGCTGGGGATCGCCCTTGGGGCGTGGGGCACGAGCACGGCCACGATGGTGCTGCTCGCCATGCTCCCGGAGGATGCGGTAGTAGCTGGACTCTGACGCCACGTAGAAGCCTTCCTCGTCCAGCAGCCGCGGTACGATCTGCCCGGGCGGCAGGCTGGCGAACTCGGGACGATGGCAAATCCCCAGCACCTGCTGACGCTCCTCAGGCGACAGGGCATGGCGCGGGACAGGTCGCACGGCCTGAGGCCGGCGATCCTGATCGCCTTGCGCCCAGCGGCGGTAGGTGTTGGTGCCGATGCCGAGCTCCTCACAAGCGGCTCCAAGGCGGGCTCCCTGGGCACGCGCCTCATCGATCAGCTGTACGGCGTCTTGGCGATCTGAGGTGCTGATCATTCGTCCTCGTCCCCCCAGATCGCTCGGGCCTTTTTTCTCAGCGTGAGCAGCGCGGCGGTTTCCGCGAGGGCCGCCTCCTTACGACGAAGCTCGCGCTTGAGCTCCTTGTTCTCCAAGCGTTCCGCCTTGCGGGCTTCACTCTGTTGCCGTGCGACGGCATCACGCAGGTCGTTAGCGCCTTCGCAACTTACCCGCCAGCGCTGGATCTGCTCGGGATAGAGGCCGCGCTGCCGGCAGTACTCGGCACGCTCGGCTTCACTGAGGGTCGCCGTCTCCAGCACGGCGTGGAACTTGTCCTGCGAGCTCCAGCCCTCGGGATCATTGCTCTGGTCAGGTAGCAAACGGCCCGCTTGCCGAGCCTTCTTGCGCCAGTTGTACAGCGTCGCCGCGGAGATGCCTTCTTCCTGGGCCACCTCCGCCACCGTGCGGTTATGCGGCGGGAGCAGCTTCTTGAGGATGGCTTCTCGGCGCTCGTCGGAGTACTTCATCGGAACCTCGTCACGCCCCACACATGGATCAGAGTCTAACAGCCGCTGAGGCTCCATCTAGCTTGACAGTGGGGGC
>JBNJLE010000049.1:0-2018 GCA_051751685.1 Pseudomonadota bacterium | reverse complement strand
GTGCTGGCGCCGCTGCGCTCGGTCTTGATCCGGTAGACCCGATCTTCCAGACCTTCACGGTTCGGGTAGTAGATCAGCGAGATCTCGCTGTGCGGGTCGCGGGTCAGCTGGTCGTCGTCGTCCCAGGCCGGCATCCAGAACTCGGCGTCCGGGCTGTAGCAGGTCAGCCACTCGTCCCACTGGCGGTCGTCGAGCAGACGCGCCTCGCGGTACAGGAAGGCCTGGATCTCGTGGTAGCTCTTGCTCATGGTGTCTCTCCCCTGTCAGGTCGCGCGGCTTAGGCGGACGCGGTGGCAATGAACTGGCTGCGTTCCTTGTCGATGGCGCGCAGCATCTCCTCGACCCAGTGCGTGTGGTGCAGCACGTAGAGGCCTTCGTCTTCCGGGGAGGCCCCGCTGAGCAGCGGCTTCATATCGATCGCCTGGGCGTTGTCGTCGGCGCCCTGGATCCACTGCTGGGCACCGCGGGAGAGGTCGTTCCACTCAGCCAGCGAGCCGTTGTAACCGTCCTGGCAGCTGCGGAACTCTTCGAGGTCGTCCGGGGTGCCCATGCCGGAGACGTTGAAGAAGTCTTCGTACTGGCGAATGCGCACGCGACGGTTCTCGGCTGACTCGCCCTTGGGCGCGAAGCAGTAGATGGTCACTTCGGTCTCGTCGACGCTGATCGGGCGCAGCACGCGGATCTGCGTGGAGAACTGGTCCATCAGGTAGACGTTGGGGTAGAGGCAGAGGTTACGGGTCTGGTTGACGATGGAGTCGGCCCGCGCCTCACCGAATGCTTTCTCGATCCACTCCTTGTTCTGGTAGACCGGACGCACCTCGGGGTTGAGCAGACGGGTCCACAGCAGCATGTGGCCATTCTCGTAGGAGTAGAAACCGCCCTGGCTCTTCGACCAGCCGTCGGCGTCCACGGCCTTGGTGCCGCCGGCGTCGTAGTTGCGACGCTCCATGGTGGAGGCGTAGTTCCAGTGCACCGAGCTGACGTGGTAGCCGTCGGCGCCGTTCTCGGCCTGCAGCTTCCAGTTGCCCTTGAAGGTGTAGGAGGAGGTGCCGCGCAGGATCTCAAGGCCTTCCGGTGCCTGGTCGACAATATTGTCGATGATCTTGGTGGTCTCGCCCAGGTACTCCTCGAGCGGCTGGACGTCAGCGCTGAGGCTGCCGAACAGGAAGCCCTTGTAGTTCTCGAAGCGCGGCAGGCGGGTCAGGTCGTGGGAGCCGTCCTGCTTGAAGCCGTCCGGGTAGGCGCCGCTCTTCTCGTTCTTGGCCTTGAGCAGTTTGCCGTCGTTCTTGAAGGTCCAGCCGTGGAAGGGGCAGGTGAAGGTGCCCTTGTTGCCCTGCTTGCGGCGGCACAGGGTGGCGCCACGGTGGGCACAGGCGTTGATCAGGCCGTGCAGCTCGCCCTGCTTGTCGCGGGTAATGACGACCGGCTGGCGACCCATGGTCACGGTGAAGTAGTCACCCGGCTCGCTGATCTGGCTCTCGTGGGCCAGAAACAGCCAGTTGCCTTCGAAGATATGCTTCATCTCCAGGTCGAAGAAGGCCGGGTCGGTGAACATGCTGCGGTGGCAGCGGAAGATGCCGTTGTCGGCGTCGTCGACGACGGCGCCACGCACGCGCTCTTCGAGTTGATCAAGCTGGGTGGTCATGATCCAGATCCTCGCTATCTTGTCGTAATGGCTCGGAGCTGATGCGGCGGCAGGTCTGCGCGACCTGCCCCGGCGCTCCTCGCGGGAAATCAGAGGCAGGTGCCGCTTAGACCTTGGCGGTGCCGGCCAGCTGGCTGTGCTGGTCCTGCTCGTCTTCCTTGGCGCGCGGACGGACGTGGCGGTGCTGCAGCTCGGCCTCGTCGGTCCTGGCCAGCTCGATGTCGAACACCACCTCGGCGAAGGGGCCGTCCAGCTCGCGCTGGGCAATCACGTCCTGGTCCTCGATACGCTGGGCCGGCACCACCAGCTCTTCGCGGGTGGCGAAGGCGAAGTCGTCATAGGTGTAGGGGTCACCCGCCAGGTTGATCTGGGT
>JBNJLE010000048.1:0-3402 GCA_051751685.1 Pseudomonadota bacterium | reverse complement strand
AGGGGCCTTAGCTCAGCTGGGAGAGCGCCTGCCTTGCACGCAGGAGGTCAGCGGTTCGATCCCGCTAGGCTCCACCATCGCCTGCGCCCGCCAGTCTTACCTGATCGGATCCACAGTCATAAGCCATCATCGGCGACAACGATGACCGGTTTATGACTGTCGATTGACAGTCTGCTCTTTAACAATGTGAATCATGCTGACAAACGTTCTTTCTGAAGCGATTCAGGAAGGACACGAGATATGTTTCAAGCGTATCCGGCAATTGTCAAACTGTCATCGTAGACCAGACCCTTTGGGGTTATATGGTCAAGCGATGAAGCGCACACGGTGGATGCCTAGGCAGCCAGAGGCGATGAAAGACGTGGTAGCCTGCGATAAGGCTCGGCGAGGTGGCAAACAACCTGTGACCCGGGCATGTCTGAATGGGGAAACCCACCCACGGTAACGTGGGTATCCCACACTGAATCCATAGGTGGTGGGAGGCGAACCGGGGGAACTGAAACATCTAAGTACCCCGAGGAAAAGAAATCAACCGAGATTCCCCCAGTAGCGGCGAGCGAACGGGGACCAGCCCTTAAGCAGGTGACTGATTAGGCGAACGCGTTGGGAAGCGCGGCCGTAGCGGGTGATAGCCCCGTAGCCGAAAATCTGATCCTGTGAAATCGAGTAGGTCGGGGCACGAGAAACCTTGACTGAACATGGGGGGACCATCCTCCAAGGCTAAATACTCCTGGCTGACCGATAGTGAACCAGTACCGTGAGGGAAAGGCGAAAAGAACCCCGGAGAGGGGAGTGAAATAGATCCTGAAACCGTGTGCGTACAAGCAGTGGGAGCAGACAAGTTCTGTGACCGCGTACCTTTTGTATAATGGGTCAGCGACTTATTTTCAGTGGCGAGCTTAACCGATTAGGGGAGGCGTAGCGAAAGCGAGTCTTAACTGGGCGACCAGTCGCTGGGAATAGACCCGAAACCGGGCGATCTATCCATGAGCAGGTTGAAGGTTGAGTAACATCAACTGGAGGACCGAACCAGGATCTGTTGAAAAAGATTTGGATGACTTGTGGATCGGAGTGAAAGGCTAATCAAGCCCGGAGATAGCTGGTTCTCCTCGAAAGCTATTTAGGTAGCGCCTCACGTATCACCACCGGGGGTAGAGCACTGTTTCGGCTAGGGGGTCATCCCGACTTACCAACCCGAGGCAAACTCCGAATACCGGTGAGTGCAGCGTGGGAGACACACAGCGGGTGCTAACGTCCGTTGTGAAAAGGGAAACAACCCAGACCGTCAGCTAAGGTCCCGAAATCCTGGTTAAGTGGGAAACGATGTGGGAAGGCTCAGACAGCTAGGAGGTTGGCTTAGAAGCAGCCATCCTTTAAAGAAAGCGTAATAGCTCACTAGTCGAGTCGGCCTGCGCGGAAGATGTAACGGGGCTCAAACCAGGTACCGAAGCTACGGGTTCATCCTCTGGATGAGCGGTAGAGGAGCGTCGTGTAAGCCGATGAAGGTGGATTGAGAAGTCTGCTGGAGGTATCACGAGTGCGAATGCTGACATGAGTAACGACAAGGGGAGTGAAAAACTCCCCCGCCGGAAGACCAAGGTTTTCTGTTCTATGCTAATCAGAGCAGAGTGAGTCGGCCCCTAAGGCGAGGCCGAAAGGCGTAGTCGATGGGAAACGGGTCAATATTCCCGTACCTCACTGTATTGCGATGGGGGGACGAAGAAGGCTAGGTGAGCCAGGCGTTGGTTGTCCTGGTGAAAGCCGGTAGGCTGAGGGTTCAGGTAAATCCGGATCCTCAAGGCCGAGAGGCGAGACGAACTGACCACGGTCAGGAAGTCATCGATGCCACGCTTCCAGGAAAAGCCTCTAAGCTTCAGATACAGTGGGACCGTACCCCAAACCGACACAGGTGGTCAGGTAGAGAATACCAAGGCGCTTGAGAGAACTCGGGTGAAGGAACTAGGCAAAATGGTGCCGTAACTTCGGGAGAAGGCACGCCGGCGTAGTGTGAAGGGCCTCGCGCCCGGAGCATGAACCGGTCGAAGATACCAGGTGGCTGCAACTGTTTATTAAAAACACAGCACTCTGCAAACGCGTAAGCGGACGTATAGGGTGTGACGCCTGCCCGGTGCCGGAAGGTTAATTGATGGTGTTAGCGCAAGCGAAGCTCTTGATCGAAGCCCCGGTAAACGGCGGCCGTAACTATAACGGTCCTAAGGTAGCGAAATTCCTTGTCGGGTAAGTTCCGACCTGCACGAATGGCGTAATGATGGCCACGCTGTCTCCACCCGAGACTCAGTGAAATTGAAATCGCAGTGAAGATGCTGTGTACCCGCGGCTAGACGGAAAGACCCCGTGAACCTTTACTACAGCTTCACACTGGACGCTGATGTTGCTTGTGTAGGATAGCTGGGAGGCTAGGAAACCCGGACGCCAGTTCGGGTGGAGCCAACCTTGAAATACCAGCCTGGCATCATTGGCGTTCTAACTCAGGTCCGTTATCCGGATCGAGGACCGTGTGTGGTGGGTAGTTTGACTGGGGCGGTCTCCTCCTAAAGCGTAACGGAGGAGCACGAAGGTACCCTCAGCACGGTTGGAAATCGTGCAGTGAGTGCAAGAGCATAAGGGTGCTTGACTGCGAGACAGACACGTCGAGCAGGTGCGAAAGCAGGTTCTAGTGATCCGGTGGTTCTGTATGGAAGGGCCATCGCTCAACGGATAAAAGGTACTCCGGGGATAACAGGCTGATACCGCCCAAGAGTTCACATCGACGGCGGTGTTTGGCACCTCGATGTCGGCTCATCACATCCTGGGGCTGAAGTCGGTCCCAAGGGTATGGCTGTTCGCCATTTAAAGTGGTACGCGAGCTGGGTTTAGAACGTCGTGAGACAGTTCGGTCCCTATCTGCCGTGGGCGTTGGAAGTTTGAGAAGAGCTGCTCCTAGTACGAGAGGACCGGAGTGGACGCACCTCTGGTGTTCCGGTTGTCACGCCAGTGGCATTGCCGGGTAGCTATGTGCGGACAGGATAACCGCTGAAAGCATCTAAGCGGGAAGCCCCCTTCAAGATGAGACTTCCCCGAGGCCTTGAGCCTCCTGAAGGGCCCAGCGAGACCAGCTGGTTGATAGGCAGGGTGTGGAAGCGCTGCAAGGCGTTGAGCTAACCTGTACTAATGGCCCGTGAGGCTTGACCATATAACACCCAAAGCGTCTGGGATGACAGACGACACCGGATACGTTTGAGACGTCTTGACGTCAGCATGATTCACCGCTTTTCGCCTGACGACCATAGCGTGCGTGAACCACCTGATCCCATGCCGAACTCAGCAGTGAAACCGCTCAGCGCCGATGGTAGTGTGGGGTCTCCCCATGTGAGAGTAGGTCATCGTCAGGCACCTATTCAG
>JBNJLE010000047.1:0-3557 GCA_051751685.1 Pseudomonadota bacterium | reverse complement strand
AGCGGCTACCGAAACGAGGCCAACTTCATCGCCATGATCTACCTGATTGGCAGCCCTGTGGGCCGCCTGCTTGATCAGGCCAAATCCACATGAAACGACGAAGAACCCTTCTTCTGGTGCCCCGTGCGGGTTTATGTTGGTGACGGCATTGAGGCCATGGTTGTGACGCAGCACGCGGCGTTCCCACGCTCTCAAGGCTCCCACCCCGACCCTACAACCTGAGTAACATCTTGAGCCTTGCCACTCTCGCCTACTTACATTAAGTTACGCTTCGCAACCTTGCAAGAGAAAAACCCCCCGAAAAGGACAAATCTCCCCTTTCGCGATGAGAAACGCACCGCAAAAGGTTGAAGGCGCGTGGTGTCGCACTGGGCGGGCGGGGGTGGGGACGGCTAGAATGGACCCTGATGCCGACCAGCCCAAGCCAGCCAAGCGAGCGCCCATGAACGATTACCACACTCCGCCGAGCGCCCCTCACCTCGATACGCCACTGGAGAGCACCCGCAGCCGTGACGCCAGCGGCCTGCGCGGCCTGGCGCGGCGCCTGGTGGTGGACGGGCGCATCAACCATGCCGCCGCGGTGCGCGCCGAGCAGGAGGCCCGGGAGGGCGAGGTGTCGCTGATGGAGCACGTCATCGATACTGGGCTGATCTCCGCCCGCCAGGCCACGCTCTCGGCGGCCTGGGAGTATGGCCTGCCGATGCTGGATCTCGACGCCATCCGCCCGGAGACGCTGCCCAAGGCCGACGCCTTCCCCGAGAAGATCCTGCGCAAGCTCAAGGTGCTGCCGCTGATGCAGCGCGGCCACCGGCTCACCGTGGCGGTGCCCTACCCCTCGACGCTGGCGCTGCTCGACGAGCTGCAGTTCGCCACCGGCCTGACCCCGGAAGGCGTGCTGGCCCCGGTGGACCAGCTCGGTCCGGTGCTGGAGAGCTATCTTGCCTCCAGCGAGAAGAGCATGCTCGACGAGCTCAAGGGGGTGGACGACGCCATCGGCGAGCTGGGCTTCTCGGGCGACGATGACGGCAGCGGCGAGGTGGACGTGCAGGCGGCGGCCAACGCCGCCAGCGAAGACGCGCCGATCATCAAGTTCGTCAACAAGATCCTGCTGGACGCCATCCACCGCGGCGCCTCGGACATCCACTTCGAGCCCTACGAGACCAGCTACCGGGTGCGCTTTCGCATCGACGGCATGCTCCACGACGTGGCCCATCCGCCGTTTGCCATGCGCACCCGCATCGCCGCGCGCCTCAAGGTGATGTCGCGCCTCGACATCTCGGAGCGCCGCCTGCCCCAGGACGGCGCCATCAAGCTCAAGCTCTCCAGAACCCGCTCCATCGACTTTCGCGTCAACTCGCTGCCCACGGTGTTCGGCGAGAAGATCGTGCTGCGGATCCTCGACCCCGCCTCGGCGCAGCTGGGCATCGAGCAGCTCGGCTTCACGCCCCGCCAGCGCGAGATGTACGAGCTCGTGCTGGACCAGCCCCAGGGCATGATCCTGGTCACCGGCCCCACCGGCAGCGGCAAGACGGTGACGCTCTATACCGGCATCAACCTGCTCAACGACATCGAGCGCAATATCTGCACCGCCGAGGACCCGGTGGAGATCAAGGTGCCCGGGGTCAACCAGGTGAACGTGCTGCCCAAGATCGGCCTGGACTTCGCCAGCGCCCTGCGCGCCTTTCTGCGCCAGGACCCGGACGTGGTGATGGTCGGCGAGATCCGCGATCTGGAGACCGCCGAGATCGCGGTAAAGGCCTCCCAGACCGGCCACCTGGTGCTCTCCACGGTGCACACCAACTCCGCCGCGGAGACCCTCACCCGCCTGGCCAATATGGGCCTGGCGCCGTTCAATATCGCCAGTTCGGTGAGCCTGATCATCGCCCAGCGCCTGGCGCGGAAGCTCTGCAAGCACTGCAAGCAGCCGGCGGACCTGCCGCATGAGGCGCTGGCCGCCCAGGGCTTCTCCGAGGAGGAGATCGGCCAGGCCACCTTCTTCGAACCGGTGGGCTGCAAGCACTGCACCAAGGGCTTCAAGGGCCGGGTGGGCATCTACGAGGTGGTGCCGATCAGCCACGCCATGAGCCAGCTGATCATGAAGAACGGCAATTCCATGGACTTCCACGAGCTGGCCCGCCAGGAGGGCCACCCGGACCTGCGCCGCAGCGGCCTGTTGAAGGCCATGCAGGGGCTGACCAGCCTGGCCGAGATCAACCGGGTGACGAAGGACTAGCCAGCTCACCGCGAACAATCACAGGGAAGGGAGGAAGCACCAGATGGCCACAGCACGCAAACTGCGTCCCCAGCAGAAGACCAAGCTCTACCGCTGGAACTGGAGCGGCAAGGGCCCCGGCGGGCGCAAGGTGGGGGGCGAGATCATCGCCGCCCAGAAGGGCGAGGTGGAGAGGATCCTCTCCGGCCAGAACATCCTGATCAAGAACGTGCGTCGCAAGAGCGGCCTCGGCGGCGGCATGGGCAAGATCAAGCCCCGCGACATCATGCTGTTCGCCCGCCAGATGGCCACCATGATCCGCGCCGGTGTGCCGGTGCTGCAGGCCTTCCAGGTGGTGGCCGAGAGCCTCAAGAAGCCGGCCATGAGCGCCCTGGTGCAGGAGCTGATGAACGACGTGGCCGCCGGCGCCTCGTTTTCCGATGCGCTCAAGCGCCACCCCGAGCACTTCGACCGGCTGTTCGCCAACCTGGTGGAGGCCGGCGAGCAGTCCGGCTCGCTGGACAAGATGCTCGAGCGGGTGGCCACCTACAAGGAGAAGATCGAGCTGCTCAAGGGGCGCGTGAAGAAGGCGCTGTGGTACCCCGCGGCGGTCATCGCGGTGGGCATCGGCGTCACCGCCCTGCTGCTGATCAAGGTGGTGCCCCAGTTCGAGAGCCTGTTCCAGGGCTTCGGCGCGGAGCTGCCCGCCATGACCCGCATGACCATCGCCATGTCCGAGTTCGCTCAGGCCTACTGGTGGTGGTTCGTCGGCGGGGTGGTGGCCTTTATCTACGTTATCCGCACCGGGATGAAACGCTCCGAGTCCTTCGCCTACCGCATGCACGCCTTCGCGCTGAAAGTGCCGGTGCTGGGCGAGATCCTGGACAAGTCCTCGGTGGCGCGCTATTCGCGCACCCTGGCCACCACCTTCGGCGCCGGCGTGCCGCTGGTGGAAGCGCTGGACACCGCTGCCGGCGCCACCGGCAACAAGGTCTACGAACGCGCGGTGGCGCAGATCCGCGAGGACGTCTCCACCGGTCAGCAGCTCGCCTTCGCCATGCGCATGACCGAGCAGTTCCCGGCCCTGGCCGTGCAGATGGTCGGCATCGGCGAGGAGTCCGGCGCGCTGGACTCCATGCTCAACCGGGTGGCGGACTACTACGAGGAGGAGGTCGACAACATGGTCGACACCCTCACCTCGCTGCTGGAGCCCTTTATCATCGTGGTGCTCGGCGTGCTGGTCGGCGGCCTGGTCATCTCCATGTACCTGCCGATCTTCGAGCTGGGCTCGGTGATCTAACCCCCCCGGGGGGCCCCGCGGGGTCAGACCCTTCAGCAAACTTAA
>JBNJLE010000046.1:0-4931 GCA_051751685.1 Pseudomonadota bacterium | reverse complement strand
TGCGCTATCAGCCGTGGTGGAAGCCGACTGAAAGACATGGAGGAGGGCCGCGCATGATGATCGTCGAACTGATCGATGGCCATCGCTGAGCCGTGATGCATGGCGCCAAATGACAAGGCCCCCGGTGGTGTACACCGAGGGCCTTGTCTTGCCTGGCTGGGGGACGCTCTCAGCTCTCCACCACCCTCAGATGCGGCGCAGTATGGCCGAGATTCTCAAGCAGGCTCTCGCTGTACCAGTCGATGAAGTCGATGACGCCGAACTCGAACGTCTCCGAATAGGGGCCTGGCTCGTAGCCCTTGGAGTTGATCCCCCGCTGGTTCTCTTCCGCCAGGCGGCGATCCTGCTGGTTGGTGGCATCCCAGACACGGCGCAGACGGGCCGGGTCGTAATCGACCCCCTCCACAGCATCCTTGTGGACCAGCCACTTGGTGGTCACCACCGTCTGCTGGGGCCCGAGCGGCATCACCCGGAACACCACGGCATGGTCGCCCATGAAATGGTTCCAGGAATTGGGCAGATGGAGAATACGCAAGGCGCCCAGATCAGCGCTGGGTATCCGGCCCATCAACTTGCGGCATCCCGGCTGGCCATCGATGGTCATCGAGACGGTACCTTCCAGCAGCGGGGTGCGCGTCAGACGATTGCGCTTGCCCAGGCGGCGTAGTTTCCAGGGCACGCCCATGGCCTCCCACTGCTGCTGCTTGCGTGCCACCAGCGCCCGATAGGCTGGCGTGGCACGCGGGTCGTCGCTGTCGTCAAACTCCTGCAGCGAGTTGAGCAGCTCGGGATGGGCGCCGCTGCAGTGGTAACACTCGCGATTATTCTCGATCACCAGCTTCCAGTTGGCCTGTTCGACGATGCTGGATTCTACCGCCACCTTGACGTTGTCCATGTCGTAAGGAGCGAGGTAGTGCTCGAGGCTCTCGAGGAAGTCGTCGATGGCGGGGGGCGCCTCGGCGAGGCTGATAAAGAGATAGCCGCCGGCGCTACGCACGTTCACGGGCTTGAGGCCATAGGCGGCGAGATCGAAGGCCGCGCCCATATCGCTTCCGGCGAACAGCAGCCGGCCGTCCAGTTCATAGGTCCACTGATGATAGGCGCAGACCAGCTTGGCGACCTTGCCCTTGTCGCTGACGCAGAGCCGGGAGCCGCGATGCCGACACACGTTGTGGAAGGCATGAATACTGCCGTTATCGCCCCGCACGATGATCACGGGGTTGTCGCCCACGTCCAGCGTCATGTAGTTCCCCTTGAGAGGAATCTCGCAGGTCATCCCGGCAAATAACCACTCCTTTTCGAAGATCTCCTGCATGTCCAGGGCGAACAACCGGGCATCGTTATAGAAGGGCTGGGGCAACGAGAAATGCCGACGGCGCTGGGTCAGCATCTCGGCGGTGGCCTCGCGTGCCGATGCCAGGGGATCATCCAGGCGAGCGGGAGATATGGGGTCCATGACGGTACATCCTCTTGCTGGGCCGCTTGGGCGGCCTCGGGGTTGTTAGGGGGGGGGAGCCGGGATCCTGTGGATGGCCGCTCACGGGCGAAGAGTGTGACGGATTGCGGTGAGTGTGGATCAGCGGCCTGAAGGCCAGTTGTCTGGCCACGACGCCCGGTGATACCGCAGCGACGTGACGCGCAACAATGGATGAACATGGCGGAGGCCACGGGCATGCCCGTGTCGCTGGCAGGCAAGTCGCGGCACATCAGCCTGCGCAGAATGCGCACAACGGCATCCGGTAGTACCGCAGCCGGAGACCTTTATGCTGCAGCCCGGGCGATACGATAATGACAACAAGCTTTCTCAATCCCGTCACAACCCAGACCTGGACCAACGGCCGTCACTTGGTGCGCTGCGTCAAGGTGATTCAGGAAACCTGGGATACCCGCACTTTCTGCTTCATGGCCGAGCAGCCCGTGATGTTTTTCTTCAAGCCCGGGCAGTTCGTGACGCTGGAGTTGGAGATTGATGGCCAGCAGGTGATGCGCTCCTACACCATCTCAAGCTCACCGTCGGTTCCCTACAGCTTTTCGATCACCGTCAAGCGAATCCCGGGAGGTATGGTCTCCAACTGGCTGCACGATAACCTGAGAATCAACGATGAGCTGGCCGTCCATGGGCCAGTTGGCAACTTCAACGTCATCGACTATCCCGCCGACAAGGTGCTGATGCTGTCCGGCGGTGTCGGCATCACGCCACTGATGTCCATGGCACGCTGGTTCTTCGACACCAATGCGGCCGTGGACCTGCAGTTCGTGCATAGCGCGCGGACGCCCCGCGACATCATCTTCCACCGCGAGCTCGAACATATCTTCTCGCGGATCCCCGAGTTCCAGTTGCATATCGTGTGCGAGCGCAGCGACGAGCTGGGAGACGCCTGGGCCGGTTTTCGCGGCTACCTCGGCCTCCCGATGCTGCAGCTGATGGCGCCGGACTTTTTGGAGCGCGAGATCTTCTGCTGTGGCCCCACGCCTTACATGGCGGCCGTCAAGACGCTGCTGCGGGAACAGGGCTTCGACATGGCGCACTACCATGAGGAGTCTTTCGGCGCCACGCCGCTGGCGATCCAGGAAGAGGTCACCGAGCACGTCGAACAGGCCGAGGCTGCGGCTGAAGAGTTCGATCTGGCCGACATGATCAGCGTCGAGTTTCGGCAATCCGGCAAGAGCGTGCGCATCCATCCCGGCGATACGGTGCACACCGCGGCGGCCAAGCTGGGCCTGCATATTCCCAAGGCCTGCGGCATGGGGATCTGCGGCACCTGTCGCGTACCGTTGGCCGCCGGCCAGGTCGACATGGAACACAACGGCGGCATTACCGATGAGGACGTGGCAGACGGTTATATCCTCTCGTGCTGCAGCAGACCGCTGGGCGACGTGGTGGTGGAATACTGACCGGATCACGCCCCGTCGGCTCTCTCTCCGGCGGCGTGGCTCCGTTTAACCTCGGGCCCCTGTCTCGCGCAATGACGGCAGTGTCGTTTCCAGAATACGTCGCGCGCTCCTTTCTCTTACCGTATCGAAGCCAACCACCAGGGTGATGTCATGAACACCAGCAGCCTTACAACGACCGATCCGCAGATCGCCGCCGCCATCGCCGACGAGGTGGCCCGCCAGGAAGCCCACATCGAGCTGATCGCCTCGGAGAACTATGCCAGCCCCCAGGTCATGGAGGCCCAGGGCACGCAGCTGACCAACAAGTACGCCGAAGGCTACCCCGGCAAGCGCTACTATGGCGGCTGCGAGCACGTCGACGTGGTCGAACAGCTGGCCATGGACCGCGCCTGTGCCCTGTTCGGCGCCGACTACGCCAACGTCCAGCCCCACTCCGGTGCCCAGGCCAACGCCGCTGCCTTCATGGCCCTGGTCAAGCCGGGTGACACCATCCTCGGCATGAGCCTGGCTCACGGGGGCCACCTGACTCATGGAGCGGCACCCAACTTCTCCGGCAAGTACTACCACGCGGTCCAGTACGGGCTGAACCCGGACACCGGCGAGATCGATTACGCCGAGGTTGAGCGGCTGGCTCACGAGCACCAACCCAAGCTGATTATCGCCGGCTTCTCGGCCTACTCCCGTCTCATCAACTGGCGTCGCTTCCGCGATATTGCCGACGCCGTAGGCGCCTGGCTGCTGGTGGATATGGCCCATGTCGCCGGTCTGGTCGCCGCCGGCCACTACCCCAGCCCGATCCCCCATGCCCATGTGGTCACCACCACCACCCACAAGACCCTGCGTGGTCCCCGCGGCGGCCTGATCCTCTCCGCCCACGGTGATGCGGACCTCTACAAGAAGCTCAACGGCGCGGTCTTCCCGGGCCAGCAGGGCGGCCCACTGATGCACGTCATCGCCGCCAAGGCGGTGGCCTTCAAGGAGGCCATGAGCCAGGAATTCGTGCAGTACCAGCAACGCGTCATCGACAACGCTCGAGCCATGGCAGGGGTGTTCATCGAGCGCGGCTATGACGTGGTCTCCGGCGGCACCGATGACCATCTCTTCCTGGTGTCGCTGATCCGGCAGGGAGTGACGGGCAAGGACGCCGACGCGGCGCTGGGTCGCGCCCATATCACCGTCAACAAGAACGCCGTGCCCAACGATCCCCAGAGCCCGTTCGTGACCTCGGGGCTGCGCATCGGCACCCCGGCGGTGACCACCCGCGGCTTCGATGAAGCGGACTGCGCAGTCCTGGCGGGCTGGATCTGCGACATCCTTGACGCCTTGGCAAGCGGCCGCGACAACGCCACCCTGGAAGCCGACGTCAAGGCCAAGGTCGCTGAGGTGTGTGCTCGCCATCCGGTCTACGGGCCGGCCACCGCCGCCGTCGAGACTGCCGTCGACACCATCGCTTGAACCGGCCGCCGGGCCTGACCCGGCGAGGCCGAGCTAAGGAGACCCCTATGCAACGTTATTCAGGCTTCGGGCTGGTCAAGCACGCGCTGAGCCACCATGAGAACTGGGAGCGCCAGTGGCGCAACCCGACGCCCAAGAAACAGTACGACGTGATCATCGTCGGGGGCGGGGGCCATGGGCTGGCCACCGCCTACTATCTGGCCAAGGCGTTCGGCGTCAAGAACGTGGCGGTGATCGAGAAGGGCTGGCTGGGCGGCGGTAACACCGCTCGCAATACGACCATCGTACGTTCCAACTATCTATGGGACGAGGCCGCCGCCCTCTACGAGCACTCGATGAAACTGTGGGAAGGCCTCTCCCAGGATCTCAACTACAACGTCATGTTTTCCCAGCGGGGCGTCTTGAACCTGGGGCATACCCTGCAGGACATGCGGGATATCCAGCGCCGGGTTAACGCCAACCGCCTCAACGGCATCGATGGGGAGGTCCTGGATGCCAAAGGCGTTCAGGCCCTGGTGCCGATCATGGACTGCTCGAAGCACGCTCGCTACCCGGTGCTGGGGGCTTCCTGGCAGCCTCGA
>JBNJLE010000045.1:0-5057 GCA_051751685.1 Pseudomonadota bacterium | reverse complement strand
TTTCAGGAAGTCCTGGACGTCGGGGGTGTCAAAAATCTTCACGGTCATGGTCGTCTCCAATGATTGTCGTTGTGAGCGGCTGTCTCTGACCGAGACCCCGAAGACAGGCTTCGGTCGACGCTCGCTTCTTCTGGATGCCGTGATGATTCTGGCGCTCACCGCAAGCGCTAACCAATATCGAATGGGTACCCTGCCATACCCTTGGGGTATCGTCCGACTCGGCAGGGCAACTCGATACCCCCCTTCGGCTTGGGGGGCAAAAAATTATGAATGTCAGAAACTTAGCCAAATAGGCCGCTGCCGGTACGGCATGGGCGGAGATCGGATAGATGCGAAACCACCTTGCCCGGTGGCACGGCGTGCTCAAATGGCAGGATTGGCGTGGCTTCAAGGGCCTCGGCGGGGAGGGAAATCATGTTCTGTCACCCGGGGAGACCACGCGAGTGCGACAAAAGCATAATGATACGCGCCGAGTTTCTCCTACAGTGCAAGAGGACCAGCGATCAAGGGACCAACTGCTCCACATGATGGCGGCCGAACTCAGCAACGGCGCAGGTAACCCGCCCAGGGCCAAGGAAAAGGCAGGCGAAGGAAAAGGCAGGCGAAGGAAAAAGGGGGCACAACCACCAGGAAGTGCCCCCGCATGACTTCTCCTGCATCACTCAGGCCGCCTGCACCTCGATACGTCGCCGCCGGTGCGTGTCGCGCCGCGGCAACGTCAGATGGACGACTCCGTTATCGATCCGCGCACTGATCGACTCGCTGTCGATCTCGTGGCTGAGGGTGAAGCGCCGAGCATAGCGCTGGGCGCGAACCTCGGCATAAAGTGGGTTCAGCCCCTCGGGCATGGGGATCGCCACGTCGCCCTCCAGGCTCAGCACGCCGTTGTCCACCTCGATGACCAGTGACTCACGAGTCACGCCGGGCATGTCGGCGATGATATGCACAGCGTCGTTCTCCTCATGGATATCCACCGCCGGCAGCAATGTCTCCAGCCGGCGTGCCTCCTCGGCGAGCCGGGAGGCGTCAGCGTCTCGATGGGTGATCTCGTTCATCTCACTTACCTCCTCCGATTGGGTGCCTCAACGCTCACGCGGAAAGCTTACGCCGCCTGCACGTCGATACGTCGGGGCTTGAGCTCCTCACGCTTGGGCAGCACGACCTCACAGACGCCATCACGAAAGCTCGCCGCGGCGCGCTCAATGTCGAGCCCCTCGGGCAGCGCCACTGCTCGCCGGAAGTCACCGTGGAAGCGCTCCTGACGGAAGTGTGTCCGCCCCTCGCTCTCCTGGAATGGCTCGCGACGGCCGGCCACCGTGAGCACGTTGTCCTGCAGGCTCACCTCCAGGTCCTCGGCGCCGAGTCCCGGCGCAAAGACGTAGACGCGAACCGCATCGTCGGTACGCCCGACGTTGATCAGCGGGAAACTGCCGGAAGGCACCGAGCGAATGTCGGCCGCTCCACCGCTGGGGAACATCTCGTCGAACAGCTGGTGAATCCAATCCATGCCCTGGCGGCGAGCTGGATCCAAGCCTTTGGGGTCGCTGAACATATCGAGCACCTCCTTCTCTTCCAAGGACAGATGACGACCGGGGCCGGGCAGCACGAAGTCGAGAGGCCCCGGTAATCTGCAAGATAGGAGCGCTTGTTCCGGTTTCAAGGCCTCGGAAACGACGTTATCCGGTTTATTGCACCTGGGCGCGAGGCCTCCCCCTATGCAACTCGTGGCTCCTGCCCAGCAGTAACGTATCGAAAAAAGGCCCGCACCGCCGAAGCGGCTACGGACCAGGGAGGTTAACGGTTATCGCGCGTCGTCTGGCACAGCAGGATCAGCCTCCGTGATAGCGACTCACGCGCCTGTTTACTCCCCCACTTGCGTCTTCAGAGGGTGGGCGTTACTGGCGAACTCGAAGTCTTTGGTTTCGAAGATCAGTGAGACCACCACGCCCAGCACCAGAGCCCAGAAGGTGGCGCCGATGCCCAGGATCTGGAGGCCCGAGGCGGCAATCAGGAAGGCAAACAGCGCGCCCATCTCGTGCTTCTTGCCGGAGAAGGCGATGGCCATGGCCGAGGTGATCACGCGCATCAGTGCCAGGCCGGCGATGATGGTGATGAAGTAGCGCGGCGTGGCATCCAGCAGGCTCACCACATAGCCGTAGAAGGGGGCCGCGACCACGAAAATGGCTCCGGCAATGACCGCTGCCACCCAGCGTTTCTCATGGGTGCCCGCCTCGGGCGAGGAGCAGATGCCGGTCATGGGGGCGGCGATACAGGTGCTGTGCAGGTTGAAGAAGGCGGACACCATGGTGCCAACGCCTCCTACGGCGGTGATGCCGTTGGCCGGCACCTCCTTGTAGCCCATCCCCTTCACCAGACCGACCCCGGCCGGGGTCTCCATGCCCACCAGGATGATCGCCAGGGGCAGGCCGTAGGTCAGGAAGGCGGCCAGGGTGAACTGGGGCATGATGAACTCGGGGAAACGGATGGTGGCTTCGATGCCCGATAGGTCAACGCCGGTGGCCACCAGGTAGACGATCCCCGCCAGCATCGACACGATCAGCGGCGGCACCTTGCGCAACAGCCGCGCCGAGAGAAAGAAGGCCAGAATCATGATGGCCGCCGGTACGGTGGCGTTCTCCAGCGGCCGCACCATATTGAGGCCGAAGCTGAGCAGCATCCCGCCGACCATACCCATGACGATGGGCATGGGCATCAGGCGCATGACGATGCCCATGACACCGGTCAGGCCGGCCACCAGGGAAATGGCCCCGGCGATCAGAGTCGCCCCCAGTGCCGCCTCCAGACCCACCACCGGAATTACCGCGGCGAACATCAGCGCGCCGGGAATGGAATTGGCCATGGGCAGCGGCAGCCGGTAGTAGGACGGCACCAACAGGCCAAACAGGCCGTTGATCATCAGGTAGCTGATAACCCAGATCATGATGAACGAGGAGTCGAGGCCCGCGGCGGTTCCGGCACTGATATGCACGACCCCCACGCTGAGCCCCAGGATACCGGCCACGAGGCCGGTACTGGCGTTGTCGACGTTAAGGTCTCGTATGAAGTCTCTGGGCGCGTGCCTGAGGCTGACGCCCTTCTCGATATGCTTCACGGTGAGCTCCAGGGGGTATGTTGTCGTTGGTATTGTGTCGATGGCAGGCAACGGGAGGTGCCGGCTCGGCCTTTGCCGAACCGGCGCGAAACTAGCTAGCCCTGGTCGCCGCCGCCCACCGGCAGCACACTGCCGGTGATGTAGCTGGCGTCGTCCGAGGCCAGGAACAGGATCGGCGCGGCCATCTCGTCCAGGGTGCCGTAACGGCCCATCAGGCAGCTCTGTTTGGTCTGGTCGATATGGGCATCGAACCAGGCCCGCTCCGTCTCGTTGCGCGGCTCGGGGGTGCCGCGGGAGATCTTCCGTGGCGGCGCCTCGGTGCCGCCGATACCGGCGGCCGTTACGCGGATGCCGTGATCGGCGTACTCGAAGGCCAGGGACTCAGTCAGGGCATTGACGCCGCCCTTGGCCGCCGAGTAGGGAATCCGATGGATGCCACGAGTCGCCACCGAGGAGACATTGACGATCACCCCGCTGCCCTGCGCCACCATGGTCGGCAGCACCGCGCGACAGCACCACAGGGTGGGCATCAGCGAACGGTTCACCTCGGCGGCGATCTCGGCTTCGCTAAACTCGGTGAACGGCTTGAAGTTGATCGCGCCGCCCACGTTGTTGATCAGGATATCGATCCGGCCGAAGTGCGCGACGGTCTTGGCCATCACCTCCGCTGCGCCCTCCCAGGTCTCCAGGTCGGCCTGCACCGCGATGGCCTCCACGCCCTGCTCGCAGAACCCGGCCACCACGTCATGTATCAGGTCGGCGCGATCCACCAGCACCAGGCTAGCCCCTTCGGCAGCGGCCAACTCGGCGACCCGCTGACCAATGCCCTGGGCGGCACCGGTCACCACCATGACCCGGTCCTTGAAACGAGAGACAGTCATACGGCTCATGCCTTTCCCCCTGCTTCGTTGGGCGTAAACTTCTCATAGTGGAAGCTCTGCGGCACGATGCCCTGGGCGTCGAAGTGCTTGAGTACCGCGTCAACCATGGGAGGTGGGCCGCACAGGTAGACGTCAATATCGCCGTCGTGCATCACCTCGGGGTCCATATGGTGGGTCACGTAGCCCTTGCGGGGATTCTCGCTGGCCTCATCCACCACCACGGTGGCGTAGGTGAAGCCGGGCAGCTTGGCGGCGAATTCATCCAGAGCATCGACCTTGACCAGGTGGTCGTCCTTGTTGACGCCGTAGATCAGGTGGATCGGCGCCTCGCAGCCCTTCTCCACCAGCTGGGCGAGCATGGAGAGGAAGGGCGCCAGGCCAGTACCGCCGGCCAGCATCAGCATCGGACGGATGACGTCACGCAGGTAGAAGCTGCCCAGCGGGCCGGTCAGGGTCAGGCGATCGCCTGCCGCGGCGCGCTCGCCGAGATAGCCACTCATCACCCCGTTGGGGATATTGCGGATCAGGAAGGTGGCCCGCTTCTCGCCCGGCAGGGAGCTGAACGAGTAGGAGCGATGCGCCTCGGTGCCCGGCACGTCAATATGTACGTACTGGCCGGGCAGAAAGCTGATCGCGGAGCCTTCATCCAGGTCCACCATCAGTTCGATGCTGTCCTCGGAGAGCTGCTCGACCGCGGCGACCGTGCCCTCGACCTTGCCGACCTGGGTCTTGCACAGGGTGGAGGCCACAGGAACCTGGATGACGCAGTCGGTTGACGGCACCATCTGGCAGGTCAGTACCATGCCCTCGGCGACCTCCTCATCGGAGAGCGCCTCCTCCAGGTACTCGTCGCCCATATCGAACTCGCCCTGCTCGCAGTGGCCCTTGCAGGTACCGCAGACGCCGTCGGAGCAGTCCATCGGCAGGTTGACCTTCTGGCGGTAGGCAGCATCGAGGACTGTTTCACCTTCCTTGCAGCCGATGAAGCGGGTGACGCCATCCTCGAAGTTGAGGGCAATGGTGTAGCTCATGATCGTTCTCCTCCGACACCGGGTCTTCGTCTA
>JBNJLE010000044.1:0-5144 GCA_051751685.1 Pseudomonadota bacterium | reverse complement strand
TCCGCCTGCCGCTGACCGAGGCGCGCCGCCAGACCCGTGAGCAGGACCTGATCGGCCACTATGTGGAGACCCTGGGCGAGGTGGTGGATATGACCTCCATTCAGGCCAGCGGGCTGCGCCTGGGCGTGGACCCCATGGGCGGCACGGCGCTGCCGATCTGGCAGCGGGTCGCCGAGCGCTACGGGTTGAACCTGGAGGTGGTCAACGCCCGGGTGGATCCCGCCTTCGCCTTCATGCCCCCGGACCACGATGGCAAGATCCGCATGGATTGCTCAAGCCCCGCGGCTATGGCCAACCTGCTGGCCATCAAGGATCGCTTCGATCTGGCCTTCGGCAACGACCCCGACGCCGACCGCCACGGCATCGTGGATGCCGGCGGGCTGATCAACCCCAACCACTACCTGGCGGTAGCCATCGACTACCTGCTGGGCCACCGCCCCGAGTGGTCGCGTGAGCTGAAGATCGGCAAGACACTGGTCTCCTCCTCGATGATCGACCGCGTAGTGGCCGAGTATGGCCGCAAGCTCTACGAGGTACCGGTGGGCTTCAAGTGGTTTGTGGAGGGGTTGCACCAGGGCTGGCTGGCCTTCGGCGGTGAAGAGAGTGCGGGTGCCAGCCTGCTGACCCGGCAAGGCGCGCCTTGGTCTACCGACAAGGACGGCATCGCCCTGTGCCTGCTGGCTGCCGAGATCATGGCCGTGACCGGCCAGAGCCCCAGCCAGCGCTATGCCGAGCTGACCGCCCGCCATGGTGCGCCTACCTATCGCCGTATCGACACCCCCTGCAGCCCGGAGCAGAAAGCGGCCTTCAAAGGCCTCAGAGCCCAGAGTGTGACCACAAGCACCCTGGCCGGCGACCCCATCGAGCAGGTGATGACCCAGGCCCCCGGCAACGGTGCACCCATCGGTGGGCTCAAGGTCACCACCGCCAATGGCTGGTTCGCCGCTCGCCCCAGCGGCACCGAAGCGCTCTACAAGCTCTATGCCGAAAGCTTCCAGGGCGAGGCGCACCTCAACCGTCTTATCGCCGACGCCCAACGTTTGCTCGAAACCGCCCTGTAGGAGCCCGATTTATCGGGCGATTGTGGCTTATTACCGATGCCGAACGTTTGCTTGAAACCGCCCTGTAGGAGCCCGATTTATCGGGCGATTGTGGACTTTCCTTCATCTCTAACTGACAAGCGAGTGCATCAATGGCATGGGTCATCTATCTCGGGATGCAGGAACTGCACCCCGACAGCGAATCATGGCTGGCCGAGTGGGGCCGGGTTCTGAGCCTTCCCAACGCGATGAGTGCCATCGAGCAAGGCGAGGCTGCCAACCTGGTGACCCTGCTGCCACATGGAGAAGAGATAGAGGCCTATGGGGCTCTGGAACAGTGGTTGCGTGAGCACACCTCCAATCACTGCACCCTGGTGTATCCACAGCCAGCTATGGCCATCGCTCAACAGTTGCAACAGGGCGGTGAGCTGGAGGCCGCTTGCCAGCACTGGAAGCAACAGGCCCAGGCGCTGCTCAGCCTGTTTCGCCAGCACCGCCGCCAGCTCAGCCTGCTGAGCTGGCCTGCCGCAGCGAACACGGCCGAAGGCGAGACAGCCGACCCAGTCCCCTTGCCGAAGCACGCGGCCAGTCACGCGATCGAACCAGTCTACTCCCTGCTGGCTCGCCAGGCCCTGTCGCAGGAAGCCGACCTGGCCGAGGCAGCTCGCTTCCTGGCAGCGGCCACCCACAACGCCGCCCAGTGCCAAGCAGCCGGCCCCGATCTGAGCGTCATGCTGGAATCCCATCGCCAGGAACAGCAGCAGCGGCATGACAGGCAAGCACAATCTGAAGAACTCAAGGCCCTTCGCGACGAGCGCGATGGGCTTAGCACTCAGCTCAAGGAGACCGAGGAAGAAAACACCCTGCTGCTGGAACAGTTGCATTACGTGCAGGAAGAGCTGGAGCGATACATTCTGGACCATCGTGCTCAGTCTAAGCAGAACACGGATCTACAGCAGGTTTCGAAACAGCAAGAACTGCTGTTGCAGTGGCTGCGTGCCTTTGCCACCCGCACCAACTGCGCCCTCTACAAGAAACACCCCGCCCTGCTGAAGAAACACAAGGCCCAGCTGGCCAGCAGCGCGAGCTTCGATGCCGACTGGTACGCTCGCACCTACCCGGACGTGGCCGAAGGCGGCATCGAGCCCGAGGTTCACTACCTCAAGTTCGGCATGCTGGAGGGGCGTAACCCTAGTGCCGAGTTCAACACGAGGCACTACATCACGGCCCACCCTGACATCGCTGCGGCGGGAGAACACCCGCTTCTGCACTATATCCGCTGGGGGCGAGACGAACAGCGCCAGGCCCTGCCACAGCCGCTTGCCGAGGAGTCCCGGTAATGCCCCACACACTCCACCTGGGCCCCCTGCGTAGCGAAAGTCTCGCGTTGCTGCAGGCCGAAGCCCCGGAATCGCTACTGCTGATCACGCCCGATGAGTCGAGCCAACAAACGGCGGACTTGGTCGAGCAGCTGCCCAAGGCCGAAGTGCGCACCGCCCTGCTTAGTTCCGATGGCGAGAGCATCACCTGGCATCGCTACAGCCTGCCGGAATTCGACAGCCAGAGCCCCGCCACCGGGCTGAAGGAACTCTACCCGGGCTTGCAGCTACAGGGCACCGAAACTCGCGACACCGAACCCTTGCAGGCCCTTGTCGATGAGCTCAAGGCCGGCTACGGCTTGCCGAAGCGACTCATCCTTGAACAGCCTGAACAGGCGTACTCTCTGATCCAGGCGCTGCATCAGGCCGGGGCTCTGGCACAGCTTGGGCAGGTTTATATTCGCAGCGCCGCCCAGCCGCTGTACGAAGCCATGGCAGAGCAAGCGCAGTTGATCGACTGGTGCGAGCAGCAGGCCGGCATGGAACTGCAGGGGCAGCAGGCCGATGACCCGGAACTGCCGCTGCTGCACTTTCAGCGCAACCCGCTTTTCCAACAGCTGGAAGACGCCAGGCAGGCGCTGCAGCAAACACAGCAGCGCCTCGAGAGCGAGCAGCACAAGGCGTCACGGTTGGTGAAAGAGCATGAAGCCCTGGCAACCGAGCAAGAAACGCTCAAGCAGCAGCGCGACGCGCAGGCCAAGGCCCGGGAAGCCGCCCAGGCGGAAAGCGCCAAGCTCAAGGAAGAACGCGATTCGCTCAAGCAGCAGCGCGACAAGCAGGCCAAGGCCCGGGAAGCCGCCGAGGGCGAGCATGCCAAGCTCAAGGAAGAACGCGATTCACTCAAGCAGCAGCGCGACGCGCAGGCCAAGGCCCGGGAAGCCGCCGAGGCGGAATGCACCAAGCTCAAGGCACTGGCGGAAGAGCGGTTTAACCAACTTAGCGATGCCCGCCAGGAAGCCAGTCGGCTCAAGACCGACAATCAACAGCTTGTGCAGCGTCAGCATGCGATTCAGGAAGAGATGGTCAAGACCGAAGCCCAGCTCGATCTGATCAAGGACTGGGTGCTGCGCGAGAGCAGCCTGTAATTCCCCGAACCGGAATGAAACCATGGGAAAGAAAGGCAAGAAGCAGACCCGCGCCAAACGCAAGCTGAAGCGCCAGAACAGTACCCAATCGCCCAGCGTGGCCAGCAGCCACCAGCCGGCACAAGGTGAAGTGGTACCCATTCCCCATGATCCTTACCTGCTGGAGCGAGCGCGTACCCAGTGGCAGTTCGGGGACTGGCATGCCCTCACTCAACTGGCGCAACAGCCGCTGGAGCATCACCCGGATCGCGCCATGCTGGCCCTGCTGGCGGCGGCGGGTTTCATGCAGGTGGGTGATATGGCGCAGGCTCGCGACCATTTACGCCAATCCGAAGCCTGGGGACAGAAGGCGAGGCTCATTCGCCAGGTCATGATCTCGGGCGTGCACAACAGCCTGGGGCGCGTCAGCGTGCTGGCCGGCCAGCCTGAGCGCGCCCAGCGTCACTTCGAAGGTGCTATCGCCACTGGCATGCCCGGCAGCGATACCGCTCTGTTGGGGCGGGCAAGAATCGGACTGCAACAGGAACAGCTACATTTAAAAGACTTTAAAAGCACTGATTCAGTATGTTCAAGTAAATACGAAAATAGACACAAACCTTATCATAGCCTTCTTGACTTAAACGAAAGTTTCCCAAATGATCCCGCTATTTTGATTGGTTTGGCAGAAAGCGCTCAACGCCAAGGGAGTTATGATGAAGCTATACGGTATTGGCAAGACCTTGCGGCTCTTTTGCAGGAAAGTATGCCCCAAGCTTATTACGACCGACTTGATGAAGCATATCAAAATCAAAAAAGCTTTCCATTAGGAACGCCTGAAGAGGAAGAGCTAAGAGGTGAGGGAGATAAGCATGAGTTGCTAAGACAGTTGCACCAAATGTTAAAGCCCTCCTTGTATTTGGAAATTGGTGTGCAAACCGGGAAAAGCTTGTTGCTCGCTGAGTGTGAAGCTATTGGTATTGACCCGATGCCAAGGCCTAACATCAAGCTCCAAAAAAACCATATGTTACTACGCATGACCAGTGATGAGTTTTTTGCTCACCATGCGGATCACTACCTGCAAAAGCCACCCGATATTGTTTTTATTGATGGAATGCATCTATTTGAATATGCGCTGCGCGATTTTATGAATGTAGAGCGTTATGCGGGGCCAGATACCATAGTGGTGGTTGATGATATCTTTCCTGGTCATCCAGCTCAGGCTGAGAGAGAAAGACGTACTCGCGCATGGACAGGAGATGTATGGAAACTAGCTGCAGTATTAGAAACAGAGAGGCCTGACCTAGAGATTGTGAAAGTTGATGTGTTTCCTACTGGACTAATGATAGTAAAAGGTTTTGGGAATGTTCATGCTAGTGATCTTGGTAGATCTGTTGGGAGTGACTTTGAGGACAGCTGTTTTCACAAATTCATGGGAAGATTAAATTCTTATTCTGTAGATGAATTTTTGAATTCAATTGTTGAATAAATGTGCAAGGATGGCTACCCGACCTTCCAGCATTTCTGGCATGACGTTACAAGGTGGCAACACCAATATCTGGCTAGTGCATCGCAGCCGTTTAACTTGAAAGGTGACGGCACGCTGTAGATTCCCCTCAGCCGCCCCGTTGTGATGACCGACAAGCACGATAACGTGATGGTGA
>JBNJLE010000043.1:0-7100 GCA_051751685.1 Pseudomonadota bacterium | reverse complement strand
TGCATCGAACGAGACCCCACATGCGACTGATCCAGTGTGACCATCAGGGCCAGGTCCGTGCCGCCCTGGTCGAGAACGACGAGCAGGTCAGACTGCTCGAGGGCGACACCTACCAGCTCGCCCGACGCGCCATTGCCAGCGGAGCGCCGCTGGCCGAGATCGTCAAGGCGGCACTGACCGACACCCGCCTCGACTATCCGTCACTGATCGATGAGCGGCGCCTGTTGCCACCGCTCACCCACCCGGATCCGGCCCATTGCCTGGTGACCGGCACAGGCCTCACGCATCTGGGCAGCGCCGATACCCGCGATGCCATGCACGCCCAGACCCAGCTCGAAGAGAGCCAGCTCACCGACTCCATGCGCATGTTCCGGCTGGGGCTCGAGGCCGGGAAGCCAGAAATGGGCCAGGAAGGGGCCCAGCCGGAGTGGTTCTACAAGGGCGACGGCAGCAGCATGGTGGCCCCGGAGGCCGATATCCCGGTGCCCGCCTTCGCGGCGGATGCCGGCGAGGAGCCGGAACTGGCCGGCCTCTACGTGGTTGCCGACGACGGCACCCCCTGGCGGGTCGGTCACGCCATCGGCAACGAGTTCTCCGACCATGTCACCGAGCGCTTCAACTACCTCTGGCTGGCCCACTCCAAGCTGCGCGCCTGCAGTGTCGGCCCGGAACTGCTGATCGGCGACCTCCCCGAGCACCTGGAGGGGGTAAGCCGGATCGTGCGCGACGGCGCGACACTCTGGGAGAAACCCTTTCTCACCGGCGAGGCCAACATGGCCCACAGCCTGGCCAACCTGGAGCATCACCACTTCAAGTACCCCAATTTCCGCCGCCCGGGCGACGTGCACGTGCACTTCTTCGGCACGGCCACCCTGAGCTTCGCCGACGCCATTCGCACGTGTGACGGCGACCGCTTCGAGATCTCCCTGCCTGCCTTTGGCCGCCCACTGCGCAACCCGCTTCGCCTCGAGACCTCGGTGCCAAACACCCGAGTCAAGGCGCTCTGACACTGCAGCACATGCTTCCTGGAGGCAATATGCACAACCCCCGGATCATCGGCTTCATCGGCACCGGCATCATGGGAGGGCCCATGGCGCGGCGACTGATCGACGCGGGGCATGACGTCCATGTATGGAACCGCACCGCCGCCAAGGCGACAGCCCTGGGCGCCACGCCAGCAGAAAGCCCGGCGGCGGCGGCCGCTGACGCCGAGGTCGTTATCGTGATGCTGAGCTCGGGCCCAGTGTGTGATGAGGTGATTCTCGGCGAGCACGGCGTGCTCGAGGCCATGCCACCGGACAGCCTGCTGATCGTGATGAGCTCCATTCCGGTGGAGACCGCCCGCCAGCAGGCCCGTGCCGCCAGCGAGCGCCACGTCCACTACCTGGACGCCCCGGTGTCCGGCGGTGAACGAGGTGCCATCGATGGCAACCTGGCCATCATGGCCGGGGGTGACGAGGCCGCCTTCGCGCGGGCCCTTCCCTTCCTCGAGCCACTCGGGCGTCCGGTGCGAATCGGCCCGGCAGGAAGCGGGCAGCTCGCCAAGCTGGTCAACCAGCTGGTGGTGGCCAGCACCATCGCCACCGTCTCCGAAGCCATGCTGCTGGCCGAGCGCGGCGGTGCCGACCCGGCCCGTGTGCGGGAAGCCCTGCTCGGCGGCTTTGCCGACTCGACGATCCTGCGCGCCCACGGGCAGCGGATGATCGATCAGGACTTCGCCCCCGGCGGGCCGGCCAAGTGGCAGCTCAAGGATACCCGCACCGCCCTGTCGATGGCCGACTCGCTCGATCTGGAGCTGCCCGTGGCGACACTGGTCAACCAGCTGTTCGAGGACATGGTCGCCCACGGTGATGGCGAACTGGATCACAGTGCCCTGATTCTCGAGCTCCGGCGCCGCAACGCCCTGCCCTGTTGACCTGCCCCCCCGTCCGTGGCAGCTTGCCCGGATTCCTGTCGAGAGCCTCATGTGAAAGCGACCGCCAAGCGCGCCCCCCGTCCCAGCATCAGCGAGTACCTGGCCGAGGCCATCTTCTCGGGGCACTATCGGCCGGGGGACTTCGTGCCCAGGGAACTCGACCTCTGCGAGCAGTTCAGGCTCAACCGCTCGGCGGTACGCAGCGACCTGCGCCAGCTGGTGGACGCCGGCATCATCGAGCGGATCTCGGGTCACGGCTCCAAGGTCCGGGAGTTTGCCGACTGGCGTATCCTCGATCCCACCGTCACCGAGTGGATGACCCGCTACGCCGCACCTAACCCCATGATCCAGAAAGAGATCCTCTCCTTTCGTCTGGACGTGGAGCCCTATGTGGCGATGACCGCCGCCCGTCGCGCCAAGGCCCGCGACCTGGTTGCCCTAGAGGAGGCCTTCGAAGGCATGAAGCGCCATCTCCAGCACGGCGACAGCGAGGAAGAACGGCGCCTCCACAGCGACCACGACGTCGCTTTCCACGCCGCCATCTTCACGGCGACCCACAATATTGTCTGGTCACAGCTCTCGCATATCCTGCGCCCCTCCATTTACCTGCTGATCTCGATGTCCAACGTCAGCACCGAAGAGCCCGAGGAGAGCCTGGAGCGGCACCGGCTGCTGATGGAGCACATCCGGGCCCGCCAGCCCAACGAGGCCTTTCGCGCCGCCCAGGCGATCCTCGACGGCACCGCCAAGGCGCTGGGCATCGAAGCCGGCAACAGCGCCCTGGGCAAGCATCTGGCCCTGGGCTGACGCCCCCCTCCGTGGGGCATAACGATTAATCGCCCCCCTGCTTCTCCTCCAACACCCGTATGACCTCCGGCACTGCCAACGCCTGGTCGTCGATCGCGGCGTAGAGGTCGCGAACCGCGGCCGCTACGCCGCGGGTCACGCCAAGCTCGTCGGTCATGGCATGGTAGTAGCCGATATCCTTGCTGGCATTGGCCACGCTGAAGCGGAAACCGCTGGCGTCGCCGGCCTCGATGAAGGGCCGCAGTCGCTCGAGAATCACCCCGCCACCGCCGCCCTTGCCCAGCACCTCCAGGAAGGCCGCATCGTCGATACCGGCATGCCGGGAGGCCACGGTGGCCTCGGCCAGCACCGCCGAAAATCCCAGGGAGACGAAGTTGTGGACCAGCTTGAGGGTATGCCCGGCGCCCACCGCCCCGGCATGGGTGATGTTCTCGGCGAAGCGCTCGAGCAGCGGATGCAGCTCGGCGAACAGGGCATCCGGAGCGCCCACGATCAGGTTGAGCCGTCCTTCTGCGGCCTCCTTGGGGGTTCGCGTCATGGCCGCGTCCATAAAGCGGCCGCCCGCTTCCTGCACGCGGGCGGCGACCCGCTCGGTGGAGCTTGGTAGCGCCGTGGAACAGTCGACCACCACGCTGTCCTTGCGCAGGCCCTCCAGCACGCCACCAGGGTCGAACAGCACCGCCTCGACCTGGGGCGAGCCGGTCACGCAGAGGATGATCACCTCGGCGGCCTCTGCCACCTCGCGCCCCGAGGCCCGGGGCTCGGCGCCGGCGGCCAGCAGATCCGCCACCGGCTGGTTGCCGGGGTGGTCCAGGAAACAGAGCCGGTGACCGGCCCGCAGGATGTTGCTGGCGATCCCGTGGCCCATCTGGCCCACGCCGACCATGCCGACACGAAGGGGGTGACTCATTGCAGGACTCCACGATCAGGTTGAAAGAGTGGTTCCGCCATGGCGGATGGCCACCGTCTTGATACGGGTATAGCTCCTCAGGCCCTCGAAGCCTTTCTCGCGGCCATGGCCCGAGCGACCGACCCCCCCGAAGGGCAGCTCGACGCCCCCGGCGGCGCCGTAGTTGTTGACGAACACCTGGCCGCTGCGGATGCCCTTGGCCAGGCGCAGCTGCCGCCCGCCATCGCGGGTCCAGACCCCGGCACACAGGCCGAAGTCGGTGGCATTGGCGAGTTCCAGCGCCTCGGCCTCGTCGGCGAAGGTCTGCACCGCCAGCACCGGGCCAAACAGCTCCTCGCGCAGCACGTCATGGCCGGCGGGAATATCCGCCAGCACCTGGGGCACCACGAAGTGCCCCCCTGCCGGTGCCCCCTCGGCCAGCTGGCCCTGAGCCACCACCCGGATGCCGTCGGCCAGGGCCCGCTCCAGCCGTGCCTCGAGCTTTTCCCGCTGGCGCGCATTGATCAGGGGCCCGCAATCTGCATCCGCCTCGCCGGCATCGCAGCGCAGCGCCGAGAAGCGCTCGGCGAGACGTGCCAGCACCCATTCGGCGCACGCCTGCTGCACCAACAGGCGGCTGCCGGCGGAACAGGTCTGGCCGGCGTTCTGGATGATGCCGCGCACCACCGCCTCCAGCGCGGCCTCCATATCGGCATCGGCGAACAGCAACTGGGGCGACTTGCCACCCAGTTCCATGGTCACCGGCACATGCTGCTCCGCCGCCGCTTGCGCCACCCGGGTCCCGGTCTCGGGCGAGCCGGTGAAGGAGAGATGCTGGATGCCAGGATGGGCGGCAAGCGCCGCCCCGGCCTCGCTGCCCAGCCCCGGCACCACGTTCAGGGCACCGGGCGGCAGTCCGTTCTCGACGGCCAGCTCGGCCAGTCGCAGCACGCTCAGGCAGGCATCCTCGGCGGGCTTGAGCACTACGGTATTGCCGGCCGCCAGTGCCGCCGCCACGCAGCGGCCGAAGATCTGCGCCGGATAGTTCCACGGGATGATCTGAGCGCAGACGCCATACGGCTCGCGCAGAGTCATCACCACAAAGTCGTTGTCGAAGGGAATCGTCTCGCCATGCAACTTGTCCGCCGCCCCGCCATAGAAGCGAAAGTAGCGGGCACAGGCAGCCATGTCGCCACGGGCCTGAGTCATTGGCTTGCCGGTGTCAGCGCACTCCAGCGCGGCCAGCTGCTCATGGTCAGCCTCGATGGCCGTGGCGAACGCCAGCAGCCACTCGCTGCGCCGGCGCGCGCTCCACGCCGCCCAGTCGCCCAGCCGGCCGGAGAAGGCGCGCTCGGCGGCCGCGACGGCCTCGTCGACCGCCTCGGAGCGGCAGCGGGCAATACGGGTGAAGGCCTCGCCACGAGCCGGGGCCACCACCTCCAGGGTGTCGCGGGTGTCGACCCAGGCGCCGCCGATCAGGGCACCCCGAGGTGGCATGGCGAGTCGTAGTGACATGGTCACACTCCTTGTCGTTGTCCTGGCGCGAGTCAATAGAGCAGGTTGACCAGTCCCATGGAGATCCATGGCATGTAGGTGATCGCCATCAGGCAGGTCAGCACTACCAGCACGAAACGCACCAGGTGGGGCAGCATCTGGTCGATCGAGATCCTCGCCACCGCACAGGCGGCAAACAGGTTCACCCCCAGCGGCGGGGTGATCATGCCCAGGGCCAGATTGACCACCATGATCAATCCGAAATGCACCGGCTGAATCCCGAACTGAATCGCGATCGGCGTCAGGATCGGCGCCAGTACCAGGATCGCCGCCCCTGTCTCGATAAACATCCCCACCCCCAACAGCAGCACATTGACCGCCAGCAGGAAGGTCCAGGGGCTGTCGAACACCGCGGTCACCCAGCCGGCCACCTCGCGAGGCAGTCCCGAACGGCTGATCAGGAAGCTGAAGAGCGCGGCAGCAGCGATGATCAGCATTACCGACGCGGTAGAGATCACGCTCTGACGCAGGATGGGAATCAGGTCGACCAAGGTCAGCTCGCGGTAGACCAGTCCGCCCACTATCAGGGCATAAAACACCGCCACTGCGGCGGCCTCGGTGGGCGTGAAGACGCCCCCGTAGATACCGCCGATCACCACCACCGGCATCAGCATGGCGGCCCAGGCGCGGCGGAAAGCGACGAGGAACTCGCTGCGATCCTCGCGATCCTGCAGGCCGTAGCCGCGCAGCTTGCAGAAGACATAGAGAAACACCAACAGAGCACCCCCGATCAGCAGCCCAGGACCGATACCGGCGATAAACAGCTGGCCGATGGAGGTATTGGTGCTGACGCCGAACAGGATCAACGGGATCGACGGCGGAATCAGCACCCCCAGTTCCGCCGACGAGGCCTGGATGGAGGCGGCAAGCGGCTTCGGGTAGCCGTGGCGCACCATCGCCGGGATCAGGATGGCACCGATGGCAAAGGTGGTGGCCACGCTGGAGCCCGACACCGCGGCGAACATCATGCAGGTCAAGACGCAGGACATGGCCAAGCCACCCTGCACCCCACCGACAATGGACTTGGCCAGGTCGACCAGGCGGCTGGAGATCCCCCCTCCCGCCATCAGGTTGCCGGCCAGGATAAAGAACGGAATGGCCATCAAGGGGAAGTGGTCGAGGCCGACGAACATCTGCTGCGGCACCATCAGCAGCGGCAGGTTCGAGAAGTATTCGATACCGATGATCGAGGCGAGCAGGATGGAGACGGCGATCGGCACGCCGACGGCGAACAGGATGATCAGCGAGAGGCCGATGGCAAGGTTCATGAGCGTGGCCCTCCCTCGGTGTGATGCTGTGCGTCGGCGTCGGCCGGGTTGGCATCTGTCCCGGGATTCGCCGGGCGCAGTCTGTCCGACGTCGCCGGAGAAAGAGAGGGGCCGATATCGGTCAGCGCTTCCTGTTCGGCGGCCTCGTCATGCTGGGGCCCCAGCCCCTCGCGGCCCGTGACCTGAGCCAGCAGGCGACCCACCACGGCCACCATGGCCACTGCACTGCCCGCGGGAATCGCCGCATAGGCCCAGGAGATGGATACCTCCAGCGCCGAGAGGGTCTGGCGGCTGACACGATCGGTCATCAGGATGCCCTGATAGAAGAGCACGCCGAGCACCAGCAGGGAGCAGGTGCCGATGACCAGTTCGAGCCCCAGCATCAGGCGACGTGGTACCAGCTTGTAGATCACCTCCACCGCCATCATGTAGCCACCGCGGAAGGTCGCCGCGGTACCCAGGAACACGCACCAGATCATGGTCGCGCGGGACAGCACCTCCGACCAGGTCGAGGGCGCATTGAAGATAAAGCGAGTCAGCACCTGGTAGAAGCCCAGCGACACCGAGACGATCAGCATCAGTATCGCGATCGCCATCGCCAGCCGGGTCAACCAGTCCTCGAAGCGCAGAAACCAGGACACCATAGTGTGAGTCCCCAAGTCGGTCG
>JBNJLE010000042.1:0-8473 GCA_051751685.1 Pseudomonadota bacterium | reverse complement strand
CGGCGCAGGTAGAGGCAGAAGCCGTTGCCGGTGGGCACCTCCGGATAGCGGTGCTCGGCCGCTTGGGCGATGGCGCGGGCAAAGCGCTCCAGCCCGAAGGCTTCCGGCACCGCATTGGCGCCGGGACGCGGCACCGAGAACGCCCCGGCATTGTTGGAAACCGCGGTGACGCTGCCCACCTGCGGCCGAAGATAGGCGGCATGGCGCAGCCGCCCCAGCCACCCCGGTGTGACCTGGGTATCGGAGTTGAGCAGCACCACGTCATCCTCGCCCGCCAGCGCGATGCCGCGATTGACGGTGCGGGTAAAGCCGAGGTTGCGGGGGTGGCGTTCACAGACGAAGGGCGCGCGGTGCCGATAGCGGTCCAGCAGCCGCGGGATGGCCGGATCCGTGCTGGCATCATCCAGCAGCAGGATGCGCCGCGCCGGCAAGGCATGGCGCGCCAGCGACCGCAGGCACACCGCCACCACGTCCACCGCGTTATGGATGGGCACGATGACAGTGGCAGCGGGGGTAAGCGGGGAGGAAGCAGCGACTGCGCGACGTCGCTGTCAGTCACTGCCGAACAGATCTCGGGTGTAGACCTTTTCGGCGACATCTTGCAGCTCGTCCACCATGCGGTTGGCGAGGATGACGTCACAGCCTGCCTTGAAGGCCTGGAGGTCACGCTCCACCCGGGAGTGGTAGAAGTTGTCGGCCTCCAGAGCCGGTTCGTAGACCACCACCTCGATCCCCTTGGCCTTGATGCGCTTCATCACCCCCTGCATGGCACTGGCGCGGAAGTTGTCCGAGCCCGACTTCATGATCAGGCGATAGACACCGACCACTTCCGGCTGACGCTTGAGTACGGACTCGGCGATGAAGTCCTTGCGGGTGCGGTTGGCGTCCACAATGGCCTGAATCATGTTGCTCGGCACATCGGCGTAGTTGGCCAGCAGTTGCCGCGTGTCCTTTGGCAGGCAATACCCCCCATAACCGAAACTGGGGTTGTTATAGTGCCCGCCGATGCGCGGGTCCAGCGCCACGCCCTCGATGATCTGGCGCGCATCCAGGCCATGGGTCTCGGCGTAGGTGTCCAGCTCGTTGAAGTAGGCCACGCGCATGGCCAGGTAGGTGTTGGCAAACAGCTTGATGGCCTCGGCCTCGGTGCTGTTGGTCAGCAGCACCTCCACGTCCTGCTTGACCGCCCCCTGCCTGAGAAGCTCGGCGAAGGCCGCAGCACGCTCGGAACGCTCCCCGACGATGATGCGCGAGGGGTAGAGGTTATCGTGGAGCGCCCTGCCCTCGCGCAGAAACTCCGGTGAGAAGATCAGGTTCTGCGTACCAAAGCGCTGGCTCGCCTCGGCGGTATAACCCACCGGCACGGTGGACTTGATCACCATCACCGCCTCGGGATTGACGGCAATGACCTGCTGGATCACCGCCTCGACGCTGCTGGTGTTGAAATAGTTCGTCTCAGGATCGTAATCGGTAGGCGTGGCGATGATGACGTAGTCGGCGTCACGATAGGCCTGCGCTGCGACCAGGGTAGCCTGGAAGCGCAGATCATCGCGGTCCAGAAAAGCGGTAATCTCCGCATCCTCGATAGGTGAGATGCGATCATTCAGCATCTCCACTTTTTGCGGCACGATATCCACCGCCACCACATCGTGATGCTGGGCCAGGAGCATGGCGTTTGATAGGCCGACGTAACCAGTCCCGACGATAGCAATTTTCACAATTCAGCATTCCATAAAAGAAAAATTTACAAACCGCTAATCACAACCAGCATTAGCAGAACACCAACGAATAATAAAGGGCTACATAAAATCAAAAACCATCTTATGTAATAAAAACTTATAATGTCGCTCATCAAAATCTCTCAGCAAATCAAACACATCTCCAGAAAAACCATCATGCGCACAACAATCTTTTGCACTAACAATCGATCCCTCTCTGTTCAATCCAGATACACCCGAAAGCCCAAAGTCGTTTAATATGTCAAAAAACTCGCTATTCAAAGAGTTAACTTTACCAAGGTAACAACTCCTCAGAGCAGGCTTGCTACCGGGATACTGCGATTCAATATCTTGTATTTTTTTAAGGAAAAAATCAGAATGCTTAAAAAATTGATCCTCCTTGTCAAAAAAGAAAAACCTTCTAAACTCCTGAAGCAACACCATACCTTCTGCAGAAACACTTTCATTAACCTTCACACCCCCTACCAACTTCACGTCAGCATTAAAAAACCCACCCAACAATGCAGAAAAATCCTGCAAAACATCCCCATCCACCATAAAATCTTTGTCGAACATCCTCACACAAACATCCGATCCAAACACTTCAAGCCAATTATTCAATCTACCCCTGTATCCCGCCTTGAAATTTAAAGGTGATGGAACACTATGGGCTGCTTTAATTTTCTGCTGGACATACGAAAGGTAGTAATCCGCTGGCTCTCTAAAATAAACCACAACCTTGAAATCATTAAACCCCTTATCCTCCAAATAGCGTCTAAAATCGGCCACTTCAAGAAAACTAAAATGAAACAAAAAATCAGAAGAAAGAATCACATTATTACATTCAAGGCACTCACTTAAAGAGGTATCAAAACTTTTTTTAAAATTCTCATAGTCGCTTCTTTTGGCAAACTTCTGCTTTAGCCCTCTTGTTATTGACCCAAAGTCTTTAAAAAGAACCTCAATAGACTGATGTCCTTTTCCATAAACGACAGGATACCTGACCGTTCCTACTCCTTTCTTTTCATATTCATATAGAGCTGATTGAATAGAACTAGTGCCAGTTTTCCCCGAACCTATATGAATAAAAACTTTCTTTTTCATTTTTCACCCAACTAATAATAAAGAAACATTACCAAAGAATCGGATTGGGGAGGGGTGACTTTCTTAGCCTTCCCCACGAACCTTGCGTGCAGTTGTGCGGTGGGAGCAATTTCTTGAGGATCGTTGCCCAGAGCTCGTCAGAGTACTTCATCGGAACCTCGTCTTAAAGTGCCCTGGTCTTGCCTTGCCATGGGATCACCACGTCGCAGTGCACAACTTTAAAGGGGTATCCACTGCTGCTAGGCAAGGTCAGAAAAGTGAAGTAGAAGCCCAAAAAACGGCAGAAAATACTGCTTAATTATAGAGAGCCCTCAAGGACATGTGTCAGGTGAACACTGTCACTGTATAGCTTTTTACCACTTCACCCCGCCATGCATATCTTTATTATTTAATAATTTCACTTCTTACAACCACAGTAAAGGGCGCTTATAGAAGGATTTAAGGATAAATCTTTTGCAAAGCACTACTTCGAGATTTTGCTGCACCACGCACATGGTAAACATGCACCAAAAACTCTAAACAACATGTCTTTCAATTAAAGAAAGAATGCTAGCACTAGCTTTTTCGATTGAAAATTGACTAGAAATGCTTTTCCCAAGCTGCTGGCGTAACGCTAAATCTCGCCTGTCTCTAACCAACAAACTTATTTTCTGGCTCGCTAGAGGCCAATCACCCGTTGGGACAGGTAACGCAGCATGTCCTGCCCATGAATACTCATCGCCCCCGCCGCTTTCTGGTATAACCGCTGCAGCTCCACAAGCCATCGCTTCGACTGCTGTTCTTCCAAAGGCTTGATAGCTTGACATATCGACAAACAAATCAGACCGCCTTAGGAGATTTGCAACGCCCTCACGAGTTAAGACTCCGCAATTAGTTAAAGGAAAATCATCAACACCTTCCAGTCGATTTAGTTCTTTATCTATACACCCAAATATTTCAATACGAACATGAACTCCGAACTCTTCGTGCAGCTCTTTCAAAACATTAATAGTAGCCTGAGCTCCACGTCTCGGCGTCTTTGGTCGAATCATAGCCGATATAGTCAAGGGGCGATTATCAAGCGTGGATAATTTTTTTGGGTCAGGAAAGTAAATAGAGTGATCGATGCTAGGCGCAATTTTATGGACCTGCACCCCATGTTCATTCTCCACCATCCGGCATATCCAGCGAGTCTTAGCCATTAGAGCTACATTTTCAAGTGAAGTATAAGAATCAAAGGCCTCCTTGAACTGAGGAGAACTCTCTGGAACGATCCAGGGTTCGTAATCCTGCACGTAATAGAGAAAAAGTCGATCCAACAACTGTGCACGAGCATTTTTTAACAACCCTATAGACAAGAAATGAGTTGCAACAATTACGTCATAAGCTTTACAGATCCTAACAAGTTCAGACTTGGTCGAAAAGGTTATGAAGACGCCCAGCCGGCAAATTTCAGGATAATAGTGTTCGTAGGAGTTAGCATGCTCTTGAGGTACTACAATATTTACTGTGTGTCCGAAAGCGGTCATACCTTGGGCCTCTTGCGCTACTGAGTGAACGCCCCCTCCACCTGCGGATACCGGCATTATAAACAGTATTCTCAGCTTTGGTTTCTGGTTAGAAATTTTGGATTCGTTCATTGCACACCGAGCCCGAAGAGTCTCTAATGCCGTGCATTCCGAAAGGGTATTTGCAGCAGCACTAATAGACTCCTTGCCATAGCGCGCATATAACACTTCGTTACCTGCTGCGGATAGTTTTTTTCGTCTCTCGGCTCCGAAGCTTCTAGATTTATTATGAAACACGAATAAATTAGGCACAAGCAGTGAAGTATAGCCCAAGTTCTTTATCTTAAGAAAGAAATCAGTTTCTTCCCCATACCCTGAAGGAAAACCTTCCTCATCGAGACCGCCAATTTCATTAAACACCGATGCGCGAACTGCATAACAGAAGCCGTTGAGGAGTGTTACTGTGCTTGCCTCAAGATCCAGAGAGTGTAACTGCACAAAACGATCATAATCTGAAACTGACACATTCTCTGGTAAAACGTTATTTGCCCATGCATTATCAGCATCGCGAATATGGGGGACAGACTGCCAGGTCGCTGCATTAGAAACTGGGCCAGTCGCGGCAACATTAGTACTCTTGAGCAAAGGATCAACCAAACGCTCCAACCATTGCGGTGGTAAAATCGTATCACTATTAAGAATGATGAAAACATCCCCCGTGGCCATTCTTGCTCCACGATTTACAGAGAGAGTATATCCTTGAGCAGATGCGTTCCGATGATATTGAGCGTGGGGGGTTCTCGAGCAGAACTCCTTAACCCACTGAGCGGTTTCACTACCTGATCCGTCATCAATAACCACAAGGTCGACAGCTGGAAAAGTATTTTCAACCACTGACTTTAAACATTTCTGCACGTCTGAAAGTGCGTTATGTACTGGAACAATTACCGATACGGTTCCTAGTTCAATCGCGGAATGACTAGGAGACAGTGGCTCCCGAAAAGAAATGATGCTGTTGGGTTCAGTGACTTGGCTCGTAGATAGTGTTTCAGCATTCTCTATGAAGGATGCAGGCATTATTTCGCTGTATAGCTCATGATACTGATCTGCCATCCAACCCGTATTATATACACCCCCCTCTCCATGCTGCCACTCAATTACTTTTGATTGTTTGGCCAGGATGTCTGATGGGTTCAGAAGGATGCTTTGGAAAACGCTCTCAATTGCCTCGGAAGTAGTATCTAATGGCACCCAACCCGCGCCAGTTTTGACCAGCCGTTCTCCAACTGCCCCCAAAGGCGAACCTACCACTGGAATTCCAGCTGCCCAGAGCTCAGTAAGTGTATGGCAGTAAGTTTCAGGCCAGATGGACAGTACAGCTCCCAAATGCGGGCGAATCTCTTTGACACGAAATGAAAATTCTTCGCGCACATATTCACCATGTTCAAAAATACCATCTACTAGGTCACCTTCGGTTAAGCGGCCAAGTATGTGGAACTCAACGCGTCCAGCCAAACGTTTAGCCAGGTTTATAATTAAATCAGCCCCTTTCGCGTAACTAATATTGCCAGGGACAATGACACGTAATGGCTCTATTAATTCATCTGCCTGGGCAGCATCTTGGACAAACTCAGGGAAATCCCGCCCGTGAGAAATCACCTCGAAGCGTACAGATGAAAGCATGTCAAAATTCTCTAATACAATGGATTTTGCACTCTCAGCCGTCGTTACTAGGGCATCACATTTCAGCAAGGCCTCTTGCATTACCTGCTTCCATTCGTATATTGCGCCATGCTTCAAAAAAGGTAAGCCATCAGAACTCCATAGGTCATACTTACAATCACCTTTAGTTGCAGTACAAAAACCACCACAGTAGTTGTTATTTTCGTCCAACAGCTTTACGGTAGGGCATATAGTATAAAAATCGTGGAACGAAAAAATAACCGGCACACTGGAAAGCTTTGCTACATCGATCAGGCCCAGCCCGTGCCATGCTATATGGCGAATATGCAGCAGCTCGATCGAATAGGTATCAATCCAATTAGCCACTATTCGGTCATAACCCTGGCTGCGATGGGGAAAAGCGGCTAAAGGCTCGGGGAGTGGTGCAGAGTCTAGACGTGCATATTTCCCATCGCTGAAGAAAAAGAGCTCAACATAATGACTATTTGCCTTCAGCAAAAATGTCTCTACGCGATCAGAAATCGCGTTCATTAGATCTTGATTTGTCTGAGGTGTTCCACCGCGAGACGAAAGGTCCGGCAATACGTATAGTACGCGAGGCTTAACTCGCGCGCCTAGTCGTGAAATTGCATGAGAAGCACGTTGAACCTGGCTTCGAACCGTTTCCATCTCATTAGACTTCACAAAAGCTCGTGCCAAGGATGCGTAATCTGGATAACGTTCATCCAGTACGGAACGCCCGGCTTTAATGAGTTCAGTTTTCTCATTGCCAAAGCTAGCAGAGCGTTCATGATAGATGTAAGTCGCATCATCTATAATGTGGAACCACCCCTTATATCCAGCTCTCATGCAAAAATCATTTTCCTCGCCATATCCTCGCGGAAATGCGTCCGCATCAAATCCACCGATTTCATCCAGACAATCACGACGGATATACATACAAAATCCGTTACCCGTAGGTACCTTTGGGTAAAGTCTCAGAGAGGATTGCGCAATTGCTCGGGAAAAGGCCTCAAGGCCTTGGGGTGGGACCTCATTTTTTTCCCCGACTGTAGGAACTGAGAATGCACCCGCATTGTTCGATAGTGGAGTCGCAGTGCCCACGCGAGGCTCCGAGTATGCAGCTAACCTTAGACGGCGGACCCAGCCTGGTGTGACCACCGTATCTGAATTTAGTAGCAAAACGTCAGAACGCCCGGCGATTGAAAAGCCTTTGTTCACGGTGCGCGTAAAACCTAAATTTTGTTCATTACTGTAAAATTCAAACCCAAGGTTTCTATCAAACTCTCGAAAAACATCCTCGACTTGAGGGTCCGAGCTTGCATCGTTAATAACTATCACGCGCATCCCTTCCTGCGAGCAACGCAATACGGAATTAAGGCATGCTCGCAGCTCAATTGGGGCATTATAGACAGGGATAACTACAGCCACAGCATAACTGCTTTTTTCAATCCGCGACAACGCACCCAATACATCGTGCTCAATTGGAGCATGAGCATCTTGGACATCGCCCTGAATAAACTTCCGTAGCCCTCCCCACCATTGTTTGGTTGTAACCGGTGGAAGAGGGAGATATCCTTTTGCCTGACCATGCAAAAGAAAATGCAAAAGAGGATTAAGATTACTTTCACGAGCATCTTGATACTGAAAAAAATACCATTCCGTATCAAACCTCGGACCGGGACTGCGCCGCTCACGCCCTCCATTTTTCAGGAAATGCTGGAGAGGGTCAGCATTCTTTTTACGAATATCTTTATATTTGCTGCGATACCATTCAGAGTCAAAATACTCGGAATATCGAATAATTTCTATTTTTTTTTCCGGATGGATTTCTTCTTCATTAATTTCAACTACTGGTATCTCACCCTTAACGTAATCGTGACAGCCTTCCAAAGAAACGTTGCCTAAGCCAAGTCGCTTATCACAGAGCGACAAATTGAACTTTACATATCTCTGCAACTCTGGAACTGAATTTAACGCTTTACCATAAAGCTTTTTAGCTTCCGCATATTTTTTATTTAAAAATGCCCTATTACCTTTTTTCAAATAACTCACTTTCATCCCCTTGATTTAAATTTTCTAAAGTTAAGCGAGACCACTTGATTGTCAAAGCGCATATGAAAATCAACTAACGTAAATTTTTTTATTCTGGGCAAAGCACAAGAACGGTCCATTACCGCTTAAAATCAACAATCAATTTACTTATAAAAATAGTGCGGCTTTATTGCATCAACTGGAATTTCGCATTTCATCCTGGTCTGTCTGCTCATTAAATTGACTTACCATTCTCAGGATATTGTTTTGTAGCCAACGCTCACAATCCACCACCGGCTCAGCAAAGCCCACACTATTATCTCGATTCGATGCGGCATGTCGCGACGAGTTCAAGGTTTGCACAGCCTCCCGATGAAATTGGTAGTCCGGTGCCGCCAAGGTCTGGAGTTGAAAGATCCTTCTTTAGCCGTTATCGCGATAGATCAC
>JBNJLE010000041.1:0-9256 GCA_051751685.1 Pseudomonadota bacterium | reverse complement strand
TTCTTTCCTATCGTGGAAGGCAGGTTCTTCTCTATATTCAGGATCATGGCAGCAAAGTCCAGGAAGCCTTGCTTGATCCTGAGTCTGGTAAGAAATATCACGTATCCGAGTGCAAAACTATTCATGATATGAGAAACAAGGGGCGCTTTGAGAGATATGTGGTGACCAATGATATTTCGGGTGAGTTTCATGTCACTGGCTATGACTATATGTCTCGTCAGCCTGTCGAGGGAAATGCAGCACTTAAGGTCTGCAAAAACTGTTTAAAATACCTGAATTACAAGGGCTATAGCAAGCCGGGTAATTATTCTGCTTTCATGAGCTTCGATCTTGACGAGTTTTTCCAGACTTATAGCTCATTCTTCTCCCACCATCCGCGCCGTAGAATGGGTGAAGAAGAGGGTTATACTCGTGACTGGGCTGAAATTTCTCGTTCGTATCGGCAGTCACAAAATTATAAATGCGAAAAATGTAGTGTCTCGCTTATTAATCGCCCTCAACTACTCCATGTTCATCACGTCGATGGTGTTAAGAGCGATAATCGTCTAAATAACTTGAAGGCGTTATGTGCTGATTGCCACAGCAAGGAGGCCTTTCATGAAGGAATGTATGTTTCACACTCCGATCGTCAGTCTATAATGCGGCTTCGTCAAGAGCAGCACTTTGATGAGCCAGATAACTGGCAACAGGTCATGGAGCTTGCAGATTCAGGGCTCAGGGGATTTATTGAGCAGTGTCGCGCTGAGCGACTGACTATTCCGGAAGTAGGTCTTGATATCACTGACGTGAACGGTGAAGTTAAGGGCATGCTTGAGCTTGCCTGGAGGAAAAATAAGGTTGGCATTGCTATTGATGAAGAAGACAGAAACTTTGCAATAAAACAGGGCTGGAAGATTTTCAGTGTTCATGGCGCTATTGACAAGTTTTACCAAGTCAAGGAGGTCATTTGAAATGACCTTAATTCTTGGCACTGGCCTGGGGAACCGGTAATCAGCTAGTAGTTGTGACGGCACGGCGTGCGCACCTTGCCATCGAATACAGCACTGGAGCCTTGCGCTCTGCTGGGCTATTGTCTGTCATAGTAAACTAATCTGGCTTGACCAAGTGGGGTATGTGCAATGGAATCCGTCAACATTCATGAGGCTAAGACGCGGCTCTCTCAGCTGATCGCCCGCGCCCAGCAGGGTGAAGGCTTCATTATCGCCAAGGCGGGCAAACCGATGGTGCGTGTCACTCCCATCGATAGCCCGGAGCCTGGCCATCAGAAGCGCTTGGGGTTCCTGGCCGGGCAGTTTAGCGTGCCGGATGATTTCGACCGGATGGCCGAGCAGGAAATCGCAAGCATGTTCGGAGTTTAAGGTGAACCTGCTGCTGGATACCCACCTGCTGTTATGGGCGGCCGCTGAGCCGGAGAAGCTATCGGGCGAAGCGGTGGCGTTGATCACCGATGACGATAACCGGCTCTATTTCAGCGCTGCCAGCCTCTGGGAGGTGGTGATCAAGAACAGCCTGCAGCGGCCAGACTTTCATGTCGATCCCCACCTGCTGAGGCGCGGCCTGATCGACAACGGCTACAGCGAGCTGAGCATCAGCGCCCAGCACACCCTGGGGATAGCGCACCTGCCACCCATTCATAAAGATCCCTTCGACAGGATCCTGGTCGCCCAGGCAGAAGCTGAGGGGCTTTTGCTACTGACGTCCGATGAGTGGGTGGCACAGTACCCCGGCCCCATTCGCCGCGTTTGATCCTTCGAAACCGATTTCAACAAGGACCGCTATGATCCCCGGCCTGCTAGCCAGCGAAGTCTCCGCGGCGCTACGCGAATTCATCGTCACCGGTTATGAAACCGAAACCGCGCCATTCAAGGGCGAGTTCCGCCGCCTGGTGGAGGAGCAGCAGGAGGGCGAGGCGTTCCTCAAGGGCCCTTACGTCTCTGTTGGGCTGCCGTTTCTGACTGGCGCTGTCGGCCGGGATTTTTTCCCGAGCCTTGCAACAGAATTTCCGCCTTACGCCCATCAGGAACAGGCGTGGAAGCGGCTCGTTTCCAGCGGGCCGGCGGTGAATACGCTGGTGGCCACCGGTACCGGTTCGGGCAAGACGGAATGTTTCCTCTATCCGGTGCTGGATCATTGCCAGCGCCAGGCTGCACCGGGTATCAAGGCGATCGTGATCTACCCCATGAACGCCCTGGCCACGGACCAGGCCAAGCGTTTCGCCGAGATCATTCACAGCCAGCCGGCCCTCAAGGGCCTCAGGGTGGGGCTGTTTGTGGGCGGCGATGCCGGTGGCAGCCAGACCATGGGGCCGGGGCAGGTTATTACCGACAAGGCGGTGCTGCGCGAGAGCCCGCCGGATGTGCTGCTCACCAACTACAAGATGCTCGACTACCTGCTGATGCGCCCCAAGGATCAGTCGCTGTGGGCCCATAACGGGCCGGAGACCCTGCGCTATCTGGTGGTCGATGAGCTGCACACCTTCGATGGCGCTCAGGGCACCGATCTGTCTCTGCTGATTCGCCGCCTGCGCGCGCGTTTCGATATGACGCCGGATCGGCTGATCTGTGTAGGCACCTCCGCGACTCTCGGGGGAGAAGAGAGCATCAGCGGGCTGCTGCACTACGCCGGCGATATCTTCTCTAGCCCCTTCCGTCGCGATTCGGTGATCAGCGAACAGCGTCAGACCGATTCCGAGTTTCTCGACAACATCGCCTTCCTCTCGCCCAACCCCGAGGTCGGGCCAGAAGACCTCAGGGTTTCGCTGCGCGATGGCCTCTCGGCCTATCTGCACAAGGCCTATGAGCTTTACTTCAGCAAGCCGCCGGGTGACGACTTGGTGTCGGACTCCGGCCGCACCGCCCTGGGCCGGGAACTGAAGCAGCACGGGCAGCTGGCCAATCTGTTGCGCCAGCTCAAGCTGAGCCCGGGAACCCCGACGTTCCGCGATCTGGCCGAGCGGCTGGCCGCCCAGATTCCCTCTCGCTTGCAGCGTCAGCCCGAGCTCGCGCTGATCGCGCTGCTCTCGCTGATGGCCCACGCGCGGGATACGGTGGGAAGGCCCTTCGTTCAGCTGCGCCTGCAGCTGTGGTCTCGGGAGCTGCGCCGCATCGTGGGCAGCCTGCGCGAGCCTGGTCCACTGGTGGACCCCACGGAGGCGCTGATAGAGGATGACTCGACCAGTCGCCCGCCGCCGCTGCTGTCGTTTGGTGATGACCAGCCGCCCAGGGATCAGCGCCTGGTGCGCTTGCCGCTGGTGCAGTGTCGGGAGTGTCACGGCACGGCCTGGCTAACGCGCATGGAGATGAGTCATCCCACCGATCAGGTGGTGGAGACCGAGCTTCAGGCCATCTATTCGGCTTTCTTCGGCCACCAGCAGGAAACGACGCTGCTGCTGCCCTGGCAGAGGGGGGAAGCGCAGTCACCGGCAGGCATGCGGCTGGAGCACTTCCGGGTGTGTCGCGAGTGCGGCACTACCGCCGCGGTGGAAGGCGGAGCGGAGTGCAAGGGCTGCCAGACCGGCGCTGATGCGCTGGTACGGGTCAGCAAGCCCCATCAGCTCAAGGAGGTGAAGCGGGGCAGCGTCAACAAGGTGATTCACGAGCACGACTGCCCCTGGTGTTCGGCCCGCTCCGCCCTCGTGGTGTTCGGTGCCCGGGCGGCCAGCCTCAGCGCGGTGGCCATTCACCAGCTGTTCAGCAGCCGCGATAACGACGACCGCAAGCTGCTCACCTTCAGCGATTCCGTTCAGGATGCCACCCACCGTGCGGGTTTCTTCGCCGCACGCACCTGGCAGAACAATGTGCGCATGGCGCTGTCGCAGCTGTTGGAGAGCAGCACGGAGCCGCTGCCCCTGCTCGAGCTGCCTGCGCGCTTCGAGGCCTGGTGGCTGAATGATCAGGCGAGTCAGGGGGGTGGGCAGCAAGGGAAAGGGCATCAGGGGCGCCTGACACTGCCGCAATACCTGCGCGAGTTCATGCCCCCGGACAAGCGCTACCGAGCAGATTTCGAATTCTTCGAGCAGTCCGGCGAGGTCGCAGAGCCGGCGCCACTGCTCAAGCTGATCCGCGAGCGGATGCTGTGGCAGGCCCTGGAGGATCTCGGCTGGCGATCCCAGGTGGGGCGTTCGCTGAACCGGCTTGGTATCGCGGCCGTGGGGTGGCCCCTGGAGCGGGCCAGCCAGGCGGCCAACGCCTGGGCCAAGACGGTAGATAACACCCTGGGCTATCGCATCGATGCCGAAGCGGCCAATGGCCTCATGCTCGGGTTGATGCAGCATCTGGTCGGCCTCGGGGCGTTTGGTCTGGATGATCTTGGCGCCTACCGCCAGAAATTCGGAAAAACCTACCTGCTCACTTTCCTCAACTATGCGCCGCCCATCGGGCCCGCCTCGCCGCGTCCGAAGTTTCCCGCGTCGGCCAAGGGGGAGGGCTATGAGCCACTGAGCCATGCCAGTGCCGCACAATCATGGTACGAGCGCTGGCTAGCCTGCCTTAACCCCGCGGCGCTGATCGATCGCAAGCAGCTCGAGCAGGTGCTGATGGCGGCATTGTCGGCCCTCTGTGACTGCGGCCTGCTGCGCGAGGAGGTGAACGAGCGCGGGGTCAGGCTCTGGTCGCTCACCCCGGAAAGCCTGACGATTACCACGGTGGTGGAGGCGGTGGAGTGCCAGGGCTATCGACCCATGCATGTGCCCGCCGCCCACGCCGAAGCCTGGCTGGGGCTCCCGCTGATCAGCGCGGCGCGCCCTGAGCTGGTGTATGAAAACGTGGTGCCGGTGCGAGATGCGCTCTATGGCAACCTTTACCGCCACGGTGAGATTCATCGGGTGATTGCCCACGAACACACCGGCTTACTGGCCGCCAGCGAGCGCATCCGGGTAGAAAACAGCTTCATCAAGGGCGAAAAGCCCTGGGAATATAACCTGCTCTCCGCCACGCCGACCCTCGAGATGGGTATCGATATCGGGGATCTCTCCAGTGTACTGCTCTGTTCGGTGCCGCCGGCCCAGGCCAACTATCTGCAACGGGTTGGGCGAGGCGGCCGTCGGGATGGCAACTCCTTTGTGCTGACGGTGGCCAACGGCCGGCCCCATGACCTGGTGTTCTATGCGGATCCCAGCCGTATGCTGGATACTCCGGTGGAGCCGCCGGCGGTGTTCTTGAAAGCTCGCCATGTGCTTCGCCGGCAGCTGCTGGCCTATGCCATGGACTGCTGGACCCGCAAGGCCCGGGGCGATAACCAGATCCCAGGCCATGCAGCCGGTGTTGGATGCGGTGGAGAAGACCCAGGAGGATCGTTTCCCCTACACGCTGTTGAATTTCCTGAAGCATGGCATGCAGGAGATCTGGGACGGCTTCGCCAGCCATGTGGCGACCGAGCTCCGTGGCGAGGACCTGGAGCTGCTGCGCCAGTACCTGTTTGGCGGGCCACAGCATCAGGACGATCATCTGCAGCTCTATGTGCTGGGGCGACTGAAACTGGTGGCGGATGAGCGCCAGCGGATGGCCGCCACCGTCAAGGAGCTGGACAGGCAGCTGGAGAAGATGCGCAAGCGGCCTCAGGATGAACACACCCAGGCGGAGCTCGTCGAGCTCGAGCGGGAGGTGGCCGGCTACCGCAGCCTGCGCATTCGGCTGAACAAGCGCGAAACCCTGAACTTCTTTACCGACGAGGGGCTATTGCCCAACTACGCCTTTCCGGAGGAGGGCGCGACCCTGCGTTCAGTGATCTTTCGCTCCGAGAAGGGCGCCGGTGGCGATGGTGCCGAGCGAGAGTTCGTCAAGCGGGAGTACGAATACCAGCGGCCGGCTCAGGCGGCGCTCACAGAGCTGGCGCCGGAGGCGGTCTTCTATGCCGGCAACCGCAAGGTGAAGGTCTCCCGGGTAGAGACGGCCAAGGGGCGCAATATTCAGCCGTGGCGTTTCTGTCCGCGCTGCCACTATTCGGCGCCGGCCGATGATCCCATGGCAGGCTTCAGCGACAAGACGTGCCCACGCTGTCATACCAATCGATGGGGCGATGAGAGCGCCCGCACCAGCATGTTGAAGATGACCCAGGTGTATGCGTTTACCAACGCCAGGGATGCCCAGTTGGACGACCGCTCCGATGACCGCGAGCCGGTGTTCTTCAACAAGCAGATGTTGATTGACTTCAATCCCGCCGATATCTCCATCACCTGGGTACTGGACGACAAGGAGCGACCGTTCGGGTTCGAGTTCATCCGCAGCGCCCGTTTCCTTGAGGTGAACTTCGGCCGCCGGGAAGGCGACGAGATGTTCTTCGATGTGGCCGGTGAGCATATCCAGCGGGCCGGCTTCCCGATCTGCCGCGAGTGCGGCTCGGTGCAGTCCCGTGCGGCGGCTGCCGGCAAGGAAGAGGCAGCACACCTGAAGTCGTGCAGTTATTCCCGCGGGCCGAAGATGCTTGCCAGCGGCAAGCAGGGCGATTTACATCAGGACAGCGGCATCGAGAACTGCCTCTATCTCTACCGCCAGTTTGCCTCGGAGGCGCTGCGCATCCTGCTGCCCCGGCTCTCCAGCGGCGGCACCGAGGAGCAGGTGAACTCCTTTGTGGCGGCGCTGCAGCTTGGCCTGAAGCGTCGTTTCGGCGGCAAGGTAGACCACCTGCGGGTGGCCTATCAGAGCGAGCCGATCGGAGAGACCGACGAGCGACGCCACTTCATCGTGCTCTACGATTCGGTGCCCGGCGGCACTGGCTACCTGCATGAGCTGCTCAGCCGCGCAGAGAACATGCAGGAGGTGTTCCGCCAGGCCTATCAGGTGATGCAGGCCTGCGACTGCTATGACCACACCATGGATGGCTGCTACCGCTGCCTGCTGGAGTATCGCAACGCCTACGGCATGGAGAGCACCAGCAAGTCGCTGGCGCTGGAGATGCTCAAGGACGTGGTCGAGGGCGAGCATGAGTGGGTTCAGGACGATCAGGGGCTGAGTGCGCTCGGCGGCAATCCCTGGATCGATAGCGAGCTGGAGGCCCGCTTTCCGGAAGCTCTGGCCCGCTTCTCCGGTCACGAGTGCGTGGGTAAACAGAAGGTGCGGGTCTCCCAGGATGTGATTCGTGGCAAGCACGGCTATCGGCTGACGATCGGCGAGCTGGCCTACGAGATGGAGCCCCAGGCGGATCTGGGGATGGCCCAGGGCGTGCAGTTCGCCAGTCGCCCGGATTTCGTGCTGTGGCCAGTGCGCCATGGTCTGGCGCCCGTGGCCGTATTTCTGGACGGCTACAAGTTCCATGCGGAGAAGGCCAGCGACGACCTGCTCAAACGTCAGGCGCTGATGCACGCCGGCTTCGTGGTGTGGAGCCTGAACTGGTATGACGTCAACAAGGTGATGGGCGACAAGGCGATGGACGTGCCGTTGCCGGCAGGCATGACCTCGCCGGAGCAGAACCACGCGGCCATTGCCGGCCTGGCTAAGCTCGCCGGGGTGGCCAATCCGGCGCTGCACCACAACAAGACCCCCTTCGAGCTGCTGGCGTCCTTCCTGACCCGGCAGCAGCCCGATGAGCTCGAGAAGCACGCGCTGCTGTTCGTGCTGCAGTGCCTGCCCGCCGGCTCAATGGCCGACCCCGCGGTGAAACAGCAGGGGGTCGATGCGCTGCACGGCCTGCCTGCGGCCTTTACCGATCGCACACCGGAACCGGTGGCGTTGGCCGGCGCTGTGGCGCTGAACGACGATCAGGGTGCGGCGGGCATCATCCTGCGGCTGCTGGCGGCCCCGGGGCTGCTCAAGACCTTCGACCTCGACGCCGCCATGGTCTCGATCTGCTACGAGCTGCGCCAGGGCAGCGAAGAGGCGGCCCGCTACCAGTGGCAGCGCTTCTGGGGGACCATCAACTTCCTGCAGTTCCTGCCACTGATGTACGCCTGGACCCCCGACTCAAGAAACAGCGGGATAGCCGCCGGCCTGCTTTGGCCCGAGAAGCGCAGTGCGTCAGCGGGTCCGACGCAACAGGCGACAGAGCCGACGTGGTATGCGCTGCTCGACGGCGAGCTTGCCGAGGCCCTGCGCGCGCTTGAGGTCAGCTGGCCGGAGCCCCCCCTGGTGGGTGATGACGTGGTGAATGCCGATGAGGAGATCATCGGTCAGGCGGAGCTTATCTTCGAAGCGCACCGGCTGGCCTTCCTGCTGCCAGGCGACGAGGAGCAGATGGCCATCAGGCCTCAGCTGGAGGCCGAGGGCTGGCGCGTGGTGACGGATGTGGATGAGCTGGTAGCAGTAATCAACGGATTGGATTCAGGAGCCTGATATGGTCAGCGTGGCATTCTCGGACAAGTATTTCGACAGCTTGTTGAAGCTCACCCCGAACGAGCAGAGCCAGGCCAACAAGGCGGTAATGCTCTTCCAGCAGGACCCTCAGCATGGCGGCCTGCACTACGAGAAACTGACGGCCTTCAAGGACAGCAAGCTGCGTTCGATTCGGGCCAACCAGGATGTGCGCATCATTCTGGCCGCGGCAGAGAAGGAAGATCTTTACCTGATGCTCTACGTGGCTCACCACGAGCCAGCCTATACCTGGGCGGCCAAGCGCAAGGTGGAGATCAACCCCAATACCGGCAGCCTGCAGGTGTTTACCGTCGAGGAGCGCCGAGAGGAAGCAGCGCCGGCACCGCCGTCCGCACCGGAGCTGCCGGGGCTCTTCGATACCATTCGCGACCGCCAGCTACTGCAGCTGGGAGTGCCGGAGGAGGCGTTGGGGTTGGTCCGCAGCATAAGGATCGAGGCCGATCTGGAAACCGCTCACCTCAACGAGCAGATTCCTGCGGATGCCTACGAGGGGCTGTTCATGCTGATGGCCGGGGCCAGCTTCGAGGAGGCCTACGGCGAAGTGGTGCCTGCGGCACCCGAAGCGGTGGATACCGACGACTTCGGTTCAGCACTGGCGCGCCCGGAGTCCCGCGCGCATTTCACCGTGGCTGAGAACGAAGAGGCGCTTCAGGCCGTACTCAATCAGTCACTCGAAAAGTGGCGGGTCTTTCTCCACCCCGCGCAGCGGCGCCTGGCCGAGGGCACGAAAAATGGTCCGGTTCGTGTGTTGGGCGGCGCCGGCACCGGCAAGACGGTGGTGGCCATGCACCGGGCAAAATGGCTGGCCAACCATGTGGCCAGCGCAGAGCAGAAGGTGCTGTTCACTACCTTTACCCGCAACCTGGCGGCGGATATCAAGCAGAACCTTAACAAGATCTGCTCAGTGGAAGCTTTGGAACGTATCGAGGTGATGAACCTTGTTCTGGTCAAGC
>JBNJLE010000040.1:0-9351 GCA_051751685.1 Pseudomonadota bacterium | reverse complement strand
CTTATGAACTTCTTCGCGGAGCTTCTTGATCTCGGCGTCGCGATCGTCCTCCTGCCGCCCAAGACTGCCGGTGACCTGCTGACGGTGCTTACGGCACCAGCGGTCCAGTACGCTGCGTTCTACGCCCAGGCGCCGGGCGGCCTCGGATACGGAATACCCCTGATCGATCACCAGGCTCACCGCATCTGCCTTGAATTCATCGGAAAACCGACGACGAGTCTTCTTGGTCATGAACACCTCCACTGCCTCCATTATGAGGCTTATCGGGGTGTCCGCTCCAACTGGACCACTTCACCTGGATGCTTGGGTAGTCAGCTTCCTGAAAAAGCAGGGCTACGACTATGGCCTGCTGATGGATGCCAAGCAGCAGAAGCGGCTGTGGGAAGAGGCCTACTCGGAAAAGCCGGCCGCTATCAACCTGGAGCTGGCCTTCTTCCAGGAGGAGTGGGCCAGGGTCATCCAGCCCCAGTCCATTGGTAGCCTCGACGATTACAAGAAGGCCTCGCGAATCGGCCGGGGCACCCGATTGAACCGCCAGCAGCGGGTGGAGATCTGGCCGGTGTTCGAGCGCTTTCGCCACATTCTGGCCAGCAACTACCTCAAGGAGACCGATGACGCCTATCGCGATGCGCGTCAGCTGCTCGAGGCCAACCCCGAGCTGCGTCCCAACCTCTGTTCGGTGATCGTGGACGAGGCTCAGGACATGGGCTCTCAGGCCTTCATGCTGCTGCGTGCGCTGGTGCCGCCGGGCCCCAACGATCTGTTTATCGTGGGGGATGGGCACCAGCGAATTTACGGCAAGAACAAGGTGGTGCTGGGTCAGTGCGGCATCGACATTCGCGGCCGAAGTGCGCGGCTGAAGGTGAATTACCGCACCACCGATGAGACCCGCAAACTCGCGGTCAGCCTCCTGGAGGGGGTGGAGGTAGATGACCTGGATGGGGGCCAGGACTCGCAGCAGTTCTACCACTCCCTGATGCACGGCCCCGTCCCTGAAGTGCGCTGTTTCGATTCACTGGATGAGCAGGCGCAGGCCATTCTGGCGGCCATGCAAGGCAACGGCCTGGCGCCCGACGCCTGCTGCGTGATCGCCCGCACTCGCCGCGAGGTGGGGGAGTTGAAGGCCGCCCTGGAGAGCCGCCAGCAGCCCTGCCATCTGCTGGATGGCCGCAGCGCCGCCACCCCGGACGGTGAGTTGAACCTGGCGACCATGCATCGGGTGAAGGGCCTCGAGTTCGATGCGGTGTTCGTGGCCTCGGTTAACCGAGGCCTGGTGCCACTGGCGCCGGTGATTCAGTCCGCTGCGGATGCCGTGACCCGCCGCCAGCGCGAGAACGAGGAGCGAGCATTGCTCTACGTCAGCCTGACCCGCGCCAGAAAGCTGGCGTTCGTCTATGGCTACGTGCAGATGAGCGAATGGTTTTAAATATGCAGGTTAGTCATGGGCTGAGTGATCTTCCCATTTGTTCGTTGGCCTATGGCTCCCATGTTGCGATCCTTCCCATGCCAGAGCCCCATCAGTTGACCAAGTGCAACACCTGACCCATCCGGTATGGTGTTGCCATGACTCACTGCTAGCGCCTCCTGTCGCTCGACGTGCACCTCTCCGTCTACCCGGAGGCGCTGTCGAGCGGCGTACCGGGCTGGATGAAGCACAAGTATCTGGACGGTAAGAAGGGTAAGGCTGAGCACTTGAACACCGAATTCGACGAAAAGGCGTGTTGGTGAGGATAAAAAGGAGTCTCCTATCATGAGGCAAGACCGGCTGTTTCCCGCCTCCGCCATGCCGGACAGGGACTGGTGGCATACGCTTTGGCCGAACCCTGACAGAGTGGTCAGGGCCTTGCGCATCGGGCAGGGGATGACGGTTGTCGATCTCGGCTGTGGCGATGGGTATTTCACTGCAGCTATCGCCCGGCAAGTTGGTGCGGGGCGTGTCATTGGTTTCGACATCGACCCAGCGATGCTTGAACAGGCTCAAGCGGCGTGCGAGAAGTTGTCGAATTGCAGCTGGCTGCTTGGGGATGCCATGGCGCTTCATCGTTTGCTGGCTGTGCCGGCAGACTATGTGCTGATCGCCAACACCTTCCACGGCGTGCCGGACAAGACGGCATTGGCTCGCGAAGTTGCGGCGGCCCTGAAGCCCAATGGCCGCTTTGCCATCGTCAATTGGTACCCCCTGCAGCGGGAAGAGACGACCGTCCTCGGCCAGCCGCGAGGCCCAAAGACCGAAATGCGGATGTCGCCGGAACAAACATGCATGAGGGTCGAGCCGGCGGGCTTCAAGCTGGAGACGCGTGTCGAGCTGCCGCCCTATCACTACGGGGCAATTTTCATCCGTGTAACGGCATGATCGTCGGGTGGGACCCCAACACGTACAGGTAAACGCTGGAACCCGTGTCCTTATGTCAGGGAGCAGCTATATCGAACCATGCATGGCATGACTGAAAGCGTTGGCATGAAAGCGTTCACGCGACAGTCAAGGCACCGAATCACTCAACTCGGTGATATACAACGTACCGCTGATCGTGGCGTCGCTATTATAGCTGCCTACCCAGATGTCAAACTGTCCTGGGCCCGCGCCGTTAAGCGGCAATGCTGGATTCAATGTCCTGTCGTGTGCGTCATCATTGCATATCCAGTGTCCGCTTGACGTGTTGACGATCAGCGTGGCGTCGTCACCGGCGGTGTCCGGTACAAAGTACACCCGAAGGTCTTCCGTGGATCCATTCCAGAACAGTCTGACATCCGGTCGGTGCGAGGCATACCCCACACAGCCGCTGGCGTAGCTACCCTCCTGGAGATTCACCGGGCCACCCGACAGTACGGTCACCGTGTGAGGATCCGGCAGGAATAAACGCTCCAGGGTCACCTCGCCGAAATAGGGCATTCCCTGCCAATCTAGTCCAACTTGCTCCCGTGTGGACGAGATCTGGACGGCGTCGGCAGTGCCAATGCTGAGCACGCCGTTGAAGAGCGCGCCTGACTGATAACTGCCAACCCAGATCCGGTAGTCACCCGGAGACGTCGGATGAATGCGTAGTGCTGGATCCAGCGATCCCGGCTCGGTATCGTCGTTGCACAGCCATCGGCCGGCTGGGTCGTGAATCACCAGCACGGCGTCATCGCCGCTGTCCTCGGCTGTGAAGCGCAGGGAGACGGGCTCGCTCCGGTCCGTGACGGTAAGCAGGAAATCGGGTTGGGCCGCGACATAGCCGACACAATCATCGCCCAGATTGGTTATGTCATTGCTGCCACCAGCCACGATCACGCTATGGAATGGCTCTCCGAACGAGTTTCCTCCGATACTGTGCTCCCCGAACCGGCCTGACTGGTCAGTGGCCAGCCACCTGTCCGTGGATACATCGTCATTCCAGTCGGTCAGCAGATCGTCACTGCCCAGCACGTGCATGGCTAGTGGCATGGCCAACAGGCTGCCCAGGCGTCCGCCGGTCCTCTGCTCGGTATGCACGGCTGTGGGAATGCCGACAACCCGCCCCCGATTATCCAGGGCCACACCACCGCTGTTTCCCGGAGACATCTCGGCGGTGGTCCGGTACCAGCCCGCGACCCGGTCGCCATCCAGGTCTTGCATCTGTACAGAGGAGATGATGCCGGTCGTGTAGACAAGGTCGTTATCCGCTAATCCCGGGTATCCCAACAATGCGATGGTGTCTCCCCGGCTCATGATCTGATCCGCTGGAGCCATCTCGAGAAGCGGCAGAACATAGCCTGATGGGTGTTCTCCCGACAGTAGCGCTTGGGCGGAGACCGGCCTGCCATCCAGGTCCGAGGTAAGCTGGTATAGTGCAACGTCATAGGTTCCGGAAAATGCTCGAAGCTCGGCCTTGAACAGTGGTACGGCAGGTTCATTGATGTCCACCAGCACGGCAACGGTCACGTCGTCTTCGCCGTTGACCACATGACGGTTGGTCAGCAGCAAGACCTGGTCACCTTCAACAATCAGGCTTCCCGATCCGGCACCGGAGGGGGTCCGCACTTGTACGATGGCCGGAGCAAGCGCATTCACGTTGAACGCTTGAGCGTGCGCAGCAGGAAGCAACAAAGTGATGCTGAAAATTAATATCATCAGTGTTTTCATGGTCAACTTCTTTGAGCATCAATACATGCATCGATAGTATCCGAGCGGATGCCGTGCCCCAGCGCGAGAACGCCAAGCTCGCATTGCTCCACGTCCGCCTGACCCGCGCCAGGAAGCTGGCGTTCGTCCATGGCGACGGGCAGTCTGACGACAACCCCGCCTCCTGGCTGTACAATACGGCCAACCTCTATTCTCGCGCTCGCTTGGGTACCTGCCCAGCCTGGTAATTGGGTGCGTACATGAACCGGATCCTGATGCATGTCTAATAGCGAAAACCGTAGTAAAATCAGCCATATACGGAATTTCTCGATCATCGCCCACATCGATCACGGCAAGTCGACCCTGGCCGACCGCCTGATCCAGAGCTGCGGGGGGCTGTCTGAGCGCGAGCAGAAGGAGCAGGTGCTCGACTCCATGGACCTCGAGCGCGAGCGCGGCATCACCATCAAGGCCCAGTCGGTGACCCTGGACTACCACGCCCAGGACGGCAAGACTTACCAGCTCAACTTCATCGACACCCCCGGCCACGTCGACTTCTCCTACGAGGTCTCGCGCTCGCTGTATGCCTGCGAGGGAGCGCTGTTGGTGGTGGATGCCGCCCAGGGCGTCGAGGCCCAGTCGGTGGCCAACTGCTATACGGCCATTGAGCAGGGGCTCGAGGTGTTGCCGGTGCTCAACAAGATGGACCTGCCCCAGGCGGATCCTGACAAGGTGGCCCACGAGATCGAGGAGATCATCGGCCTGGACGCCACCGATGCCTGCCAGGTCTCTGCCAAGAGCGGCCTGGGCATCGATGCCCTGCTAGAGCGGCTGGTGCGTGATATTCCGCCGCCCCAGGGCGACCCCGACGGGCCGCTGCAGGCGCTGATCATCGATTCCTGGTTCGACAACTACCTGGGCGTGGTCTCCCTGGTGCGCATCTTCGACGGTACCCTGAAGAAGGGCGAGAAGATCCGCATCAAGTCCACCGGCCGCGACTGGGGCGCCAACGAGGTGGGCATCTTTACGCCGACCCGCAAGGAGACCGGCGTGCTGCGTGCCGGCGAAGTGGGCTTTATCGTGGCCGGTATCAAGGAGATCCAGGGCGCGCCGGTGGGAGATACCATCACCCACGCCAAGACGCCAAACGTCGAGCGTCTGCCGGGCTTCCAGAAGGTCAAGCCTCAGGTCTACGCCGGCATGTTCCCGGTCAGCGCCGACGACTACGAGGACTTCCGCGACGCCCTGGAGAAGCTGGCGCTCAACGACGCCTCCCTGGCCTACGAGCCGGAGAACTCCGATGCCCTGGGCTTCGGTTTCCGGGTCGGCTTCCTCGGCACCCTGCACATGGAGATCGTCCAGGAGCGCCTCGAGCGCGAGTACAACCTGGACCTGCTGACCACGGCACCGACGGTGGTCTATGAACTGGCGCTCAAGAACGGCGAGGTCGCCTACGTCTCCAACCCCTCCAAGCTGCCCGATATGGCGGACGTGGAGGAGATGCGCGAGCCGATCGTGCGGGCCAGCATTCTCGTGCCCCAGGAGTTCGTCGGTAACGTGATCACCGAGTGCGAGAACCGTCGCGGCACCCAGCAGGACATGCAGTTCCTCGGCAGCCAGATCCAGCTCGTCTACGAGCTGCCGATGTCCGAGGTGGTGATGGACTTCTTCGACCGCCTGAAGTCGATCTCCAAGGGCTATGCCTCCCTGGATTACGGCTTCGAGCGCTTTCAGGCGGCCAAGCTGTCACGCCTCGACGTGCTGATCAACGGCGAAAAGGTCGATGCCCTGGCGGTGATCATCCACCGCGACCACGCCCACGGTCGCGGCCGGCTGCTGGTCGAGAAGATGAAAGAGCTGATTCCGCGCCAGATGTTCGACGTGGCCATCCAGGCGGCCATCGGCGGCCAGGTGGTGGCGCGCTCTACCGTCAAGGCGCTGCGCAAGAACGTGACCGCCAAGTGCTACGGCGGTGATGTCAGCCGCAAGAAGAAACTGCTGGAGAAGCAGAAGGCGGGCAAGAAACGCATGAAGCAGGTCGGCCGGGTGGAGATTCCCCAGGATGCCTTCCTTGCGGTACTCAGGGTCAACGACTGATTTCAAACGCTAGGAACTCATAACCCCATGGACTTCTCCCTACTGCTGGTGGTGGCCGTTGCCATCACCGGTTTTATCTGGCTGCTGGACCTCCTCTGGTGGCGCCCCGCCCGTCGCCGGGCTGCTGACAACGCCGAAGCCGGCACCACCGAAGGGCTCGACCCTGTCGCCCGCGAGAAGGTGCTCAAGGAGCCCTGGCCGGTGGACTACTCGCGCTCCTTCTTCCCGGTGTTGCTGGTGGTGCTGGTGCTGCGCAGCTTCGTGGTGGAACCCTTCCAGATTCCGTCAGGGTCCATGCGCCCGACCCTGGAAGTGGGCGACTTTATCCTGGTCAACAAGTTTACCTATGGCCTGCGTCTGCCGGTGGTGCATACCCGTATCGTCGGCTTCAACGAGCCGGAACGCGGCGATGTCATGGTGTTCCGCTTTCCCAACGAGCCCGCGGTGAACTTCATCAAGCGAGTGGTGGGCCTGCCCGGCGACACCCTGCGCTACGAGGGCAAGCAGCTCTACGTCAATGGCGAGCCGGTACCCAAGCGACTGCTGGCGCAGGGCCCCGCCGGTGCACCGAACGAACTGCTGCTGGCCGAGCAGCTGGGCGAGCTCGAGCACCGGATCTACAATAATCCTCGAGACCCGGGCCCGCAGATGCGTGAGGTGGTGGTCCCCGAGGGGCACTATTTCACCATGGGTGACAACCGCGACCACTCCAACGACAGCCGCTACTGGGGCTTCGTGCCGGAGGAGAACATTGTCGGCCGAGCCTTTGCGGTGTGGATGAGCTGGAATGGCGGCCTGCCAAGCTTCACCAGCGTGCGTCGCATTCAGTGAGCGTCACATCGGTGCCGACACGTCATCAGACAACAGGATATCCGTGAGCAACTCCCTCAACGCCTTCAGCCGACGCCTAGGCCATGACTTCGGGGATCCCGCCCTGCTGGAGCTGGCCATGACCCATCGCAGCGTCGGCGGGCAGAACAACGAACGCCTCGAGTTCCTCGGCGACTCCATCGTCAACTTCTTGATCGCTGAGGCGCTTTTCCGTCGCTTTCCCGACGCTAGGGAAGGACAGCTTTCGCGCCTGCGGGCGCGACTGGTCAAGGGTCAGACCCTGGCCGAGCTGGCCCGCGAGATGGAGTTCGGGGAGCACCTGAGGCTCGGTTCCGGCGAGATGAAGAGCGGCGGGCATCGCCGCGAGTCGATTCTGGCCGATGCCGTGGAAGCCGTGATCGGCGCCATCTACCTGGATGCCGGCATGGAGGCGGTGCGCGTTCGCGTGCTCTCCTGGTACGCGGCGCGGCTGGAAAGCACCAGCCTGCAGGATACCCAGAAGGACCCCAAGACCCGCCTGCAGGAGTTCCTGCAGTCGCGCCAGCTCCCGCTGCCCCGCTATGAGGTGGTCAACGTGGAGGGCGAGGCTCACTCGCAGACCTTCACCGTGGATTGCCACGTGGAAATGCTCGACCCACACACTACCGGCGAGGGCGCCAGTCGGCGCCACGCCGAGCAGCAGGCCGCCGAGAAGGCCCTGGCCCTGCTTGAACCCGTCAGGGCCAACCCACAGGGAGCACGACCATGACCCAGACCTGCGGCTTCGTGGCCATTGTCGGTCGCCCCAATGTCGGCAAGTCGACGTTGATGAACCGTATCCTCGGCCAGAAGATATCCATTACCTCGCGGCGCCCCCAGACCACGCGCCACCAGGTGCGGGGCATCAAGACCGAGGGGGAGACGCAGTTCATCTACGTCGATACGCCCGGCATGCATATCATGGCCAAGGATCGCAACAAGGCGATCAACCGCTTTATGAACCAGGCGGCGACCCAGGCCCTGCGCGACGTGGACTGCGTGGTATTCATCATCGACCGCACCCGCTGGAGCGAGGAGGATCAGATCGTTCTGCAGCGCCTGGAGCACGTGACAGCGCCGGTGATTCTGGCGGTCAACAAGGTCGACCGCCTGCAGGACAAGGCGACCCTGCTGCCCTGGCTGGAGGAGGTCGGTGCGCGGCGCGAGTTCGCCGCCATCGTGCCGATCTCCGCCAAGCACGGCACCAACGTGCCGGAGCTGGAGGCCGAAGTGGCCAAGCACCTGCCCGAGAGCATGCACTTCTTTCCGGAAGACCAGATCACCGACAAGAGCCAGCGTTTCCTGGCCGCGGAACTGGTGCGCGAGAAGGTGACGCGTCAGCTCGGCGATGAGCTGCCCTACCAGATGACCGTCGAGATCGAAGAGTTCCGCGACGAGGGCAGGGTGGTGCACATCAGCGCCCTGATCCTGGTGGAGCGCCAGGGCCAGAAGAAGATCCTGATCGGCGAGAACGGCGACCGCATCAAGAGCATCGGCCGCGAGGCGCGCCTGGATATGGAGCGCGCTTTGGATGCCAAGGTGATGCTCAATCTCTGGGTCAAGGTGAAGAGCGGTTGGTCCGATGACGAGCGGGCCCTGAAGAGCCTGGGCTACAACCTCGACTGAATGACCCCCGAACCCGCCTTCCTGCTGCACAAGCGCCCCTATCGCGAGACCAGCGCCCTGGTGGAGCTCCTCACCCTGTCACATGGCCGGGTGAGGGCGGTGGCCCAGGGCGTGCAGCGCCCCGGCTCCCGCTCGCGTGGGCGGCTGCAGCCTTTCTCGCCGCTGCACGTTACCTGGGTTGGCGAGGGGGAGCTCAAGCGTCTGCGGCTGATGGAGAGCCGAGGGGCCACGGCGCTTCTGGCCGGCGAGGGGTTGCTGTGCGGACTCTACGCCAACGAGCTGCTGACCCGTACCCTGCACGTGGAGCTGCCGGTTCCCGAGGTGTTCGCCTTCTATACCGCGCTGCTCGAGGCGCTGCCGCGCCCCGCCGACCGTGCCGGGGGGCTGCGGCGCCTTGAGGTCTCGCTGCTCGAGGCTCTGGACGCCATGCCGCGCTTTACTACCGCCGAGGGCGGCGAGCTGGATCCCCAGGCGCGCTATGCGCTGGACCCGGCCACCCGTGCCTTTTATCCCGGTCAGCCCGGCCTGGATGGCCGCACCCTTCGCCTGCTGGGCGCCGGCGACTGGGACGCTCCCGGTCTCGCCGGTCCGGCCAAGGCGGTCACCCGAGCGGCGCTGGCGCCGCTGCTGGGTAGCCGGCCGCTGCGTTCCCGGGAGCTGATGCGCCAGCTTGCCGAACGCCGCCGCCCAGGCCTGTT
>JBNJLE010000039.1:0-11768 GCA_051751685.1 Pseudomonadota bacterium | reverse complement strand
CGCGCTGAAGACGCCGGTGAGCGTGCTCACCACGCAGGCAGATGGCTTTGAAGAAACGCAGCGCATGCGGATGAAAGCCGAGCTGAGTCGCATCGACGAGGCCGTACGCCATCACCTGGCGAGGGCCTCCGCCGCGGGGGATGCCGGACTGCATCGGCCGAGTCGTTGCCTCGAGGTGCTGGCGCCGGTGCTCGAGGGGTTGGGTCGCCTGGCCGAGCGGCGCGGCATTCGTTTGGCCCATTCGCTGTCACGCGAGCTGATGATTCGCATGGATCCTCAGGATCTCCAGGAACTGGTCGGCAACCTGCTGGAGAATGCTCTGCGCTGGGCGGCGACCGCGGTCACGCTCAGCGCAGGCGAGGATGGGGAGGAGTGCTGGATCGAAGTGGCGGATGATGGGAAGGGCATGAGCGAGGCCCAGCGCCATCACGTCATGGCGCGCGGGGCACGGTTGGACGAGCAGGAACCCGGCAGCGGGCTTGGCCTGGCCATCGTCTCCGATCTGGTGGACCTCTACGGGGGGAGGCTCGTGCTTGCGCGCTCATCGCTGGGTGGTCTGGCGGCCAGGGTTTATCTGCCGGCAGGCCCACTGCCGAAGTTTCAGAGGCGTTAGCACGCCTTGCCCGAGACGCGTTCCTGCCCGTAAGTGATTGCCACCATCGCCTTTCGGTAAGGCCTACCGAAAGGCAATGCGAGTACCGTTGGCGAGCATCTCGTCTGGCGTCATCGCATGGCCCGGTACGCCGATCATCTCGTCACCGCATTGATCCGACCAGGTCAACACGCCGTGGGTCAGGCCGACTCCGCCCAGTTGGTCGCGAATCTCACCAGTGCCGAGGAAGGTCAAGGTGCGTCCGTTGGCATCCGAGAGCTCCGAGACGCCGGTGCCATGGTGAAAGCGCACCGTATAGATGCCATCCATGGATTCGACTTCGACAATCGGGGAAAAGCCTTGAGAGATGGCGCGGGACAGTTCCTTGAGGGTGATATGGTCACTTAGCTGATAGGCATGGTCAGACATGGATTTTCTCCGATCCTAAGATTGTTGGCGCTGTTGTATAGCTATCGTAGAACTATTTGGTCGCTTTTGCCGCGGATTTTTTCCCGATACGTGAATTTTCTTACATTATAAGAACGCCTTGTACAACATGCGTGACGCTGGCACTGGAAATATCCCGCCGCTGTCTTCATGCTCGACGTAACCTCTTCATTGTAGGCAGGAGTAGCCCATGAGCTTCAAGGGTGAGCATCATCCCGGTGTCCAGACCCCCACCGCCGAATCCGCAGGGTTTCGTTTCAACCACACCATGCTGCGGGTGAAGGACCCTGAGACATCACTAGCCTTCTACACCCGCGTGTTCGGCATGCGAGTGCTGCGCCGCCTCGATTTCGAGGAGATGCAGTTCTCGCTCTACTTTCTGGCCAGGCTGGAGGAGGGTGATGCGGTGCCTGAGGAGACGGACGAACGGACCGTCTGGACCTTCAGTCAGACGGGATTGCTGGAGCTGACCCACAACTGGGGTACCGAGAACCAGGCCGACTTCGCCTACCACGACGGCAACGCCGAGCCCCAGGGCTTCGGCCATATCTGCTTTAGCGTGCCGGACCTGGAGGCCGCCGAGGCCTGGTTCGACGAAAACGGTGTCGAATTCGTCAAGCGCTCCGATCAGGGCAAGATGAAGGACGTGGCATTTGTGAAGGACGTTGATGGCTACTGGATCGAAGTGGTCCAAGCCGACCGCATGGCCTGATGGGGCGACTTGGCCCGCGCACCGCACGTTTCGCTCGGTTCATGGACGGCGCCGCTCTCAGCCAGAGAGCGGCGTTTTTATCTTGAGCCGGTAATCCCTATCGAGACCTGGCGTTTCTCTCTGCCCTGTCGGTTGTCCAGCACCAGATAATAGTCACTGCTTTCGGGAATTCGTAGCGTCAGGTCGACGTGGCGATGGGTCTCGCTGGCCATAAGCGGCCTGGCAGCATTCGGTAGCTTGTCGAACTCTTCACTCAGTACCAAAAAGAGTCTCAGTAGCCCATCCGTCTCCAGTTGGATGCGCAGAGAGCCTCCCTCGGGAAGGTTTGTTAGGCGTATGGCCTGCCAGCGCTTAGCCTCAACGGCAGTGGTGGTAGCAATGGACTGCTGATGGGACGGTTGGGCCATGGAGCCGGTAGACCAAATGGTCAAGACAAGCAGCAGAGCCATACTAAGCATATATCGATGTGCCATATGGGAGAGCCTCTGATAACGGGCTTAATATAATTATTTCTTTATTAGTAATTAATGATTTTATGGCTCTTTTGCAAATTCCCCATTGCCAAGAACAGGTTGGATGCTATCCGGTATCAATATGTTTTGAATTGTTGCGAATTGAAAAAAATATCTTGGCTCTTTGTCACTTCACACACTATTACTTAAAGGCTATCAGGCAATCGATGCCATGGCACCATGATGTTTTTTGGCACCAGAGTTCAGATAAATGGGCGGCATTTTCTCGAATTAGCTTTTTTAGTAAATGAGGATGGAGTGCTTCGCTCCAGCCTCGACACCTGCTTAGCGTTTGGTTTTGAGGGAGCAGGATGTCGAGAAAATGCCATGGATTTGGGAGAGTACTTGCTGGCCAGCGTTGCTGGTCAAAAAATGCTTCCGGCTCAGCAGTGATGTCAGCTCCCGTCGATGGGTGGGGAGGACAGCCAGCCTGAACAGGGGCGGGAGAAGATCATGACCAGGGCAGCGGCTGGGCAGGGAGTCAACGACCAGGGCACCGATACCCAGGGTGCTAACGAGAACAAGAAAGCGCACACCGATATTACACTCCCCGTTACTGACTGGTGGCGTCCCCGATACCCCTACCGGGGGTTCAGGCGCGGTGGCAAGTCACTCCGGCAGCGCCGTCAGGTGGGAATGGGGCAATCGGCTCGATCCACCCACCATGGCCTGGAACCCCTGGAACCCCGCTTCCTGCTCAATGGTGAACTCTCTTCGCTGGTGGGTTCCGGCGCCTTCGGTGACATGGCCTTCGATGCCGCCGATGGCTTCCTCGCCTTCGGCAACAAGCTCGATGACATTATCTCCGAGCTGGACGAAGGTTTTGCCGGCCTGCCGGGGATGCTGACAGAGCGCTTCGAGGTCGATAGTGACACCGGTGACATCACCGGTACGGAAACACGCCCGCCCAAGATCGCCGACCTGCTCGGCCAGGCGCTGAAACGCGACCCGGATTCAATTGATCCAGATATCCCTAATGATCTGGGTTCTCTCCAGGAGCATGAGCAGGATTTTTCTAATACCCACCCTGATGTCGGATCGGCATATGACAATTACGTCGACCTGGCCAAGCGTGCCGACTATCTCTATGGCTTCGCAACAGGTGAATTTGGATTCAATGGACAGTGGGTCGGCCCCGATCAGGATGCCGTCCTGGCCACCCTGGATCTCGATGGCGACGGCATGGCCAGCTGGCGTGAAGCCTTCGACGTGCTGTTCGTAGGCTCAATGCTCTCGGTGCTGGATGACTATGCCGCGAGCAACCAGGAAGAAGGTGATATCGACGCTGTCGCCGATGCCCTCGATGAGCGCGTGGGGGCCATCGCCGCCGAATCGACTTCCTTTCCTCTGTTTGAAAACGTCGAATTCACGGGTAGCACCATTTTCAATGATCTGCTGACCTTGGGAAGCGGCGGCTTTTCCTTCGATCAGCTGATCGACGCAGACGAAAACACCTTCTACGAGCTCGGTTTCTCCGGCGGCCTGATGTTCGGCTTCGCGCATACCTTCCAGCTCGACTTCGGCATCGTCGCCGACCAGCTGGGTATCGAAGCGTTGACTGAGCGATTCACCAGTGGCGGCAGCCTGACCCCGTCGACTACCCCGGTCCAGCCCGAGATCGACCTCTCTGCCGACCTGGATATCCCTCTGGCCTTCTCCTTCTACCTGCCAGAAGTCGGAAGCGATCCCGACCTGCTCGACCTGGCCCCCTTCCGGGAGAGTTTCGGCCTTCGGGCCGGTACCTTCGTTGACGATGCTCCCATCCAGATGACCCTGTCGGCGGATCAGGTCCCGAATGGGAACTTGGCTGACTTGTTCATTAATGCAGGTTTCCTGGGCCTGCAGGCCACGAGTGGCAGCACCTTCACCCTGGATATCGTCCAGGAGATCGATTTCACACCCGCTAGTCTTCCATCGACCTTGGGTTTCGACGCGGTGCCGCTGGAGAGTGACGGTGGCGTATTGACTGCTGTGGATGCGGTTGGTGACTTCAATCATCCCGTGGAGTTCGAGCTGACGTTTGCGCTTGACGCATGGAGTGGTGGTACGGATACCTCGACCACTGCCGTCGCGGTTGATGTTGCTCCTCCCGGGGACGGTGAGACAGCCCAAGTAGTACTGGAAACCGCTCTCGCTGCGCAGTTCGAGGGAGCCCTAAAGGTAGAGACAATTGATGGAAAACTGACGATTTCTCTCAACGAAGAAAATCGTTCGACCTTGGATCCTCGTTTCGAGAACGACGATATCCTTATCAGCCTGACTGAAGCTCAGGTGGGTGAACCGGACTTCGTCTCGGCGTTTCTGCTATCGGTGGGTGTCGCACTTCCTCAGCGAATAGGCGTTGCAGGGGCAGTCGGCAAGACCATAGACGATCTAGTCTCTGAACTCGATGATCTTAGCGGTATCTCTGCTGAAAAAATCATGCAGGACGTTGCCGATTCGGAGACGGATCCTCCTGAACAGGAATATGCTGGTCAGATCCGTATCAGTTCCTCTTCTTCCGAGTCCCTATACCTGGTTGATGAGTTCTCCATCACCGCCGATGGCGTCGTGCGTCTTAACGAACTGCTGACCGCTGACGCCGGTGATCTCTTTGACCTTCCCGCCGCTAACGAGGCTTCCTTTGCCTTCGACCTTACCTTCGATGTAATCACAGGCCTCGAGCGCACCACCGGAAGCTGGGGCGATATTCAGATTCATTTCGGCAGCACCATCGATAGCTTTGTGGCAGGTGCAAATCCAGATATAACCGAATTCAACATCTTTGATTTCAGTGACAACGAAGACACAGGATCGCTCGTACAGGACCGCTCCGGCAACTGGCGGATGGACTACAGCGCTCAACTTGATCCGCTTGATGCGGATCCTGAGACGGATCATCTGCAGATCCTCAAAGATGGCCTTACCCAAGAAGTGGTCGACTTCAATGTGGTCAGCGCCAATAGCGTACTGGGCATGCTCGGCCAGCTGCGCTCCTGGGCCGATAGCGTGGCGGATTCTGCCTACCTGGGCAACATGGATATCCCCTTCGCTGACCTGGTACTTGGCGAAGTGCTGGGCTTCAACGACCTGATACAGGAATCTCTGCTGTTTGATCAGATTGGCGAGGAGGCGGGCAACACTCTGAACCAGATCAGCAAGCTGATCGCTCAGGCCCAGATCGATGGCAACATCGAGACCCTGGTTCCCTTTACCAATGTGCAGGAGTTGACGGCTCGGCTGAATGCACTGGGCCTGCTGGAAACGGCCAGCTTCTCGGATGGAGCGCTGGACTTTTATGGAAGTGCGGCGACTATCTGGTATGACCCTGCGGCCTCAGGCGCCCACGACCCGGCGAATGCCAAGCTGCTGGTACCGCTAACGCTGTCGCGTCTCGGTGATCGCGTCAGCAGCGCCGAGTCGCCGGTGGACTTCCTGCAGCGCCTCTCCGAGGAGGAGGGCGGTAATACCAGCCTGCTCGGCCCGCTGGAGCTGACCTTCAGCGCCTCCACCATCGAAGTTTCCATTTCCGAGAGCATGAATGTCACCCTGGGTATTCTGCTCGGCGAGGGGGGTAATCTCGACACCAACCCGGATCTGGCAGACCTTGGCGTTACGCCCATGGACAACTTTGCGGTCACCGGCGGCGCCGAGGTGCAGACCGTTCAGGGCAGGCTCTCGGCGGATGCGTCTTTCCAGCTCCGTGTCGGTGGCGGTGACTGGGCAACCATCACCATCAGTAAAGATGCCACCAGCGAAAATACCACCGCGCAGCACCTGGCTGACGATATCAACACTGCCCTTAAAACGGCCATTATTAGTACCTCTGATGGTGAGGATACCCAAGAAGTTGACCTGAGCAGTAGCATTGAAGCTACTGTCCTCAACGGCCGTATCGTCTTGGTGGCCGCTGACGGCGTGACATCATTCGATGTCCATGTTCAGCAAATCAATACCGCCTTCAGCGAGATCGGACTGGCCTCCAGTCGCGCCTCCAATGTGGCGGTGGCCCTCGCCACCCAGGCGAACTACGAGCTTGTTAGTAATGGTGTAGTCACTATTACTTTGTATGGCGATACAACGGAAGAAGTCCAACTGACTCTTGATCATACTGACACTACCGGCAACCGGACGCTAAGTGACCTGGTAAATGATCTGAATGCCCTGATTGGTGCAGATGATGGTGTCATCTTCACCCGCAGTGGCAACGAGCTGATCCTGGGCAGCATCACCGAGGGCGTGCATTATCTTGAGGTCGAGTTCAGCGCCGCATTCAGCGGTCTCTTTGTTACGGCCGGGGCCACCTCCGTCGAGGCTGGCCTCTTGCTCCAGGCCGGCGGCGAGATCGCCAGCCAGTATGGCCAGATCAGCGGCGATGCCAACACCATCGTTATCGGCTACAACGCCAACGACACCGTCGAAATCGGCATCACCGAGTCTGAAACCGCTGAGCTACGCTCCATCGCTGAGCTGGTCGAGCTGCTCAATGGCAAGCTGACTGGCGAGCCCATCGAGTTTGTCGCCCTCGGCGCCAAGCGTCTGGGCATCAATGCCCTGGATAACACGGTCACCGAGATCACTATCACCGGAGCCGAAGCGCTAGGCTTCGCGGAAGGCGACAGCATCGATAACTCCCTGCGCCTAAGTGCCGCCCAGACCGTGACCCAGTATTTCGGCCCGAGCGATACGGCTGAGTTCAAGATTTCTTACAACGACGAAGCACCAGTCGAGATCAAGCTCTCATCCGACGATACCCTCAAGGCACGGACCCTTTATGACCTGCAGCGTGTGGTGCAGGACAAGGTGGATGAGGCTTTCGCCGCATTAATGGTGGACGACACCGACACCCCGATTTTCTCTGCAAGCCCCTTGATTGTCGGTATCGATAGTGGCCGGCTGACGTTTACGGCTACCGAGGAATCTGGATTCGACAGTTTCGCAATTACTACCGGTGTTGGCGACGCTGGTGCCCAGGCCCGCGACTGGCTGGGGCTGGTCGAGATCGAGGCTGGTTTCGGCAACCTGGAGGCCAACACCGACGACCTGCTGATCCGGAAACGTTCCGGCGAGATCTTTACCGTCGACCTGACGGGCGTGACGGATATCGATGGCGCCATCAATGCCATCAATAAAGCATCGGGTGCGACTTCAGATTCAGAAGGTGTCTATGGGGACGATGGAAGCGTATATGTAACGAAATCCGCTGATAACGCCAGCCTGGTGCTCAAGGACAATACCTCCGGCGACCATGACTTCGAGGTCGAGACCCTCAACGGCTCGCGCACGGCCCGTCAGCTGGGCATCTTCTCTTCTGGTAGCGCGGATCGCCAGGCCGATGTCGGCGACGACACCATCTACGGCGACCGCATCGGCAGCCTCGGGCTGAGTGATCGCATGTCCATCGAGCATGACGGACGCAAATTGCTCGAAGCGGAACTCACCCTGACCCTGCCCAACTTCGAAGCTGAGGCGCGATTGGGCTTTATCGGAGTAGGGCTGAGCGCTGTTGATTCGCAATCCATCACTGCCAACTTCTCCCTTGCGCTTGCCGAGCCTGCGGAGGGGAGTGGCTACAGCCTTAAACAGCTCTCTGACGCGGTACGCTCCGAAGGCCTGGGCTCTCTCGATGATTTCCTTACTGAGCCGTTCATCGAAATCATTGCTGAAGATTACGAATTCAATATTTACGTGCTGGGTTTGGATGACTCAGCACTTGGCACGCTGGGCTTGCCAACTGTAGCTTCTCCGAAGCAGATCGGGATTCGACTGCTCGAGTTCGGTGCAATTCAGTTCGACGAGAACCCTGAGGGCGAATTCTCTCTTCCTGATATCGAGATCAAACTGGATAGCGGCACCTTCACTACCTTCGAGGCAGCCTTTGGATCTGTCCTCGGCGACTTGGGCAGCTTCTCTGCACTGGACTTCTCCACCTTCGGCGCGGCGCTGGAAAGCCTGCGTGGCATCGTCGACGGCTTCTCCGATATCGGCTTTCTCAGCGAGGAAATTCCCATTCTGGGTGTCAGCGTTCTCGACATGGTGGGCATCGCCGACGACTTTGCCGCAGGCATCGAGGAGATCCTGGCCAACCCGGTCGCCACGATACAAGAGCTTGAAGGGCGCTTGACTGAGGCGCTGGGCCTCCCGTCTGGCGCCATCGGCATGTTGATCGACGGCGATGAACTGATTCTGGATATCGACTTCTCCCGCAGCTTCAGCGAGCCAATCAATATCCAGCTGGATTTGCTGGCATTGGGCGCTGCGTTGCCGGCGGGTCTCACCGGAGAGTTTGGCCTCTACGGCGCCGCCGGCCTGGCGGTCAGCGGGGCTATCGATGCCAAGCTAAGTTTCGGTATAGACCTCACCACTTTGCTTGATGGAAATGGTGATCCGCAGACTCCGACTGTAAATTTGCTCTACGGCGGAGACCGTACCAACCTGTCCGGCAACCTGCGTGCCACTGGAGACAACCTCACCTTCAATGCCGCCCTGGGGCCTTTGGGTGCCGCCGTTCGTGACGGAACTGCCCTTATAGATTTTTCTTTCGACCTTCTTGATGATTCCGGGAATGTTAAGACTGACTTGGGAGATATTGGGGAGGTATCTGCCACCTTGCCTGTCTACTTCCCCACCAGCTCAAGCTATCTGGGGGATATCTTGCTGGGCGCGGGTTTGTCGCTGGATGCAAACGGCGAGCTTACGCTGACGGGTACAGTAGGAGGAGGAACTGACGTACTGGCCTTTAGCGAGGGGTTCTTCGACGCCCTGGATTTCGAGAGCTTCGATATCTTCTCCAGCCTTCCGCTGATGATCGACGGCTTCGACCTCTTCCTGTCCAGCCTGCAGTCGATCCTTCAGGGCCAGGTGCTGGGCGTGAATATCCCCTTCCTGGGCGACAGCCTCGCCGATGGCGCCACGGTGATCGAGGACTTCCGCCAGGACTTCGTCGATCCCTTCCGCGAGCAGGTGGCAGAGGCCCCCCAGCGTGGCCTGGAGATCGTCCAGGACCTGCTGTTCCGATCCCTCTGGTCGACGACCGTACTGGTCAAGCTGAATGAGGATGCCCCCACTTCTAGTCTTGCTACCAATCTGAATGGAAAAGATCTGTTCAACTTCGATCCCGAAAATGACGGTATCGAGCTAGGAGGTATGGGTGTTTATCTGAATGGTTTGAATAGTGATATCGATCACTACATCAATGCCGATCTGACAGCTGATGGCGTCCAGTGGAACTTCGTGCTGGGTGGCTCCTGGAGTCCCGATGTCGCCTTCGACTTCGATCTGGGCTTCCCGGCCCTGGGCCTGGACCTGGATGTTGACCCCGAGATTATCCTCGAATGGAACCTGGGCCTGGGCTTTGGCCTGAGTACCCAGCAGGGAGCCTACATCGATGTTGGCCGTGTGGGTTACGAGATTGATAGTGATGGTGTTGTCGATGAAATAGATACCGATGAAGATGGCACTCCTGAACTTATCCCCGAGTTCCAGGCTAGGGCCCAACTGGCATTCAATGGCGGTGACACCTTGACTGGGCGGCTGGGTTTCCTGGAACTGGAGGTAGAGACATTCGGCTATGAAAAGAATGGCGACAGTGTCGTCAGGGCGTTTGATCAAAATGGCAATATGGTGGGCAGCGCCTTTATCGACGGTGAGCTTTACGGCACCGGCGCCTTCGCCGACTTCCAGGTCGATCTCGTCAACACCGGAGTCAGTGGCAGTAACAAGCTTGCCTTCTTCGAACTGGGCCAGCTCGACGCCAACGTCACCCTCGAGGCGGGCGCACGCCTGGATGTTGAGGGTATCGTCCAATTCAACGACGATATCCTGCCGTCGGGCACCATCGCCCCGCTGCTGCCCAGTATCCAGACCGACTTCATCTTCGACTGGGGGAATACCGCGACAGGTACCGACACCCCCCTGATTGAGGCGAGCTTTGCCTCGGGGTTGAACTTCAACTTTGCCGACTTCCTCAACGAGATCGCCTTCAATGAAGTGCAGCTCAATGTTGGCTCCTTCCTCACAGATTTGTTGGGCCCCATTGTCGGACAGATCCAGCAGATCACGGGGCCACTTGAGCCGATCATCGATGTGCTGACCACGCCGATCCCGGTGATCTCGGATCTGGCCGGCAAGCCGATCACCCTGGTCGACCTGGCTGCCACTTTCGGCGAGTTCAACCCGGGCTTCATTTATGCCATCGCCGATATTATCAAGTTGGCCAACGATATCGGAGGCCTCGATGGTGGGGACGCCTTTATTCCCATCGGCAGCTTCACGGTCTTCACAAGTGGTGGAACGATAAGTGCTGACGACCTTGCCAATGGCAGCTTTGACCTGGCAGGGGCCGCTGATGGCATTCTCCCTGATAATCTGGATATCAATACCATCTTGAATGGCCTGAACAGCCTGGATAGTGGATCTGACAGCCAGAAAAAGGCGGCCAGTACCACCCGCTCGCTGACCAGTGGCTTCGGCGAGGGCGGTGGCTTCGACTTCCCGATCCTGAACGATCCGGCACAGATCTTCGGACTGCTGGTGGGCCGGCCGGCGGTGCTGGTCACCTACGATATGCCACCCTTCGTACTGGATTTCGAGTACCAGCAGAGCTTCCCGGTCTACGGCCCCATCTTCGCCGTGATCACCGTGGGGCTGGGCATGCAGATCGATCTGGCCTTCGGCTATGACACCCAGGGCTTCCAGACCTTCGCCGATGGCAACTTCGAGAACCCCCTCGACCTGCTCGGGGGCTTCTATATCAGCGACCGTGAGAACCCGGATGGCAGCGGTGCCGATGTGCCCGAGCTGATCCTCACCGGCGAGGTCTTCGCCGGTGCCGAAGTCAACCTGGGGATTGGCAGCGCCGGGGTGGAAGGTGGCATCATCCTGACGGTCAATTTCGATCTCTATGACCCGGATCGCGACGGTCGGGTGCGGTTGAGTGAACTGCTCAGCGTGATGGAATTCGAGGCACGGACCGGCAGCCCGCTGCTGGCACCTATCGCCATCTTCGATATCTCGGGCGATATCGCCGCCCAGCTGCGTGCCTATATCAAGATCCTGACCAGCAAGTTCACCATCGATATCACTCCGCCCATCGTGCTCTTCGAGTTCTCGATTCCCTTCGATCGCGAACCTATTTTGGCCACTGAAGCCGGTGACACGCTGATTCTCAACATTGGTGACTCGGCGCACCTGCGCCTGGAAGGGGATACCCGTGATATCGGCGAACATATCATCGTCGAGCAGACGGGGGCGGACTCGGTCAAGGTGTGGTCAGACCAGTTCGGGGTGCCGGTCAATGCGGCACAGACCTACAGCGGGATCGGCAAGATCCTGGTGCGCGGCGGTGAGGGCAACGACTTTATCGACCTCAGTCGCGTGACCAGCATCGCCGCCGAGGTTCACGGCGGGGAAGGCAACGACACCATACACCTCGGGGGCGGCAACGACTTGGTCTATGGCGGCCTGGGCAACGATGTCATTGATGCCACCAAAAACAGCGGGGGAGGCAACAACACCATCTTCGGCG
>JBNJLE010000038.1:0-12341 GCA_051751685.1 Pseudomonadota bacterium | reverse complement strand
GAAGCCCATCCTGAGGATCAAGCTCACCAATATCTTCAAGCTCGATACCCTCGGCACTAAGCTTATCTTCCCAAGGCTCACGCTCAACATCGAGCACAAACTCATCCTCGACCGGAGGCCCCATGCGATTGGCAGCAGCAAAGAGCTCGCTGAGATCAACCTTTAACTTCATCAGGTACCTTCCAGAATCTGACGAATTTGGGTTTCAGCATTGGTAATCACCCTAAAAGTCACACGTCTGGACCGTTCAGGATCTTCGTCTCCGCCTTCATCCAGAATTACTCGGGAAGATGAAAACCCAACAGCAGCAATATTTGACTTCACCCACTCTTGATGATCATAAACTTTTTCGAGATTATAAAGATGATCAAGAACTGAGCGAGTCCTGCCCTGCGAAAGCTCCATATTGTTGAAATAGGCTTCTGCATCTGTCGAACCAGCTGCCCATACACTACTGGTGTGCCCCTCGATGCGCACCTCGTTTATTGAATCCGAAAATTCCAGGAGGATATTCAAATATCTGGGAAAGAAATTCCCAAGAATATCTTGGAATCTTGGTCGAAGAGCTACTGAACCGGTGGCAAAAAGCACATCTGGCGACTGAAATGTAAAGGCCAATGTTTCGTCGTCTACATTGGCATCCCAGGCATCAAGGTCATCTCGAAACTCGTCCATCAATGCATCATAAATAGCCACCTGGTTTTCCTGATAGGCCACGGCAACCTCCTTGATACGATCACGCTCCAGTAGTGCGTGCCGCATCAAGGCGATGGATATGAACAGAAACACCATCATCAATCCAGCCATCAGATCCGATACTGAAAGCCAATGATGCTCATCACCGCTGCCACCACCGTGGCCTTTTCCAAAAAGACGTTTTAACTGGCTCATCGGGTGTACTGCTCGCTATTAGCCGATTGAACAACTTGCTGCATCTGCTGAGTCAGCCGCTGATAGTCGTTTGTAAAACGGCCTGAAATCTGAATCAACGCACGTCCCATCTCTGTCAAAACACGCTCCAGTTCTTGCTGCATGCTTTCATCAATAGATTTAAGCTGAGAGTTGACGCTTTCACCAGTACGTTGCACTGCCTGACGCATTACACCATCCATCTGCTGGAAGGCCTCATTCATCTGACGTGTCTGCATGCTGGTCATTTCTTCTACTGAACGCGCAAGCCGTTGCTGCATCTGCTCAATACTCTCATTCACTTGAGATTGCACAGTGGTAATATGCTGCTCTGTCTGCTTGCCGGCATCAGCAAGTGTCTGACTCAGCGACTGACTTTCCTTGGTCAACGTCTCACCCATATTACGCACATGGCTATTAACGTCCTTAAGGGCTTCTTCCAGTTGCTCAGCTATTTGCTCAGAGGTTGAAGCTAGAGTAACTGATGATTGGTTTAGACTGCGGGCTACGTTGTCGAAGTTTTGGTTCACTGACTCGGAACCCTGAATGAGGACTTCAGTAGCTTTGGCAGCTCCATCTCTAATCTTCTCTGCAGCATCCTTCGCACTACTTGAAAGATCATCACTAAGTTTTTCAACACCTTCCTGAGTGGTGCTCTGAAACTTTTTGAGGAACTCCTGGAGCATGGAATCATGAGCTTCAATATAGCTATCTGAATCATCCAGAAGCTTCTTGTAGTGTTCGCTTGCACTCTGTGCAGCACCGGATACATCACGCACGGTATGCTCCACCTGCTCACGAATCATGGGCACAGCTTCGACAGCCGCATCTCTCATTCCCTTGAACGCTTCAAGATGGTTGGTCAATTCATTGAGCTGATGGCGAGTGGTCTCAAGAAGCGTTTTCAGTCCCCCCATGGTCTCGGGAATGGACCCTGCCTTCTCGCTGATGTGGGCAACCGACTGTTCAGTCTGAGTGATTGCCTGAACACCGTGATCATACTGGTCCTTCATATCAGCAAGCTGACCTCGGTAATTCTCCTGCCACTCAACCAGCTTTTGGACGGAAGCATCCAGTGCCTTGAAGTTATCACCAAATTGTTCCGTAAGGTTGTTATTGAAATCAACAATGACTTCCTTCAGAGCATTGATAACCGTTTCAGTAGCAGATCGAGAAAGCATTTCTGCAAAATCCTTGAGCTGCTGCTCAAGGTCGTGAGTAAAACGCTCAAAACGCTCTGATTGTTGCTCTGAGTGCCTGTGAAGCTCGACCATTACATCCAGCTGCTTCTTTCCTGTCTCATCAATCATCCCAAGCTTGTCTCCCAGATCACGGTTATCTGATCGGAGGAGTTTTAATTGGGACACCAGCGAGCTATCTTCATCTCCGGCGATGGAATGTCGCAGCTTTTCCAGGCTCGCTGACTGGGCTTGAAGAGAGGCATGAATATCCTCTGGCCCTACCTCATCAGGACCAATGCCTTCGACAGTCTTCGGTTGCATAAGAGGAACACTGGTCGTTACCACTTTGTAGGCAATCGCGGCCGCCATGCCCAGCAAGCTGGTCATGAAAGCCGTTTGAAGGCCACCGAGCAAAAGTGAAATGCTACTGTCGATATCGGAAGGATCGAAATGCATAAGGCCGATCACGATACCGATAAAAGTACCCAGGATACCAAGTGATGTCAGCAGATTAGGCGCATAGTGTGTGAAACCGCGCATTCGATCGGCACGATAGAAAAACAGGGCGCTTATAAAAGCAATTATGATCAGCCAGAAAAACAGGAAGGTCACGCCCTGCGCCTCCTGGCTTCTCAAGAAATCTTCAAGCAATATAGCTGGGTTCATCTCAACTCCTCAGGCTCATAAAATCTAGAATCACTTTGCAAAGTCATTAGCGAAAAGAGCGTATTCATTTGCAGCTTCCAACATTTCATCAAATAATATCCTGACCTCTTTGCGCCTGTAAGCAGAATATAACGAAACCCATACCTTAGGTCTTAAAACAACACCAACGAAAAATAACGCCCTTGATATCCGACCGTCCTTATAGACAGCACGGCCAACATAAACGCCATCCCACAACCAGACATTTAATTCGCCGCTTCCATGAGAAAGAATACCATCGAGAATTTTCTCACCTCCACTCAAATATATCTTTTGAGCCATCTTGGATTCAGATTGGTTTATATCTATCTCGATCAAAACAGATCCATCTTTCCTGAAAAGAATGCAGCGCCCTTCTGGATGTCCGTTTTGGTAGTTCATTCTTTTCCATATCTGACCAGACTCATACCAGAATTCAGATAATCCATGCGGCGCACCATCGCACTTTCTCACCAAACTTTTTTTCTTACCTTCACGATAAGAATCGGTGGTGATTTCAAACCTCAACTTCTCAAATTCAATCACGTCAGCATCAATTTCACTGATCTTTTTTCTTGCATCCGAAACCACATCCTTATCGGCAAGCTTATCAGCCAGACTAATGAGCAAAGAATAATCTAATCTCAACGCATTAAGTGAACGAATCTTCGAAGCCGGTGACCCGCTGCCTGCAGTCTCGAGAGAATATCTTTTAAACTTTATTCTATCAACGACACAGCCAATCTCAGCCCTACCTGACTCAACAAGCATAGCTTCGAGCTTTGAAGCAATGTTCTGACGATCAAAGTCGCCAACCTCAGGAATAGCCAGCCGATATGCCTCGATTAGCTTTCCTCTAACATCTCGGATCTCTGTTAAACTGAAATTACGGATTTTCAAGCTACGCAGCTCAGCTTCGAGCCGATAGCATTCAGACTTCAGGACCAAAACTCCGGCGCTTTTATCTAACTCTTCAGCCGCGAAGGTCAGAAGTTCGACACCCTTGCTGACAGCTCCTACAGTCGCTTTTGTGGTTCTTTTTAAATCGCCAAAAAATGACATCCACCATTCCTTAGATAAACGACCTTGATGATTTATCAGACTGACAGCATATTGCGATGAGCCTAAAGTGGTTTCTCTGTGTAGAGAGCAATGGCCCCCTCGGGATTTGATGCCGAGACGGTATCCACATGATCATAGCCACGGTTGGAGAGGTGCTTTTCTCGCCAGCGGTTGCCGTTGATGCCACAGGCAACATAGATTCCGAGAGAAATCAGTGCGGCCAAGGCACCGATACCGGTGTCGACGGGGAACATGGCGAGCACGATCACGGCGACCATCAGGCCAGCGCCGAGGCCCCACATCTTCTTGACCAACGCCCAAATGGGGCCGAAGAAGAAGCCTGGCCAGAACCAGCCCTGTTTGACGGCTTGACGGTTGCCTGCCGGATGTTGGTAGAGTTTGAAGGTTTTCATTTTCCCTCTTTTATTGCAGCAACAAGGGCCTTTCATAAATTGAAAAGCCCCGTCCCATTTATTCAGCCCTTACAAAAATGGCACTTTCAATGCGCTCGAATGCATTTTGGTAGATATCAGCATTTAGTATGGGTGTATCTCTTCTATCACTACGGCCATAGGCTGATGAAGACTCTTCCTTTTCGACAAAACTTAGCCTGACTGTTGAAGCGCCCCTAATTTCTTCAATAATAGCAGTCGCCCTTGTTTGGCTTACTTGGGTCATGCCTGTCCAGAAAGTAAGCATAGGATTATTTTCTGCCGAGCTTTCAGCAGAGATCAGGCCAGTCGCCATATCTGCTGAAACAATCGAATATCCTAAATCTTGAAACACCGACATTGTGCTAGGAAATACCACATCCTTAGAATGCTCATAGCTTCTAGTTTGCAAAGACTGAATTTCAAGTGGCGTCATACTAGGCTGCTGTGCAGTTTGAGCACACCCGGTCAACAAAATCGCCATCAAAAAGAGAGCAGCATATTTCATGGTGTATAAACTCCTGTTGCCTTTAAAAGTTTGAGGTTCTACTACGAAAATCATGAACAACATCTCTATCGTCAAATTTAATAATAAGCGTTGTCATTCTTGAAGACGACTCAAAACCGGATGAGCGCGATGAAGCGCCTGCAAGCAAGACGGTCCAGTAACCGCTTTGACTAGAAGACTGAGAAACTTGCGCTTGGCGCTGATATGTCCAAACTTCTCTTCCAGCACCGTCTCGAGTCGTAATATTTGGTGACCCAAAATTTTCCAGCACGTCGGATTTTGTAGTTTTACCAACCTGCAAATTCATTTGCACGTTACCCTGCGTCAATTCGCTATTTCTATTATCGAGAGGCTGGTTGGGCGCAACACAACCAGACAAAGCAATAGCTAACAGGGTCATGCCAGCGGCTGATTTCATTATTTTCATACAAACATTCCTTGCGTTATGGCTATCTCATCATAATTGTACATATTAAGCTTTGCTCATATGGTTACATATTTGGCGTCATGCCAAATTCCCTTTTTTCTCAAATATTTTCCACGCCACCCGATAATCCTCCTCCCTATCCGGACGGAAGAACGGGGCCTTGTACTCCACGGTGGTTTCCCAGGGGCCGCCGGGGAGGGTGTCGTCTTCAAAGGTCTTGCGCACGACGCCTTCCTGCATGTCCTTGATGTCTTCCCAGCCGAGGGGGATGCCATAATTTCGTGAAGAGTCCGTGCGCTCGGGGGATTCGATGGAGTAGTGGGTGCCTTCGTTAAGTTCGGCGGGTTTGGCCTTGCGGGGTAGGCCGACGCCGACGAGGCCCTTGCTGGGGGTAAAGACGATGCGGCCGTTCTGGTCGTACCAGGTATCGGCTTCATACTGGCGCATCACCGGGAACTGCACGCGGTAGATGGTCAGCAACTCTTCCAGGGTGAGGCCCAGCGCCTGGGCGACGAGAACGTCGATCTCCACCAGGGCCTGGCGGCGGGCGTAGTCGGTGCGCAGGGCATTATGGCGTTGCCATTCGGGGGTGAGGTTGGTGAAGAAGTCCCGGGACAAAGCGCTCTCAGGGATTAAGTCGGCGGCGGCCCACTGCTGCTGGCGGAAGTGGTTTTGCCAGCTCGATTGCCAGAGGTCAGCGTAGTGATTAGTAAGACAGACCAAAGCTAGCAGTCGAACACGAGCACGCTCATCGAATTGACTGGATAGTTCAGGAAGTAGCTTTGCAAGATCAGACCTGAAATTCGCCTTACCGGTCGTCTTGACCCAAAAATCAAACGGAATGGATAAGCTGGCTGCGGCTAAGGCGACCAACATCCGCTGATCTTTAAAGCAATATGATATTGCTCCGTCCATGTGGGCTGGTTTCGGCGGTATAACAGCCGGTATTAACGTACGTTCACCTGACTGGCTCAGCATCTTCCTGGCCACCCACCGATAATACTCCGTGACCAACCACTCCCGATGCTCGCCCTCTTCCACCCAAGGCACGCGCGGGGTACGGTCGCGGTAGGTGGCGGGGTCGCAGGCGGGCACGTAGTTGGTGCGCGGCAAGTAGTCATCCGGCAGGGTTTGCAGGTCAAGGATGTCGTAATGGCTGTTGCCGGTGCAGACCGCCCGTGGCGTCTTATAGAACGGGCTACCGACAAAGAAATGGGGGCCGGAGAGCACCCACTGCTCTGGGCCTTCTGGGAATAGGGTTTCCCTCTTGATGGTGCCATCTTTCTGGGCATTGGTTTCGTGCCACATTTCCAGTGACAGGTACTGCCCTCTCAGGTCCCCCAGCCGCCGGGGCTGATCGGCGAATTTTTCCAGTACGTTGGTGAGCTGTTGGGCGTGCAGGGCCGGCAGGCGGGCTTCCAGTGCATCGGTGCCGCTTTCATCGTAGAGCTGGGCGAATAGTGCCAATTCATGCTTGGCGATTTCGATAATGCGGTCGTGATGGCCGTTGGTGTTCCAGACGGTTTTGATAGCACCACTGGCCGATTCCACTTCTTCCTTGATGCCCGGCACTTCCCCCCGCCCATCATGGGCAAAGCAGATATCGACGGTTTGCGGAATAAACAGGTTGGCGATGTGGCGAAATGCCGGCTCTGACCGTTGCGGGCCATACACGTTGATGCTGTAAATCGTGGCGTGATGCACTTCAGCAAACAGCCCCACCTCATTGTGGAACTGGAAGTGCTGTCGCAAACGCGGATAAAGCTCCCGCCGGAACCCCCCACCTTTGGGATCGTCGTAAACCCCTTCCGGATGCAGAAACCCGCTGACGCCCTGCTCGTTACCATTGGCCCAGGCGCGGGGCAGAAAGCACTTGTAGAGATTGGTCTGCACACCCTTGAGCTGCGGGTAGTTCTGGGTGGCGTTGAGGAAAGCCTGTGAACCCTCCGCTTCCGCCAGTTCGGCAAACCAAGCGGTTTCCAGTTCCGGGCTACGTTCGAAGGCGGTTTCACGCTCCTGTACCAAGCGCGTTGCGCTGAGGTTATGCAACACAAAGCGCGGGTTGTGGTCGCCGAGGACGCCGCCTTCCTGCCATTCCACCTTGCGCCAGGGCGGGTTGCCCAGGGTGATATCGAAACCGCCCCGCTGGGCGAAAAGGTCGGCGAAGGCCAGTTCCCAGTGGAAGAAGCGGAACTCTTGCCCGAGCTGGTTGGCGATGGCCAGGGTGGCGAAGAAGGGGTTCCTGAACAGCTTTTCCAGGTTGAGCTCGCCGCGCTGGTTGCTGACGTCCCGGGCGGCCTGGGTTTCGGCGCGCAGGGTTTGCTGGGGGGCATCGGCGGCGAAGAGGTCTTCCACGGGCTTCGCGAACAGATCCTCGTCGCTTGCCGAGCCGTCCTCTTCATCGGGACGGTTGCTCGCCTCCAGCAGGCTCTCCTGCTCGGGGGCGAAGTCGAAGGTGCCGGCGCTGTTGAGGATGGTGTTGAGGTCGAACAGCCACTTCTGGCGGTCGGGCAGCTGATCGACGTTATCCAGCGGCCAGAACCAGAGGGCGCACCAGTAGTCCATGGCCAGCTTCAGGCGCCGGTAGGGTGAGGCGATGCGGGCGTTGGTGTTGAAGATGCCGCCGGTGCGTATGTCGTCCTTTTCGCGGGTGCTGGTGTGGTATTCGTCCCCGCCCTGCTGGCCCCAGAGTCCGTAGCTGTCGGTGGTGCGCTTGCGGTCCTGGGCGAGCATCTGGGTGTGTTCGCGCCACAGGCGGTCGACGGCGTCGCTGAGCAGTTGCAGGGTCTTGATTTCGCTGTCGTCCAGCGGGGCGCAGAAGGCTTTTTTCCAATCCTTGATCTTCCTGAAGGCGTCTGGCCGCAGCTGCTTGGCGACCTTGTCGCTGTAGCCGACCATGCCGGGGTCGGGGAGCAGAAAGTGGTAGATCTCATTGGGACGACGACCAGCGCTGGCGCCCTCCTCCCCTCGCCCGGACTGGGCGCCTGCGGGGTGGCTCAGAAGCGTTTCGGGAGGGAGGCGGCGCGGGGCCTGGTTATACCAGTAGCCCTCCTTGGCCTGTTTCTTGAGCGCCCGCACCGGATAGACCTCGCGGCGGGCGCCGATCAGGCTGTTGCCGGTGAACAGCTGGTAGCCGAACCAGGGCACGTTGTGGCCGCCGCTCAAGGCGTTGAGCCACAGCGAGACCTCGGCCAGCTCCACGGCGATGGGGTTGAGGTCGACGCCATAGACGTTGTGGTCGGCCATGTGCATCTTTACCCGCTGGAGTTCGCGCTGGTAGTCCTCATGAGGGATGCGCTCGGCCTGCTCCTGCTGCTTGCGGGTCAGGTAGGCTTCGGCGAGCTGGTTGACGGCCTCGTTCAGGAACGCCGCGCTGCCCATGGCGGGCTCGCACACCGTCAGCGTCAGGATCTCATCTGCGCTGACCTCGCCGGTCAGGCGCTCCTTGAGGGTGTACTTCACCAGGCTCTTGGTGAGCACCTCCGGGGTGTAGTAGCTGGCGGATTTCTCCCGGTCACGCCCCGCCATGCGGTAGATGAACTTGCCTTTGGGGTGCAGGCGCAGGCTGAGCTTGCCATCGATCTTGTCGTAGACGCGCTCTTTCTCGTCGAACTCGTCCAGCTGGCGTTGGGTAACGAAGTAGCCGGTATCGAGTTCGTCCGGGTTGATGTTCTGGCCCTTGGGGGCGACCTCGTAGAGGTCTTCGGTGGCGAAGAAGCCGCGGTAGCTGAGCAGGGCTTCATACACGGCGCCGAGCTGGTTGATGCCGAGCTGGGTGTAGCTGACGCGACCCCGGCGCTTCTTTCCTCCGCGACCAGAGGTGCTGGGGCGGGTGAGCGACATGCTCTGGATCACCTGCTGCAGGGTGTCATTGCTGAAGGTGACGCGGTTGAGCAGCGGGGTCTTGGCCGGGTCGAACAGGTGGCTGTCCAGGCCCTGCAGGGTGAAGGCGTTGGCGGTGCTTGCGTGCAGCTGGTCGCCCTGGCGGCTGGCCTGGTTGCCGTGATAGATCAGGCCGAACATGCGCTGCAGGCTGTGGTGAAAGTAGTGGCCGCGGCGGCTCTCTTCGGTGGTCAGGCGCACGCTTTCCAGATCGCGCAGGCTATCCAGGCTGTAGCCCTGGCGCCAGGTTTCGTCATTGCTGGGCAGGTAGCCGAGTTCGGGCCGGGCCTCGATGTAGAACAGGAACAGAATGCGGTACATGGTGCGCAGGCATTCCTTGGAGAGCTGGTCGGCATCCAGGGCGTTGTGGCCGCTGTAGATGCCTTCCTTGCGCTCGCGGGCCTGCTCGATGAGCTGTTCGGCGGCCTCGTTGCCCAGCAGCTCGATCGCCTGACGCAGGGCGTATTTCAGGTCGTCGGAGACGGCGAAGGCGTGCTTGTGGCTGTTTTCATCCAGGCTGTCCAGCCGACACTGCCCCTCGCTGGGGGCCAGGCTTTCCCGGTGCAGCAGCACGGCGGTCGCCTTGAGGGTCTTGTCGTCGCGGCGGCCGAGGATCTCCTCCCAGTCGAAGCGCAGCATGCGGTTCTGGGACCACTTGTAGCGGTCGATCAGGATGCCCTGGCGATCGCTCAACAAGAGGACCCAGCGCGGCGGATTTTCATTGCAAGGCGTCGACTGCCGGAACACGGCCTCGTTGAGGATGCTGTACCAGCTGGTGTTCTTCAGCTTGTCGTGGTGCGGGCCGGGGCCGAAGAACTGATTGCTGTGCAGCTCCAGGGAGAGCGGGTCTTCCCCTTCGTTGTTGGCATCCAGGGCGCCGAGCACCCAGAGCTGCTCGCCCAGCGCGCTGAGCACGGGCAGTTCGGTGTTGGGGGCGACCTCGCGGTTTTCTGGCTGATAGCGGATGCCCAGCACCGCGGTGAGGTCCTTGAAGAACTCCCGCTGCAGGCGGATACGCTCGGCGGCGCTGCGCTCGCTCTTGAGCCTGTGGCGCAGGGCGAAGTAGCTCTGGTTGAGGTTGCGCAGGGCGCGGTGGGGGGTGATGTAGTCACGCCCCTTTTCTTTTGCCTGTTCTGCTTTCGCCTGCTCCTCGAGTGCATCCCATTCCTTGATGGTGTCGGCGAAATCGCCCTGGAAGACTTCCGCCAGGTAGTGGGCGCTGAAGAATTCGTTGTCGTTGGTTAGCCCGATGAAGGTGGCGGCGGTGTCCTGAACGGCCATCTGGTTCTGCTCCTTTGCCCTGACCGGGCCTGTCAATCGGTTTCCCGGGTCAGCACGGCGATGATCTGGATGAACGGTACCGGCTCGATGGTGAGGGTGTCCTGCACCCAGGCGCGGTAGTCATCGAAGACCTTTTCGATGCGGCTTAAGCGCTCTTCCCGGCGGCTGGCCTTGAAGTGTTCGGCCTGGGAGGAGCGATCGAGCTGCCGTTCCAGCTGGTTGACCTGCCGCTGCTGGAGGGCCTTGAGCTCGGCCAGTTGCCTGTCCAGCTCCGGCAGGGTGGCGGCGGTAAAGTCGGCCTGGTGCTGGGCCATCTGCCGCTGGGCTGCATCGATCACCGGTTGGCGCAGGGCTTCGAGGGCGCTGATCGCCAGCGGCTGGGCGCGGTTGGGCAGCTTGCTGCCCAGCTGCAGCTGCTTGAGCCACGCCTCGGCGTTCTGAACGTCGGTCACCCGGTTGTCCTGGCAGCGGATGGCGAACCATTGCCAGACCACCGGGTGCGCCTTTCGGTTGGGGATCAGCCCGCTGACCAGGAACACGGCCTCGCCCGGTTGCAGGGCGGCGTTGACCTGGGGCATGTCCGGCAGCGCCAGCACCGGGGCGCTGTGGCGAGCTACCTGGGCCAGCAGCTTGTCTTCCAGCCACTGAATGGCGGGGTGCTGGGGCCAGAGGTAGTGAAGCTTGGGCCAGGCGTTTTCGTCCTGGCGGCTGCGGCGGATTTCGTCTTCGAAGCGGGCCTTGTCGGCGGTGAGCACCAGGCTGCCGTTTTCCGGGCTGATTTCCAACGGCAGGAAGCGAAAGCGATACGCCAGATCATCCGGCGGCGTCAGGGTGAGGGTTTGCCGCTCGTTGTTGGCGGTAAAGCTCACCTGCTTGCGTTCTCGGTTGATGGCTTCCAGTGCCTGGCGAGCGAAGTCGTAGTCGCTCTCGAACAGGCTATAGCGCTCCACCGTGGGCGGCTCGCCCTCCTCTTCCTTGCTCAGCCCCTGGCTTGACGAGACGCCCGCCTCGGGGTTGAGGGCTGGCGGTTTCAAAAACAAGGCCAGCAGGTCGTCGCCCTCGTTGCTGTCGTCGGGCTGGTATTTCGCATCGAACGCTTCGGCTCTGGTGCCGGTGGCCATGGCGTCGGCGGTCAGGGCGGCCTCGGCGTCGGCATCGTGCACCTTCATGAAAGTGGCGGGGTCGCCAATGTTCTTGTAGGCCTGTTCGTCTTTCTCTTTCAGGATTTCCAGGATGCGCTGGTCACCCTTCACCGTGGGATTGTCGCTGCGGTTGATCAGGTAGGTGATGATCGGCTCTTCGGTCTGGCCGTAACGGTCGACCCGGCCGTTGCGCTGCTGGAACACCATCAGCGACCAGGGCAGATCGAAGTGCACCAGCCGGTGCGACAGGTAATGCAGGTTGATGCCTTCGCTGGCCACATCGGAGCACAGCAGCACCCGCAGCTTGCTTTCCGGTTTGCCGAAGGCTTCGACGATCTCCTGCTGCTCGATGTCACTCATGCCGCCGTGCAGGATCTGTACGGCGTCTTCCTTCAGCTTCAGGTCGCCCATCAGCTGGCCTTCGAGCCAGTTGAGGGTTTCGATGCGCTCACTGAAGATGACCAGGCGGTCTTCGGTATTGGTCTTCTTCCAGCCGAAGTCGCTGCTTTTCAGTAGCGTCAGCAGCTCCTGGTATTTACGGAAGTGGGCGGCATCCACATTGCGCAGGGCCAGCAGCAGGGAGTGCAGCGCCTGGATCTCATGGTGTTCGTCGTCGCTGGTCTCGGTCTTGTGGCTCAGCTTCTTGATGCGCTGCTCTACCGATACCCGGGCCGCCGCCGGGGAGCTGAAGAGAGACTTCTGCAGGCCAATGCGCACCAGCTGGCCGTTGCGCTCCGGCGAGTGCTCGCCGCGGTAGGTAAAGGGCACATCCAGCAGGGCCTGGTAGGCGGCCTCTTCTTCCAGCGAAGCGTTCAGGTAGAGGTCTTTCACCAC
>JBNJLE010000037.1:0-12354 GCA_051751685.1 Pseudomonadota bacterium | reverse complement strand
CCCGCAATGGGGCCTAACAAGGCCATCAGAGTGAATGCGCCAACCACCTGTGAAATACGATAATGGGTCGAATTTGTAACTTCTCCGCAGGCGTTAAAACCTTCCGGAAGATTCTGTAGCGTAATAATTCCTGCAAGTAACACCCCCGAAGCCTTAGAGACAGCGAAGGTTGCACCAAGTGCCAGGGCTTCGGGGACGAAATCGGATAACATCGCCACCAGTTGGCTCGCCGGGGTGGCCTTGGCAGCCAGGAGAACGTCGAGCAACAGGAATGCCGCGGCGCCACTCATAAAACATACGACTATCAGCAGTGGGTCCAGGTTTCTTATCCCCTCCGGAACAAGAACTAGCGCGACTGCTGCCAAAAGCGCTCCCCCACCAAAGGCGATTACGCTGTGGCGAACCTCAGATTCAAGCCAGCGTGGCCGGATACGTTCGAGCCCGGCAAAGGACGCTCCGATCGGCATCGCGATCCCAGGTATCAGCGTCAGCACAATAATGATAATCCAGTCGTTCAATGTAATAATCGCACCTTTTCTAAGACATAAAAGTTGTATTATATAGCATGCTTGATATCCCACCTGAACGCGCTTGCACGTTTAACAATGTTATGCTGCGCTATCGAACATATCTAATCCTATTGAAAATTCTAGGAATTAAGTATAGCTCGGCTAGCATAACACCAGTCATCGTGCATACTGCATATCCCCAATGAACGTGCTCGCTGCCTCTGCCGGCAAGTCCGATTTGGGTCGGAAACGGTCATTCAACTTCTTCATCATAAAATGCCAATTTCCCAGCAAGCGTCTCCATTCCGCCAATAAGCTGCTGATAACTCCACGCCACATCCTTGTGCTCACCAAAGGAGAAGTAGTTGGCATCGCCTTTGAAGGGGCAGTGGGTCACGGTGTCAGATGGCGTCAACAGGTCCATGCGAACATCGTCGCGGGGGAGGTACTGCCGCGGTGGGTAGCCGCGTTCGCGCAGTTCGATGGCGCGGGTGGTGTCGGCCAGGACGGTGCCGTCTATGACGACGCGCACCTGGCGGGAGTGCGGGTGCAGCGTGATGCGCGACTCGGGGGCATCGTCCATGATCGTTCCCTGTTTGTTTTTTCTAATATGCTTTTTACGCAGCCTAACAGGCCTGGAAGCCTTGGCCGACGGCAGATCGCTTACAACTAACATCCAGCCAGACATGGGGTGGCCGGGCGAGCGCCCGGCCACCAAGGCCGCTCACGAGCTCGCGGCGGGGTGCTGTTCTTCTTCCTCCTCGAGAGGGTCCTCCAGCGGCTCGCCCTCCTCGTCCAGAAGCTGGCTGTCGTAGGCCGCCTGCAGGCCGCTCTCCTCCTCGGCGGCCTCTTCCTCCTCCGCCTGGGCGATGGCGCCCGGGTAGAAGGGCGAGAGGATGGCCACCAGGATGCCCAGCGCGGCAAACATGGCAAAGGCATCGGCGTAGCCGAAGCCCTCCACCAGGCGGCCGACCACCGGCGAACCGGTCGCCTGCCCGAGCGATACCGCCATGAAGGGCAGCACCGGCCCCACGGAGAGGCGGCCGGGCAGCAGGCGGATGCCGGTCATCAGGTAGAGCCCCGTCAGACTCATGTAGGCCAGGCCGAAGACCAGCGCCGAGAAGGCCGTCAGCAGCGGCTGGTCGGGGCTGGCCGCCAGCAGGGCCAGGCTCGCCGAGAGCATCATCAGCATCAGCGCCTGGGTGATGGGCGGGTTGTTGCGATCGGCCAGGTCGGCCACCACGGCCCCGCCGAGGCCGGCAACCCCCACCGCGAGCCACAGCCAGGCGGTAGCGCTGGCGGGCAGTCCGCCGAGGGTCACGATCAGGTCGGGCGCGAAGATCCAGTAAGCCGCGGAGACGAAGCCCATCAGGAAGGCGAATAGCGTGAGCCGGATCAGGCGCGACCAGGGCAGTTCATTGAGGGGCGGCGGGTCCGCCGCGTTCGACGGCACAATCCGCGAGACCGAGGGCAGGAAGAGCCAGGCGGCAATCACCCCGAGGCCGGCGAAGATAGCGAAGGAGAGGTAGGCGAGGCGCCAGGCGCCGACCAGGAACAGCACCGTCGGCACGGCCACGATCACGCCGATGCTGGTCCCCGCGTTCATCACCGAGCTGACGCGCCCGTGCAGCGAGCGTTTGACGACGGCCTGCATGGCCGCCGTCAGCGCGGGCATCATCAGACCGGTGCAGATCCCGCAGGCGAACACCCCGGTGCCCAGCATCAGCGGATCGGTGGCCCGGCTGATCAGCGAAAGCCCGGCGACACCGAAGCCGCCGGAGAGCACCGCCGCGTAGCGGGCGCCGAGGCGATCGGTGACGAGAGGCGCGACCGCGGTGGCCAGCAGGAAGCTGATCAGCGGTAATGCGCCGATGATGCCGATCACGGAGGAACTGAGGCCCAGTTCCTCGCGGATCGGAGGGACGAAAAGCCCGAAGGCGAAGCGGGCGAGGCCGAAGCTGATGGCGATCAGCGCGGCCCCCAGGACCGCGAACCCCGTGCTCGAAAGTCTCATGATCGTGCCTCCGCCTGTCCTGCTCGGTGGTCGAGGTCGTCCGTGGTGCCGGACGCCCGATGACCGCCGCTGGGGGCCATCGCGTGTCGGCATCTTGTCGTAGAGTGAAGCAGCAAGGCGGCCTCGGCAACCGTCATGGGGGCAGCGTCAGCGGGTGAATTCGGGAAACTTCGGCAGGTCGTCGGCGAGTTCGAATCACTCGGCGCTGGACAACACCCAGGCGTGCTTGCAGTGGTACATGGAGATCTCGTCGATCTCGCCGCGGTACTCGTACCCCACTTTCTCGCTCAGACAGCTTCCGGTATGCATCGGCATTCCTCTCCGTGACCTTCCGCCATCTTGGCCGGTTTTCCCGAGAAGCACACTGCTCCGTTCGAGGCAGTACACTGGGGCGAAACACCCTGATGGCGAGGCAAGCAGCGTCGATGAACGATTTCACACCTCCTGGCTCCCGGGCCAATAATCCTCGCGAGCCCAGGCTGACGACCCTGAGCGGCCACAACGTGCTCTTCGTGATGGCCGCCGAGGCCGAATACGGCCCGCATCTCAAGCAGCGTTTCGCTCCGTTGATATCCGGCGTCGGGCCCGTCGAGGCGGCGGTCGAACTTACCGCTGCCCTTGCCGCTCTCGTCCACCGCGAGCGCCTGCCCGATCTGGTGGTGTCACTGGGATCGGCCGGCAGCCGGGTTCTCGAGCAGACCGAGGTCTACCTGGCGAGCTCGGTTGCCTATCGCGACATGGACGCCACCGCACTGGGCTTCGACAGGGGCGTCACGCCCTTTCTCGACCTGCCGGCCACGCTCCCGCTTCCCCTGCGCATCCCCGGCATTCGCGAGGCCACGCTCTCCACCGGCGCCAATATCGTCTCCGGCGCGGCCTATGACGCCATCGCCGCCGAGATGGTGGACATGGAAAGCTACGCTTGTCTGCGCGCCTGCATGCGCTTCCGGGTGCCGCTGGTGGTGCTGCGCGGCATATCGGATGGCAAGGCGGAGCTGCACCACGTCAACGACTGGACGGAGTACCTGCACGTCATCGACGAGAAGCTGGCCGCCGCTGTCGACCGCCTCGCAGAGGCGGTCGCGGAAGGCCTGCTGACGCCCTGAAACCACCGAGGAGCAGTGACAAGGCGCCATCGCCGGCGGCGTACCGTGGCCTTGCGTCAGCCCCGGAGGGTTATGCCATCCTGTTCAGTACGCTACCTGCCGGCTCGCCGGCAGGTTATCTTCAATGTTCCATGAACCGGAAAACGGAAAGGAGGGGCCCCATGAGCAACAAGGAAGCCTACGAGCAGAAGCTGCAGGCCAAGCTGGATGAACTGCAGGCTGAAGTTGACAAGCTGAAGGCCAGGGCCAAGAGCGCCGAGGCCGATGCGCGTATCGACAGGGAGGAAGAGATCGACCGGCTCGAGGCGAAGCGCGAGGAGATGCGCGCGAAACTCAAGGAGCTGCGCGACTCCAGCGACGATGCCTGGGACGATATCAAGGCCGGCGCTGAGCGCGCCTGGGATTCGCTGAGCCAATCCCTCGAGAAGGCGCGTTCTCGCTTCAAGTGACCGAGCACGCCCCTCGAAGCCATAGAATATCGGACGAGGGCTGCCGATAAGGAGTGGCAGCCCGCAGATCGAGCAGGCGTGTTGAGCATGTTCTTCCCGGAGCCACCATGGAACGAAGGGTAGACCTGGACTGGCTGCGCGTACTGCTCTTTGCGCTGCTGGTACTGCACCATGTCGCCGTCGGCTTTATCGCCATCGGCGCCGATATCTACCGCGTCGTCAACAACGACTTGGGCGGGCCGCTGCTCAACCTCTTCGTCTATTTCAGCCACGGCTGGCGTTTGCCGCTGCTCTTCCTGATCTCCGGCATCGGTACCTGGTTTGCCACACGGCATGCGGCCGGTATGCGCCCTCTGGCTGGCCGAGTGGCACGCCTGATGGTGCCGGCACTGTTTGGCACCTTCGTGTTGAACGTGACCTATGGCTACGCCCTGGCATCGGCCACCGGCGACGCGCCAGGGTCGTTCCTTGCCTTCTGGGCAGCGTGGCTCCTGGACCCCGAGCCAAGGCAGGTCGGCCATCTCTGGTTCCTGTACAACCTGACGCTGTACACGCTGATGCTCTGGCCCTTCCGCATTTTCCTGGACCGGTGGCAGCCGGCACCGTCATCGGTCCCTGGAGTGCTGGGTACCATGGCGGTCGGTGCCACGCTCATCACGGTGGTGCTCAAGCCTTACCTGTCGGCGATCGCCGGGGATGGATATCAGTTCGCCTGGTACCTGTGGATCTTCGCGTCCGGGTACGTGATCGGCGCCCATCATCACCGCATTCTTGCCTGGCTGGCCAAGCGAGCCTATTGGCTGATGGCGGCGGGTGTCGTCTGCTTCGCCGCGGAAGTGGTCATGCTGGCCATGGAGATCGACGCCTCGCCGGCAGGCGGCCTGGCGATGGCGCAGGGAGGCTGGGCGAGTGATGGCTTCGCCCCCGCGTTTCACCCCGGGCACGTGCTGTTCACTGCCATCAGCGGCATCAACACCTGGCTGTGGTGCCTCGCCTTCCTGGGACTGGCGGCACGCTATCTCCAGTTCGGCCGCCCGGCGCTGCGATTCCTCGGTCCAGCCGTCTTCCCGGTCTACGTAGTGCACTTCCCGATCACCCTGGTCGGGCTGACCCTGATCGCGGAACTGGCCTGGCCATGGCCCTTCAAGTTCCTGCTGCTCGCCGCCAGCGTCTACGGCCTGTCGATCGCGATCTATCTCGGCGTGAGACGGATGGGGCGGGTGGTTTATCTGATCGGCGGACGGGTACGCGCCGGTAAGGGCAATTTACCGTGAGCCGCCTTGCCTCTCGGGGGGCAAGATGTCATCGTCCACCGGACTATTCGCCGGGCCATGGGAGCGCGCGCCTTGTTCATTGCCATGAACCGTTTTCAAGTCAATCCCGAAAGAGTGGGAGAGTTCGAACAGATGTGGCTGGAGCGGGAGACACATCTGCAGGGCCTGCCCGGTTTCGTGGAGTTCCATATGCTGCGCGGTCCCGAGAAGGAGGATCATCTGCTCTACGCCTCCCATACCGTCTGGCGTTCGCGAGAGGACTTCGATGCCTGGACCCACTCCGAGGCATTTCGCGCAGCCCATGCCAATGCCGGACAGAGCCGGCGGGAAGGGCTATATCTGGGCCCGCCAACGTTCGAGGGTTTCGAGGTCATCCAGACGGTTGGTAATGAGACCGACGACTGACAGCGCATCAGGGAGGGGTTGATGGTGCACCTATCCAGCGGCGAGCCTCCCCACCTGCTCCCCAAATCGGCGATACTATCGGTATGACTCCCGCCTCGCTCGCCCTACAGGATCGGCTGCTACCCGGTGTGTCCCGGACGTTTGCCCTGACCATTCCGCAGTTGCCGGAAGCCCTGCGCCCGGCGATCACCAATGCCTATCTGCTGTGCCGTATTGCCGACACAGTGGAAGACAGCACCGAGATGGCGCCCGACGAGAAGGACGCTCATTATCATCGCCTGCTGGCAGGGTTGAATGACGCCACCGCCGCCCGCGATTTCTCCGAGGCGTTGCTCGGCACTGGCCTGGTGCAGGACCCGTTGGAACGAGAGCTGATCGCCCAGACGCCCGGTGTGCTGGGCGCGTTCGGTGAGCTGCCGCTTGATCAGCAGGTGGCACTCCGCGACTGCGTCACCACCATGTGCCATGGCATGGCCGATTTCGAACGCTTGAAGAATCCCCATGGCCTTCCGAACAGCGGCTGCCTGCGGGACTACTGTTACACGGTGGCCGGCTGCGTCGGTGAAATGCTGACCCGCCTGTTTGCCGGCGCGCATCCGCGGATCCGCGAACAGCAAGAGGAGCTGCAGCGCCTGTCGGTGGCCTTCGGCCAGGGGTTACAGATGACCAACATTCTCAAGGACGTCTGGGATGATCGTCAGCGCGGCATCTGCTGGCTCCCGCGCGACGTCTTCGAGGCGCGCGGCGTCGATCTGAAGCGGACACATGACTGGCAGGATCAACCCGGCTATCGCGACGGCATCCGCTTTCTGGTTGCCGTCGCCCATCATCACCTGCAGCTGGCGCAGGAGTATACGCTGCGTATTCCGGCTTCCGAGGTGGGCATTCGGCGATTCTGCAGCTGGTCGATCGGCATGGCGTTCGCCACTTTGCGCAGGATCGCCGATACCCCGGGCTACACCGCCGGCGAACAGGTCAAGATCTCCCGCCGACGCCTGCGCATGATCGTCGCCACGAGCAATCTCTCGGTGGGCAGCGATACGCTGCTTCGCGCGGTGTTTCAGCTGAGCCGCGCTCAGCTCCCCAGCGTCCAGAGCCAGGAGATCGGCCAGCTGCAGGCAGGGCATGTCACGGGGGATCACCGCACATGACCCGCCCTACCGGGCGATTTGTTGGCGGGGGCGAAACTCAGTGCCAGGCGTTACCTGGCCCGATACCGGTGGTCAGAGGTAGGACGCGATCTTGTCCTTGAGCGCGACACGCTTCTTGCGGGCGTCTTCCTCGATGTGGGTGGCAACCGGCTCGATCTCCGTCTCCATGCGATGGATTTGTCGATTCAGCTCCTGGTAATCCTCGGCCAGCCTCGCAAAATGAGCGTCGGACTGCTTGAGGTCATGGATGCGATCGGCGTGCGCGGGGAACTCTTCGGCGAGTTGGTGCGGCGTATGGCTCATGGTGGCTCCTGGATCACTGGTTGTGAATGTTGAAAACAGCTCCGACACTAACGTAACCACGGCCTGTCAGCCAGTCTGCCGGTGCTGGCAACGGCGCTCGAATACGTACGCTTGACCTGTACGACCATCCGGCACCATGTCGGCCGCCTTTCGGCAGTGAGCTCAAGGAGGTGCCATGCCCGAGAACCGCAGGACATCGCTCAATCCCGCCCTGGAACGCGTCCACCTGGTGTGGGACCTGCTGGTCATCGTGCTGGTGGTCGCCAACCTGACCCTGTTGCTGTTCGATAGCCTCTTCTTGCTGTCGCCGCTTAACGCTGCCTTCGAGGCCATGGCCCCCAGCCTGCATGTGGCCTACGACCGTCATATCCGTGCCAACTTCATCGCCATCGATCTGGCGTTCGTGGCCATCTTCCTGTTCGACGTCCTGCTGGGCTGGGCGGTGGCCATCGCCGAGCGACGCTACCACCGCTGGTTCTTCTACCCCTTCGTTCACTGGTACGACGTGCTCGGCTGCATCCCGGTCGGCGGCTTTCGCCTGCTGCGCATCCTGCGCGTCATCACCCTGTTGCAACGACTGCAGCGGCTGGGCCTGATCGACGTTCGACGCTGGTACCTCTACAGCGTAATCATCAAGTATTACGATATCCTGCTGGAGGAGCTCACCGACCGTATCTCCATCCGCATGCTCGACAGTGTCCAGTCACATCTGCGCTCCAGCAACGGGCTCTCCGGCCGGATGGTGGAGCAGGTATTGCGACCCCGCCAGCAGGCGCTGATCCAGGAGATCACCCAGCGGCTGGAGGCCATGGCCGGCAACGCCTACGACCACAATCGAGACGACACCCTGCTCTACGTGCGAGAGCTGGTCGGCCGTACCCTCTCGGAGAGCCCGGAGATTCGCCGTCTGTCGCGCCTTCCCATGGGCGGCCAGCTGACCCGGGGGCTAGAGGGCTCAATCTCCGATCTGGCCTGCCGGTTGGTCAACGAGGCCCTGGAGGGGCTGCAGTCGCCGGAGTTCTCCGCCCTGGTGGAGCACCTGGCCGAGAGCGGCTTCGACGCCTGGCTGCGAACCGATTCCCATACCGAAAAGGTCAGCGAGCAGGTGATGGTGGATATGCTGGAACTGCTCAAGGCGCAGATCGCGATCAAGGACTGGAAAGATAAGTACGAGTGACCTGCCACTTCAGCCACAACAGGGCCGGTGCGTGCGACATTCTTCCGCATGGCCGCCGCAACCGGCCTTGCGTAGGCTTTGATGCTCCTCAACACAGGAGTGACCCCATGCGCCCCATGATCCTGATCTCTGCCCTGGCCCTGGCTATCGGCAGCCAGGCAACGCTAGCCGCCGATCGCGATGTGTCGGAGCTGTCGACCCCAATCGTGGTACTCACCCCAGCGGTAGCCAGAAACGCCGACTCGTTGAATCTTGACGAGACCCAGCGCAAGGCCGTGCAGGAGTGGCTGGCGACCAGCCCAGCAGTTCGCGAGGCTCTGGAGGATCGAGTGATCGAGGCGCGCGCCGAGCTGCGCGACATGATCCTGGACAATGTCAGCACCGAAGCCCGTGAGGGGCAGGCCGCAGCTATCGGCGATATGGAAGCCCAGCTGCTCATGATGCGCTCCAACTGCGTGGATCATTGGCGCAGCGTGCTCGACGAGCAGCAGTTTGCCCAGGCGCTCGAGCTAGCAGGCCTCACCGAGACACCCTGACCGATCCGGGACTGCTCGCTCCTGGCGGCCATAGACGGCCGGCATCCACCGACAGGATGGGGGTATCACCGACGTGTCTCCATGACCCGTGTCAGCTCCTGGCGATAGGCCGCCTTGTGCAGGGTCGGGTCCGCCGGAAAGCGCCCCAGCTCCACCGCCAGTTCGAAAAAGCCCTGCTGGGGCAGGTCGCCACGGCGGCTGACCACCAGGGCGGCGATCATCGTTCGGCCGGCGGCGACGTCTTCGCGCATCAGTGCCTCCAGGGCCAGGGCGACCCGCTGGATGGTGCGCGGCGGCGTAAGCCCCAGCGCCTCGGCGGCCTGCTGGTAGGTGATCGGCACGGACTCCTCAGGCAGAGCGGTCAGCAACTCACGTAAGCGCAGGGCCAGGTCGAGGTCGATGTCGTCTATCGTCAATGCCATGAGGGTTCGGTTCACTCGGTGGTTTCGTGAAACATCCGCTTGACGACTATCCGATAGCGGGTGCTGTGCCCTCCCCCTCTGGAAACGTCTGTAAGCAGCTCTTGGCCAGCCAATCGGAGAGATGGCGAGTGACGGTGGCATTGCTGACCTTCGCGACCTTCTCATACTGGGATTATAGTGACGCTCAAACGGGGGCACTTGATCGCGCAGTGCCCCACCGACCTTCTTTTGAGAATTCGTCATGTTACGACTCCCGCCCCTGATCGCACTCTCCTATTTCGAGGTTGCCGCGCGAACCAAGAGTTTCGCCGCAGCCGCCAAAGAACTCAATGTGACGCCGGCGGCGATCAGCCACCAGATCAAGGCGCTTGAGGAATATCTTGGCGTCGATCTGTTCGTCCGCCACCACCGGCGGGTCAGCCTGACCCCGGCCGCGCGAGTGGCCCTGCCGGAGCTGCATGAGGGGTTTCATACACTGGGACGTGCAGTGGACAAGATCCGCGCCTATGGCGAAGAGCGCCTGATCGTCACCGTGTGCGCCGAACCCCTGTTCGCCACCAAATGGATCGTGCCACGTCTGCACCGTTTCTACGCCCGTTGCCCGGACGCCGAAGTGCGGCTGCAGGCGAGCCTGCATACGGTGGATCGCGTCCGTGACAGCGTCTTTGCCCTGGCCGATCTCAAGCGTGCGGGCATCGACGTTTCCGTGCGACTTGGCTACGGCAACTACACGGACCTGAAGCCCCAGCGGCTGATGAGTCTGGACCTGGTGCCAATCTGTGCACCGGAACTGGCCGCCACCCTGGATGGAGTCGAGACACTGCATGGACTGCCGTTGCTGTGTGACAGCACGCTTACCCGCATCAACGAGCCCTACGGCTGGAAAGAATGGTTCAAGCAGCAGGGATGTGAAACCGGAACGCTACGGGAGCTGCGATTTGGCAACGGGCTGCTGGCGCTGGAGGCGGCCATCGCTGGCCAGGGCGTCCTGCTCGGCAGCCGTGATCTACACCAGGCGGAGCTCAGCGCCGGAAAATTGACGGTGTTGGCCGAATGTCCTCTGAATTGTGACCAGGCGTACTACGTGGTCAGCGCAGGCGAGGGCCAGGAGCGACCGATCGCCGGTCAGTTTCGTGAATGGTTGCTGGATGAAGCCAACATCCCCTCACCCGACCTAGCCGTTGACGCCGCTCGGGCCTAGGCCAGGGTAATGGGGCGCGATGAACAGCCTCCCCACGATGCCCTCCGCATAGGCCGCAAGGGATGCCCCGCCCTTCGGCCAGCGCCTCCCCCACGCCGAGCAGTCTTGGCCAGCGCTCCCGAGGAAACACACGGCCAGGTTGGCGCTGTTCGGCGAAGAGCTGCCCGGCGCACAGTAGAGACGGCAGCCAGGCACCTTCCCGGTGCCACTATCGAGCTCCATCAGGCTAGAGCGGCAAGGCATCCGGGGATTCGGGATTGAGTGCTTTCGGGTCGTCGCGCCCCGGGTACCAGGGCACGCGGCCTTCGAGCACACCCGTGGTCTCGATGATTTCCGCCACACTATGCTCCTGGCGGTAGGCCATGATATGGGCGCCGCTGACACCCGGAATCTCGCGAATCGCGTGAAGCAGGTCCATGCACAGTCGCTTGCCTTCCTCCTTCTGGTTCTCGGCCCCCTCGAGCCGCGTGATCACCGCGTCAGGGATATGCACCCCGGGAACATTTTCGCGGATCCAGCGGGCACTGCGGGCCGAGGCCAGCGGGCCGATCCCGGGCAGGATGAAGATGCGGTCTGGGCCTTCCAGCAGACCGAGGTCGTTCACCTTGAGCATGAAGTCGCGCAATCGCTCGATATCAAAGCAATACTGGGTCTGGATGAACTGGGCGCCGGCCGCCATCTTCTTGGCCAGGCGATGTGGCCGCCAGTCCAGCGGCGGCACGAAGGGATTCTCGGCCGCGCCCAGGAAAATCCGCGGGGGCATCTCGATGCGCCGCCCGCTATCGAATCGCTGCTCGTCGCGCATCCGCCGGGCGATCTCGAGCAACGACATGGAGTCGAGGTCGAACACCGGCTTGGCCTGAGGATGATCGCCAGCCTGAACACCGTCACCGGTCAGACACAGCAGATTGCAGGCGCCCATGGCCGCCCCCCCGAGGATCTCACCCTGAATGGCGATGCGGTTTCGGTCGCGGCACGATATCTGCAGGATGGTGGCATAGCCGACTCGGGTCAGCAGCGAGCAGACGCTGACGCTGGACATATGACAGTTGGCGCCAGAGCCATCTGTGGCATTGATCGCATCGACGTAGCCATCGAAGATCGCCGCACGCTTGAGCACCTCTGCCGGATCGGCAGAGTCCGGCGGGTCGATCTCGCTGGTGATGGCGAACTTGCCCGCCCGCAGCACTCGCTCCAGCCGCCCCGGGGAAACATGGCCTGGCAGGATCGGCAGGGAGTAGCCCGGTACGGGCTCGTCATCGAACTTCATTTTGTTGTCTCGCTATTGGCGGTTGAAGAGGAAGTGCCCTTCTGCTGACGAACCTCGCGAAGCCAGGCGGACGTTCCCGTGAGACGGTGGTCGACCGGCAACTGGACAGCGTCGATGCGATCGCCATGCTTCATGCGACGACTTCCTTCCCAGGCATCGACCCAGACACACATCATCTCTGGCTTCACTTCGCAATGCCCATTGGCACGCACCCCGCCGCAGGGCCCGTTGCGCAGTGACTTGGGACAGTTCATGGGACAGGACATGCCGGTGGCGGAGAGAATGCACTGACCGCACATCTGGCAATCGAAGAGCGCACCCTTGACGGCTTTTTCCACCACCTTCACCGGCCCCTCGATGCGCTCATGACCCAAGCGCCTCCACACGGGGTCGAGCTTGATCAGCAACGGCTCGAAGCGTCGGTAGATCGTTTCAAAGACTCTGGAGTGGCGAACCACCCAGCGACGCATCCTGTACATGATATTTTCCTTCTTCGTTGAGAAGCTGTGTCCTCACTCTGCCAGAGCCGTAGTCGTG
>JBNJLE010000036.1:0-14028 GCA_051751685.1 Pseudomonadota bacterium | reverse complement strand
TTTTTTTATGCGCTCCCCGACTCAGCGCTGCACAGTGACCCGGCCGCTATTCGCTGGCCCACGCCAGTGGCGCTGCCAGGCACGCATCACGCGTTCCGGGTACCAGGTCTTGCCGAGGCTGCCGTTGTAGCGGGCCAGGGCTCGGGTAAAGTCACCGCGCTCCACCGCCAGGTAGTGGGCGAGTATCGTGGTGCCATAGCGCAGGTTGCGCCAGGGGTCCTTCAGGTCGTCGGCGGGCAAGCCCAGTTCGCGGATCCAGAACGGCATGATCTGCATCAGTCCAACGGCACCGGCGGAGGAGACGGCATCGGCCCGGAAAGCACTTTCCACCTGGATGACCGCCAGCACCAGTTCCGGGGGAAGCCGGGCCAGCCGGGCCTCAAGAAAGACCCGTTGCAGCAGCTCGCCGCGCAGGCCCTCATCCTTGACGAAGCGCGCAATCGACGGCTCCATGGCGTTTTGCCACTGGCGTGCCGCCCAGATCTCGGCCGGGTCGCGGGTGAGGGAGAGGCTGTCGTCGAGGGTGGTGCGCAGGGAGGCGGGTGTGGCCGGAAGCGCCTGGATCACCAGGGGGCGTTGATGGGCCTCCAGAGAGGCCAGGAAAGTGGCATCGCTGGCCGCCGCCATGGAGACGGCGGCCAGCCAGAGCGCGGCGAGGACGGCGGCGAGGCGTTTTTTGCTGCCGCGCGCGTCAGTGGCTGATGCGCGCGCGCAGGAAATCGAGTAGCTGCTCTGCCGGTAGCATGGTGGCGTCACTGTCACGGCGTCCCTTGTATTCCAGTTCACCCTTGTCCAGGCCCCGGTCGCCAACCACCAGGCGATGCGGCAGCCCCATCAGCTCATGGTCGGCGAACTTGGCCCCTGGGCGCAGGTCGCGGTCATCCAGCAGCACCTCGAAACCGGCCTCGGTCAGCTCGGCATAGAGCTTCTCGGACTCCTCGCGCACCCGCTGGGACTTGTGGGCATTCATCGGCACCAAGGCGATGTGAAAGGGGGCGATGGCATCGGGCCAGATGATGCCGGCGTCGTCGTGGTTCTGCTCGATGGCGGCGGCCACCACCCGGGTCACACCGATACCATAGCACCCCATCCAGGGGTGAATGGCGCGACCTTCGTCGCCCAGCACTGTGGCGTTCATCGCCTGGCTGTACTTGCAGCCCAGCTGGAAGACGTGACCCACCTCGATGCCGCGCTTGATCGCCAGCGTGCCGCGGCCATCCGGCGAAGGATCGCCCTCGACCGCCTTGCGGATGTCATGAATCGCGGGCAGCGCCACGTCGCGCTCCCAGTTGATGCCAAAGTAGTGCTTGCCGTCGACGTTGGCACCGGCGCCGAAGTCGCTCATCAGGGCCACGCTGCGATCGATGATGATCGGCATCTCCAGACCCACGGGCCCCAGCGAGCCGGGGCCGGCGCCCACCGCGGCGCGGATTTCCTCTTCGCTGGCCATGGTCAGCGGCGCAGCTACCTGAGGCAGATTCTCGGCCTTCACCTCATTGAGCTCGTGGTCACCGCGCACCAGCAGGGCGATCAGGCCGCCTTCGGCGCCGTGCACCATCAGGGTCTTGAGGGTCTTCTCGATGGACAGGCCGTGCTGTGCCACCAGCGCGGCGATGGTCTTCGCGTCGGGGGTGTCGACCAGGCGCAGGGCCTCGCCCGGCGCGGCACGCTCGGGGGGCGTGCCGAGCGGCGCCGGCAGCGCCTCGGCCTTCTCCATGTTGGCGGCGTAGTCGGACTCGGTGGAGAAGACAATGTCGTCTTCTCCGGAGTCGGCCAGCACGTGGAACTCATGGGAGCCGGTCCCGCCGATGGCACCGTTGTCGGCGATCACCGGGCGGAAGTCCAAGCCCAGACGGGTGAAGATCCGCGTGTAGGCGTCGTACATCGCCTGGTAGGTCTCTTTCAGCGAGGCCTCATCGACGTGAAAGGAGTAGGCATCCTTCATGATGAATTCGCGGGAACGCATCACCCCGAAGCGCGGACGGATCTCGTCGCGAAACTTGGTCTGTATCTGGTAGAAGTTGATCGGCAGCTGCTTGTAGCTGGCGATCTCCTTGCGCACCAGATCGGTGATCACTTCCTCGTGTGTCGGGCCGACGCAATAGTCACGCTCGTGACGATCCTTGAGGCGCAGCAGCTCCGGGCCATACTGCTCCCAGCGGCCGGACTCCTGCCACAGCTCGGCAGGCTGCACGGCCGGCATCAGCACCTCCTGAGCGCCGGCGCGGTCCATCTCCTCGCGGACGATGCGCTCGACCTTGCGCAGGGTCTTCAGCCCCAGCGGGAGCCAGGTATAAAGGCCGGAGGTGAGGCGGCGGATCATGCCCGAACGCAGCATCAGCTGATGGCTGATGACCTCGGCGTCGGCAGGCGTTTCCTTGAGGGTGGCGATCAACAGTTGAGTGGCGCGCATGGGTCCGGCGTTTCCTCGGGCTCGTCAAAGGGTCGGTCCGCCAGGACGGCGGCAGTTGACGCATTGTACGGCCAAGCGCCAGGCGCGGCAAAAGCCGTCGGCGAAAGCTCCGTTGCCCGGTAGACTCTGGTGCCTTCCCCCTGGCGTCGAGTGTGGTGGGTGCTTCCCGGGCATGTGGTAAGCTCATTTAGATTTTACTTGACGGTGCCAGTCCGGAATGTGGGTGGGAGGTGCCGATGCCTTTGATGCCATGGAGATTTCCGCATGACCCCATTCTTGCGTCGCGGCCTGAACGGCCTGGTTCTCGGTGTCTCGATCACCGCCCTGGTGGGCTGTGGCACCCTCTTCCACCCCGAACGCAAGGGCCAGATGAGCGGCCGCATTGACCCGGCGGTGGCGATTGCCAACGGCGTCGGCCTGCTGTTCTTCATCTTGCCTGGCGTGATCGCCTACGCGGTGGACTTCTCCAACGGCACCATCTATCTCCCCAGCGGGCACAATGCCGCCGGGGTAGATGCGCTCAAGCTGGAGAAGGATTTGGACGTCGCCTCGCTGGAGCGATTGCTCTCCGTCAAGAGCGGCAAGCCGGTCAGCCTGGACAGCGAATTGCTGAGAGTCGAGGAGGTGGAAAGCCTGGATGAGGCCCTGGCACTGGTGCGCATGGCCGGTATCGATGACGCCCAGCGCCCGGGCGCGGCGGCGATCGGCGACGGTGTCTGACCCCGACGCCCGAGGCCCTGCCCGTCGGTCACGGTTGGCCGAACAGCACCAGGCGCAGCAACAGGCCCAGCGCCAGGGTCGTCGAGACGCTGAGCAGGGTCCCCAGCAATACGTATTCGGTGAGCTTGCGGTCGCGGGATTCGCGCAGGTCGCCGAAGCGTAGCACTGATTTCGCCGCCAGCAGGAAGCCTACCGCGGTGAGCTGGTCGAGCAGCACCAGGGTGAGCACCACCACCCGCTCCAGCATGCCGATGCGGGCACCGGCCCGGCCCAGGGTACCCTTGTCCTCGATCTCGTGGCTCCAACGCTGCATCACCATGGCGATGGCGAAGGAGAAGGGGCGGGTCACCGTCAGGTAGGCCACCGCTACGCCGAGCACCTGAGGTGACACCAGCCAGGCAGCGAGCTCCCGCAACGGCGCCAGACTGCCGATCCATACGAGCCATAGTGCCCCCAGCACCAGCAGATGCAGCGCTTGGTCGAGCAGGAACCAGCGCAGTTCGCCGGCCGGCAGTCGTGTCTTGGCCAGGTCAATCAGCCAGTGGCTGGCCGCCAACACCAAGGTGCTGAGCAGGGCGGCCGCGTAGCCCCGGGCCGGGTCCAGGGTCGCGGCGACGCCCATGACGCCGGCGGCCAAGGCCGCGTGGATCAGCGTATGCATTAGCAGGGCCGGGGAGCGATGCTTCAGGCGATAGCGCTCCTCGACCCAGACGCGCGGCTGCAGCAGGAAGTCACCGGCCAGATGGGCAAGCATCAGGCCCATGAGCAGCGACAGGGCATCGCTGCTCATGGTGTGTGCTCCTCATCAGCGAGACGCTGTCGGAGGTAGTCGAGGGTGTCGGAAAGCAGGGTCCAGCGGGCGGCGCGCAGGCGCTTGTGCACGCTGGGCTGGCGGATACCGAGACGCTCGGCCAGGGCCTGCTGGGAGGCGTCATGGCGCAGGCTCAGACCGACGACCTCGGCGGAGTAGGCTGACCAGCTGTCGAGCAGGTCGTCGATGTAGCGGACCAGCAGGACTAGGCCGGGATCCACGGGCGCATCCAGCCGGGTCAGCGACAGGTGGACGGAGGTGTCGGCCAGAGCATCGAGGGCGCGACCCGAGGCAACGAAGGTGGCGCCGTCGGTCTCCGCACTGCCACGCTCCGCCGGCCCGACCGCTACCGCGATACGTGCATCCCAGCGCTGGTCGGGCTCGGAGTGTTCGATCAGCGCCGCCCGCAGAGTCACGGCTGCCTCCATGGCCGGTGCCGCCCGGGGCAGGGCGAGCTGAAAGCCGTCGCCACGGAAGCGTTCGGCGCGGCCGCCATGCAGGGAGGCCAGTTCGGCCAGGTTGTCATCCAGCAGCCGATAGAGGCCCGGGCGGTCGTCGACCTTGCGCGAGTCGATCACATCGCCGGTCAGGACGGCGATTCGCTGTGGCATGGCAGTTCCTCCCGGGCTTTTGCCCCTAGGATAGCCTTGGAGGGCTATTTATCAAGCTAATAGCCTTTAAAGGCTATAATGTTAATAAATAGCCCAAAAGGGCTATAAACACCTACCGAGCCAACTCCCGCATGGCGCTCTCCAGCCCCTCCAGGGTCATGGGGTACATGCGCTCGTCGATCAGTCGGCGAATGAGCTGGTTGGAGTGGGTGAACTCCCAGGCGCGCTGTGGCATGGGGTTGAGCCACGCCAGGCGTGGGAATTTGTCCACCAGGCGCTTGAGCCACACCGCACCGGCCTCGTCATTGAAGTGCTCGACGCTGCCGCCGGGATGGGTGATCTCGTAGGGCGACATGGCGGCGTCGCCGACGATCACTACCTGATAATCAGCACCGAAGGTGTGCAGTACGTCCATTGTCGAAATGCGCTCGCCAGGGCGCCGGGACTGGCTCTGGGCATTTCTGCGCCACAGTCCCTCGTAGACACAGTTGTGGAAGTAGTAGGCCTCCAGGTGCTTGAACTCCGAGCGCGCCGCCGAGAAGAGCTCCTCGCAGGTGCGGACGTGGTCGTCCATGGAGCCGCCCACGTCGAGCAGCAGCAGCACCTTTACCGCGTTGTGGCGCTCCGGGCGCATCTGCACGTTGAGCAGGCCGGCGTCGCGGGCCGTCTCGCGGATGGTGGCGTCGACGTCAAACTCCTCCGCGGCCCCCTGGCGGGCAAACTTGCGCAGCCGGCGCAGCGCCATCTTGATATTGCGGGTGCCCAGGTCCAGGGAATCGTCGTAGTCGCGGAAGCGTCGCTCGTCCCATACCTTGACCGCGCGGCGATGACGCGAGCCCTCCTGGCCGATGCGAATGCCTTCGGGGTTGTAGCCGTAGGCGCCGAAGGGGCTGGTGCCGCCGGTGCCGATCCATTTGTTGCCGCCGGCGTGACGCTCCTTCTGCTCCTCGAGGCGCTGCTTGAAGGTCTCGATCAGTTTCTCGAGGCCACCCAGGGACGCGATCTGGGCCTTCTCCTCCTCACTGAGCTGCTTCTCGAATTCGCGCCGCAGCCAGTCGTCGGGGATCAGCGCTTCGATGGCCGCATCCAGGTTCTCCAGTCCCTCGAACCAGGCGGCGAAGGCGCGATCGAAGCGATCGAAGTGGCGCTCATCCTTGACCATGACCGTGCGCGCGATCCGGTAGAAAGCCTCCATATCGGCGAATACCACGCCGCGCTCCACCACCGCGTGGAGGTCGAGCAGTTCGCGAAGCGACACCGGCACGCCGGCACGCTTCAGGGTCTCGAACAGGCCGATAAACATGATTCAGCGCCTCTGATTGCCCTGGCGACGCAGCATAAAGGCGAGTCGCTCCAGCAGCTGCGTATCCTGCTCGTTCTTGACCAGTGCCCCTGCCAGCGGCGGGATAGCCTTGACCGGGTCGCGGTGGTAGAGCGCCTCCCGGGCAAGCTCATCACTCATCAGGAGCTTCAGCCAGTCCACCAGCTCGGAGGTGGAGGGCTTCTTCTTGAGGCCCGGCGCCTGGCGCAGGTCGAAGAACACTTCCAGGGCTTCGCCCACCAGCCTCGGGGCGATGTCGGGGAAGTGCACGTCGACGATCTGCTGCATGGTCTCGCGATCGGGAAACTCGATGTAGTGGAAGAAGCAGCGGCGCAGGAAGGCGTCGGGCAGCTCCTTCTCGTTATTGGAGGTGATGACGATGATCGGGCGATGCCGGGCGCGAATGGTCTCGCCGGTCTCGTAGACGTGGAACTCCATGCGATCCAGCTCCTGGAGCAGGTCGTTGGGGAATTCGATGTCCGCCTTGTCGATCTCGTCGATCAGCAGTACGACCCGCTCGCCCGTGGTGAAGGCCTCCCACAGCTTGCCGGGCTTGATGTAGTTGGCGACGTTCTCCACGCCCTCCACCCCCAGCTGGGAGTCGCGCAGGCGGCTCACTGCGTCGTACTCGTAAAGCCCCTGGGCCGCCTTGGTGCTGGACTTGATATGCCAGGTGATCAGTCGGGTGCCAATAGAGGCCGCCAGCTCCTCGGCGAGCAGGGTCTTGCCGGTGCCCGGCTCGCCCTTGATCAGCAGCGGGCGCTGAAGTGTCACGGCAGCGTTGACCGCCTGCTTCAAAGCCTCGGTGGCCACGTAGGTGGAAGTGGAAGTAAACGCCATGGGGTCGTGCCTCGGCAGGTCGCAGTGGGAAAAAGTCAAACAAGTGTACGGAAGGGCAGCGATGGCGACAAATCCTGCCGCCTCACTCCGCGTAGATCATCCTGCGGGTCATGCCGCCGTCCACCACCAGGTTCTGCCCGGTGATGAAGCCCGCCTCGTCGGAGAGCAGAAAGGCCGCCATGGCGGCGATGTCCGCCGGGCGGCCCACCCGTCCGACCGGGTGCTGGTCGCGGTCGATATCGCGATGTTCCACCGGTGTGCGGCGTGACGCCTTCTGCCAGTCTCCCACCTCGATCCAGCCGGGGCTGATGGCGTTGACGCGGATCTCGGGGCCGAGGCTCACCGCCAGAGCATGGGTGAGCGCCAGCACGCCGCCCTTGCTGGCGGCGTAGGCCTCGGTGTGCGGCTCGGACTGCAGGGCCCGGGTGGAGGCCATCAGCACCATGGCGCCACGGCTCACGCGCAGGTAGGGCGCGGCGTGTCTGGCGCAGAGCATTGCCCCGGTGAGGTTGGTGTCGAGGTAGGCCTGCCAGGTGGCGAGCGCAAGCGTCTCCAGCGGGCCCTGGAAGGGGTCGGCCAGGCCGGCGTTGTGGATCACCCCGTCGAGCCGGCCGAAGCGGGCCACCGTCGCAGCGAGGCTCTCGGCCACCTGGTGCTCGTCGCGGACGTCGGAGACCATGGCCAGCAGGCGCTCGGAATGCCCGAGGCACTCGTGGCATTCGGCCACCGCCTCGGCGTCGATGTCGGTGAGCGCCACGCGATCGCCGCGGGCCAGCAGGTGCTCGGCGATGCCCAGACCGATGCCCTGGGCGCCGCCGGTGAGGTAGACCACCCGTGACTCGCTCATGGCTCACCCTGCTCGCCGACCGGGCGATAGGCTTCCACCACCTCGTTATTGGCCAGGCGCAGCATCACCACGTCTACGCTCGATACCAGTGCGCCGATGGTGCCGGCCACCCGGGCGCCGGCCTCGCGAAGGGGGGCGGCCCCGGCCGCCGTGCGGTTCCACACGGTCACGTCGACGCCGGCGCCGAGCAGCCGGCGCGTCATGGGGTCGCCCATCAGGCCGGTGCCGATGAAGTCTGGACGAAGCTGGGTCATGGGGTCTCTCCTGGGGACTAAAGGCTAGTTGCAGCATCCTCTCGCGTTTAAATTATATCTCTGCATGAATTGCGATAAAGACAACATATTCTGGAGTATAAGTCCTGAATTCATGAAATCGGCGCCGTCTCCCTCCCTACCGTAGGGAACGAGCATTTTTTTAGCCCTTTCGACCTCTATGCCGTGTGATCCGTGGGCCCGATATCGCCGATAAGGCCCGTATCGACCGAGCCAGATGGCCCAATTATGACTGCTTTCCCCTCTGCCAGACATGGCCGGCTTGGCGACCTGTGGCAGCCACTCGTTTCTCGTAGGGGGGCTTCGGCAGGTGATCAGCAAGGCGACCCTCGCGGATAACACAGTCGGCTCCGCAAGGTGTTCAACACCATCATGTGCCCAATGTCCTGACCGAAGTCGAGGATCATCTGGCCGTCTTGTGGATTACCACGGCGGAACGATGCGCCAGTTCCTGCTGCTCACTGAGTAGCCGGAGCCGCTTGGCCGGATGGTGGTCCGGGCTCAGCTCGCCGGCCGGGCCCAACTGCCCTATCAGCTGAAGGGTGTTTTAGGTCCACCAGCCCTCCGGCTAATACTCCGGCTCGAGCATGAGTTAGCCATCGGGCTCTGGGGTGTGCTCCATCAGGCGCATCACTCGCCTGACCTCCAATTCGGTCAGGCCCGACGCCAGCGATCTGGAAACACTGGCCGATGATCGACAACCTGTCATGGCGGGTGAGCGTTCGGCGACGGGCGCGGAATTTGAAGCTGGCATGGGACTGTCTGGGTGGATGGCGACAACGACTATGCTGTTATGTGGATCATGGGGTTAGGAGTCATACCGAAAGCCAACTCTACGGGTTCAGGTATGAATCCATATTAGCCAGTAATAACTATTTTTCTACTGCATGCCGGGCGATCAACGTCCGGCATTTTCATATTAACTCAATAAAGCATATGAGTTAGTTAAATGATTTTTATTTGATTACTTTTTTAATAAATTTATGAGTCAATATCATCCTCATGATTATTAAGAATTTAAAACTACACTTTTCTGCACATGTTTTAACATGATTAGTACGATAAGCCACATAGTGTTTCAAATGTGCTCATGCAATTGACAGTTCGGGGTGGTGCGCCATTGAGGATTCTATTTCTTTTAAATTAGTGCTTTCTTAAAGTCTCGGCGCTCAGCGGTCGCGTAGCTGACAACTAAAGTAAGGGAATCGTATGAGAGCGCTGTTAAAGACATTTTTCGAACTGCAAAAAGGGCATAAGCGCATCATCTATATCATCTCCAGCGAGAAGACTAACGACGCAATGTGCGGCGCGCCGTTTGCTACTTCTTCAGCCGTCGACCAAGGCACTCGATTTGGTCAACGTCAGGAGATATGGATCAGGTACGCAAGACTCTTCCCTCTGTTGCAGTCGGCTATGTTTCCCGAAACGAACTAGTGGATATCCGCTGGATTCAGGGGTCGGCTTGCGGAGAGGCATCAGACCAGACGTTCTTTACTGGGTCGCTGTGGCCGGTTGAGGCACACCATGGCACCGCCTATGTGATTTCCAATTGGACATGGCTGCAGGCATATGGCAGCCCGACTGCCCAGTTTGCTGAGGTTTGACCGGCGGAGGACCCGGCGATGCTGATGTTCAACAAAGCTAGCAAGTATTGATAACAGCCGGATGCTAGCCAGTCGCGCCGTATGGTTCAGCGGTGACAGGATAACGGACGGGCCTTGAGGATGTGCCATCACCTCAGGGCGGTAGCGTGGATAAAGCATTGCTGAATGTTTTGAGCGCGAAATCCAGAAGGAAAAGGTACGCTTCCTCAGCTTTGCCAAAGCTCCCGTGGCGATATCAGAACCCAGATCTACATCGCCCAGCCCTAGAGATCGGCTATCTCGACATCGTTCTAGTCAAGCACTTGACCTAGGAGATTTGGGAAATCTCCAACCTGTTGCAGGGCCTGATTCACGCTCATCGTCGCCGAAGGTAGCATTTGTCTACTTTCACATGTCGACTTCCGTATCCGACTGAATAAGATATTAATGACAGATTCCGTCCAAACCTCTCCGCGGGCCGCCCCCGCCGATGAAGCCATCGATTTCGGCCGCCTCTTGGGCCTGCTCCTCGACCACAAATGGCTGATCATCTTCATTACCGCTTTTTTCGCCGTGGCGGGTGCCGTCTATGCCATGCTGGTTACACCGGTCTATCAAGGGGATGCGTTGGTGCAAGTCGAGCGTCGCTCCTCCATCAGCCCGCTGGGTGATGTCGGTGATGTGTTCGGCCAGGAATCAGAGGCTCCCACATCGGCGGAAGTCCATATCCTGCAGTCGCGATTGGTGCTGGGGCAGGTGGTGGACAGTACCGACCTGGACCTTCTGGTACTGCCGCACAGCCTGCCTGTGATCGGTGAGTTCGTGCAGCGCCGCGGCATTGCTCGCCCGGGCTACATGGAGGGTCGGCCCGAGGTATGGGGCGGTGAGTCCCTTGAGCTTGGTCGTCTGGAGGTGGCTGACCACCTGCGCGGCGCGCCCCTGATCGTTACCGTGGGCGAGGAGGGGGGGTATCAACTCGCCATCGACAGTGAACCACCGGAGAAGATTGGCAGTGGGGAGGTTGGTGAACTGGCCAGCTTTCATAATGGGGATATCCAACTGCGCATTGCCGAGCTCAATGCACCCGCAGGCGCCCAGTTCACGGTCATGAAACGCACCCGGGCAGCGGCGATCGGCCAGTTGCGCGGTCGGCTCACCGTCAGTGAGTTAGGTGGCAGCGGGCGCAATGCCGGCACCGGAATGCTGCGCCTGACATTGACCGGCACAGACCGGGAAGAGATTCGCCGTTCGCTGGACGCCGTCTCGGCAACCTTCCTGCGTCAGAATGTCGAGCGCCAGTCCGCCGAGGCCGAGCAGAGCCTGGCCTTTCTGGAAGAGCAGGCTCCGGAGTTGCGTACCCAGCTCTCCGCCGCCGAAGACAGCCTCAATCACTACCGGGTTGAACAAGACAGTGTGGACCTCTCCAGCGAGTCCCAGGCGGTGATCAACCAGTTCATCGAGGTGGAGCGCCAGCTCAACGAGATGGAGTTACAAGAAACTGAAATGGCTCAGCGCGTTACCCCCAACCATCCCAGCTATTTGGCGCTGCTGCGCCAGAAGCGCCAATTGCAGGATCAGCGCGCCGAACTCAACCAGCGTGTCAGCCAGCTGCCGGCGTCGCAACAGGAGGTGGTACGTCGCACGCGCGACGTTGAGGTCACCCAGGCCATCTACCTTAACGTGCTCAACAAGATGCAGGAGCTGCAGGTCGCCCGAGCCGGCACCGTGGGTAATGTTCGCATCATCGATCGTGCTCAGGTAGGCGGTGCCCCTATCGCACCCAATAAAACCAGGCTCATGATGCTTTCCATCCTGCTGGGCGGCATGCTCTCCCTGGGTATCGTCATGATGCGCGGCTGGCTCAACCGCGGTGTGGAGTCTGCCGAGCAGATCGAAGATGCCGGCCTGCCCGTGTATGCCACCGTGCCCCTGACCGATGAGCAGAATAAGCTGACTCGCCGCATCAAGCATAAGCGCGACAAGAACGCCAGCCAGGTCGCCACCGCTGTGCTGGCAGAGCATGCCCCGGCGGACAATGCCATCGAGGCCCTGCGCGGTCTGCGTGCCAGCCTGCACTTTGCCATGCTGGAGGCCATCGACAACCGCCTGGTCATCACCGGCGCCAGCCCCGCGGTGGGCAAGAGCTTCGTCTCCATAAACCTCGGGGCATTATGTGCCCAGGCCGGCCAGCGCGTGCTGTTGGTAGACGCCGACATGCGCAAGGGCCACGTTCACAATGCCTTCGGCGGTCGAGGCAAGCTGGGACTCTCCGAACTTCTGTCCGGCAAACTCGAGCTCAAGGACGTGATCCGCCCCAGCAACCTGGAAGACCTGCACTACATCGCGCGTGGCGCGGCGCCGCCCAACCCCGCTGAACTGCTCATGAACTCTCGCTTCAGCGAGTTCATGGAGGCAGCCAGCCTGCAGTACGACATCGTGATTATCGACACCCCGCCGATCCTCGCGGTGATCGATGCCGCCCTGGTCGGGCGCCAGTGCGGCACCACCCTGATGGTGGCCCGCTTCCAGCAGAACCCGTTGCGCGAACTGCACGCTGCCACGCGCCGCCTGGAAACCGCTGGCGTCACCGTCAAGGGTGCCATCCTCAATGCCATAGAGAGCAAGGCCGCCACCTTCTACGGCTACGGGTACTACAGCTACTCGTATAAATAGAGGCAGCGTTCTATGTTCTCCCAACTGAAAGAACTTTTTGCCATTCTCACCGCCGAACAGCGCAATAAGCTCCTGCGCCTGCAGGGCTTGGTCGTGCTGATGGGCTTCGCCGAGGTGGGCAGCGTGTTGGCCATGGGCCCCTTCATGGGTCTGGTGGGCGATATCGACCGGCTTGAAGGCGATGGCATCCTGGCGCAGATCTACCGCGCCAGTGGCTTTGCCAGCCCGACTGATTTCCTGTTCTGGGTAGGCGCGGCGGTGTTTTCGGCCCTGGCGCTAGGTGCAACAATCTCGATGTTCACCCTCTGGCGCCTGTCGCTCTATTCCCAGCAACTGGGGGCCGAGCTCAGCACCCGGCTCTATGAGCACTATATGCGCCAACCTTGGCTGTTCCACGCCAGCGGCAGCAGTACGCAGTTGACCAACCGTATTGCCATGGAGTGCAATCGGGTGACGCAGATACTCAATCACCTGCTGCAGATCAACGCCCAGGCGATACTGGCACTGTTTATGGTAATTGCGATTCTAGTGTTTAATCCGCTGGTGGCGCTTATCGGGGCGACACTGTTTATCACTGCCTATGTAGCGCTCTATCGTACGGTGCGTAGCCGCCTTGCCCGCAATGGCAAGACCATCAGCAAGATGCAGCAGCAGCGCTTCAAACTGATGAATGAGGGCTTCGGCGGCATCAAGGATGTGTTGCTGTTGGGCCGCCAGGCGGACATGAACCGCCGTTTTGCTACCACCAGCTGGCGCATCGGACGTGCACGCGGGGTGAATGCCGCCTTGGGCCAGGTGCCACGTCATGCCATGCTACTGCTCGCTTTCGGCTCCGTGATCCTGCTGGTCCTCTATCTGCTGAGGGCTCACCAGGGCAACCTGGGCACCATCCTGCCGCTACTATCCATCTATGCGTTGGCGGGCTTCAAGTTGCTGCCGGCCTTTCAGGGCATTTATCAAGGCATCAGCCAAGTCAAGGCGAACATGCCGGCGCTGGCAAGCATCAAGCCGGACCTCCAGGCCAGCCGCGAGACCTCGCACCCCCCGGTCAGCCCTACCACCGAGAAACTGGTGCCCCGCCTCGCGATCAGCCTGGAAGAGGTGGTATTTCATTACCCCGACCAGGTAGCGCCGGCGCTTGACGGCATAAGCCTAACGATTCCCCGCAATCAGATTATTGGGCTAGTGGGAGCCTCCGGCTCCGGCAAGAGCACCGCCATCGATATTCTGCTTGGGTTGATGGAGCCCACCCGTGGCGCGTTGTGCATCGATGGCGAGCCGCTGCGCGAGGATCAGCTTCGCGCCTGGCAGAACAGCCTGGGTTTCGTGCCACAGGCCATCTTCCTGTCCGATGCCAGCATTCGAGAAAACATCGCCTTCGGCCTGCCCAGCGAAGCGATCGACGAAGAGCGCCTATGGCGGGCGGCACGCATGGCGCATCTCGAAGAGTTACTGGAACAGCTACCCAATGGTCTCGATACGCGAGTCGGCGAACGTGGCATCCAGCTATCCGGCGGGCAGCGGCAACGTATAGGGATTGCCCGAGCGCTCTACGATGACGCCGAGGTGCTGGTGCTGGACGAAGCCACCAGCGCTCTGGACGGTATCACCGAAAAAATGGTGATGGACGCCATCCACGATTTTTCGGGCAACAAGACGATCATCATGATCGCCCATCGCCTGGCTACGGTAAAACAGTGCGACCGTATCTACCTGCTGGATGCCGGTAAAGTGGTGGATCAAGGCACCTATAGCGAATTGGCGGCGCGTAATACCATCTTCCAGCGCATGGCGAAACATGCCTGACACTTATTGAAAACAAGGGGGTTCCAAGAGTTTTCTATACATCGTGAGTTTCTTATTCTTATTATGAGTCCGATAAGCAAGGTTGTTGGAAAGATATTTGATCCATGTTTATATCGTGAAATTTCAGGATT
>JBNJLE010000035.1:0-18807 GCA_051751685.1 Pseudomonadota bacterium | reverse complement strand
CCGGGTCACGCTGACCGGGTCACGCTGAGCACGCCTGGTGACCGATAGGCCCCGCGGCAGGGATGCCGCTCCATAACCACAACACAATATCCCTGGTGAACATGATGAAAAATAGCTTCAAGAAAACCGTCCTAGCGTCAGTCGTCGGTGCCACCCTGATGACCTCAGGCCTCGCCGTTGCGGCGGACCCGATCAAGGTCGGCCTGATGCTGCCCTACTCCGGCACCTACACCGCGCTGGGCGAGGCCATCACCAACGGCCTGAAGCTGGCTATCGAGCAGAACGGCGGCCAACTCGGCGGTCGTGATGTCGAGTACGTGCAGCTCGACTCCGAGGCCAATCCCTCCAAGGCGCCCCAGAACATGAGCCGGCTGGTCAAGGGCGATGGCGTCGACTTCGTCATCGGGCCGGTGCACTCGGGCGTGGCCATGGGCATGCTGCGGGTGGCCAAGCAGACTGGCGCTATCACCATCATTCCCAATGCCGGCCTGGAAGCCGCCACGAACCAGCTGTGCATGCCCAACGTCTTTCGCACCTCCTTCAGCATGTGGCAAAACAGCTTTCCCATGGGCAAGGTCGCCTACGATCAGGGCCACCGCGAGGTCGTGACGATCACCTGGGACTACGCCGGTGGCAAGGAAGACGTGGCCGGCTTCAAGGAAGCCTTCGAGGCGGAGGGCGGCGAGATCGTCCAGGAAATCCTGGTCCCCTTCCCCAATACCGAGTTCCAGAGCTACCTGGCCCAGATCGCCAGCATTGCCCCGGATGCCGTCTACACCTTCTTTGCCGGTGGCGGCGGCGTGAGCTTCGTGCGCGACTATGCGGCAGCCGGCCTGAAGGAGACCATTCCGTTGATGGGCTCGGGCTTCCTCACCGAGGGCAACATCGCGGCGCTGGACGGTGCAGGCGAAGGCGTGTTGACCACTATGCACTATGCCGAGACCCTCGACAGCGAAGAGAACCGGGCCTTCGTATCGGCCTACGAGGACGCCTATGGCGTGGCTCCGGACACCTACTCCGTGCAGGGCTATGACACCGGCGCCATGCTGGTCCAGGCGCTCGACGAGGTCGACGGCAATACCGAAGCCCGGGACGCCCTGATCGAGGCCCTGGCCAATGTCGAGCTCCAGAGCCCGCGGGGCCTGATGAGCTTCTCCGACTCCCACCACCCGATCCAGAACGTCTACCTGCGCGAGATCCGTGACGGTAAGCATGAAGTCGTCAGCGTTGCCGCCGAGCAACTCGAGGTGCCGGACAACGCCTGCCAGATGTAACCGGTGAACACCTGACTTCTCGGGGCGAGCCTGGCTCGCCCCTTTTATCACGGAGGAGATCGTCATGGATCTCGTATTCTTTGGTGTGCAGCTCCTCAACGGGCTGCAGTACGGACTGTTGCTGTTCCTGATCGCCAGCGGCCTGACGCTTATCTTCGGCATTATGGGCATCATCAACCTGGCCCATGGTGCCATGTACATGATCGGCGCCTATCTGGTCTACGACCTGAACTTGCGCCTGGGCAACTTCTGGTTGGCCATTCTGGTGGCAGTTCCCATCGCCATCGCACTGGGCCTGATCATCGAGCGCCTGTTTCTCGACACGCTCTATAAGCGCGACCACCTCTATCAGGTGCTGCTGACCTTCGGCCTGATCCTGGTGATCAACGAGGCACAGCGCATCATCTGGGGAGGGGACGTTCACAGCGTAGCAATCCCGGCACCCTTCGACGCCAGCCTGCAGCTCACCGACAACCTGCAGTACTCGGTCTACCGGCTATTCGTGATGGGCGTCTGCCTGGCGCTGGCGGGTGTCATCTACTGGGTGATTCGCCATACCCGGCTGGGCATCATCATCCGCGCCGGTGCCGTAAACCGTGACATGGTGGAGGGCCTGGGCATCAACGTGCGCACCCTCTTTACCCTGATCTTCAGCGTCGGCGTGGCGTTGACCGCCTTCGCCGGGATGATCGCCGCCCCGCTGACCTCCATTACCCCGGGTATGGGCGACAGCATCCTGATCACCTGTTTCGTCGTCGTGGTCATCGGCGGGATCGGCTCGATCAAGGGAGCCTTCTGGGGCGCCATCCTGATCGGCATGGCCGAGACCTTTGGCTCTGTGCTGATTCCGAGCATCGCCAGCATGGTGATCTACCTGATCATGGCCGCCGTGCTGCTGGTTAAACCCCGCGGCCTGTTCGCTTGAGGAGGATGAGACATGTTGCATAGATATCCCAAGCGCGTCGCTGTCATCATGCTGGCCCTGCTGGCCATCGTCGCGATCTTCCCGCTCTGGGGACCGGCACTGTTCGGCAGCCAGTCAGACTTCATGCTCGAGAAACTGACCCTGATGGTGATCCTGGCGCTGTTCGCCATGAGTCTGGATCTGCTGGTGGGCATCGTCGGCCTGGTCAGCCTGGGCCACGCCCTGTTCTTCGGCCTCGGCGCCTATACCCTGGCGCTGGTCAGCCCCGATTACGATGCGGCCTCCATGTGGTGGATGCTACCGCTGGTCATGCTGGTCGCGGCCGTGGCAGCGCTGGTGGTCGGTTTCCTGGTGATCCGCACCAAGGGCATCTTTTTTATCATGACCACCCTGGCCTTCGGTCAGATGCTTTACTACCTGATTAGTACCGCGCCGTTCGCCGGTGGTACCGACGGGGTCTTCATCATGTTTCGCCCCGACATCACTGTCGGCGAGACGGCACTGCTGGACATGAGCAATCCTCACACTTTCTTCTATTTCTGCCTGGGAATGCTGGTCGTCGGCTTCCTGTTCTTGCGCTGGCTGACCCGCTCCTACTTCGGCCAGGTGCTCGACGGTATCCATGACAACGAACACCGCATGCAGGCGCTGGGTTATGCCACCGGCGGCTACAAGCTGATCGCCTTCGTGATCGCCGGCGTGCTTGCCGCCATCGCTGGCATGCTGGCGGCCATGCAGTACGGTTTCGCCAACCCGGCACAGCTAGGCTGGCACACGTCAGGCGAGGTGCTGATGATGCTGATCCTCGGCGGCATGGGCACCATCTTCGGACCGATACTTGGCGCCTTCGCCTACGAGATCCTGCTCTATGTTTACGAGCACCTGACCGTGCACTGGCCGATCCTGATGGGCCTGACCATCATCGGTGCCGTGCTGGTGCTGCCGCGTGGTATCGCCGGGCTGATCATCGCGCCGCCCTGGACCCGCAAGAAAGCGCCGAGCGTCGAGGAAGAGGCCGTTGCCTCGGTCGTTCCGTCCACCCGCATCAAGCATAAGGAGGGGTAAGCCATGAGTGATGAACCGATCCTGGCCACCCACGGGCTTACCCGTCGCTTCGGCGGCCTGGTGGCGGTCAACGACGTCGACTTCGACGTCCGGCCGGGCGAGATCCACGCCATTCTCGGGCCCAACGGCGCCGGCAAGAGCACCTTGATCAACCTGCTGTCGGGGGAGATTCCCCCTTCGGAGGGCCAGGTGCTCTTTCACGGCAAGCCGATCCAGGGCAGGAGCGTGCGCCAGATCGCTCGCATGGGCATCGGCCGCAGCCACCAGAAGACCAACATCTTCCCGCGCCTCAACTGCCTGCAGAACTGCGAGCTGGCGGCGCGCATCCACATGGGTGGCGTCTTCGGCAGCTGGCGTTCCCGCCAGCGGGCACGCGAGGTCAGTGAACGGGCCCTCGAGGTGCTCGAGACCTGCCACCTGGTCCATCGCGCCTACTCCCCGGCCGCCGACATGAGCTACGGCGAGCAGCGTCAGTTGCAGATCGCCATGGTGCTGGCCACGGCTCCCACCCTGATGCTGCTCGACGAGCCCATGGCCGGCATGGGCCGCGAGGAGGCCGACCAGGTCACGGAATTGCTCGAGAGCCTCACCGACCGCTATACCCTGGTGCTGATCGAGCACGACATGAACAGCGTCTTCCGCCTGGCCGACCGCATCACCGTGATGGTGGACGGCTGCGTGCTGGAGAGCGGGCCCACCGAGCAGATCCGCGCGAGCGAGAAGGTGCGTGACGTCTATCTCGGGCGTCACCACGAGGAGGCGACAGCATGACGGCACAGCAACAGATCACTCCGCTGGTCGATGCCCGCGGGCTGCATACCTATTACGGCGAGAGCCATATCCTGCACGGCATCGATCTCACCCTGATGCCCGGCGAGACCCTCAGCCTGCTGGGTCGCAACGGCATGGGCAAGACCACCACGCTCAAGTCGATCCTGGGCTTCGTGCCACCGCGCCGCGGCGAGGTGAGCATCAAGGGCATCCCGGCGGCGAAGCGACGCCCCTGGCAGTTGATTCGCCAGGGCATCGGCTATGTGCCGGAAGGGCGCGGTATCTTTCCGGGCATCAGCGTGCGCGAGCACCTGATCATGGCCGCGCGGCCCAACGAGCAGGGCGAATCGCCCTGGACCCTGGAGCGCGTGCTGGACACCTTCCCCAGGCTCGGCCAGCGCATCAACCACGACGGCTCCTTCCTCTCCGGCGGTGAGCAGCAGATGCTCTCCATTGGGCGGGCGCTGACGCTCAACCCGGACCTGATGATCCTCGACGAGGCCACCGAAGGATTGGCACCGCTGATCCGCGACGAGATATGGAAAATCATTCGCGATATCAAGGCGTCCGGTATCGCCACCATCATCGTCGACAAGAACATCGACAACCTGCTCGAGGTGGCCGAGAAGCATATCCTGCTGGTCAAGGGCGAGGTGGTCTACAGCGGTGATTCCCAGGGCCTCAGGGATGACCCGTCGATTCTCGACGTTCATCTTGGCGTCGCCTGACGCCACACTCTTCAACCCTGTTTTGCCCTCAAGACCGACGGAGCCAACGATGCAACTGCATAAGGACTGGTCGATACCCGCGATCACTGCCGGCTTCGTGGCCGTGCTGATCTCCTACTCGGGTCCCCTGGCGATCTTCTTCCAGGCGGCCCAGAGTGCGGAGATTTCCACCGCCATGATGACCTCCTGGGTCTGGGCGATCTCCATGGGGGCGGCCATTTCGGGCATCATCCTCAGCCTGTGGCTGAAGGTGCCGGTGGTGACCGCCTGGTCGGCCCCGGGCACGGCGTTGCTGGTGACCCTGTTCCCGGGATTATCGCTCAACGAGGCGGTAGGGGCCTATCTCACGGCCGCGGCGGTGATCTTCGTGATCGGCATCACCGGGTCCTTCGACCGCATCATCCAGGCGATCCCGCCGGGCATCGCCAGCGCCATGATGGCGGGCATCCTGTTTCAGTTCGGCGTCGGCGTCTTCGTCTCCCTGGAGTCGGTGCCAGCGCTGGCCATCGGCATGCTTATCGCCTACCTGGCCTTCAAGCGGCTCACCCCGCGCTATAGCCTGGTCCTGCTGCTGATCGTCGGCGTGGTGCTGGCGGTGGTGCTTGAAGGGGCGAGCCTGCGCGGCGTCTCGATCCAGCTGGCCGAGCCGCAGTTCATCCCCCCCGAGTGGACCTGGAACGCCACCCTGAGCCTGGCGATCCCGCTGGTGCTGGTCAGCCTGACGGGACAGTTCCTGCCGGGCATGGCGATTCTGCGCACCTCCGGCTACAGCACGCCGGCCAAGCCGATTGTCATCGTGACCAGCCTGACCTCCTTTGGTACCGCCTTTTTTGGCGGCATCACCACGGTGGTGGCGGCTATCACCGCGGCTATCTGCACCAGCAAGGAGGCCCACCAGGACCCCGACAAGCGCTATGTGGCTGGGGTCGCCAACGGCGTCTTCTACCTGATCGGGGGCACCTTTGCCGGCACCATCGTGCTGCTTTTCACCTCGCTGCCCGGCGAGTTCGTGGCGATCCTGGCGGGCCTGGCGCTGATTGGCGCCATCACCAGCAACGTCAGCGCCTTCGCCTCCCACAAGGACCATCTGGAGGCCTCGGTGATCACCTTTATCGCCACGGCTTCCGGGATCAGCTTCCTGGGCCTGGGCTCCGCCTTCTGGGGCGTGGTGGTAGGGGCCCTGGCCTACCAACTGCTGCACCGTCCCTTCACGCTGTCGCGGCAGTCCGATGCCTCGACGGCCTCCGACAAACAATAGGCGCCAGGCGCCGAGCACACAGGCCCCGGGTCACCATGACGACGCACCCGGCGCCTTGAGGAGAGCAATCATGCAGACGTTCTATGTGGCAATGGACGAGACCGATCACTCGCTGCGCGGCTTGGCGATGGGCCAGAATCTGGCCGCCCAGCTCGATGCGGTTCTGGCCGTTGTGTCGGTGGTCACCGACCCTGCTCAGGCCGAAGGGCGGAAGAACGCCGTGAGGGCCCGAATCGCCGAGGAGAAGAAGCCTGCCCTCGATGCGATGCCGATCGAGGTGCTGGTGGGCGACAACGCCAAGGAGGTCCTGGCGACGTTGGCCGGGCAGGAGGACGTGGGGCTGTGCATGGGCGCCCACGGGCGTCGTCCGGTGCCGGAGATGTTGATCGGCAGCGTGACCGCCGGTGTGGTGCGCCGCGCCAGTCGTCCGGTGCTGCTCTGCGGCCCCCGCTATGCGCCCGAGCGCCATGCCCGCGTGGACGTGGTCATGGTCTGCGTGGATGGCTCCACGCTCTCCGAGGCGATGTTGCCTCACGCGGTGGCGCTGGCGGAGCGCTTCGGGGCCAGGCTGCAACTGCTGCAGGTGATCGATGCCAGCGCCATGGCCGCTGCCGATGGTGGCACCCCCGGTGATGTGATGGAGTCCGGCTATGTCCATGGCCTGGCGCGCCGCCTGGAGAAGCAGCACCACATCGAGGTGGACTGGGAGGTGCTGCACGGCAGCCCGGCCGATGCCATCGTCAGCTACCTGGCCGACAGTCGTGACGTCATGCTGGCCATGACCACCCATGGGCGCAGCGGCCTCTCCCAGGTAGTGGCCGGCAGCGTCAGTCATGAGGTGCTGCACGAGGCGTGCTGCCCGGTGGCGGTGCTTCGGCCAAAGGGCTGACGCTGATCAATTCATGCGTCGGTGAGGTGGGCTAGGCTGGGTGGAATCGAATAAATAACGGAGGATTTTCCCATGCTGACGATCACCTCTGCCATGCGCCGCATGGCTCACGCCTGGCGCAGTAGCCAGCGTCGCCAGGCGTGGAACGGCCTGGAAGCGGATCAGCAGGAGGCGCGGCTGCGTGACCTGGGGCTGACGCGCCTCGATGAGTCGCTATTCTGGAGCGGGAGCCGCTCGCCGCTCGAGCAGCTGCCGCGCATGATGGCGGTGTATGGCGTCGACCATGCCGACACCATCCTGGCCGGCCCCGGCGTGCGCCGCGATCTGGAGCGCGTGTGCTCGTCATGTCCGGAGAAGACCCGCTGCAAGCGCGTGCTGGCAAGCGATCCGAACGCCGAAGAGTGCGGTTTCTGCCCCAATGCCTGCACCTTGGAGGCGCTGCGGCGGCATTGAATTGAAGTGGCAAAAGAGTAAAACCTTCCTCGGGTCGTGACATGAAAAAGCCGAAACCATCAAGTTTCGGCTTTTCTATAACGGGTCATCAGACGCAAAAAAAACCAGGCCCTGTCGGATCTGGCTTTTTCTATGTTTGGTAGCGGGGACCGGATTTGAACCGATGACCTTCGGGTTATGAGGCGGATGCAGGGGCTTGTCGTCATATGGTGTCGAGGGGTGTTATTTAAGCTAAATCGTCGAAATATAGGGGCTTCCAGCACTATGGCGGGCGAGGCTAAGGTAGATCTAGGACGATTGAGCACCACGCAAACTGTCACAAGATCAAAGTAGAAATTTACGGCAAAAATGACCGTACGGCTCTTGTTAATGAGATTTGTTCTCTTCTATGACGGCGGGCTGCCCTCTCCCACCCCTGCGGAACCCACACAGCGTCAATTGCTCCGGCCGGTCGACGACAGCTATTGTGGTCGGCTGTCTTTCACTAACCGCCTGTCTCCCCAGGGTAGTGAGATTCGGTTAGTCTCGCACCGGGCGGCAGCTCGCGGGCTGGCTTCGCGGTGCGCGCTCGGTATCATGGCGCCACACGCATCAGCGGAGAGCCCCAATGCCTGATATTCGACTGCGCATCGAACTGCTCGATTCCGACCCGCTGGTCTGGCGCCGTGTGGTGGTGCCCGAGCAGATCAACCTTCATCGTCTTCACGAGCTCATCCAGGATGTGATGGGCTGGGCAGACTGCCATCTTTATGAGTTCGAGTGCAACGGCCGCTACTACGGCGAGCCGGACGAGTGGAGCGATCGGCCCATCGCGCTGGCAAGCAACGCCAAGCTGAAGTCGCTGGCGGCTCGCGCCAAGGGCGGTACCTTCCACTACCTCTACGACTTCGGTGACGGCTGGGAGCACTGCATCGTCGTCGAGGCGACGGGGCTAGAGGAGACCAACCCCTGCCCGCGGCTGATTGACGGCGCCATGGCCTGCCCGCCGGAGGATATCGGCGGGACGGGAGGCTATGCGGCCCTGAAGGCGGCGGCGGCCGGCGAGAAGGATGCACATGGCCAGGAGCTGCTGGAGGCGCTCGGTGGCGAGTTCGATCCCGAGGCGCTGGACGAGGCGGAGATCGCCGACATGCTCGAGCCTTTCCAGGCGGGCTTTCGACGCCTGGGCGACGCGCCCCGTAAGCCGCGCCCGACACAGGCGCAGCCCCTCGACATGGAGGAGTCGCTTAAAGCCCAGGGGATCCACGGCATCGAGGAGCTGATGCAGGTGCTGCAGGGCGAGATCGACAAGAACCGCTAGTGAAACTACGGACCCGGTTGCGGTGAGCGAGTACTACTACTACGAGTTTCTGGCGGTGGATCGGCCGCTGATCGACGAGGACTAGCAGGCGCTGCGGGCGATCTCGAGCCGCGCGCGGAACACCCGTACCAGCTTCACCAACCACTACCAGTGGGGCGATCTGAAGGCGATCCCCTCGCAGGTGCTGCTACGGCACTTCGACCTTCACGTCTACGTGGCCAACTGGGGCAGCAGGCAGCTGCTGATCAGGCTGCCCACCTCGACGCTCTCGGAGGAGGATCTCGCGCCGTCCCGTCTCGACGAGAGTGGCCTGCTGGAGGAACGCAAGACCCCGCAGGCGTGGCTGGTCGGGATCAGTGTGGAAGAAATAGAGGATTCTGCTGCCTGGGACGAGTTTGACGATGGCAGTGGCTGGATGGGCGCCCTTGCCGGGTTGCGACAGGAGCTTCTGGCCGGGGACCTGCGCTTCTTCTATCTCTGCTGGCTCTGGCGGGTTCAGGAGGGTGAGGTCGGTGCTGTGCTGCAGCGCCGCCTCCAGCGTGAGGTGGCGGCAGCGCATCGACTGGCTGGCACGGCAGGGTGAGCGAGCCTGGGAGGAGGCACTGAACGAGATTGCCAGCCGAAAGCCCAAGGGCTACGAGGTGGCCGTCAACCTGCTGCGCGATCTGCAGGCACTGGCCGAGGAGCGCAGCGAGCTGGCCGGGTTCCAGGCGCGTTTGGAGCGAATCGTGGCGGAGCATCGCCGCAAGGTGCGCTTCCTTGAGCCGCTGGAGCGGGTCGGGATGCTGTCGCTCGACTGAGTCGCCTGACGCGGCACAAATACTGCTCTCTCAGGGGCTGACCATGGCGGATATCATGCCTTTGGCATACGTGACAGCTATGCTGGGCCGGCAGGCGTTATTGAACAGCGATTGGCGTGGTGTGACTATACTATCGTCCCGTGCATTACCTGATAGGGGAGATGTTGATGACCATGCCATCCGAGCGGACACGAGCTGTGATTCATGCTCGGGAGTTCCTGCAAGAGATCTCCCAAGACGCCTCCCTCCCCGAACCTGTTCGTCGGCATGCGGCGCATGTGCTGCGTCACTATCCGTCTCGCCAAGAGATGCTTCTGGCCGGCCGAGTAGAAGAGCAGCTGAGCGAAGGGACGATCTTTCAACCCTTCTTCAGCTCCTGGATTGAGGAATAGGCCGACTTTTCCGGTTCGTATCGTCACGCTTTCAGACGCAGCGTGCGCTCCAATCGCCGAGACAAATTGATGAGCACCGAGCCCGAACTTATTCAGAGCCCCCCTGAGCCAGGCCATCATCCGTAACGGGCATACCCTGCAGGCTATCTATCGGCTGCAAAATGACGAGATTCGTCATTGTATGTATGCTTTGATAAGGCCATGTTGAGTGTCGCTATATCGACATATTATGGCAAAAGGCATTCATGGACTGGTTTCAAGGAAAAGCATGAGTTCCTATCGTCAGGTTCTGAGCTACCAGCGCCTCCGTGAATCCACTGCCTGGCGATTGTTGGGGGCTCAACTCGCGCCGGTAATTCTCGGGATATTGGAAGAGCATCTTCATGGCAGCCAAACTCGCCTGCCCGCCTCTCTATTGCTAGAGCGTATCGAGCGTGACCTGCAGGCCCTTCGTGATGCCGGGCAGGAACTTCCCCAGACGGCCCGCGGCTATGTCAGCGACTGGCTGGCAGCGGGTTACCTTGAACGCTTCCTCCCTGCCGGAAGCAACGAAGAGGAGTACCGACTTTCACCTGCTGCCAGCCAGGCAATACAGATTATCCGTAGCATGGCTGCACCGCGTAGCACCACTACCGAGAGCCGGCTATCTCTGGTGGCCCAGCAACTACGACAGCTGGCTGACGAGACCGACCCAGACATCGAGCGCCGCCGACGTCAGCTTCTGGCCCAGCGTGGGCGCCTGGATGAGCAGCTTGAAGCTCTGGAAGCAGGTGAGCTGGAGCCCATGGCGCCGAAACGGGCGCTAGAACGGGCGGGTGAAATTCTCGACCTTGCCGGCGAGCTCGCCAGCGACTTTGGTCAGGTGGCCCAGGCCTTTGAAGCCTTGCACCGAGAGTTGCGTGAACAGCTGCTGGAAGAGGACAAAGCCCGTGGCGAGGTGTTGGAAGCGCTTTTCGATGGAGTTGATGTTATCGCTGACAGTGAGGCAGGGCGTAGCTTCGAAGCCTTTTGGCAATTATTGACCGACCCGATGGCTAACGCCGACCTGGAAAATGCGCTGGAGCAGCTGCTCTCCCGGGAGTTTGTCGCGGCCTTAGAGCCTACCGCGCGGCGTTTCCTGATGCACTTACCCCAGGTACTGCTCAAGCGTGGCGGTGAGGTTCATGAGGTGCAACAGCGCTTTGCCCGCAGTCTCAAGCACTTCGTTCAAAGTGGGGAGTTCCGGGAGCAGCGTCGACTGCTCGCCCGGCTGCGCCAGGCCCAGCGGCAGGCAATGACGCTTACACGACACTTGCCACCTCTGACTCGCCTGGACCAGGAGCTGATCCTTACCAGCGCTGAAATCGCGTCTCCTTCCCAATGGCGGCTTTATGACCCAGTGCAGCACCGAGTGGCCGGACACATGGACGAAGGCGAGGCTGCTGAAATCTCGCTCGACAGCATCGGCCACTTGGTTCGCCATGCAGAGATCGATTTTACTGCCTTGACTCACCAGCTGCGCGATTTGCTGTCTCGACATTCGCAATTGACGGTAGCTGAGCTGCTTGACCATTACCCACCTGATCAAGGGCTGGGGAGTATCATCGGCCTGTTAGTCATGGCGCACCGACATGCCACGCTAATTCGAGGCGAGTATGAGACGGTCCGTTGGATAGGAAGCGACGGCTTGATGCGACGTGGACGCCTACCTTTGATGATTTTCGAACGGGAGTGTTGCAATGAGCTCTTCACCTGATCGTTGCGAGGGTGGAGCGATCGCTTCGTCCTTAGGAAACGACGAGGCCCAGGAGTCCGGCTCAGGCCACCCGCTGGAAGAGGGAAAAGGCCTCTATCCCGGCGACCATGGCGAACTTCCACTGGAGGCACGCCGGGTTTTCGTCAAACTGCTCAGTGGCCCAGCAATCGATGCGCATCGCCATGGCCAGTTGTGGCCTGTACTACTACGTGAAGAAGAGCGCCTCAGGATCAGGCTATCCGAGCTATTTCTGACTCTGGTGGTAGATAGCGAACAGGAAGTGGCTTTCGTACGTCAAGCCGAAACCGGCGAGTTGGAAGCCCCGCGCCTACTGCGCAGCACTCGACTGACCCTGATCGACTCAGCCCTGCTGCTGCACCTTCGACAACAGCTCATGGACGCAGCCCGACAAGGCGAGCGCGCCGTGGTGGAACTTGATGAACTACACGAGCAATTGGCTCCTTTCCGCCGCCAGGACAGCTCCGACGCCTTTGGTCACCGGAAGCGAGTTGATGCTGCAATCGAGAAGGCTAAGAAGAACAGCATCCTGCGAAAACTTCGCGGTAGTGAGAGCCGTTTCGAAGTCTCCCCGATTCTCAAGCTGCTGTTTTCGGCAGAGGAGATAGGAGCCCTGAGTCGAGAGTACTCCCGGCTGGCTGAGGGCGGTATTGATGAATCCACCGCCGAGGGAGCATGGGATGAGCAGCCGGAACAAGACGGAGGTGAGGAGGAGGAGGAGGGGGCATGGAGCTGAGTACCTTGCAGGGGGGCTTATTCGAGGATGCCAACGCGCTGGCACAGAGCCGCGAGGCCGCCCAATTCCGTATGAGACGGCTGGCTGTCTTCAACTGGGGCACCTTTGATGGACTCCACGAACTTGATCTGGCCCGCGAAGGCTTTCTCATTACGGGCCGGTCCGGTTCCGGCAAGTCGACGCTGTTGGACGCTATCTCTACCCTGCTGACTCCGCCGCGCTGGGTTGACTTCAATGCTGCTGCCCGAGACAACGCAAGGCGTGGCCGAGATCGCAACCTGGTCTCCTATGTGCGCGGTGCCTGGGCTGACCGAGAGGATGACGCCACCGGCGAGGTCGCCACCCAGTACCTGCGTCCCGGCGCCACCTGGTCCGCGCTGGCGCTCACCTTCGCGACCCCGCAGGGACAGACGGCTACCCTGGTACACCTATATTGGATCGTCGGTACCGCCACGGCGGCACAGAGCCTACGCAAGCACTATCTGCTTGCCGAGAGAGACTTCTCACTCCGTGAGCTGGAGGGCTTCGACCTGGATCTGCGCCGGCTCAAACATCGTCTCACCGATGTGCAGCATATCGAGGGCAACTTCTCGGCTTATGCCGAGCGTTTCCGCCATCTCCTGGGCATCGAGAGCGAGACGGCTCTGCGCTTGCTGCACAAAACCCAGTCAGCCAAGAACCTGGGGGATCTCAACGAGTTCCTGCGCCATTTCATGCTTGATCGACCTGAAACCTTCAGCACTGCCGAGCGCCTGGTAGAGGAGTTCGACGAGCTGGACGCTGCACATCAAGCAGTGGTCAAGGCTCGTCGTCAGCGCGACCTGCTGCGCCCGGCTCGAGAAGCACATTGGCGCTGGTTAACCGCAGAGGCGGATGCTCGCCTGCTGGAGGCGGATCGTGAGGCTTTGGAGACCTACCGTCTTGAATGTGAGGAGAGCTTGCTTGAAGCCCGCCTGGCTGAGGTGGCCCGTCGCTGCGCCGCCGAGCAGGCCGCCGAGGCGGAGATCGTCGAGCGTCTGGAGGAGCTGGAAGAGCGTATCGAAGTGCTTAAAGAGCAGCGCCGCGCTCAAGGCGGCGACGCCATCGCCTCCTTTGAGCGTGAGCTTCGTCAGCTCGCCTCGCGCTTGACAGCAGCACTGCCTCTTCGCGCCCAGTTGGATCGCGACTTGGAGAACCTCGATCTGCCGCCGGTCCAGGACGCTGCAGGGCTCGGTGAACATCAGGCCAGTGCTGCGCAGTGGCTGGATGAGCTGGAGCGAGTGAGTGAGCAGGCCCGGAAGCGGCGCGACACCCTGATGGCGCGACGTCAGGCTCTCGAGAGTCAGCTCGAGGAGCTGCACAAAGAGATTGCCGCCCTGCGTCGACGTCCCAGCAATATACCAGCGCAGCTACAGGAGCTGCGTCGTGAATTGGCCCGTGCACTAAATGTCGGTGAGGACGCTCTGCCCTTTGCCGGTGAGCTGATACAGGTCAGTGAGGCCTACCGCGACTGGCAAGGTACTCTTGAGCGGGTATTGCGACCGCTGGCTCTTACCCTGCTGGTAGATGAGCGCCGTAGCGAGGCGCTGACGCGGCATGCCCACGCCACCAACCTGGGGAAGCGCTTGCACTGGCAGCGGGTCGATGCCGCGCCGCCGCTAGCCCGGAGTGTGACCGGACCCGATCAGCTGCCGGCGCGGATCAGCGTCAAACCAGGCCACGATTGGCACGCTTGGCTGACGGCTGAGTTGCAGCAGGCGTATGACCATCACTGTGTCGAGCGTCCCCATGAACTGGCGCGTCACCCTCGTGCGGTGACCCGCAGCGGTCTGATGCGTCACGACACATCCCACTTCAAGAAAGCCGACGATATCGCTCTTGACGATCCGCGCGACTGGGTGCTGGGTTTCGATAACCGCGAGAAGCTCGCCCTTTTTGAGCAGGAAGCAGCCACCCTGGCTGCCGAGCGTGATGAAATCGATAACCTTCTGCAGGAACTCGAGGAACGGGGTCGTCGTGACGGTGACCGTCAGCAGGCTTGCCATCGTTTACGGGCGCTGCGCTGGGATCAGGCCGATGTCGCCAGTTTGCGTGCCCGGGAGAGCGAAGTCCGGGATGCACTGCGCGCCATCCGCGAGGGGAGCGACGCTTTGGCTCGGATCGAGCGACAGCTGGAGGAAGCCATGTCCCAGAAGTCGATGATGCACAGTCGCTTGACCGATCGACGTGCCGCTTTGCAGAACCTGGACAAGGAGAAGGCTACTCACGAGCAGCGCCTGGAGGAGTGCAGGGCGCGCGACCTCGACCTGGACGAGGCCCGCCGAGCGAGGCTAGCCGCTCACTTCGAGGAAGTGGGTGAGCTCACCCTGAAGACCCTGGAGAAGCAACTGCGCCGTGTCGACAACAGGTTGCAGGAGGCGATTGGTGAGTTGGCGCTGAGTGCCAAGGAAGACGAGGCCTTGATTACCGGGTCCTTTGCCGCCTTTCAGCGCGAGTTTAGCGCCGAGGCGAGCGACCATGGCGTCACTCTGGCCGATGCCGAGGGCTACTTCGAGTTGCTGGAACGCATCGAGCAGGACAATCTGCCAGCCTTCGAGTCTCGTTTCTTCGAGTTGCTCAATCGACAGAGTCGCCAGAATCTGGTGGCTCTCGAAAGTGGTCTTCGCAATGCGCGCAAGCTGATCCGCAGCCGGCTGGACGATGTGAATGCTAGCTTGGCTCAGGCCAGTTTCAATCCTGGCACTCACCTACAGATTCGCTTGATCGAGCGGGACCTGCCGCGGGTGAGCGAATTTCGTCGCCAGCTCACTGCGATACTCGCCCACCAATTCACTGAGGACGCGGATCGTGCCGAGGCCCAGTTTTCCGAGTTGCGTGAGCTGGTGGGCCAACTGGCGGGACGCACATCAGAGGATCAGCGTTGGCGTGAGCAGGTGCTGGACGTGCGCTTTCACGTCGACTTCCTGGCCATCGAGCTGGATGCTGAAGGATGCCAGATGGAGGTATTTCGCTCCGGGGCGGGCAAGTCCGGTGGCCAGCGCCAAAAGCTTGCGACGACGTGCCTGGCAGCGGCCTTGAGCTTTCAGTTGGGTGGTGACGAAGGCTGGCCTCGCTACGCCTGTGTGGTGCTTGACGAGGCCTTCGACAAGGCGGACCACGAGTTCACCGCTACCGCCATGCGTATCTTCCAGCGCTTCGGCTTCCAAATGGTCGTCGCCACGCCGCTGAAGTCGATCAGCACCCTTGAGCCTTTCATTGGCGGTGCCTGTCTGGTGGAGATCAGCGAGCGCAACCGTTCGGCCTTGCTGCCGGTGGCCTATGACGTGGAGGTCCGTCGACTCGATCTGCCAGGACGCGCTGACGCCTACACCGCCGACAAGGACGCCCATGACGCTGACCGGCCCTGAGACGATCCTTCAACGCCTGACCCGGCGTTGGCACAACCAGCGCGGCCGCTGGCTGTATGGCGGGGGACAATGGCCGCTTGGGCTATCCCTGGGCGCTCCCACACAGCAGCAGGCACGGGAACACTGGCCCGCTGTGGAGGCGTGGGTTACCGCTTGGCGGCACTCTGAACTGGCCCCTTGGGTCGAGTGGCAGTCGCGTCAATGGCCCGGATTGGGGCGTCAGGACCTGCCGGCACGCCTGATGCTGGCTTCGCCGGTTGAGGTGGCAGCTGCACTGGGCCAGGCTGATGCCTGGTGTCGCCTTAAGGCACGCTTTACCCGGCTGAGCGTCCGCTGGCCCACTCTTTCCGAGCGTCTGGCCGCGGAGGCCGACTGGCTCGATGCAGTCAGCGAAGTGGAACTCGAGCGTCTGACTTCCCTGCTTGCCTGGCTGCAAGCCAACCCGGAAAGTGGCCTCTATCCCCGCCAGATTCCCTTGGCCGGACTGGACACGAAGTGGCTGGAGAGCCATCGTGGGCGACTGCTGCGCTGGTGGCAGGCCTTGGGGCACGCAGATGCCAACCCGGATGACGACATCTACCAGGCTACGGGGCTTTGCCCACCGCCACTGATGGTACCGCTGAAGGTGCTCGATACTCAGCTGGCGGCACGCCTGGGCGGAGTCACCCTGCTGTCTCTGGAGTGCACGGCCTTGAGGTCACTTGACTGGCAGCCTGAAGAAGTCCTCATCGTCGAGAATCAGCAAACCGGTTGGGCTTTGGAGCCCCGCCCGGGGAGCGTGGCTATCTTCGGGCTGGGCATGGCCATTGAGCGTCTGGCAGACATTTCCTGGCTTGCTGGGGCGCGGCTTTCATATTGGGGCGATATCGACACGCACGGCTTTGCCATTCTGGACCGACTTCGCGGCCACTACCCCGAGGCCCGCTCGCTGCTGATGGACGAGGCGACTTTCGAAGCTCACCTCGCGCTGACTGTCCCCGAACCGGCTCCGACGCGGGCGCCACTGGCGCGTCTGACGCCCGAGGAGACCGAGCTCTACCGTGGATTGACGGAGCACCGCTGGGGGGATCGACTTCGCCTGGAACAGGAGCGCTTGAGCTGGGCATGGGTGCGTCAACATTGGCAATAACGCTGTCCTGACAGGCTCTGCTCAGTGTTTTATCCCCTCGATGTTGGCTCGGTACTGGCTGCTTCCCAGCCAATAAACACCTCCCCCAAAGGTCGTTGAGACGTGAAAGGAACTGGCGCTGTATCGCTACTCTGCTGGGAGCTAGCCATGCCCACCGGGGCCTGGCACTATCGAGTGGCGCCAGGTTTTGACGGAGATGACATGCCGGACTTTTCTGATGATGAGCTTGTGCTGATCATGAGCGACCTTGATGAGCATGCTTCGACGCTCAGGGCTCTGAGACAGCGCCTGGAAGCGACGGACCCTGACGCCGCCCTTTCCCTGCAGGGCGTCGCCCATGAGCTCTGGGAGATTCGCAAAGCACTGGGTGATGGGCGGCGCTCGGCTGCCGAGCGCGGGCAGCACCATTAAGGATTGTCAAATTCATGACAGTCATTGTGTACCAAACTTCGGCAGGTAGCCGTTATGTGAGGGTTCGTGAGCTCCCGGAGGCGTATTAGGGCGCCTTCCTAGGCTATCTGCGCGGCGCGGCCATGCCCGTCGTCGACGGGGGGATAGCCAAGTAGCGTTTGAGATAGACTGGCTTGACTGGCTGCTCCACCGCGGTCCCGACCGCGCGATGGGCTATGGGCTCACATCTGAACTAGGAGGCGAGCCGAGTGACAACACGCGCGATCCATCTCGAGCAGCATTTGAACCCGAGCAGCGCGAGTGGGCCTCGCTGCTGCTCGGACTCTACCAGGCGCTAATGATCTTGTTTCCGGCGCCGGATCGTCAATGGCTCTGGCTTCATCAGCCCAATCTGGGGGTACCGTTTCAGGGGATTGCCCCGATCGAGCGTCTTCGCGATGATGAGTTGGAAGGCTTGAGGGTCGTTTGCCATCATCTGGACGCCGTATCCCAAGGGACTTTGAATGATTAATCCGAAATGCAATCAATCGAAAAGGCTGAAGCCAGCTGGGGAAGGCGAGAAGTCGACAATACTCGGCGATGACGAGTCAGGAGGGGAGGACGCAGTCGCAGTCTGGCGAGCGGCTATCGATCTCTTCGCTGGGAACCGAGCTGAGGCAGAGCGCTGGCTGTCCAGGGAGGCTATGGGGCTTGGTTGGAAGCGGCCCATCGATGTCATGCAGGAGGATCCTCAGCAAGTGCTGGATCTAATAGGCAGGATCGACCATGGCGTGTACACATGAGGCGATAGCCTTCCACGCGGCGGCTGCATAGCATGGTCACGGCGAGAAGCCGGGGCGTCGCTGTTCCAGCCAGCAATGTCCCCTGTCACGCATATCCTCCCAGTTCAGTATGCGTCAGATAAGCAAGCACATCGCCAACACGTCCATCATCGACCAGCTGATGAGCCGTGCGATCGCCCAGCGCGGCGATCGGGTAGGTGTGATACCACGTCCAGGCGGCGTCTTCAGATCCCGCCCAAGCCGTGATTTCTTCCACGATCAAACGAGCCTGCTGTTCTGGGGGGAGATGTGTCGCTGAGCGAACAGGCATGCTTGCTTCCTCTCAGGCATTGATTACCTCAGCCTAGCACAGCTGCCATGACCAAACGTTCCACGCCGAACTGCCTGCGTATTCCACGCTGTGAAGGCCGCAAACTGGCTCCTCAGCGCGTAAGTGCTAGCATAGGCGGCCATGTCCCACGTGCCTGGAAACCACTTCATGCCTCAGCCCCTTGCCTATCAGCTATCCGGCGTCATCACCGCCGAGGCGCCAATCGCCGTTGATTACTTCGGCATGGATCAGCGCCTGCCGCGAACGCCCCACGGCCAGGTGTTCCTGAATGGCGGTACCCTGCGCGGCCCGCTGCGCAAGGCGGGGTTGACCATGCTGATTCGCGAGCTGGCCAAGGCGCAGGGCAAACCGCTGGATGGCATCTTCAAGCGTGCCGAGATGTACATGCTGGGGGAGGGGGTCGATATCTGCGTATTCCGGCGAA
>JBNJLE010000034.1:0-20188 GCA_051751685.1 Pseudomonadota bacterium | reverse complement strand
AGAGGTGCTCAAGAAGTCGGTCACCGGCCCGAGCACCCTTCAATAGCGTTGCGCTTGGAACTGGAGACCGCCCAGCTTGATGTTCATGAACCTGATCCCGGATGAATTGCTGAAGAAGCTCCCTGGCGGCTAGCAGAGGATAACTCCTATAGGCGATTTGATCATCCGGGACCCTACACTTAGGAAAGTAGCTTCAGCCTGGACAGAACAAGGCCTATCAAGATGGCAAAAAAAAGCTCAGGACTCCTGTTTTCACGAACCTGACCAAATGTCGTCCAAAAACTGTGATTCACCTTCGCCTGATCGCAAACTTTGAAATAGGAGAGCGCCATCCAGAATACCCGCTTCCTGAGTGCCCACCTCGCAGCTAAGGGGAGTCCATGATAAAATTTCAAATCATCAAGGGCAGACCGAAGAATTTGACATCGGCCGTAAACGTGTCTAGGCGTCTTCGTCTCGGTCATGGTCGAGTTGTTTCTGAGTCGCCTCAGAAACAGCACATCACCAATGGTTGCAACCGAGTCCGATGCCAACACTAGCCGATAAAGAATCTCTTCATCCTCATGAATCATACTCTTAAAGGAGACACCGCCCTCTCCCCAGAGGCTTCTTCTCGAGATATACATACATGGGCTAGCTGAGAACAGCCGATCCCTGCCAATAAAGGTAATCGCTCTCTCAGGAGAGACTGGGGGAAACTCTTGCTTTCTAGCGTAGCTTCTGGAAAAATCCCCTCGGTAGTCCAGATCATGAAACGCCTGGCCGGAAAAAAACAGCAGGTCAGGCCAATCGTAGCTCTCAAGGATACCCGCGAGCATGGCCAACATCCCGGGAATGATCTTATCGTCAGCGTCCAGGAAATAGATATAGGGAGCAGTCGCTCGGGCAATTCCGATATTTCTGGCCACGCCCTGGCCACTATTTTTAATGCTGATAAGCTTAATATCAAGCAAGTTATTAAAGCCCTCTACCTCTCGCACGGTTAGGTCGGTGCTACCATCGTCAATGACAATCACTTCCTCGGGAAGAATCTCTTGAGCAACAAGGCTCCATAAGGTTTCTCCGATATAATCTTCCATATTGTAACAGGGAATCACCACGCTGAATGGGGCCCGACTAGTCATTTAGCCTCCTGGGAAACACAGCCAGTAGCCGCTCTATATCCTCCGAAAATCCCTTAACGCTAGAGATTTTCTCGATTTCCTCCAAAAGCGCTTCCAATTCTTGCCTTGCCAAGATGACTCGGGGAACTTCATTCGGATTAATAGTGGTAGAGTAGTAGTCCATAAACTTAAAACCACCGCCTATCACGAGATCAGAAAATATTGCCCACTGATTTTTAATTCCATAGGCATCAGAAAGAATCAGGCCGTGCAAAGAAGATGATACAATATACTCACACTCACAAAGTCGACTGATAAATTCCTGCTCATTCAGCCCAACATCGATCAGAGTCACTGACTCGCTTTCAATACCCTTAAATATTTCGAGATTACGCTCCGAAAGGTGCGGCACTATGCCGATATGGTAGGTCTTGCTCGGCGTAGACGGCTTAAAGAACATGGGCATCAACAGCGCCGGATCGCCCAGCACCACCTCGCCCAAGTCGTGATGCTGTGCAAGAGCAGCCCGGGTCAGAGCGCCTCTGAGCGCTACGGCACTCCCAAAGCGTACTGAAAATGCATCCTCTTCTCTGATCAAACCGCTGCCCCACACCACGCTGTTCAAATTACCAAAGTGCAAAATACTTCCCACCGGGAGTAGGTGCGGAAACAGAGCGGTCCTGACATTATGAACCCTGCGACCGCTGATGTTCTCGACCAGAAAAAAATTCAGTCGATCACCAACGTTTCTGACCTTTCCATAAAAGTAGACAGGATACCGTTTCCTAAAGTTGATAAAGTAAACATCACATAGTGCCCGCCACGGAAAAGTGAGGAACAGCCACATCATTTTGATAGTCTGCCTTAGCAGCCTCATGACACTGGCGGCCTCCTGCCGTAAAGGGCGTTACTCACACCACTCTCAACAAAGTGATAAACCTCCTTCAGCCTATCAAACGATAGCGAGTCATCCACTGCCATATCACGCAGGTTCACTTCGGTCAAATTTCTGCGCACAGCCAAGGGAGATCGTTCAGTCAGACCTACTCCCGAATAAAAGTCGCGGTATTTGATGCCATCACCACTGACGGCCTCCTCAAGCCCCTTGAAGCTGATCAGCCGATGCGGAATTCCGTAGGCAACGCACATGACAACTACATGCATGGCCGATGTAATGATGATCTCATATTGGTGAAGCCGGTCAATAAAACCTTCGACCCCCTCTGGGGTGGAGACCAAAACACTGAACTCCTCGACGTTGTCTGGCAACAATAGTGGTACGGAAAAGTGAGAAAAATGGCGTACAAGCCCAATCTCGGCCCTGCGGGTTAGATCGGCTGATGGGCTGTAAAGCAAGGGCATAACGACACCAGGATCACCAAATCCCCCATCGAAAGAGCCTCCCGAAGCTTTGATTGCATCTGCCGTGTAAGGCCCTCTAACCAACAGATAGTTCGCGTCACTGCTCAACGGTGTATCCAGCCTGCTGACACCCGATCCGATCACTGTCGATTCGCGAGTCGCGAACTTGGCGATAGATCCAACACCCAAGACATGCGGCTGGTTTTCCGCCTGATTGAAACTGGAATAGTGCACATTTCTTCCGGAAGATTTAGCAAAAATATAAGGGCTCAACCAGTCTCCGAAGTTGCCCGGCGCAGGGTGAACCCACCAAGAGAGCGCCAAGCTCTCGCTGCCTTCGTACATGTTTCGGTAGCTCAGCAAAGCGGCGGCGCGAGTAAGTTCGTTCTCCTTCCGACGACTAACAACACCTCCCTCCTTCTCTTTCAGGTAGATTTTCTGCAACTTTTCATACGTACTGGAGTCTCCCGACACCCCAGCAGCAAGACATTTTGAATAAAACCGCTTCTCAAGTACCTCCTTAGTCACCTCACTTACCCCATGATTCTGGATCTTACCCTTGAGCTTCTTCAGCATAGGCTTAAGACTATCCGGCAGCACCTCTTTGGCCATGCTCACAAGCGCATGCCTTGCATTGACCACTCTTGACACCGTGTTCTTCTTGCCATCGCTGGAGTGCTGGGACACCTTGCCTTTGAATTCAGCTACGTTCCCACTTGAGCCAAAGAGAAACAGCGTCCTAGGAGTGATCTTCGATTCATCCTTGGCCACAAAGGCGGAGGGAATGATCTGGAAGGAAAGGTAGCGAGAATTCAGCCTCCAAGACTCTTCAAAAAAGTAGTCGTCAGTAGCCTTATCCGTATAGCGCTTTTCAGCTATCAATGCATCCTCAATGAAACGCTCTCCGCCGGGGGTCGCATTGATACCGATAAAGCAAGGCTCCCAGAATCGAGATCGATAGCGATAGCCGATACGCATAGGCGTGGAAAAACCACGTTGAAAGCCGATAACATCAGCAGATGATGCTTTGATAAAATCAGGAAAATCCTGAAGCCTACAGTCAGCGTCAATCCAGAACACCATCTTTCCAGGATTGGAAAAATACACGTCGTGCAGAAACTGGATCTTCTGCCTGCAAATATCGGCCCAGTCCTTCCCAAGTGGAATCTCCACCTCTTTTACCACACATTCAATCCCCAAGGCCTCAAGGCTTTCTTTTAGCTCCTCCCCTTGCTGTCTATAGTAATCGTCGGCTGTGTAAAATGAGCATACAACAACATCTCTCTTCATTAGGAAATCCTTTTACTTAAAAAATTCAGCAGTGTCTTTCATCAGAATCTGGCATGCCCTTATGGTTAACCACTATCTCAATTCCCCCTTCTGCGTAGACTGCAGCTCGTGCCAATCTCATCGAGGAACCACTGACACCTGTTAGAGTTATATTAAATATTCTGGCAATAAAAATGAACACCACGCCCACTTCTGGACTGATAACATGCTCTACCACCATTACAATGAAAAACAGAAACATCAACAGCGTCATAATATTAATTACGGCATTGACAAGTTCCGCGGACCTCACCCGGGATCGAACTTTCATTGAGGTTACCTTATCGGCATGATCCCTTTTATTAAATTTTAGTTTTTTCTGCTGATAGAGCTGCTTCGAGAACAGATAATAATCTGCCAGCAGTGAAACAGCCACCATCAGAAAAAGAGGCAAAGAGACCCAAAATTCGATATATAATGATATCGCAAGTATCACCAGAATTTGGATCACCCAAGTAATGATCTGTGTCGCTTCTATGAGGGCCGCTCTCATCCAGGCTTTGTGACTCTGATTAACGGCAATGCCTTGCTGCTCCAGCATCTCAACCACATGGTTAACATAGCTGATTCTTCCCACTTTAGAGACATAGCTAAAAGAGTAGACAAGCAATAGCACCATAGATGCAATAAAATAGAATCCATAACCCCCCACCACCTCATTATCACCAGACGCCACAGCCAAAAAGCTGTCAGCGATCATTTTTATAAAAAGAACTTCCGCAACCGGCCTCAATGTAAGAAAGACTAGCCCTAGCAGAGCTGCAAGCTTGACTTTATGCCTGCACCTTAGAAAGCACTTCAAATAGAACTTCATCAGAATATCGATAACACTCACCTTTAATCTGTCATATGAGAATTCTCAAAGCACCTACTATTAACGATAAACACGCTACCGCCCAGGGATTGTCCCGGGCGCCAGGGAAAACGCATGAAAGATCCTACACCGCGAGAATGTCTGCCAGATAGGTCTCATCCAGCGCCGCTTTCTTCTGTTTCCGCCGGACTCCGCCCTTGAAACGCTTCTCCCCTTTCAGGTAATTCAAGGCGATATGACGGATCCTGGCGAGGTTTTCGGCGGCCTGTCCGCGGTGGATTTTGCAGGCATCTTCGCGCAGCGCCACATCCAAGGACCAATGAAGCTTATTCTCCACATGCCAATGCTGGCGAGCCGCTTCGGCGAGCTTTTTGGCACTGAGCTCTGCTGAGCTGATGTAGTAGCGGATCATCGGGGCTTCTGGCACCTCATCCCTTTCCTGGCGGAAACTCATCACCACGCCTACCGATTTCAGTCCCGGCCATTCATAACTAAGCTCCTGAAATTCTTCAGTAACCTCGCTAACAATATGGTATCTAGTCTCTTGCCGGCCCCGGTTCTTCTCATCAGTGACATAGGCGTCACCCTCGAAGCTGGCCACCTTGGTCATGGGAAACGCGGCCTCGAAGGCGTCTGCCAAGGCGGGCTGATTGTCCTTCACCGACAGCAGGTAATCCGCGCCCTTCTGTAGGACCTGCGTCGCGATTTTCTTCTGGCAGCCCATGGCATCAATGGTCACTAGACAGCCTTGTAGATTGAGAAGCTTGAGCAGCTCGGGTATCGCCGTTATCTCGTTGGATTTCTCCGCCGTCTTGACCTGGCCCAGCACCACCCCATTCGCCGCGCTGAAAGCACTGACCATGTGGATCGCCCCTTTGCCCTTTCCTCGGCAGTACGACCCACGCAGCGTCTTGCCATCAATCGCCACCACCGAACCAGCCGTTACGTCATGACAGGCCTTCATCCACTCGGCAAACGCTGTCTGCAGCCGCTCAGCATTCACCAGGGCCATCACTCTGGCAAGCGTGTCATGGCTGGGGATGCCCGCCTCAAAATTGCCGTACTGGCGAAGAAAACCGAGCTTTGCGTGGCCAAAATCCTCGATCTCGTCCCAACCCTCAGCACCGCAGATCACTGCACAGACGGTCAGAAACAGGATATCCGACAGCTGATGCTGCACTTTCCATGCCTGGCGGAAGTCGGGAACGATCGATAAATGGTGCATAAGCGATGGTGTCAGCATGAGGTCATCCATGAGAAAAAGGCGTTAGATGACCACATTATCTCCTACTGGTAAAGTGCTACGACGCCCGTCGTAGAGCGGTTTTTCATGCGTTTTCCCTGTCCCGGGCGCATTCCCATGCCCTTTGTGGATGCATGCAAGGAAGCTGGACGCGTGAAAGGAGAAGCACCTTGGTGAACGCCTGTCGGGGAGAGTGACATTGATCCCTCGCCCTCACCTTCCTGTCATGCGTATGCCAGCATCCCTGCTGTGTCGAGATTCGTATCGGTGATCGGAGCATTCTACGCGAGGCTGTGGAGGGGCTCTACAGCCAAGGCAAATTTGCTATGGGGGTGATAGGGAGATCAGTCTTTTTTGCCAGACTAGTGAGCTGAGGCTGGAAGCCCAGCTCCCACCAGTAGCGACAAGCTTTGTGGGCAGCGACATGCGCCCTCGACACCGCCGGGCGGCATCGCCGCCATTCGCCGGGCAGAGCCCGGCTCCCACCAGTGGTATCAAGCCTTTGGGGAAACCGCCATTCGCCGGGCAAAGCCCAGCTCCCACAAAAATCCCTACCAACCAACCCCTACCCCAGCCGGCGCCCTAGAGGGCGTCGGCGTTGGCGGGGTGCGGCTGGGTGCGGTCTAGCAGGCTGCGCCAGCGGGCGATGATCGGGGCGTCGGAGTGGCTGACCTCGGCGAGCAGGCGGCGCAGTTCCTGGCGGGCCTTGTCGTCTGCGGGGTCAATGAGGGTGAGCCACAGCTCCAGGCCATTGATCTGCTGGTGCAGGTTGCCGTCTCTGCGGGCCTGCTGCTGGGCCAGTTCGATCAGGGCGATGATCTCCTCCCGCGGGTGGCCGAGGCGGTGGCGAACCCGGGCCAGGTGCACGGCGAGTTCGGGCACGAACAGGGTGGTCTTCTCCCGGGCGAGCATCATCGCCTGGTCAAGGTAGTCCTCGGCGCGGCCGAATTCGCCCAGCGCAACGCAGGCGTCCACGAACCACAGCGAGGGGCGGCTGAAGGGGTCGCGGCCGGTGAGTTCGGAGAGCTCCTCCTGGGCCTGTTCCACCTGGGTGAGGCCCTCCCGATCGCCGGCCAGGGCGCGCTGCCAGCCCAGTACGCCGCGGGCGGACATCTGCCAGAGGTGCAGGTCCGGCGTGCCGGTGAGCTCGAAGGCGCGCTCGGCGCGGGCGGCGGCCAGGTGCACATGGCCCAGCTGGCGGTAGAGGGCGGCGGCGTACATCAGCGCCATGGCCAGGCTGCCGGGGTGGCCGATCTTCTCGGCCAGGCGGATGGCGGACTCCACCTGGGTCTCGGCGCGGCGGTAGTCGCCGCGCAGGCACAGCGCCCAGCCCTGGAAGCAGGCGGCGGCCACCTGGGGGTGGTCGGAGAAGGGCAGCCACTCGATCATCATGGGGGATTCAAGCGGGTTGATCTCCTCCAGGTGGTCATAGGCGAGCTGGATGCGGCCGGCCCAGTACTCGCAGCTGGCCCGGGCGAACTCCGCCAGGCGGCGGTAGCGCGGGTCCTCCATGCGCTCGGCCAGGCCGGCCAGCCGCGAGGCAAGGTGGAAGGCGTCGGCGTGGGCGTGACGCTGGCTGCAGCCCACCCACAGGCCCCACTTGACCAGAAAGGCCTGCTCCAGGTCGGCGGGCTCGCCCTCGACGCCGTCCAGCTGCGTGAGCAGCTCCCGGGCGCGCACGAAGCTCTCGTGGGCGGTGGGTGAGCCGTGGCCCTCCAGGGCGAAGGCGGCCTGACCGCGCACGGTGAGCAGGCTGACCTCGCGTTCGATCTGGTCCTCCACCTGGCGCAGGCTGACCAGGCCGAGATCGGCCATCTTCAGCGCGGTGCGGTTGGCGCTCACCTTGAGCGCCTCGCGGGCGGCCAGCTCGTAGTAGCGGGCGCCGCGGGCGAAGTGGCCGCTGCGCCGCAGATGGGTGGCGAAGTCACCGGGGTGGCGGCTGATCCATATCGGGAAGCGCTCCTCGATCAGCTCGACCACCTGGCGGTGAATGGCGGTACGCACGTCCCGCGGGCAGGAGAGGTAAGCGGCCTCCTGCAGTAGCTGGTGGGTGAACTGGTACTCGCGGCCATCCTCGTCGCCCTCCACCGGTTCGATGATCTCCAGGCGGCGCATCTGCTCCAGGGCCTGGCTCAGGCGCAGCTTCTCCCAGCCGCTGCACACGGCCAGGAAGTCGAAGCGGAAGCGCCGGCCCAGCACCGCGGCGGCGTGGGCCACCTCGCGGTCGACGTCGAGCTGGTCGATGCGGCTGGCCAGCAGACCCAGCAGGCCGTGGGGCAGCTCATCCAGGTGCACGCTGCGCCCCTCGCGGCGGTCCATATCGACCCGCCGGCAGATCTCCTGCAGATAGAGCGGCACGCCGTCGCAGCGCTCGATGATCTGGCCGCGCAGCCGCGGGCTCAGGTGAATGCGGTAGCGGCGGGCGAGCTGGGAGAGCAGTCGCGAGGACTGCATGGCATCGAGCCGGCCCAGGGGGATCTGGTGATCCCAGTGCAGCCGCGCCGGCAGCGCCTCGCGGCCATGGTGGCTCGCCACCAGCATGAAGCCGCAGTTGATCGGCAGGCGCGCCTGCAGGCCGGCCAGCAGCTTGAAGCTGGGCTCGTCGAGCCACTGCAGGTCGTCGATCATCAGCACCAGGGTGCGCTCGGCGGCGAAGGCCGTGATCAGGCGCTGCAGCAGCGCCACCACCAGCTCCACCGCCTCACCGCTCTGGGTCAGCACGGCGACCTCGCGGGGCTCGCGGACGCCCAGCGCCTCCTCCAGCAGCTGCTGGCGGGAGTCATCGAGGTCGGGCAGCGCCAGGGACTCGCGCAGGCCGGCCAGGGACTCGGGGGTCAGCGCCCCCTCCAGACGCCAGCGAATCAGCTGGCGGGCCACGCCGTAGGGCTCCTGCACCGAGAGCCGCGTGGTGGGCTGCCAGCAGATGGCGGCGTCGCGGCTCTGCTCGAGCTGGCGGAAGCCGACCATCAGCGCCGACTTGCCCATGCCGGAAGGCCCCCGCACCAGCACGCTCTGACGCAGGCCGATGCCGGCCCGGGCCAGGGCGTCGCGCAGGGTGCGCAGCTGGGTCTCGCGGCCCACCAGGCTGGGTGGCAGCGCTTCGCGGCCGCCCTCATTGGCACCGAGAACAAGAGCCCGCAGGCGTACCCGGCCGTCGCTGGCCACCAGCCGGGAACTGAGACGCGGCTGCAGGTCCAGCGCCGGCGGCATGTGCTGGCTGGCCTCCTGGGAGATCACCAGCTCGCTGCCCTCGGCGGCGGACATCAGATCAAGCGACCCCTGGGTGACCTGACCCAGCGGGTCGACCAGGCCACGCTCCGGCAGGTAGACCACCCGGCCGCTGTTCAGGCCGGCGGCCAGCTCCACCCGGGGCGGTTCGCCCTCGCCGCTCCAGTGGCGACGGCTCTCGTCGGGCAGCATGCGGCGGCAGTGTTCGTAGAGCGCCACCAGCTCGGCGAGCTGATGGGCGGGGCCGTGGGTGCCGAAACAGGCCAGGCCCAGCCCGCCGGTGGCGCCGGGCAGCCAGAAGCCGCCCAGGTGATGGCACTGCTCCTCCAGCCAGCGCAGCAACTCGACCTGCAGCATCAGGCAGGCGCGGCTGGCCGGGCGACTGGACAGATCGCCCTTGAGGCGCAGGCGAATGGCCATCACCGACAGCTGGCGCTGCTCGATCTCCTCCTCGCGCAGCGGTGCGCTATCCGGCGCCAGGGTGCGGGCGAAACCCAGCCCCACCGCCGCGGAATCGGCCTGGACGTCGGACCAGTAGCGGGCCAGCTGCAGAAAGACAGGCTCAGGCTGCTGGCCGGAAAGCGCCAGCAGCTGCAGATAGGCGTTGTACTGCTCGTGGGCGGCGGCCAGCTGGCCCTCCTCGGCCAGCTGACGCACCAGCCGCTCGTGGAAGGGGCCGTAGCCCGAGAAACGGCTGACCAGCTCCACCAGCAGACGGTCGGGGACGCTGTCATGCTGTTCCAGCACCGCCTCGGCAAAGCGGATCACCCGCTGACGCCAGTCGTTGCGGATCTGCACCAGCCAGCGCTGGAAATCGCCGCAGTTGTTGAGCTGCAACTCTTCGGCGAGATCGCCCTGATAGTGATCGAGCATCGCGGCCAGGGTCGGCAGGTCGCGCTCGCCCTCCAGCAGGCGCTGCACCTCATGAAGGTCGAACTGCCAGTGTGGCGGCAAGCGGAAGGCGATGGTCTGGCGCGACACGGCCAGGACCTCGTCGGCGTGTTCGCCCAGCGACTGGCGCAGGCAGTGCAGCGCGTGGCGCAGGTTGGTGCGCCCCGAGGAGAGGCCCTGGTCGGGCCACAGCAGCTCGGCCAGGGTCGCGCGGCTTACCGGCTGACTGTGCAACAGCAGGTAGACCAGCAGCGCCTTGACCTTGTCGTAGCTGAACTGCGTCAGCTCATCCTCGCCGAGGGTAAGCGAGAAGTGGCCCAAGAGGGCCAGCCGATCCGTTTGTGGGGATTCGGTGACGTCGGGTGCATCTCGCATGGTGTCGATCCTGCGTATCGTGGGGCCGGTCTTACGCCGGCACGCCACTGTGAAAACGGAACGCCGTGTCGGGCGTCTGCACCAGCTCGGCTTCGCGATCGGCGAAGAAGGCGATTCGGGACTCGATGGGCGATACGGCCAGGTGGCGGGCCAGCATCAGGTAGTCCTCGTAGTGGCGCCCTTCCGACTTAACCAGAGTGCGATAGAACTTGGCAAGCTCGGGGTCCAGGTGCGGGATCAGCCGCGCGAAGCGCTCGCAGCTGCGCGCCTCGATAAAGGCGCCGATAATCAGGATATCGACCAGCCGGGCCGGCTCCTCGGGGCGCACATGGCGACGCAGCCCTTCGGCATAGCGCGAGGCGCTGATATGGCGATAGGTAATGCCGCGCGCTTCCATCAGCCCCACCACCTGCTCGAAGTGCAGCAGCTCCTCTCGGGCCAGCTGGCTCATCTTGGTCAGCAGCAGCGGCTGGTCCACGTAGCGGTAGAGCAGGCTCATCGCCGTGGAGGCAGCCTTCTTCTCGCACTGGGCGTGGTCGATCAGCAGCAGCTCGGGGTTCTGAAGCGCCCAGGCCACCCAGGCATCCGGGGTGCGACAGCGCAGAAAGTCGAGCAGCTCGGCGGACAGCAGGTCGTCGGCGCTGGCGCTGACGGGCTCGGGCAGGGTCACGGACATGAAGGGCTCTCGTCGGAACGGTCGGACTCAGGGTCAGACAAGGAGGAACGGCGGCGAGGCCCTCCCCTGCCTTCCCTCGATACATTCAACGCTTATGTTAACGCGATATGAACGTTTGAAACAGTCGCCCCCGGCCTAGCCCTTGGTGGTGGTTGACACATCAGCTAATTTAGTGACGGATGACACTTCGACCAGCAGCCGGCGGGTCTGCCACCAGGCGATGCCCCCCATCACCAGGTTGGCGGCCAGCATGCCGGCGAACACCCCGGTGGTGCCAGCGAGCCTCCCGCCCAGCCAGGCCAGCGGCACGGTCAACGCGAACAGGCGCACGACGGAGAGGCGCATGGCCCAGGCCGAGCGATGCAGTGCATTGCAGGAGGAGACCGCCAGGATCACCACCCCCTGGGCGCCCAGCCCCAGCAGCGTCATGACCAGGCCCACCGCCAACGCCAGCAGGGCCGCGTCGGTGGCCCGGCGGCGCACCGCCTCATGGTCGCCCTGCCCCAGCCGCCGGGCCACCACCGCCGAGGTACCGATGCCCATCCCGATGGCCAGGCTGATCACCGTGAACACCACCGGGAAGGTGAACGACACCGCCGCCAGCGGCTCGGTGCCGAGCCTGGCGATAAACCAGGTATCCACCAGGTTGAAGCTCATCATGGCGAGCATGCCGCCGATGACTGGCAGGGTCTTGCGCAGCAGGGTCAGGGCGATCGGCCCCTCAAGCAGTTCGCGCCGCATGGGGCGACGGGGCGATGAACGTGAGGTGGAGCCGGGGACAGAAGGCGAAGACATGCGCGCTCTCGACGAGGGACGGGCAGCGGATTGTGCCCGTTTTCGGCAGCGAGTTGAAACGCCACCCAGACGCCCGGTGAATGGGAGCTGTCACTAAAGCATGCGGCTACTGGTGGTAAGGATATTGTCACCAATGCTTCAAGCTACTGGTGGGAGATGGGCTATGCCCGGCGAATGGCGGCGTAGCCGCCCGGGCGGTGTTGCCGAGGGTGGAACCAGCACCTAAGGCACCACCACCACCGGCACGGGGAGGCGGGCCAGCACGTCCGGGTCCTCGGCGAAGAGGCGGTCAAGGGTCTGGCGGCTGATCACCAGGGCGCCGCTGCGGGCGTGGGCAAGGAAGCGCTCGAGGTCGGGGGCGGCCATGGGAGCGAGCTCCTCGCGGCCGCGGAACAGCGGGTGGTTGCGCGAGGCCTCGGCCAGGGTCTCGCCCCAGGGCAGCGTGGGCGCCTCGCCGCGTAGGTAGCGCAGCGGACCCGGCACCGGCGGGTGGCGCTCGTCCCAGATGATCACCGTGCAGGGCGCTTCCAGCACCAGGCGGCGACTGGTGGAGCCCAGCCGCGAGCTCCAGCCCCAGCGCGACGAGAGCCCCGCCTTGCCCAGCACCAGCACGTCGCCGGGAGCCGCCTCGGCCAGGGCCTCGCTGACCACCTGGCCACGGCTCACCTGCAGGCGATGGCGCAGCGCACGCCCCGCCACCGCCTCATCCAGGGAGCGGGTGATGCGCTGCAGCTGGCGGGCCAGGCTCGCCTCCAGCTCGGCGCTCTGCAGCGGCCGGGCAAGCCCGGTGCTGGCGCCCACCTCCCGGGAGAAGGGAAAGGCCGCGCAGCGCAGCAGGTCCAGATCCTCGATAAACAGCCCCACCAGCTCGGCGCTGACCTCATCGGCCAGGGTCACCGCCGCGGCCAGGGCGGCCTGGCTCTGGCGGGAATCATCCAGCAGCGCCAGCACGCGCATCGCCTCGCTGCGCTCATTCATGGTCGTCGCCCTCCTCCGCCAGCCGGTCGTCCTTGTCGCCGCTGTGACCGGCGCCCTTGTCAGCGCTCGCGTCGCCCGGCGTGGCATCGTCGCCGCGGGCGGCCTTGACCGCTTCGCGGAAGGCCACCAGGCGCGCCTGCACCCGGCCGTTGACGCTGTGGGTCGGGAACTCGCCGTGCTGGTCGGCCTCGCCCAGCGTCTCGCCGGTCAGCAGCGCCAGCGCCTCGTCCACATGGCGCACCGCGAAGATCCGGAAGGTGCCGACGGCCATCGCCTCGCGCACGGCCGCCTTGAGCATCAGATGCTCCACGTTGCTGGCCGGCAGGATCACCGCCTGGCCGTTCAGCTCGCCGCGGGCGCGGCACACATCGAAGAAGCCCTCGATCTTCTCGTTCACCCCGCCCACCGCCTGCACCTCGCCGTGCTGGTTGATGGAGCCGGTCACCGCGAAGCTCTGGTCCAGCGGCACCCGGCCGATGGCCGAGACCAGCGCGCACACCTCTGCCACCGAGGCGCTGTCGCCCTCGATGCCGCCGTAGGACTGCTCGAAGGCCAGGCTGGCGGAGAGCGACAGCGGCTGGTCCGGGGCGTAGCGGCCGGCCAGGAAGCGCGACAGGATGATCACCGCCTTGGTATGAATGCGCCCGCCCAGGCGCGCCTCGCGCTCGATATCCACCACCTGGCCGGGGCCAGGCCTGGCGGTGGCGGTGATGCGAGTCGGCTGGCCGAAGGCGAAGTCGCCCAGGGCCAGCACCGAAAGCCCGTTCACCTGCCCCACGACGCGCCCCTCGGTGGCGATCATCACCGTGCCGCGCAGGATCTGCTCGTGGCTGCGCTCGCGGATGCGCCCGGCGCGGTAGAGCTGTTGGGCCACCGCCTTCTCGACGTGCTCGCGGTTGATCACCCTGGCATCCTGCTCGGCCGCCCAGTGGTCGGCCTCCTGCAGCAGGTCGCTGAGGTCGCGATGACGGGCGGTGAGGCGCTGCTGGTCGTCTGCCAGGCGGCCGGCGCGCTCGATGGTGGCCGCCACCCCGCCGCGATCCAGCGGGCGCAGCGACGCCTCCCGGGCCAGGGTCGACACCATCCGGGCGTAAAGCGACAGGTTGGCCTCGCTGCGCGGCAGCTCATCCTCGAGGTCCACCTGCACCTTGAACAGCTCCAGGAACTCCGGGTCGTGCTCGCACAGCAGGTAGTAGAGCAGCCGCTCGCCGAGCAGCACGATCTTCACGTCCAGGGGAATCGGCTCGGGCTCCAGGCTGACCGTGCTGATCAGCCCGTAGGCCTGCTCCAGCGATTCGGTGCGGATCTCCCCCGCGCGCAAAATACGCTTGAGGGTCTCCCAGGCGCCGGGCTGGGTCAGCACGCCGCGCACGTCCAGCACCAGGTAGCCGCCGTTGGCGCGGTGCAGGGCGCCGGCGCGAATCAACGAGAAATCGGTCAGCAGGGTGCCGTTGTGCACGTGGTGCTCGATGCGCCCCACCAGGTGCTGGTGGCTCGGCAGGTCCTGGTAGATCACCGGCGCCCCCTCGGTCTCGGCGTTGTCCACCAGCAGGTTGAGGTAGAAGCGGCTGAACACCGCCTCCGGGGGAATCTCGGGCTGATCGGAAATAAAGGCGTCCACGTGCTGCAGGATCGCCTCGCGAATCGCCGTCAGGTGAGCGACCACCCCCGGCTGTTGGGCGTAGCGCTCCTCCAGCTCGGCCAGGGGCGCGCCAATGGCGGCCTGCAGCACCTCCTCGTTGAGACCGTTGACCTGATCGCGCAGCGTCTTGGCCAGCTTGGGCATGCGGCGAATCGCCTGGGTCAGCTTGCGCTGCAGGATCTCCACCGTGTGCTCGATGCGCTCGCGCTCCTCCTTGGGCAGTTTCTCGTAGTCCTCCGGCGACATCATCTTGTCGTCGTCCGCCGGCGCAAAGGTAAAGCCGTTGGGGGTCGAGAGCAGCAGGATGCCCTGTTCGCGAGCCTCGCGGCGCACCGCCTCGATGGCGTCGCGCTGGCGTTCGCCCATGGCCTGCTTCAGCTCCTGCAGGCGGCTCTGATACTCCTCGCTCTCGAACACCGCCGGGATCGCCCCGCGCAGCTCATCCGTCAGCGCCTCGATATCGCGCCGCACCTGGTGGCCCATGCCCCGCGGCAGCTGCAGGTAGAGCGGCACCGAGGGGTCCTCGAAATTGTAGCGATAGCCCCAGTCCGGCGGCGCCGGCTTGTCCCGGGTGCGCTCCTCCAGGTAGCCGCCCACCAGGCCGTGCATGCCGTGGCCCGGCTGACCGAGCACAAAGAGGTTGAAGCCATCGCTGCGGATCGCCGTGCCGAAATCCAGCGCCTCCCGCGCCCGGTCATGGCCGCTCAGCAGATCCAGCGATGCCAGCTCGCTGGTCACCTCGAAGGAAAACGCCGCCTCCGGGCAGACCCGGTAGACCTCGGAAACTGTCAGCGCCTCGACCATTGCCTTCTCCCCGGTTGGTGTTTTCTACCCCTGCCGCTACTCCTGCCGCCACCATCAGGCGGCACGCTCAGGCGGCGGGCTGCCCCACCGGCTGGCGTCCTACCGAATAGTAGGCGAACCCCTTCCTGGCCATGCGGGTGGGGTCGTACATGTTGCGCCCGTCGAAGATCGTCGGCTGGCTCAGCTGTCGCGTTATCAGATCGAAATCCGGCGCCCGGAAGCTCTGCCACTCGGTGACGATGACCAGGGCATCCGCGCCCTTCAGGGCCGCCTCCCGGGTGCCGCACAGGGTCAGCTCGTCGCGCTCGCCGTAGAGCCGCTGGGCCTCCTCCATGGCCTCGGGGTCATAGGCCTGCACCCGTGCGCCGGCCTCCCAAAGCGCCTCCATCAGCACCCGGCTGGGGGCATCCCGCATATCATCGGTGTTGGGCTTGAAGGCGAGCCCCCACAGCGCGAAGGTTCTGCCGGTCAGCTCACCGCCGAAGTGGTCGCGGATCTTGGCGAACAGCGTGGTCTTCTGCTCGGCATTGCGCGCCTCCACCGCCCTGAGCACCTTGCTGTCGAAGCCGATATCCTCGGCGGTACGGATCAGCGCCTGCACGTCCTTGGGAAAGCAGGAGCCGCCGTAGCCCACCCCGGGGTAGATGAAGTGGTAGCCGATGCGCGGGTCGGAGCCGATCCCCTGGCGCACCGCCTCGATGTCTGCCCCCAGCCGCTCGGCCAGGTTGGCCATCTCGTTCATAAAGCTGATCTTAGTGGCGAGCATGCAGTTGGCGGCGTACTTGGTCAGCTCGGCGCTCTTCACGTCCATCACGATGATCTTCTCGTGCTGGCGGCTGAAGGGGGCGTAGAGCTCGCGCATCACCTCCACGCTCTCCGCGTCCTCGGTGCCGATGATGATGCGCTCCGGCTTCTGGCAGTCGGCCACCGCGCTGCCTTCCTTGAGGAACTCCGGGTTGGAGACCACATCGAAGGTCAGCTCCGGCCGGCCCCGCCCCTGGAGCACCTCAACGACGCGGGCCCGCACCCGATCCGCGGTGCCCACCGGCACGGTGGACTTGTCGACGATGATACGGTGCGCCTCCATGTGCTCGGCGATGGTTTCCGCCACCTTGAGCACATACTGCAGATCGGCGCTGCCGTCCTCGTCCGGCGGCGTGCCCACGGCGATAAACTGGATATCACCATGGGCCACCGCCTCGGCGGCATCGGTGGTGAAACGCAGCCGCCCCGTGGCGGTGTTGTCCTTGACCAGGCCTTCGAGCCCCGGCTCATAGATCGGAATGATGCCCTGCCGCAGCTGCTCGATCTTGTCGGCGTCCACATCCACGCAGACCACCTGGTGGCCCACTTCGGCGAGGATGGTGCCCTGCACCAGGCCCACATAGCCGGTGCCGAAAACGGTAACGTTCATGATTCAGTCCCTGCTCCCGTCAAACTCGATGGAAATCCCTTGCGTGCTGTCTGCCCCGATCATGGCAGACAAGCGTCCCATCCTACCATTGGTCAGCGGCCCGCCCATCAGCCTGCCGAGGGCATCTCACCGCCCAGGCTGACGTCCAGCGCATGCCCGGCCTGCTCCGCCCAGGCCAGCAGCGTCTCGCGCAGCGCGCGCTGCGCCTCCCTCTCGCCGTGGACCAGACGGATATGCCGCGGCGGGTAGCGCATGCGGCGCACAAAGTTGAGCAGGTTGCGGCGATCGGCGTGGGCGGAGTAGCCGGACACCGTCTCCACCCGGGCGCGGATATCGATGCGCTGGCCATCCAGTACCACCCAGCCGCCGCGGGGGCCGTAGCGCTGGATATCCCGCCCCGGGGTGCCGCTGCCCTGGTAGCCGATAAACAGCACGCAGTGGCGCGGGTCACTCAGCATGCGCTTGAGGTAGTTGACCACTCGCCCGCCGCTGACCATGCCGCTGGCGGCGATCACCACCGCCGGACGGCCGCTGTCGGCGAGATAGGCCAGGGTCGCTTCGTGTTCCTGATGGGAGTTAACGATATAAAGATTGTCGAAGCTGAGCGGATGGCGCCCGGTCCCCAGGCGGCGGTGGGCCTCGGCGTCCCACCACGGCTTGAGCTCGCGGTAGACCTCGGTGAAGCGCGCCGCCAGGGGCGAATCGACGATGATCTCGAGCTCGCGCCAGCGCGGGCTGGCCGCCTGATGAATCAGCGTCTCCAGTTCGTAGTGCAGTTCCTGGGTGCGGCCGATGCTGAAGGCGGGAATCACCACGCTGCCGCCGTTGGCCAGCGCCCTGTCGACGGCCGCCTTGAGCCGACCGCGGCGCTGGCGGCGGTTCTCGTGCTCGCGGTCGCCGTAGGTGCTCTCCAGCACCAGGGTATCGCAGCGCCAGGGCGGTTTGGGTGCCGGCAGCAGCGGCGCGTGGGGCGCCCCCAGGTCGCCGGAGAAGAGCGTGCGGTGCGCCTGGCCCGTTGCGCGGGCCAGGGTATCCACCTCCACATAGGCGGAACCGAGGATATGCCCGGCGCGCTTGAGTTTGACGCGCACCCGGTGGCGCGCGTCGTCCACCAGGGCGTGCCAGGCGCCGTAATCCAGCGCCACCAGCCGGCTCTCCACCTCGGCGAGGAAACGCTCGATCAGCGCCCGGTCGCGGGTGAAGCCGATCTTCAGCGCATCCTCGATCACCAGCGGCAGCAGCCGCCGCGAAGGCACCGAGCAGAGAATCGGCCCCCGCCACCCCGCCGCCAGCAGATAGGGCAGCCGCCCGATATGGTCGATATGCACGTGGGTGACCACCAGCGCCAGCACGTCCGCCACCGGAAAATTCACCTTGAGCTGCTCGACCCCCTCCCCGGGGTCGGCGTCCTGCCCCTGGTAGAGCCCGCAGTCGACCAGCAGCGCGCGGTCCTCACTGATCTGCAGCCGGTGGCAGCTGCCGGTCACCCCGCTGGCGCCGCCATGGTGGCGAATCTCGGGAAAGCGTGACATGGCGTGCGGCCTCCCTGCCGAAGGTCAGTCGTTTCACTATAGCCACTGCAGCGCTGGCGGGGGTCACGTCAGTTAAGCAACCCCCCGATTCCCCGATTCCCCTATTCCCCTATTCCCCTATTCCCCTGTTCCCCTTTCTCCTTTCCCCCAGCGGCGCCCCGAGCGCATTGGCGGAAATAGTTTTCACAAAATACCTTGCCTTAGACCTTGGTCTAAGCTAGACTGGTCGCAGATAAGTTTTATGGAAACGTTTTCCGTAAGATAGAACCCAGGAGGCATCACCATGACCACCGAGCGCATTCCCACCATCTGGGACCAGCCCCTGCCCCGCGCCAAGCGCCAGCAGCCATGCACCACCAGCACCGAGCGCTTCCTGACCATCTGGAGCCGGCCGGTGGCAAAACTGCCCAGGGCAGACGCCTGATTGATCGCCGGGTCTGATCCGGGCCGCAGGTAACAGCAGCACGTAAAACAACAGCGCCGCGGCTTCTGCCGCGGCGCTGTTTGTCGTCAGTATGATAATTCCCATTGACGACGTGCCAATTTCTACTGAAAATAAATGATAACTATAATGTAAACGCGCTAGGGGAAGTACCAGGATGCTCAACTGGCTCTTCGGGAAACGCCCGATACACTGCTGGGCGATCAAGCAGATAGATCGTCAGGTGCTTCACCTCTGCCCCAGGGGGCAGATCGACAGCGACATGCCCCGCGATAAGCTGCTTCGGGCCCTGCGCGACGGCCGCTTCAGCGGCAGCGTTCGCATCGGAGACAGCGACGAGGCGCTGAACGCCCAGCTGTTTGCGGCGGTGGTGCCCGAGGCGGACCTGCACCAGGATGAGGATGGGGTGGCCCTGTGGCGGGGCCGGCGATGGATGGTGGCTCAGGTCCCCGAACACAGCTGGGCCTGGTCGGGCCGGCTGGTCGCGTCCTACCAACCGTGGGATGTCGGTCCCCAGCTGGTCAGCCACGCGGACATCAGCAAGATCCACCCGCGGGATGGCCGCGTTACCCCACCGCCGGGAAGGTTCGTGTTTCGGGTCCGGGAACATCGGGAAGACCCCACCCGGCCCCTCGGTGGGGCCATCGAAGACCGCCAGGATCATCGGGAAGCCTTCCCGTACCGGGAACGCGAGTTCGGCTGACCCATTCGGCCACGCCGAATGGGCCGGCGCCGTCGTCGGGCCGCCCCCGGCGCCGGGCCTCTCTCCTCGAAACGCCTTCCTCGTGACACCACCGACACAACGCCAGCGGGCCGCCGATCATGGATCGGCGGCCCGCTGGTTGCTGCTCACGGGACCGCTGGGCGGGCCCGATGCGACGAAGGCTTACTTGGCCTTGGCAGCGGCTTCCTTGACGGCCGTGGTGGCGGTCTCGGTGGCCTGCTCGGCGCTCTCCTGGACCTGCTTGACGCTGCTTTCGGTCAGCTTCTGGCTTTCCTGGGCGAACTCCTGCTGCAGGGCCATGACCTTCTCGGCGTCGCCCTTCAGGCGCTCGGTCAGCTCTTTGGCGACCTTCTGCTGGTTTTCCATGTAGCTCTTCATGCCTTCAGCGTCCTTGACCTCTGCCAGGCTGCGCAGCTGCGCCATGCTGGTGTCGGTGTAGGCCTTGGTGGCTTCGAGCTGCGCCTTGATCAGCTTCTCGCTGAGATCGACGGACAGGGCGGCGAAGGCGCGGGCCGGGGCAATGAACAGCGACTCGAGTTGAGCGGTGTCAAACTGCTTGGCGTCGAATGCGAATGCGTTAGTCATGATGGGAACCTCCAGGTTCTGATGGAACGTGAACGGGATCCCGAATGAAGGCCCCGCTCTGTTGCAGTGCACAATAACAGCACGCATTGTGCGATGCAACATAAATTCGGCCTAGAGACCTTGCCCCATGGGGTCAGCCCCAGCCGAGTCACGAAACCCGCCATGGTGCGCCTTCCGCGCGGAGTTGCCGCCGCCGGGGTCTGACCCCATGGCGCTGAGACCCCAGCCGAGTTGATCTCCCCACGGGGTCA
>JBNJLE010000033.1:0-20352 GCA_051751685.1 Pseudomonadota bacterium | reverse complement strand
TGGGCCAGATAGGCGAGCAGCCGCGCCTCCTGAGCGGTGAGACTCACCGGACAGCCGGCGCGGGTCACGCTGCCCGTGTGGGTATCGAAGGCCAACTCGCCGATGCGCAGCACCGGATGGGCGTGGCCGTGGCTACGTCTCACCAGGGCGCGCAGCCGAAACAGCACCTCGGCGGTCTCGAAGGGCTTGGTCACGTAGTCGTCGGCCCCCGCCGAGAACCCCGCTGCCTTGTCGGCCCAGCGGGTGCGGGCGGTGAGCACCAGCACCGGCAGTTCTATACCGTCCTCTCGCCACTGAGCCAACCAACGGGTGCCGTCACCATCGGGCAGGCCCAGGTCGAGGATCACGGCATCATAGGTCTCGGTGCGCACCAGGAAGTCGGCCTCGCCGCCGCTTGCCGCCCGTTCGACCAGGACGCCGGCCCCGCCCAGCGCTTCATCCAGCGCCTGTGCCAGGGCGGCATCGTCCTCCACCAGCAGCACCTTCATGGACGGCGCCTCATGTCGTCGATACCGACCCCCTCGATGCCGATGAGCTGGCCGTTGGTGGCATCGAACTCGAACTCCACCCGCTGACCACGAGGCCCGAGCATCTCGACCTCATAGACCAGACGGCCATCCTCGCGCTCCAGTTCCACCTCCAGCACCTGCCCCTCGTAGTGCACCTCCAGCCAGTCGAGAAGAGAGGGCAACGGCACCAGCTGGCCGCTGCGCACCCTCTCATGCAGGTCCTGCCAGTCGTTGTCCCCCGCCGCCAGAGGCGGCAGGCAGGTCAGGATGAGCAGCAGCGCGAGAGCCGCAGCGCGGCTCTGGCGGAACAGGCGAGAAAACTGCAGGCGTCGAGTCATGGACAAAGCTTGCCACTTCGAAGATGAATGCAGCATGAACGAGGCCGTCAGCTCCCGGCAAGGTCGCGGGTGATACAAGGGTGTCGCACCCAACCGAAAGGAGCTGTACCCATGATTATCAAGATGCTGATCGCCAGTTCTGTTGCCGCCCTGGCGCTGGGCGCCACCGCCGTCCAGGCCGATGACACCCTGCCCGTGGAGCGCCTCGACGCCGTGCTCGAGCATGGCGCCGCCTACGGTTTCACCCACTACCTGGAGATCGAGGCCAAGGACCGTGATCGAGTGGAGATCGAGGGCTGGCTCGACGACGAGTGGAAAGCCGAGGTGCACCTCTCGCTGGACAGCGGCGACCCTCTCAAGGAGGAGCGCAAGCGGCTGGTGAGCGGCGCCTGGGGGATGACCGAAGCGGACGTCCGCCTGGCCATGGAAACCGCCATGGCCGAAGGCATGGTCGAGTTCGAGGAGATGGAAATCGATCAGAGCGGCCTGATCGAAGTGGAAGGCCGTGACGGCGACGGCCGGGAGCTTGAGGTGACCACCCGCCTGGGCGAGCGAGCAGTGGTCGAGCGCGACTAGACAACCACCTACCGCAAAAGAGAAGAGGCCCGGAGCGTTGACGCTCCGGGCCTCTTGCCCTCAAATTGATGCGCCATTCATCCCCCGCTGCCGTCAGTGAGATCGGCATCCGATGCCTTTCTGCACAGCCAATGACTGGAGAACGACTGCCTCACTGCCCAGCGCGGCCACTCATTGCTCCACGCTTACCTTGTCCATTCTCTGTTGGGTCTGCTTGGCGTGGAGAGCGAGGTCCGCCAGGACGCTCTGGACCTGACGGCGAACTGCCACGCCCCGAAGGCGGAAGCCCCCGGGGGTGATCACGCAGCAGGCACATAGTGTTTAGCTCATGCGTTGCAGGGTCCGATCGTGCAGCCAGAACTGATGGGCCAGGCTGGCCACCACGTGTCCTGCGATCAACAACCACAGCAGGTTTGCCAATACCTCGTGGGTCTCCTCGGCGGCATCTTCCAACCACTCGATCTCGGCGCCGGAGGCGATCAGCGGCAGGCCGAAGAACTCCACGCCGTGACCGCTGCCCAGAGCGACGAGCAGGCCGCTCACGGGGATCAGCAGCAGCATGGCGTAGAGTGCCCAGTGCCCCAGTCGGGCCGCCCACTTCCTGTTCGCCTGGGCCTCAAGCTTACCGAGATTGATCCGGCGCCACAGCAGCCGAACCACCAGCAGCCCCAGCAGCAACACCCCGACGCTCTTGTGCAGCGCCATCGCTTCGCGCTCGCTCATCCCGACGAGTTCCGCCAGCCACTCCGTGCCGAGCATCAGGATCAGCAGCGTGGCCATGGTCCAGTGAATCGCCCTTGAAACGGCGCCGTAACGTTCTGCAGAATCCAGCCAGTTCATGTCGTCATCCTCCTCGTTCGATGGTCGACGACCGTTGTACCGCACCCCGGCTGACGCCAGTCTTAACATCACGTTCATGCGGCGTTCATCATCGATAGACGCTCGACAGCGCTGGCAGCACCTCGCGGGAGACCTCGGGGCCGTCTGCACCTCCTCTTAGTTGCTTCGACAGCGGCGTTGCCCAGCCTTTACAGCCCTGACGGTGACGTGGATAGTGTGTTTTGACGACAGGGGCGTCGCGGTGGAGTTTTGCCGCGGCTGAGAGGCACCCTTTGAACCTGACCCGGATAATGCCGGCGTAGGGAGTCGTGCAGTCCCGGCCCTGGCGCCAGCCTGCACCTCTCGCGCCCGGGAGGCCGCATGTCCCATACGATTGTCCCTTCGATCGACCCCGCTGCGCACCTGGCCCGGGTGCGTGAGCACGCTCCGCTGATTCATAACATCACCAACCTGGTGGCCATGAACACCATGGCCAACGTGCTGCTCGCCATCGGCGCCTCGCCGGCCATGGTGCATGCCCGCGAGGAGGCCGCCGAGTTCACCGCCATCGCCGACGCCCTGACGGTCAATATCGGCACCCTCTCGCCCCCCTGGGTAGAGGCGATGATCGAAGCCGCAGAAGCGGCTCGCCTGATAGGCAAACCCTGGGTGCTGGACCCGGTGGCGGTGGGCGCCACCGCCTACCGGCGCGAGACCGGGGCGCGATTGCTGGAGCGTCTGCCCACGGTCATTCGCGGCAACGCCTCGGAGATCATCGCCCTGGAGGCCCGCGGTGCCGGCGGGCGCGGCGTCGACAGCAGCGACCCGGCAGAAGCCGCCGAACAGGCGGCCATCCGACTGGCCCACCGAATCGGCTGTGTGGTGGCAGTGACCGGCGAGGTGGACCTGGTTACCAACGGTCGCCGCCTGGCATACGTGCACGGTGGCCACCCGCTGATGCCAAGCGTCACCACCCTGGGCTGCTCGCTCACCGGGGTGGTGGCGGCCTTCCTGGTCGGCGCCGAGGATTCCTTCGAGGCCACCGTGGCGGCCCTGGCCTGCTACGCCTCGGCCGGGGAACTTGCCGGCAAGAGTGCCCGGGGCCCGGGGAGCTTCGCTGTGGCCTTCCTCGATGCCCTGTATGCCCTGGATAACGAAACCCTGAGAGGCCGCCTGCGACTGGAGATGACCGATGCGACTTGATCTATCCCTGTATCTCGTCACCGACCCGGGCCTGTGCACTGGACACGGCCTGTTGGAGACCGTGGTGGCCGCGGTGCGCGGCGGGGTGACGGTGGTGCAACTGCGCGACAAGCACGCCAGTGATGACGAGATGATCGACCAGGCCCGCCGCCTCAAGGCGGCGCTGGCCGGCAGCGGCGTGCCGCTGATCATCAATGATCGCCTGGCGGTAGCGGTGGAGAGCGGCGCCGACGGCCTGCATATCGGTCAGGACGACGGCGACGTGGCCGCCGCCCGCACGTTGCTGGGGGAGCAGGCGCTGCTCGGCCTCTCGGTGCAGACCCCGACTCAGCTCGCCCGGGTGGATATTGCACGCCTGGACTATCTGGGGCTGGGGCCAGTGTTCGCCACGCCCAGCAAACATGACCACGCCGAACCGCTGGGCTTCGAGGGCCTGGCCGCCCTGGTGGCGGCCAGTGCCTTGCCGACGGTGGCCATCGGCGGGCTCAAGGCCGAGCACGTCGCCGCGGTGCGAGAGGCCGGCGCCGGAGGCCTGGCGGTGATCTCGGCGATCTGCGGCCGCCCCGATCCGGAAGCCGCCGCACGCATCTTCTTCGGCTGATACCGATCAGGAGGTGGGCCGGCGCTTGAGGGTCGTGCGGCCTTCACGGTAGGCGATGGCCAGGCCGCTGCCGATGATCAGGGCGCTGCCGACGAAGACCCAGATATCCGGCATCTCGCCCCAGAACCACCAGCCCAGCAGCACCGCCCAGAGCATGGCGGTGTAGTCGAAGGGCGCGGCAATGGCCGCCGGAGCGTGGCGGAAGGCCAGGGTAATGAAGGCGGTGGCCCCCACCCCGAAAACCCCTGATCCCGCGAAGGCCAGCCAATGCCAGGGATGGGGCGTCTGCCACACCCAGGGCAGCGCCAGGGCCGTGATCAGGAAGGGCACCAGCGTCATGTAGAAGACCATGGCCCAGAGGTGCTCGCTGCCGCCCCAGCGACGTGCGGTGACCATCATCAACGCATAGAAGACCGCCGCGCCGATCAGCGCCAGGGCACCGGGATCGAAGGCCTCACCCCCGGGGCGGACCACGATCAGCACCCCCAGGAAGCCCACCAGCGACGCCGCCAGCACCGGCCCCTCGATGCGTTCGCCCAGCAGGGGCACCGAGAGCAGGGTGACGAACAACGGGGCCACGAAGGCGATGGCGGTGGCCTCGGCCAGGGGGAGCAGAGTCAGGCCCAGCACGAAGCAGACCATGGTGCCGGTGTAGATCAGTCCACGCAGCAGGTGCACCCCGGGGCGGCGGGTGCGCAGCTTGCGCAGGCCGCCGCCGAAGTAGGCCAACAGCGCGATCATCGGCAACGAGACAAGAGTGCGGAAGAAGATGATCTGCAGCGGCGAGTGCACCTCGCCCAGCCACTTGGCGATGGCGTCACCGATGGCCAGGCAGAGCACGCCCAGGCACATGAACCCGATTCCCTTGAACGACGGTGACATATTCCCTCCGAGTCGACTCTGACCCAAAAACACCACCCCGCCGACCAGAGGCCGGCGGGGTGGTAGTGACGGACAGGCTAGAAGGTTAGCGCGTGAACGGCAAGGCTAGAAATTGACCACCATGCAGTCCATTCCCTCTCTCGCCAGGCTGCGGCAGGCGCGGTAGGCCTGATTCTCGTCGAGGTTGACCAGGCGGGCACGGAAGAAGGTCTGGGAGCCGTTCACCTCATCGATATTCACCCGGGCATTGAAGAGGTCCTGGCTGAGCCGGCCGGCCGCATGGCTGGCGTGCTGGCGGGCATTATCGGGATTGGAGAAGGCTCCGACCTGCACGCCCCAGCTGGCGCTTGGGCCTACCGGCTCGAGGCGATGCAGAGTGTCGCTGCGCTGGGCGCTGGACGGCTGGGCACGGGTCATCAACTCACGGATCGGGTCATCGGCGGAGCCCTGTGCCGTCTGCGGAAGCGAGGGCTGGGCCGACGGCAGCGGCTCCGGGGACTGCAGACTGGCCAGTTGACGCACAGGCTGGCGGGTTGGCGCCACCGGCGTCGCGGGAGCCACCGCCGGTGCACCCGTCATGTTCATACGGTCGCCGGAAAAGTCCGCCTGAGCGACCCAGTCGCCGCGGCCGTAGAGCGAAGCGCGCACAAAGCCGCGGTCGAGCAGGTCGGCCATGTGAGTATCCCGAGACGCTGCGGTGAATCCCCCCATTACCACCGATACCAGGCGGCGACCGTTGCGCACCGCCGAGGTGGCCACGTTGAACCCCGAGGCACGAATAAAGCCGGTCTTCATACCATCGGCGCCGGCATAGCTGCCAAGCAGTCGATTGTGGCCGGTGACCCTCTTGCCTTGCCAGGTGAAGCTCGTTCGCGAAAAGTAGGGGTAGTACTGGGGATAGTCCTGCATCAGGCGGATCGACAGGGTCGCCATGTCTCGAGCGGTGGTGGTCTGGCCTGGATCAGGCAGGCCATTGGGGTTGCGGAAGGTCGTGCGAGACATGCCCAGCTGCCGCGCCTTGTCGGTCATCATGCGACCGAAATTCGCCTCGCTGCCGCCCAGGGCCTCCGCCACCACCACCGCCACGTCGTTGGCCGACTTGATGATCAGTGCCTCGATGGCAGTCTCCACCGGAAGGGTCGAACCCGCCTTTACATAGAGCTTGGACGCCTGCTTGGACGCCGCATAGGACGAGACCTGGAGCGGTGAATCGAGACGCAGCTGCCCTCTTTCCAACTGTTCGAACAACAAATACAGCGTCATCATCTTGGTCAGCGATGCCGGATAGCGGGTCTCATCGGCATTCGCAGCGTGCAGCACCTCGCCACTTTCAATATCAACCACGATGGCAGCGTAGCGCGGATTGGCCTGAGCCGGGTTGGCCATAACGATGACCAGACACGCCAGCAGCGCGATCATGCCAATGCCATGGCGCCGGATTCTGATTATGGTTGCGGTCACCATCTGCGTTCCCTCTGCATTCCCCTGCGTGCCGCGTGGGCGGCACAGCCTGTCTACGCATTATGAACGGGAAACGCCGACTGTACAGGGCACCATGTCAGGAAAGGCGGCGATTTTATCCGCTTTCGCAATTCTCCTGGCCCTCGCCGTGCCGACAGCGATGCGCTAGCCGCTCTCGCGGCTAGCCACCCTGACCCAACAGGCGCACTAGTCCCAGCCAGGTCAGGCGCAGCGCCAGCAGTGTCAGCGCCCACTTGAACAGGGTGTCGAAACGGTGCTCCGAGAGCCGATGCAGCAGGCGCAGGCCCAGCCAGGTGCCCAGGAAGCCCGCGGCGACCATGGCCAGCATCAACCCCAGCCAGTCGCGGAAGACGAAGCCCGCCACTCCGAACACGAAGGCCTTGGTCAGGTGCTGGGCGCTCATGCAGGCGGAAAAGGTCGCGACCTTGCCCAGCCGCCCCTCGGCACCCTGCTTGATAAAGGCCGCCACCATGGGGCCGCTGGCCCCCACCAGGCTGGAGAGCAAGGTAGTCAGCACCCCGGCCAGCAGGGTGCCGGCGCGCCCCAGGGCGCGCTTGGGCAGCCCCGGGCCCCAGCAGCTGTAGAACACAAAGGCAGCGATGCAGAGCTCCAGCATCCCGGCGGGCAGTCGCACCAGCAGCCAGGCGGCCACCAGAGCGCCCAATACCACACCCGGCAGGAAGGCCGCCAGCAGGGCCCGGTCGACGTGGCGCCAGGTGAGCACGGTGCGCCCGGCGTTGGAGCCGAGCTGCACCATGCCGTGCACCGGGATCAGCGCCGCCGCCGGCATCACCTGGGCCATGGCCATGATCATCAGCAGTCCGCCGCCCACGCCCACCGCGGCCGTCACCGCCGAGGTCAACACGGAGACCAGCATCAGCACACCGTTGACGCCCCCCGATAGCGGGGAGAGCGCCTCCAGCAGCGCCATCATGTATCACTCCTCACCCGATGCGCCCCTCCTCCACCGCGTGGCAGGCCACCTCGCTGCCGTCGTCTCTCGCGATCATCAATGGCACCTCGGTCTTGCAGCGCTCATTCGCCTGGGGGCAACGCGGATGGAAGGCGCAGCCCGAGGGCGGATGCACCGGGTTGGGCACTTCCCCCTCGATCATCGTGCGCTCGCGGCCCTCCCCTTCCAGCGACGGCACCGCTGCCAGCAGCATCCGCGAATAGGGATGGTGCGGCGTGGCGAACAGCTGGTCGGCAGGGGCGATCTCGGCGATGCGCCCCAGATACATCACCGCAATGCGATCGGCCATATGCTTGACCACTGCCATGTCGTGGCTGATAAACAGGTAGGTGAGGCCGTACTGCTGCTGCAGGTCCTTCATCAGGTTGAGGATCTGTGCCTGCACCGAGACATCCAGTGCCGAGGTGGGCTCGTCGCAGACCATGAACTCCGGCTCGTTGGCGAGCGCCCGGGCAATGGAGATACGCTGGCGCTGGCCGCCGGAGAACTCGTGGGGATAGCGCAGCGCATCCGCCGGCGACATGCCTACCTGTTCGAGCAGTTCGCCCACCCGGCGCCGACGATCGATGCCGCTCATCTCGGGACGGAAGAAGCGCAGCGGCTCACCGATGATGGTGCCCACCCGCCATAGCGGATTGAGGCTGGCATAGGGGTCCTGGAAGATCATCTGGAAGCGCTGACGGATCGCCGCGGACTGGCGTCCGCTGCGCCCGGCCAGGTCGCTGATGTCCTGACCATCGAAGATAAGCCGGCCGCGGGTCAGGCCATAGAGTCCGACAATCAGCCGCGCCACGGTGGATTTCCCGCAGCCGGACTCACCCACCAGGGCAACGGTCTCGCCACGGCGGATGGTGAAGCTCACCCCGTCCACCGCCTTCAGCGTCAGCTTCTCGGCGCGCTCCAGCACCCGGTTGAGCCAGGGCTTGGAGACATCGAAGTGGCGCGCCAGATCGGTGGCCTCCAGCAGCACCTCACCACTCTCGGCGGTCGCGGTCGGCCCGGCCTGAATGGGTTGCATCCGACTCATCGGGTTGCCTCCCTGGGGATGTCCAGAGCGGGCTCGCCCTGCCGTGTATCCAGCGCGTCGCGACGCGGCAGCGGGTTTTCGCGGTCATGCAACCAGCAAGCGGCCTGGCTGCTGCCGGCCGGCAGCAGCTCGGGGCGCTGGGTGCGGCAGCGCTCGGCGGCATGCGGGCAGCGCGGGTTGAAGGCGCAGCCCGGCGGGATCGCCGCCAGCCGCGGCATGGCGCCCTCGATCTGGTAGAGCCGCTCGCGGCGCTTGGCCAGGCCCGGAATGGAGGCCATCAGCCCTACGGTGTAGGGGTGCTGCGGATGGCGGATCACCTCGTTCACCGGGCCAATCTCGATCAGCCGCCCGGCGTACATGACCGCGACCCGGTCGGCGGTCTCGGCGATCACTCCCATGTCGTGGGTGACCAGCATCACCGCAGCGCCGCGCTCGGCGCAGACCCGCTTGAGCAGGGCGAGGATCTGCGCCTGCACCGAAACGTCCAGCGCCGTGGTGGGCTCGTCGGCGATAATCAGCTCCGGCTCGGCGGCCAGGGCCAGGGCGATCACCACCCGCTGGCGCATGCCGCCAGAGAACTGGTGGGGGTAGCTGTCCAGGCGCGTTTCCGGGGCCGGGATGCCCACTTCCCGCAGCAGCGCCAGGGCCCGCTCCCGGGCCTGCTTCTCGCTGATCGGCAGGTGAGTACGTAGCGTTTCCATCAGCTGGTCGCCGATGGAGAAGAGCGGGTTGAGGCTGGTGAGCGGATCCTGGAAGATCATGCCGATATGCCGTCCACGCAGAGGCACGAAGTCCTCCTCCGCGAGGTCGTCGATGCGCCGCCCCGAGAGGTGAACCTCGCCGCCGGCGATATGACCCGGCGGCTCCAGCAGCTGAATCACGGCGTTGCCGGTCATCGACTTGCCGGCGCCGGACTCCCCCACCACGCCGAGCACTTCCCCGGGAGCGATATCGAAGGAGATATCATCCAGCGCCACCAGGGTGGCATGTCGGGTGGGGAACTCCACCCGCAGTTGGCGCAAGGAAAGCACGGGCTCCCGCTCGCCGTCAGGCTTGTGGCCCATGGCGGCATCGGCAACGCCTTTTCTATCGGAGCTTGGGGTTGAGGACATCACGCAACCAGTCTCCCAGCAGGTTGACGGAGAGCGCCAGCAGCAGCAGCGCCATCCCGGGGAAGAGCAGGATCCACCACTCTCCCGAGAACATGTAGTCCTGGCCGACCCGAATCAGGGTTCCCAGGCTCGGTTGGGTGGCCGGCATGCCGACTCCCAGAAACGACAGCGTGGCCTCGGCGATAATGGCCAGGGCCAGGCCGATGGTGCCGATCACCAGCACCGGGCGCATCACGTTGGGCAAGATATGCTGGAAGAGAATGCGGTGATCCGGCAGGCCGATCACCCGGGCGGCCTGCACGTACTCCTTGCCCTTTTCCACCATGGTCGCCCCGCGCACCGCCCGGGCGTACTGCACCCAGTCGGAGAGCCCGATGGCCACGATCAGCACGATGATCGCCACTTCGGCGTGCATGGAGCGCGGCAGGAAGCCGCGGATCACGCCGAAAATCAGTAGCGCCATCAGAATCGACGGGAAGGTGAGCTGGACGTCGGCGATGCGCATGATCAGGGCGTCGCGCCAGCCGCCGCGAAAGCCCGCCATCAGGCCCAGGGCGGTGCCCAGCGCCAGAGCGAAGAGAACCGCAGCGAAGCCCACCAGCAGCGAGATGCGCGAGCCGTAGAGGATCGCCGAGAAGACGTCGCGACCCTGGCTGTCGCTGCCCAGCAAATAAAAGTTGCCGGTGAAGTCCGAGGTGGTAAGCGGCGGCGTGAAGGCGTCGATCAGCTCCAGCTGGCGCGGATCAAAGGGATTCTGCGGCGCGATCCAGGGGGCAAACAGGGCGCCGGCGAACATCACCAGGGTGACCAGGGTGGCGAGTATCACCACCGGCTGGCGCTTCCAGGAGTAGACGATATCGCTCGCCAGGAAGGTGCGAAGCCGACTCGGCGGAGGCGGCGCAATCGGGGCGGTCTCGGTGGCCTCCAGTGGCTGGCTCATTTGGCACCTCCCTGCACGCGCAGGCGGGGGTCGACGGCGTAATAGAGCAGGTCCACCACCAGATTGATGATCACGAACACCAGGGCAATCATCATCAGGTAGGCGGCCATCACCGGAACGTCAACGAAGCGCACCGCAGTGATGAACAGCGCTCCCACCCCGGGCCACTGGAACACCGTCTCGGTAATGATGGCAAAGGCGATGATGGTGCCCAACTGCAGGCCGATGATGGTGATCACCGGGATCAGGGTGTTCTTCAGCGCGTGGCGCAGGTTGACCACCCGCTTCGACAGCCCGCGAGCCCGAGCGAACTTGATATAGTCGGTGCGCAGTACCTCGAGCATCTCGGCGCGCACCAGGCGCATGATCAGCGTCAGCTGGAAGAGACCCAGGGTGATCGCCGGCAGGATCAGCGACTTCAGGCCGCTGGCAGTGAGCAGGCCGGTATTCCACCACCCCAGGTCGACCACCTGGCCGCGGCCGAAGGCGGGCAGCCAGCCCAGCTCCACAGCGAAGAGGTAGATCAGCAGGATGCCGATCAGGAAGGTGGGCAGTGATACGCCGATCAGCGAGGCGGTCATGATGAACTTCGACAGCCAGCTGCCGCGCTGGATGGCGGTATAAATGCCGAGCACGATGCCCATGACCACGGCAAATATCGCCGAGATGACGGCGAGTTCCAGGGTGGCCGGCAGGCGCTCGAGGATCAGGTCACTGACCGACCTCGCCGAACGGTAGGAGATACCGAACTCGAACTGGGCGGCGTTCACAACGAACTGCCAGAACTGCACCACCACCGGCTGGTCGAGCCCAAGCTGGGTGCGCAGGGCCTCTCGGTCGAGCTCGGTAGCCTCCTGGCCAAGCATATTGAGCACCGGGTCGCCGACGTAGTGGAACAGCGAAAAGGAGATGAGCGCGACCACGAACATCACGAAAATGGCCTGCAGCACGCGCTGAATCAGAAAAGCGAGCATGGGGTGTCCATTACGTTATGCCCCCCGGGCGCTTGTGGCGGCCGGGGGGTTGGGGCGTTACCAGCGAATCAGTCGTTGAACTTCAAGTACTTGAAGTGCGGTGTGTTCTCGCTCTGTACCTTGAAGTCGATATCGTCGCGCATCGACCAGGTCAGCATCTGGTGATGGATCGGGATGTAGACGATCTCGTCGTGCACGATCTGCCAGGCTTCCTCGATCATGGCGTTGCGCGCTTCGATATCGGTCTCCTGGCCCATGGCCACGGTCAGCTCGTCGACCCGCTCGTCGGAGTAGCCAGTGAAGTTCCAGCTGCCCCGATCGCCCTCCTTGGTGTGGTAGAGGTAGTTGAAGACGTACTCGGAATCCATGGTCGGCACGCCCCAGCCGAGCATGTAGAAGTCGTACTCTTCCCGGGCCAGCTCGGCGAAGTGCAGCGAGCGGGTCTGGGCCACCAGGTCCACGGTGATATCGATGCGCGCCAGCATGCTGACCACCGCCTGGCAGATCTGCTCATCGTTGACGTAGCGGTCGTTGGGGCACTGCAGGGTGACGCGGAAGCCGTCACCGTAGCCGGCCTCCGCCATCAGCTCCTGAGCGCGGCCCAGGTTGGCCGGCAACACCACGTCGAGCGCCTCTGAGTAGCCGTTGACGAAGGGCGGCGCAATCATCCCGGCGGGCTCGGAATTGCCTCGCATCACCGCCACTTGAATGGTGGTCTGGTCCACGGCGAGGTGGATCGCCTCGCGCACGCGGCGGTCGGCGAAGGGGTTATCATCGGTATCGGCGGTGCGTAGCTCGGCAGAGCCCATATCCATGCCCAGAAAGATGGTGCGGTTCTCGGCACCCTGCTCATTCTTGAGGCCCGGGGCGCGACCCATGCGCTCGATATCCTGCACCGGAGTCTCCTGGAGCAGATCGACCTCCCCGGAAAGTAGCGCCGCCACCCGGGTAGCCGCCGACTCGATGGGCGTGAAGATCAGTTCGGAGATCTCCATGGGGTAGTGGTCGATGCCCCAGTAGTCGTCATTGCGTATCAGCACGGTGCGCACATCGGGTTCCCGGCTCTGCAACCGGAAGGGGCCAGTGCCGTTGGCGTTACGCACCGCATGGGTCTCCTCGCCGGCGGCGTAGTTCTGGGGCTCTTCGACACCATGCTCTTCGGCCCAGGCGCGGCTCATGATAAAGAGGTTGGTGAAATTGTTGGGCAGCAGCGGGTTGGGTTCGTGGGTCTCCACATGCACCGTGGTGGCGTCGGCCGCGCGCACCTCACTGATGGAGGTGAGCAGGCCGCGCATGTCGGCGTTCTCGTGGCGGGCACGATTGAGCGAGAAGACCACGTCGTCGGCGGTCAGCGGCTGGCCCTCGTGGAAGGTCACCCCCTCACGGATCTTGAACACCCAGACGTGGGGATCGTCTTCGTGAACGAACCACTCGGTGGCCAGGCCCGGCTGATACTCCACGTCCATGTCCTGATAGATCAGGGTGTCGAAGATCTGGTGGTTGAGGGAGTGGGTCGGCCCCTCGTTCTGAGAATGGGGATCGAGAGTCAGACCGTCGGCGGAGCGGGTCCAGCGCAGGGTCTCGGCGTGGGCGGCACTCGCCACCATGGCAACGGCGATGGCACTGGCCAGAAGAGTCTTCCTGAGCATCTTGTTGTTCCTCGTTCAAGCGTTTGGTGGGCGCATGCCCTGAACATGTTTCTCCCATAACGTAGACGATAAGGAAAGTATCCTGACGAAACGAACTTTCAGCGCTGCCCTCACTCAGCACTCGATGGCGTTGACGGCGAGCCCGCCCAACGAGGTTTCCTTGTACTTCGCCTGCATGTCGCGGCCGGTGTCACGCATGGTGCGAATCACCTTGTCCAGGGAAATAAAGTGCTCGCCATCGCCGCGCAGCGCCATCTGGGCGGCGTTGATCGCCTTCACCGAGGCGATGGCGTTGCGCTCGATACAGGGCACCTGCACGAGGCCCCCCACCGGGTCGCAGGTCAGCCCCAGGTTGTGCTCCAGGCCGATCTCGGCGGCATTCTCCACCTGGCCGACGCTGCCCCCCATCACCTCGGTAAGGCCGGCGGCGGCCATGGCACAGGCCGAGCCCACCTCGCCCTGGCAGCCCACCTCGGCGCCGGAAATGGAGGCATTCTTCTTGCACAGGATGCCTACGGCGCCGGCCACCAGCAGGAAGTCCACCACGTCTCGCTCGCATGCACCCGGCTGGAACTGCATGTAGTAGTGCAGCACCGCGGGGATAATGCCCGCCGCCCCGTTGGTAGGCGCGGTGACCATGCGCCCGCCGGCGGCGTTCTCTTCGTTGATTGCCAGGGCATAGAGGTTGACCCAGTCCATGGCCGACATCGTCGAGGCGATCAGCGAACTGTTGTCCTCGGCCACCAGCAGCCGCTGATGCAGCCAGCGAGCACGCCGGCGAACATTCAGCCCGCCGGGCAGCACACCCTCTGCCTCCAGGCCCTTCTCCACGCAGGCTTTCATGGCCAGCCATATCTGCCACAGGCCGGCGCGGACCTCGGCCTCGCTGCGCCAGGCCTTCTCGTTCTCCAACATCAATTCGCCAATACGCAAGCCGCTTTCCCGGCACATGCGCATCAGCTCAGCCGCGGTGTGGAAGTCGTGGGGCAGTACGGTGGTATCGGCGTCGAGCTCACCCTGCTCGGCCTGGGCCTGAGACACCACGAAGCCACCGCCCACTGAATAATAGGTGTTCTGGTAGCAATCGCCGCCGGGGCCATGAGCGATCAGGCGCATGGCATTGGGGTGGTGAGGCAGGCACTCGGTGAAAAGCTGCATGTCGCGCTCCCACAGAAAGGGCACACGGTGATGGCCGTCGAGGCGCATGGCCCCACACTCCAGCAGCGTCTCGATGGCAGGGCCGATGATCACGGGGTCGATGCGGTCCGGCCTCTCCCCCATCAACCCCATGATCACCGCCCGATCGGTGCCGTGGCCGATGCCGGTGGCGGAGAGCGAACCGAACAGCTGGACCTCGATGCGCACCACGCGCTCGAGCCGTTCTCGCTCCTTGAGCTCGGCGACGAAATCGAAGGCGGCTCGCATGGGCCCCACGGTATGGGAGCTCGACGGCCCAATACCGACCTTGAACAGATCGAAGACGCTGATTGGCATGCTTATTTCCCCTACCAGAATAATTGTCGTTGTTTTGGCTAGCGCTCGACGTTGGCTATCGCTCGAAGATCACGGTGCGTCTTGCATGCAGGAAGACGCGTCGTTCCACGTGCAGGGCCACGGCCTTCGCCAGTGCCAGACACTCGATATCCCGCCCCTTGGCCACCAGGTCCTCCGGATAATCGGCATGGCTGACCGCCTCGACCGCCTGGGTGATGATCGGCCCCTCGTCCAGGTCGTTGTTGATGTAGTGGGCCGTCGCGCCGACCAGCTTCACGCCCTTTTCGTAGGCCTGGTGGTAGGGTTTCGCGCCCTTGAAGCCCGGCAGCAGCGAGTGGTGAATATTGATGGCACGACCGCTGAGCTTCTCGCACATGTCGCTGGAGAGCACCTGCATGTAACGCGCCAGGATCACCAGCTCGGCACCGGTCTCCTCGATCACCCGAGCCACCTGCGCCTCCTGCTCGGGCTTGGTCTCGGGTGTAATCGGGAAATGGTGGTAGGGCAGCCCGTGCCAGGTCGCCAGCCCCTCCAGATCGGGATGGTTCGATACCACGGCACGAATCTCGATCGACAGCTGGCCGGTCCGGTAGCGGTACAGCAGGTCATTCAAGCAGTGATCCGCCTTTGAGACCATGATCACCACCGGAATGCGGGCGCCCGGCGAGGTGAGCTCGAAGACCATCTCGAACTCGCCGGCTCGAGCCGAGAAAGACGCCTGAAAGGCCTCGGCATCGAAATCGGCATCCTGGGGAATGAACTCGGTGCGGATAAAGAAGCGGTCGACGAGACGGTCGTCGAAGGACTGCTGTTCGGTGATATAGCAGCCGCTCTCCTTGAGGAAGCGGGTCACCACGTCCACGGTGCCCAACCGGCTAGGGCACTGGGCCGTGAGAATCCAGGTATCAGCGCTCATATCGGCGCTACGACTCATGGGGCTCATGGGTTGTCTCCTGACGAAGCAGGCCGGGGCAAGCCCCGGCCTGGAAACACATTGAAGGAAGGGCCGGGGTCAGCGTGCAACGCCGATGCCGTACTCCTCGCCGGCATCGAGCAGCCAGCGATAGGTGTAATCAGCGAAGCTGCGGCGTACCACCAGCTCCCAGCGAGCCTCGCTGGGCCGGCGCAGGATCACCGTTGTCTTGGCAAAGACCGTGGTGACGCCCTTGCCGACCGGAAAGTGGCTGGGATGAACATCGTAGATGACCGACTTCATCAACAGCTCCCGGGCGGCCTCGCCTTCCAGCTCGACCAGAGTCTGGCCGCCGCTGGCGTTGCTGATGGCGAAGTGGGCGCCGGCCAGTGCCTCTCGCAGCCGGTTCTCCACCGCGAACTCCTCACCGCCGGGCACGATCACCAGCCACTCGTCGGGAGAAAGCCACTGAAGGGAACGCTCGCCCTCGGCGTCATGGACCAGGCCCTGGGGCTCACCGGGCAACGAGACGCCGAGCACCTCGCGGACCGCCTCGTCGAGGACGATGGCGCCGCCGCGCAGGATCAGGTGGCCGAGAAAAGGGCGCTCGCGCAGCGTCACTCGACTCCTGGCGGTGGGAGTCGGCGCTCCCGAACGGCGGTAGGCGTAGGCCAGCGGTGACGCCAGAGGAATCTTGGCCTCGGAGCGAGTATCGAAGATGGCGACGTTAGACATTCTGACGCTCCCCCTTGGGATCGATGAAGATCGGGCTGACGATCTCGGCCTCGTGGGTCTGGCCGTCGGCCATGGGCAGGTAGACGGTCTCGCCCATCTTGTGCTGTCCACCCTTGACCACGGCCAGGGCAAAGCCCGAGCCCAGGGTTGGGCTGTAGTAGCTCGAGGTCACGTGCCCCACCATCGGCATGGGAATCGCATGGTTAGGATCAAGAACGATCTGCGCGCCCTCCTCCAGCACCACCTTGGGGTCCTTGGGCTTGAGCCCCACCAGCTGCTTGCGATCGGTGCGCGTCGTGTCCGGACGGGCCAACGCTCGCTGGCCAATCCAGGAGAACGGCTTGTCATACCCCACGCACCACTGCATGCCGAGGTCTTCCGGTGTCACCGAGCCGTCGGTCTCCTGACCGGCGATGATGAAGCCCTTTTCCGCCCTCAGGACGTGCATCGTTTCCGTACCATAGGGCGTCAGACCGTATTTCTCGCCGTGGGCGACCAGCGCCTCCCAGACATGCTGGGCATAGTTGGCCTGGACGTTGATTTCATAGGCAAGCTCGCCGGTGAAGGAGATACGGAACACCCGGGCAGGGACATCGGCCACGCGACCCTCGCGCCAGTCCATGAACGTGAACGCCTCACGGTCCAGATCGATGTCGGTCAGCTCGGCCAGCAGCTTGCGCGCCTCGGGCCCAGTGATGGTCATGGTCGCCCAGTGGTCGGTCACCGAGGTGAAATAGACCTGCAGCTCCGGCCACTCGGTCTGGTGCCACAGCTCCAGCCACTCCAGCACGCCGGCCGCGCCGCCGGTGGTGGTGGTCATCAGGAAGTGGTTCTCGCCCAGACAGCTGGTGGTGCCGTCATCGAACACCATGCCGTCATCCTTGCACATCAATCCGTAGCGCACGCGGCCGGGCGCCAACTTGGCCCACTTGTTGGTATAGACCCGCCCCAGGAACTCACGGGCATCGGGGCCCTGGATATCGATCTTGCCCAGCGTCGAGGCATCGAGGATCCCCACCGCCTCGCGCACGGCGAGGCACTCCCGGGCCACCGCTTCGTGCATGGTCTCTATCTTGCCGTCGATCCGACGCGGAAAGTACCAGGGCCGTTTCCACTGGCCCACGTCCTCGAACTCCGCTCCCTGCTCCACGTGCCATTGGTGCATGGCAGTGTAGCGCTCGGGGTCGAAGAGCTCCCGACAGTGGCGTCCGGCGATGGCGCCGAAGGTGACTGGGGTGTAGTTGGGACGGAACACCGTGGTGCCCACCTCAGGAATCGACTTGCCGAGACAGCGGGCGGCGACGGCCATGCCGTTGATGTTGCCGAGCTTGCCCTGGTCGGTGCCGAAGCCCATGGCCGTATAGCGCTTGACGTGCTCGATGGACTCGAAGCCCTCACGGGTCGCCAGCTCGATACCCGCGGCGGTGACGTCGTTCTGCAGGTCGACGAACTGCTTGGGCGCGCGCAGCGCCGCCTTCTCGTGGGGCACCTGATAGAGGGCGCAGGCCGCACCGTCGCGACGTACGGCGACGTGCGGCAGGCTCACCGACGCCGCCTCGAAGCCGGCATCGCTGGCCGCCTGACGGCCCGCTGCCACGCCATCTGCCAGGACCTCAGCGGTGGCGGTGATGCCCTGAGCACCCCCAGCAGCACTGACGCCCTTCACCAGCGAGGGAACGAAGGCCAGCAGATCGTCACGCCAGGTAGGACGTGCGCCGGTGTGAGACGCCAGATGGATGACCGGGCTGTAGCCCCCGGAGCTGGCGATGGTGTCGCAGGCCAGGGTCTCGACCTCGCCGACGACACGAAAGCCGTCCAGGTCGACCTTCGCCACCCGGGCGCCACTGACACGCGTCTCGCCCCTGGCCTCGATCACCGCGCTACCGGTGATGATGCGGATCCCCTGGGCGCGGGCCTGCTCGACCAGCTCGCCGTCGGGATTGGCACGGGCGTCGGCGATGGCCACCACCTCGCGGCCGGACGCTTTTCCAAGTTCATGCCAGTCCAGGGCAACACGGTAGGCGTGATCATTGCTGGTGGAGAGCACCAGCCGCCGACCGGGAATCACACCGTAGCGACGAATGTAGGTCGACACGGCACCGGCGACCAGGTTGCCGGGCACATCATTGTTGGCATAGACCAGCGGCCGCTCATGGGTCCCGGTGGCCAGCACCACTCGGCCAGCCCGCACGCGATGCATGCGCGAGCGCACCTGTCGACAACCGCCGAGCAGGGGCGCCGTGTCACCGAGATGCTCGGTGCGACGCTCATGCAGGGTCACGAAGTTGTGATCGTGATAGCCGTTGGCGGTGGTACGCGGCAGCAGCACCACGTTATCCATACCGGCCAGTGCCTGCCGGGCCTCGGCAACCCACTGGTGTGCCGGCTTGCCATCGAGAGTCTCACGGGTGTCCAGCAGCGAGCCGCCCATCTCTTCCTGCTCGTCAACGAGGATCACCCGGGCGCCGCTGCGGGCCGCAGCCAGCGCGGCGGCGAGACCCGCAGGGCCAGCCCCGACCACCAGCACGTCGCAGTGCTGATGCAGGTGGTCGTAGATGTCCGGGTCGTTCTCGGCAGGGCTACGCCCCATGCCTGCGCCCTTGCGGATGAACTTCTCGTAGGTCATCCACAGGGAGGCCGGCGCCATGAAGGTCTTGTAGTAGAACCCGGGCGGCATGAACTTGCCGCCCAGCTTGCCGACCAGGCTCATCATGTCGCGCTGGACGTTCGGCCAGCCGTTGGTGCTGCGCGCCTCCAGGCCATCGAACAGCGCCTGCTGAGTCGCCCGTACATTGGGCACCTGCCCGGCCTCGGTGCTGCCGAGCTGGACCACGGCATTGGGTTCCTCGGCACCCGCCGCCACGATGCCGCGCGGCCGGGAATACTTGAAGCTGCGATTGACGATATCAACGCCGTTGGCCAGCAGTGCAGAGGCCAGGGTGTCGCCAGCATGGCCCTGGTAGCGCTTGCCATTGAAGGTGAAGTCCAGCGTGAGGGCGCGGTCGATACGCCCGCCCTGGCCGAGGCGATGGGGTTGGCTCATACGTGGACTCCTGCCTGTTGCGCGACCTGTGCCTGGCGCGATGTCGCCTCGGTGCTGTTGCCCTGGGGGTGTTCCGCAGTGAACGACGGCAGCTCGCCCATCTTGTAGGTCTCGAGGATCTCGTAACTCACGGTGTGGCGCGTGATATTGAAGAACTTGCGACACCCCACGGCGTGCACCCAGAGTTCGTGATGGATGCCACGCGGGTTGTCCCGGAAGAACAGATAGTCACCCCACTCCTCGTCGGTGCAGGCCGAGGGGTCCGCCGGACGGGCGATATGCGCCTGGCCCTTGGGGTGGAATTCCTCCTCTTCCCGGAGCTCGCCGCAATAGGGACAGTGAATATAGAACATGGCGAAATCTCCTTAGTGGGCCACGCCGGCGGCACCATGCTCATCAACGAGCGCGCCGGTATGGAAGCGGTCGATGGAGAACGGCGCGGCGATCGAGTGCATCTCGCCCTTGGCAAGACTGGCAGCGAAGACATGCCCCGATCCCGGGGTAGCCTTGAAGCCGCCGGTCCCCCAGCCGCAGTTGAAATACAGTCCCTTGACCCGGGTCTTGGACAGAATCGGGCAGGCGTCCGGGCAGGTGTCGACGATGCCGCCCCACTGGCGGTTCATGCGCACCCGCGAGAAGATCGGGAACATCTCGACGATCGCCTGCAGGGTATGTTCCACGGTGGGGTAGCTACCGCGCTGTCCATAGCCGTTGTAGCCGTCGATGCCGGCACCGATGACCAGGTCACCCTTGTCCGACTGGCTGATATAACCGTGCACGTGGTTGGACATCACCACGGTGTCGAGCACCGGCTTGAGCGGCTCCGACACCAGCGCCTGCAGCGGATGGGACTCCAGCGGCAACTTGATGCCGGCCATCCCGGCCATCACGCCGGAGTTGCCGGCCGTCACGCAGCCCACGGTCTTCGCCTCGATATCGCCGCGGTTGGTGTGCACCCCGTAGATCTGACCGTCGCGGATCTTGAAGCCGGTCACTTCGGTCTGCTGGAGGATGTCCACGCCGTGGGCATCGGCCGCTCGGGCGAACCCCCAGGCCACGGCGTCATGACGGGCCACCCCGGC
>JBNJLE010000032.1:0-21094 GCA_051751685.1 Pseudomonadota bacterium | reverse complement strand
TGGAAGCAAGCTGCCACCTCGCTAAACACTCACTCCTCACAGCAAAGCGTTCGCTCCTCACACACTGCTTCTCACCGGCGCGAAGCGGGCCGACAAGACCGCAGGTCGCTCACCCCTCACACCGTCGTCGGAGACAACTCAACGTCCGGGCCAGCAGCGGGCCAGGGAGGGAATGCCAGCCCTTACCCCCACACCACGAAGTAGGGGTTGAGATGCTGCTGCGGCTTTGCATAGCTGAGCGGCTGCCCAACCAACGTCTCCACCCGGCCTCCGGCCTGCTCCACCACCGCCTGGGCGGCGCCGGTATCCCACAGGCAGGTGGGCCCCAAGCGCGGGTAGACATCGGCGTCGCCCTCGGCAATGAGGCAGAGCTTCAGCGAGCTGCCCATGGGCACCATGTCGTGCTTGCCCAATCTCTCCAGCCAGGCGGCCAGGTCAGGGCTAGGATGCGATCGACTGCCTACCACCCGCCAGGCAGCGCCTTCGGCAGGCGGGCCACTCACGCGGATAGGCTGGCGCTCGCCGCTCTTCTCCTTGCCCCACGCCACCTTGAAGGCGCCCACGCCCTCGGCGGCGAGATACGACACGCCCAGCGCCGGGGCCACGACCACGCCCAGCACCGGCCGACCGTTCTCGATCAGCGCGATATTGACGGTGAACTCGCCGTTGCGCTTGATGAACTCCTTGGTGCCGTCAAGCGGATCGACCAGCCAGTAACGCCCGTCGGCATCGGCGCCGGCAAAGCCCTCGGTGTTCTCTTCGGAGAGCACCGGAATACCCTCGGGCAATGCGTGAAGGGCCGCCTCGATGATCTCGTTGGCCGCCTTGTCCGCCTCGGTCAACGGGCTCTTGTCTTCCTTCTCCTCCACCGTGAAATCGCAGGAGTAGACGGCCATGATGGCATCGCCGGCCTCGAGGGCGATTCCCTCAGTGCGCGAGAGCAGTTCGGTCAGATCCAGTGACATGAGAATCTCAATAGTTAGACGTCACGTGAAAATAGGATCGCGCGATAAATCGCGCTCCTACTCGATGGGTTTAACGTTGATCAGGCAATGATCTGGCGCTCGCGCAGCAGCTCGATGATGGCATCCGCGGCTTCGTCGCTGCTCAGCTCGGTGGTCCTGATGTGCAGGTCGGGCGCTTGCGGGGCCTCGTAGGCCGAGTCGATGCCGGTGAAGTTCTTCAGCTCACCGCGGCGGGCCTTCTTGTAGAGCCCCTTGGTATCACGCTCCTCGGCCACCTCCAGCGGCGTATCGATGAAGATCTCGATAAATTCTCCCTCCTCCACCAGATCTCGGGCCAATTGACGCTCGCTGCGGAACGGCGAGATAAAGGCGGTCAGCACGATCAGGCCGGCGTCGACCATCAGCCTGGCCACCTCACCCACCCGACGGATGTTCTCCACGCGGTCGGCGTCGGTGAAGCCGAGATCACGGTTGAGGCCATGGCGCACGTTGTCGCCATCCAGCAGGTAGGTGTGCTGGCCGGCGGCGTGGAGCTTCTTCTCCACCCGATTGGCGATGGTCGATTTGCCGGCACCCGAGAGGCCGGTCAGCCACAGCACCGCCGGCTTCTGATTCTTGGTCAGCGCCCGGGCCTGCTTGTCGATATCCACGTGCTGCATGTGAATGTTCTGGCTGCGGCGCAGGGCGAAGTGCAGCATGCCGGCGCCAACGGTGTTGTGGGTCATCCGGTCGATCAGGATGAAGCCACCGGTATCCTGATTATCGCGGTAGGCATCGAAGGCGACCGGCTTGCTCAGGCTCAGGGTGCAGACCCCGATGCCGTTGAGGTCCAGCTGCTTGGCCGCGGTATGCTCCAGCGTGTTGACGTTCACCTGATACTTGATGTCGGTGACGGTGGCAGACACGGTCTGGGTGCCCAGCTTCATCAGGTAGGGGCGGCCCGGCAGCAGCGGCTGCTCGTGCATCCACACCAGGGTCGTCTCGAACTGGTCGGCGATCTCGGCGGGCTGCTCCACGCCGGAGATCAGGTCGCCGCGGGAAATATCGATCTCGTCGTCCAGCAGCAGGGTCACCGACTGCCCGGCGATCGCCTCTTCCAGGTCGCCATCAAAGGTATAGATGCGCTTGATGGCGCTGCGCTTGCCGGAGGGCTGCACGCGGATGGCGTCGCCCGGTTTCACCCTGCCGCTGGAGATCATGCCGGTGAAACCGCGGAAATCCAGGTTGGGGCGATTCACCCACTGCACCGGCATGCGGAACGGCAGGCGCTGCAGGCGCTCCTCGTCCACCTCGATGGTCTCCAGATAGGCCATCAGGGTCGGCCCGTGGTACCACGGCAGATGGTGGCCGTGCTCGATGACGTTATCGCCCTTGAGCGCGGACATGGGAATAAAGGTGATGTCCTCCAGACCCAGTTGCTTGGCGAAGACGCGGTATGCCTCGACGATCTCGTCGTAGCGGGCCTTCGAGTAGTCCACCAGGTCCATCTTGTTGATGGCGACCACGATATGCCGAATGCCGATCAGCGACATCAGGAAGCTGTGGCGGCGGGTCTGGGTCAGAATACCCTGGCGGGCGTCGACCATCAGGATGGCGGCGTCGGCCGTGGAGGCGCCGGTCACCATGTTGCGGGTGTACTGCTCATGGCCCGGGGTATCCGCGACAATGAACTTGCGCTTGTCCGTGGAAAAGAAGCGATAGGCCACATCGATGGTAATGCCCTGCTCACGCTCGGCGGCCAGGCCATCGACCAGCAGGGCGAAGTCGATATCGCCGCCCTGGGTGCCGAACTTCTTCGAGTCCGCCTCGATGGCGGCAAGCTGGTCCTCGAACAGCAGCTTGGATTCGAACAGCAGCCGGCCGATTAAGGTGCTCTTGCCGTCATCCACGCTGCCGCAGGTAATGAAGCGCAGCAGACCCTTGTGCTCGTGGGCCTTCAGGTAGCCCGCGATATCGCCGGCGATCAATTCAGATGAATGAGACATGCAAAACCCTTTAGCTGTAAGCCGTAAGCCGTAAGCCGTAAGCCGTAAGAAAACCAGCCTTAGCTTCCAGCAGAATCATCATTGTCCAGCGCAGCGATCAAGCCGTGCAGCATGGAAGAGATTTCTCGAGTCTCTTGTAGCCAACGTCGTCCTTGCTGGGCCTCTATATAGTCGATATCCATGCCGATATAGATCTGCGTTCGCAGTTCAGAGCATGAACCTCTTGCGATTACCAGAAAGTGCCGTTTGTCCCTGGTGGTGTAGCGCGTCATTCCCTCAGCAATGTTGCTGGGTATGGATAGGCCGGATCTTGTGATCTGGTCCTTGAAACCGAAATCGCGCAGGTCCCGCATCGCCTTGTAGAGCTCTGATGAAAGCCGTGCTGAGCGCTTCCACACCTGCAGCTTCTCGAAGTTCATCGCACACACCTCTGCGAGCTGTTGGTGATACTTACAGCTTCCAGCTTAGGGCTTACGGCTCGTCTAGGCGCTCCGCGCCTAGAAGTACCCTTCCTGCTTTTTCTTTTCCATGGAGGCAGCGCTGTCGTGGTCGATGACCCGGCCCTGGCGTTCGGAGGTCTTGGTCAGCAGCATTTCCTGGATGATGTCGGGCAGCGTATCGGCGTCGGACTCGATGGCGCCGGTGAGCGGGTAACAGCCCAGGGTACGAAAACGCACCTTGCGCATCATCGGCACCTCGCCGGGCTTCAGCGGCATGCGCTCGTCGTCGACCATGATCAGCGCACCATCACGCTCCACCACCGGCCGCTCGGCGGAGAAGTAGAGCGGCACGATGGGGATATTCTGCAGGTAGATGTACTGCCAGATATCCAACTCGGTCCAGTTGGATATCGGGAAGACGCGGATCGATTCACTCTTGTGCTTGCGGGTGTTGAAGAGTCGCCACAGCTCCGGGCGCTGATTCTTCGGGTCCCAGCGATGCTGGGCGGTGCGGAAGGAGAAGATGCGCTCCTTGGCGCGCGACTTCTCCTCGTCGCGGCGGGCGCCGCCGAAGGCGGCATCGAAGCCGTACTTATCCAACGCCTGCTTGAGGCCTTCGGTCTTCATCACGTCGGTATGAATCGCCGAGCCGTGGGTGAAGGGGTTGATGTCCTTCTCCACGCCCTCGGGGTTGATATGCACCAGCAGGTCCATACCGATGTCCTCGGCCATGCGATCGCGGAACTCGTACATGGCGCGGAACTTCCAGCGCGTATCCACATGCAGCAGTGGAAAAGGTGGCGGCGCCGGCGCAAAGGCCTTGCGCGCCAAGTGCAGCATCACCGCGCTGTCCTTGCCCACCGAGTAGAGCATCACCGGGTTCTCGGTCTCGGCGACCACCTCGCGCATGATCTGGATGCTCTCGGCTTCCAGCTTCTGAAGATGGGTGAGTGACGTCATATTTCTCAGTCCTTTTTTGAAAAGCTGTAAGCCATTCGAGAAGCCATATGCCATAAGTAGGAGCCCGATTTATCGGGCGATTGGCGGCGTTGCGCGCGCTTGAGCACTACCGCATCGACGATCTGTCGGACCACCGATAAATCGCGCTCCTACATTATTGGGTATGGCAATAGCCGAAATAATGGGTGCCGCTCCAACCACCGCTCTATCTCGGGCGCGGCCTGAAACCAGGCGCCGTGAAACACCAGCGCCACCGGGGCCCCAGGCGCACGTTCGAGCAGCCGCTGAAATAGCACCAGATAATCCTCCACCGCCGGCGGCGCGCTCAGGCAACGGGTATGTAGCACCCCGCGCTTGCCGTGCAGGTAGAGCTGATAGCGCGGCAGGTCGGGCGAGGCTTCTGCCGGCTTGGCAACGCGCACGCCACCCTGCCAGACACTGCCGCCGGCGTGGCGTACCTCTGCCAACAGCGGCTTGACCTGCTGGCGATACCAGCGACCCAGCCGGTTGTTCTTGCGCTCCATGCCACTCAGCGTCAGCGGTTCGGGCTTGAGGTCCCGGGCCTCCAGCCAGTGGTCGATGGCGCGGGGCGAAAGATCGCCCTTGTTCTTGCCCTTCTTCTCGTTCAGCGCCTCAGCCAGGGCACGACTGCTCCAGAGGGGGTCCTCGCCCGGTGGCTGAGATAGCAGCAGCTCGACCAGCCATTGCTGTGCCGGCGCATCCAGGCTCTCTGCCTGGCCAGCCTTGCGCCCCCGGGGGCGAACCGGCACGCCTTCCCAGCCCCCTTTACGGAACGCCTTCCATGCCGAAGACACGGTGGGCGCCGAAAGCCCGGTGCGGTCAGCAGTTTCCGCGACGGTCAAGCCATCCAGACGCAGCCTCACCGCTTGAATTCGGCGCTCGCTGAGATTTTCAGGCATTAAATGTTTATCACTCACTAATGCAGCCAACCTGATGATTCACAGTATATTTTATGGTCGTGCTCGCAAACAAACGCAGCCCTTTATCGACAACATCATAAAAGCCCACGTAGAATCTCACAAGTCGCAATTTCACACCCCTTCAAGGACGACGCGTGATGACCTGGGCAGTGCTTATCTCGATAGCCGGACTCCTCGGCCTGCTGATCAGCGGCCTCGTCCGCCCCGCCATCGCCTTCGTCAGCCTGGCCGGCATCTATCTGCTGCTCGGGCTGGTCGACACCTCAACGCTGCTGGCTCAATACACCAATCCGGCGCTGGCCACCCTGCTGCTGCTGTTGCTCGTCTCGCTGGCACTGGAACGCACCCCCCTGCTGGAGTGGCTCTCCCTGCGGCTGTTGAAAGGCAGCGAGAAGACCGCCACCGCACGACTGATGGGCGCCAGCGCCGTGCTCTCGGCGTTTCTCAACAACACCGCCGTGGTTGCCGCCTTTCTCGGTGCCATCTCGCGACAGAAACGCATTGCCCCCTCCCGGTTGCTAATTCCGCTCTCCTACGCTTCCATCCTCGGCGGCATCACCACTCTGGTGGGCACCTCCACCAACCTGGTGGTCAACTCCTTTGCCCTGGGGCGCGGCGGCTTCGAACTGGGCATGTTCCAGTTCAGCCTGGTGGGCATCCCAGTGGCGCTGCTGACCTTCGGCGTACTGCTCTGGCGGGCAAGCAAGTTGCCGGCGCACCCGCCCGAGGACACCGCAGACAAACTCTCCTACTTCCTGGCGGCGGACCTGGAGTCCGGCTCGGAGATGGTGGGCAAGAGCATCGAGGCGAACCAGCTGCGCAGCCTGGAAGGCCTCTACCTGCTGGAGATCGAACGCGAGGGGAGATTGATCAGCCCGGTGGGCCCCGAGGAGATCCTCAAGCAGGGCGATACGCTGGTCTTCACCGGCGAGGTGGGCAAGGTGCAGGCGCTGCAACGCTTCTCAGGGCTCAAGCTGTTCGGCCATCAGGTCGACGACCTGCTGGCCACCAACCTGGTGGAAGTGGTGGTGTCACACGAATCGGAGCTGGCCGGACAGACCCTGCAGGACGTGGACTTTCGCAGCAAGTTCAATGCCGGTGTGGTGGGGATTCGCCGCGGGGGCAAGCGGCTGGAGGGGCAGCTGGGGCAGATTCCCCTGCGGGTGGGCGACTGCCTGCTGTTGGCGGTGGGCAGTGATTTTCGCCAGCACCGTAATATCGATCGCAACTTCCATTTGCTCAGTGGCAGTTTCAAGCGCCCGCAGCTCAACCGCACCGAAAGCGTGCTCACCCTGGGCGGCTTTGGCGCAGTGATCGGTCTCGCCGCGCTGGAGCTGCTGCCATTGTTCCACGGCCTACTGCTGCTGATGGCGGGGTTGCTGGCTATGCGCATCCTCAGCCCCGCCGAGCTGCGGCGGCGCTTCCCGTTCGAGCTGTGGATCATCATCGGCTCGGCCCTGGCCATCGCTCAGGGCCTGGAGAGCTCCGGCGCGGCTGCACTGCTGGCGCAGGGCATGCAGGGGCTATTTTCCGGATACGGCGTGTATGCCGCCTTCGTCGGCTGTTACCTGCTGACGCTGCTGCTCACCGAGACCGTCACCAACAACGCCGCCGCCGCCCTGGCCTTTCCCGTGGCCTGGACGACCGCCCAGGCCTTCGGCGCCGACCCCATGCCGTTCATCATGGCGGTGGCCTACGGCGCCAGCGCCTGCTTCCTGATTCCCTACGGCTACCAGACCCACCTCATGGTCTACTCGCCGGGCCGCTACCGCATCAGCGACTTCCTCAAGACCGGCCTGCCGGTCAGCATCACCTACTCGGCTGCGGTGCTGGTCCTGACACCGCTGGTGTTTCCATTCTGAGATCTAGCCTTACTGCATAGGTGCAGGCCAGATACGCCTGGAACATTGATCTTCTACCTACTTTTTGCCCCAATACTTCATCACAATCTCCGCCTTACGCCATTGGCGCTGCCACCAGGCAAGGCGGCGATTCAGAGGCCGCCCGGTGGCCTCCATGGCGTTGCGCTCTGCGATGATCTGCTTGATCACCACCTCACAGGTGGTTCGACACCGTTTCACCGGGTCCCACTAAATCGGATAGTCCAGCAGCGCCACCAGCTCATCCAGGCTGAGCCTGCGCTGGGACCGATTCATCGCCCGGCCGTTGATGCCTCCCTTCACCTGTAGGAGCCGGATTTATCCGGCGATGGCGGTGTTGGCAATCGCGCTCCTACAAGGTGCGGTGGCAAAATCCCCAATGTAGGAGCCGGATTTATCCGGCGAAGGCGGTGTTGGCAATCTCGATATATCTCGCCCCGCGGGGTGGGCGTCGCTGCGGTCAAGCGCTGTGAGGCCAAGCGCCGCCAAAGCTGCCAAGGTGCTGGCAACGCGTCACCGCCCGGGCCAACAGCGGGCCAGGGTGCGCAGCAGAGGGTTGGTAGAATCCGCGCAGTACCGGTAAGGATCCTCTCGCAGCTTGCGCCACTTGCGCTGCGTGGGCGAGAGAGGAGCCGGCGCACCCGCCCTGCCCTCCAGAAACCGCTGGCTATGATACTGGATGGCCGCGAGTTCCGAGCCCAGTTCGGCCTTCTGCTGGCTACTCAGCCGTTCGGCCTCCAGCTTCTCGGCGAGCTTGCGCGCCTGCTGCACGTGCTGAAGCAGCTTTTTCGGCGCCTCCTGCCGGTTGGCATCGATACGCAGTTGGTCGAGGATGTCGGCGAGTTCGCGTGACAGGCGCTCGGCCGCCTCAGGGTCGCGCAGCACCTCGAACAGGCGCCGGCCGGCCGTCTCATCAAGCTCGGTGGCCTCCTGGGAGAGCAGTCCCTCGGCCTGGGCGAGGGAGACCAGCGCCTCCCGGGGGGCATAGGCGGGCCTGGGGTCGCTGAAGGGAAAGTAGTTGAGCAGTTTGACCTTGCTGCGCTCGCGGGCGTGAATCATGGCGAAGCCCACCCAGCGCCACGTCACGGCAAGCCCCTCATCCAGTGACCGCAGCGTTTGATTAAGTGCCACGAACAGCTCTTCGGCATCCTCGATACGCTCGTAGGCATGAGGGTCGTGGCAGTAGTCGCGCAGGTAGGCCTCGGCAAGTGCCAGCTCCTCGAGCTCCAACTCCATGGCCTGTTTGTCGGGCAGACGATAGCTTTCCAGGATCGACTCGAGCGGCAGCTCGAGTTCACGATGCTGGCGGCGAAGCTTCAGGCGCCGGTTGGTCCAGGTGTAGGCAAGCTTGGTTTCCGGGGCGAGCTGCAGGGCCGATTCGACGTATTCAATATCGGCAGCGTGCGTCTCCTCCGGCAGCACCGCCACCCGCAGACTCGCGAAGCCGGCGTAGGTATCAGGCGCCTGTTCAAACAGGTCGCGCATGGCCGCCAGGCGGCGATTGCCGTTGACCACCACCCCGGCCCGGGTCACCAGCAGCGACTCGGTCTGCTGTGCCTGCTGCTTGAGCTCCCGATAGATGGGACCGCGCTCATCCTGTGCCAACGCCAGCAGCAGTTCGTGAAGCTCCTGCTGCACCCAGGGCTTATCGACGTCGCGCCGGAAGCGCTCGGGATCGAGCGCCTTCTCTTCCAGCCGCCGCTGCAGCTGGGAGATGATGCGCCCGTTCTCGGGCCGGTAGAGCGGCAGTTCGAGGGGCACCTCGATCACCGGCAGTTCGCGATAATGGCCGCGAAACAACACGAAGGTCGACCCCTTCTCTGCCTCCCGGCACTGCTGCGCGATGGTGGCCTGTCTATCCTGCGACATGTCGCCTCCCTTGGGGGCTCGGCATCACGAATATGCGTATACCCCGGCACAATAAAATCAACCCATCGCGCGATAAATCGCGCTCCTACGGGACGGGCAGGATTTATTCGGCGATGGCGGCGCCAGCAACTCACGGCCGCCTACCTCAGCGAAAAGTCCTCATGCACCAGCGTCAGGTTGGGGTTGTAGGCCGGATCCTGTTTCAGTTCTTCGCCCCAGGTGCGCTTCATGTAGGCCATTTCACTGAGCCATCGCGCCCGCTTCTGCGGCGTGTCATCGGCGCCGCGGGAGATTGACTCGTGGTGATAGAGCTCCGCATGGGGGGTCCACAAATTGCGATAGCCCGCCTCGCGCACCTTCAGGCACAGATCGACATCGTTGTAGGCGACTGCGAGGTCTGCCTCGTTTAACCCACCCACCTCATCGAACACCTCGCGGCGCAACAGCAGGCAGGCCGCCGTCACCGCCGAGAGGTTCTGCACCAGCTTCAGGCGACCGCAGTAGCCGTCTTCATGGCGGGGAAAGAACCGGTGGGCGTGGCCCGCCACGCCGCCCAGTCCGAGTACCACGCCGCCGTGCTGAATCGTGCCGTTGGGATAGTAGAGCTTGGCGCCCACACAGCCGATCTCCGGGCGACAGGCCTGGCTGACCATTTCGGTGAGCCATTCGCCATCCATGGGCTCCACGTCATTGTTGATCAGGCCGATGATCTCGCCCTTGGCCTGCTCGGCGCCGAAGTTATTGATGGCCGAGTAGTTGAAGGGCTGGTTCCAGCGCAGCACCCGCACCCGGGGGTCGCGCCGCTCCACCTCGGCCATATAGGCCAGGGTCTCGGGGCACTCGCTCTGGTTGTCCAGGATCAACAGCTCGAAGTGGCGATAGTCGGTGCGCTCGAGAATGGCGTCCACGCAGGGCTTGAGAATATCCACGCCGTCGCGGGTCGGCACCAGCAGGCTGACCAGCGGCGGTGGATCGGGCAACGGCCAGCGGATCCGGGCGCTTCCCGGCAGCAGGCCGGGCTCCGCTCGCGCCTCACCAGCACCCGGCAGGAGAGCCAGCAGCGACTGCACCATCTCACTGGTGTGTTCGGCGGCTGCGACCGGCCGCTCGGCGTCACCAACAGTTTTACTTCCGCGGTGACAGAGCACCCATGGCAGGTGACAGACCGCCTCGGCCTGCTGTTCGGCGTTCAGCTGATACCACCAGGCCAGGAAGCGCAGGGCCAGGGCATGGTCCCAGTCGTCACCGCTCATGTGATCATGGAGGGAGTGGCCAATCTCTTGATAGGCCTCCAGCCTCCACAAGATGCGACGCTTGTAGACGGCCAGGCGGCCCACATAGTGGCTGACCATCAGCAGATCCGGATTCCAGCCCGGCTTGAAGCGTGGCCGAACTCGCTGGCCCCGCTCATTCAGCTCATCCTGATCGGCATAGAAGAGCTGGGCATTCGGCAGCTGGTTCCAGGCCTCTGCCACTTGCTGCAGGGCAGCGTCGGCGAGACGGTCGCCAACGGAAAGCCACATGACGCCCTCACCCTGGGAATCGACAAAGGCCTGACGCGATAGCCCGGCGAGGCTCTCACCGCTACCGACGCCAACCCTGGCCCGGGGCTCTTCCGCCAAACACTGCCTGATGCCTGCCGTTACGCCCTTTTCCAACTGAGGCGACAGCACCACGCAGAGCTCCCAGTGAGCATAGCGTTGAGCCTGCAGCGACTGGAGCGATGCGCGAAGCGCCTCCAGCCCACGGCTCTCGTCATTCAGGTCGGCAGGCAGCGCCATCAATACGGATATCAGCGGCCGCTCGGGCAGTAACCGGGCAGGCTGCTCTTCTTGCCCGAGCTGAGTGGCAAGGCTTGTATTGCGTGTTGGCTCGACCAGATCCACCCACTTGCGATAGTCATGCTGCACGGAGTCACGGGCGAAGGTCTGCTCCAGCTCGGCAATGGCCACTCGCCGCCAGCTGCAACCCCTGGCCACCGATTCAAGATGCAGGGCCCGAATGACCTGCCGCACCGAGAGCCCCTGATAAGCGGGGTGAACGCCGGAAAGACGGCGGGCGAGGCGATCGTGGGCAAAGGAGGGAGTCAACCATATCCACCGGAACCGCAGGATGCGAAAGGCACCATGGGCATTGATGGGATTCATGGTGATGCGTTGCACCCCTACCGGCACAAACATCATGCGTTTGGCCGTTTTTCCGGGGCGCAGTGGCATGTCGACTCGATAGCGCCGAAGCCGTGTCTCCAGCACAAAAGATGCCACGCCATGCATAATCTCGCCTTCGACATCCAGCTCCAGCATGTTCCAGCCGGGCCAGGGCCGCTGGCCATGCAGCTCGAAGACAGGCTCCTCGCCACAGCACGTCCACCGGTCACTCTCACCATCCTGCCGAAGGTCCTTGTGGCCATGGAAGGTGGGTACACGATGCCAGGCCGGCACGCGTTTAGCGCTCATAAAGACATCACCAGTACGATCCCGACATTACCAGACCCCGGCAAGGGCTCTTTCAAAAGGCAGCACCCCTACCTCGGCCAGGTACTCATCCGCGGCAGCGATGCGGCGCTGCTCCACCATTTCTCGCTCGGCGTCATTCAAGCGCGACACCTTACCATGGATAAGCTGGGCGACAGACTGCTCTAGGGACGGCACCTGCACCACGAAACGCGCATTGGTCTGGGCCACCAGAGTGTCCGGCGCCACGCTGGCGATCACCTCCGGGTCGAGGTTTCCCGCACTGTGCACGAAGACGATGCGTTGGAAGAAGCGGCACAGGTAGTTGAGCATGGAATAGCTGGAGGAGGAGCCAAAGATCAGGCAGACCCCGGCGCTGACCGCCTCTGGGTACTCGATGACCAGCAGTCTCCCGAAATTGGGCAGGCCGTTATCGTAGGTCTTGTAGCGCGCGTGACTGAAGGAGGTCAGCACGGCAACCTTACTGGTCTGACGGGGTGTCAACTTGTTCCCCAGGTCACCACCCATCTCACGCCGCTCGTAGCGGTCCTTGGCCAGAATGGCCCTGCAGCGCTGGGTATCCAGCCCCAACTGCTCCGCCAAGGAGACTGCGGCCGCCATCGCGCCTTGGTGCGTCCAATGGGTATCCGTAGGAATGAAGGCATCATCCCCCAACGCCCGTAACGCCCCAACCGGATGCACCACCCCCTGAGCCTCCGGCAGGGCCGTGACCTGAGCCATCGGGCCGCCCTCCCCCTCGCTCATGGGATGATAGCGGCCCCCCATCACGCTCTCCTTGGAAGGCGCCACCAGCAGCGCCCAGGGAATGCCCTGCCGTTCAGCCAGTGTTTGGCCACCCGCCAGATACGCCTGCCAACCGGCCAGGCCCGCTGCGGTCAGGCGCATGCGCCCTGTGAACTGATCCACGCTGCCATTGGTGTCGTTATCGAGAAACAGCCAGCCGTTGCGGCCCTGCAATACCTTGATAACCCCGTCGTGGTCCGCCTCATCCTCGACGCGTACCTCTTTCAGCGGCCAGCGCCGGCCACCCAGCTCCAGCCACAGCCGAAAATGCATCAGTCGATGTGGCACCGTGAAGCGAAAGCCGCAGTATCGCTGGGGATGCTCGCCCGGCGCGGCATGCAGCACCTGTTCGATCACATCGGGGCGAGGGATCTCGAGCGGATGGCACAGCTCGAAGGCCGACTGCCACTCCGCCACGACGCGAACCTCTCCCTGGCTCTTGGCCACCTCGGGCCGCAGCAGCACCCACCCCTGCACCACACGGCCGGAGTTGCTAAACCATGGCTCACGCTCGGGCGAGGGATAGTCCAGCTCCCAGCGGTGCAGCGGCGACTGCGCCTGTTGGCTCAGCGACGCGCGCCAGTAGTGCTTCAGCCGTCCCAGCAGCGTGCTGTCGACGGCCCCACCCTCCAGTCTTTCCTCTGCGACCTGTGCACCCTTGGCGGCTTCATGAAGCGTGGCCGCCTCCTCCAGCAGGGCCTCGATTCGCTGGATCTCGGCAGCGGTTTGCTGCACCCAGGCGGCGGCCAACCGGCAGGCGTCATCGTTACGGTCATGGCGTTCGAAATAGTCTCGCTGCTTCTTTAATCCTGGCGTTGCGGCACTACCGCGCCGTGACTTGCCCAGTACAAACTCTTCCACCGACTTGACCATGTAGTGGTTGATCCGGGCTCCTTGCCAGCAGATCTCTTCACTCAGCCCCGGCCGGTGCTTGCCTTCGGCGTCCCGGCGCATCTTCACGGGCTCTCCCCGAGCATCCACGAAGTGCCCCTGAGTCAACACCGCCAGGTGCGGATTGGAAAAACGCGCTACCCGACTGGGGCGCACGATGCTCTTGAAGTGATGGTTGGGACTGAAGCCCTGTTTAGCACGCTGGGTAAAGCGCTCGATCACCAGGCCGGGCTCGCGAAACCTGGCGCCGGAAGAGCCGAAACAGGACCAGTTTACTGCCACGGCACCCACTTCCGGGTCGGCGAAGCGCTCCTCCAGCCAGGGCAACAACCCCCGCTCGCTCGGCTCGCCGTCGGGCAGCAAGAATTCATCGGCATCGATGAAGGCCAGCGCATCGATATCCTCAGGGCAGGCCTGGAGCAGCGCCTGGTAAGCCGGCAGCTGAGGCTTGATGCCCAGCTCGCTCGGCACATCGATCAGCGTCAACCACCCATGCCGAGCCAGGGCAGCCAGGCACTCCCGGGTCCCATCGGTGCTTTCGTTGTCGGCCAACAAAAAATGGCTGGCGCCCATCACCCGATGAAACGCCAGCCATTCCAATAGACTCTCACGCTCATTCTTGACGATAGCGGCAATAGCAAATTTCAAGCCTGACTCCTGGCTGAGGAAATCGATGCACCGGTCCAGATGCGTTCATACACCGTCAGGTATTCCTTCGCCATGTTGTCACAGCTCTGCTGCAACCCCTCACCCTGCTGCCAGGCGACGACCGCTTGCTGCCTGGGATGCCATTGGTCCGGATGATGCAGGCCTTGCAACAGCTGATGCAGCGCCTCAGCGGTAAAATCGGCCGTCAGCCACCCGGCGCCCGTTTCTCGGATACGCTCCCCCACCGCACCGATGTCGAAGCCAACCACCGGCACACCGGCAGACCACAGCTCGGTGAGGGTATGGCACCATGTCTCGGGCCAAATCGAGAGCACCGCGCCAGCATGGGGCTTGATCTCGGCCAGCTTGAGATGGAATTCATCCCGCGCATACTCACCGTGGCAGACCACAGAGGCCGGCAATGCAAGCTCGGGGGACACTCTGCCCAGCATATGAATCTCGATCTCGCCTGGCGGCAGCAGCTTTGCCAGCGCCTCGATGAGGGCTCCCCCCTTAGCCGGGCTGATATTGCCTGGCACCACCAGTCGCAAGGGCTCGCCAGCCTCAGGGCATGGTGCCAACTGCGCCATGGCGGAAAAATCTCGGCCATGGGCTATCACCGAAAAAGGCTTTTGCTCAAGCAAGGGATAACGCCCGAGGATGACCTCGCGAGCCTGCCCGGTGGTCGTTACGAAGGCATCACACTGCTGCAAAACGGCCGCGAAGGTACGCTGCCAGGGTTTTACCTGTCCGTGCTTTAGCTGAACCACACTCTCTTCGGGCCATAGCTCATGACGGCAATATCCCTCACCGGGGGTGCACCGGCCAGCACAGAAGCTCTGCTGGTCGTCCAGCAGCTTAACCGTCGGGCATATCGTGTAGTAGTCATGAAAGGAGAACACCTTGGGGATACCCAGCCACTCGGCCACCTTCAATAACCCCAGGCTATGCCAGGCAATATGGCGAACGTGGACTAGCTCGATGCTCCAGGCCACCAGCCAGTCCGCCACCACCCGGTCATACTCATCACTGTGATGAGGAAAGGGTTCCAGCGGCTCGGCCAACGCATGGCGTGCTAGCTCGGTATAGACCCCTTGCGTGAAGTGCTGGAGAGTCATGACCCTGCGATCACAATGCAGTACGAAACACTCCACCTGGCCTGCCAGTGCCTGCATCAGATCCTTATTGGTCTGCGGGGTGCCACCGGTGCGGGTGGCGATCACATAGAGCACTCTCGGTAGCATTTGCTGAACCAAGGCCTTGGGCAGCGCTTCCAGCGTTTCGACATCTTGGCGCGCCTCCTGCAGCGCTGCACCACCAAACGCCTCGCGTACTTGCTCCGTGTAGGTCGGATAGCGCGTATCGATCACCTGGCGACCCTCTGCCATCAATTCTCGCTTTTCTTCCCCGAAGCTCGCCGAGCGTACGTGGTAGATATAGGTGGCATCATCGATCACATGCTGCCAGCCCTTGCCACCGGCTCGCATACAGAAATCGTTTTCTTCTCCGTAGCCCCGCGGGAAGGCTTCGGCATCGAGCTCCCCTACCTCGTCTAGGCAGTCTCGACGAATATAGAGACAGAACCCATTACCGGTTGGCACCTGGGGATAACGGCGGGACGATGCCTGGCCGATAGCACGAGCGAAGCGCTCCAGGCTGAACGCCTCGGGAACCGTGTTGCTGCCAGGCTTCGGCACCGAGAACGCACCGGCATTATTGGAGAATGGCGTGACCGTGCCAACATCCGGCTGGTGGTAGGCGGCAACACGCAGCCTGCCTAACCATCCGGGTGTGACTCTTGTATCCGCGTTGAGCAGTACCACGTCCGAGCGCCCGGCCAGCTGCAATCCCTTATTGACCGTGCGGGTGAACCCCAGGTTTTGCGAGTTGCGGTAACATTCGAAGGGCCAGCGTGAGCGATAGCTTTCCAGCAGTTGCTGTACGCCCGGGTCGGTGCTGGCGTCATCAATCAAGAGAATTCGACAGTCGATTTGCGTATGCTTTGCTACTGAATCGAGACAGTCGCCTAGCGCCTCCACCGCGTTGAACACCGGGATGATGATCGCCGGTAACGGCTGTTGAGCCGCATGTGCCAATCCTGGCAAGAGGCGGCGGGTCGATAAATACTCACTCGGCGCCTTATCCGGGCCCTGAAGCTGCCACCACCAAGGCGCATCGCTCCACTCCCGGTGCGGCTTGAGCCCTTGCAACTCCCCAATCTTCAGAAAGTGCAGCAAAGGCGCCACCCCCTCCGTCTTGCCTTCGGGTAACTGGGAGAGGTAATAGGCTGTATCGAACGCCTTGCCGGGTTCCCGCCCTTCGGCGCCCCCGTGCTGCAAGTAGTGCCTCAGCGGGTCCATGCTCGCGTCTGCCACATCCGGGTTCTCGGACAGATAACGCTCGGCATCGAACAGCCCAGACTCGGCAACCAGAACGTAGTCGGCCGATATCTCGTCAGCAGCGGCAGCAGATGTCTCTCTCTTTGCGCCACGGTGCTTGGGCCAGCCAAGCCATCGACGCACTTCCATGAACCTCTTCACGTTCGCTCAATCCCGAGTTCAAACAATAAAGGCAATGTCGGCGATAACCAATCCGTCGATAACGACCACCTCAGCCGAATTTTGGCGCAGCCGCGAAATCCTCACCCTCGGCATCCTTCTCGGACACCCGCGGTGCCTTGCCCTCCACCAACGGCCAGTCGATGGCCAGGGTGGGGGCATCCCAGCGAATGCAGTACTCGTCGCCGGGATTGTAGTAGTCGGTGCACTTGTACTGGAACTCCGCTTCGTCGCTGGTCACGTAGAAGGCATGGGCGAAACCCGGCGGCACCCAGAGCAGCTGCTTGTTCTCGGCACTGAGCATGACGCCCACCCACTTACCGAAGGTGGGGCTCGAGCGGCGCAGGTCCACCGCCACGTCGAACACCTCACCGCGGGTGACGCGGACCAGCTTGCCCTGGGGCTTCTCCAGCTGGTAATGCAGGCCTCGCAGGATGCCGTGGGCGGAGAGGCTGTGGTTGTCCTGCACGAAGCGATAGTCGCCGCAGTGCTGCTCGAATTCGCTCTGGCGGAAGGTCTCCATGAAGAAGCCGCGCTCGTCGCCGAACACCTTCGGCGTCATCAGCACGACATCCGGGATCGCCAGCGGGGAATACTCCATTTAAAAGCTCCTTTGAATATGGTCTTAGGCGACTGGGGCGGGCACCGGCACACCCAGCGACTGATAGAGGTCGGCATAAGCGTTGGCCATCTGGTGCATGCTCTGCTCGGCCCCTGCGCCCTGCTGCCATTGATGGACTGCCGCCTGGCGGGTCCCCCAGCTCTTGGGCTCGCGGTCCCGCTGCAGGGCATCCGCCACCACCTGGATGCCCCCAGTGCAGCCAAGGTCTGGTAGGCGTGCATGAATGCTCAAACGCTCGAAAGAGAAAGGACCAGCCCGCCCCCGGCCCTGTAACGTGCCGTGATGCCCGTATAGCGGGAAGTAGCGTTGCCATGAATAATCGTCGTCAAACACCGGTATCCGGATCGCCATGGCGGAGCGAGAGATAGTCCAGATTGAGTTTTACGTACTGCTCCAGCATCGCGATGGTTACCGTGGTTTCTTTCTCTGCGAGGCCGGCCAATTCGGGTGATTCACTCAGCGTAAAATCGGAGCCTGCCTCGAGCTGCTGACACAGCTCCTCAATGCCATCATCAATGGCGCTCTGGGTTCCATCGGGCGTGTCTGCCCGCAGCAGTGCCAACAATGCAAACTGGCATACACCCTCCTCGCTGAAATTATCGAGGTGGACATAAAGCGAGCGTATATAACTCCGGGTGCTGTCGCCGGGATCCTGCCCGATACGCTCGATTTCGGACAACGCCTGCTGGAACAGGGGAGAAAAAGCGATATTGAAGCGGTCCGGCAGCGCGGCCCGCTGATAGCGGTTAGCCCGCCAAAGCACCAAGGTCCGGCACTGCTCCGCGGGTAGCGTCAACAACGCCTGCTGATGTGGCACCAAGCCATCACGAAGGGCGGCCTTCGGCACGCGAATCGTGTGCCGCACCTTGGCTTCATAGTCCAGCCCCGCAATGTTCAGTTGCAGCTGGCGCGTACTATGGGCGAACTGATTACCTGCATGGCGATCCTTGGGCTTTATCGGAACGAAGATTGCCAGCTCGATGCAGGGATCATGATTATCATCATGGCAGGCGATATCGCAATCCTGACTGACCACCACCAGCAGCGCCTGCTCCTTGAGCGGCTTGCGCCGCAAAGCGGGTTCCGATCGATAGTCGGCCCAGGCAAACCGGGTCGGCTCATCCAGCAGGCTAGCAGGAAAGGCAGTGCCTTGCTTCAGTCCAGACTGGTGCAGCAGCACCTGTCCCGCCGGAATGTTCGGTGCTGGCGTATCAGGCATGGCGCGTCAATTGGTCGATACTGGCGGGGTGGCGAACCCCAGCTTCGACAGGTTCCCTCATCTGATTGGCCAGGTGCTCGGCCATCCGCTGGATTCGCACAGTGTCCAATACCTCCGCACACAGCAAGCCATAGAGGGTATCACCGTCAACGACGATACGTTTCATCAAGGAGCCGGGGCTATAGGGAAGAATGCCGGCCAGAACCGCAATCTGGCGTTCAACGGCCTGCAGCCTTGCCCAGTTGCGATCGGTGATGTTCTCCTCCGATTTGCGGTAGTTATATATTGTCTGCCGGCTAACGTGGAAAATACCGGCTAGATCCTTGATGCTCAGGCCGGTCACCCGCTTCGCCGTGTCGATGATCGCTACCGCACTTTCCTTGCAGCGTACGCCAAGCTGAACAACGCCTGGTTGCTGATGGTGCAGCAGAGTAGAAAGTGCTTCATCCACCTGCACGGCCACTCCCTGCTGGTACTCGCGGAAAACCTTGCAAATATCGGTATAGAATGACAATTCCCAAGCGGGATCGTGGACCGTCGAAAGCTCGAGGCTGCCATCGCCTGCCAGCCTCTGAACACTGGCTGGCAGACGGGCATGCTGTCCTGCGGTACTCAATTGCATGGTCATCTCCTTCAAGACCAGCTGCGGACTGCCGGCTCGGTTATCACGCCCCAGAAGGCACGGCTGGTCTTTTCATGAAGCTGTCGAAAGATCTCGGCCTTGTCCACGGCGCCGAGGGCAGGCTTGTCGCTCGCCGTATGGACATGCTCGATATCCAGCAAGCCATACCCGTCGCCTATCACCTCCCCCCAGTGCGGCTGGCCCTTGATCGACAGCCCACACCGCCTGTCATGCTCGGCGAGGTCGTCCGGCAATACCTTGGTCAGGCGCTGCTCCTGTGACAGGATTTCCTCGAACATGACACGCAGGTGACGTCCCTCACCAGTGCGCACCACCTTGACCGTCGAGCCAAACAGGGGGCTGGCCTCCAGGTCGGGCAAGGCGGGGGGCAACAACGATGACGTCACCAGCCCCTGCAGCGTTTCATCCGGCTTGGGGACGATGAGGTCCACATAGCGCAGGCTCATGCGGTGCAGTAGCACTTGCTGAAAACCGGGTATCACCTGCGCAAGGATTGCCAGCACCTCGAACCACTGCGCCAGAAAGTGCTCGTGACCATGATAGTCGGTGGTCTTGAGCATCAGCCGGTCATCCCTGAGCTCCACCAGGCTCCGCTCCCCCGCCCCCTTGAACACGAGCCGCGGTATACGCCGTGAAGCGTGCCGCGGCTCGTGACCGGCAGCGGTATCGAGAGACAGCTCCACCTCCTCCAGAGACGCCTCGACCCGCTCCGGGAACCCCACCTCGATCAGCCGGCGGTGCAGGGTTTCATGGACCTCGTGCTCCAGCTGGGGTAACGGAGAGAAGTGCAGCTGGGCCACCACATGGATCAACGGGGCCTGCTTCAGAATCGGGGTGGTTGGCATCATGGGCTCCTGTGAGCGGCCATTTTACACGTCATTTGACACCACCATAGCCCCAACTCCCCCCCACCGTCACCTCATCCCTTACGCTAAAGGCTCAGGCCCCCGGAGCGGGCTGGCGCTGCTCGTGCTGGCCGAACCTCAGAAAGTGCAGCAGGGGGTTCATGCCCTGCTCGGCGACATCGTCATAGGTGGCCAGGTAGAAGGCCGTATCGAAGCGGGCACAGGGCCAGCGCCCCTCGAACCCGCCGTGGTAGAAGTAGTGCTCCAGGGGGTGGGCCCGGTAGTGGGGGTCGGCCGCCACATCGGGATACTGCGCCAGGTACCAGTCGGCATCGAACCAGCCCGAGGCCGCCAACAGCGCCATGGCTTCGTCAGGGGCTTCCGTCAGCGCTTCCGGCGTGGCCGACTCGGCCTCCGCTTCACTCACCGTATCCCCCTGGCGGTAGCGGGCCAGCTCGGCCTCCAGTTCGGCCTTGGCCCGCTCTGCCCGCTCGGCGCGTTCCTGCCAGCCGAGCATTTCCTGGCGCTGGGCTTCCAGGTGCCGCGTCAACTGGGCCAGTTCCTCGAAGCGCTGATCGAGGGACGCACGCAGCTGCTCCAGGTCACGGGTCAACCGATCCAGCGAAATATCGTTTTCCATAGAGGTCTCTTCCTGCAGTTCACTCTGGGCATCCGCCATGGCCAGGGAGGGAGGATGCGAAGGTTCCCGGGGAATGCCGAGCCAGGTGGCCGCCTAGATCAGCGCCTTGCTCGCCCCGCCGGCACGCTCGACATGCACCCGCTCGATGGCGTGGGTCACCAGCCAGGCGGTCAGCTCAGGCGTCGTCTCGTCGGCGTGGCGGGGCGTGTGGCACGCCACCCGGGTAAGGCTGCCTTCGTCAAGGCGCCAGAGCACGAGGGCGCCGAGGCGAGCCGAAGCGGCCTCAGCGTCGCTCAGCACCCAGCACGCCCAGCCGCTGGCCTCGGCCTCTGCCAGCCGCTGGCGGAAGGATGGCGACTCCAGCCGCGCGGCACTGGCCCCGAACAGCCACCGCGGCCGCACGCGGCGGGCCTGCTCGGCCGGCATCTCGGTCAGCGCCTGTACGTGCCGGCGCACCTGCTGCAGCGCCGGGCCAGCAAAGGCCTGCTGCACGGCTTCCTTGTACTGCGGATAGCGCTTCTGGATGACCTGCTGCCCCGCCGTGATGAGAGATTGCTTCTCTTCCTTGAAGCTGGCCGCACGCACGTGGGCGATGTAGGTGGCATCGTCGATCAGATGCGTCCAGCCCAGGGCCCGGGCGCGCATGCACAGATCGTTCTCCTCGCCGTAGCCGCGGGGGAAGGCCTGCTCATCCAGCAGCCCGGTGGCGTCCAGGCAGGCACGGCGCAGGT
>JBNJLE010000031.1:0-23944 GCA_051751685.1 Pseudomonadota bacterium | reverse complement strand
GGTAGGTCGCGTTGCAGACGCCGCTTGTCGATGGTTTTGACGGTATGCCAGTGCAGGCCGATCAGGTCCGCGACATGCCGAATCGGCAGCAGCGTGACCAGACGCTCCACCCACTGGCGCAACGTGGTGGTGACCGGCGAGCGTCCCGGCAACCAGTCGATGCGCTCCCGTGTCGGGCCGCAGACCGGGCAGCGCAGGCGGCGTACCGGGACGTCGAGCTCCACCCGATAGATCAGCAGCGGCGCTTCACGAACGCGCCGACGATGCACGTCATGCACCAGGAAACAGGCATGGTCGCAGCCGCTGCAGACCGGCGGAATCCGGTCGTCGGGCTCCAGCTGGAGGCGCAGCGTTTGAGGATCCAGGAACTCGTGATGAGCGACGGTGAACCCTTTCCAGAACAGGCAGAGCGGGGTAGCATCCATGGCAACGACGGTGTCCGTAGGCTGACGTTTTGGCGAATATCAGCTTACTCGGATTTACCGCCGTTTCTCTATCCCGCCTTCTCCTAAAATCACTTCGCTTTCACTCCAGTCTGCGTAGAACCAAAAAAGGCCGACCCAAGCGGGTCGGCTACTGGGGGGATGACTCCCCCCTCCCCTGACGACTTTTTGCGATGACTGGCTTAATGCTTCTTCTTGCGGCTATCTCGCACAATGAAACCAATCCAGCCACCCATGAAGGCGACCATCATCGCGACGGTGACCAACCCGAAAATTACGGCGTCATCTAGATACATGTGCTTGCCCTCCCGTCTCGATCTGTTGAGAGAACTTTAGCCCGGGAGAGCAAGGTAAAACCTGATCTGCATCAAGTCGAGATCCGCAGTCCGGCAGGGGCGGGGCGAATCTTGATACAGGTCAGTTTTTACCAAATAGCGCGTAAAGCATCGCCCACTCGGGCGGTGATATAAGCGCGCACCGCGCAGCGGTGCCTGTTGATATAGCCATCACCCCCTGATATTTTTCCAGTATGACGAAACGTGCCTACAAGAAACGCTTTTATCCCACACCTGAGCAGGCCGAGTTGCTGGCGCAGTCGTTCGGCTCTGCCCGTTTCGTCTGGAACAATTCCTTGGCGTTTCGTACTGAGGCCTATCGGCAGCACGGCGAGTCGGTGTCGCCTTCGGCAGTGGAAAAACGGCTGGTGGCGCTGAAGGCTGAGTATCCCTGATTGAAGGACGTTTCCAGCGTGATACTGCAACAAACCCTGCGTGATCAGAAAGCCGCCTTCGACAACTTCTTCAACCCTCAGCTCGAGGCGCGCTATCCGCGCTTCAAGCGTAAGGACGACCGGCAATCGATCCGGCTCACCAAGGCGGCCTTTCGCTATCGGGATGGCGAGATCACCATCGCCAAGACAACGACACCGTTGCCGATCCGCTGGAGCCGGCCGCTGCCCAGTGAGCCCTCCAGGATCACGATTTCAAGGGATCGTGCCGGGCGTTATTTCATCAGCTGCCTGTGTGAGTTCTCGCCCGAGGCGCTGCCGATCACGCCGCAGATGACCGGGATCGATCTGGGCCTGACCGATCTCTTCATCACCAGCGAGGGCATGAAGTCGGGCAATCCTCGCCACCTCAAACGCCATGAGGCGAAGCTGGCGTACCTGCAACGCCGATTGGCGAAAAAGCAGAAAGGCTCGCGCAACCGGAACAAGCTGCGCCATGGATGCGGGCACAAGGTCGAGAAGCTGCCGCTTTCACAGCGCCACTGGCACTGTGAAAGCTGTGGTCACGCCATCGACCGCGACGTCAACGCAGCCAGGAATATCCGAACCGCCGGGCTGGCGGGGTTAGCCTGTGGAACGACTGGAGCGGGGGCAGCGGCCTAGCCGCTGCCTAGTGAAGGCGTATCGAAGCAGGACGGTTCTGAGGGCGACCTTGGAACCCTCGCCCAAAGCGCGAAGCGCGGCAGGCGGGGAGTGTCAGAGCACCTTCTTGTCTTCCACGCTGGCCGGATCGGTCCCGAAAGGCAGCGGATGGCCCTTGGCAAGCTCGGCCCGGGTGGCGTCGCGCACCTCGAGCACCTCCAGCCGGTAGCGCAGGGTCCGGCCCGCCAACGGATGGTTGGTGTCGATCAGCACGCTGGCATCACGTATCTCCAACACCGTGACCACCTGGGGGCCAGCCTCACCGGGGGTCTGGAAGCGCATGCCCGGTGCCAGGTCATCCACCGGGAAGGCGCTGCGGCCCACCTCGCGGATCAGTTCCTCGTTGCGCAGGCCATAGGCCTCGGCCGGCATCAGGGTAACGCTGAGTTCTGCGCCCTCGGTCTGCCCATCCAGGGCGCGCTCCAGTCCCTCGACGATATTGTGGTGGCCGTGGAGGTACTCCAGGGGCTGCTGGCGGGCGCGGGAGTCATCCAGCACCTCGCCGGCGGCGGTATCGGTCAGCACATAGTGAAGGGTCACGACCCGTTGGGGAGCGATCGTCATGGCAATCTCCTGGAAAATGAGTGGGGGCGTGGCATGGCTCAGTTGCGCCGCAGTTGAGCCACCGGCACCTCAAGCCGCTGCTGTCGGTGCAGCAGATTAAGCAGCACGATGGCGCGCTCCTCACCCTTGTGACCGGCAAAGACCGCCTGCAGATCCTTGAAGGGCCCTTCGGTAATCTGCACAGTATCGCCTGCCCGAAAGTAGAGGTTGGCGGTGGCGTCGTCGCGTTGGCTGCCGTGCTCGCGCAGGGTGGCCACCAGGTCGTCATTTACCGCCACGGGCATCTCGCCAAAGCCCACCAGCTTCAGCACGCCTCGGGTGGAGCGAATCGGCCGCCAGTTGCTCACCAGTTGGTCGAGGCGAATGAACAGGTAATAGGGGAACAGCGGCTCGCTGACCCACTCCAGCTTGCCGCGGCGCTTCTTCTGCACCTCTAGCACAGGGTGAAACACATCGTAGCCCTGATTCGACAGGTGCTCGGCGGCCCGGAAGGACTCGCCGCCCTTGCATTGGATCACGTACCAGCGCAGAACGGCTTTATCGCCGGACTCGAGGCTCGCATCGTTCTCGTTCATGGGACTCCTGCCAGGGATGAAGGATGCTGGTATCGGCGCGGACGCTCTGCAACAATCGGCGCGATATGAGGATTCTACCATCGACGGTGACTACCCGCCGTGCCGGGTGGCTCGCAAGGAGTGCCCTGCCCGATGTCAACCCCCCTGCCCAGCCCAACGCCCCACCGTAGTTGGAGTCAAGCCCTGGCGATCTATCTGCGTGCGCCGGTGATCACCATGCTGTTTCTCGGCTTCTCGGCCGGTCTGCCCTTCCTGCTGGTGTTCTCGACGCTCTCGGCCTGGCTGCGCAGCGACGGGGTCGAGGTGGCCGCCATCGGCTTCTTCTCCTGGATCGGCATTCTCTACTCGATCAAGTTCTTCTGGGCCCCGATCGTGGACCGCCTGGCGCTGCCGCTGCTGACCCGTACCCTGGGCCAGCGCCGCGGCTGGATGCTGCTGGCTCAGGCGATGATCGCCGCCGGCCTGATCGGCCTGGCGAGCCTCGACCCGACCGAGAACCTGGCGATGGTCGCGGGCTTTGCGCTGCTGGTGGCCTTCGGCTCCGCCACTCAGGATATCGCCATCGACGCCTTCCGCATCGAATCGGCGCCGGATGATATTCAGGCGGCCATGGCCTCCACCTACATCATTGGCTACCGCGGGGGACTGCTGGCCGCCGGCGCCGGGGCCATGTACGTGGCTTCCTGGCTCTCCTGGGAAGCGGCCTACTTGACCATGGCGGCCCTGGTGGGCGTCGGGGTGATCACCGTGCTGGTGCGCCCGGAGCCCGACCGACTGTCGCTCACAACCCAGCTGATCCACGAGCCGCGGGTACGCGCCTTCCTGCGCGCCAGCCGTGGCAAGCCGCGCCACCTGCGCCGTCTTGGAGCCTGGGTGATCGGCGCCATCGTCTGCCCCTTCACCGACTTCTTCACCCGCCACCGTCTCAAGGCGCTATGGCTGCTGGTGTTCATCGCGGTGTTCCGGATCAGCGACCTGGCCATGGCTTCCATGGCCAACCCTCTCTATATTGACATGGGCTTCACGCTGGCCACCATCGCCAACGTCACCAATGTGTTCGGTATTGCCATGAGCGTGACCGGAGGCATCCTGGGCGGGCTGCTGGTGGCGCGCTACGGCATCGGGCCGATCCTGGTGCTGGGAGCGACGGCGGCAACCCTGACCAACCTGCTGTTCGCCGGCCTGGCGCTCGCCGGCCAGAGCCTGCCGATGCTGGTCATGGCGATCATCGGCGATAACCTGGCCAACGGCCTGGCCAGCGCGGTGTTCATTGCCTTTCTCTCCAGCCTGACATCGCGGGCCTACACGGCGACTCAGTACGCGCTGTTCTCGTCGCTGATGACCCTGCCGGGAAAGTTTCTCAGCGGCTTCGGCGGGCTAGTGGTGGCCACCGAGGGCTACGCCACCTTCTTCATGATCGCCACCGCGCTCGGCCTTCCGGCCATCGCGCTGGCGATCTGGATCAGCCGCGACCGCGACCTGGTGCCGGCACCGATGCCTCGCGGGGCCTGACTGACGGCAAGGCCCCGATTGTTGCGATGGCCATCACGACGAGCGGGCCTTGCAGGCGCTAGCGGGCATCGAGCCAGGTCTGCAGCCAGTCCAGCGCACCCTGGGTGGCCCGCCACTGGTCGCGCATCAGGGTGCGATACTGCCACGCCTCCGCCCGGGAACCGGGTTCGGCCAGCCCGTCGCGGCCAGCAACGGGGACCGGGCGTGGATTATCGGCACCCAGCAGGGTCAGCACATGGGGATTGTATCGACGCGCCGCTTCCAGGACATCCGCGGCCTCGTCCGGGCGCTCGAGACGAAACAGAGACAGCGCCCGACCCAGTAGCAGACTCAGCGCCGCCTCGCCCAGCTCCTCGCCCTCCGGCGGGTAGCTGATGGCCAGCGCCTCGTCATCACGCCCGTCGCGCAGCAACTGGTCGAGCACCAGCTCTCGCAGCCCCAGGCTATCGTGATCGTCCAGCGACAGCAGGCGTTCGGCGAGCTGCCGGGAGCGCTGCCGCGCACCGCGCTCCATGCCGACCACCAGCGCCAGGCCGGTGCGCAGCAGCAAGGCATTGTCGCCGTCCTCCCAGACCAGGGTGCCGGGTCCCTCGGCGGCCGCCTGATCGAGCCACCGCTCCAGGCGCTCGGCCAGCGGCACGAACAGGCTCGGCGCCATCCACGGCAGACTGCCAAAGCGAGTGGTAAGGGCCAGTGTCAGTCCCTGAAGCACCGCCGGAGCATCGAGCCACTCGGGGTGGGCGCACAGCTCGGCCAGCCACTCTGCGGCCGCCGGCCAGGGGTCATCTTCCAGGCCCAGCGGTGACTCGCTGACCGCTTCCGCCGGAAAGCAGGCGAGCCAGGCGGCCACAAGGGCCTGCTCGCGCTCGCTCTGTCGGAACACCAGACGTCCCTCCTCGGTGCAAGTCACCTGCAGCCGGGGCGCCGTGGGCAACACCTCGAGCAGGGCCTGCAGGGCGGCGAGCGGTTCGGCCAGATCCTCCTCGGCGTTGAGCAGTTGCTCAGCCAGGGTCGCGCCAGGATCTTCGGCCAGATCGGCCAGGAATTCCAGCTGGTCGGGGTCGAGATCGCCCTGGCGAGCGAGGCGACGGAACCAGAAGCGCGCCCGCTCGGCGGCCTCCTGCTCGTGCCCCTCGTGGAGCAGCAACATCGCCTCGATATAGGCCAGGGTGGGCGAGTCCGGCAGCGCCTGCTGGGCGCGCACAAAGGCGGCCCGGGCGCTATCCAGATCGTCTGCATCGAGGTGCATCAGGCAGAGGCGCTCCAGAGCGACCCCGCGCAGGAACAGCGGGCCATGCTCAAGCACCGCGTCGAGCAGCGCCTCTCGCTTGCGGTGAAAACCGCGCTCCTGGTAGAGATCGATCAGGATTTCGAAGGCGGGCTCGGCCTGCTCCGGGAGCGTCAACCAGTCGCCGCGCTGGAACAGCGACTCGAGAATCTGCTGGGCGCGACCGCGCTGGCCGGTCTCGGCAGCGATCAGCCCCGCTTCCAGCAGCCCCTGGGCCGGGGCGCGGCCGCTGGCCAGCGCCGCCTTGAGGGTATTGCCCTTCCACTCGCGCAGCGACAACATCCACATCAAGTGGCCGGGCACCGGACCCGGCAGACGCACGGCGCCGCAGCACTCCTTGGTCTTGCGCCCAGAATCACACCAGCAGGGCTCGTTGGGACCCGGGCGCGCCAGCGGCTCGGTAGCGAAATCGAGACGTTCCAGCGGCGTCTGGGACCACAGCTCCGGCGCCAGCGCCTGGGCCATGGGCAGGTTACCCCCGACCAGCGTCGGGCCTTCCTTCCGGGCCCAGGTCATCAGCGTCGGATAGCGCTCGTCCTGGCGAATCGCCTTGAGAGCCCCCGAGGCAAATCCCAGGAGCTGTTCGACCCATACCGCCAGCATCGCACTCTCCACCGTCCGCAAAACGGCACAGTCTATCAGTCCACCAGAGCGCTGGGCAGCCGTTCACCCCCTCGCCCACGCCATCAACGGCTGGGCGCGGGCGTGCATGTCGAGCCGGGCGCCCAGGCGTACCAGATTCCAGTAGTGACCATTGAGGGTACGCGACAGCAGCAGGGTCTCCGCCGGAGGCTGCAAGCGGTCCATGGCGGCCCACACCTTCGGGGTCAGGTCGCGCAGCCGACGGTGGACGCGAACATCGGAGAAGTCCTGCTCGCCCGGCGCAAACAGCGGCCCCACGGCCTCGGCGGATTCTCGATAAAGTGCCAGGGGCGCGCCCTGCCCCTGTCGGCCGCCAAGCCTGAGCAGCGACTCCTCCATGGCCATGGGGTCGCGTGCCAGGGTGGCCTCGAGCAGTTGCATCATGGCGCGCAGTCGCAGCTCGGGCACCGGGATTACCGCGCCCAGGTCATAGATCACCAGCCGACCCTGGTCGTCGACGGCAAAATTGCCGGCGTGGGGGTCGGCGTGCAATTCGCCATGGGTGAACAGCTCCTCGGTCAGCCAGTCGGCAAGGGTCACCGCCACGCCCTGACGCAGGGCATCATCGCCCGACTCCAGGTCGCGCAGCGGAGTGCCCGGCACATAGCGCATGGCCAACACCCGCTCCCCGCAAAGCTCGGGCAGTGGCTCGGGGATCACCAGATTGTCCAGATGGGCGTAGCGCTCCCGGTAGCGGGCCAGTGCCTCAGCCTCGGCGCGGTAATCGAGCTCGCCGCGCAGGCTGACCGCGAGTTCCTCGAAGAGCGCATCCAGGCGCGCCTGTGGCACCTTGAACCAGCGGCCCAGTCGCATCAGTCGTCGCACCTGACCCAGGTCGCTCTCCAGCACCTCGACCAACCCCGGGTACTGCACCTTGAGCACCAGGGGCTCGCCGTCGAGTGTCACGGCGCGGTGCACCTGGCCCATGGAGGCGCTGGCGAAGGGGCGCTCCTCGATTTCGCGAAACACCTCGCCAAGCTCGCCATACTGAGCCACCAGGCTCTCGCGGATACGTGGCCACGGCATGGGCTCCGCCTGGCGCTGCAGGCGGGCGAGCTCCTCGGCCAGATCGGGCGGCAGCAGGTCGTCCCACTGGGACATGATCTGGGCCAGCTTCATGGCCGGGCCCTTGAGCTCGGAGAGCCCCTCGAACAGCGCCTCCCCCAGCGCCCGCCAGTCGGCCTGGCCGCCCATTCGGGTGCGGAGAAGCGCGCCACCGGTCCTGGCCCCCAGCCCCAGCAGTCGTCTCGTCCTGCCTCGTTCTCGCATCTCGGGCTCCCCTGAGGTAGTGGACAATCGAAATAGTGATACAGGAATTGTACACCATGTCGTATCGATAACACCTGGCCAATCCTTACCGACACTGGAAGAATATCCATATCGCCACGCCAGAGCTTGCCCCCATGCGTCTGATCATCGCCGAGAAGCCCAGCCTCGCCCGCGCCATCGCCGACGCCCTGCCCGGCTCTCCCCGCAAGCAGGACGGCGCCATTGTCGTGGGCGATACCACCGTGACCTGGTGCCTGGGGCACCTGCTGGAACAGGCCCCGCCGGACGCCTATGATCCGGCGCTCAAGCAGTGGCGTCTCGACACCCTGCCGATCCTGCCCAGCCACTGGAAGCTGACCCCCCGCCCGAAAGCCCGCGGCCAACTGTCAGTGATCCGCGGCCTGCTCAAGTCCGCCCGCGAAGTGGTCCACGCCGGTGACCCGGACCGCGAAGGCCAGCTGCTGGTGCAGGAGGTGATCGAGCACCTGAACTGGAAAGGCGCGGTATCCCGGCTACTGGTCAGCGACCTCAACCGCCCGGCGGTGCAGCGCGCGCTGGCTCGACTGGAGGACAACGCCCACTACCAGCCGCTCTATCGTGCCGCCGAGTCGCGCTCCCGGGCCGACTGGCTCTTCGGCATCAACCTGACCCGGGCCTGGACCCTCACCGGCCGCCAGGCGGGTCACGACGGCGTGCTCTCGGTGGGTCGGGTGCAGACGCCGGTGCTGGGCCTGGTGGTTCGCCGCGACGCCGAGATCCGCGACTTTACCCCCCATCCCTTCTTTGTGCTCTGGACGGACCTGACCGTGGAGCATGGCACCCTGCGCGCCTGGTGGGCCCCCGGTGAGCCACAGCCGCTGGACGACCAGGGTCGGCTGCTGGACCGTGCGCCCGCCGCCGCCCTCGCCGAGCAGCTGCCCGGCGCCAAGGGACGGCTGGTCAAGCTCGATACCCAGAACAAGCGCCAGGCCGCGCCGCTGCCCTACTCGCTTTCGGCGCTGCAGGTGGACGCCGCCCGCCGCTACGGGCTCTCCGCCCAGGGGGTGCTGGACACCTGCCAGGCCCTCTACGAACGCCACCAGCTGATCACCTACCCGCGCTCCGACTGCCGCTACCTGCCCGAGGAACATTTTGCCGCTGCCCGGGCCAGTCTGGAGGGCGCCTGCCGGGCGGATGACACCCTGCGCCAGTGGCTGGCCGGGGCAGACTTCACACGGCGCTCCCGGGCCTGGAACGACAAGCAGGTGGGCGCCCACCACGCCCTGGCGCCGACCGGCCGCCCCATGGACCCCTCCCGGCTGTCGGCCACCGAGGTCAACGTCTTTCGGCTGATCACGCGCAACGTACTGGCCCAGTTCTACCCGCCGCTCTCCACCCGAGAGGTGAAAGCCGAGTTCCGGATCCTCGACGAAGCCTTCCGTGCCCGCGGCCAGGAGATTCTCGAGGCGGGCTGGAAGCCACTGTTCACCACCCGCGACGAGGCCTTGCCGCTGCCGGCGCTCACCGAGGGCGAGGCGTGCCGCGTCAACGAGGCCGGCGTGGAGGATCGCGAGACCCGCCCCCCCGAGCCCTTCAACGACGCCAGCCTGATCAAGGCGATGATGAACATCGCCCGCTACGTGGAGGACCCGGCGGTTAGACGCACTCTGCGCGAGCATGACGGCCTGGGCACCGAGGCGACCCGCGCTGGCATCATCGAGACGCTGGTAGCGCGCGGCTACCTGGTGCGCCAGAGCAAGGCACTGCGCGCCACCCGGCTGGGCAGCGCCCTGATCGCCTCGCTGCCCGAGGCGGCCAGCCGCCCGGAACGCACCGCCCTGTGGGAACAGCGCCTCTCGGCTATCGCCGAAGAGGGCGCCGACCCCGCCCCCTTCCTCGGCGACCTGGTGAGCGATCTGCACGGCCAGCTGGCCAGCGCCGACGCCGGCCGGCTGCGCGAAGCGCTGGCCACGTCCCGCGGCGAGGAGGTCGGCGGCCGCGCCCCGGCCAAGCGACGCGGCGCACCCGCCCGGCGCCGTAGCGGAGCGAGTGCCGGCACCGGGCGCGGCACCCGTCGTCCTGGCCGCAAGCGGGGCAGCTCATGACTCGGCAGGACACTCACTGGATCGTCGGCCCCGGCGCCCTGGGTCGGATGATCGGCCTTCGCCTGGCCATTCGACCGGAGTCTGCCATTTCGGTGGCCCTGATCGGGCGCCGGCGCCTCCCCGTCGAGCAGACACTGGTCACCCCCCAGGGCGCGACCCTGAGCGTGCAGGTGGCCACCGCCACCCTGGAGGCCCTCCCGACCAAGCCACCGGCCGTGGTCCATCTGACCACCAAGGCCTATGTCGCCGAGGCGGTGCATGCCGCACTGGCGCCACACCTACCGCCCGGGACTCCGCTGGTGCTATGGCAGAACGGTTTCGGCTGTCAGCCCAGGCTCAGCCGGCGCCACGCTGGCCCGGTACTGTGCGCCACCACCACCGAGGGCGCCTATCTCGAGCACCGGGTGGCGAGCGAGACCCGCGTGATCCATGCCGGCCAGGGCGAGACCCTGATCGGGGCACTGGACGGGGGTTACCCCGCGCTCGCCGACACCCTCGCCGGCGAACTTGCCACTGCGCTCAGCGCTGCTGGCCTGTCCGCCCGAGCCGTCACCGACATCCGCCAGCGGCTCTGGCAGAAGCTTGCCGTCAACGCCGCCATCAACCCGCTGGTGGCGCGCTTCGGCATCCGCAACGGCCAGCTGCGCGAGCGCCCCTTCCGGCCCATGGTGGAGGCAATCATCGCCGAGGTGGCGACAATCCTGGCCGCGGAGGGCATCGATCCACCGGGGACCGAGGGGAACGTGGGAGCCGAAGCGGACCAGCGACAAGAGGCGCTCGCAGGCTGGCGGAACCTGGTGTGGCGGGTGGTGGAAGGCACTGCCGGCAACCGCGCGTCCATGCTCCAGGACGTGCTGGCCAAACGCCCCACGGAGCACGAGGCAATCCTCGGCCCGTTGCTGGCTGCCGCCCGGGGCCACCACCTCGAGGCACCACGCCTGATCGAGCTGGCCAACTGGCTCAAGGCTCGAGAACTGGCGGTCGCAGGCGACTGTTGCTAGGCTCACTTGACACCAATTACTCGCTCTGATGCTCTCGCCGACGCCGGCAGGGCGTCAGAGCCAGGACGGGGATCATGAGAACGGGCTTCTTCTTGACCTGCCTTGCGGCCATTATGGCCATCGTCGCCACCCCCACGGCGCTGGCCGACGCCGCCCCCTCGTTTGCCGGCAAGGACGTCGACTTGATGCGCCTGGATAACGGCATGATCATCGAAGGACGCGACATCGAGACACCGGACGGCTACACCTCCGGGTTTCGGCTTATCGCAGGCTTCTCCCCCTTGCACCTGCCTCGCCTGGACCTGGCCGCCGAGTTCAGCTTCCGGGAGAGCGACGAGGTCCCCACCCGGATGGGGGAAAACAACCTGCTGGTCAATTCGGTCAGCCTGGGCGGAAGTCTGATGGCCGGCGTGCGTATCGGTCAGCTAGGTCTCTACGCCAAATCCGGGGTGATGGGCTGGGAAGGCGACGCGGTGATTCCCCGGGACGCCATCGATACCGGCGGCACCACCCGGGTCACCGGACTCGGCGCCCGACTGACCTTCAACCGTCTGATCAGCCGGCTGGAGTTCGAGGAGTTCGATGCCCCGGATATGGCCCACCTCAATCTGCTGACCGCGTCGCTGCACTACCCCTTCTAGCCGCCACGGTACGCGGGAGTACCCATCGCGCAGCAAGTATTCGCGCAGCAGCGGCACTCCCACGCACAGCCCCGTCCCTACCCCGTATTGCGAAGCCCCGCAGCAATGCCCGCCATGGTCACCATCAGTGCCCGCGACAGGTCGGCGCTGATGGCGCCATCCGCATCCCGGTTACGCTGCAGCAGCTCGGCCTGCAGGCCATGCAGCGGATCGATATAGGGGTTACGCACGGCAATCGCCTGGCGAATCAGCGGGGTCTTCTCCAGCAGTTCCTCCTGCTCGAGGACCTGCAGCAGCACCTCGTTGAGGCGCCCGAAACGCTGGCGCAGTCGCTCGCCGAGCGCTTTCAGGGCGGGTTCGTCCACCAGGCGATGCTCATAGTAGGCAGCGATACCCACGTCGGCCTTGGCCAGCAGCATCTCCAGCATGTCCAGATAGGTGCCGAAGAAGGGCCAGCTGTCGCGCATCTCCTGCAGCACCTCAAGGCCATCCTCCTCCTCCAGGCGCCGAGAGAAGGCCTCGCCGCTGCCCAGCCAGGCGGGCAGCATCAGGCGAATCTGAGTCCAGGCAAAGATCCACGGGATCGCCCGCAAGGTCTCGACCCCGCCGTCCTGGCGGCGCTTGGTCGGGCGCGAGCCCAGGGGCAGTCGCCCCAACGAGCCCTCCGGCGTCACTGCCCGGAAGTAGGGCACGAAGTCGGGGTCTTCGCGCACCACGCCGACATAGGCACGATGGGCCACCTCGGCCAGGCGGTCCATCTCTTCGCGCCAGCGGGGCTCCGGGTCCGGCGGTGGCAGCAGCGTCGCTTCCAGCACCGCACAGGCGTAGATCTCCATGGAGCGCAGGGCGATCTCGGGCTGGCCGAACTTGAAGCGGATCATCTCGCCCTGTTCGGTCACTCTCAGGCTGCCGTTCACCGATCCCGGCGGCTGGGAGAGAATGGCCGCATGGGCCGGGCCGCCCCCGCGGCCCACGGTGCCGCCGCGGCCGTGAAACAGGGTCAGGTCGACCCCTTTGCTCTCGCACACCTCCACCAGGATTTCCTGGGCGCGATACTGCGCCCAGGCAGCGGCCAGCTGACCGGCGTCCTTGGCGGAGTCGGAGTAGCCGATCATCACCTCCTGGCGATCGCCGGTCAGCGAGCGATAGCCGGGCAACGACAGCAGACGCTCAATGACATCGCCGGCGTGGTTGAGGTCGTCCAGGGTCTCGAACAGCGGCGCAATGGGCAGCTTGACCTCGCCCCCCACCTCCTTCATCAGCAGGGCAACGGCCAGCACATCGGAGGGCTGCCCCGCCATGGAAATGACGTAGGTCCCCAAGGCCTCGGCCTGCTCGCTGGCCACCACCCGGAAGGTGTCGATCACCTCACGGGACTCCGACGAACACTCCCAGCGCCGCGGAATCAGCGGACGCCGGGACCCCAACTCCTCGAGCAGAAAGGTCTGGCGCTGCTCTTCGCTCCAGTCGCGGTAGTGGCCGAGTCCCAGGCCATCGGTGAGCTCCTCCATGACCTGGGCGTGGCGGCCCGCCTCCTGACGGATGTCGAGCTTGGTCAGGGTCACACCGAACACTGCCACCCGGCGCAGGGTGTCGAGTAGCGCCCCGTTGGCAATGGTGTCGAGGCCCACGTCGCAGAGCGAACGGTAGCAGGTCAACAGCGGCGCAAAGAGCTGATCGCGGCTCTCGATCACCGGCCCCTCATCGAAGGGCTTACCATCCAGGCACGCCTTGGCCCAATCGCGGGTTGTTTCCATTCGGCTCAGCAGCCGACGCAGCAGTTCACGATAGGGCTCGGCGACATCGCCCACCTCGGCCTTCAGGGCGCTGTTGGCCTTCCACATGGAGAGCTCGGCCTTGAGCTGTTCGAGGTCGCGCACATAGAGGTCGGCGGCCATCCAGCGCCCCAGCAGCAGCACCTCCCGGGTGACCCGCGACGTGACGTTGGGGTTGCCGTCCCGGTCGCCGCCCATCCAGGAGGCGAAGCGGATGGGTGCGGCGTCCAACGGCAGACGCTCGCCGGCGGTCTCCAGCAGCAGGTTGTCCAGGTCGCGGTGGAAATCGGGGACTGCCTGCCACAGCGAGTTCTCGATCACCGCAAAACCCCACTTGGCCTCGTCCACCGGGGTCGGGCGCTCGTGGCGAATCTCGTCGGTGTGCCAGGCCTGGCTGATCAGCTCCTCCAGGCGCCCCTTGGCCCGAACACCACGCTCGGGGTAATCGCCGGAGGACTCGATGGCCGTAAGACAGTCGTCGATGGCATCATACTTCTGGATCAGCGTGCGGCGAATCACCTCGGTGGGGTGAGCGGTGAGCACCAGCTCCACGCGCATGGAGGCCAGCGCCTCCACCAGCTTGCGGGGCGCGTTGCCGGCCTCCCGGGCGCGGGTCAGCAGTTCACTGAGCACCGGCTGGCTGCCGGGACGGTAGTCCTCCACGCGGCGAAAGCGCGCCCGGTAGTGCTGCTCGGCGATATTGGCCAGGTTGAGAAACTGATTGAAGGCGCGGGTCACCGGCAGCAGGTCGCGGTCAGGCAGACGGCGCAGGTAGTCGATCAGCTCGCGCTGAGCCTGATCGTCGTTCTGGCGGCCGCGCTTGGCGAAGCCGCGAATGGCCTCGATCTTGTCGACGAAGCCACCGCCCAGGTCATCGGCGATGGTGCGCCCGAGGCTATCGCCCAGGATACGAACGTTGTCGCGCAGCGATTCATGCAGATCGTGGCTCATGGCCCAGAGTCTCCCGGTGGCTCTCCCGTCGTCGCGGGATATACGGATGTGGTTGAAGGGTCGGCAACCGCGCGCTCGATGGCCTTGGCGGCCTGCCAGTGACGCTCCATCAGATCGAGGCCGGCCTGGTCGAGCGCCACGCCATCGGCGGCAAGGGCCGTCTCCAGATGGCGAAAACGCCGCTCGAACTTGGCATTGGTGGCGCGCAGGCACTGTTCGGGGTCGGACTTGAGGGTGCGGGCCAGATTGGTCACCGCGAACAGCAGGTCACCCACCTCCTCGGCGGCGTGCTCGCGGTCGCCGACGGCCAGCGCCTCCTCGACCTCCTCCAGTTCCTCGCGAATCTTGGCGACCACGCCGCGCGCATCGGGCCAGTCGAAGCCGACCCGGGCGGCGCGTTTCGAGAGCTTGGCGGCTCGAGAGAGCGCCGGCAGGGCCCGCGGGACATCATCGAGGACCGACGCCGCGGCGCTATTCCGACGTGGCGCAGTCTCGCCGCTGGCGCGCTCGGCCCGCTCCTCGGCCTTGAGGCTCTCCCAGCGGCGGCTTACGTTGTCAAGTTCCGCCTGGGCCGACGCGATCTCCTCGGCCGTGACACCCGGCGGACGCCGCGAGGCCAGAGTGCCGTCGGGAAACACGTGGGGATGGCGACGCAGCATCTTGGCGGTGAGGGTATCGACGACGTCGTGAAAGTCGAAGCGCCCCTCCTCGGCCCCGAAGCGAGCGTAGTACACCACCTGAAAGAGCAGGTCGCCCAGTTCCGCGGGCAGTTCCTGCCAGGCGCGCCGCTCGATGGCGTCGGCTACCTCATAGGCCTCCTCCAGGGTATGAGGCACGATGGAATCCCAGTCCTGCTTGAGATCCCAGGGGCAGCCCTGCTCGGCGTCGCGCAGCACCGCCATCAGGGTCAGCAGGTCGTCGAGGTCATGGCGCCGGCTCATAAGGCCCTCCCCTTACCCGGCCCCTTACCCTTGCGCTTGCCCGGCTTGCCACCGCTGCGCAGGCGCCGCACCTCGATGACGTTGGAGAGCTGCTGGATGCGCGAGAAGAGCCGCCCCAGGGTTTCCAGGCCGTCTACCTCCACGGTGATCGCCATGCGGGCGATGCCCTCGTCGGTATCAGTCAAGGTATTGACCGCCAGCACGTTGAGCTTCTCGTTGCTGAGTATTCCGGTCACGTCGCGCAGCAGGCCCGAGCGATCCCAGGCCTGGACCTCGATATCGACCGGATACTGGGTGCGGGCGCGCTCGCCCCACTCCACCTCGATAAGACGCTGAGGCTCCTCCAGGCGCAGTTGCAGGATGTTGGGGCAGTCCTGACGATGCACGGTCACCCCGCGCCCCTGAGTAATAAAGCCGACAATCGGCTCCCCCGGCACCGGATGACAGCAGTTCGCCATGCTGGTCTTGAGGTTCCCCACGCCCAGCACGGTGATGTCGCTCTGGCCGGCCTTGCCCGGCGAGCGCTTGGGCTTGGCCAGCAGGCGGTCGAGCTGCTCCTGATCGTCGTTCTCACCGAACAGCTGCTGCGCCTGGTGCAGCACCTGTCCGATGCGCAGATCACCGGCCCCCAGCGCCGCGTACATGTCCTCGGGGCTCTGGTAGTTGACCTTGCGTGCCAGGGCATCGAGATCCATCCCCTCGAGGTCGAGACGCTTCATCTCACGCTCGAACAGTGTGCGACCCTCCTCCAGATTCTGGTCGCGGGCCTGGTGCTTGAACCAGGCCTGGATCTTGGCTCGGGCCCGACTGGTACGCACATAGCCGAGGCTGGGATTGAGCCAGTCGCGGCTCGGCCCCCCCTTGCTGGCGGTGAGGATCTCCACCTGTTGGCCGGTCTTGAGCTTGTAGGTGAGCGGCACGATGCGCCCGTTGACCTTGGCGCCGCGGCAGCGATGGCCTATCTCGGTATGTACCCGGTAGGCGAAGTCGATGGGCGTGGCCACCCGGGGCAAGTCGATGACATGGCCATCGGGCGTGAAGACATAGATGCGATCCGGCGCCACGTCGCCGCTCAGGCCCTCGCTGAGGTTGCCGAAGTCGCCGACCTCCTCCTGCCACTCGAGTACCTGGCGCAGCCAGGCGATCTTCTCCTCGTAGCTGGCGCTCTTGGCCTTGGTGTCATGGCCCTTGTAGCGCCAGTGGGCACAGACGCCGAGCTCGGCCTCATCGTGCATGGCGAAGGTACGGATCTGGATCTCCAGCACCTTGCTCTCGGGACCAAACACGGCGGTGTGCAGCGACTGGTACCCATTCTTCTTCGGGTTGGCGATATAGTCGTCGAACTCGTTGGGCACGTGATGCCAGCGGGAGTGCACCAGCCCCAGCACGGTGTAGCAGTCGGCGACTTCGGGCACCAGGAGGCGCACCGCGCGGATGTCATGCACCTGATAGAAGTCGATATGCTTGCGCTTCATCTTCCGCCAGATGGAGTAGATGTGCTTGGCGCGGCCATCGACGTCGTAACGCAGGATGCCCTGGGCCTCCAGCATACCCTTGAGGGTATCGACCACCTCGGCGATATAGCGGTCGCGGTGGAGACGCTTCTCGGCCAGTTGTCGGGCGATGGCCTTGTAGTCGTCCTCGTGGAGATAACGGAAAGAGAGATCCTCCAGCTCCCACTTGAGATGGCCGATGCCCAGCCGGTGGGCCAGCGGCGCATAGATGTCAAACACCTCCCGGGCCACCCGTAGCTGCTTCTCGCGGGGGGCGTCCTTGACCTGGCGCAGAGCGCAGGTGCGCTCGGCGATCTTGATCAGCGCCACGCGCACATCATCGATCATGGTCACCAGCATCTTGCGCAGGTTGTCCTGCTGATCGTGCTGCCCCATCTCGTGGCTGGGGGTCTGGGAGGCGCTGATCGCCGCCATGTGCAACACGCCGTCGATCAGCGAGGCCACCTCGCGACCGAACTGCTTGGTGATCGCCTCCAGGTCGACCAGCCCCTCACGCACGGCACGATAAAGCACCGCAGCCTCCAGGGTGATCTGGTCAAGCCGCAACTCGCCGAGGATATCGGCCATCTCCAGGCCCATCCGGAAACTGGAGCCATCGGCCAGCCAACGGCGATGGGGCGTGTCGGCGTCGAGCTCCAGGCGCTCTGCCAGCAGGCAGGCATCGCGCAGCTGGGCCGGGTCGCGCAGCTTGACGTCCTCCTGCAACCGCTCGATCCAGCGCTCGATGTTGACGCGCCCGGTCTCGGTCAGAGGCTGGTCCTCACGGACTTTAACCATCGGATGTCGCTCCTTGCCGCCGCTGTCCTGTCCGCGGGTGCTCGAACAGCAGCATCGATTCCAGGTGTGAGGTGTGCACAAACATGTCGGCCACGGCGAGTCGCGTTAGCCGATATCCTCCATGCACAAGGCGTGCCGCATCCCGCGCCAGGGTGGCCGGATCGCAGGAGACATAGAGCACCCTGGGCACCGGCGTTGCCGCCAGCACCGAGCAGACGGCATCGGCGCCATCCCGGGGCGGGTCGAGCAACACGGCATCCGGCGCGACCTCGGTCAACAGGCCCTTCACCGACTGGGCATCGTTCAGATCCGCCTGTCGGGCTGTCACCGCCAGCGGCTGCCCTCGTGAATTGTCGCGGGCGTTGTCGGCCAGACGGGCGATCATGGTCGGGCTGCCCTCCACCGCCGTCACCCTGGCGCCGGCGGATGCCAGGGGCAGACTGAAGTTGCCCACCCCGGCGAACAGATCCAGCAGCACCGCGCCGTCCAGGTCCCCGAACCAGGTCAGGGCGGTGGCCACCATCTGTCGATTGATCTCGGCATTGGCCTGCAGGAAGTCCCCCGGGGAGAAGCCCAGCGTCAGCGCTTCGGCGGCGCCCGATGCACCGGGGGCCGATGCACCGGGGGCCGATGCACCAGAGGCCGATGGCACGCGAACGCTCAGCGCCGGCACCGGGGTCAGCCACTCGAGCTTGGGCGACTCGCGCCCCGCGAGCCAGGCCAGGTGAATACCATGCTGGGCGGCAAAGGCCAGCCAGCGTGCGCGATCGCCGGCGTGCTCCTTCAGCTGACGCACCAGCAACACCGCGCCCTGATCGCTGTCGAGCAGCTCCAGGTGTCCCACCTGCCGCGGCGCGTCGAGGGATGCCACCTGGCGGTGCAGCGGCACCAGCAGGACATCGAGTCTCGGCACCAGAATGGTACAGTGCTCGATATCCACCAGGCGGTGGCTGTGGTGAGCCCGGAAGCCGAGATGAAGCTGCCCCTCTGCGCCTACCTTGACCCCCAGCCGGGCGCGACGACGATAGCCGTGGTCGGCCCCGGCCAGCAGCTGCGGCTTGTCGGGCGTATCGACGCCCTGGCGGGCCAGCAGGTCGGTCAGTACCGCCAGCTTGTGGCGACGCTGGGCGGGAACGGCCAGGTGCTGAAGGTCGCAGCCACCACAGCGGCCGTAGTGGGCGCAGGGCGGTATCACCCGCTCGGGCGAGGCGTCGATAAGGTCGCGGACATGGGCCTCGTCGAAGCGCTTGCGGGTGAGATGCACCGCCGCCTCGACCCGCTCTCCGGGCAGCGCGCCCTCCACGAACAGCGTCTTGCCAGCGGCGTCATGCGCCAGGCCACGGCCATCATGGGCCAGACGCTCGATGACCACACCTCGAGGCTCGTCGTCACGGGCGTCAACGCCACGCGCCTCATCGTCACGAGCGTCACGAGCGTCAGGCGCCCCCTGGGGCGCCTGACGCCCCTGCAGCCCGGACACGCCCGAACGTTCGCGGCGTGGACGCCGCTTGCCCAGCATTGCCATCTCAAGCCTCCGGGGCGAACAGGCCGGTAGAAAGATAGCGGTCGCCGCGGTCGCAGACGATAAACACGATCACCGCGTTCTCGACCTCCTCGGCCACACGCAGCGCACCGGCCAGGCATCCCCCGGACGAGACCCCGGCAAGGATCCCCTCCTCGCGAGCCAGCCGCCGCATGTGCTCCTCGGCCTCACGTTGGCCGATATCGATCACGCGATCGACGCGGCTCGCATCGAAGATGCTGGGCAGGTATTCCGGCGGCCAGCGGCGAATGCCCGCGATGCTGGCACCGTCCTCCGGCTGCAGGCCGATGATCTGCACGTCGGTGTTGCGCTCCTTGAGCGCCTTGGAAACGCCCATGATGGTGCCGGTGGTGCCCATGGAACTGATGAAGTGCGTCACCCGTCCGGCGGTCTGCTCCCAGATCTCGGGACCGGTGCCCTGGTAGTGGGCCAGCGGGTTATCGGGGTTGGCGAACTGATCCAGGCGTTTGCCCTCGCCGCGGGCCAGCATGGCCTCGGCCACGTCACGGGCCTCCTCCATGCCGCCCTCCTTGCCGACGGTAATCAGTTCAGCGCCGAAGGCCGCCATGGCCTGCTTGCGCTCCTCGGAGGCGTTTTCGGGCATGATCAGCACCATGCGGTAGCCCCTGATGGCCGCCGCCATGGCCAGGGCAATACCGGTATTGCCCGAGGTCGCCTCCACCAGCGTGTCGCCGGGGATGATCTCGCCTCGCGCCTCGGCCTGCACGAGCATGGAGAGCGCCGGTCGATCCTTCACCGAACCGGCAGGATTATTGCCCTCCAGCTTGGCCAGCAGCACGTTATTGCGGCCGGCGTTGATGCGCTTGAGGCGAACCAACGGCGTGTTGCCGACGACATCCTCGAGGGTGGAAAAATGCATGCAACCTTCCTTGTGAGAACGGGTTTTCAATCATTATATCCCTGCCACCGCGGGGGGGACAGGCGTGCCCATCCGCTGTGCCATACTGGGGGCTGCCACCTGCAGAGAGCCTGCCGATGTCCTTGAAGTTCCGCCTGCTGCTGACCGGCCTGATGATGCCCTGGCTGCTGATGCTGCTGCTCGCCGTGACAACCCTGTCGCTGCACTACACGCACCACGCCGAGCAGATTGAGGCCCGCCTGGGGCAGGCCCTCGATCTGCTGACGCCCCTGCTGAACGATGCCGATGACGCTGACCAGCGGGAGGCCACGGCGGGACGCCTGCTGGCGCTCGATGAGGTCCGCGCCCTGGGTATCATCAATGCCCAAGGGGAGATGTTGCTGCAGATGGGCCGGCTTCGCTCACCGCCTACCGCCCCCCGCGACGAGCATCGCCACCTCGACCAACAGGGCGCAGAGTGGCGGCTGCAGGCGCCCCTGTCCGGCGCCGAATCAGCCTGGCTGGTAGTTGACGTTGACGCCAGCCCCCTGCTGCTGGATCACTATCGCCAGATCGGCCTCACCGCGCTGCTGCTGGCGGTTGCCGCTCTGGTGCTGGGCGGCATTACCTTTACCACCTACCGGCGCCTGCATCTCCCGCTCGCCGCCGTGGACGATGCCCTCTCGCGACTAGCCAGAAGCGAGAGCCCACCAGACCTGCCCCCCTCCCCGGGCGAGCTCGCTGGCCTGAGCGAACGGGTCAACGCCTTGAGCGCGCATCTGGCCCAGGGCCGACTGGAGACACAGCGCCAGATCGAGCAGGCCACCGCCGAGCTCGAGGAGTCCATGGAGACCATCGAGGTCCAGAACATTGAACTGGACATTGCCCACCGCCGCGCCGTGGAGGCCAACCGCGTTAAATCGGAATTCCTGGCCAACATGAGCCACGAGATCCGCACCCCGCTGAATGGCATCATCGGCTTCTGCCGTCTGCTCCACCGCTCGCGACTGGAGCCGCGCCAGCGAGAATGGCTCGAACACGTCCAGCGCGCTTCCAGCAGCCTGCTGATGCTGGTCAACGACGTCCTCGATTTCTCCAAGCTCGAAGCCGGCCACCTGCAGCTGGAGCATCTGCCGCTGGACATGGTCGCCCTGGTGGACGAGGTGCTGGGGCTGCAGGCGCCGCTGGCCCACCAGAAGGAACTGCAGCTACTGGGCCTGGTGTACGACGATGTGCCCAGCATGCTCAACGGCGATCCGATGCGCATCCAGCAGGTCCTGACCAACCTGGTACATAATGCGGTGAAGTTCACCCGCCAGGGCGAAGTGATTGTTCGGGTCATGATGGAGCAGGCCGACCCCGGCAGCGTCACGCTGCGGATCAGCGTCACCGACACCGGCATCGGTCTCACCGCGGAGCGTCAGCGCCTTCTTTTCCGGGCCTACCAGCAGACCGAACCCAGCCACGCCCGCGAGTTCGGCGGCACCGGGTTGGGCCTGACCATCTGCCGCCAGCTGGTCGAGCAGATGGGCGGAGAAATCGACGTGGAGAGCGTGCCCGGCCAGGGCACCACCTTCTCCTTTACCCTGCAGATGGACGGCAACGAGGCCATCGAGCGGTCACCCGAGCTGCGCCTCGATGGACAAACGGTGTTGATCGAGGAGCCCCACCCCGCCACTCGCCGGGCCCTTCGCCATCTCTTCACGCGCTGGGGGGCCCGGCCAGTGGACGCCACCGCGCCCTCTTCCCAGGATGGCCCACCGGCCCTGCTGGTCGCCAGCCTGCCGCACACTCCCCTCACCTCGGACGAGGCGGGGATCTGGCAGCGCCGCCTGGCCGAGCTGGCATGCCCGGCCCTGCTGCTGGTCAATGCCAACCCCTTCGACCTGCCCAGCCTGCCGCTGCCCCACGGCGGCGAGATCCTCGCCAAGCCGGTGGCCCGAGCCACTCTGACCACCGCCGTGGCGAAGGTCCTTGGCCAGCGCGGATGCCCGTCAGCGGCGCCTCATTCACTGCGCCTGCTGGCCGTGGATGACACCGAATCGAACCGTCTGCTGCTAAGCGAACTGATCACCGGCCCTGGCGTCCAGGTCAGCCTGGCCGCCAGCGGCGAGGAGGCCCTGGCGCTGGCGCGAGAGCACACGTTCGATCTGGTGCTGATGGATATTCGCATGCCCGGCATGGATGGCGTGGAGACCACCCGGTCGCTGCGACGCCTGGGTGGCAGTTGGCGCGACACGCCGATCGTGGCGGTGACCGCCCACGTGCTCGAGGAGGAGCGCCGCCGGCTGCTGGAGAGTGGACTCAATGACGTGCTGGTAAAACCGGTGGATACCGACCAGCTGCGTTACGCGCTGCATCGTCACCTGGGTCTGACGCTGCCAGCGGCGGAAGCGGCACCTTCACCGCCACCGGAGAGCGCACCCGAGGCTGCCGTGCTCCCGGGGACCGTCTCTGCCGACGACGAACTGCCCACCGTGGACCTGGAGCTAGGAGCACGATTGGCGGGCGGAAGAGCCTCGCTGGCCAGGGAACTGCTGGAACGCCTCGCGGCCGGGCTGGCAGAGAACGAGGCCACCCTGCGTCATGCCCTGGCAGAGGGGGACGACGAAGCGCTGCTGGATGGCATTCACTCCCTCAACGGCGCCTGCCGCTACTGCGGGGCACCACGGCTGGGGCTGATCGCCGAATCCCTGGAGACCCGGCTGCGTACCCGCGGTCGAGAGGCGGTGACGCCGCTGATGGATGACCTCTTCGCCGCCATGGCGGATCTGCGCACCTGGGCACGGCCGGAAACGCAGGCCTCCAACAGCTAGCCCTCCAGACCCCGACCTTCCAGGACCACAAAAGCGATCGCCAGGGACGCCTCATCGCTGATCGACAGGTGAATCGCGCGAACCCCGGCGGCCATGGCCAGATCGTGGGCCTTGCCCGACAGCAGCAGCGAAGGCCGGCCCAGGGCGTCGTTGGTGACCTGCACCTCGGTCCAGCGCATGCCCAGCCGCAGGCCGGTACCCAACGCCTTGACGAAGGCCTCCTTGGCGGCGAAACGTTTGGCCATGAAGGCGGCCGGAGACGGATGGCCGCTCAGGCGCTCACGCTCCCGCTCACCCAGCAGGCGCAGCGCCAGACGTTCGCCGTGGCGCGTCAGGGCACGCTCGAAGCGCTCGACCCTGGCGATATCGGTGCCGATGCCCAGAATCATGGCTCAGTGCGGGTGATCATCATCGTGATCATGATCGTGGCCGTGCTCATGGTCGTACTCCTCCAGGGAGGCGACGAAACCGGCTTCCTGACCGGCGATGGCCAGCCGCTTCATCTCGGCAACCGCCTCCTTGAGCCCCACGAAAACCGCTCGGGCGATGATCGCATGGCCGATATTGAGCTCATGCAGGCCGGGAATGGCGGCAATGGCCTCGACGTTGTGGTAATTCAGCCCGTGGCCGGCGTTGACGGTAAGGCCAAGCGCCAGGGCCATCTCGGTGGCGGCACTAAGACGCACGTGCTCGTGGACGGCCGATGGCCCGGTGGCCTCGGCGTAGGCGCCGGTATGCAGCTCGATCACCGGGGCCCCGGCCTTGGCCGCGGCCTCGATCTGTGACGGCTCGGGGTCGATGAAGAGCGATACCTCGCAGCCCGCTTCCGCCAGGCGCGCACAGGCGGCATGGATGGCCGTAAAGCCGCCCACCACGTCCAGGCCACCCTCGGTGGTCAACTCCTCGCGCTTCTCGGGCACCAGGCAGACGTGGGCCGGACGCAGCTCCTCCGCCAGGCGGATCATCGCCTCGGTGACCGCCATCTCGAAGTTCATGCGGGTGTTGAGCACCTCGACCAGCAGGCGCACGTCGCGCTCCTGGATATGCCGACGATCCTCGCGCAGGTGCACGGTGATGCCGTCGGCGCCGGCCTCTTCGGCGAGCAGGGCCGCCTGGACAGGATCCGGATAGCGGGTGCCGCGTGCCTGACGCAGGGTGGCGATATGGTCGATATTGACGCCGAGCAGGAGTCGGGGGGGATGCATGACACGATCCTTGGATAGTCGGGAAGTCGGGAGGCAGGGCCCTTTTGGGGTCAGACCCCGGCCGGACCACCCTGCCCATCTTGGAGCACTACAGCGACGATATTAGCCGCCGCCG
>JBNJLE010000030.1:0-25948 GCA_051751685.1 Pseudomonadota bacterium | reverse complement strand
CGAAACGCTGAGTCATGGCAGTGTCCTCGGTTGTTGTTGTGACGATCGTTGTGGCGATCGTTGTGGCAGTTGTTGTTGTGACGGTGGTTGTTGTGACGGTGGTGGTGACGATCGTAGTGATGCGTGGATCATGGGCCGCGCCTCCCTCAGGGAAGCAACGGCCCGGCGACATGCCCACCGGCCAGGCCGGGCAGCAAGGTCAGGCGCGTTCGGCGAGGTAGGCCTCGACGATCTCGCGGAAGTCGGCATCGCGCTGGAACCCCAGACGGTCAGCCCTGGCGGTCTCGAAGCGCGCCGGCCAGCTGGCGACAAGGGGGCGGATCCGTTCGTCCGGCTCGTGGCGAACCCTGGCCACCGCCTCTTCGCCGGCGACCTCTCGCAGGGTGTCGAGCATCTGGGCCACGCTGACGGTGATGCCGGGCAGCATCAGCGCCCGGAAGGCCCCAAGGGCCTCGCCCGGCACTTCGGCCCCACGGATGAGCGCCTCGATCACGCGCGTCGGCGACAGCACGAACAGCTCCTGGTCGAGTGGCACCGGACAGATCGCCTCCTCACCGTTCAAGGGCTCGCGAAGGATGCTCGAGGCGAAGCTCGACGCCGCGGCGTTGGGTCGCCCGGGACGGATGACGATGGTCGGCAGACGCAGCACGCGGCCGTCGATCAGACCCCGGCGGCTGTAATCGTTGATCAGCAGCTCGCACATCGCCTTCTGGGTCCCGTAGGAGGTCTGCGGCTGGAGGGCGGTCATGTCATCGAGCACGCCGGGCAGTGCGCCACCGTAGGCCGCCACCGAGCTGGCCATCACCAGTCGTGTCTCGGCGAGGCCGTGCCGACGGCATCCCTCCAGCAGGGCGCGGGTGGCATCGAAGTTGACCTCCATGCCGAGGTCCAGGTCCGCCTCGGCCGCCGAGCTGACCACCGCTGCCAGGTGGTGGATCACGCCAGGCCGCTCGGCCAGCACACTATCGAGGGCCCCCGGCGTGGTGATGTCGAGTGCCCGCGTGACGATCTCGATGCCGCCGGCATCGGGAGCGGGCGGCGCCACCTGGTCGATCAATGTCAGTCGGTGAATCGCCCTGCCCTCGAGCTCTCCTCGGTCGACCAGTTGCTTGACCAGGCGCTGCCCGAGGAAGCCGGCAGCACCGGTGATGGCGATATGCATGGTGTCTCGCTCCTGTTGTCCTTGTTGCGTTGTGTACCGCCCGGGGATCAGACCCCGGTGGGGGAATCGCGCAGCCCGAACGCCCTGCCCCACCCCAGTCCCTCGCGGGTGCCCCCGGCCGGACGATACTCGCAGCCCACCCAGCCGCGGTAGCCCAGGGCCTCGAGCCGTTCGAACACCGCCGGGTAGTGCACTTCGCCGACATCGGGTTCGTGGCGCTCCGGCACCCCGGCGATCTGCACGTGGCCGATCCGCTCGAACTGTCGCTCGAGATGGCGGATCAGGTCTCCCTCCATCACCTGGCAGTGGTAGAGGTCGAACTGCAGGCGGAGGTTGTCGGCGCCCACCGCCTCCAGCACGGCCAGGGCATGCGCCTGGCGGGAAAGAAAGTAGCGCGGCATGTCGCGGGTGTTGATCGGTTCGATCAGCACCTCGCGCCCCGCCTTCGCCGCCTCGCCGGCGGCGAAACGCAGGTTGTTCAGGTAGGTCGTCTGATGCGCCGCCCGGGTCTCGACATCGGCGTCCGCCGGTAACAGGCCCGCCATGGCGTGGATGCGCGGGCAGTCGAGCGCCTCGGCGTAGCGCAGCGCCTCGACCACCGAGTCGCGAAACTCGGCCTCGCGGCCCGGCAGGCTGGCCAGCCCGCGCTCGCCGGCTTCCCAGTCACCGGGGGGCAGGTTGAACAGCACCTGCTTCAGCCCGGCATCGCGCAGGGCCGCGCCGACCGCCTCCGGCGAGTGGGCATAGGGAAAGAGGTACTCGACGCCGCGGAAACCGGCATCGGCCGCGGCCGCGAAGCGGTCGAGGAAGTCGTGTTCGTTGAACAGCATGCTGAGGTTGGCGGCCAGTCGGATCATGATCGTGTCCTGTTGGAGTGTCGTCAGTCGCGCGGAAAGCGCGCCTCGAGCTCGGCGACCTGCTCGGGCGTCAGGCAGCGCGGCTGCTGGCCGCGCAGCAGCAGGTAGAGACGTGCGGTCTCCTCGAGCTCCTCGGTCGCATAGACCGCCGCCTCGAGCGACTTGCCGGCCACCACCGGGCCGTGGTTGGCCAGCAGCACCGCGCTGTGCCGGCCGGCCAGGCCTCGCACCGCCTCGCCCAGGCTCGGGTCGCCGGGCACGTGATAGGGCACCAGCGGCAGCCGACCCACCCGCATCACGTAGTAGGCGGTCAGCGGCGGAATGCAGTCGCAGGGATCCACCTCGGGCAGGCAGGAGACGGCGACAGAGTGGGTCGAGTGCAGGTGCACGATCGCCCCGGACTGCGGCCGCTCGCCGTACACCGCCATGTGCAGAAAGCTCTCCTTGGTCGGCGCGTCCCCGCCGAGCCGCCGCCCGTCGCGATCGAGCCGCGAGATCCGTGCCGGGTCCAGCCGCCCCAGGCAGGCGTTGGTCGGCGTCATCAGCCAGCCGCCGTCGTCCAGCCGCACGCTGAGATTGCCGCTCGATCCCAGGGTCAACCCGCGGTCGAACAGCGACTTGCCCAGAGTGACAATCTGCTCGCGCAGGCCGTTCTCGTCATGTGCGCTCATGGCGTCGTCTCCGTTGGCAGCACCGCGAAGGCCCGGATAAAGAAGTCCTCGCCGCCGAAGTTGCCGGACTTGAGCGCCAGCGACAGCGGTGCCGCTCGACCCGGCAGCGGCGCCTGGGTCCAGGGCACGCCAGGGTCGATCTGCAAGCCGATGCGCAGCTGACGGACGCCGAGCGCCGAGACCACCGCCCCCGAGCTCTCGCCGCCGGCCACCACCAGCCGCCCCACGCCCTCATCGACCAGCGTCGCGGCCAGTCGCCCCAGGGCCCCCTCGACCAGCCGCCCGGCGTGTTCGACGCCCAGCGCCGCCTGCGCCGCTCTCACCCGCTCGGGGTCGGCAGAGGCGTACACCAGCACCGGCCCGCCATCGGCCAGGTGGCCGCGGGCGAAGGCCAGCGCCGCCGCCAGGTGGTCGTCACCTTCGGCCAGGGCCAGGGGGTCCAGCGCAAAGCCCGGATGACGCGCGACAAAGTGCGCCACCTGCCCGAGCGTGGCCCGGGAGCAGCTGCCCGACAGCACCAGAGCGCCGCCGACGGCCGGGTCGAGCCGGCCCGGCTCGGCGACATCGGCCAGCCATCCACGCTGCCGATAATGACCGGGCAGCGCCTGGCCCAGACCGGAGCCGCCGGTAACCAGCGGGAAGTCCACCACCGCCTCGGCCAGCACCTCGAGGTCATGCTCGTCGAGGGTGTCGCAGATCACGTGGCGCCCCCCCTGTTCCGCCAGGGCATCGAGATGACGACGCGCGGCCTCGGCGCCACGTGCCAGCACCGGCCGTGCCACCAGGCCCACCCGATGTGGCGTCTGCCGGGACAGCACCCGCACCAGGTCGGCATCGCGCATGGGGTTGAGCGGATGATCCTGCATGCCACTGTCGTTGAGCAGGCGGTCGCCGACGAACAGGTGCCCCTGATAGACAGTCCGGCCGTTGACCGGAAAGGCCGGCACCATCACTGTCTGCGATCCCCCCAGGCGCTCCAGCAGGGCATCGCTGACCGGGCCGATATTGCCGGCGTCGGTGGAGTCGAAGGTCGAGCAGTACTTGAAGAAGATCTGCCGGGCGCCGCGGGCCTGCAGCCAGTCGAGGGCCGCCAGGGAATCGGCAACCGCCTCACCGGCCGGACAGGAGCGCGACTTCAGCGCCACCACGATGGCATCGACGTTCGCCAGCGCTTCGCTCTCCTGAGCTGACAGCGGGCCATCGGGTATGCCGATCGTCTGCACACAGCGCATGCCACCGCGCACCAGGTTGTTGGCCAGGTCGGTGGCGCCGGTAAAGTCGTCGGCGATGGCCCCGAGCACGATGGACATGTCACGCCACCCCGTCGTCGTTGGCCGCCTCGGGCAGGTCGATGCCGGAGAGCCGCTGGTAGACCTTGATCACCGCGGCGTCGTCCTCCCGGCCGAAACCGGCCCCGCGGGCCGCGGTGAACTGCTGCAGCGCGCTGGCCGCCACCGGCGTCGGCAGGGCAAGCTCGCGCCCGGTCTCATGCACGAGGTTCAGATCCTTGACAAAGATGTCCACGGCGGAGAGCGGGGTATAGTCGCCGGCGAGGATGTGGGGCACGCGGTTCTCGAACATCCAGGAGTTGCCTGCCGAGTGGGTAATCACCTCATAGACCGTCGCGGGATCCAGCCCCATGCGGATCCCCAGCGCCATGGCCTCGGCAGCGGTGGCGATATGCACGCCGGCGAGCAGCTGGTTGACCAGTTTCATGCTGGAGCCGATGCCCGCTTCATCCCCCAGGCGGTAGACGGTGCCGGCCATGGCGTCGAGCACCGATGCGGCCCGCTCAAACGCCGCCCCGGTGCCCGAGGCCATGACCGACAGCTCGCCGCTGCGGGCCTTGGCCGCACCCCCGCTGATCGGCGCATCGAGCATCAGCAGATCGCTGGCGGCCAGGCGCTCCGCCAGTCGCCGGGCGAAGCTCGGTGCCACAGTGGCGCACTGCATCACCAGCCCACCGGGCGGCATTCGGCCAACCAGGCCCTGCTCACCGAACAGCACCGCCTCCACCTGGTCGGCACTCACCACGACCAGCAGCACCACCTCGCACAGCTCGGCCAGCGCCTCGGGGGCCGCGACACAACGGCCGCCACGGGCCTCGAACGCGCGCCGCGCCTCTGCCGAAATATCGCAGCCGACCACCTCCAGTCCTGCTTCCCGCAGGGCCGTCGCGGTCCCCAGTCCCATGGCACCCAGACCGATCACGCCCACCCTGGGCTTGCTCCCCGTCGCGTTGTTCACTCGCCCGCCTCCGCTGGTTGCATGGCACTGTCCGGTACATCGAAACGCTGGTCGCACCGAGCCCTCTGATTCTGCATTGGTAGCGCTAACATGTTAGCGCTATCATTTGCCTTGTTACTGTTTTAGATGCTCGCCCGTCAGGCGGCAAGCACCGGACAGGGAGGCGCGACCAATGTCTAACCAAACACCGCTCGAACCACGACGGCGCCGCGGCTCCTCCCAGCCCACGCTCAAGGAGGTCGCCGTGGCCGCCGGCGTCTCGACGATTACCGCCTCGCGCGCCCTCAACACCCCGGAGCGTGTCAGCGAAGCCGCCCGTGCCCGGGTACTGCAGGCCGTGGAGCAGGTCGGCTATGTGCCCAACCTGGTGGCCGGCAGCCTGGCCTCGGCCCGTTCGCGCTTCATCGCGGTGATCGTGCCGTCGCTGGCCAACGCGGTGTTCATCGAGGTGATCCAGGGGCTGCAGGATACCTTCGAGGCCCAGGGCTACCAGATCCTGCTCGGCAACACCGACTACGACCTGCAGCGGGAGTACCAGATGATCCGCACCTTCTTCGGCTGGTCATGCTCGGCGCTGGTGACTGCCGGGCTGCGCCACAGCCCCCCCTGCCGCACCCTCCTCGAGGGCTGGGACCAGCCGATCATGGAGGTGATGGAGCTGGGCGACGCCCTGGATCTCAACGTCGGTCTCGACCATCAGGAGGCCGGCCGCTGCATGGCCCGCCACCTGCTGGAACGCGGACACCGCGCCATCGCCTATGTCGGCGCCGGCCTGGTCGACGACTACCGTGCCGGGCTGCGTTTCGAGGGCCACCGCGACGTGCTCGAGGGTCAGGGGCTCGCCGCCCCCTGTCTGGACATCGGCCGGCCGGGCGGCCTCGACGGCGGGGCCAGGGGCCTGGATCTTGCCCTGGCACGCCACCCCGGCATCACCGCCATCCACTTTGCCAACGACGACCTCGCCGCCGGCGCCCTTCTCCATGCCCAGCGCCGGGGCCTGAGCGTGCCCGGCCAGATTGCCATCGCCGGCTTCAACGGCCTGCCCCTGGGGCGACATGTCACGCCACGGCTGACCACCATCCTCTCCCCCCGGGCCACCATCGGACGGGTGGCCGCCGAGGAGGTGCTGCGGCGCCTGGCCGGCAAGTCGGTACGCCGGCGTCAGCACGACGTCGGCTTTATCCTGCTGAAGGGCGAAAGCACCTGAGCATGCAACGGGACTTCGGGCGCTGAGGGCATGCCCGTCAGGCCGGGCGAAAGCGCCCGGCCAGGCCGCGTAGCGCCTCGGCCAGCAGCAGGACATCGACCCCGACTCCGACGAAGCTGAACCCCGCCGCCAGGTAGCCGTGCGCCTCCTGCTCATCCAGGGTGATGATCCCGGCGGCCCTCCCGGTGGCACGGATTCGCGCCATGGCGTCGTCGATCGCTGCGCGCACCGCCGGATGTCCCGGATCACCGCGATGGCCCATGGCCGCTGAGAGATCCGCCGGTCCTATAAAGAGGCCATCGACCCCCTCCACGGCGGCGATGGCCTCGAGGTTCTCCAGCGCCTGGGGGCTCTCCAACTGCAGGATCAGGCAAATCTCCTCATCGGCGCAGGCGAGATAGTCCTCGACCTGCCCCCATCGCGACGCCCTCGCCAGCACGCTACCCATGCCTCGCACGCCGCGCGGCGGATAGCGGGTGGCCGCCACCAGCTCGGCGGCCTGCTCCGCCGTCTCCACCATGGGAATCAGCAGGTTTTGAACACCGATATCCAGGTACTGCTTGAGCAGCGCGGTATCGCCCTGGGGCGGGCGCACCACCGGCGCACTGACATAGGGCGCGATGGCCTGCAGTTGGCCCAGCAGGCTGGCCAGATCATTGGGGGCGTGCTCTCCATCAAGCAGCAGCCAGTCAAAGTGGGCGGTGGCCGCCAGCTCCGCCACATAGGGGCTGGCCAGTCCCAGCCAGACGCCGGTCAGCGATTCCCCCCGCAACAGACGTTGCTTGAAATCGTTCTTTTTCATATGCCTCCGAAACTCCTGTCGCGTAGCGTCTACCTTGAGAGAACCTGAATCGTTGAGACATTTTCTTCAGGCATACTTGTCATACAAGCATACATAAGGTCATAGTTCTCAGTGCACAACAACAACCAACGTTGACCCTCGAAACACGCGGTGATTCGAGGTGAAAAAACAGGAGTCCAACCATGAAAACTCTCTGGAGCAGCACGCTCACCCTGGCCGGCGCGGCCTCACTGACCCTGGGCATGGGCCTCAACGCCCATGCCCAGATGCCTGAGCTCTCGGAGCCGCCTGCCATCGATGGCGAGGTGGCCGGTGATCACGGCACACACACCATTCGCATGGGGATCGGCCTGGCCGAGACCTCACCGCAGTACCTGTCCAGCCAGTACTTCGGCGAGATCCTCAGCCAGCGCACCGAGGGCCGGATTACCGTCAATGTCTTCCCCAACAGCCAGCTGGGCGATGATGTACAGATGATGGAGATGCTGCAGACCGGCACCCTGGACATGAGCTACCCCTCCAGTTCTCCCGCGGTCACCTATGTGCCCGAGCTGGCGGCGTTCGACCTGCCCTTCCTGCTGCCCACCCGTGAGGCCGCCGTGGCCGTGATGCAGAGCGACGTGGCCCAGTCGATGCTCGATGCCTTCGACGACAATGGCATCAAGGCACTGGCGTTCTCCGAGAACGGCTATCGTCAGCTCACCAATAGCGCCCGTCCGGTGACGTCACCCGAGGATGTGGCGGGCCTGAACGTCAGCGGCCTGACCATCCGCACCATGGAGAACCCGGTGCACCTCTCCATCTGGCAGACACTCGGCGCCAACCCCACGCCGATGGCCTTCGGCGAGCTGTTCTCGGCCATGGAGCAAGGCGTGGTCGACGGCCAGGAGAACCCCTGGAGCACCATTCTCACCTCCAACTTCCATGAGGTGCAGGAGTACGGTACCCAGAGCCGCCATGTCTACACCCCCTTCATCATCATGATGTCCGAGCGTACCTGGGACAGCCTGGCGCCCGAGTACCAGGCACTGGTCCAGGAAGCCGCTCGCCAATCGGCCGAGTACGAGATCCAGCTGGCCACCGAGTATGACGACTGGGCTCGCGATCAGCTCGAGGCCCGCGGCATGCAGATCACCCGCCTCGATGACGAGCAGATCGCCGCCTTCCAGGAGGCCGTGCAGCCGGTCTACGCAGAGTGGGCCCCGCGCATCGGCGAAGACCTGATCGCCGAGATCCAGGCCATCGTGGACGCAACGATGAACGACTGATCGGCGCCCCTCCTCCCGGCCTCCTCCCGGCCTACTCGCGGCAGGCCGGGAGGGGACCTACCGGGCCCGGCTCGGCCCGACCCGGCACTGGAGTCCCCCCATGCCCATCTCTTCCTCACCGGCAACCCGCCCCATCGCGCCAGCCGATATTCAGGCGGCCATCGACGAGGCGGGGGCCTACCTCAACGATCCCAACCGCGCGCCGCTGGAGATCGACACCGAACGCCGTCGCGGCCCGGCCGTCTTCCGCTGGATCACCCTGGCCATGGAGCATCTGATCGCCACGCTGCTGGTGGCGCTGATCGTGGCGGTCTCGGCCAACGTCATCGGCCGCTCGCTGCTCAACCACTCGCTGCCCTGGGCCGATGAACTGGCGCGCATGCTGTTTATCTGGCTGATCTTCGTGGGCGCCGCGGCGGCCTTCGCTCGCTACGAGCATATCGCCGTCGACTTCCTGGTCCGTCGCCTGCGGCCGCGTGCCGCCCATGCGCTCTACCTGCTGCAGCACCTGATTATCGCCGGCCTGATGGGCGTGATGCTCTGGGGCGGCTATGTGGTGATGTCCCGCTCCACCGGCCGCACCGCGCTGCTGGGCGTGCCCTGGAACCTGATCAATTTCTCGCTGGTGCTCTGCGCCCTCTTTATCTTGACCGTGTCGCTGTGGCGCGCCTGGCAAAGCGTGGGGCAGATACGTCGACCGGCGTCGCCGGACCATCAAGGAGGTCGCTAGACCATGCTGTGGATCTTCCTGGGCATCCTGTTTGCCTCGCTGGCGCTCGGCCTGCCCATCGCCTTCGGCCTGGGCGTGGCCGCCGTGGTCATGGCCGTGCTCTCCGACATTCCGCTGTCGATCCTGATCGAGCAGTCGATCCGTGGCGTCAACAGCTTTCCCCTGCTGGCCATCCCGTTCTTCATCCTGGTGGGCGAGGTGATGAGCCAAGGGGGCATCGCCCGCCGACTGATGGAGCTGGCCGGTGCTCTGGTCGGCTCCGTGCGCGGCGGCCTTGGCCAGGTGGCGATCACCGGTTCGATGTTCTTCGGCGGCATCAGCGGCTCGGCGGTGGCCGACACCGCGGCGACCGGGGCGATGATGATCCCGTCCATGAAGCAGCAGGGCTACTCCGCCCCCCACGCCACCGCCATCAACACCGTCTCCTCGGTGATCGGCATCATCATCCCGCCGTCGATCCCGCTGATCCTCTACGGGATCGTCACCGAGACGTCGATCAGCCGGCTGTTTATCGCCGGCATCGTGCCGGGGCTGCTGATCGGCGCTGGCCTGATGCTGACCACCTTTATCATCGCCACGTTTCAGCGCGCCGGGCAGACACGGCAGTTCCGCCTCGATGTGCTCTGGCAAGCGTTCAAGGCGGCCTGGCTGGCCCTGGTGCTGCCGGTGATCATCATCGGCGGGATCATCGGCGGCATCTTCACCGCCACCGAGGCGGCCGTCGCCGCGCTGCTCTACTCGCTGTTCATCTCGCTGGTGGTCTATCGCGAATTCCCGCTGCGCGCACTGTGGGGGATGCTGATTCGTACCGCCCGGCTCACCGGCATGGTGCTGCTGCTGCTGGCGTTCGCCACGGTGATCGCCTGGTTCCTGACCATCAACATGGTGCCCCAGACCCTGGTGCGCCAGGTGCAGGCGATCACCCAGGAGCCCTTCCTGCTGCTGCTGATCGTCGCCGGCCTGCTGCTGCTGGTGGGCTTCGTGATGGACCTGACCCCGGCCATGGTGATCATGGCGCCGATGCTTACCCCGATCGTCACCTCGGTGGGGGTGGATCCGGTCTATTTCGGCGTGCTGATGGCCTTTATCCTCGGGATCGGCCTGCTGACACCGCCGGTGGGCACCTGCCTCTACGTGGGCTGCGGCGTGGGCAAGGTCTCCATGGAGGCGCTGGTCAAGGCGATGCTGCCCTACTACGTGACGCTGCTGGTGGTGCTGGTGATCCTGATCGCCTTCCCGGGCATCGTGACCTGGCTGCCGGATCTCACCGCGGTGCGCGGCAACTGACGCGTTGGATAAGGAACATCACATGAGTGGATCACGACGCATTCTGGTGATGGGGGTCTCGGGGTCGGGCAAGACCCATGTGGGGCGGCGGCTGGCCGAGCGGCTCGGCATCGATTTCATCGACGGCGACAGCCACCATGCCCCGGCCAGCATCGACAAGATGGCGCGCGGCATTCCCCTCACCGACGCCGACCGCCTCGGCTGGCTGGACACCCTGACGGGCGTATTCGCTGACTACCGTCAGCGCGACGTCAGCGTGGCGATCGGCTGCTCGGCGCTCAAGCATCACTATCGCGAGATGCTGCGCCGGGGTGACCCGGCCCTGGAAATTCTCTACCTCCGAGGCAGCCGAGCGCAGCTGCGCGAACGACTGGCAAGCCGCGAGGAGCATTTCTTCAAGGGCGATACCATGCTCGACAGCCAGCTCGCCGACCTGGAGCCGCCGGAACCCGATGAGGCCATGGCACTCGACATCGCCATGCATCCCGAGGGGTTGGTCGAGGCATTCCTGCAACGAGCGGCATTCCGTCAACGCAAGGGGTGAACCGACCGCCGCCGCGGGGGGTCATTCCATCAAGGAGCACTGATGAAGATCACCCGGCTCAGAACCTGGCAGGTGCCGCCGCGCTGGCTGTTTCTCAAGATCGAGACCGACGAAGGCTGCTATGGCTGGGGGGAACCGGTGATCGAGGGCCGCGCCGCTACCGTGGAGGCCGCCGTCCATGAACTGGCCGACACTCTGATCGGTCAGGATCCACACCGCATCGAGCACCTCTGGAACCGGATGTATCGAGGCGGCTTCTATCGCGGCGGCCCCATCCTGATGAGCGCCATCGCCGGCATCGATCAGGCGCTGTGGGACCTCAAGGGCCGCGACCTGGGCGTGCCGGTTCACCAGCTGCTGGGGGGCGCCGTGCGCGACAGGATGCGCATGTACGCCTGGACCGGTGGCGACCGCCCCAGCGACGTGGGGGCCGGTGCCCAGTCCCTGGTGGCGCAGGGGTTCACCGCGTTCAAGATGAACGGCACAGCGGAGCTACAGATCGTCGACTCCCACCGCAAGATCGACGAGGCGGTGGCACGCTTGGCCGAGGCCCGCCAGGGGGTGGGCCCTGACGTGGGCATCGCCATCGATTTCCACGGCCGCGTGCATCGCCCCATGGCCAAGGCACTGCTGCGCGAGCTGGAGCCCTTCCACCCGATGTTCGTGGAGGAGCCCGTGGCCCCCGAGCATCTGCCCTGCCTTACGCAGATCGCCGGCGGGCTTGGCTACCCGCTGGCCACCGGTGAGCGACTGCATACCCGCTTCCAGTTTCGCGACCTGCTGGTCGACGGCATGATCGACATCATTCAGCCCGACCTGTCCCACTGCGGTGGGATCAGCGAAGGCCTGAAGATCGCCGCCCTGGCCGCCGCCTTTGATGTGGCATTGGCCCCCCACTGCCCGCTTGGCCCGCTGACGCTGGCCAGCTCCCTGCAGTTGGATGCGGTCTCCCACAACGCCTTTATCCAGGAACAGAGCATGGGCATCCACTACCACCGTGACAACGACGTCCTGGACTATCTGGTGGACAAATCGGTGCTGGCCATCAAGGACGGCTTCTGCGCCATCCCCCAAGGCCCGGGGCTTGGCGTGGAGATCGACGAGGCCTTCGTCGAGGAGCGCGCCAGGGTCGGCCACCGTTGGCGCAATCCGCTGTGGACTCATGAAGATGGCTCCGTCGCCGAATGGTAGAAGAAACCATGCCCCCCACCGCCCACCGGACGGCGCGCTGGATTGCCGTCGACTGGGGCTCCAGCAACCTGCGGGCCTGGGCACTGGACGCCCACGACAAGGTGCTGGCTCGCGGGGGCAGCGAGCGCGGCATGCTCACGCTGACGCCGGTCGATTACGAGGCAGCGCTGCGGGAGGTGATCGGCGACTGGCTGCCCGGCACCGGCAGCGTTGACGTGCTGATCTGTGGCATGGCCGCCTCTCGTCAGGGCTGGCGAGAAGCCGCCTACCTGGCGGTGCCGACCCGCCTGGATGCGCTGATCCAGGGTGCCGTGGCGCCCCCGCTCAGCGACCGGCGGCTGAGGGTGCGGCTGCTGCCGGGACTCTGCCAGACCCTCCCGGGCCGCTTCGACGTGATGCGCGGCGAAGAGACCCAGCTGGCAGGGCTGGTCGCCCGAGAACCGGACTTCTCGGGCCTCGTCTGTCTCCCGGGCACCCACGCCAAGTGGGCCCGGCTCGAGAAAGGCGCGGTGATCCGTTTCACCACCTGTCTGACTGGCGAGCTTTACGGATTGCTGGCGCGTCAATCGGTACTGCGACACTCCATCGGCAAGGACGACCTGACCGAACCCGACTGCCGTGAAGCGTTCGTTACCGCCATCCACGCTATCCAGTCGGCCCCGGGGTGCTTCCCGGCATGGCTGTTCGGCCTTCGCGCCGCCGACCTGCTGGACGCTGACCTTCCCGCCGGGGAGGCGCGCAAAGCCCGACTGGCCGCCCGCCTCTCGGGGCTCACCATCGGCCTCGAACTGGCCGGCCTGGGCGTCGAGCTGGATGGCCCCGTTACCCTGATCGGCAACACCGCGCTCTGCGACCGCTACGCCCTGGCGCTCGACGTCCTGGACCACCGGAGTCAGCGCCTGACCGGCGAGGCGGCGGTACTGGCAGGCCTCGCCTTGGCCCATCGGGCACTCGCCTTATAAGGCCCAACGCCGGAGATCCACCATGACCCTGACCTTGCCCTTGATCGGCATCCTGCGCGGCGTCACCCCCGACGACGCGGTGGCGATAGGTGAGGCGGTCATTGCCGCCGGCATCACGACCCTCGAGGTGCCCCTCAACTCCCCCGAGCCCCTGGCAAGCATTCGTCGCCTGGCCGACGCGCTGGGCGAGCGCGCATTGGTCGGTGCCGGCACCGTGCTGACGGTCGCTCAGGTGCATGACGTCCATGCCGCCGGGGGGCGGCTGGTGGTTTCACCCAACTGCCGCCCGGCGGTGATCGAGGCAACCCGGCGCCTTGGCATGCAGAGCTGGCCAGGGATTGTCACCCCGTCCGAGGCCTTCGATGCCCTGGACGGCGGCGCCACCGGCCTCAAGCTGTTTCCCGCCACTCAGGTGGGCATCGACGGAATGAAGGCACTGCGCAGCGTATTACCTGAAGGGACTCAGCTCTATGCGGTGGGAGGCATCGAGGTAGCCAACGTCGCCGCCTGGCGCTCCGCCGGCATCGACGGTGCCGGGTTGGGTAGCGCGCTTTATCGGCCCGGCCAATCCCCCCCGCAGGTCATGCAACAGGCCAGCGAGCTGGTCGCCGCCTGGCATCTCGCCCAGCGAGAAGCGTGAGGCGATCGCCCCAGGAACATTCGTTTCAGGAACATTCCTTCGCTTCAGGAACATGCATTCGTTTCAGGACCCATTCGTTTCAGGCGCCTTGACGACGCCTCTGTCCCCACCCTGTTCTCCCACCACCCGACGCCGCTCCAGGCGCCGCTCGTAGAGCCCCTTGACGACCAGCGTCAGCAGGACCAGGCAGCCGCCTACGATCGCCAGGGGCGTCGGCTGCTCGGCGATGATCCACCAGGCCAGAAAGGTCCCCACCACCACTTCGAGCAGCAGCAGCAAGCCCACCTCGGCGGCAGGCAGATAGAGCGGCCCGCGCTGCAGCAGCGTCACCCCGCACGGCACGATCACCAGACACAGCAACGCCACCACCGCCAACTGGCTCGGGGCCGGCAGCGCGACGCCATCACCCAGCAGCAGCACCAGGCAGGCGCCACTTCCGACAATCAGGCCGTTGAAAGTGAGCATCGGGCTCATGTCCACGCCCGGCCGGGTGCGGCAGAGCGTGAAATTCAGCGCCAGGGTGAAGGCCGCCAGAAAGGCAAACGCATTGCCCACCCAGGAACCGGCATCGATATCGTCGATCACGATCATGGCGATACCGGCCAGGCAGATCCAGATCGCCACCCAGGTGTGCCTGGGCAGGCGTTCCTTGAGGATCAACCAGGAGAGGCCCGCGGCGATCAGGGGGGACGTGGCCAGTATCAGCAGCACGTTGCCCGCCAGGGTGTACTGGTTGCCCAGCACAAAGCCGCAGGTGGTCAGGCTGAACAGCAGCGCCACGGCGATACCGGTACCGCCGCACCGGCGATACGCCGCCAGGGTGTGGCGGCCGTGTCGCGCCAGCACGATCAGCAGGAAGCCCAGCGCCGACAGGAAGCCGCGCCACATCAGAATCTCGGCATCGGGCAGGTCGGCGAGTTTGATCAGCAGGGCGTCGGGCGACATGATCAGCGCCCCGCCCCCGGTCAGCAGCAGCCCCTGCTGGCGATGGGAAAGGGCGCGCGACGGATTCACCAGGGAAATCAGGAGCGCACCTCCAGCAGGTCGTCGATCGACTGGTGACCGGGGGGATCGAGGAAAACCCGCGAGTGGCCGGCCTTGGGCAAGCTCCTGGCAATGCCGGGCCCCATCGGCCCAACGCCCACCCTACCGATATGGCGTGGCATCTCAGTGGTTGATTGCATCGTCGCGTCCTTGTTGTGGTGATGGGTTGGCCAGTCGGATCATATGGCGTGCTGGCCTTCGTCTCGGTTCAGTATGGGGGGCGTCAGTCACGGGGAAAAGCGCGCGCCGAGATCGGCGACCTGCTCGGGCGCCAGGCCACGAGGGGCTCGCCGCGCAGCCGCCGCTTGACCCGGAGAGCGGGCTGGGACAAAGTCCCCCTCAAACGTAAAGAGGTGTCACCCCGCATGGGCCGTCAACGGCAGAAGAACAGGAGGCGAGTCGGGCTTTTCCTGATGCTCTTCATAGGGATGGTACCACTGTCCCAGGGCAGCGAACTCACGCTGCGGCAAGGGGTCGAGAGTCGTACGATCTCGCTCAGCGACATCGAGTCCTCCCCCTTGATGCATGCCGAGATACGGCATCCGGAAGGCCCTGGCGGGCGCTTCTCCGGCGTAGCCCTGGATACCTTCCTGGCCGACCAGGGTCTCTCGGACGCCGACCGCGTGCGTTTCGTTGCCCATGACGGCTACACGACCTTTCTTACCCCGCAACAGCGTCGCGAGAAACACTATATGTTCGTGACCCGGCTGAATGGCGAGCCCATCGAGCTCGTCGATCTCGGCCCCTTCATGCTGATTGTCCCGGACGATGCGGAAGCGGTTCTCGAGGGCACCGAACCCATGACCCGTTGGATCTGGGCCATCCAAGAGGTGGGGGCCAGGTGAGGCGCCTGGTGAAAAACCCCTTCGTTCTCCTGCTGACCTATCTGCTTATCGTTAGCTTCTGCCTGATCGCCGTCAGCGTGTATCTCTCCGAAGCCCGGCGGCTGATCGGCGCCAACTACACCGCCATGGTCACCGATGTGGTGCGTGCGCAAGAGGACCCGGAACGGCTGCGCCTGATCCTGGATAGCCTGCTCGACAGCGCGGATTCCATTCATCTGGAGCAGCTCAACGAGCTGCTCTGGCGCATCCCCTTGCGCATACAAGGCATCAAGACACAGCTCGAACGCAGCGAAATCGCGCCCTCGCGCTACCAGCCACTCATCGAAGAACTGGATAGCCTCAACGAACGGTTGCCCCTCCTGGCAGAGCCCCTCGTCAACATCAGCCGCGAGCGGGGCCTGACCCAGGCGGAGAGCGTCGAGCTGCTGAACCTGGGCATGGACATCGAGGAGGGATTGGCCTGGTCGTTCAGCGAACTCAATGAGCTGCTGCATCGGGCGTCGGCCGACCAGCGACGCCTGATGGAGCGGCTGACGCTGGCCCTGGCATTGCTGCTGTTGATGCTGGTGGCCGCCATCGGCGGGGTCTTGCTGATGCTCTATCGGCTGAACGCGCAGCGGGAGCTGATGCGCCTGCAAAGCCGGACCGACGAGCTCACCGGGCTTCACAACCGGCGCCGACTTCTCGAGGACGCCGGCCATCATTTCCAGCGTCGAGAACGGCATGATTCCTCGATCTCGCTGCTGCTGCTGGACCTGGACCATTTCAAGGGTATCAACGATGAATTTGGCCACCCGGTGGGCGACCAGGTGCTGGTGGACTTCGCGAATCTGCTGCTCGAGTGCAGCCGCCAGACGGATAGCGTGGCGCGGATGGGAGGCGAGGAGTTTGCCATTCTGCTGCCGTTCAGTAACGGCCTCGCCGCCCAGCGGCTGGCCCAGCGCATCCTGACGGCAGTTCGCGAAATGCCCTTGCCGGGCCCGGCCCAGGGAAAGCGGCTGACCGTCAGCATCGGCGTGGCAGAAGCCAAGAACGACGACGATTTCGATCGACTCTACCAACGGACCGATCACCGGCTCTATCGCGCCAAGGCCCAGGGACGCGACCGCGCATTCGGCCCATAAGCCTGACCCCGAGAGACGCCCATTCTCGTCATAACAGGCCATATTCAAGGCCATATTCAGGAAAGAACAGGCCATCGGCGCCTGGATGGGCTTCGATCCGGCATACCAGACGCTGCGTCTCAATCTGGATAAAGGCTTATAGCCGCTCGCCCACTCGCTCGAGAATCTGTCGGCTCACTCGCCCCACCAGCGGCCTGGCGGCCTTGTTGACGGCTCGCTCCACCAGCTTGTTGTGCAGCACATAGGTCAGCGTCAGCGCCACCTCGGTCCCCCCATCCACCGCCCGCAGTCGATAGCACCCCTGGTTCTTGACGCCATCCAGCGATTTCCAGGCCAGCACCTCCGGCGAACGCGACTCCGTCACGGCCACATCGAAGTGCCAATCGCGCCCCACCACATGCACGTGCCAGCGGTAGCGGTCATCCCCCAGCGGCTCGATGGCATGAATCAGGTCCGAATAGTCGGCGAAGTCCTCCACCCGCTCCAGCAGGGCGAAGACCCGCTCCGGCGGTGCATTGAGAATCGCGCTATGTTCGATGGTGGCCATATGGTGTTCCCTGGGCTCGATGAGACCGGTAGAATCCTGCGCTTACTTGCCACGTATCATCAAGCCAAGGTCAATTGCATGTCCACACCCAAGGTCGGTTTCGTCTCGCTGGGTTGCCCCAAGGCGCTGGTGGATTCAGAACGCATCCTCACCCAGCTGCGCACCGAGGGCTACGAGATCGTGCCCAGCTACGACGACGCCGACGTGGTGGTGGTCAACACCTGCGGCTTTATCGACAGCGCCAAGGCGGAATCGCTGGACGCCATCGGCGAGGCGATCGCCGAAAACGGCCGGGTGATCGTCACTGGCTGCATGGGAGTGGAGGAAGGCGCCATCCGCGACGTCCACCCCAGCGTGCTGGCGGTCACCGGCCCGCAGCAGTACGAGCAGGTCGTGAATGCCGTGCATGACGTCGTGCCGCCAAGCCGGGACCACGACCCGCGCATCGATCTGGTGCCGCCCCAGGGAGTCAAGCTCACACCGCGCCACTACGCCTACCTGAAGATCTCCGAGGGCTGCAACCACCGCTGCAGCTTCTGCATCATCCCCAGCATGCGCGGCAAGCTGGTCAGCCGCCCGGTGGGCGAGGTGCTCAGGGAGGCCGAGGGCCTGGCCCGCGCCGGCGTGAAGGAACTGCTGGTGATCTCCCAGGACACCAGCGCCTACGGGGTCGATCTCAAGTACCGCACCGGCTTCTGGAACGGCCGCCCGGTCAAGACCCGCATGACCGAGCTGTGCGAGGCCCTCAGCGAACTCGGCATCTGGGTGCGCCTGCACTACGTCTACCCCTACCCCCACGTGGACGAGCTGATCCCGCTGATGGCCCAGGGCAAGCTTCTCCCCTACCTGGATATCCCTTTTCAGCACGCCAGCCCGAAGGTGCTGAAAGCCATGAAGCGCCCCGCCTTCGAAGACAAGACGCTGGCGCGCATCAAGCGCTGGCGAGAGATCTGCCCTGACTTGACGATCAGGTCGACCTTTATCGTCGGCTTCCCCGGCGAGACCGAGGAAGATTTCCAGTACCTGCTCGACTGGCTCACCGAGGCCCAGCTCGACCGCGTCGGCTGCTTCCAGTACTCCCCGGTGAAAGGCGCCCCCGCCAACGACATGGATCTCGAGCCGGTGCCGGATGCGATCAAGCAGGAGCGCTGGGAGCGCTTCATGGCCCACCAGCAGCAGATCTCCGCCGCCCGCCTGCAGGCCAAGGTCGGTCGCGAGATCGAGGTGCTGGTGGACGAGATCACCGACGAAGGCCCCATCGGCCGCAGCGCCGCCGACGCCCCGGAGATCGACGGCATGGTCTTTCTGGAAAGCGAGCGAGCGCTGGCCCCGGGGGAGATCGTGCGCGCCCGTGTCACCCACGCCGACGAATATGACCTCTGGGCTGAAGTGGTCTAACCCCCCTTTTGGGGTCAGACCCTTAAGGAAAATTTGGGGTCAGACCCTTAAGGGGATGTAAGGGTCTGACCCGGATAAAGGAGGAGGCAAATTGAAGAAGGCACTGATTGTGGCCGCCAGCCGACTGATCAAGCTGGGCGCCAACATCACCAAGGTACTGAGCTACCCCTTTCACTGGCTGCTGCCCAACAAGCGCTTCACGCTTCCCGAGCGCACCGCCCCGCTGTTCAAGGGCGGCACACCGAGTCGCATCCCGCGCATCATCTGGCAGACCAACTTCACCCATCGGGTGACGCTGCCGGTCTACCTCAACTACCTGTTCAACCGCCTGATGGCGCCGCGCTTCGCCTACCGCTTCATGATCACCGAGGCCCGCCACGACTTCATCGCCGAGCACTATCCCGAGATCCTCCCCCATTACCAGCGGCTGCAGATCGGCGCCGCCCAGGCCGACCTGTGGCGCCTGCTGGTGCTGCACAGGTTCGGCGGTGTCTATCTGGATATCGACGCCCACCAGATCTGGCCGCTCTCGCGCGTACTCGGCACCGAACGAGAAGAACTCTACGTCACTACCCGCCGCGGTGAGCTCAGCAACTACTTTATCGCCAGCGGGCCAGGCAATCCCAATTTGCAGCGCCTGATCGATCAGGTCGTGGAAAACATCAAAGCGAACGCCCTGAGCAACGTGTTCGAGATCACCGGCCCGGGGGTTTTCAACGAATACCTTGATCAGAATGAGGTGCCGACAGTCTCCTATCGACATGCCGTGCATCAAGGCAGCTTCACCAACGTATACTTTCAGTATATCGACAAGGCTGAAGGGAAATGGAACCGGCAACAGCGCCACACGGCGGTGATTGCTCCAGACGACGGGAAGTCACAACAAGCATGAAGCGTTTTGCCTTTGTAATCGAAGACCTCTACGGAGGTGGCGCCCAGAAGTCCCTGATCTATACCGCTGACCAGCTTCGCCAGCGCGGCCATGCCGTTGTGGTCTTCACCCTGCGCGAGCTTATCGAGCACCGCATACCTGACGGCCTTGAAATCGTCAATCTGGCGGTCGTGACTCAGTTCACCAAGGCGACCACCACGGTACTCACGGAAAAGTGGCAGGCTCGAAAGATTGCAAAAGCCCTTAACGCCTGGACACCCGATGTGGTGATCTCCTGCTCCTGCGACAAGATCACTCGTCACCTGAAGCATCCCAACCTCTATTTCTGGATCAAGGGAGATATTGCCTTCAAGTTCAGTGACCCAAAGAAGCTCAAGCGCAGCCACGAAAAGGCGCGCCGCTTCTATAACGGCCGTAAGGTGGTCGCCGTGTCACATGGGGTAAAGCAGAACCTCGAAAAGATGGTAGGCCTTAAGGCCGAGACGATCATCCCGATCTACAACCCCTACGAGCGCGAGCCTTTCGTGGCGCTGGCCAAGGAACCGGCAGAGCTTCCCGATGGCGACTATTTTATCTGCCTGGCGGCACTGGAACACCGCAAACGCCACGACCGCCTGCTGCGTGCCTACGCCGCCAGCGGTATTGCCACTCCCCTGGTAATCATGGGCAAGGGAAAGCCAGGGTACGAATCGGCGATCCGCCAGCAGATCAGCGAACTCGGTCTCCAGGAGCGGGTCATTATGGCCGGCTACCACCATAATCCCTATCCATGGATCGCCAACGCCAAGGCGGTAATCCTCACGTCCGATGGCGAAGGCCTTCCACGCGTGCTGATCGAAGCCTTGATGCTGCATGTGCCAGTGATCAGCACTGACTGCCCAAGCGGCCCGCGGGAAATCCTGACCGGCGAGTTGGCCAATTTTCTAGTGGCCCAGGACAACGAAAAGGACCTGGCCGATGCGATTTCTCGTATGGACCAGACCCCGGTAACGATCGATGAACGCTACTATCAGCAGTTTCTCACCGAGAATGTGATTCCGCATTTTGAGTCGTTGTGAGATGGCGCCAACTCAATCGGATCCAGCCGTCGAACTACTCTGGCAGGCACGCCTGCCAGAACAACATTATCGCCAAATGCTTTATTGACCACAGCATTGGCACCAATGATCACGTTGTTTCCCACCGAGCCAATTCCGACGACCTTGGCTCCTGCATACATAACCACACTGTCGCCTAACCGTCGATAATCTCCCTCTTTCTCACTGGGCGCACCAGCAATGGTGGTTTGCTGGTAGATGGCGCAGTCCTTGCCGATGATAGTACCGTGCCCTATCACTACTGAAGTTGCATGAGGTAGCTTTAGCCCAGAACCAATTTTCGCCGTAACGCCCACATAAACGCCAAGCCTATTCTTCAGGCCGGAAAGCAACAGCTCTGCCAATTTCCTGAAGCCCTTTGCTTGCAGGAACTGAGCCATACGAATCCTCGACACTGCTCGTTTGCTGGGGTTTGTGGAAAAAAGGTATTTAAAGACACGAAACCGCTCCAGCGGCGCTTGGCGGCTTAGGTCAGCAGCCAACAACATCCTGACGTCATGAAAGGTCACGCACTTGCTTCCCGCTGTGGAAGTGATAGTTGGATATCTGGCGATTTTCCAATCGCCGCATACTGCCCCATAGAATAACCAACCAGAAGGAAAATAGCATCACCCCACTGTTATGGGCGAAAAAGACCTGCGAGATCCCGAAATCTATGTAGGCGACGCACAGCAACACCCCAGACACGGCGAACGCCCTGAGCTCGAGATCCCTTGAAGCAATATGCCGCGCAAAGAGACGCATCGGCACGAAATAAAGCAGCAGTAGCGTAACAAGCCCAAGCAAACCGCGCTTGACGGTGATGTCCAGTGCTTCATTGTGCACGTGGTCGTACCGTGCGGCAGCACGCCCGACTCTCCCCTCTTCGACAAGTTCTGCCACACGCTCGGCGTAGCCATTCTCTCCCCATCCGGTCACCGGCCGCTCCGGAATCACGATGGTCGCGGCTCGCCACATCTCAAACCTGGCTCCCAGCGAAGAGGTTCGGGATTCCCCAGAGATATAGCGCTGCACGTCGCTAACGCCCTGACCAATGCGATCTGCTACGCCGGTATGCGGAATTGAATAGGCCAGTCCCGCACCGCCGATCAGCAGCGCCGCGATCAACACCTGGTGTCGCCCAGAAAGATAACGGCCGTAGCCTTTGTAAAGTGCCAAGACGATAAATGGCAGGCCGATCCATCCCCCGCGGCTACCGGATAGCAAAGAGCCCATTGCCCCGAAAAGTGCCCCTATCAGCAATAGTGCCACCCATACTTGACGGCGCTTCTGGCAGACCGCCCACCCAAGTCCACCCAGGCAGAGAATCCCGAACAGCATGCTGGAATTGCCGAACTGAATGACTTGAGTGTGACCATCCGCGCGCTCCATGCCCAGCACAAGTTTCTGCCAGGCGGCAAAGCTACCGGTACCGATGGCCGCTAACGTTGCACTTAGCCAGACCGCCACCATCTTCGGTGGATATGCCATAAGCAGTAACAACACCGGGAGCGCTAGAAAGAACCTGATGGGCTTGTCCAAGCCCCGCGCGCCCTGCCCGTCCCACCATACTTCGAGGATCCATAGGCTGGCATAGAGCACCAGAACGGCCATGATTGCCAGATCCCGCCGCTGCAGGCCAAGCATGGGTCTTGTGTAGAGAAGAACAGGGCTAGCCAGTAATAGCAATGAAGGTCCCAGCGAATAGCCACTGGGAAAGAGCAGCGCGATGGCACCGAAAAAAATCACGGCGACACTGGTGTAATACTGCATGAACAACGGAAATGAAAGCGGTCGAGACTCGGACGTCAAAACGTTAGGTTCCCTGAAGCCATAGGGATGGCGTGTACAAGCGCCGTCCCAGGATATATGTATAGCGAGAGTCAGTAGGCCCGAGGGTTACAAAACCCCTTATAGACCGTCATCAAGATGATCCTCAGGTCCAGCCAAAGCGACCAGTTGTCGATATACCAGAGGTCACAGGCAACGCGCTTCTCCATCTTCTCGACGGTATCGGTCTCGCCGCGGTAGCCCTTCACCTGGGCCCAGCCGGTGATGCCGGGCTTGACCTTGTGGCGCTTCATGTAGGACTCCACGATATCCATGTAGTATGCGTTGTGTGCCAGTGCGTGGGGCCTGGGTCCCACGATCGACATACGCCCCTGCAGCACGTTGTAGAACTGCGGCAGCTCATCCAGTGAGGTGCGGCGCAGAAAGGCGCCTACTCGGGTAAGCCGGGGATCGCCGCGGCGGGCCTGCGTAACCTGGCCGTCTCGCTCCTCATGCACGATCATGGAACGGAACTTGTAGACCTTGAAACGCCGGCCGTTGGCCCCGGTGCGGTACTGTTTGAAGAGCACCGGCCCCGGCGACGTCACCTTGATGGCAATGGCGATGACCAGGCACACGGGAATGATCAGCAGGGTGATCAGAGCGCCGAGAATCAGATCCTCCAGGCGTTTGACGATGCGAGCCAGGCCGTCCAGCGGCGTCACGCTGAGATCCACGGCCAGATGCCCCGCCACCTCGCTCATGCGGTGATTGAGTAGCTGCATGCCGCGGAAATCCGGGATGAAGCGCACCTCCACGGTATGGTGTCGCAAGACATAGAAGATGGAGCGCACGATGCCGCCCATCTCAAGGGGGACGCAGATCCACACCTCGCGGGCGCCTGACTCCACCACCCGTCTCGCCAGCTGATCCATTTCAGCAGCGGTTGTCTCGCCCGCAACTCGTTGGACTCCCGCAATCGAGTAACCCTCCGCCGGGGCATTACGCATCCCCTTCCCCACCTGCAGCAGCAGTTCCGGCGGCCCCACCAGGAATACCGAACGTCGGGCGCGACCGAAGCGACGAGCACGCCGAAGCACTATCTGAGCGGCTACCCGGGCGGAGGCCGAGATCCCGAAGGAGATCATCAGGGCCCCGCCAATCCAGAGTCGCGAGAAGCGCTCGGCGGCATGAGCGAAGAAGATCAAGGAGGCCGCAATGATCGCCACGGTGGCCCATACCAGGCAGAGCTTGGCCAGCAAGGTCGACATGCGAGTGATCCGCCAGCGAGCGTAGGCCCCCTGCATCAGATTCAGCAACACCACCAGCAGAGCCATGATGGTCGTGGCCAGCCAGAAGCGCTCGTGCATGTCGAAGGTTTCGAAACGAAGCCAGTAGGCGAGCAGCGCTCCCGCCACTATCGCGAATATGTCCACTACCGGTACGATCAGCTGCGCTGGGTACCGCTCTGAGATTCCTGCAGAACTTCTGTCCATGAGGTCGCTTTGATCTATAGGGTACGAATCAGGGCATTGAGCTTCTTCCCGAACGCCTGGCGCTGACTGCGTATTGACTCTTCCAGGGGGGCACGATCAGGTGCGGCGCCATCATACGCGAGAATGGCTGCGATGAGGGAGTCCACCTCCTCATAGAAAGGGACGCTGTAGAGGTTTGCGATAGCCTCGGCGGTATCCTGCTGATGGTCGTTGCGGTGCTCCTTCAGCCCGGCTCGACGAGGCAGCATCATTAGAGGCTTGCCCTGTTCCAGGCAGGCAAGGATGTTGCCCATGCCCGCATGGGTGACCACCAGGTCGGCCTCGGCAAACAGCTGCCGGTAATCCTCGGCCTCGAAGAGCGGCTGGACCTTCACATTAGCCAAAGACTCGAAACGCTGGAGCGACGCCCCTGGTCCTGCCTGATAGATCAGTAGCCAGGCCGGCCGCTGGCGGGCCACGCTCAGCACTACCTGGTCCAGCCGCGGAAAAGGAAACTGTGTGCCGGCGGCAAACAACACATTCATAGCAGCCTCCCGAGATAATGCACGCGCCCTCGAGCCAGTTCCGGCCACTGGGTCAGCACCTGGTTAGCAAACAGCCTGGCCACGCGCCCAGAGAGCGACAGACGCCGGCAGTTGGCAATGCTGTCCACCCAGAGAGTCTTCTTGCCCAGCAGAAAACCGGCGAAAAGCACCAGCAGCCCAGGCGCCGCGCCGGTGCTGATGATCAGGTCGGGCTTGCTACTGCGGACGATGCCGATGGCCCTCGGCAGCTGACGCACCCCACGCAAGAGCTCTCGCACGCTGAAATCATCGAGATAGTAGGTCGCGCCACCGTGCTGCCCATCGGCGGTGGAGACAAAGATCTGCTCGTCCACCTCCAGCAGCGCCGCTAGCCGCTGGAGTTGCACCCAGTGTCCGCCGAAAGAGGCCACAAACAGAACCTTCAATTCGAATACCCTCTTAGGTGTGGGTCCCGCGTGATTGACCACCCGTTTGGTAAATAACTCAGGCCGCTTGGCCTGCCATTCCTTCATCGCCGTGATCGGCGATTGATGATGTAGCGCTTTCTGCGGGATATGGTGATTGTACAGCCAGCAGTATCGCTTGAGCGTCTACTCCAGGTCTTCGCCTGAGGTGTAGCGCCGGGTCGCCAGCACGTCGCTGATACGGCCGTTGAAGCGCTCCACCATCCCATTCGTTTGCGGCCTTCCCGGCTTGATGAGTCGGTGCTCGATGCCGTGGGCCAGGCACTCCTGATCGAAGGGATGGCGCCCGCTGGGCTTGCGCTCACCTGCCCGCGTGAAGCGATCCGTGAACGACTTGCCGTTGTCGGTCAGCACCGTCTGGATTTTGAAGGGCGCCTTCTTCTCCACCTGCTTCATAAACGCCCGAGCATCCTTCGCGGACTGGCTGCGTCGGACCTCCAGGTAGACCCAGCGTGTCGCACGGTCGATGGCAACGTACAAGTAGCGCTTCTGCTCCTCGTCGGGCATCTGAGGCAGGTGCTTGATGTCGATATATAGCCCGGCTCATAGTCCTTGAAGGTCTTGTGCCGGGGCTTCTCGTCGCCACCGGCATCCTCCGTGCCAGCTCCGCCAGCGTCGGTACTTCACGCCGTTTGAGCATGCGATGCAGGGCAGAGCGCGACAAGCCGGGGCTCAGGAACTCACGCGCCACGACGAGAAGGTCATCCAAGCCGAGACGCAGGAACTCACGAGCCGTGATCAGCACCTCCTCCTGCTCGGGTGTGAGCGTAGCCAGGAGGTTGTGACGGGTATGCGGTCGGTCATAGACTCACGGTAACGCCAGCGCCGGATGGTCGCGGTGGCGACGCCATACTGCCTGGCCAGCTCGCTATCCGTGATGCTGGAGGGCGCTGCCTGGATCTCGGCACGGATCTTCGGTGTCGTCGTCGCTTGTTTATGCAGGGCGGTCTCAATGACGAAGTGCAACACCTGACCCATCCGGTATGGTATTGCCATGACTCACTGCTATCGCCACCTCTCTACTGAAGACCGAGCCGCCATCATGCTGATGCGTGCTCACCACTCGATCCGGGCCATCGCGCGGCAATTGGGACGTGCGCCCAGCACCATCTCACGGGAACTGGCACGTCACACGGTCAGGCCTGGCAAGGCCTATGATGCCAGTCTCGCCGGTTTCCGGGCCCGACTGACCCGCTGCCG
>JBNJLE010000029.1:0-29377 GCA_051751685.1 Pseudomonadota bacterium | reverse complement strand
AAAAAATTCCGGTGCCCGGATAGCGGCGCGACGTGTTTTCCTCCAGCCAATTGGCGCTCTGTTTTCAGGTGGGAGAGATAAAACAGATGGCTTTTGTAATGGCTGTTGCCTATACCTCAAAACAAAGGATACCGAGCGTTTCGTTCAATGTTGCGCCGACGATTGTCATGGCGTGATCGGTATCCCGGATTGCGAGCAAACAGTTGAACTGGGCGATGAGGCTCTAGTTGACGAGGCGTGCCTGAAGATGGCTTGCGCCGAGTTGGGCATCGACCTGAATACCTGGCGGCGCTGGGCTGTATGTGGCCAGTACAAGCGGCTTGGTGTGGTCAAGTCAGCCTTCGACCATGGAACTGAGGTGCAGACATACGCCGAAAGGCGGCCACCAGTGACGTCAGGGAGATTCCCCCATGAGCAAGATCCCGCTTCTCCTCAACGGCGGCGATCGCGGACCCTCAGTCGTCGCATTGCAAGTGCTGCTGCGCCGTCTGGTTCAGGCCTCAGCCCCCCCATTCACCAGTGCCCGTTCGAACGACAAGCACCTGCGGCGTCTGAACGAGGAGATGCGCAAGTCGCATTATGGTGTCACTACGGTTTGGTTGGTCGAAGCGCTGAAAGATCGTCTTGGCCTCCGCGATACCGGGGAGGGCATCGATGAGAAGGTAATGGCCGCGCTGCGCAAACACCTGCAAGAGCACGAAGGAGCAAACAAACCCGAATCGCGGGACGAAACTGTCGATCTCATCGCGACAGGCAGCGTCACCTACGCCGACGGTGCACCCGCAGTCGGTGCGGTCGTCACGTTGTTCGACGTAGACCTGCGCCGCGATCAGCGCCTTGGCGAAGACCGTGCCGACGGGTCGGGCCGTTATTGGATCGCCTATTCAGCCGAACAGTTTGCAGCCGCGGACAAAGGGACGGCCGACCTGCGCGTAGAGGTGCGCACAGCGAAAGGCCAGACGGCGACTGTATCGGACGTTCATTTTAATGTCGGCCGGTTTATCGAGATAGACGTACAGATTCCCGCCGCGGGACGTCAGTCGCTTTTCGCGCAGGTAGAGGCGGCCATTGGCCCGGTATTGAACGATGTGGCGGCGCATGAGCTGGAGGAAGACGACAAGCACCGCGATGTCACCTTCCTCGCCGGGGAGACACAGTTTCCCGCCGAGGTGATAGCACGGTATGGCGTGGCGAAGCGCCTGGCCAGGCAAACGCTGGACGCGCAGTTCTGGTTTGCGCTGCTGCAGCACGCCGCACGCAGCGGCCCGGGCAACTCTCTGGCGGCACAGGCCGACGCTTTCCTGGCCGAGGCGACGAATTTCGGCGAGGAGACCGTGGGCAAGGCGCTACGCAGCGCCATCGCCGAGCGCGTCATCGATGGCGATGACATCTCACATAGCGTTTGGCTTGAAGAGTACCGCAAGTTTTTTGCCCGCACGCTGCTCGGCGAAGACCTGACAACCACGCTGCTCGGCGGTGTGCTTGCCGATGCCGGAGTATCGACCGAACAACGGTACGCCGTCGCGCGCGAAGCGTCACCCTCTGGTCGGTTGGCGCCGGAGGCCATCGATAGATTGCGCGCTGCAAAGACGCTGAATGATGAACAAGCCGACGACCTTCGGACCTCACTCAAGCTCGCAGAGCTCACAGGTGGGGATCTCGCGCTGGTTCGTGGGCTGCGCAAGGATTTCGGTGTCAAGCGGCCCGCCGACATCGCGAAGCTCGCGAGCGTAGACCCTGCCGCCTTCGAGCGTGCGGTGAGCGAAAGGATCCGGAGAGGCGAAGTGGCGCTGCCTATTCGGGATGAAGCCGTTGCGAAGGATATGGGCTCTCCGATAAGCAGTGCGTACGCTGCGTCCCTGCGCCGGCAAGTGGTCGCCGCCTTTCCCACCGCGGCGTTTGGTGGCGGGCTGGAGCGCGCTGCACAGCACGGAAACATGAGCGGACTTCAGCACCCCGCCGAGGTGGCGCGTGTGCTGCGCGAACACCCGGAAATCGACCTCCTGCATACGCGCATCGACGAGGCACTTGGCCAAGATGAGCCTGTCGAGACCGAGGTGCGTGCGGAGCTCAAATCTGTTCAGCGCATATTCAAGCTCGCACCGAGCTTCGATACCACCTCGGCGCTGCTGGCTGATGGGCTTCATTCGGCGCAGAGCATCTATCGCATGGGCGAGAGCGAGTTCGTGCGTCGCTACGAAGGCGCACGCGGCTTTGACAAGCAAGCCGCCCGCCGCACTTGGAACCGCGCAGCCGATACCCATGCTGCCGTGCTGACGGTGGTCGCCGACCTGCAGGCCATGCGCCCCGAGGCTCTGCCCGCCGTGATGACGACGCAGCTGCAGGCGCTGGAGCAGTTCCCGAACTGGGAGAGCCTGTTCCAGGCCGGCGACCTCTGCGACTGCGAGCACTGTCGATCCGTATTAAGCCCGGCGGCCTACTTCGCCGATGCGCTCATGTTCCTGCGCGACCGCAAGGGCGTGAATCCCGCGCATTCGCTGAAGGATCTACTGCTCGCGCGGCGGCCCGACCTCGGCTTCATTGAGCTCAACTGTCACAACGCGCTTCGCACGCTGCCCTACATCGACATTGTCTGCGAGGTGCTCGAACGCGCGGTCGCGGGAGAAGCGAATGACCTGGAGCTGGCCGGACTGATCGGGATCGCCGGAACCACTGCGGCCGACGTCCAGCAGGTGCGCGATAACTTCACATCGCACGGAATCGACCTGGGTGAACACATGTCGCTTTCGCAGGTCGATCCAGCCAATCCGGATGTGTGGGTGGTGCACGGCGAGGCGCGAACGTATCTGCTGATCAAGAAAGCCACGCCGAGCTTCTTCGCGCGAGTGTTGCCCAACAGCCATGCCAGCGCCGCGGAGATGCGGGCGTATCCGCAATACGTGGATTCCCACGCGTACATCCCGGTGCGCGCAGCGCAGCATCCGTTCGTATTGCCGTTCGATCTGTTCGGCGATGAGGTAAGAGCCGCGTTGCGCAAGGCCAAGGTCGAGCGCTGGCAGCTCATGGAGCTGTACCGGAGCTCGAATGCTCCCAACGACGCTTCGCCCGAGCAGATTGCCGCAGAGTACTTCTCGATCGCCGTTGATTCATCTACGCCCATAGACGAGTTTCGCCTGATGACCACGGCTGCGCCCGCCGATGCGGCACAGCGTGATATCTGGGGGGAAACCGGAGCGGGCTGGCTCGGCACCGTCGCGAACGTAAAGGTATTCCTCAACAAGACCGGTTTGAGCTACGTGGAGCTCGCCCAGCTGCTTGATCTGCCTTTCGTCAATCCCGACGGCGGTCTCATCATCCATCATGAAGACGCGTCGTGCGACCTCGACAAGAAGACGATCGAGAACCTCAGCGCCGCAAGCCTGGACCGCATTCATCGGTTCCTGCGGCTGTGGAGGAAGCTCGACGACTGGACGTTGTGGCAGCTCGATCATGTGCTGCGCCATCCGGCGATCGGTGCCGGCAGCCTGGACGCGGCTTTCGTGTTGGCGCTGTACCACTTCTCCGCCAGGATCATGAAGCACCTCGGCAAACGCGCCACGGTTGAGCACGTGGCACTGCTGTTCGGTGACCTCAATACGCGACCGTACTTCACCGAGTCTTTCGAAAAACGTGGCGCGGCGCTCTATCAGTCATTGTTCTTGAATGCACGACTCATCGAAAGGATCGATCCCGACTTCGCACTTGACCCCGTAACGCAGGACATTGCGGAGGGGCACGCGATTGCCGACCACCGCCCGCCTATTCTCGCGGCACTTGGCGTGTCCGAGGGCGACCTGGTCGCGCTGGAGGAAGTGAACCGGCCGTCGAACGGAGCGCCGTACCTCGACGGCGATCTCACGGTGGCCAACCTGTCCTTCCTAATGCGTCACGCCTGGTTGGCGAAGACGCTTCGGTACAGCATCGCCGATTGGCTGGTCATGCTGCGGTTGCACGCCCAGGATCTGGAACACTTCCCGTCGCCTATTGCAGCGAGGGAATGGCTCGAGCGAGACGCCCGGTTGCGGGCGTCCGGCCTGTCGGTCGCGGAGCTCGATTGGGTGGCCAGTGCGAACCGCGGGTCGTCCGCCGCCACCAAGGAGGCGAACGCGGCGCGCTTCCTGACCGGCTTGCGCAGCGCGCTGAGTGCCATCAGCGCCGAGTTCGACCCCACCCGGTATCCGTTCCTGATCGCCGTGCCGCCTACCGATACGGCGGCACTCGGTGACCTTCTCGATACGTTGCTGGGCCGTCTGGGACGTAATGACCAGGAGGCGCTGGACTTCCAGCAAGCGCTCTCGGGTGAACTGCGCGCGACTGCTTTTGTGGCAGGGTTGCCCGTCGGATTCCAGTTTCCACCGGCAATCACTGCGACGATCCCGGTTCGGTACCACGAGTCGAACGAGCAGCTCGAATTCACTGGCTGGATGAGCGCCGTAGACCATATGACCCTGCTCACGGACCCGGCACTTGCCGCGGTCACCGGGATTGCGTCGTATCAGGCTGCAGTTGATGTGCTGTTCGCGCATGCGCGCCTTGTTCTCAAGTTCTTCGACCCCACGTTCACCGTGCCGCTCGCGGCCCTGCCAGCTGCCGTCGATTTCGCTGCGCTTGATCCCGCCTTCCGGGTTCGCGTGGGGTACGATCCGGAGCGGCGTGAGTTGTCGTTCCGCGGACTCATGACCGTGCCCGAGCGCGTGGCACTGGAGGCCCTGTCGACCGACGCGAACTACCTCAGTGCGGTCAACGCACTGGCAACCCTGCCGGGACTCGTGACCGCGCCGGACCCGCGGATCTGGCTCGATGACGGATCGTTGGCACTGCCGCTTGCCGACAACCTTGCGGCCAACCAGGGCCTCGCGATCGATCGTGCGCTGCCGTATCTGATGCAGCGTGCATCGGTGGACCTCGTGGTGCAACAAGCAGCGGCGGCACTGGGTCTTCCGGAGGCACACGCGCAATGGTTGCTTGAGGGCGACTTTGTTGCCCCCGGGCCTCTGCTCGATCACCTGTTGGGCGTGTTCGCGCTTGGCACTGGCGTCATCGACTACGCCAGCGACCCCGTCTCGTTCGATGCCTGGTTCTGGGTGCAACGCGTTGCGCTGCTCTACTCGAAGTGGCGCATCGGTCTTACCGAGGCGCAGCAACTCGAAGCTCTGGCGGTGGCCGGCGACATGCTGCAGATCGGAGACCTGCCGCTGAACGATGGGGCGGCGCCGGCGTCACTTGATGCGCTGGTGGCGATGCATGCCATGATTGTCTTGCGGGATTCCTTGCCAGAGTGGGATACAAGACTGCTCGACGTGCTTGAGCGTCTATTGGATGGCGACTATGGCTCGTCAGCTGAGTTTGCAGCCGCGCTTGTCCGCGTAAATGACGGCTGGGTCGAAGAGGATATCAAGGCACTGATCGCCGCCCTCGATGCCACCTTCCCTGCAGATTATGCTAGAGCCGCTGCGGTCAAGGACTTGATCGACGGACTCACGTTTGCCAGCAAGTTGCATGCGACGGTGGACACCGCGCTCACGCTTGCGGCGCCCACCATGTCCTCGACGCACACGCAGACCGTGCAAGGCCTGTTGCGGGGCAAGTATGGAGCAGACAACTGGCTTCAGCTCAGCGCGGAAGTGCAGGACGAGCTGCGCGAGAAAAAGCGCACGGCACTCGCCGCGTACCTGCTTTCACAACCGAAGCCGGCAGACGCGCCGACAGGAAAGTGGGAAAACACCAACGACCTCTATGCCTACTACCTTCTTGACGTGGAGATGGGGAGCTGCCAGCTCACGAGCAGGCTCGTTCAAGCCACCGGGTCGGTGCAGCTGTATGTGCAGCGCTGCTTCATGGGTCTCGAGCCCGATGTGCAGGTCGTCGCACACGGGGATGACGGCGACAGCGCATGGCATTGGTGGAAGTGGATGCGCAAGTATCGCGTCTGGGAGGCCAATCGCAAGGTGTTCCTCTGGCCCGAGAACTGGATCGAGCCCGAACTTAAGAAGGATCGCTCCGTGTTCTTCAAGGAGCTCGAGAGCGAGCTGATGCAGAACGAGGTATCGCAGGAAACCGTCGAAGATGCATTTATCGGCTATCTCGAGAAGCTCGATGGCGTGGCCCAGCTCGAGATTGCAGGCTTCTACCAGGAGGACGATGCGGACGAGACGATTCTGCATGTCTTCGGACGCAACCGCAGCACCGAACCTCACAGCTATTTCTATCGCACCTACGATTATCGGCAGTGGACGCCTTGGGAAAAGTTGGAGCTGGAAATCCAGGGCGACTACCTCATCCCCGTCGTCATCAGCCGCCGTTTGTTCCTATTCTGGCCCGTGTTTACGGAGATTCCAGACGAGTCCGAAAACAGTACTTCCGTGCCGATACCGAGCGAGGGTGATACCTCGGCGCCGGTGAAGCAGGCCAAGAAGCGCCTTCGCATGCAGATGGCGATGAGTAATCTGCGCTCCGGTCAATGGACGCCGAAGATGCTGTCGAAGGAATACAGTGAATCGAGCTCCTATACCGGCCAGGTGGCCAAGCAGCATTACGAATTCTTTCCGGTGGGCCAGAGCGGCATCGACGATCGATTCGGCATCAAGTTCAACGGTCACAGCATCCTGAATTCGGGCTCGCAGGGCGCCTTCATCTCAGGCACGTTCGAGCTCACCGGTTGCAGCGGCTTGCCGGAGCTCGGCCATCTACCGGGTTACTTCCAGCATATCCTGCGTCCAGAGACCGCCTCAGTCGGCAGCCTCACTCGCTACGCTCGTTGGCGCGAACTCAGCGCACGTGGCGACGCGCCGGAGAACGACCTCACTCTGGTAACCGGTGGGGCTGCCGCTCGCGTGCTCGACGAAACCCCGTGGACCTTTTTCATAACCCCACCGTGGCACTTGTCTTATCTGGATCGCCTGCTCAACGATGGCATGGCCAGCCTGTCGCAGTTCACAGACCGCCAAGCCACACCGATAGGTTCCTGGTTGCCGTTCTTCTACAACGACCGCAAGCGCACGTTCTTCGTGCTGCCCGCGCTGGTCAACCTCCGCAGCGACGGCGAAAACGCACTCGGCACGGAGCGTGCTTACTACCCGCAGGTGAAGGAGTTTTTCCGGAATGCGGCCGAGTTCTTCGAGGGTATCGTGCGCACCTGGGCGGAATCGATCGATCTCTCAGCCGTTGATCCCGCGGTGCGCGCGAACATCGAGCTGATGCTGCATGCGCAACTTGGCGGGGAGGTGAAGCCGCCTTACACCGACGAGCAGTTGCTCGATCGGCTCGTGCGCTATTTTATGCGGTTCGTGAACCTGTATCTCGGCATGGCCGCGGCACAACTGTTCGTTGAGCGGAGCTTCCATTTCAAGAACTACTACCATCCGTTCGTCTGCGATTTCGCGAAGCTGGTGCGCAACCCGCTCCAGGGTGTGCCAGAGCTGATGCAGCGGGAAACGCAGCTCAGGCAGACGGCCTTCCGCTTCCAGCAGTCATACAAGCCCACGGCGGCAGTGGTGCAGCATGGCACGCTCGAGCATTATCCCGTGGAGAATGTCGACTTCTCCCCCGATGGCGCGTACTCATCGTACAACTGGGAGCTTTTCTATCATGCGCCCTTACACATCGCGAATTCGCTGAGCCGGAACCAGCGTTTCGAGGAAGCACGCGAGTGGTATCACTTCATTTTCAATCCGCTGGGCACCGAAAGCGCAGTACCCGGTGGTTCGGCGATGAGCAAATTCTGGATCACGAAGCCGTTCTTCGAGGCTACCGATCCGCAGTATGTCCAGCAGCGTATCGACAATATCCTGCACATGATCGCGGGCGACTCAAGCGTTCCGGGCTATTCGCCTGCGGCAGTGGCGGCACTCGAGGAACAGGTGCGCGACTGGCGCGTGAACCCGTTCGAGCCACACCGGATCGCGAACTACCGTACCTTGGCGTATCAGAAGACCGTGGTCATGAAGTACCTCGACAACCTGATCGCCTGGGGCGACAACCTGTTCCGCCAGGACAGCATGGAGAGCATCAACGAAGCCACTCAACTCTACATCCTCGCCGCCGAGATCCTGGGGCCGCGGCCGAAGAAGGTGTCGCCGCAAGCACGGCCGGCCGTGCAGAGCTTCAACGAGCTCGAGCTCGAGCTCGAGTTCGACGCCTTCTCCAACGCGCTGATCGAGGCCGAGAACCTTGTGCCCGCCTTGCCGGGTAATGCCGATGACGGGTCACCGTCGGCACCGCCGCTGCCAATGCTCTACTTCTGCATTCCCCACAACGACATCCTGCTCGGCTACTGGACCACAGTCGAGGACCGCCTTACAAAGATCCGCAACTGCATGAACATCGACGGCGTCGTGCGATCGCTTGCCCTATTCGAGCCGCCGATCGACCCGGCGGCGCTTGTGAAAGCCGTGGCAGGGGGCCTGGATATCGGTGCCGCCATCGCCAGTCTGAACGCGCCCCAGCCGCTCTACCGGTTCAGCGTCATCCTGCAGCTTGCCAATCAGTTGACGGCCGATGTGCGTGCGCTGGGCGGGGCGTTGCTCGCCGCGCTCGAGAAGAAGGATGCCGAAGCGTTCGGCAGGCTGCGCCAGAGTCACGAGGTGCGCGCGCTCAAAGCGGCCGTGGCCGTGCGCAAATCCGCTGTCGATGAGGCGAAAGAAGCGTTGAGTGGCCTGAAGCTCAGCAAGAAGCTCGTTGAGACCAAGCGGGAATTCTACTCAAGCCGCGAATTCATGAATGCTGGGGAAATCGTGGCGATCACGCTGAATGGTGTGGCCGCCGCGTTGCATATCCCCGTGTCGGTGGGCTACATCGCGGCTGGCGTGCTGAAGGCGATCCCGAACTTCCTGATAGGTGCCTCGGGCTTTGGCGGCTCCCCGCATGCGACAGCCGAAACTGGTGGCCAGGCATTTGGCGATGCGGCAAAGCTAGCAATCCAGGGGCTCTCGCATATTGCGATGAACTTGGAGAAGATCGCCGGCATCGCCGGTACGGTGGCCGCGTACCAACGGCGCCAGGACGAGTGGGACTTCCAGGCGGATCTGGCGCTAAAGGAGATCGCACAGGTCGAAAGCTCCATCGCGGGCGCAGAGATCCGTATCGGAGCTGCCGAGCGCGAGTTCGACAATCACCAGAAGCAGATCCTGGATGCGAAGGATATCGCTGCCTTCATGTTGGAAAAGTACACGAACGAAGAGCTATACCAGTGGCAAATCACGCAGATCTCCCACGTGTACTTCCAGTCGTACAAGCTTGCGTACGACTTCGCCAAGCGAGCCGAGCGCTGCTTCCGCTTCGAGCTTGGTCTGGCGAGGAGCGACTACATCAAGTTCGGCTACTGGGACAGCTTGCGCAAGGGCCTCATGGCCGGCGAGCAGCTGCAATACGATCTGCGGCGGCTCGAAAGCGCGTACGTCGAAGAGAACAAGCGTGAGTTCGAGCTCATAAAGCACGTTTCGCTCGCCATGCTCGACCCGCTCGCACTCGTGAAGCTGCGCGAGACCGGACGGTGTTTCTTCAATCTGCCCGAAGAACTGTTCGATCATGACTTCCCCGGCCATTACTTCCGCCGGATCAAGTCTGTCAGCCTGTCCATCCCGAGCGTCGTTGGTCCCTACACCACCCTGGCATGCACGCTGCGGCTCTTGAAGAACAGCGTGCGCGTGAACACGCTTGATGGCGACGCGGGCTACGCTCGTAACGTCGATGACGACGGCAACCTGGCGGACGATGAACGCTTCATCGAGAATCAGGTGCCGCGCAAGTCCGTTGCCATCAGCAGCGGGACCAATGACAGCGGGCTCTTCGAGCTCAACTTCAAGGACGACAGGTACCTGCCGTTCGAGGGTTCTGGCGCCATCAGTGGGTGGGTACTGGAGCTCTTAAATGATTCGCAGAGCGGTGACTTCGGCAGGCCGCTGCGGCAGTTCGACTACAGCACGATCTCCGATGTGGTGATGCACCTGAAGTACACTGCGCGCGAGGACGCGGGGCCCTTCAGGGTCGGTGCCGTGGCGCATCTGCGCGACTACTTCGAGGCCGATGGTAGCCAGCATTCGCTGCGGATTTTGAATCTTCGCGATGAGTTCGGAAGCGCCTGGAGACGCTTCACGCACCCCGCGGTGCCGGCAGGGGGCAACGTTTTCGAACTCGAAGCGTCGCATGCCCTGTTCTATCAACGCGATGCCGGCAAGACACTGAAGCTCAATGCGGTGTCGATCATTGTCCGCGGCACGGATAGCGGCGACTACTCGGCGACGCTCGAGCCCCCGTTTCCGACCGACGCGGTGTCACTTGGCACGCGTGACGACGTAGGCGGCCTGCACGTGGGTGAGCTGGACGTCAGCGCAGCGGACATCGAGATCGAGCCTTCCGGCTCGCCGATTACGTGGCGATTGCGGATAAGGCGGCCCGGCGGTGGCAACCTCACGGTCGATGCGGCCGGAGAGTCGGAGATTCGTGATTTCTATCTGATCCTCGCTTACGAGTGGGAATGAGGACGGGCCATGAACGATCGGGCCGCAGAGACTGATGCACCGGCGGGCGGCTCGTTTCCCGGGCTGCCGAAGATCAAGTTGCCGCAAGGTGGCGGCGCGATCAAGGGACTCGGCGAGAAGTTCACGACAAATCCTGTCACCGGGACCGCGTCGCTCAGCGTGCCGATCGCGACCAGTACCGGCCGCTCGCAGTTCGGGCCGGAGCTTGCGCTCACATATGACTCTGGCAGCGGGAACTCGGTCTTCGGCCTGGGCTGGCGGCTTAGCGTGCCAAGCATCGCGCGCCGAACCGACGACGGCGTACCGCGGTACGAAGATATTGTCGATTCTGACGTATTCGTCCTGTCTGGTGCGGAAGACCTCGTGCCGGTGGTTGTCGACCAAGCTGGTGACTGGGTGCGCCGTCCTCCCGACGTTCGTGTGGTGAACGGGGTCACCTACCTGGTGGCTCGCTATCGGCCACGTGTCGAAGGCGCCTTTGCACGGATCGAGCGTTGGACAAATCGGGACGACGCGGCCGATGTTGCCTGGCGATCGATCGACAAGCAGGGCACCACCACCTGGTACGGGCGGACTGCAGCGAGCCGGGTAGTTGATCCGGCGGATCCGTGTTGCATCTATCGCTGGGAAATATGTGAGTCATATGACGACAAAGGCAATGTCGTTGTTTACGAGTACAAGGCCGAAGATGCGATCGGTGTCGACACGGGCCAGGCGCATGAGCGTCAGCGTACCGAGGCAAGTCGCGCCGCGCTTCGCTATCTGAAACGCATCAAATACGGTCATCGCGCGTCGTACTTTCCCAGGCTCGCGCCTGGGGAGCCGTTCACACCAGTCCCGCAGGCATGGTCGTTCGAAGTGGTGTTCGACTACGGCGAGCACGACGCCAGCGCTCCCACGCCGGCGGAAGTCGGCGCCTGGAGCGTGCGACACGACCCTTACTCGCTGTACAACGCCGGATTCGAAGTGCGTTGTTACCGGCTCTGCCAGCGCGTACTGATGTTTCACCACTTCCCGGAAGAGCCCGACGTCGGTTCCGACTGTCTGGTGCGTTCCACCGACTTCGCTTATCGACATGAGCAGCCGGTCGGCGATCCACGAGCACCGATCCACACGGTGCTGACAGGCATCGAACATTGTGGCTATCGCCGTGCTAACGTCGGCTATACGAAGAAGTCGCTGCCTCCGATCGAGTTGGAGTACAGCGAAGCCGTGATCGGTACCGACGTGCTCGCGTTGGACGCCGACAGCCTGCGCAATCTTCCCGTCGGCGTAGACGGTGCCGCGCACCAGTGGGTGGACCTCGATGGTGAAGGCGCCCCCGGCGTACTGACTCAGCATGAGGGTGCCTGGTATTACAAGCGCAATCGATCACCGCTGTCGTATCGCTTCGAGGCCGGCGAGGAGAGAATCGATGCCGCGCTCGGTGCGCTCGAGCGCGTCGGCACACTTCCAGCCGCTGCGCTGGTAGCGGAAGGCGGTACGCGGCTGGTCGATGTGGAGGGTGACGGCCGCCTTGATGTGGTGAAGCTCGGTGCCGTTGCGGGGTACTACCGGCGCGAGGGCACGCTCGGGCCGAATGAGCGGTGGGGCAGGTTCCGTCCGTTCACCCACTTGCCGATCCTCGACTGGGAGGATCCCAACCTTCGTTTCGTCGATCTGACGGGCAACGGCTTACCGGACATCCTTGTCACCGAGAACGACGTGCTGACGTGGTACCCCTCGCTGCGCGAGGAGGGCTACGGGACTGCGCGCCGTACCCACCTGCCACCCGACGATCTGCACGGGCCGTGCGTGGTGTTCGCGAATGCTGCGGAAAGCCTCTTTCTTGCGGATCTCTCCGGTGACGGTCTGACTGACATTGTGAGGATCCGCAACGGCGAGGTGAGTTATTGGCCGAGTCTGGGTCACGGTCGGTTCGGCGCAAAGGTCACGATGGATGCGGCGCCCTGGTACGACACCGAGGACCAGTTCGATCCGCGCCGCTTGCGCCTGGCCGACGTTGATGGATCCGGTCTCACCGACATACTTTATCTCGGACCTCGCGACACTCGCCTGTGGTTCAACCAATCCGGAAACGCCTGGAGCGAGCCCGTCGCGCTTGATGGCGCGCCGCCGGCCGACAGCGCCACGGATGTGTCGACTATCGATCTGCTCGGCAACGGCACTGCATGCCTCGTGTGGTCGACACGCACGCCCGGCAAATCGAGGCGCGCGCTACACTACCTGGAGCTCATGCGCGCAGGCAAGCCGCACTTGCTCGTACGACGCAGGAACAACCTGGGCGCGGAGACGCGGATCCGCTATGCGCCTTCGACGTACTTCTACCAGCGTGATGCCGACGATGGCAGGCCCTGGCTCACACGCCTGCCGTTCCCTGTGCATGTCGTCGAATGTATCGAAACCTACGACCACGTGAGTCGTGTGCACTTCGTCACGCGTTACGCTTACCACCACGGCTACTACGACGGGGTCGAGCGTGAGTTCCGTGGGTTCGGCATGGTCGAACAGTTCGATACAGAGAGCTTTGCGGCGCTGAGCGAGGATGGCGATTTGCCGGTCGACGACAACCTCGATGTGGCGTCGCACGTTCCGCCGGTGCTCACGCGCACCTGGTTCCACACCGGCGTGCACCTCGGACGCGAGCATGTCTCGGATTTTTACGCCGGCATCAACGGAACGGCGGGCGAGTACTACTGTGAGCCGGGTTTGACCGATGAGCAGGCCGCCCAGCGGCTGCTGCCCGATACGCAGCTGCCGGCAAACCTGTCGCTCGAAGAGGAGCGCGAGGCGTGCCGTGCGCTCAAGGGGAGCATGCTACGCCAGGAGGTGTACGCGCTAGATGGATCCGACCGCGAATCGCATCCGTACAGCGTCCTCGAGCAAAACCTCACGGTGCAGCTTGTGCAGCCCCACGCCGGCAATTCCTATGCAGTGCTGTTCACGCACGCAAACGAAACATTGACCTATCACTACGAACGCGATCCGGGCGACCCTCGGATAGCGCACAAGCTGACACTCGAGGTCGACGCGTTCGGCAACGTGCTAAAGGAAGCATCGATCGCCTACGGACGGCGCGCACCGGATGCCGCGATTGAGCTGGCGGACAGTGAACGGCAAGCGCGCTCGACGGTGATCTACAACGAGAACGCGGTAACGAATGACATCGATGACGCGGATGCGCACTTCACGCCCTTGCCGAGCGAGGCTAGCGCATACGAGCTGACCGGTTACGTCGGCACGGGCCCTGACGGTCGACTGCGGCGTGACGATCTGTTGGTCGAGGACGGGGGCGCGTTCGTTCTCGCGTTCGATAGCGAACTGGAGTACCTCGATGAGCCAACGGGCGGCCACCAGCGGCGCCTGGTCGAGCAGACCCGCACCCTTTATCGGCACGACGACTTCGGGGCGATGGCCGGCGATCCGCTCGCGCTGCTGCCGCTCGGGGTGGTCGAGTCGCTTGCGATCGAGGGAGAGAGCTACAAGCTCGCGCTGACGCCCGACCTGCTTGCGCAGATCTATCGGCGCAGCGTTGGCGGCCGGCCGGAGGAAGACCTGCTGCCGGTTCCCTCGGCGGTGCTGGGCGCAGACATCCACGGGGGACAGACCGCCGACCGCGGTGGTTACGTGGATCTCGACGGTGATGGCCGGTGGTGGCTGCCGGATGGACGTACGTTCTATTCCCCCGGTGAAAGTGACTCGCCGGCCCAGGAGATCGCCATCGCTCGTGAGCGGTTCTTTCTGCCTCACCGTTTCCGCAATCCGTTCGGCGAGGTCGCGTTCGTGCGCTACGACCCTTATCGGCTGCTGATGAACGAAACGCAGGATGCGGTCGGCAATCTGACGACGGTCGGTGAGCGTGACCCGACCGGCGCGCTGGTTGTCACGGGAAACGACTACCGCGTACTGCAGCCCGCGTTGACGATGGACCCGAACCGCAACCGGACCGCGGTGGCCTATGACGCGCTCGGCATGGTGTTAGGCACGGCGGTCATGGGCAAGCCCGAGGAAACCGCCGGCGACTCACTGGCGGGTTTCGATACCGATCTCGACGAGGTCCAGTTGCTCGAGCACCTCGAGCATCCGCTGGTAAACCCGCACGCGATTCTGGGTGTCGCCACGAATCGAATGGTCTATGACCTGTTTGCCTACCACCGCACGCGGGAAGACGAGCGGCCACAGCCCAGTGTCGTCTACATCATCACGCGCGAGACTCACGTGGCCGACCTGGCGCCCGGGGAAAGCTCGCCGCTGCAGCACGGGTTCACCTATTCGGACGGTTTCGAGCGTGTCGTTCAGAACAAGGTGCTGGCCGAGCCGGGGGAGGTGCCTCTGCGTGATGCCGATGGCCGCGTCGTGCTCGGTCCGGACGGCCTTCCCGAGCTCGCGCCAGAGCCCGCCGACCCTCGGTGGGTCGGTAGCGGGTGGAAGGTGTTCAACAACAAGGGCAAACCGGTCCGCGAGTACGAGGAGTTCTTCACCGATACGCACCGCTTCGAACCTGACTTCAGGATCGGTGTGAGTCCGGTGCTGTTCTACGACCCCGTGGGTCGCGTCGTGGCGACCCTGCACGCCGATCACACCTTCAGGAAGACGCTACTCGGGGCATGGCGCGAAGAGCGCTGGGATGTGAACGACACCGTACTCGTTGCCGATCCTGCGATGGATCCGGACGTCGGGGCTTACTTTGCGCGGTTGTCATCCGTCGAGTACCTGCCTACCTGGCATACCCGCCGCGCAGGCGGTGCGCTTGGGCCCGATGAACAGGCTGCGGCCGAAAAAACGACATTGCACGCGGGTACGCCCACGGTAGCGTATGCCGACGCGCTAGGTCGGTCGTTCCTTACGGTGATCCACAATCGCTACCGTTACAGCGATGCACCCGGCGGCAGTGCGCCGATTGAGGAGTTCCTCGCCACGCGTGTACATACCGACATACTGGGCCAGCAGCGTGAAGTCATCGACGCGCAGGGTCGAGTCGTCTCGCGTTATGACTACGACATGCTCGGCACGCTGGTGCATCAGGCCGGCATGGAGTCCGGCGAACGCTGGTTGATCAACGATGCGGTGGGTCAACCGATCAGGTCCTGGGACAGCCGAGGACAAGCGTTCCGGATTCCGTACGACTCCCTACGGCGGCCGACCGAGACGTTTGTGCGCCCCGCGGCGGGTGCCGCCGAGCTCCTCGTCGAGCGCACGCGATACGGGGAGCAACTGGCCGCCCCCGAGGCAGGCAACACCCGGGGGCGCGTTGTAGAGCTGTCCGACCAGGCGGGTTTCGTGATCCACGTGGCGTACGACTTCAAGGGCAATCTGCTCGAAAGCCGACGACGGCTGGCCGTCGAATACACCCATGCGCTCGACTGGTCTGCAGCAGTGCCACTCGAGCCCGAGGTCTATACCAGCCGAACGGCCTACGATGCGTTGAACCGCACGATCCGCCTCGAGGCATCCGACGGCAGTGTGGTGGAGCCCACCTACAACGAAGCCAACTTGCTGCAGGGCATCGACGTGGATGTGCGCGGAGCCGGCGCGTCACCTTACGTCACCAATGTCGATTACGACGCGAAGGGCCGGCGCACGCGCATCGACTACGCCAACGGGGCCAGCATGACGTATGAATACGACCCCGAAACCATGCGTCTCGGTGCTCTCACGACGACACGTGCCGCGTCGGACTTTTCTGCCGATTGTCCAAGTCCGCCGGATCCGGCTTCCCCGGGCTGCGGCCTCCAGCGCCTTCGCTACACCTACGATCCGGTGGGCAACGTCACGAACGTTCGCGACGACGCTCAGCAAACGATCTACTTTCGCAACCGACGGGTCGAGCCGAGCCGAGCCTTCAATTACGACGCACTGTACCGGCTGATCGATGCGGAAGGCCGCGAGCACCTCGGACAGATCGGTGGTGCACCGGGTGCACCTGGCATACCTGGCGCATCAGGGCAACCGCATGAGGGGCTTTTGCAGCCAGGTGACGGCAACGCGATGGGACGCTACTTCGAGCGTTACGCCTACGACGCCGTGGGCAACCTGCTCGAGCTGCTCCATCGCGGCTCCGATCCGGTCCACGCTGGCTGGCATCGCACGTACGAATACGAGGAGCCAAGCCTGCTCGACGGTGCGGTGCACGGCAATCGCCTCACGTCCACAACGGTGGGCGGGACCACAGAGACCTATCACTACGACGGCCTCGAGGGCGTACACGGCAACATCACCGGTATGGGGCACCTGCCCGTGATGCGCTGGAACCATCGCGACCAGTTGCAGGCAACTGCCCGCCAGGTGGTGAACGGCGGCGTACCGGAGACGACGTGGTACGTCTACGACAGCAGTGGCCAGCGCGTGCGCAAGGTGACGCAGCGTGCCGCTGGCGCCGGAGAGGAGCCCCGGCGCCTGAACGAGCGGATCTACCTCGGGGGCTTCGAAGTCTATCGGCGTTACGGAGCCGATGGCATGTCCGTGTCGCTTGAGCGCGAGACCCTGCATGTTATGGATGACCGTGAACGCGTGGCGCTAGTCGAGACGCGCACACTGGGAGACGACGGCTCACCACAGCAGATGGTCCGCTACCAGCTCGGTGATCACCTGAGCTCGGCCGTACTGGAGCTCGGCGAGAGCGGTCAGGTTCTGTCATACGAGGAGTACTCACCGTTTGGTGTGACGACCTACCAGGCCGTCCGTGCGCAGACCGATGTGCCGAAGCGCTACCGCTACTGTGCAATGGAGCGCGACGAGGAAAGCGGGCTTGCGTACCACGGTGAGCGCTACTACGCGCTATGGCTCGGCCGATGGATGTCCCCGGACCCGATCGGGCTCCAGGATGGTGTGAATGTGTTCGTGTACTGCGCGAACAACCCGGTGAACCGGGTCGACCGTACCGGCACTAACGGCACCCCGTCGCCGCTGGATTTTTCGAGCTTCGAAGAGTTCGCGGAGGCGAGCGACGAGCATGCGCAAGCCACGGTGGATAGAGGGAGATTGGCGCAGGAATGGCAGGCCGCGGTCTCGGCCGAGGAAGCGAGCCGCACCTCGGTGAGCGACGAGACGGCTGCGGCGCGAGCGGCCGTCGAAGCGCAATTCCAGCGCGACCTGCAGCGGCTGCGCAACATTCGCACACCGGCGCTGGCGTTCATCATGCCATCGCACGTGCGGCCCTATCTTCGCGATCAGACAGCGGGCATCCAGGACCCGTACCTGCGGTTCATCGCTGGCATCAACCAGCGTGGCGGCCTCGCCGTCGCACAGTTCACGAATCGCCTGGCGGCGGTCACGGTCATTACCTGGGGCGTGGGCATGGCCGCCTCGGCGGTGGCTGCGCCAGTGATCGCCAAAGGCATAGGAATGAGTGCGCTGCTGGCAGGCGGGGCGCGTCTTGTCACGGCCTACCGCTCGGCGAGCCTGTTCATTGCGTCGAACTATGCGAGGATCACCGTTGCGTCCACGACTGCCGCGGGTGTCAGCCGCAGCTCGTGGGTCCAGACCGGTGTACAGAACGTCTGGCGCTTGAATCCGTTCCAGCGCGGCCGTGTGATCGAGACGGCGCTCACGCGAGTCCTGCAGGGAACGCCGATGCGCGCGAGCAACTTCCCGACTATAGACATGTGGGTACGCGGAGCGAATAATCTCGCGAGTCGCATCACCAGCATCAAGAGCATCAACCTCGCCTCGTCGTCGTATCAGCGCGGGTCGGCGGTGTACAATCGACTGATACAGTACGTAGACACCCTTGCGAACTTCGCGGGCCGGACCTGGGGCGGCGAGACGGTGCGTGTGGGAGCGAACACAGTGCGCGTGCTCGAGGTGGCGATACCGCCAAACGTGGCGACAGCCGCGCAACTCCAGCAACTGCAGCGGGCAGCGGTGTACGCGCAACAGCATGGAATCACGTTGAACATCAGGATAGTACAATGACTGCAGCAGCCATCTATTTCCGATCGGACGAAATCATTGTCGTGCCGCAGGGCGGCGGCGGCGGGCACTTCATCGACGTGGAGCCGATCGAGGTCGTGCCGCTCGACGCCGATGCCGTTCAGGCGGCCGTGGAGCGTGCGTTGCAGGTGTCTGCCGTCACGCCGGACGATGCGCCGCCGAAGGGTTGGAAGACCCCATTGCTGAAGCGCGTCGGCGTGAAATCATACAGGGAGTTCATGCGGGGAGCAGTGCTGTGTTTCGTTTTCGAAGATGCGGGCATCTTTGATGTGGAGCATTGGCAGCCTGCGCGCGATGGACGAGGCTATGAACCTGCACCTGGTGGTGCCACCCAGCTGCGTGGCACCGACGGTCTCGGCGTCGCTGTATTGAATGCGCTTGGCATACGGTAGGCATTTCTCCCGGGTGAATTTACCGCCAGGCCAGCGACCTGCACACCAGCATGATGCGTGCGCTGCCCAACGCGGCGCGTCTCGGCTTCTCCGGTACGCCCATCATCATGGATGACAAGAAGTGCACCCACGACATTTTCGACGAGTACATCGCCGAGCTCGAGTGAGTGCTGCCCAACCCCTTGAGGGGGCATAGCTTCAACCCGCCTCATTCATGAGGGCGCTGAGCGTGCGTTGTGATGGCCCTTGCTGCCGGTACCGCCCCTCAGGAGCAGCTTTGGCGGCGTGTGAATCAGCTGGCATATGCCCGTATAGGGGCGTCTTATCCGTGCTTATATAATCTTCAGGAATTGATCCCCACCATCCGAGCAGCCGTGACGTCGGCCGCCGCTGCGGTCGCTCTATTTCTGGTGCTGTGGTGGTCTCCTCCGGGGCGTCAGCTCAGCGCGGGCAGTCTCGGCAGCCCCTTCAGCAAGGTGGGCCACCATTTGTCGGCGGCGTCGCCCAGGTGAACGGTAATGCTGCCGAGCATGCACTGCCGGCGTCGCCGCCACCTTCAGCACCTGCTCGCGCAGCCGCATCAGGCTCCAGCCCTGGCGGGTTTGCCGCCAGCCCAACCCCCATTCCCGCACGGCTGACACCATGCTACCTCGGCGACGGACTTCACTGCTCGCGCCACCCTGGTCCACACCGCACCCAACCCCCGGCCCGGTGCGCCCCAGGCGGCACGTCGCTGGTGTTGAGCTTGTCGGAACTCAGTCCTCATGGACCGTTTGCGACCTCGGGCGTGGTCGGCTCGCCAAACGCTGTCGCTTTCGCCGCGGCGGGCTACCGAACAAGAACATTGACCGTGCGGGGTTATAGCTCAACCTGATCGGCCTGCTGGTGATCATGGTGGCGCTATACCTGAGCGGCGTCATCGTCTTGGTTGGTTGCCTCGCCAGAGGCACCGTTGCTTCATGTACGCTATCCAAGATTGCTGGGTAAAATCAGAGCTCGAACTGATTCATGCGGGTCTTGGTAACCTTGTGCCTGGCCGCCTTCACGAGCGACGGCGAACGATTGTCGGGAGGTTCGCTGCAATGAAGATCCACAGGAAGAACTGGAGCACTGATACAACCATCGCGAATCCGTGTGGGGACACCTTCCCGAGGACTGCTTCGCATGTCGACGATTCGTTCATATAAGGAGCGCATATAGGGCCGTTGAGGCGTGCGCGCACGGTTTCCGGCCTGGCTCCTCCGTAGAACGGGATCGCGTAGCTGACAGCGAGCCCAAATGCCTTGCCCGGGTTCCAGTCGTTCTTCAGGTGGTAAGGACGGCTGTGTGAGACCGGAGTGCCCACGTATTCCTTATCGTCAGGGCTCGCTATGAGTGTAAACTCGACGTTCCGGTAGTCCGAGAGGACATAGGTCACTGGGCCCGACGTAATCAGCAGCCAAAAGGCCATCAGCCACGGTAGGGTCCCGTGGCCGGAAAAGCCCCAGTCGAAGCGGTACCTCAGCCAGAGCCCCAGATTTTTCAACCAGAACAACGGCTTCTTTAACCAGAGCCACTTCGGCGTATGGCCCTGCTCGCACTCTCCCTGTCTAGTCTTCTTATCGCAATAAGCTCGCTTTTTCATGTCACGATAAACTCGATTGGCCAATCTCCTGTAGCCGATCCGTGCGAGCCTTTGCTCGATGTCAATGTAGTTTCCGGCATCAAAGGGTACCGTTTCCTCAAGCAGGGCTAGGACTTTCTTGTTTTCATCGAAATGCCAGTCGCCGACTTGGACCGCGAGCAAGTTAATACGGTGCCCAAATCGGTAGGCTGTGCCGGAAATCTGTTCGAATCCGAGGACATTTAATTGGCCTATCTTGCAGAGGGAAAGGTCGATGCGAGCCTTCGCGTCCGTCTTCGAGTCCCCGAGAAGTCCGTTACCGCTGACGACCAGTTTGGCGCTGGCGTGCATTCCGACGAGGCGGATCGAGCCATGGACATGCGCGTTTGTCCCGTTGCGTCCAGTGGGAAGTAGTACCTCGCCGCCGGCCCGGCTGTCACAGGCACTAAGATCACCGCACACTTTGAGACCGCTCAGGTCGGCATCTCCCTCGATACTGGCGAGGTCGGCACTGAATCCGGCGGCGCTACAAGTGACTGTATTGTCGAAGCGGGCGCGCAGGTTTCCGCCTATTCGGGCATTCTCGAGCCGGATCTTGCCGTCTACTATGCAGCGCCCTAGGTTGATGGAGTCCATGGTACAAATGCCGCGCAGGTCGAGGTTGCCGCCGATGCGAGCGTAAATGCCGTTGATGGCTTGCTCGATTGCTTTGTTGTCGTGCTCTTGGCCGACGAGCTCGGCGAACTGAAAGTGAAAGCGCGCGCTAGCATCCTCGCGCCAGAACCGCAAGCCTCCCCCGAGACGCGTGCCCAGGGCGACGAAACCTCCCTTTATGTAGTCATCGTTGCCTAGCTCGTCGCTGGACGAGGAGGTGTGCAGACCCGCGGCATCGATGCCGGCATCGACCTGCAGGTCCGTCAGCAGTACGCTTTGGACCATTGTTGGGCAGACCCCCAGCGTGCTGTCGGAACCATTCAGCCACGGTAAGGCACTGAGTTTCAGTCTCCCGCAGCGTCCGGTTATAAAAGTGAACCCGCCGGAAATCTCCGCGCCGCTAAAATCGATGTCGCCTTGTATTGTCGCCCCCGAAAGAGTGACATCGCCGCCGACCCTGGTACGGTAACGTCCTGCTAGACGCGCGAATAGAGATTTGTCAAGCTGCAGTTCGGTCATCATGAGCGGCCCACCAACTGTGCAACCGCCGAGTGCTACCAAGCCCGCCCGGACGCGGTCGAAGGTCAGACTTTTGCCAACACGCGTGCGCCAGCCGTTTTCGCTGCTGTTGTCGAACTCGAGTATTTGGAGGTTCGCATTGCCGGAAATTTCACACGAATCCAGGTCGAGATAGCCTTCTACGCGTATGCCACGGAGGTCCGCCTGACGGGCACGCAGCCCGTGCATTACTGCATCACCGCAGATGAATGTGCGTCGAGCTTTACCTAATACGCCGCGGCGCGGAGTATGGCCGACCAAGTCGAGAGGTCCGTCGATCGCCACGTGCGAACAATTGAAGGACTGTATTTCATCGGCTTGCCGGCCCCGGTGGTGGATCTGCAGGCCTCGGGCACGCATCGCGCCGCCGATCCGGGCCCACTGCGCGCGCATGCGGCCAAACACGGTCAGGTGATCAGCAAAAAAGCCGCCCTTCGCTTCGAGCCCTCGCAAGTCTAGTGTCGTCTCTGGCCTACCCGAGAGAGTCAGGTTCGCGTCTACGCCCGGCGAGATGTCTAGCGCCCCAAGGCAATGCGAGCGGTCCAGACGGAATGCGCCCTTCACTGTTGTATTGCGGGTGCTTAGCCGCTGCAGGAAGCGGCAGTCGAGCAGTTCCAGAGAGCGCTCAAAGACCGCGTCGTCAAACAGCACGCTACCGACGAACTCCACGTTTTCAAGCCGGACAGCGCCATCGAAGATGCCTGAATCAACGACATCGCCACCTACCCGCAGGCCTCGCAGCCGCAATTGCTGCCCCCTGGTTTCGCCTCCTGCGTCGATGAATCGACGGATACGGTCCAGCAATTCTTCATTAGATATTTCCTCGCGCGGTCTCTCCCAACACAGCAGCGGAACGGGCGGGCGGGCTTGTCTAATGTCCAGCCGAGGCAGCGTGTCGGATTCGGCAACCGGCCCATCGCCGTCCATCGAGACTTCACCGATACGGCTCACTGAAAAATTGGTGCGAAACAGCGTATTGCGGTACCAGACGAGAGCGCCTTCGACATGGTAGACGGCTGAAGTGTCAGTTGCCTCATGCTCACTCTTGTCATCTTCCGCTGCTCTAACTGCCGGTACTGGAGGATTGACGTCGTTCACTGCGGAAAATGCCGCTACGATGGCGCGGCGGAAGGAGTCAAGGCTTGTGTTGTCAATGGCCGATGGCTTCACGGCGTCTTGTGCTGTGGTTTCTGTGCTGGCGGCGCCGGGTAGCAAATCGAAAGTGTCGTAGTCCTCGATGCCGGGCAGAGGCCTATACGTTCTCAAATGGTTCTTTCGCGCGACTTCCGCGAGCGGCGGTAGCGGATGCGGCACATAGAAATCCTTGATCGTCCCGGGAATCAGGAACGGCGTGCGGGCGTAATCCACGTCCTCTTTGCCACCGAGAAAGCTGCAGAAGAACACGAGATACGCTCTTACATGCTCCGGTTCGAGATTCAAGACGTCGAGGCCTATCCTCGCGTTAAGCTGATGTAGTGGTGACGCAGTCCAGTCGAGCAGCGTCCACTCCCCGGAATCCCCGGAATCCCCGGAATCCCCGGAATCCCCGGAATCCCCGGAATCCCCGGAATCGTCCAATGCAGCTGACGGAGGCCCTAGGGTGGCTCTTGGTGCGCGTATTGCGAACAGATGTGCGATTCGCTCATAACCCGCCAGTTCGGGAATGGAGTCGATTACGCAACTAAAGCGGTGGAGCAGCCAGCCATCGCCATAGAATAGCAGCGGTCGCGTATCGACGCGTTCGACCTGCAGTTCGGAATGGATTGCTCGCTTCTTTGGCTTCTTTTTTGCCGGAGACTTGATTATGCTACGCAGTCTTCCGCTTACCCCGTCAAGGGTCAGCGCAGACTCAATGCCACGGATTGATCTCAGATGGCCGTTCAGTTTCTGTACCGCCGTTGCGGCCCGCTGTTTATCGAGTCTCGTCCAGCATTTTTCGTCTTGCGGCAAGTACATTGTCGGATTCCTCTCTCATATATTTGTTTTAGGAACCTCTATACAATATCGAACGTATACGATCGTTTTTCTTGGTTCTGCACTAGAGCACATCGGAAGTAGCGATGCCGCCTATGGCGGCTTGCCGTTTGGTGGTAGCACCTCTGCGCCACTGCCATTTCTCCAGAATAGAATCTTTTTCAAGGCTTGCTTGGTTTGGGAATATGTCTCTCAAAAGCAAGACCCGCATAAATGTGCGCCCCCGCCGGCTCGTTCCTCGCCCGCCCTCGAACCTCAACCCCGCCGTGCCTGCTGATGCCCGCACAGCGTCGCTCGGCCAGCGCTTCGCGCACGCCTCCCTGACCCCTGATCGCCGGCGCCATACTCGTCGTCGGCACGCTCCACCGCTCGGGTAATCTGTGGCGACTGGTGATTCACTCGGACCAGGATCTCGCACTCGTCGGGGTCGATCCCGGGGAAGAACTGGCTATAGCCAGTGTCGAGCAGCACGTTGCGTGCGATGCCCGGGATCTCCTCCAGCACCTGGTCATGACGCAGCGCCGTGGGGAAGCCGATTTCGCCGGCCACCACCAGGTGGGGGGCAATCAGGGTCTCGATGGCGACCGGGGCCATCGGCTCGATCTCCAGACAGCGATCCAGGATGGCGTCAGAGATCCGGTCGGCCAGCTTGTCGGGGTGTCCGTCGGATACCGACTCCGAGGTGAACAGATAGTTGCGGCTCATGAGCGGGCCTCCTTGCGCTGCTTGACCAGTGCCTCCAGCTCGGCGGTGCCGCCCTTGACGCGACAATAGCCGCAACCGAACTCATTGGCACTGCTGCTGACCATCAGCCGGTGTGACTTGCCGGGGCAGTCGGCGTACCAGGCGGACGGCGATTTACCGGCGGGTTCGGGCCTCAGGCCTAGCTGGCTTGCGAGCACGATGATCGGTGCCTCGCCTTGTGCCTGCGCCTCCAGTCGGTTGCGCTCGCTCTCGGCCTCGAGTTCGCCCACTACACGTTGATGGGCAGACGCCGTAATCAAGGGCCCCTCGAGATAACTGACAGGCCAGACATGGCCGTGGCGTGCAGCGGTGAGGGCGCGGAACAGGATCTCGGCGCCGGTCGCGTGGGCCCCCTGACTGCCGGCCCAGGCAACACGACCCTGCTGGTAGGCGCTGGCCAGCTGCTCCTCGCGGGGCTTGCCGGGTACGTCGTGGGTCAGGCCGGCGGACCACAGCTCGTCCTGGCCATCTTAGCGGCGGAAGAACAACGCCTTGGGTATGACATCCACCGCGCCCAGGTTGATCTCCTGCAGACAGGCGAGTTCGGCGTCGTCCGGCACGGTCAGGCGGTTGTCGCTCTGCTTGAGCCAGACATCCAGCCGGAGGTCGTGGGGATGTGGGTTGATGTAGGGCATGCTGACTCCTTATCCCCCCATGGGATCGGTCGGCAAGCGCCGACTCGGGGGAAAGGAGAGTCACGGCGCCGCTTTAGCTGCATTTGTATCCCGCCCGCAAGTTGGTGCTTAAATCGGCGGTGCCCCGAAGGCCGGACAACGGAAACCGTTCATCATGTGCTAAAGCGGGCCTCTGGGCGTCGCTTTACCCGGTGCGCTTTTGGCCCCGGCGGCAGCAGATTGTGCTGTTGCCAGCACTTGGCTATTTGTCATCCTTCACGAACAAGTCGGGGAGGTTCTCGTCGCTGCCTTTCAACCCGAAAGTGGCGCGAGGCGGGTCGAAGTCTTCTTGTTCCCCGATCACCTCGCCCGTCGTCGAGATGACGATGCTGCGCTGTTCGGCAAAGCAGTAGTGGTAGCGCTTTATCTCTCCCCAGGTGACCAGCTTGCCGCCGCTCTCCTGCATGTGGTCGCGGGCTTTCTGGCAGGCGGAAGCCAAGCGCTCCTCCCAGGGCGGACGCCAGAAGCCGATGGGAAACTTGAGGCGCCGGAAGCGTTCGGTGAAGGCCATGGCGAAGATCGGCGTTCCCGGGCCACGCACATAATCGGTATCGGCGAATAGCCAGTGGCGGAAGGCAGCTCGATCCTCGATCAGCCGTTCGTTCAGGCCCTCGATGGCGGTCAGGGATTCCGACTCATCGAGCCCCATGCAGCGGCACAGCGCCTCGAGGAAGCCGCGCTCGCCGTAGCGGGCATCTCGATACGAAGTCTCCAGGCCGAGGTAGGCGCTCCCCCGTATGGCGCGCAGATGCGCCAGGGCAGCCTCGTCCGCCGTTGCGTATCCCATGCCGCGCAGCACATCGACGTCTGCCAGGTGCTGGGTTCTGAAGAGTAGTTCATGAGGCAAGTTCATGGTCATGACCTCCTCGCCGGGGCGTGATGATCCGTGTCATCAGGACGCTTGAGATGCCTTGCACATTGCGCTGCGAGGATGGCGGCATTGCACAATTCCGGGCGCACGATGTCGTCCTGGGCGAGCAGAGTGGCCAGGCGGTTGCGAATCGGCTCGGGGGAGGCGCTGTCGGCGGCAGCGGCAGTTTGGTCGTGAAATTCGGTGATCATGATCGTCTCCATTTCCCCTGTGGTGCTCTGGAAAGAGTGGCTCGGCAAGCGCCGACCCAGGGGAGTGGAGTCGTACGCCGCTTTAGCTGCATTTCTATCCCGCCCGCAAGTTGGTGCTTAAATCGGCGGTGGCCCAAAGGCCGGACAACAAAAAGCCCGCTTGCATCGCTAAGCGGGCCTCTAGGCGTCGCTTTAGCTGCATTTGTAGAGCGCCCGCAAGCTGATGGTTCAAATCGGCGCTAGAAGCAAACTAATCGTAGAGCCCATGGCGAGTCAAGCACCTTCTTCGAGTGGCGCGCGCCGAGGATGCTCGGCAGTCCCTGTTCCGAGCAGGTGGGCTATCCTATCGAGATCCTGGGCCACCGAGCGGTGCGGTTGGATGAGCCTGCCTATACGATGACCTTACCAGGCATTGAGGATGCCAGCATGCCTCGAAAGGCGCGTCGCAAGGCCCGCGACACCTACGAGTTCCTTTCCATGTCCCTGAGCATTATATCAGTGACTGCCTGCTTGCGCTTACGAGCAAGACGGCTCGGTATATGTGCATTCATGAACACATTGTCGGGAAGGATAGCTGGATCAATGGCTTCTCGATTCAGTCAGGTAACCCCAACAGAGTGACCTTCATAGGGGTAGCCCGTGTCTCTGGAAACTATTGGTCACGCGGCTTCATCGTCAGGCCACCCCCCCCCCTGCCTAGATCCCCTCATGGCTCAGCTTGCTGGCTGGGTGCATGCCAAATGCTGAATCTCGTGGCTTGTTGCGGCTCGCTGGAATGCGCGTCACCCTAGGTCAATCGCCTTTATCTCTTTATCTCTTGCGACGATCGCCTGGGCAGTGTTGAAAATCTCTTGCCGCCAGGCGGGAGGCTCCAGCACATCCACGTTCGCTCCCATGCCCATCAGCCACCACAGGGTCTGCTGGTCGTTGGGCACCTCTGCCACGAGTTGTTGCCAGTCGCTGTCGGGCAACGTCGAGAGAGCCTGCTGGGTTGATAGCGGTGTCTCGTCGAGCAGCCAGGCCACCTTAGGGTGCACGTTGGCGACCAGCGTCACGTCCTCGTTGCCCTCCTGGTAGCCGAAGGCGCCGCTGTGGATGTAGGCATCCAGGTCGAAGTCCTCGACTGCCCGCCAGGGCCTGTCGCTGATTCGTGGTTCGCCAACCCGATGCAGGGCGAACTGACGGATGTCGGTGTAGTCGTTCACCGTGGCCAGCAGGTAGGTGACGCTGTGACGGCTGACGAGCCCCTGGCGATGCAGGGTGAAGGCTTTTTCCTGCTTGGTGTTGCGCGAATGGTTCCATGACGAGCTCGTCGAGGGAGCCGACCTGGTGGGGGTGATCGAGGCCCTGGAACACCTCGGCCGCCGAACAGGAGGATCCCCATGACGGATATCTCACACGACCTGCAGCAACGCGCCGCCGCGGTCCCCGCAGACGAACTGCTTACGCGAATGGGCTATCGCGCCATCGGCCCCAAGGCGCGAGACCGACTGTCGCGCGTGCTCGCCGATCCACTGCTGGGGCTGGCCACACCCGAATACGACTTCCACTTTGCCAGCCGGGCCTTCAGCGAGGCCCTCTGCCACCCCCTGGCAATGGAGCCGGCCGACTATCTCCCGGCGCTGGACGCCATCGAGAATCCCCTGATAGAGGCCCGGCATGCCTTCAAGCCCTGGCTGTTCGTCGACACCGGTTTCAAGCGCGCAGATCGCCCGGGAACGGCGATCTTCGTCCTGGCCATCATGGAATCGAAACGCCGACTGCGTCTGCCGCCGGATACCTTTCGGCTTCCCTGGGAGGAGCAACTGCAGCGTGCCCAGCAGGCGGTGCGACGGCACATGGCCGAGAGCGGGGGAGAGGTGCCACTCTGGGGACGCATACAACGCTACCTGTTTTGTTACGCTGAAGATCGCAAGCTGGCACTCTCGCCGAGTGGTGAGGTGGTGGGCGACGCCTCGGACACGGGAATCTCACAGGCCAGCATCACGCTGAAGGGCAAGCCGGTGTCCTTCCTGGCCACTGAAGGTGGTGATGCGACATGAGGTGTCGCATGGGGGTGGCATGCTGAGGCTTCACGCGGCCCCCCCCGAATTGACAAGGAGCCAGAGCATGGCTGACAACCCCACCCTGCAAGATCGTTTCACCGGCTGTCTGCTGGGGGGCGCCGTGGGCGATGCCCTGGGCGCGCCGGTAGAGTTCATGAGCCGCCAACGGATTCTCGAACGCTTCGGCCCGGAGGGCATCAGCGAGTATGCACCGGCCTTCGGGGGGCTCGGGCGGATCACCGACGACACCCAGATGACGCTGTTCACCGCCGAGGGACTGTTGCGCGCCGATGTGCGCGGCAGCATGCGAGGCATGTGCCATCCGCCTTCCATCATTGCCCATGCCTACCTGCGCTGGCTGGTGACACAAGGGGGAGAGCCAAGCGCAGAGATGCGCCGCCTCCTGGATACCAATCTTGAGGAGGCGCCAGGCTGGCTGATCCAGCATCGCGACCTGCACCATCGTCGTGCCCCGGGGAATACCTGCCTATCGGCGCTGCAATCCATGCAAAGCCTCGGGGACAAAGCGGTCAACAACAGCAAGGGCTGCGGCGGGGTGATGCGGGTTGCCCCGGTGGGCCTGTACCTTTGGCCCGTGAACGACGCCGGCCGCGCCTTCGATCTGGCCTGCGAAGCGGCGGCCATTACCCATTGTCACCCCTCGGGGATCCTGCCGGCCGGTGTGCTGGCGGAAGTGATCCTCCAGCTCCTCCACGGCGAAACGCTGCCCAAGGCCCTCGAGGTCGCTAAAGCTGAACTGCTGAATCATGAGAAACATCTGGAAACCCTGCAGTTTCTCGCCACTGCCATCGAACTGGTCCATTCAGACCTTTCTCCCGAACAGGCCATCACGTTTCTCGGTGAGGGCTGGGTGGCCGAGGAAGCACTGGCTATCGCCGTCTACTGCTCCCTCGTTGCCGAGGACTTCCGCCATGGTGTGATGCTGGCCGTCAACCACGATGGCGACTCCGATTCCACCGGCGCGATCGCCGGCAACCTCCTGGGGGTGATGCACGGGGTTAACGCCATCCCCACTTCCTGGCTGGAACCGCTGGAACTGCGCGAAGTGATCACCGAGGTGGCCCAGGATCTGATGGCCGTCAACAAATGGGATGTCGATGAGATGGGCGGTGAGGACAACGACTGGGTGTGTGAGAAATATCCGGGATTCTGAGCGAAAGGAGACCTGCATGTATGACCTTATCGGCGATATTCATGGCTACGCCACGCCACTGAAGCGATTGCTCGAGACCCTCGGCTA
>JBNJLE010000028.1:0-35810 GCA_051751685.1 Pseudomonadota bacterium | reverse complement strand
GAAAAAACATAGCTGGCAAGGCTTCGGAAGAAAAACGTGTCACTACAAAGTTCTCGGATCGAATTTGCTAAGCCACTGAATTTTCGGACAGCAGATGCTGATTTCAGGCCAAAATCAGGCGGGAAGTGTCGAACTCGGGCGCGCCAGATCTTCGACCAGGGCGCGAAGCAGCGTCCAGAACTCCGCCACCGAGGCAATCTCGACCCGCTCATCGGGCGAGTGGGCGCCACGAATGAGCGGCCCGAAGGAGATCATCGCAAGATGCGGGTATTTGTCACCGAGGATCCCGCATTCCAGTCCCGCATGGATCACCTTGACCGCCGGGTCGCTGCCCATTGTCTTGCGATGGAGCCGACTGAAACGCGCCAGCAGATCGTTGGCCGGTTGGGGTGTCCAGCCCGGATAGGCATTCTCCACTCGCACACGAGCGCCGATCAGCTCGAACAGGGCCGTGAAGCGGTCGGCCAAGTCGGCGGTGGCGCTGTCGCGCAGCGAACGCACCAGAGCGCAGAGGTAAAAACGCCCGGACTGCAGGGCGACCACGCCGAGATTGTTCGAGGTCTCTACCACCCCGGGCACCTCACTACTCATGCGCTCCACCCCGCAGGGCGCCGCATGCAGGGCCGCTACCAGCAGATGGCTCGCCTGGGCGGTCAACCCCTCGGCGAACGAAGTTTCCGGCGGCGAGAGCGCCAGCGCCAGCCCATCGTCGACCCCGGCCAGCTCGGCACGCAGTTCGGCCTCCAGCGCCGCCAAATGGCCCAGCGCCGTCTCGCACTGATCGGCCGGCATGGCCAGGGTGGCAAAGGCCTCCCTCGGCAGGGCGTTGCGCAGGGTACCGCCGTGGTAATCCACCAGGCGAATCTCACAGCTCTCCAGCGCCCGTAGCACCCTGACCAGCAGACGATTGGCGTTGCCCAGCCCCTTGTGGATATCCATGCCGGAGTGGCCGCCCCTGAGGCCAGTGAGGGCAAGACCCATCGCGACCTCATTCTCGGCCAGAGGTGAGGTGGGCAGCTGCGCCTCCACCACCACGTCGGCACCGCCGGCGCAACCGATATAGACCTCACCGCGGTCCTCGGAGTCCAGATTGAGCAGCAGGCTCCCTTCCAGCCAGCCTTCGGCCAGGTTAAGCGCGCCGCCCATGGAGGTCTCCTCCTCCAGGGTGAAGAGGGCCTCCAACGGGCCGTGCACCAGGGTTTCGTCCTCGAGGATTGCCAGCGCCGCGGCCACGCCGAGGCCGTTGTCGGCGCCCAGAGTAGTATGCGTGGCGCGCAGCCAACCGTCGGCGCCCACCCGGGTCTGGATCGGGTCACAGGTGAAGTCGTGGGCATGGTCGGCATTGGCCTGGGCCACCATGTCCAGGTGGCCCTGCAGGATCACACCGGGAGCCGCCTCGCGGCCCGGGCTGGCAGGCTTGCACAGGCGCAGGTTGCCGAAGGCGTCGCGGTCATGGGCCACGCCCCGGGCGTCGGCCCACCGTTCCAGGAGGGCCACCAGCGCCGCCTCGTGGCCCGAGGGTCGCGGGGTGTCGCAGAGGGTGCGGAAGTGGCGCCACAGCAGCTGCGGCTCAAGGGTGTCGAGATGTGCGTTCATGGGCATTCGATCCTGTAATAACGGAACCAGCTTACTCAGCGCGCCCTGACAGGGGAAGTGCTCTCTCGGCAGCTGTTATCCGAGCAGCATTGCCGTGGCGTGACGCAGCCGGGCGGTGACCTCACGGCGCCCCGAGACGCCGAGCCGGGCGGCCAGCCACTCGTTGTTGCGGCCCTGGAAACCCCAGGCTACCAGCAGGCAGAGCGGTCCGTTCCCGGCCGGAACGCCCCTCGCCAGAGCGTCGCGCACCAGTGCGTGAAGCGCCGGGCGAGCCAGGGCCGGTTCGCGCTTTGCGAAGGCCACGTCTTCCACATCGCGGCGATCTCCGGCGTCAAGCGTGAGACTTTCCCCCTCTGCCAGCAGCGCTGCGGCAATCTCAGGCTCCAGCTCACGCAGCTCGAAGGCCAGCAGCCCAGGCAGGGCCCGCTGGAAGCGGGCGGTCAGCTCCGCTATCAGCGCTGCGCCGTGCTGGGTCAGCGGGCGCGCCACCATCAGCGCATGCTCGCCAGTAGCGGTCTCCCGGGTCAGCCCCAGGCGCAGGGTGACAAACCCCAGCGAACGCCAGAAGGCAATCAGCCCCGGCTCGGCGCCGAAGCTGGCTCCCAGCAGGTCGATGCCCTCATGGCGTGCCCGCGCAACCTCGGCCTCGATCAGCGTTCTTCCCAGCCCACTGCGGCGATGAGGGGACACCACGGCGATGCGCACGACTCGGCGCAGCCGGGCGGTCAACGCCTCGCGACAACCGGCGTGGGCGGCCAGCGACTGGGCCATCAGGTGGCCTCGGGGCCGGCGCTCGCCGCGGGCGACCCGTTCGGCCAGTTCAAGGTCGAAACCACCTTCGTCGCCGGTGAGCACCACGCCCACCGGTGCCTTGTCGGCAACCAAGGCACCGATGCCGACACCCGGGCCGTCCAGCAGCCGACGCAGGTCGGCGGGGGTGGTGCGGTAGTGGGCCTGCACCAGCAGGCCAAACAAGGCACGCAGCCGGACCTCGCCCTCTACCAGCTCGGCCGGCAACACTCGCTGCCAGACCGGCGAAACCGGTGACGGGGCCAGAGCCGGCTCGGCGTCGAGCAGCAGCAGGCGATTGACCAGTCCCTCCAGGGGGTCATCCGCCGCCCAGCGGATCGGTTCGCCCAGGTGCAGGCCCTGCCATTGCGGAGCCTCACGGGCGAGCCGCTCGAGGAAACGCACCGCGAAGCCCCGCCCGGACCCCTCGTAGCCGTGAACGGTGGTGGCGAAGGCGATACGCGGAAAGGCCGTGAGCCACTCGCCTAAAAGGGCGGCGGGAATGGCGGCCGCCTCGTCTACCAGCAGACGTGCACCGGCGCCAGCGACCGCGTCCTCACGGGCCAGGCGCGTCAGCTCGTCCGGCGCCACGAAGCGAACTCGCCGCTTGCCTAGCACGAAGGCGAGCCCCTGGCGCTGCCCTGCCGGGCAGAGCGCCACGAGGCGCTGAAAGAGGCTCTCCACCGCCGCCGGACGCGGCGCGGTAACCAGGATCTCTGCCTCGCCGGCGGCCAATAGTCGCGCACAGGCGATACCCAGTGCCGCGCTCTTGCCGCGGCCACGGTCGGCGGTGATCACCAGAGGGCGGCGCCGGCGCTGCCTTACCAGGCGCGCCACCGCCTCGGCCTGGTCGGCGGTCAGGCAGTCGGCATCCGCAAAGGGTGGCACAGGAGACCGAGCCTGGGCCGGCAGCAGCGGCAGCAATGGCTCATCACCTACCGGCCAGCGAATCACCTCGGATGCCGCGCCCAGCAAGCCGGCCAACCGAACCAGATAGCGGGCGGTGAGCTGCTCGGGGCGAAAGGGGTGCTCGGCCAGACGGGCGTAGTCGGCGTCGGGGCGCTCGCCCCAGTCGGGCGGCGTCATCAGCACCAGCAGGCCACCGGCCCGCAGGGTGCCGGCCAGGGCGCCGAAAGCGTCGGGGTCGAAGCCCACCCCGGGCGAGACCGCATCCACTATCAGCAGGTCATGCTCGCCGCCCAGCCGTGTGCGGGCCCGGCCGGGGGGGAGACAGTCAGCCTTGGTCAACCCCTGCGGGGGCTCGAGCGCCACCCACACTGGCAGCTGCCATCCCCCCGCTTGCCACAGCGCCAGGGCGGCATGGCGACAGGCACCGGCCTCGCCAGTGAGCCATACCAACCCACGCCAGCGCCGCTGCGCCAGCTCGGCTGCCTGCTCCACTATCCGCACCGCTATCTTATCTACCCTTTGCTCCACGATGTTCTCCAAGAGGCGCTCATCTCTCGCGGCTGGCGGCATGCGTTATCCCCTGATGAGGAGCCTACGACCTTGGTCGCAGCACCCACCTTATTCAACGCTGCCGAACGTCTCTTAGCTGCCCGGCAGTCATGCCAACCCCTTGAAGATAGGCGGTTTAACCTGAAATATTGGGGCGAGAAGCCCCGTCAAGGGCGCCCGGAGGGCAGCATTCAGCAGGCTATCGATTATGACAGTGGCCTCGTGCTAGCTTGGCAAGGCTGCCAAGCCTGCCCGTCCGGTCAACTGCCGGCCGCAGGCGTCGCCTGTCCCTGCATCGTGACATGACAGGGGGTGGCGACGGCACCCGAAACGTCTTCTCGATCAACACCAATAACCCGTACAGGGAGCACTCCATGAAGAAGATGACCAAGTTTGCCCTCACCGGCCTGGCCGCCGGTGTAGCGCTGGCCGCCATGACCACTACCGCCCAGGCCCAGGAACGCTGGACCATGACCACCACCTGGACGGACAATATTGACCTGATCCAGATTGACCGCCACTGGGCCGAGATGGTCAATATGCTCGCCGGTGACGAGTTGGAGATCGAGTTCCGGTCCGGCGGCACACTCATGCCACCCACCGAGGTCTTCGACGCCACCGAGACCGGCAGCATCGAGGCCGCCGGCGACTGGCCGGGCTACTGGGCCGGCCGCAGTCCCGCCTTCTCGCCGCTGGCCACCACCACCAGCCTGTTCAACGGGGTCGACTACCTGAACTGGATCCAGCAGTGGGGCGGCTGGGACCTCTATCAGGAGGTCTATGGCGACTACAACATGGTCTATCTGCCCTATGGCATCACCAACAATGAAACCGGCTTTGTGGGGCGAACACCCATCGAGAGCCTGGCCGATCTCGATGGAAAGCGAATACGCCTCTCCGGTCGCGATCAGGGCCGCGTGCTGGAAGAACTGGGCGGCTCCCAGGTCAATCTGGCGGGCGGCGAGCTCTACCAGGCACTCGAACGCGGCGTTGTCGATGCCGGCGAGTTCTCCACCCCGGGTGTGGACTACAACCTCGGCTTCGCTGAGGTGATCGACCACTGGTCGGTACCCGGCTGGCACCAATCCGCCAGCGTGTTCGGCGTGATGATCAACAAGGACGCCTGGGACGCCTTGACAGAGGAGACCCAGCAGAAGCTGAAGATCGCCGCCGACGCCACCATGGCCTGGTCGCTGGCCTGGTCCGAGCGCGAGTCCACCGAGGGGACGGTGAACTTCATGGAAGCCGGCGTGGAAATCCACCAGCTCTCCGACGATGAATTAGCACGTATTCAAGAAGTTACAAATGAAGTTATCCTGCGCGGCGCCTGCGAGGACCCGATGCACGCCAAGATATATCACTCCATGGTCAGCTACCTTGAGCATTACGCCACCTGGCGTGATATCTCTGCGCCGTTCAACATGAGCCGGACCATGGATAATCTCCCGTCGCTGGAAGAACTCGAAGCCTGTCTCTAAGCGTCAGTGAGACCTCCCGGTGACCCCGGGAAGTTCCTTGGGAGTGATCGCCACCGGCGCTGGAGCTGCCCCGGTGGCGTTTTCCATCCGGCAGTAATCCTCCTAGACCCTCGAGACCACCGACCATGAATGCCATTGCCAAGGCGATCGATGCCCTCAACGAGGGGTTCGGTCGGCTGATTGCCCCCCTGATTGCCATCATCGCGCTGATTGTCCTCTATGATATCGCCCTGCGTTACTTCGTGGGTCGACCCAGCGACTGGGCCTTCGATACCACCAAGATGCTGTTCGGCGTCCACTTCATGCTGATGGCCGCCTACGGGCTGCGCCATCACGCCCATGTGGAGGTCGACGTGCTCAAACGCCTGCTGTCGCGCAAGAAGCAGGCGATGCTGGAGATCCTCGGCTACCTCATATTTTTTGTCCCCTTCATCTGGATGCTGCTCACCTTGGGCTGGGACTTCTTCATGCGCTCCTATAGCCGACTCGAGACCACCTACGGCATGGTCTCGATCCCGGTCTATCCGGTGAAGGGTGTGATTGTCTTCGCCGCCGTCCTGATCCTGCTTCAGGCCATTGCCATCGTCATCCGCGCCATCCAGCAGCTGCGGGGGAAAACCGCATGAACCTGAGTCCCGAAATGCTCACCCTGTTCATGTTCATCGGCCTGCTGGTCGGCCTGTTCATGGGCCATCCGCTGGCCTTCGTGCTGGGCGGCATCGCCGTGCTTGGCGCCTGGCTCGGCCCCGGCGCCAAGATACTCGGCACCATCATCAACAACATCTATGGCAACGCCATGGATAACTATGTCCTGGTGGCCATTCCGCTGTTTATCCTGATGGCGCGCTTTCTCAACGACTCGGGCGTTACCGAGAAGATGTTCGACACGATGCGCCTGCTGCTGGCCAACCTGCGCGGTGGCCTGGCGCTCACGGTGGTCATCGTCTCGGTGCTGTTGGCCGCCACCACCGGCATCGTGGGTGCCTCCATTGCGGTGATGGGCATGATCGCGCTGGCCCCGATGCTCAAGTACGGCTACAACAAGGAACTCAGCTCCGGGGTCATCATGGCCAGCGGCTGCCTGGGCATCCTGATCCCGCCAAGCATCATGCTGATCCTGATGGCCAGCTACTCGCCGGTCTCGGTGGGCGCATTGTTCGCCGGCGCCCTGGTCCCGGGCGTGCTGTTGGGCTTCATGTATGCCCTCTATGTACTGCTCATCTGTTACATCAAGCCCGCCTACGGGCCGAAAGTGCCCGTCGAGGAGCAAGCCGAGACCAGCACCGGTCAACTGCTGATCATGCTGGCCAAGTACGTGCTGCCCCCCATGTCGCTGATCCTGGGCGTACTGGGTGCGCTGTTTACCGGCATCGCCACCGCCACCGAGGCCTCGGCCATCGGCGTTGGTATCGCCTTCCTGCTGTTCCTGATCTTCGGCGACCGCAAGCTCTCCACCTGCTACCGCACCCTGATCGACGCCGGCAAGACCACCACCATGGTGATGCTGGTCCTGGTGGGCGCCACCGCCTTTACCGGGGTCTTCTCCCGCGGCGGCGGCATGACGGTGATCAGCGATCTGGTGCTGGCCATGCCCGGCGGCACCACCGGCGCGCTGATCCTGATGCTGTTCCTGGTGTTCATCCTGGGCATGTTTCTGGACTGGACCGGTATCGTGCTGCTCAGCTTCCCGATCATGCTGCCGATCGTCGAGAGCATGGGCATCGACGTGCTGTGGTTCGTGGTGATGGTGGCGGTGGTGCTGCAGACGTCCTTCCTCACTCCGCCCTTCGGCTATGCGCTGTTCTATCTGAAGGGGGTGGCGCCAGCCGGAGTGGAAATCGTCGACCTCTACAAGGCGGTGATTCCCTTCGTGGCCATCATTGTGCTGGCCTGCCTGCTGATGGCCTTCTTCCCTGTCATCATCACCGGCCTGCCCTCGGCACTGCTGGGCTACTGAGCTGTTCTCGACAGCCCCTTGGCGCCCTGCCGCTCCTTGAGCGGCAGGGCGTTTCTCATGCGCCGAGGCAGTCGTAATGGCTGCAGTCGTGAGGCCTAACTGATAGAATTATCACGCGCAAATCACTCGCATCCACACCGCTTTCAGACACTGCTGGAAGGAGAACTCGTTGACCAGCCCGGCCCGTTCCCGCGCTATCGCACGCCTGTCGCTACCCTTCAATGCCTGGAACGCCTTGACCATTGGTATCGCCTTGATCGTGGCCCTGCCGGTCATGGTGGTGCTGACACACTTGTTCATCCCCACGGAGGGCATCTGGCAGCACCTGAGCAGCACCGTGCTACCCCGCTATATCGGCAACACGCTCTTCCTTGTGGTAACGGTAGGATTCGGCACCTTCGTGATCGGCACCGGCACTGCCTGGCTGGTGGTGATGTACCGCTTCCCCGGTCGTCGGCTTTTCGAGTGGGGACTACTCCTGCCCCTGGCAGTGCCCACCTATGTGATCGCCTACGCCTATACGGATTTCCTGCAGTATGCCGGTCCCGTGCAAACGTGGCTGCGGGAGAGCTTTGGCTGGTCGGCGGGCGACTATTTCTTTCCTGACATCCGTTCCCTGTGGGGAGCAGCCACCCTGATCACCCTGGTGCTCTACCCTTACGTCTACATGCTGGCGCGCGCGGCCTTCCTCGAGCAGTCGGTATGCGTGCTGGACGTTGGGCGGACGCTGGGTCGAGGTCCATGGCGGTTGTTCACCAGCGTGGCCCTGCCACTGGCGCGGCCAAGTATCGTCGGCGGAGTATCACTGGCCCTGATGGAAACGCTCAACGAGTTCGGGGCCGTACAATACTTCGGCGTTGATACCTTCACTACCGGCATCTATAGAACCTGGTTCGGGATGGGCGAGCAGGTCGCTGCGGCCCAGCTTGCTGCCTGCCTGCTGGCCTTCGTCATCGCCCTGGTGCTGCTCGAGCGTGCCTCCCGCGGCAAGCGCCGCTATTTCCATACCACCGGTCGCTATCAGCATCTGCCGGAATTCCCGCTTCACGGCTGGCGCGGCTGGGCCGCCACTCTGGCCTGTCTGACGCCGGTGCTACTCGGATTCCTGATCCCCAGCGGCCTGCTCGGCTACCTTTCGTTCCGGGGCGGAGATGCCCTGTTCGGGTCGGCCTTCCTGACTTTTGCCGGCAATAGTCTGCTGCTGGCGTCGTTAGCCTCGGCCGTCGCCGTGGGGCTGGCCCTGCTGCTCAGCTACGGCGCTCGCCTGAACGCCAGCAAGGTCACACGGGTCGCGACTCGCGTGGCCGCCATGGGCTACGCGGTACCGGGGTCGGTAGTGGCAGTGGGCATTCTGATTCCCTTCGTGTGGTTAGACCATCAGATCAACGACTTCATGAAGGGTCAGTTCGGTATTGCGGTAGGGCTGCTGCTCAGCGGATCAGCCTTCATCCTGGTGTATGCCTACGTGGTGCGCTTTCTCGCCGTCTCGTTCAATGCCATCGAGGCCAGCCTGGGCAAGGTCACCCCGAGCATGGACGCCGCCTCCAGGACGCTGGGGCAGACAGCAGGCGGCACGCTGCGCAAGGTGCACACTCCCATCATGCGCGGCAGCTTGATCGCCGCCGGCATCCTGGTGTTCGTGGATGTCATGAAGGAGCTGCCGGCCACGGTCATCCTGCGCCCCTTCAACTTCGACACCCTCGCAATCCGTGCTCACAGCCTGGCCGCGGACGAGCGCCTGGCGGAGGCCTCGACGTCTTCCCTGGCCATCGTGGCGGTGGGGATCGTGCCCGTTATCCTCCTCAGTATCGCCATGCGGCGCTCACGCCCCGGCAGTCGCTGACTCGAGGGGAAAGACGAAGACCTGGGAGGCGTCCAGACCGATCATCACAGGCTGGCCTTCTCGGGGCAGGAAGAGTCCGGGTGAGCGAGCATGCATATGGGTTTCCTGGCCATCGGGTGCGTGGGCGCAGATATGCAGCAGGCTGGTGCGTCCCAGCAGCTTGGCCATGATCACATGGCTATGATGCTGCTCCAGCGGTTCGTCCAGCGGCACCACCCTCAGCGCCTCGGGACGGATCATCACCTGCACGGGGCTGCCGTCTGGCAACCCGCCGCCGGAGACGTCACCTACCGGCGTGGAAACCTTGCCATCCACCACCCGTCCCTCGAGTTCGTTTACCTCTCCGAAAAAGTTGACCACGAAGGGATCCGTAGGGGCGCAGTAGAGATCCAGCGGCGTACCGGCCTGAACCACCTTCCCCTCGCGCATCAGCACGATGCGGTCGGCCATGAACATGGCCTCCTCGGGATCGTGGGTCACCAGCAGCACCCCTGCCCCGACCTTCTTCAGCACATGCAGAGTGTCGTCGCGGATACGGTCCCGCAGACGAGCATCAAGGCTGGAGAAGGGCTCGTCGAGCAGCATCAGCTGGGGCGAAGGCGCCAGCGCCCGGGCCAGGGCGATTCGCTGCTGCTGTCCACCCGAGAGCATATGCGGGAAGACACGGGCATAGCGCTCCATGCCCAGCAGTTCGAGCAGCTCAAAGGCCCGGCGGCGACGCTGCGCGACAGGCTGGGACTTGAGCCCGAAAGCCACGTTGTCCAGCACCGAGAGATGGGGGAACAACGCCGAATCCTGGAAGGCCAGGCCGACGTTGCGCTTCTCGGGTGGCACATGGGAGCGCCCAGCATGACCCATTGATTGGCCTCCAAGCGCCACCTGGCCCCGCTGTACCCCTTCGAGTCCGGCGGCGATTCTGAGCAGGGTCGATTTGCCACAGCCGGAAGGGCCGAGCAAACAGACGATCTCCCCTGGATTGACCTCCAGGGAGACGTCTTCCACGGCCAGGTGCTGCTGATAGGCATGGCGGATTTGGTGCATGGCGAGTACGGGTGCCGCGGCAGCGTTCTCGTCGATCTGAAGCATCGGTTGGCTAGTCATGGGGTCTGAGCGGCCATGGAAGAGGTGTGTGGTTCATCGTAACGCGAAAGCCTCGTGAATGCGTTATACAATCGCTCGCATTTCGCTGCCTGGCTGTCAAGGCACTTGGGTGTCTGACCTGGATCAGATCATCCGCCGACGGGACTTGACGCTGATGGCGGGAGGCGCTTCAATGACGTAAGTGTAATGCAAAGCATTATCATTTGAAATCTCAACTCGCATATGAGGTGTCTCCATGCTGCACAATCGCCGTCTTGCCATGCCCCTCGCCGCCCTGGTGGCCAGCTCTGCCATGGCGTCACAAGCCGCTGTCGCTGATGAGCTCAACGTCTATTCGGCTCGTCATTACGACTCGGACGAAGCGCTTTATGCCGCGTTCACCGAGCAGACCGGGATCGACGTCAACGTACTGGAAGGCGACTCCGACCAGTTGCTCCAGCGCCTCAAGCTCGAGGGAGAGGCCAGCCCCGCTGACGTGATGATCACCGTAGACGCCGGGCGCCTCTGGCGTGGTGAGCAGGAGGACATCTTCGCCAGCGTGGAGTCCGAGATCCTCAACGAGCGGGTGCCCGAGCATCTCCGCCATCCGGAAGGCAAGTGGTTCGGCTTCAGCGAGCGAGTCAGGACCATCTTCATCAACCCCACCGCGGTCGATGCGGACAAGATTACCCGCTATGAGGATCTGGCGGATCCGACGTTTGAAGGCCAGGTCTGCATTCGTTCCTCGAACAACATCTACAACCAGTCGCTACTCGCCTCGATGATTGCTCACCACGGCGAGGAAGCCGCCGAGGAGTGGGCCGCGGGCGTGGTCAACAACTTTGCGCGCAACCCCGAGGGCGGCGACACCGACCAGATCCGCGGCGTTGCCAGCGGGCAGTGCGATATTGCCGTGGCCAACCACTACTACTATGCTCGCCTGGTCAACTCCGACCAGCAAGCAGACCGCGAAGCGGCCGAGAATGTCCAGGTGATTTTCCCCAACCAGGGCGATCGCGGCGCGCACGTCAACGTAGGCGGTGCGGGCATAGTGAAGGGCGCGCCCAATGAGGAAAATGCTGTGCGCTTCCTCGAGTTCCTCGCCTCCGACAAGGCGCAGTCACTGTTCGCCATCGACAACTACGAGTTCCCAGTCGTCGATTCCGTGGAACTCGAGGGCTTCATGGCCTCCCTGGACGACTACAAGAGTGATGAGCTGAATATCAGCGCCCTTGGCGAGCACAACCCTGAAGCAGTGCGCATCTTCGATCGCGTCAACTGGCGCTAATCGCCACGTCACTCATACCGGCGTGTTAGCACGGCAGTGACGAGACAAGGCTCGCGGCAGATGCCGCGAGCCATTTCGTGATGCCCACTCACGATGCACAGGAGCAGGCGTGCCGGACGAACGCGCCAGGTTCAGCCGTCGCTGGGCAGCGGCTTGGCGTGCGCGGCCGTCTGGAAGACACTCAGGGTGCCCATGCGCCGCTCGCGGTCATTGAGAAAGGTCTCCAGGACCACGACCGCCGCCTCTCCTTCGCGGGTGAACTCGAGGCGATCGGTAGCGATGCGCTGTGACTGCCAGTCGTCGCCGAGGCACTGGGCGACCACCTCGCCACCATCGACCAGCGCGCCACGCGGATCGTCGCTGGCCAGGGGCCCGAAACACAGATAGTGATCTGGCCGCCGGGCCGACACGACCACACAGGCTTCGTGAAACGCCTGGGTATCGGTCTGCCAGGTGCGCGTCAGAGGAGTGGTCTTCAGACGCCCCTTGATCTCGGCGAAAGCGTTATCAGCGCTCGACACGGCCCGGTTCAGTGCCTGACAGTCAAACAGCTCCGCCGTCGGCGGCGTAGCCTGGCTCGCACATCCCGAGACCAGGACCACCCCCGCACCGATCAGCAATGCCTTCATTGTTGTGCGCATCTTCGTCTCCTTGTTTGACTCAGGCCACGCCGGCCCGGATAGAGGAACATAACACTCCACGGTCGCGCTATCGCATCGGCGTGGCATGCTCCATGAATCAGTGCGCCTCGTCCCAGTTGGCCCCGCTCTCGGCTTCGACAATCAGCGGCACGCTGAGCTGTGCAGCCGCCTGCATGCGCCCCTTAACCTGCTCGATGAAAGCATCCACCTGCCCTTCCACCACCTCGAAGACCAGTTCGTCGTGGACCTGCATGACCATCCAGGCGTCCATGACGCCAGCACTCAGCCAGGCGTCCACGTCGATCATGGCGAGCTTGATGATATCCGCTGCGGTGCCCTGCATGGGGGCATTGATCGCCGTGCGCTCCGCCCCCTGGCGGCGAGCGCGGTTCTGGGAGTGGATCTCCGGCAGGTAGAGGCGCCGGCCGTAGACCGTCTCGACGAAGCCATCCTCGGCCGCCTGTGAGCGAATGCGTTCCATATACCGGGCCACCCCGGGGTAGCGGTCGAAGTAGCGCTCGATCCAGGTCTGGGCCTGGTTACGGTCGATATGCAGCTGGCGACCCAGGCCCCAGGCGCTCATGCCGTAGATCAGGCCGAAATTGATCGCCTTGGCACTGCGCCGCTGGTCGCCGGAGACCTTGTCGAGGGGCACCCCGAACACCTCGGCGGCGGTGGCGACGTGAATGTCGCGGCCCTCGGCAAAGGCCTCGAGCAGCCCCTTGTCCTCGGAGAGGTGCGCCATGATGCGCAGCTCGATCTGGGAGTAGTCGGCGGCGACGACCCGGTAGCCCGGCCGAGCGATGAAGGCCTGACGAATCTTGCGGCCCTCTTCGGTGCGAATCGGAATGTTCTGCAGGTTGGGGTCCGACGACGACAATCGCCCCGTGGCAGTGACCGCCTGGTGATAGCTGGTGTGCAGCCGCCCGGTGGCCCTGTTGACCAGCCGCGGCAGCTTGTCGGTATAGGTGGACTTCAGCTTGGCCAGGCCGCGGTGCTCCGTGATCACCTTGGGCAGCGGGAAGTCCAGCGCCAGCTCCTCCAGCACCGCCTCGGCGGTGGAGGGCGCCCCCTTGGGGGTCTTCTTGAGCACCGGAATCTTCTGCTCCTCGAAGAGAATCTGGCCGAGCTGCTTGGGTGAGCCAAGGTTGAACTCGCGCCCGGCCAGCTCATGGGCGCGCGCCTCCAGCTCGCGGATACGCACCTCGAGCTCACGGCTCTGAGCGTGCAGCTGCTCCGGGTCCAGCGCCACCCCGGTCCGCTCCATACGCGACAGCACAGGAACCAGCGGCAGCTCAATCTTTTCCAGCACATCGGCCAGACGACCCGTGGCCGCCAGGCGCGGGCGCAGCTCGCCATGCAGGCGCAGGGTGATGTCGACGTCCTCGCAGGCGTAAGGGGCAGCCTGCTCCAGGGCGATCTGGTTGAAGGTGAGCTGCTTGGCCCCCTTGCCGGCGATTTCCTCGAAGGAGACGGTCTTCTCGCCCAGGTACTTCAGCGCGAGGGAGTCCATGTCGTGTCGAGTGGCGGTAGAGTCCAGCACGTAGGACTCCAGCATGGTGTCCTCCAGCGGCCCCGCCACTGCGATGCCATAGTTCGCCAGCACCGAGATATCGTACTTGAGGTTCTGGCCGATCTTGGTCGTCTTCCCGTCTTCCAGCAGCGGCTTGAGCCTGGCGAGTACGGCGTCACGGTCAAGCTGCGCGGGAGCATCCAGGTAGTCGTGAGCTAGCGGAATATAGGCCGACACCCCCGCTTCCAGCGCCACCCCCACGCCAACGATCTGCGCCTCCATGTAGGCCAGGCTGGTGGTCTCCAGGTCGAAGCAGAAGGCCTCGGCCGCCTCGAGCCGGGCCAACCAGACGTCCAGTGCGCCCTGCTCGAGGACCACATGGTCATCGCGGGTAGCGCTGGCGCCGATCTCGTCGCCGTCGGTTAGCGTCGGCGTGCCACCGGCCACGTCGTCGACGCCGGCGTCGCTGCCTTCCAGCAGTTCGGAGAGCCAGGCCCTGAACTCGAACTCGCGATAGAGCTCCATCAGCGCTTCACGATCGGGGTGAGCGATGTCCAGGTCGCCGAGGCCTACCGGCAGGTCACAGTCGGTCTTGATGGTCGCGAGCTGGTAGGAGAGGAAAGCCTGGTCGCGGTGCGCTTCGAGCTTCTTCGGCAGCGTCTTGGCGCCGCGAAAGCCCAGCTCCTTGATCTTATCCAGGTCGGCATAGAGGGTCTCGAGCCCGCCGCCCATGCCCTGCAGCAGCCCCAGTGCGGTCTTCTCACCGACCCCCGGCACCCCGGGAATGTTGTCGACCTTGTCGCCCATCAGCGCCAGCAAGTCGATGATCAGTCCGGGCGGCAGGCCAAACTTCTCCTTCACGCCGTCGACGTCCAGAGTCTCGTCCTTCATGGTATTGACGAGCGTGATGTGGGCGTTGACCAGCTGGGCCATATCCTTGTCACCGGTGGAGATCACCGCGTCGCGTCCGGCCTCGGTGGCCTGTCGAGCCAGGGTCCCGATAACGTCGTCGGCCTCGACCCCCTCGATGCACAGCAGCGGCAGGCCCAGCGCCCTCACGCAAGCGTGCAGCGGGGCCACCTGGGAGCGCAGGTCGTCGGGCATCGGCGGACGGTGGGACTTGTACTCGGCAAACAGTTCGTCACGGAAGGTCTTGCCCGGGGCGTCGAAGACCACCGCCATGGGACTGTCCGGGTAGTCCTTGATCAACCGCTTGAGCATATTGAGCACGCCCTTGATGGCGCCGGTGGGCTGCCCTTTCGAGGTGGTCAGCGGCGGCAGGGCATGGAAGGCGCGGTAGAGATAGGAAGAACCGTCGACGAGTACGATGGGGGTATCGGCCATGCATGGCATCCATTGAGACTGAGCGGGAAGTGATCCTGATCACCCATGATACGCATTGCCCGGATGTTTTGCCGCGGGTGTTGGGCCGCAGGGCCGCAACGGCATACACTGAAGACATCGCCACTACGTCTGCCGCGCTGCGGCCAGGAGGGCATCATGATCATCACTCGCACCCTTATCGCCCTGCTGCTGGGGTTCACACTGATCGCCACCGGGCCCGCCCTGGCCCAGACCTCCGCCGACCTGGAGCCGGATATCACCATCCGCCAGGAGGAGGACCGTACCATTCGCGAGTACCGCATCAATGGCGAACTCTATGCCATCGAGATCCGTCCCTCCCGTGGCCCCTCGTACTACCTGGTGGACCATGACGGCGACGGCAACTTCGAGCGCCAGGATGGCGATCGCCTCGCCGTTCCGCAGTGGATCCTGCGTCGCTTCTGACGAGGAGCCACGACACGTGCATCACTCGGCCAAGTCGCTACAATAGGCGGCTTGGCATCCCCGGGTGAGAGACACATGGCCGTATTCACACCGCTATCCGAGACCCAGGTCGCGGACTTTCTGGCACGCTTCGATGCTGGCTCGCTGATCTCCCTGGAAGGCGTACCCGCCGGCACCGAGAACAGCACCTTCTTCGTCACCACCGATCGACGCCAACTCGTGCTGACCCTGTTCGAGCAGGGCGAGTTCGGCGAGCTGCCGTTCTTCGTCGACCTGCTCGATTATCTGGACGAGCACCGCCTGCCGGTGCCGGGGCCGCTGCACGACCGCGAGGGTGTGGCACTGCACCGCCTGGCCGGCAAGCCCGCCCTGCTCTTCCCGCGGCTGCCCGGCAAGCATCCCAAGTCGCCCAACCTGGTCCAGTGCGCGGCCCTGGGAGATGCCCTGGGCCATATGCACAGGGTGTCGCGGCACTTCCCCGGGCACCGCCCCAACCCGCGAGATCTTCACTGGCTGCTGCCCATGCACCACAAGGTGCTGGTCTACCTCTCCCCGGAAGACCAGACCCTGATGAAGGATGAGGTCGAGATCTACCAGGATGCCTTCGGCAGCGCTTCCGAACTGCCCCAGGGCACTCTGCACGGCGACCTGTTCCGCGATAACACCCTCTATGAGGGTGACCGACTGGGCGGCATCATCGACTTCTACAACGGCTGCACCGGTGACCTGCTCTTCGATCTCGCCATTGTGATCAACGACTGGGCCACCGACCCCGACGGCCGCCTGGATGCCGAGCGCCACGACGTCATTCTTACCGCCTACCAGACGCGCCGACCGCTCACCGCGGCCGAACGCGAAGCGTGGCCAATAATGCTGCGCATGACCGCGCTGCGCTACTGGCTGTCGAGGCTGCTGGTGGTGTATGTGGATCCGCCGGCTCACGACCTCACTCCCCACGACCCCGAGCAGTTCCGCACCATTCTCAAGGCGCGCCTCAATCACGGCGCCCTGCCCCTCCCGGAGGTGAATACATGAGTCTCTCCATGGCCAGTGCCGGCAGCCCGGCAAAGCGCGCCCGGCGCGTCTGGAATATCGACCAGTGGGGCAGCGGCTACTATGACGTGGACGACTCCGGGCACGCCCTGGTGCGCCCCTTGGGCAGTGAGATCGAGGGTCCGGCCCTGCCTCTGTCTGACCTGGTCGCGCAGCTCAAGACCGCCGGCCTGCGCCTGCCGGTACTGGTGCGCTTCATCGATATTCTCCACGACCGCGTCGAGCAGCTGTGCGCCGCCTTCGATACCGCCATGGTCGAGGAGGAGTTCAGCGGTGGCTATACCGCCGTCTACCCGATCAAGGTCAACCAGCAGCGTCGGGTGGTGGAGGAGATCCTTGCCACCCCCGAACGCGGCCGCGACCGGGTTGGCCTCGAGGCCGGCAGCAAGCCGGAGCTGCTCGCCGTGCTGGCCCTCTCCGGAGACGGTCCCTCGCTGATCGTCTGCAACGGCTACAAGGATAGGGAATATGTTCGCCTGGCCCTGATGGGCGAAAAGCTCGGCCATCGCGTCTACCTGGTGGTGGAGAAGCTCTCGGAGCTGCCGCTGATCCTCGAGGAAGCCGCGGCGCTGGGCGTCAAGCCGCGCATCGGCCTGCGTGCACGACTCGCCACCGTGGGCCGTGGCCGTTGGCAGAACACCGGCGGCGAGAAGTCCAAGTTCGGTCTCACCGCCAGCCAGATCCTGGCCGTAGTGGATCACCTGCGCGATGCCAACGCCCTGGAAAGCCTGCAGCTGGTGCACTTTCATCTCGGCTCGCAGATCGCCAATATTCGCGACATCCAACGTGGCCTGCGCGAATGCGCGCGTTTCTACCAGAGCCTGGTGGAGCTGGGCGCGCCGGTGGACACCGTGGACGTGGGAGGCGGCCTGGGGGTCGACTATGAGGGCACTCGCTCGCGCAGCTTCTGCTCGGTCAACTACTCGATGCTCGAGTACGCCCGCAACGTGGTTTACGCCTTCCGCCTGGCCTGCCAGGAACGCGACCTGCCCGAGCCGCACCTGATCAGCGAATCGGGGCGTGCACTGACCGCTCACCATGCGGTGCTGATCACCAACGTGATCGGCGAGGAGCGAATCAATGAAACCGCACCGGAGCGTCGTGTCGAGGACGACCCCCAGGTCAAAGAGCTATGGCGGGTCCACGACCTGCTCCATGAACAGGTCGAACCGCGTGGTCTGGTCGAGGCATGGCATGACCTGGTCCAGGCCATGGGCGAGCTCCATGAGCGCTTCGTGATCGGCATGACCGACATCAACGCCCGGGCAGAGGGCGAGGGCGTCTATTTTGCCGCCTGCGCGAGGCTGCGCGCCCGTCTCGACACTCGCAATCGCGCTCATCGCGAGATCGCCGATGAGCTGGCCGAGAAGCTCGCCGACAAGCTGTTCGTCAACTTCTCGCTATTCCAGTCGGTGCCCGACGTCTGGGGTATCCAGCAAATCTTTCCGGTGCTGCCGCTGACCGGCCTCGACCAGGAGCCGGTCCGCCGGGGGGTGATTCAGGACATCACCTGTGACAGCGATGGCCGCATCGACGGCTACGTGGACGGCCAGGGCGTCGAGACCACGCTGCCCCTACCCGAGTGGCAGGAGGGCGACGAACAACTGCTGGGCTTCTTCCTGGTGGGCGCCTACCAGGAAATTCTCGGCGACCTGCACAATCTGTTCGGCGATACCGACTCGGTGGACGCCACCCTGGCCGAGGATGGCGGTTGGACCTTCAGCCATATTCAGCAGGGCGACCGGGTTGCCGACGTACTCAGCTACGTCAACTTCGACGCCGAGGTACTGCGCAGCAATCTCGCCGAGCAGCTAGCCGCCAGCGGCCTGGAAGAGACCGAGCAGCAGCACTTCCTCGATGCTCTTTCGGAGGGACTGGCCGGCTATACCTACCTGGAGTAGCCGAGCACCTCTCTCCTGACCGTAACGACGCCCCGCCACGCCACCGCCGGGCGTCGTCTGGGGCAACAACGGCATATCTGTTGAATCACTCCACCACGCGAGTGGTGATCTCCAGGCCACCGGTCAGGGTAAAGTGCAGCTCGGCGCCACGCGACAGCGGGCCGACACCAGCTGGAGTCCCGGTCAGTACCACGTCGCCCGGCAGCAGGGTGAAGTGACGGCTCATTTCGGCCACCAGGGTGGCGACCGGGAAGAGCATGTCGGCGCCCTCGCCACGCTGGCGCGGTTCGCCATCGATCACGAGGGTAAACGCCAGAGCGCTCCAGTTGGGCACTTGAGAAAGCCTCAGGAAAGCAGAAAGCGGGCAGGCACCGTCAAACGCCTTGGCGGTTTCCCAGGGATGCCCCTTCTCCTTGAGGCGGGTCTGCAGATCGCGCAAGGTCAGGTCCAGCCCCAGACCGATACCAACGATCGCGCGTTCGGCCTCGTCCGCGGTAGCGTGGGAGAGTTCCTCGCCGACCAGCAGCGCCAGTTCGGTCTCGTAGTGCACCTCACCCCGGGAGAAAGGGGCATCGATGGGCTCTTCCAGCGGGACAGCACAGGTCGCCGGCTTGATGAACAGCAGCGGCTCGCTGGGCACCGGATTGTCCAGTTCCCTGGCATGATCGGCATAGTTGCGGCCGACGCAGACGATCTTGCCGAGCGCATGGGGAAATTCCTGGCCATCGGTAAAACGTGGGACAAAGCGCATGGCGGGTCTTCTCCTTCTCGTTTTGCATGACGCATCTCGGCGACAAGCCTCACAGTCTAACGCACCGCGCGCCACGCACCACCTCGGCGGGGTGGGCAGCTTGTCTCACCCTCCTGTAACCAGGCAGTACAATCGCCCTGACCACAGGCACCTGCCAGGTTCGGCGAATAATCGCAAGCGTCCGAGGCCGGCCGTCTTCCGCCGATGGCGCGCACAAAAAAACCGCCTCAAGGGACGGTTACAACACGCTCGAATCATGCTGATTGACGTGGCATCTGTGGTGCCGGCACCAGGAGTCGAACCCGGGACCTACTGATTACAAGTCAGTTGCTCTACCAACTGAGCTATGCCGGCGATGCAATGCTCCATGTCAGCGCAGAGGGACGATGGCCTCTGAGCGAGAAAGACCGTGAACCCGTGTCCACGGTCTTTCATAATCAAGGTTGGCGATGGCTGGGGTACCAGGATTCGAACCTGGGAATGCCGATACCAAAAACCGGTGCCTTACCACTTGGCTATACCCCAGCAATATGGTGGCCAGAGAGGGAATCGAACCCCCGACACGGGGATTTTCAATCCCCTGCTCTACCGACTGAGCTATCTGGCCGCTGCCAACGGTGCGTATTAAACCTCAGCGGCGAATCAGCGTCAACCCCTTCCGTTTCAAAACGATGGCCAGCGATAGCCTGGGATTGGCGTCACGATTCGCGTGGCACATAACCCTCGGCCTGGTCAGTCTCGCGGTTGTCCAGGAAGCGTTCCATCTGCTCCATCAGGTACTCGCGGGCCGAAGGCTCTAGCATATTGAGGTGCTTCTCGTTGATCAGGCGGGTCTGCAGCGCCTGCCATTCCGCCCAGGCCTGCTTGGATACGCTAGCCTGAATCTCCTGGCCCTTCTTGCCGGGCAGCGGCGGAATCGGCAGGGCTTCGAGCTCCTGCTGATACTTGCGACAGAAGACGGTCTGGCTCATGAATCATTCTCCTCGTAGAGAAAGTGAAAGCGGCATCAAGCGGGCGGCGAGCATTCAGGGCGTAAAACCGGTGAGCAGAGACTTCACCGGCGCCGCCAACCCGATGGCATCGGGATTCCGGGGATCATACCAGCGGCGGGTCTCGCCCACTGCATCAAGCTGCTCGACGCGAGCTGGCTGGGGGGTGATCTCCAGCCGAAAATGGCTGAACACGTGGATGAAGGTGGGGCTGGACGGCTCGATGGTACTATCCGGCGCATGGTGGTCGAGCCAGGCCTGCAGTTCGGCATGACCCGCGAACTGCGGCAGGCTCCAGAGCCCTCCCCATAGGCCGCTGGCCGGTCGCTGCTCCAGCAGTACCCTACCCCGTGCGTCCCGCAGCAGCAGCATGCGGGTGGTGCGGGTAGGCAACGCCTTCTTAGGCTTCGACTCGGGGAAGCGACGTTCTTCGCCGCGGGCATGGGCCACGCAGACATCCGCGAAGGGGCAGCGCCCACACTCGGGGGTGCCGCGCCGGCACAGGGTCGCGCCCAGGTCCATGATGGCCTGAGTGTAGTCGACCAGTCGCTTCTGAGGCGTGTAGTGCTCGGCCAGCGCCCACAGGCGGCGCTCCACCGCCGGGCGGCCGGTCCAGCCCTCCACCGCATGCAGGCGAGACAGGCTGCGCTTGACGTTGCCGTCGAGGATCACCGCCCGCTGCCCGCTGCTCTGGGCGATGATCGCCCCCGCGGTGGAACGGCCGATGCCGGGGAGTGCGGCCAGGGCCTCGGATTCCATGGGGAAGTCGCCGCCGTGCGCATCCACAATAACGCCCGCGGCGCGGTGCAGGTTGCGCCCTCGGGCGTAGTAGCCTAGGCCCGTCCACAGGTGCAGCACCTCATCCTGGTGCGCCGACGCCAGTGAGCGGACGTTCGGAAAACGCACCATGAAGCGCTCGAAATAGGGAATCACCGTGGCGACCTGGGTCTGCTGCAGCATAATCTCGGAAACCCACACCCGATAGGGCGAGCGTTCCTGCTGCCAGGGCAGATCGTGTCGGCCGTGGACATCGAACCAGGCAAGCAGGCGACGCTGGAACTCTACAGCGGACAGGACGGGTGAGGGCATCTCACGCATCGCGGCTCCACAAAAAGCGCCGACATGGATGTCGGCGCAGGGACTGACTTGGCTCAATCAAAGAGACTACGCAGGGTGTCACGCAGTTCCCTGCCTCCGCCTTCGCCTAGCTGCTCGTCGAGACCCTCCAGGACGCCTTCCAGGCGGCGCTCCACTTCCTCCCCGGCGCGGCGACCCAGTTCGTCGCGCAGCACCTCGCCGATGGCGGACTGAAAGGCCTGCTGGTCGAAACGGCACCAGTCGGCGCTGTCGCCCGAAAGGCTACCCTCGCAACGCACCGGAAAAGGCACCCGCTCCAGTCGAGGATTGACCCGGCAGGCGGCATCGGCGGTATCGACCACCCGCGCCACGGCGTGCAGTTCGAAGCGCTCGCTGATCAGATCAAGCCAACCCTCACCGCCCAGTTCGATGCCTGGAATGGCCACCAGCAGGTCGTCACTGGTAAGGGTGCCGTCGCGAATCACGAAGCTGGCCTCGACGCGCTCGAAGCGCGTATCCGGATGCCAATCGCGGCTGGTTTCGCGACCCTCGAGGGTGGCCACGGCGGTGCACAGCTCCCTGGAAACGTTGACATCCAGGATGGCGCCGTCATCGATACGAGCGGCGATGCGACCATCCAGATTCCGTTTGAGCGCCGGCGACGTGTTACCTCGTGTGGTCAGTTCACCTTCGGCAGAGAGGCGGCCGCGCAGCGGGGCCTCCTCGTCACTCAGGGCTGCAAACAATTCGTCGGTACGCACCCGCTCGATGCGGGGTATCAGCTGCCAGTGGATCGGGTCGCGCGTCAGGTCCAGTTCACCTTCGGCGGCCAAGCTACCCTCATAGAAGCTCGAGGTGAAGCGGGTCAACTGCTGGCGACCATCGGCGCCCTGAAGGGCCAGATCAACGTCGCGGAACGCCAGCCCGGCCAGGCCCAGCCAGCCGAGGCGCAGCTCACCATCCAGCGCCAGCTCGGCAAGCCACTCCTCCGGCAACAGGGTCCCGGCCAGGTCGGCATAGGAGCGGGAGATACCCGGGATACCGGAAGCCGCCGCACTGCCGCCTTCAGGCACCGTAGGCGGCAGATAAGCCTCCAGGTCCAGACTGTCGCCCTGCAATTCGAAGTCGACCATCTGCCCGTTGAGGCCCACCGCGAGCCGTCCGGTAAAGGTGCTGTCATCCAGCACCAGTGTCATGCCGTTCAGCTCCAGCCGTGACAGGTCACCCCGCAGCGGACTGGTCAGCGCCACATCGGTGAGGGCCTGGGCATCGGCCATGACCGGCAGGCTGTCGAAGCGCTCGAGCCAAGGGCGCAGGGAGACCGGTGCCAGGCGAAGCTGGCCATCATAGGCCAGCGCCCCCAGCAGGCCATCGACGTTGAGATTGCCATTCAGCGTCAAACCATGCTCACTGCTCAGCTCCAGGTCGCGCAGCCTGGCGGTCTCTTCAACGAGGTCAGCCTCCAGGGCGAACATCAGTGAGAAAGGCAGCGGCGATGCCCCCAGGGCAGGATGGCTGAGGGTAGCCTCCAAGCGGCCATCCTCGAGGCGCAGGCGGCGCTCGATGGAGTCAAGGCGCAGCTGGCTACCCTGCAGGGCCAATTTCTGCTCGCCTTCAACTCCCGCCAGCCGGCTGGTGGTGCTCAGCGAAAGGTTCTCCAGCACGTAGCGGCGCTCCGACAGTCCCAGAGTGACACGAGCCTCCAGGGAGACATCACTGGTCAGCCTGGGAGAGTCCTCGCGGCCCCCCAGAACCAGATCATCGTGGCCAATCAGGCGGAAAGTGGTGCGAATCGGGAAGGCGCTGCGCGGATTGACGTTGCTGCCGGTGACGCCGAGCGACTCCAGCCGCAGCTCATGCCCGGTGCTCAGGTCACGATAGCCCACCTCACCATCGCGCACCTGCACACTGGCAATGTTGAGTGCCACAGCCAGACCACCCTGGTCATCCGGTACCGGCCCGGCTGAGGCATTCGCCGGTGCCAGCACCTCCTCGGCGGCCTCGCTACGCTCGGCAAGACGCTCCATCAGCGTCTCCCAGTTGCCTCGACCCGCCTCGTCTCGCTCCAGGTTGAGGCGCATGCCCTCCAGGGTCATGCCGTCGATGGCAATCTCGCCCCGCAGCAGGGGGGCAAAGGCCAGGCTTACCTCTGCCCGCCGGAAGGCCACAAAGGACTCATCCTCGCTCACTGATTGCTCAGGCAGCCAGGCATCCGCTTTCTCCACCCCCACTCCGAGACGCGGATAGAAGGACCAGGTCAAAGGCCCCTCAAGGGCGAGTTCCAGACCGCTCTGCTCGCGCACCACTTCGATCAGCCGCGGCTTGAGATCCTCGGGATCAAAAAAGGTGGTGACATATACCACCGCTGCCACGGCCAGCACGGCGACGATGCCGACTGCGGAAAGAAGAATACTCAGTAAGCGCCGCATCACTGACTCCTCTCTTGCATCAACAGCTCGTAGAAGCCGCTATGCTGCTCCAGCCGGTAACCGAGTCGCGTCAGCAGTACCTGATCGGCCAGCTGCAGTTGGGAAAGCTCGGCGCGCAGAACCCTGCGCTCGGCAAGGGCCGCCTGCCCCACCAGGGTCAGCAGCCGAGTCCCAACGCCGCGACGGCGGGTCGGCTTGCGAACGCAGAAGTGCGATAGCCACCAGGCCGAGCCATCGTCACGCTGCGCCACCGCGCCTATCAGGCGGTCGTTGAAGCGGGCACAGAGAAAACGATGGCCATCGCTAAGGTGGCTCTGAATAAAAGTACCCACGGGTGCGGGCAGGCGCTCGGACGGCGCATCGGAATAAATACGGGCGAGGTCGAGCTGCGCCTGGGCATCCGCTTCCCAGGCGGCGCGGTCGACGAAATGGAGTGTCACCGGCATAGATGGATCTCCCTGGGCCGGGGCGGCGAGGGATCGCCGCCGCGCAGTGGGGTGCATTGTAGCGGATGGGGTCACCGATTCTCTATAATGGCAGACTTCCGACCGCGGGCGTGGCTCGCCGTCAGCTTGTTCTTTCAGGTCGCTGCCCGCCAGTGGCCACTTTTTATATGCGCCCAGGCGCTGGAGATGCATCGATGTCCGAGCGTATCGCCACGGTCAGCCGTGACACCCAGGAGACCCAGATCACCGTCACCGTCAACCTCGACGGTACCGGCAAGCTGGCCTGCGAGACCGGCGTGCCCTTCCTCGACCATATGCTCGACCAGGTGGCCCGCCACGGGTTGATCGATCTGGAGATCAAGGCCATTGGCGATCTGCATATCGACGACCACCATACCGTCGAGGACCTGGGCATCACCCTGGGCCAGGCCTTCGCCAGGGCAATCGGCGACAAGCGTGGCATCCGCCGCTACGGTCACGCCTATGTTCCTCTGGACGAGGCGCTATCCCGGGTGGTGGTGGATTTCTCAGGCCGTCCCGGGCTGTTCATGGAGGTGGAGTTCACCCGTGCCGCCATTGGACGCCTGGACACCCAACTGTTCCGGGAGTTCTTTCAGGGCTTCGCCAACCACGGCATGGTGACCCTGCACGTCGACAACGTGAAGGGTTTCAATGCCCATCACCAGGCGGAAACCATCTTCAAAGCCTTCGGCCGCGCGCTACGCATGGCCGTGGAGCCCGACCCCCGCATGGCCGGCCAGATGCCGTCCACCAAGGGCTGCCTGTGAGGCCGCCGCACGACCACACGAGGAGCGCCCCATGACCATTGCCGTCATCGACTACGGGATGGGCAACCTGCATTCCGTCGCCAAGGCACTGGAGCACGTCACCCACGAGAACGTGGTGATCACTCGCGACCCACGTCGCATCCTCGGCGCCACACGACTGGTGCTGCCCGGCCAGGGCGCCATCCGCGACTGCGTGGGAGAGTTGGAGAAGACCGAGTTGCGTGGCCTGGTGGAAGAACTGCTGGCCAGCCAGGAAAAGCCGCTGCTGGGTATCTGCGTGGGGCAACAGATGCTGCTCGACCACAGTGAAGAGAACGGCGGCATCGACTGCCTGGGCTTTATCGGTGGCCGGGTCAAGCGCTTTCCCGGCGACATGCGGGACGACCGAGGCCAGCGCCTCAAGGTACCGCATATGGGCTGGAACCTGGTGCACCAGCAGCGTGAGCATCCGCTGTGGGCCGGCATTGACCAGGACGAGCACTTCTATTTTGTTCACAGCTTCTACGTGGAAGCCGCCGACGATGCCACGGTATTCGGCACCACCGACTACGGCCGCATCCAGGCCCATGTGGCCATTGGCCGCGACGCCACCTTCGCCGTACAGTTCCACCCGGAAAAGAGCTCCCGATCCGGCCTGCGGCTGCTCGAGAACTTTGTTACCTGGGCGCCCTGAACCGCGCCCGGGCCAACCGGGTGGTCTATCCCTCGCCGCCCGATCACGGATCAACAGGAAACTGACATGCTGGTAATTCCCGCCATCGATCTCAAGGACGGCAAGTGCGTACGCCTGAAGCAGGGGCGCATGGATGACGCCACCACCTACGGCGACGACCCGGTGGCCATGGCCGAGCGCTGGATCAAGGCCGGCGCCCGCCGTCTCCACCTGGTGGACCTCAACGGTGCCTTCGAGGGCAAGCCCATCAACGGCGAGGCCGTGACCGCCATCGCCCGCCGCTGGCCCGATCTGCCGATCCAGATCGGCGGCGGCATCCGCAATGCCGAGACCATCGAGCACTATCTGGCCGCCGGGGTGTCCTATGTGATCATCGGCACCAAGGCGGTCAAGGAGCCCGCCTTCGTCGGCGAGATGTGCCGCGCCTTCCCGGGTCATGTGATCGTCGGCCTAGACGCTCGCGATGGCTTCGTGGCCACCGACGGCTGGGCCGAGGTCTCCCAGGTCAAGGCCGTGGACCTGGCCAGACGCTTCGCTGACGACGGCGTCTCGAGCATCGTCTACACCGATATCGCCCGCGACGGCATGATGAACGGTGTCAACGTCGAGGCCACCGCTCAACTGGCCCGCGAGGGCGGCCTGCCGGTGATCGCCTCCGGCGGCGTCACCGACCTGAACGATTTGCGCGCCCTGGTGGCCGCCGGCGAGCCTGGAATCCTGGGCGCCATCACCGGCCGCGCCATTTACGAAGGCAGCCTGGACGTGGCCAAGGGCCAGCAGCTGTGCGATGAACTCACCGATTCACTCAAGACCACAGGGCTCAAGTGAGCCAGGAGCTGAACATGGGACTGGCCAAGCGCATCATCCCCTGCCTGGACGTCGACGCCGGCCGCGTGGTCAAGGGCGTCAATTTCATCGGCATCCGCGACGCCGGCGACCCGGTGGAGATCGCCCAGCGCTACAACCAGCAGGGCGCCGACGAGATCACCTTCCTCGACATCACGGCAAGCCACGAGGACCGCGATACCACGGTGGAAATGGTCGAGCGTATCGCCGGCGAGGTGTTCATTCCGCTGACCGTAGGCGGCGGCATCCGCACCTGCGATGACATTCGTACCATGCTCAACGCCGGCGCCGACAAGGTCTCGATCAATACCGCCGCGGTGACCAACCCCGAGTTCGTGCGCGAGGCCTCTGAACGCTTCGGCAGCCAGTGCATCGTGGTGGCCATTGACGCCAAGAAGGTCTCCATCGAGGGCGAGGCGCCGCGCTGGGAGATCTTCACCCACGGCGGGCGACGCCCTACCGGGCTGGACGCCGTGGAGTGGGCAAAGAAGATGGTCGAATACGGTGCCGGCGAGCTGCTGCTCACCAGCATGGATCGCGACGGCACCAAGATCGGCTTCGATCTGGGCGTGACCCGCGCCATTGCGGACGCGGTGAGCGTGCCGGTGATCGCTTCCGGCGGGGTCGGCCACCTCGACCACCTGGTCGATGGCGTTCTCGAGGGCGGTGCCGATGCGGTGCTGGCCGCCAGTATCTTCCACTTCGGCGAGTACACCATTCCCGAAGCCAAGCGCTATATGGCCGAGCGCGGGATCGAGATGCGGCTCTGAGAGCCAACGAAGGAAACAGGATGTCGCTGCGTGATCGGCTGATTGCCCTGCTGTTGAGCTTCCCGCTGCTGGCCTCCTCGGCCTGGGCGGAGCAGGTCAGCGGTTGGCGAGAGCACCTCGACTGGCCTCCGCAGCTGGAGCTCGACCATGTGCTGGTGCAGGCCAGTCTCTACACCGACCACTTCAGCCCGGACCCGAACCACACCGACAATCAGCAGCTGATCGCCATCGAATTGCACAATCCCGACCTGTGGTTCACGGGGCTTGCGCGCTTCAAGAACTCCTTTGGCCAGGACTCCCACTATCTCTACGTGGGGCGCGAGCTACCGATGTGGGCGTCAGGCGATACCCGCATCCGTGCCAAGCTGACCGCCGGCGCCCTGCACGGCTATCGCGGTGACTACCGCGACAAGATCCCCTTCAACCGCCACGAGATCGCGCCGGCCATCCTGCCCACCCTGGGAGCAAGCTGGAAACGCCTGGAGGCCGACCTGATCGTGTTCGGCACTGCCGGCCTGATGGTCACGGCCGGGGTGCGCTTCTAGTCGAATGCCCTGCTAGTCGAGCGACAGCCCGAGATTGCTGACGCCCTCATTGCGTCCCAGTTTGCGCAGCGTTTTCAGCTCCTCGCGGCTCAACGGCCCCTCTACGGCCTCGAGCACGGCATCCTGGAAGTCATTCTCGTCCGCCATCAGGGGGTGCTCACGCACAAGCGCGGCCAGCCGCTCGCCATCCTCTTCCCCCTCGGTCAGCTCAATAAAGGCCCGCACGCCACTCCGCGAGGCCTTGCTGACCTCCAGCACCGCCTCCGGCGCCTCACCCTGCAGGGTGTCGAGTAGCGCCGAGAGGGCCGCCAGCGCCTCCGAAGCACGGCGGGCGCCAAAGCTGTCGTCCTCTGCTGGCGGCGCCAGCGCCGCCAGCTTTTCCGCCTGCAGGGCAAAGTCGATCTTTGCGTCCCTCACCGCCAGGCGCTCCCATACCAGGTCGAGGATGGCACGCAATGCCTGGGGGTTACCCTGGCCGGGGGTCCGGGCGTTAAGCGCCTGACAATAGAACCCATAGTTGGGCAGCAGGCGCTCGCAGAGCGCCGCCATAAAGGCTTGCCGGGAGCGCGGCTCGAGCTCCTGCAGGCGCTGATAGAAACCGCTCATGGACTCTCCTTGAAATATCAGTGTCTCATGGCCATAGCCGCTCTGCCGGGGCTCGGCCGCGGGCGTCCAGCCCCACTCCCTCGGCGGCGAGCCGGTCGCGCTGCTCGGCGGCACCGGGGTGATCGGCCAGCTTGCGCGAGGCGGTGATGACGCGAAACCACGGTAGGCCGTGGCCCTCGGGCAGGTCGCGCAGGGCGCGAGCCACCAGTCGGGGAGTGCCGCCTTCGGTCATGGCGGCAATGCGCCCGTAGGTCGTCACCCGGCCAGGCGGAATGGCCGCCAGGACCGTCAGTATCTGTTCACGCAGTGCCGGCTTCATGTACCCTGCGCCCCCTGTCTGGCCGCAATTCCTTGATGGCGAGGTTCCCATGCACCTTCACCTCCTCCAGCACAGCCCCCACCAGGGGCCTGCGCGCCTGGCCGACTGGCTCTCCAGCATGGGGCACAGCCATACGGTATTCCACCTGGACGCGGGCGAAACACCACCGCGGCTCGCCGACTGCGACGCCCTGGTGGTGCTCGACGGCCCGGTCGGCCCGGTGGATGACACTGCCCAGCCCTGGCTGAAGCGCGAACGCAAGCTCATTGCCCGCGCCCTGGACAGCCACAAGCCGCTGCTGGGCATCGGCTTCGGCGCGCGACTGATCGCCCATGAACTGGGCGCGGTGACGGCCCGCGGCACCCAGGCGGAGATCGGCTGGCACCGCGTCACCCTGGCTCCGGAGAGCCCGCTAGACCTGCCCGAGCAGTTCGATGCCTTCATGTGGCACCGCGAGGTGTTCGCGCTGCCCGAAGACGCCCTGCCACTGGGCAGCAGCGAGGCGAGCCCGCTGCAAGGCTTTAGTTGGGACGCCCGCCGGGTGGTGGGCCTGCTCTGCCATCTGGAGGCCACGCGAGAGAGCGTGGAAGCGCTGCTCGCGACAGGACCGCTGCCCGATGGCAGCGAACGAAGCCCCCATGCCCAGTCCAGCGAGGCGATGCTCGCCGACCCGCAACGCTTCCTGCATCTGGCGCCGCTGCTGGACCGGCTACTCAGCCAGTGGCTGCGCCTGCCGGCGGACTGAGGATTAACGAACCGACTCAACGTCGGCGACCCGGCTGGGCGGCGCTTGCTCGGCCGACCAGGCCCGGGCCGCCTCCAGGCAGCTCTGCCAGTCGCCTACGTGCAGAAAACGCTGCTCGGGGTGCTTCTCCAACTGATAACGATACATGGGGTCATAATACTCGGTAAGCAGCGGCGCCAGCCACGCTTCATGGGCCTGGCTATTACCTTGGGCATGCTCGCGAAAGGCCAATGCCTGCAGTCGCTGCAGTCGATCGAGTCGAGCGCGGCCCAGCCGCTTGCGCAGCCGCGCCAGCGAGCTGGCCAAGTGCTTTTTCATCAGCGCCCAGCCCAGCCACTCGCCGCACTGATGCCGGTAGACCTCCCAGAGGTCGTCGATATAGTCCTTGTGAATCTGGTTGAGGCGCCAGTCCAGCGGCATCTCCACCCGCAGCCGCGGTGCCTGCTCCATGGCTTGCCAGAGGCTCAAGGGCACGTTGGCGGCACCGATATGCCGCGACTCGTCTTCGACCACCAGAGGGCCGGGCAGATCCAGCAGACGCAGACCCACAGCGTGCTCGAAGTCGATCTGGCTAGGCGCCGGCAGCGGGTGGCGCCCGAAGGCCGATCCCTTGTGACGGGCACAGCCTTCCAGGTCGAGGCCGTTGTCGAGGGCCAGAATCAGTGAGGTCTTGGCGCAGCCGGTCAACCCGCCCACCACCAGCAGCGACTGCTCGGGAGCGGCATCGATGCGTGAGCAGAGGGCCTGACGCATTGCCTTCCAGCCGCCGCGGATGCGCGGGCGGATCACCCCTGCTTCGGCGACCCACTGCTGAGCGATCTGCGAGCGCAGCCCGCCGCGAAAACAATAGATAATGGCGTCGGGATGGTGCTTCAGCGTCTCTCGCCAGGCCGCCACCCGCGCGGCCTTCACCTCACCGCTCACCAGCCGCTCACCGAGGGTGATGGCCGCGGCTTGGCCGCGCTCCTTGTATTCGATCCCTACGCGATGGCGCTCGTCATCGTCCATCAGCGGCAGGTTCACCGCTCCAGGCAGCGCCCCCTGCGCGAACTCCACCGGAGCGCGCACGTCGATCAGCACCCGCCTCTCACGCAGCAGCGCGAGATCGGGCTCGACCAGCGGCAGCTCACTCATCCGCGCACCTCGATCAGCGCAGGGCCCGCGGGCTTGACCATCTCGCCGAAGGGAGTGAGCGTAATGCCGTGTTCGCGGCCGATGCGTTCCACGTCATCCTCCCAAGCGGGGTCCACCGAAAGCAGCAGGCCGCCGGAGGTCTGGGGATCGCACAGCCACTGCCAGTGGGCCTCGTCCATCTCGGGCAGGCTCGCGCCCAGGGCCTCGCGATTGCGCAGGGTGCCGCCGGGCACCGCTCCGCGGCGGCGATAGGCCTCCGCTTCGGCCAGTCTTGGCAGGCGGCGAAAGTCCAGCCGCGCCGCCACGCCGCTGGCCGCGCACACCTCACTGAGGTGGCCGGCAAGGCCGAAGCCGGTGACGTCGGTCATGGCATTGACGCCCTTCACTTTGGCCAGCGCCACGCCGATACGGTTGGACTTGAGCATGGTTTCCCGGGCCAGGCCCTGGTGGCCGGCCTCGAGCAGCCCCTGTTTCTCCGCAGTGGTGAGCATCCCGACCCCCAGCGGCTTGGTGAGGAACAGCAGATCGCCGGGTTTTGCTCCCTTGTTGAGCTTCAGATACTCGAGGTCCACCAGGCCGTTCACCGCCAGGCCGAAGATCGGCTCCGGCGCATCGATGGAGTGACCGCCGGCAAGCGCCAGACCCAGCTCGCGGCATACCGCCTGAGCACCGGCCAGCACGTCACCGGCCACCTCGGCTGGCAGCGTGTCCAGTGGCCAGCCCAGAATGCCCAGGGCCAGCACCGGGGTACCGCCCATGGCGTAGACGTCGCTGATGGCATTGGTGGCGGCGATTCGTCCGAAATCGAAGGGATCATCGACAATAGGCATGAAGAAGTCGGTGGTGGCGATCATGCCGCGGCCATCGCCCAGATCGTAGACGGCGGCATCTTCGCGCCCCTCGTTGCCGACGATCAGTCGCGAATGGGTGGCTCCCGTACCGACCTTGGCCAGAATGCCGTCCAGCACGTCGGGGGCGATCTTGCAGCCACAACCCGCGCCGTGGCTGTACTGGGTCAGGCGGATGGCGCTCATTGTGTTCTCCTTGGCGTTGGTCAGAGACATTCTACAGCATGCACGGCGGGGCTTCGGCCATGGATCACAGCGCCTCCAAAGCCTCGGCGAGCTTGTCCACGGCAACCACCTCCATGCCCGATGGTGACTGCTTGGGCGCGTTACCTCGCGGCACGATGGCACGGGTAAAGCCGTGCTTGGCGGCCTCGACGATACGCTCCTGCCCGCTGGGCACCGGACGAATCTCGCCGGATAGCCCCACCTCGCCGAACACTACCAATTCCCTGGGAAGCGGCCGGTTCTGCAGGCTGGAGACCACGGCCAGCAGAACGGCGAGATCCGCGCTTGTCTCCAGCACCTTCACGCCGCCCACCACGTTGAGAAAGACGTCCTGGTCCCCGGTAAACAACCCACCGTGGCGATGCAACACGGCCAGTAGCATGGACAGTCGGTTCGGGTCCAGGCCCACGGCAACCCGGCGGGGATTGCCCAGCGGCGAGTCGTCCAGCAGCGCCTGCACCTCGACCAGAATCGGCCGGGTACCCTCCCAGACCACCATCACCAGACTGCCTGGCGCCTCCTCCTGAGTGCGTGAGAGGAAGATGGCGCTGGGATTCTTCACCTCTTTCAGGCCGTGCTCGAGCATGGCGAACACACCCAGCTCGTTGACAGCGCCGAAACGGTTCTTCTGACCGCGCAGAGTACGAAAGCGGGAGTCGGCGCCTCCTTCCAGCAGCAGGGAGGCGTCGATCATATGCTCGAGTACCTTAGGACCCGCGAGAGATCCATCCTTGGTGACATGGCCGACCAGCAGCAGCACGGTATTGGAGTGCTTGGCGAAGCGGGTCAGCGCAGCAGCAGACTCACGCACCTGGGCCACCCCGCCCGGCGCCGAGGCGATGTCCTCCAGGTGCATGGTCTGGATGGAATCGATGACCAGGATATCGGGGCGTTCACGCTCGGCCACGGCGAGGATAGTCTCCACGCTGGTCTCGGCCAGCATCTTGAGGCCCTGGACCGGCAGCTGCAGGCGGTGGGCGCGCATCGCCACCTGGGAGAGCGACTCCTCGCCGGTGACATAGAGCACGCCTCGCGACTGGGCCAGCTTGCAGGCGGTCTGCAGCAGCAGGGTCGACTTGCCAGCACCGGGGTTACCACCCAGCAGTACCGCCGAGCCCGGCACCAATCCGCCGCCCAGCACCCGATCGAACTCGCCGAAGGTGGAGGAAAACCGGGGCACCTCGGAGAGGTCCACGTTCGCCAGATCCACCACCTCCCTGCTCAGAGCGCCCGCATAGCCGCTGCGGGCAGTGGTGCTTCCGACCGAACCGCTGGCGCCGGGGCGCGCCGGGGCCAGACGCACCTCGCTGAGAGTGTTCCATTCCTGGCAGCTTGTGCACTGCCCCTGCCACTTGCTGAATTCGGCACCACACTCGGTGCAGACGAAGGCGCTCTTTGCCTTGGCCATGGCTCCTCGCCTCTGTGGGGATCAAACGCAGAGGGCGGCCAAGCGGCCGCCCTCCACAAGCGATGCGCTGGCGATTACAGTCGCTGCAGCTGCAGCATCTCGCTGTTCTGGAAGCGACGCCGCTGGGGGTCGATCAGCTCCAGAGTGCGCTCGTCGAGACGCAGGAAGTAGTAGATCTGGCCTTCACCGTCCGGGGTCAGCTCGTAGACAGTGGCATCCGGCTCGGTAGCAGTGCCGTTCAGCACTTCCCAGTTGCCCGCATAGTTCTCGTCGGGCGGGTCTTGGGGATGCGCGCGGTAGGTGGCCTGGAGGGTAAAGGTCCGCTGCTGGGGTTGGCTCTGCTCGTCGCCCATCAGAACGACATCAAGGTCGATGCCGTCGCAGTTGCGGCACGGAAGAGTGCCTTGATAGCGCTCTTCGCCGACCTGCGCGCCAGGGGCTTCGGGGCCGGCAGTCGGACCGGCAGCGCAGCCGGCAAGCAGCGCGAGCATGGCCGATCCTGCAAGCAAGGTCCTGATTTGCATTTCTGTCCTCCTGAACTGTGAGCTATGACGCCGTCATTCATGGCGGCCTGGCTGACAGCATAACCTCTCACGACACTGGCGGACAGTCTGCCACACCGCCCCAGCTGCCTCAGCCTACCCCTGGGTAGACATGCCCGAACACCAGGACCAGCACCACCGGCATTACCACCAGCGCACCCAGGTTGCCGATCAGCACCAGCGATGCCACCTTGTGCGGCTCCTGGCGATACTGCTCGGCCACCAGATAGTTGAGCACCGCCGGTGGCAAGGCGGCGAACACCCATAGCGCCGCGGCCTGCAGACCGGAGAGCCCCAGCAACCAGATCAGAGGCAGCGCCAGTATCAGCCCCGACAGCGGACAGAGCAGCGCACCCAGCATGCCGGTCTTCCAGTCACCGAAGTCGATATCAAGCATTCGTACGCCCAGGGCGAAGAGCAGCAGTGGGATACACACCCCCCCCAGCATATGCAGCGCCTCGAGCAGCCAACTGGGAAGGGGCACGCCGACCAGATTGACGGTGAGCCCGGCGATGCTTGCCAGCACGATGGGCATACGCAGGATTCGCCACAGCGGCGTCCCCGGGCTGAGCATCCAGAGTCCTAGCGAGAAGTGCAGCAGCATCTCGACGATGAACAATACCACCGCCGCGGGTAATGCCGCCTCGCCGAAAGCCAACAGCAGCAGCGGGATACCCATATTGCCGGAGTTGTTGAACATCATCGGCGGAAGGAATGTCCTTGGGTTGAGCTTCAACCACTTCACCAGCGGCCAGAGCAGCAACCCCGAACCCACCACGATCACCGCTCCGCCGATCGCTAGTCCGACATACTCCTCAAGTGGTGCTTGCCCATCGGCCAGCACCGCAAACACCAGCATGGGCACGAACAGTTCCATGTTGAGGGTGTTGATGCTGCGAATATCCGGCGTACGAAAACGTCCATAGAGGGAGCCGCAACCGGCGATCAGGAACACCGGCAATAGGGTGGCAAGGATCTGCGCAGTCATGGGGGATCCCGTTGAATTCGAATCTACAAAAGTACTCTCAGACTAGCACGACGCCGGCTTGCGCGGCCGCTTCTGGCAGGTCACCATGAGCCTAGTCACCTACTCTTGCCAACAAGCGAGCGACCATGAGCAAGTTCTGGAGTCCCAGGGTCCGCGAACTGACGCCTTATACCCCCGGCGAGCAGCCCCGCGAACGCCTGATAAAGCTGAACACCAACGAGAATCCCTATCCGCCGGCTCCGGGTGTAAGCGCTGTGCTGCGCGACTATCCCACCGATCACCTCAGGCTCTATCCCGACCCGGAATCCCGCGCCCTGCGTGAGGCGCTGGCCCGTGAGTTCGGCGTCGAGGTCGAACAGGTCTTCGTCGGCAACGGCTCTGACGAGGTGCTGGCGCTGGCCTTCCAGGCCTTCTTCTGTCAGCAACGGCCCCTCGAGATGCCAGAGACGTCTTACAGCTTCTATCCGGTCTATTGCCGGCTGTATGGCATCGAACGGCGCGTGTTGCCGCTGACCGCCAATCACGAGGTGGATCTGGCCGCCTTCTCCACGGAAAGTGGCGGGACCATCTTCGCCAACCCCAATGCGCCTACCGGCCACGGCCACGGCCGCCAGGCGATTGCCGAGCTGCTCGGGCGAGTGACTGACTCCGTGGTACTTGTTGACGAGGCCTATGTAGACTTCGGAGGTGAGAGTGTCATTCCTCTTATAGTCAGCCATCCCAATCTGCTGGTAACCGGCACCTTCTCCAAATCACGCAGCCTGGCCGGTTTGCGACTCGGCTACGCGGTAGGCTCTCGGGAACTGATCGAGGGGCTTTCCCGGGTCAAGAACTCATTCAACTCCTATCCCGTCGACAGCCTGGCCAGCGCCGTGGCCATCGCTGCCCTGGAGGATCATGCACACTTCGAGGCCTGCCGCGAAAAAGTAATCACCAGCCGAGAGCGCGCCCGCACCCAAATGGAGAAGCTCGGCTTTCGCGTGCTGCCATCCCAGGCCAACTTCGTGCTGGTCACCCACCCCGACCATGACGCTGCACAGCTTTTCGCCGGCCTTCGCGAACGCGGCATCCTGGTTCGCCACTTCAACACTGAGGCGCTGCGAGACTTTCTGCGCATCACCATCGGCACCGATGATGAGATGGAGAGCCTGATAGAGACCCTCGAAACTCTCTGCGGCTGAGTGTCTCTCCCCGCTATCGTAACGCCAGCCCGCAGGGCTGGCGTTACCGGCTGAAACATTAACCCCCCGGCCTCCGACGAGATCGTGGGGTTGAAAAACCCAGGTGATAGAAAGC
>JBNJLE010000027.1:0-42482 GCA_051751685.1 Pseudomonadota bacterium | reverse complement strand
ACCTTCCGGTAAAAAAGTGCCAGACCCATGATAGACAGGCGAAACGGGTGTGACGGAATCGCCCAGTGTAGGGGGTGATAGCCGCCACCAGTGAGCGCCGTCGTATCCGCTGATAAAGGAGCTCGACCGAAACAATGCTTAATCGACGGGTGTAGCATGCTTCATCTTGCGCATCGCCGCCATCACCGGACCGGAGGCCACGTAGGTACCGAACAGCAACAGCAGCATCACCGAAGGTTCTACGGAGATCACGACGAAACCGAGCACGATGGCCAGCAGCACCACGAAGGGCACTGGCCCCTTGAGGTCGATATCCTTGAAGCTGTAGTAGCGAATGTTACTGACCATCAGCACGCCCGCCGCGCCGACGATCACCAGCATCAGCAACTTGAAACCGAAAGCCTCGGCATCAAAGCTGTGGAATGTCCACACGCTGGCGGCAACCAGGGCCGCCGCCGACGGACTCGGCAGGCCGATAAACCACTTCTTGTCGACGCTGCCGATCTGCACGTTGAAGCGCGCCAGACGCAGCGCGGCACAGGCCACATAGAGGAAGGCCACCACCCATCCGGTCTTGCCGATGTCCTGGAGAATCCAGGTGAAGGCCACCAGCGCCGGCGCCGCGCCGAAGGAGAGCATATCCGACAGGCTGTCATACTCGGCACCAAAAGCGCTCTGAGTGTTGGTCATGCGTGCTACCCGACCATCCAGGCCGTCGAGCACCATGGCGATGAAGATTGCCACGGCGGCGGCGGTGAAATCGCCGTTGATACCGGCCACGATCGCAAAGAAACCCGCGAAGAGTGCAGAGGTCGTGAAGAGATTGGGCAGCAGATAGATCCCCTTTCGGCGGACCTTCTTCCCATCTTCTACAGCCTCTTCGATCACCTCGGTTTCGCGCACGAAGGCCGCGGCCAGATCCTCTTCGGCAGGGGGTGCCCCCTCAGGGGAAACCCTGTCGGCCGGCTCAGCATCCGGCCGGGCGGGGTCATGATCGGTAGTGCGGGAGTCCTGACTCATGCGTGTCGTCCATTGCCAAAATGAGGTCGCCGAGAAGGCGCATGTTCATTCTACACGCCCGTTGCGCGCCCACAACGCCGCGCGCCCTACCACCTCATCCCCATCCCCTAAAACAAACCAGGGGGCGCGGAAATCCGCGCCCCCTGCTGGCTTCGAAAGCCGTTCCAAGATTAGTTCTTGGACTTGTCCACCAGCTGGTTGGCGGCGATCCACGGCATCATGCCGCGAAGCTTGGCACCCACGATCTCGACCTCATGCTCAGCGTTCAAGCGACGACGAGCGGTCATCGACGGATAGTTGCTGTTGCCTTCCTGAATGAACATCTTGGCGTACTCGCCCGTCTGGATGCGCTTAAGGGCATTGCGCATCGCCTGGCGAGACTGCTCGTTGATTACCTCGGTACCGGTCACGTACTCGCCATACTCCGCGTTGTTGGAGATGGAGTAGTTCATGTTGGCGATACCGCCCTCGTACATCAGGTCGACGATCAGCTTGAGCTCGTGCAGACACTCGAAGTAGGCCATCTCCGGAGCATAGCCCGCCTCGGTCAAGGTCTCGAAGCCGGCCTTGACCAGTTCGACGGCACCGCCACACAGCACGGCTTGCTCGCCAAAGAGGTCGGTCTCGGTCTCATCCTTGAAGGTGGTCTCGATGATGCCGCTGCGGCCACCGCCAACGCCGGCGGCATAGGAAAGTGCGAGCTCCTTGGCACTGCCGGAAGCATCCTGGTGAATGGCGATCAGATCGGGGATGCCGCCACCCTTGACGAACTCGGAGCGCACGGTGTGGCCCGGCGCCTTGGGGGCGATCATGATCACGTCCAGATCCTTGCGCGGTTCGATCTGGTTGTAATGGATGTTGAAGCCGTGGGCGAAGGCCAGGGTGGCACCCTGTTTCAGGTTCGGCTCGACCTCGTTCTCATAAATCGCCTTCTGGTTCTCGTCCGGGGCCAGGATCATGACCACGTCGGCGGCCTTGCAGGCCTCGGGCACGCTGGCGACCTTGAGGCCGGCGGCCTCGGCCTTGGCGGCGGAAGAGGAGCCTTCACGCAGGGCGACGGTAACGTCGACGCCAGACTCCTTGAGGTTGTTGGCGTGGGCGTGCCCCTGAGAGCCGTAGCCCACGATGGTGACCTTCTTGCCCTGGATGAGGGAGAGGTCGCAATCCTTGTCATAGTAAACGTGCATAGTGAAGCTCCTGGAAGGATGGTCAGTGAAGGTATCCGTGTTGCTGTCTACCCGCTCCGTTCGACGCGGGACCAGGTTCACAACATCCGATGCGAACACCATACGCCAGACCTTCCATTGCGTAAAACGCGATATTTGCAATATCACATGCCACAATATGCAATACTTGAAGCATGGATATGCGCCCCCTCACACACTTCTTGACCCTGGCAGATGGCCTTCACTTCGGTCGCGCCAGCGAGGCCTGCCACGTCAGCCCCTCGACCCTGTCTCGCACCATTAGGCAGCTGGAGGAAAGTCTCGGCGTGGCGCTCTTCGAGCGTGACAACCGTCACGTCGCCTTGACCCGTCACGGAGAAACCTTCCAGGTCTTCGCCCGGGAGACCCTGGAACAGTGGGAGCAGCTTCGCCTGTCGCTGCAGAGCGAGGCACTTCGCCTCACTGGCGAGATCAGCGTCTACTGTTCGGTCACCGCCAGCTACAGCTTCCTCTACGTCCTGCTCAGCGAGTTTCGCACCCACCACCCCGGCATCGAGCTCAAGCTGCATACCGGCGACCCGGCCGAGGCGATGGCCAGAGTGCTGGCCGGTGAGGAGGACATGGCCATCACCCCTCGCCCACGGCGCACGCCGGCGGCGCTGGCCTTCAAGTCGCTGACCCGTTCGCCGCTGGTCTTTATCGCCCCCCACGACCGCCACGACTGGATTCCGGCTACCCCCGAGACACCCAGTGCCGAGCAGTGGCGCCAGGTGCCGATGATCCTCTCCGAAGCGGGCCTGTCGCGGGAGTTCGCCGATACCTGGTTCAAGGCGCTGGGCGTGACGCCAAGGATCTACGCCCAGGTGGCGGGTCACGAGGCGATCGTCAGCATGGTGGGGCTGGGGTTCGGCATCGGCGTGGTGCCGAAGATCGTACTGGACAACAGCCCGCTCCAGGAGCGGGTGCGGGTGCTGGCGGTGAAGCCGGAGCTGCCCCACTACGACGTGGGCCTCTGCGTGCTGGAACGCCGCCTGAAGAGCCCGCTGATCCGGGCGCTATGGGATGAGGTGGTGGAGCGCTGACACTTCCCCCGAAACAGGAAGGCCGCCCCGAGGGGCGGCCTTGGCGGTCTGTCAGCAACCCGATCTACAGCGACAGTACCTTGTCGCCCCGGGCAATACCCGACACCCCGGTGCGCGCCACCTCGAGAATTCCCACCGGCGCCATGGCCTGCAGGAAGGCATCAAGCTTGCCGGCATCGCCGGTGATCTGAACGGTATAGAGGCTAGGCGTCACGTCGACCACCTGGGCGCGGAAGATATCCACGGTGCGCTTCACTTCGTCGCGGGCCGCCCCCAGCGCCTTGACCTTCACCAGCATCAGCTCACGCTCGATATGGTTGCCCTCGGTGAGGTCAACCAGCTTGACCACATCGATCAGCTTGTTGAGATGCTTGGTAATCTGCTCGATCACCCGGTCATCGCCCACGGTCGTCACGGTGAGGCGAGACAGGCTCTCGTCCTCGGTGGGCGCCACGTTCAGCGTCTCGATGTTGAAATTGCGCTGGGAGAAGAGCCCCACCACGCGAGACAGGGCGCCCGGTTCGTTTTCCATCAGAATCGAGATGATATGGCGCATCAGGTCCGCTCCGTCTTGGAAAGCAGCATGTCACGCATGGCGCCCAGAGGCACCTGCATCGGATAGACGTGCTCGTGCGGGTCAACTGCAACGTCGAGAAATACCAGCTCGTGCTTGTCGGCAAAGGTTCTTTCCAGTGCCGGCTCGAGCTGCTCGAGGGTCTCGACCTTCAGTGCGGTGAAGCCATAAGCCTCGATCAGTTTCTGGAAGTCGGGCAGCGACTCCATGTAAGAGTGGGCATGGCGAGACTTGTAGTTCAGGTCTTGCCACTGCCGTACCATCCCCAGCGAGCCGTTGTTGAGGTTGACGATCTTCACGCCCCCGCCGAACTGCTTACAGGTGGAGAGCTCCTGCATCATCATCTGGAAGCTGCCCTCGCCGGTCACGCAGATCACCTCCTCGTCGGGGAAGTTCTGCTTGATGCCCATCGCCGCCGGGAAGCCGAATCCCATGGTGCCGAGCCCCCCGGAGGTAATAAAGCGGTTCGGCTTGTCGAACTTGTAGTACTGAGCCGCGAACATCTGATGCTGACCCACGTCGGTCGTCACGTAGGCCTCGCCGCGGGTCACCTGGCAAAGCGCCTCGATGACCTCCTGAGGCTTGATGGCTTCGCCGGGTTTCGATGGCTCGTAGAGTTTGCCCACGCGCTCCTCTCGCCAGCCGTCGATCTTCTGCCACCACTCGCTCAGCGCCTCGGGATGGGCAATCTCCTTGCCCTGCACCAGACTGATCATCTCACTGATCACGCTGCCGGCAGGTCCCACGATGGGCACGTCGGCCCGCACGGTCTTGGAAACCGAGCTCGGATCAACGTCCACGTGGATGATCTTGGCCGTGGGACAGAACTTGGAGGTGTTGTTGGTCACCCGATCATCGAAGCGTGCGCCGATGGCGATGATCAGATCCGCATGGTGCATCGCCATGTTCGACTCATAGGAGCCATGCATGCCAAGCCAGCCAAGGCACTGCCGATCACTCTGCGGGTAGGAGCCGATACCCATCAGGGTCGTCGTGATGGGGTAGCCAAGCCGCTTGACCAGGTCGGTCAATCCCTCACTGGCTCGCCCCGAAACAACGCCGCCGCCGGTGTAGAACATCGGGCGTTTGGCCTTGAGCATCATCTCCACGGCCTTCTTGATCTGGCCGCTGTGTCCACGGGTGACCGGATTGTACGAGCGCATCTTGACCTTCTTCGGATAGATGTACTCGTAACGCTCGGTAGGTGCGGTCATGTCCTTGGGAATGTCCACCACCACCGGGCCAGGACGGCCGGTGGCCGCAAGGTGATAGGCCTTCTTGAGCACTTCCGGAATCTCGGAGGGATGCCTGATCGAGAAGCTGTGCTTCACGATGGGGCGTGTCACGCCGATGATATCGGTTTCCTGGAAGGCATCATCACCGATCAGATGGCTCATCACCTGACCACACAGCACCACCATCGGTATTGAATCCATATAGGCGGTAGCGATACCGGTAACGGCATTGGTGGCGCCGGGGCCGGAGGTCACCAACACCGTACCGGGCTTGCCGGAGGCCCGGGCATAGCCGTCGGCGGCATGGGTGGCGGCCTGTTCATGGCGCACCAGAATGTGCTTGACCTTGTCCTGGCGAAACAGGGCGTCGTAGATATGCAGCGCCGCGCCGCCTGGGTAGCCATAGATATATTCAACGCCCTCATCCTGGAGGAATCGGGCGATCATGTCCGCGCCTGAAAGCAGTTCCACTGATGTCTCTCCCCTGGAGGTCTCGAGTGCGATCCGTGTCCCGAATGCGAAACACGGGGTCGAGTGCGGCGGTATGCCGCTGCCGGACACGCCGGCACCTGATGCCAAACCCTGGCAGTAAGGGCCCTGTTGGGGCCTGCACTCTCATTCGGGACCGTTGATTCCTGCGACACAAATCAACCGTTCCCTATCGCGGCAGATCGCCACGTCGGGGCGTTGGCCGACCCGGGCGGTTGACCCGGCTTCGGAAGTCCTTCGGCGGGTAAAGGCCATGAGGCCTACCCTTCGCGCGGGAGTGGGGGGTTGCCCGCAAAAGTCCGCGCCCGTAAATCAGGAACCAACAAGATTCCATTAGCGGCGCAACGGTGTCAACCGTGGAAAAACCCTGAGCGGTATCCCAGCAAGCACCAGCGGCAACAAAAGAGCCCGCCGGGCGGGACACCGGGCGGGCAATGGGGTTACAGGACGCAACCTGTCATTAGTGTAGACCGCTGCCGGGTACGCGCCCGGGGACGGCGTAACGCTTTGTTTGCCTCAGCTCTGGAACACTAGTTGGCTGCCCTCGGCCTCCACATGGATGACATCTCCGGGCAGGAACTTGCCAGCCAGCAGATCCTGGGCCAGCGGGTTCTCGATGCGACTCTGGATCGCACGTTTCAGTGGCCGCGCACCGTAGATCGGGTCGAAGCCCACCACGGCCAGCTGAGCCATGGCTGCATCGCTGACCTCGAGACCGAGGCTGTGCTCGGCCAGCCGCGTGCGCAGGCGCTCGAGCTGAATGGCGGCGATCGCCTGGATCTGTTCCTGCCCCAGAGCGTGGAACACCACCACCTCGTCGATACGGTTGATCAGTTCGGGCCGGAAGTGGGTACCCACCACTTCCATCACCATCTCCTTCATCTGTTCATAATCGGCGTCATCGCCACCCAGGCGCTGAATGATGTCCGAGCCCAGATTGGAGGTCATCACGATCACGGTGTTCCGGAAGTCCACCGTGCGGCCCTGGCCATCGGTGAGACGGCCATCCTCGAGCACCTGCAACAGGATATTGAAGACGTCCGGATGAGCCTTCTCCACCTCGTCGAGCAGCAGCACCGAGTAGGGCTTGCGGCGCACCGCCTCGGTCAGATAACCGCCCTCCTCGTAGCCGACATAGCCGGGGGGCGCACCGATCAGCCGCGCCACGGAGTGCTTCTCCATGAACTCTGACATATCGATGCGCACCATCGCTTCCTCGGTATCGAAGAGGAAATTGGCCAGCGACTTGCAGAGCTCCGTCTTGCCCACCCCGGTGGGGCCGAGAAACAGGAAGGAACCGTTGGGACGGTTAGGATCCGAGAGCCCGGCACGGGAGCGGCGCACGGCGTTGGCCACCGCGGTCACTGCCTCGTGCTGACCAATAACCCGCTCATGCAACGCCTCTTCCATGCGCAGCAGCTTGTCGCGTTCGCCCTCGAGCATCTTGGAAACCGGGATACCGGTCCAGCGCGACACCACCTCGGCGATCTCCTCCTCGGTGACGTTGGAGCGCAGCAGGGTGTGCTTCGAGGTATCAGCCTCCGCCTCGCTGGACTCGGCGATCTTCTTCTCGAGCCCGGGGATCACCCCGTACTGCAGCTCGGACATCCGCGCCAGGTCACCCTGGCGCTTCGCCTGTTCCAGCTCGATGCGGGCCCGCTCAAGCTCCTCCTTGAACTGCCCCGCCCCCTGGATGCTGGCCTTCTCGGCCTTCCAGATCTCGTCGAGGTCGGCGTACTCACGCTCGAGCTCGCCGATCTGCTCCTCGAGATGCTCCAGGCGCTTCTTCGACGCCTCGTCGGTCTCCTTCTTGAGGTGCTCGCGCTCCATCTTGAGCTGGATCAGCCGGCGGTCGAGGCGATCCATCTCCTCGGGCTTGGAGTCGAGCTCCATCCGGATCCGCGAGGAGGCCTCGTCGATCAGGTCGATCGCCTTGTCAGGCAACTGGCGGTCGGTGATATAGCGAGTCGAGAGCTTGGCCGCAGCGATGATCGCACCGTCGGTGATGTCGACCTTGTGGTGCACCTCGTAGCGCTCCTTGAGACCGCGCAGGATTGCCACGGTGTCCTCCTCACTGGGCTCATCCACCAGCACCTTCTGGAAGCGGCGCTCCAGGGCGGCGTCCTTCTCGATGTACTTGCGGTATTCGTCCAGGGTGGTGGCACCCACGCAGTGCAGTTCGCCACGGGCCAGAGCTGGTTTGAGCATATTGCCGGCATCCATGGCGCCTTCCGCCTTGCCGGCACCGACCATGGTATGCAGCTCGTCAATAAACAGGATCACCCGACCCTCTTCCTGGGACAGCTCCTTGAGCACCGACTTGAGACGCTCCTCGAACTCGCCGCGGAACTTGGCCCCGGCCAGCAACGAGCCCATATCCAGCGACAGTACCCGCTTGTCCTTGAGGCCCTCGGGCACCTCGCCGTCAACAATGCGTTGGGCCAGCCCCTCGACGATGGCGGTCTTGCCCACGCCGGGCTCCCCGATCAGCACCGGGTTGTTCTTGGTGCGCCGCTGCAGCACCTGGATGGTACGGCGGATCTCGTCATCGCGACCGATCACCGGGTCAATCTTGCCGCTGGCGGCGCGCTCGTTGAGATCGAGGGTGTACTTCTCCAGCGCCTCGCGCTGATCCTCGGCGTTGGGATCATCGACCTTTTCGCCCCCGCGCACGCTGTCGACGGCCGTTCCCAGTGACTTGCGGGTCACCCCAGCCTGGGTCAGCAGCTTGGTCACCGCGTGCCCCATCTCCAACGCCGCCAGCAGTACCAATTCGCTGGCGATGTACTGATCCCCGCGCTTCTGCGCCTCGCGGTCAGTCAGGTTGAAAAGCTTGATGAGATCGCGTGAGGGCTGCACCTCACCGTCGAAGTTGGCGACCTTGGGAAGGTCGTCGAGATGGCCTACCAATCCGTCACGCAGCCGGGCAGCGTCGCCGCCGGCCTTCTGGACCAGCGCTTTCACACCGGTATCGGTGGCCTCCAGCAGCGCCAACAGCAGGTGACCTGGCTCCAATTGGTTGTGACCACGGCCAACGGCCAGGGATTGGGCGTCCGCCACGGCGTTCTGCAGCTTGGCGGTGAACTTGTCGAAACGCATAAAAGCTTCCTCCATCGGGGTGGCGGCGCGCTTGGACGCAACGCTTGGCCCTGTCAATTCGTCTTGACAGCGTCAATGGAGTCAGGCTTGCCCAGTTTCAAGTCGACCGCCAGCGGAAGCGCGTGAAGAGTTGATAAGGGTCAATAGGAGGGAGGAATGCTGGCGGGGTCTAGCGCAACCAGATCACGCTGGCCATGCGACCGGTGACTCCGTTGTCCCGGCGATGGGAGTAGAACCGCGGCTCGCAGGCGGTGCAGAAGTGGCCACCGCTGATGTGCGATACACCCAGACGCTCGAGGCGCAGGCGCGCCAGGCGGTAGAGATCCGCCATATAGTGGCCCAGGCGATAAGGGCTGGGATCGAAAGCCTCGGTGGCCTCGGGGTGGACACCAACGAAAGCATGGTAGACCTCGGGCCCCACTTCGAACTGGGCGTTGGAGATCGCCGGCCCCAGCCAGGCCAGCTGTTCTTCCGGCGGCACGCCCATGGCGGCCACCGACGCCTCCAGCACCCCGCCCGCCAGCCCTCGCCAACCGGCGTGGGCCACTGCCACACGAGTGCCGCGGAGGTCACTGAAGAACACCGGCAGGCAATCGGCAGTGAGCACCACGCAGGCATAGTCGCGATTGAGCGCCACCGCGGCATCAGCCTCAGGCGATGTCGGATCGAAGCACTGCTGTACTCGCGCGCCATGTACCTGGTTGAGCCACAACAGGGGACGTTCTTCATCGACCTGTTTCTGCAGCAGTCGGCGACAAAGCGTTACGTGGTCGGCATTGTCGCCCACGTGGTCCGCCGGATTGAAACAGGCAAAGTCGCCCTGGCTAGGGCCGGTCTCCCGGGTGGTAACGAAGGCGCCAACGGAGGTGGGCGCCGGCCAGTCAGGCAATATCAGGGAAGGCCGCAGGTCAGGGGCATCGCTCATCGGCAGGTCCTCGGCGAAGACGGGTCAGCGCATTGTCTCGTGGTCGTGACGGAGGTAGTCCAGCAGCATCAGGATGTCATCCGGCAGCCGCGAGCGAAAGGTCACCTTCTCGCCACTGACGGGGTGAACGAAGGCCAACCTGCGGGCATGCAGCGCCTGGCGAGGGAGCTCACGCAGGATCTCCTTGAGAGGCTCCGCGGCGCCGGGCGGCAGCTTCAGTCGGCCTCCATAGACCGGATCACCCACCAGCGGATTGCGAAGATGCGCCAGGTGCACGCGAATCTGATGAGTACGCCCGGTCTCCAGTCGACAGCGAACATGGGTATGAGCGCGGAAGCGCTCCACCACGCGATAGTGGGTCACCGCTGGTTTGCCCGAGGCAGTCACCGCCTGGCGCTTGCGATCCTTGGGATGGCGGCCGATGGGCGCCTCCACCTTGCCACCTGACGTCATTACCCCTAAACACACCGCATCGTATTCACGGGAGACCGTGCGCGCCTGCAGCTGCGCCACCAGAGCCGCCTGGGCGATCAACGTCTTGGCCACCACCATCAGGCCGGTGGTGTCCTTGTCCAGGCGGTGCACGATGCCGGCTCGCGGCACGCCGGCAAGACGGGGACAGTGATGTAGCAGGGCGTTGAGCAGGGTCCCGTCCGGGTTCCCCGCCGCGGGATGGACTACCAGGCCCGCCGGTTTGTCGATCACCAGCACCTCGTCGTCTTCGAAGACCACGTCCAGCGGGATATTCTCGGGTGCAAAACGGGTGTCCTCTTCGATCTCGGTGGCGAGGCGCAGCCACTCGCCGCCGTAGATCTTGTCTCGAGGCCTGGCGGGAGCCCCATCCAGAGTGAGATCACCGGCCTTGATCCAGGCCTTGAGGCGCTCGCGAGAGTAGTCGGCGAACAGTTCCGCGGCAGCCTGGTCGAGGCGCAGGCCGGCCATGGCATCGGGAATGCGTTGCTGGGCTTCCAGAGTCTGGGGCATTGTCGAGTGGCTGCCAGTCAGCAGGGTGGAGAAAAGGAGGTGCCGCACGGTAACTGCGTTTTCCCGCGCAGTGCTTTATAGTGGGCTCGTTTGAGCCGATTCTATCACGGCCCGTCCGTGTTGTTTGCCACGAGGATCACGATGCGCGTTTTCCGCCCTACTGCCCGTCTTGCTGCGTTGATGCTGGCCTCCAGCCTCTTGGTGGGCTGCGCCAGCAACGGTGCCACCCCGGAAGAAGAGGATGAGTTCGCTGGCGTCGCCGAGCGCGAACTCTATGAAGAGGCGCGCGGCTCCCTGGAGCGGCGCAACTTTACTGCGGCCATCACCCGGCTCGAGGCTTTGGACACCCGCTACCCGTTCGGCAACCACGCTGAACAGGCTCAGCTCGAACTGATCTACGCCTATCACGAGAGCGGCGACTGGGAAGCGTCCCGGGCCGCGGCCAGCCGCTTCATCCGTCTGCACCCGAGCCACCCCCAGGCTGATTACGCCCTCTATTTGCGCGGCTTGTCTTCCTGGCAGGCGGGACGTTTCAGCCTCGAGCGCCTGAAACTGATCGATATCTCCAAGCGCGACCTGGGTGCCTCCCGCGACGCGTACACCGACTTCAGCGAACTGGTGAGGCTCTATCCCAGCAGCCAGTACGCGCCGGACGCCCAGCAGCGCATCGTGTACCTGCGCAATCTGATTTCCCGCCACGAACTCCACGTGGCCGACTATTACCTGCGCCGCGGGGCCTACCTGGCCGCCGTGGAGCGCGGCCGCTGGGTGATAGAGAACTATCCCGAGGCCGAAGCGTCCCGCGATGCTCTGGCGGTGATGGTCGAGGGTTACCTGGGCCTGGCAATGCGCGACCGCGCTCGCGAGGTACTCGAGGTGCTGATCGAGAACGCTCCTCGCCATGACCAGCTACGCGGTCGAACCTTCAAGCCCAGGCACGTGAACGCCCAGTCTCTATCGGCCTGAGACCGGGGAAGGACCCGTCGAGTTTGGCCCCGCACGTCACAACGCCACCGTCTTGCCGGACGGTGGCGTTTGTGTTGACCCGGCACTTGCGACCAAGGGCTTCCCTGAGAGCGATTACTCCCCTGGCTGCCAGCCGTTGACGATCGGGTAGCGGCGGTCGCGGCCAAAGCCCCGGGCCGTGACGCGCACTCCCACCGGTGCCTGGCGGCGCTTGTACTCGCAGCGATCCACCAGCCGGACCACCTTGTAGACGTCATCGCGGTCGAAGCCCGCCTCGATGATCGTCTCGGCGCTCATGTCGCCCTCGATGTAACACACCAGGATGGCGTCGAGCACGTCGTAATCGGGCAGAGTGTCGCTATCCTGCTGATCGGGTGCCAACTCCGCCGTGGGCGGCCGTTCGATCACCCGCTCGGGGATCGCCGGTGACTGGGTATTCCGCCAGCGGGCCAAGCGATAGACCCAGGTCTTGTAAACATCCTTGATGGCGTTGTAGCCGCCCACCATATCGCCATAGAGGGTGGCATAGCCCACCGCCATCTCGCTCTTGTTGCCGGTGGTCAGTACCATCAGGCCCTTCTTGTTGGAGATGGCCATCAGCAGTACGCCGCGACAGCGCGACTGCAGGTTCTCCTCGGTGGTGTCGCGCTCGGTGCCCTCGAAGGTTTTCGCCAGGGTGGCCATGAAGGCCTCGACCATGGGCTCGATGGGCAGCACCTCGTAGGCCACCCCCAGCAGCTCGGCCTGCTGCGCCGCGTCCTCTCGCGAGATGTCGGCGGTGTAGTGATAGGGCATCATGACCGCGTGGACACGCTGGGGTCCCAGAGCATCCACGGCAATGGCCAGCGACAGCGCCGAATCGATGCCCCCGGAGAGGCCCAGCACCACGCCTTCGAAACCGCTCTTGTTGACGTAGTCGCGCAGGCCGGTGACCAGCGCGCAGTAGAGGTTATCCTCGGGTTCGACCTCGGGTTCGGTCTCGCCCGGGCGCGGCAGCCACCGGCCCTTTTCCTCGACCAGTTGCACCGGCATGAGTCCCACCTGCCAGTGGGGTGCCTGCACCATCAACTCGCCGGTGGCGTCGACGCAGGCGGAACCGCCGTCGAACACCAGTTCGTCCTGGCCGCCGATCATGTTGACGTAGACGATCGGCAGGGCGACCTCGGCGGCACGGGCCTCGAGCAGACGCAGCCGTTCAGCAGGCTTGTCCTGGTGGAAAGGTGAAGCATTGAGGCTGACCAGCAGCTGGGCGCCGGCGGCCTTGGCCTGGCGTGCCGCTGCCTCGTCCCATAGGTCCTCGCAGATCAGCAGTCCCACCTTGAGACCCTTATGATCGAGCACCAGCGGCTCATGGCCCGCGGCAAAGTAGCGCTGTTCGTCGAACACCTGGTAGTTGGGCAGTGCCTGCTTGGCGTACTCGCCGAGCCATTCACCGTTATAGAGCGCACCGGCCAGGTTCCAGGTCTGGCCTTCACGGCGCCCCGGATAGCCGACGATCACCAGCACGTCGCGCACCACCTTCTCGGCCATACGGGTTCGGGCCGCACGCAGGCGGGTCTCCATGGAGGGGCGCAGTAGAAGGTCTTCCGGCGGATAGCCGGTCAGGAAGAGCTCGGGGAGCACCACGATATCGGCACCATGCTCGATGCGTGCCTCGCGCACCGACTCGATGGCGCGATCGGTGTTGCCGGGAATATCCCCGACCAGCGGGTCCAATTGAGCCATCACCAGCGTCAGGTCTTGCATGGGCTTGGAAATCTCTCGAGAATCGTCGGGTGAACCCATTGTCCCGCAAGGGCAGCCGACTGGCAAAGCCATCCCGTATCCACCTGGCAAGTTGAGCCGACGGGCAACGCTATCCTGCCGCCACCTGGGAGTCCCGACTGGAATGAACCTCTTGATCATCCGCCTGATCATCTTTGCCGTGCTGTTCTTCGCCGGCCTAAAGTTCTACCGCATGTACCGGGAGTGGAAGCTCGACCGTGAAGAGTTGCTGGAGAGCGACGACACCCGCCAGGAAGGCGGCCAGATGGTGCGCTGCCACTGGTGCAAGGTACATGTGCCGGAAAGCGACGCGATCCGCGAGCAGGGCGAGTGGTTCTGCTCCACCGCCCACCTCGACCGCTATCTCCAGGAGCAGACGCCGGAGGAGAAGAAATAGCCCCCTACATGGCCACCGACAAGCGCCCAGTCAAGGCATAGGGCAACGGGTCGAGGATCGGCTCGCGCCCCAGCAGCAGATCCACCAGCAGCCGCGTCGAGGCAGGCGCCAGCACCAGACCGTTGCGGTAGTGCCCGGCGTTGACGTGGAGATTGTCGATTCCCGGCACCGCGCCGATAAAGGGCACCCCGTCGGGAGAGCCCGGGCGCAGCCCCGCCCAGTGATGCTCCACCTTGCAGTCGGCCAGGGCCGGAATGATCGCCGTTGCGCTTGCCTCCAGCGAATCTCGCGCCTGGGCATCGGTCGTCTTGTCGAAACCGCACTCCTCCAGGGTGGAGCCAGCCAGCACCCGACCGTCTGCGCGGGGAATCACGTAGCGGCCGTCCATCAGCACCACGCGCTGAACCAGCCCCTGAGGCGCCCGGAACAGGATCATCTGTCCCTTCACGGGGCGCACCGGCAGAGCAACCCCCACCGTCTTCAGCAGGCCCGCCGCCCAGGCGCCGCCGCAGACAATCATTTGGTCGCCGGCAACCGGCCCGGTGCGTGTCTGCACCGCCACCGCACGCCCGCCGGCCAGCTTGAACCCCGTCACCTCGACCCCCTCGCGCACCGTCACAGCAGGCATCGCCTCCAGCCGTATCCTCAGCGATCGTACCAGCCGCGGATTGCGAATACTGCCCAGCACCGGCATCCAGAGCGCCTCGCTGAAACCAGGCGACGCCTCGGGCTCCCGAGCATAGAGAAAGTCGGCATCGACGCGCTCGAGCCGTTTCCCCTGCCCCCGGGCCCAATTCAGGGCGCGGGATTCGTCATCCACGCGCAGATAGAGCAAGCCCCGCTGGCGATACTCCGGGTCGACGCCAGCCTCTTCACGCAGGCGCTGCGCCAGTTCCGGATAGCAACCTTCCGACCAGCTCGAGAGCCGCGAGACCGCTGGACCATAGCGCCAGGGATAGAGTGGTGACACGATGCCGCCGCCCGCCCAGGAGGCCTCCTGACCACAACGACCCCGCTCGATCAGGGTGACCGAGTGGCCCGCATCGGCCAGTTGCAGCGTCGTCATCATGCCGATGACACCCCCACCCACGACTAGGAATTCACTCACAAGCTTTGTCCGTTATGGCTGACAGAGGGATGGTGACGCTTGGCTAGTGTGAAGAGACCACCCAACGGTCAGGAGTCCACTCCGGGAGGGCAACATGCGCCCCATCGCGCCCCACCACACCGCCCATTACCTTACCGACTCAAGCGGCAGCCGGGTAAAGCTCCCCACGCCGCCCTGGCCGGCACGCCAGCAGCAAGGCCTGACGCTGATCGAATTGATCGTGACCATTGCTGTGCTGCTGATTCTCTTCACTACGGCGATTCCCGGCTATCGGCAGTTCACCGCCCGCAACGAGGTGGCCGCCGAGGTGATGCGCATCAAGACGGCCCTGGCGTTAGCCCGCAACACTGCTGTGACTCGACGGCATGTGATCGCCATCTGCCCGGTCTCCACCATCGAGGCCAATCAGTGCGAGAAACATGACTGGACGTTGCCCATCGCTATTCTCGATGGCCACGCCACCGCCGGCAACCTGGACGGGGTCGAGGTGCTGAAAGTACTGGAGCCCAGTGGCGGACCGACCATCACCTTCAACCGTGACTACCCGATCCGCTACCAGTCGACCGGCTGGAGCCGCGGCCACAACGGCACCTTCACAATCTGCGGCCGCCACGGCGATGGCCGAAAAGTGATCGTCAACAATATGGGTAGGGTCCGAGTCGGTGATGATGCGGTTGATGGCCCTGCCCAATGCTGACGCAGCCCTGAGCCTCAACTGACCCCCACGGCTCAGCTGACGCCCATATAGCGCCCGGGCTTGTGATTGAGCGCGATGATCAGGTTGAGCGCCACCGCACCCAGCACCGAGAGCCCGACCCTGTCCATCGGCAGCAAGGCCAGCGCCACCAGCATGATGGCGCCATCGATGCCTAGCTGAACATAGCCGGCGCGCCAGCCGTGGCGATCCTGCAGGTAGAGCACCAGGATATTGACACCGCCGAGGCTGGCACGATGACGAAACAGGATCAGCATGCCGATGCCGATCAGGCAGCCTCCCATCAGCGAGGCGTAAATCGGCGCCACGCCATCGATATGGATCCAGCGGCCGGTCAGCTCGGAGAACAGCGACACCAGGCCGATGGCGGCGAAGGTTCGCAGCGTGAACGACCACCCCATCCGACGGATGGCCAGCCAATAGAACGGCAGGTTGATCAGGAAGAACCAGACGCCGAACGGCCAGCCGCTGGCGTACTGAAGCAGGAAAGCCAGGCCAGCGGTGCTACCGGTAAGCAGCAAGGCCTCGGTATAGAGCGTCACGCCCAGCGCCACGAACAGCGTACCGATCAGCATCGCCATCACATCTTCATAGTGGCGATGGGGGTCGGTGGGCAGCTCCTGGGGGTCCATGGTGACGTCCTTATCCGGGGTGGGCGTATTCGACCATCAGCTGCAGCGACTCGCGTCCTCTCCAGCGATTGCGATTGAGCTTGAAGGCGCAGCGCAACGAATCGCCGACGCCGAAGGCGGGCATCTCACCAGGCGTCAGGGCCCGGAACCAGATGGCGCGGTGGCTCGTTACCCCGAGGGAAAGCTCCAGCATCAGGTGGGTGCCGTCGGCACCCACCGGGCGCAGGGCCTCCACCACAAAGTCGCCCTGAAACAGCGGCGCCTCGAACTCACGGCCATAGGGACCCAGCCTCTGCAGCTCAGCCAGGGTCTCCAGGCTCAGTTGGTGCTCGGCCAGGTCGCCGTCGGTCAGAATCTTCGGGTAGAGCGCGGCCCCGCCCAGCTGTTCGTCCACCGCCTGCAGGAAGGCCGCCTTGAAGGCCGCAAGTCGCTCTACGGGCACGCCGACACCGGCCGCACCGCGATGGCCACCAAAGCGCGGCAGGCTCTCCGGCGCCAGCGCGAAGGTGCGCTGCAGAGCATCGCGCAGGTGCAGCCCTTCGATGGAGCGCCCTGAGCCGGTCAGCATGCCGGGGGCCGCGGCCGGGGTCAGCACCAGTGCCGGGCGGCCATAGGCTTGCACCAGGCGAGAGGCGACGATGCCCTGCACGCCAGGGTGACCGCTTTCGAGAAAGATCACCACGGCCCGCTCGTCCGCGGAGAGCGCCGGCAGCGCCAGGACCCTGGCCTCTTCCACCATATCGGCCTCGATGGCCTTGCGGGACTGATTGTCCTGATCCAGCACATCCAGATAGCGCTGTGCCACATGATCCTGGTCAGCGAGCATAAAGTGCAGGGCCGCATAGGGGTCATCGAGGCGCGAACGGGCATTGATGCGTGGCCCCATCTGGAAGCCCAGGGTCTCGGCGTCGAAGGGTACGCTGTCGGCGCCCAGGCGCTCGGCCATGGCCCGCCAACAGGCGGCCTCCATGCGATTGATCAGCGCCAGGCCGTGAGTCACCACCGCACGGTTGGTGGGGCTTCCCCCCAGCGAGACGCAGTCCGCCACCGTGCCCAGCGCCACGTAGGAGAGCCAGGGCGAGAGCTTGGGGGTGGTCTGAGGCAACACACCCCACTCGATCAGCACGCCACGCGACAGCGACATGACCAGCCAAGCCACCATGCAGCCGGCGATGGTGGGGTCGGGGTAGTCGCAATCGTCTCGGGTCGGATTGACCACGGCGTGGGCCGAGGGCGGCGGCCCCTCCACCGGCAAGGCATGATGGTCACTGACTACCACATCGATGCCCTGGGCAACCAGGCGGGCGATGCGTGGCTCGTCGGAGCTTCCGCAGTCGGCGGTGATCACCAGGCTGGGGCGCGGCGAGAGCGCCAGGGCACGCTCCACCAGCGGCAGGCTGATGCCATAGCCATCATGGATGCGGTGGCCAATCAGGCTGTGCAGGCGCGCCTCGGGCACCCCGAAGAGCTCGACCAGGGTGCGCCGAATCACCACGTGGGAGGTGATGCCGTCCACATCGTAGTCGGTGAGGATGCCGATATGTTCGCCGTCGACCACCGCCTGGGCGATGCGCTCGGCCGCGCGGTGGCCGTCGGCCAACCGCTCGGGATGGGCCAGGTGGCGCAGGCTGGGGGACACCAGCGGCGCCAACTCTCCCTGATAGCCGGCAAGGCGCCCGGCCAACACCCGCGCCTGGAGCTCGGAGAGTCCCTCGCGCTGGGCCCGGGCATAGAGCGCCGCGTCCTGGGGCCGCGGCAGAATCCGCGGCGTCAGGCGCTCGCTCAGATCGATGGGATCGATGACGGCGTTCAAACCGCCCTCCACTAGCGCCGGTTCTCGGCCACGAACTGCTGCACCGCGGTCAGCTCGGCGGGCAGCACCGTATAGCGCTCCTCGCGCTCCAGCAGGTCGTCCATGTGCGGCGGCAGCGGCACGCCCGGAAAGCCCGCCTTGACCACCGCCTCGGCGAACTTGGCCGGGTGGGCGGTGGCCAGGGTGATCATCGGTACGCTCACATCGCCCCGCTCGCGCTCGGCGGCACGGTAGCCGGTGGCGGTGTGCGGGTCGAGAATCTCATGGGTGCGGTGGTGCGCCTCGCGGATCACCTCGAGCAGGGTGGGGTCGTCCACGCGATGGCTGGCGAACAGCTCACGCAGCTGAGCCAGGGGCGCATCCGCCAGAGCGGCAGGTTCATCCTGAAAGCGCTCGAGCAGCGCGGCCACGGCGGTGCCATCGCGGCCGTAAGCCTCGAACAGCAGACGCTCGAAGTTGGAAGACACCACGATATCCATGGAGGGGGCCAGGGTCGTCTTGAGTTCCTGCTTGGAGAAATCGTTGGCCGTCAGGGTGCGATGCAGGATGTCGTTGGCGTTGGTGGCGATCACGAAGCGTTCCACCGGCAGGCCCATGCGATAGGCCATATAGCCGGCAAAGACGTTGCCGAAGTTGGCCGAAGGCACGCAGAAACTCACCTTGCGGTGCGGCGAACCCAGCGCCACGGCGGACGCCACGTAGTAGACAATCTGGGCCATGATGCGCGCCCAGTTGATCGAGTTCACCGCCACCAGCCGGGTGCCGTTCAGGAACGACTGGTCGGCGAAGCTTGCCTTGACCATGGCCTGAGCGTCATCGAAGTTGCCCTCGATGGCAACGTTGAACACATTGTCGGCCAGCACCGAGGTCATCTGACGACGCTGCACCTCCGAGACCCGCTGATAGGGGTGGAGGATGAAGATGTCCAGATTGTCGCAGTGGCGACAGCCTTCGATGGCCGCTGAGCCGGTATCGCCGGAGGTGGCGCCCATGATCACCGCGCGCTCGCCGCGCTTCCTCAGGAAGTGATCGAGGAGGCGGCCGAGCAGCTGCAGCGCCACGTCCTTGAAGGCCAGGGTAGGGCCGTGGAACAGCTCAAGCAGAAAGTGATTGGCGTCGAGCTGGTTGAGCGGCACCACGGCGTCGTGGCTGAAGGTCGCATAGGCCTCCGTCACCAGTCGGCGGAAGGTGTCATCGTCGATCTCGCCATTGACGAAGGGCTGCATCACCCGGAAGGCAATCTCGGCATAGGAGAGGCCGGCCATGGCGGCCAGGTCCTCGGCGGACAGCTGCGGCACGGTTTCCGGAACATAGAGACCGCCATCGCTGGCCATGCCGGTGAGCACGACCTCCTCGAAGGAGAGCGCGGGCGCCTGCCCGCGGGTGCTGATATAGCGCATGATTTATTCCTGCTCATCCAGGGATTCGACGCGGATTCGCATCACCGCACCGGCGATATCGGCCATGGCCTCAATCTGGCGGATCGCCTCGTTCATCTGCTTCTCGACCGTGCGATGGGTCATCAGGATGATCGGCACCAGCTCACCCTCGGTCGCCTCCTTCTGGATCAGCGCCTCGATGGAGATGCCCTGTTCGGCGAGGATGGTGGCCACCCGTGCCAGCACGCCGGGGCGGTCCACCGCCAGCAGCCGCAGGTAGTAGGCGGAGATGATCTCCTCCATGGGCATGATCGGCAGTTGGCTGACATCCTCGCTGATGCCGCTGAAGGCCAGGTAGGGTACCCGATAGTGGTGATCGGTGGAGATGTCCCGGGCCACATCGAGAATGTCGGCCACCACCGACGAGGCGGTGGGTTCGGCGCCGGCACCGGCGCCGTAGTAGAGCGTCGGCCCGACCGCGTCACCCATGATGGCAATGGCATTCTTGACGCCGTGCACATTGGCCAGCAGCCGCTCCTTGGGGATCAGCGTGGGGTGCACGCGCAGCTCCAGGCCATGGTCGGTACGCTTGGAGATGCCCAGGTGCTTGATCACGTAGCCCAGGTTGTCGGCCTGCTCCACATCCTCGGCGGTCACCCGAGAGATGCCCTCGGTGAAGGCCTTCTCGAACTGCAGCGGCACACCGTAGGCAATGGAGGCGAGGATGGTCAGCTTGTGAGCGGCGTCGATGCCCTCGACGTCGAAGGTCGGATCGGCCTCTGCATAGCCCAGCGCCTGCGCCTCGGCCAGCACATCCTCGAAGGCTCTCCCCTCGTCGCGCATATGGGTGAGGATGTAGTTGCCGGTACCATTGATGATACCCGCCACCCACTCGATGCGGTTGGCACCCAGGCCCTCGCGCAGCGACTTGATCACCGGGATGCCACCGGCCACCGCCGCCTCGAAGGCCACGATCACACCCGCTTCATGGGCCGCCGCGAAGATCTCGTTGCCATGCACCGCAATCAGTGCCTTGTTGGCCGTTACCACGTGCTTGCCGTTCTGGATCGCGGTGAGCACCAGCTCCCGGGCCACGTCATAGCCGCCGATCAGTTCCACCAGCACATCGATATCCGGATTGGTGGCCACCTCAAAGACATCGGCGGTGGTCTGAATGCCGGTGAGATCGCACCCGGGGTTGGGCGTGCGGTAGGCCACCTGCTCGATGACGATCGGGCGGCCTGCACGCCTGGCAATGTCGTCGGCGTTGCGTGTCAGCACGTTGAAGGTACCGCCGCCGACGGTACCCAGCCCACAGATTCCTACTCTCACCGGTTTCAATGTTTCGCTCCTGCTCGTCTGTTTCTTTATGTTCAGGCGTGGGGTCTATCGTCTATGGCTCGCCAAGGCTCAGCCTTCGATGCCAAGCATGGCAGCCAGGCGCTCCGCCGGCACATAGCCAGGCACCAGGCGCCCATCCGGCATCACGATGGCCGGGGTGCCCTGGACGCCGAGTTCCAGGCCCAGATGATACTGTGCCTCGACCGGATTGTCGCAGTCGGCGGTCCCAGCAAGCGGCTCCTGGCGCTTGGCGGCGCTCATCGCCTCACTCGGGTTGGCGTCGCACCAGATCTGCTGCATGGTATGGGCGCCCTGAGCGTTCATGCCGGTGCGCGGAAACGCCAGGTAGTGCACCTCGATGCCCATCTCGTTGAGCCGTGGCACCTCTTCGTGGAACTGGCGGCAGTAAGGGCAGGTGGTGTCGGTGAAGACCACCACCGTGGCGAGACGCTCACTGGCGCCGCGGAAGATAACGCGTTCGGCGTCAGGCACTTCAGCGAGGCGCGCAGCGCGCTCGCCGTTGCGCCCCTGCTCGGTCAGGTTGACCAGCCCCTGGTCGCCGTTCTCGTAGAGGTCGCCGACCAGAAAGTGGCGCCCCTCCGCGTCACTGTAGAAGCGCTCGCCTGTCTCCAGGCGCACCGAGAACAAGCCCTTCACGGGTGTCTCGCTGACGCTTTGCACCGGCATCGGCTGACCATTGACGGCCAGCCGCTCGGCCAGTCGTTCAGACGAATCGGCCTGTGCCAGCAACGGAACGGCAAGAGTGGTGGCCAAGAGGCCGCCGAGCAGGGTCCGGTAAGTGATGTTCATTATTCCATTCAGCCTCTGGGATGGTGGTCGGCGTGCAGGCGCTCAAGGCGCGCCTGTGCCACATGGGTATAGATCTGCGTCGTCGAGAGGTCGCTGTGACCCAACAGCAGCTGTACGACACGCAGGTTGGCCCCATGATTCAACAGATGGGTAGCAAAGGCATGGCGCAGGGTGTGCGGCGACAGCGGACGCTCGATCCCCGCGGTTCGCGCGTGAGCCTTGATACGGTACCAGAAAGCCTGGCGCGTCATGGACCTGTCATGCCGTCCCGGAAAGAGCGCTGGCCGGGTGGCGTCGCGCATCAGGCCGCCCCGTGACCCACGCAGGTAACGTGACAGCCACTCTATCGCCTCTTCACCCAGCGGCACCAGGCGATCCTTGTCGCCCTTGCCGCGGACTCGCACCACGCCCTGGCGCAGGTTGACCGCATCGGTGGTCAGACCCACCAACTCGGAGACCCGAAGTCCTGCCCCGTAGAGCACTTCCAACATTGCCCGATCACGCAGGCCCAGATCGGTGGCGACATCAGGAGCGGCGATCAGTCGTTCTACCTCGGCCTCCTCCAGGGTATCCGGCAGGGCCGGCCGCACCCGAGGCAGCCGCACCTCGGACAGCGGATCGCGCTCGACGAGCCCAGACTCCAGGGCCCAGCGGTAGAAGCGCCGCAGGCTCGAGAGCAGCCGTGCATTGCTGGTGAGTCGATAGCCCGCCGCGCGACGCTCGTCGAGCCAGGCCGGCAGGACCGTTGGGGAGGACGCCAGCAGCGTCTCGTCGCACTCGGCCAGACGCCTCACCCAGGCAGAGAGATCGCGCCGATAGGCCGACAGGGTGTGATCACTGACGCCCTGCTCGAGCCAAAGGGCGTCGAGGAAGGCATCAATGCGAGCGCTGTCATCGAGCGTATTCATGGCGAGTCACATGAGCTGTCAGGAAGGCCTGCCGGAGTACCTGGCCCAGATGGCATGAGACCCCGCCCCGCGATGGCGGTGACGGGGTCTCGAAGGGCCGGGCATCGCCCGGCCCGCCGACGGCTGAGGCGAAGCCTCAGGCCAGCTTTTCCTTGATGCGGGCAGACCGGCCGCTACGCTCGCGCAGGTAGTACAGCTTGGCCTGGCGCACGTCGCCGCGGCGCTTGACGCTGATGGAGTCGACCAGCGGGCTGTAGGTCTGGAAGGTACGCTCGACGCCAACGCCGTGGGAGATCTTGCGCACGGTGAAGGCGGAGTTGAGACCGCGGTTGCGCTTGCCGATCACCACGCCTTCGAAGGCCTGGAGACGCTCGCGAGTCCCCTCCTTGACCTTGACCTGAACGATAACGGTATCGCCGGGGGCGAAGGGCGGGATTTCCTTGCCCATCTGCTCGGTTTCGAGCGCCTGGATCACTTTGCTCTTGCTGCTCATGACAACTGACTCCTTGATAATCTGATTCATCCGTCGGCTTGGATTGCCGATGAATCGTGATCCCGGCGCCCGAGTGAGCTCGAGAGCGCGGGAGATAATGGGTGACGCAGGTCCGCGACAGAAGTTGCCCAAAGGATCAACCCTCAGCGTCTTGCGTCCTGCACCGCCGCCCTGACCCGCGGGTAGGCAGGGCGTGTTCTTCGATGAACTCGGCCAACAGCTGCCGCTGTTCCTTGCTCAGCACCCTGCCCTCTAGCAGGTCGGGGCGGCGCAACCAGGTGCGCCCCAGGGACTGCTTGAGTCGCCAGCGCCGGATAGCGCCGTGGTTGCCGCTGAGCAGGACCTCCGGCACACACCGTCCGTCGATCTCCTCCGGACGAGTGTAGTGCGGACAGTCCAACAGCCCGTCGTTGAACGAGTCCTCGACCGCGGAATCCTGATGCCCCAGCACCCCGGGTATCAGTCTTGCCGCGGCGTCGATCAACACCATGGCCGGCAGCTCGCCGCCGCTCAGCACATAGTCACCGATCGACCACTCTTCATCGATATCCGCTTCCACCAGGCGTTCATCAATGCCTTCGTAGCGTCCGGCCACCACCACCAGAGGGGGGCCTGCTGCCAACTCCTGCACGCCGGCCTGGTCGAGCCGCCGCCCTTGGGGCGACAGGTAGACCACCCTGGGACGCTGACCGGTGACCTGCTCGGCTCGATCACGGGCGGCATGTATCGCCGCACGCAGGGTTTCGACCTTCATCAACATGCCTGGGCCGCCGCCGTAGGGGCGGTCGTCCACGGTGCGATGCCGGTCGACGGCATAGTCGCGAGGGTTCCAGAACTCCAGCGCGATCCGCCGCCTCTCTACCGCTCGCCCTGTCACGCCGTGACGGGTAATCGCCTCGAACATCTCGGGAAACAGCGAGACGACACCGATCCACATCGCCGCTTGCTCATCCGAGTCCTCGACCATCAGAATTCGGGATCCCACTCGACGGTCATGATACCGCCCTCGAGATCCACGTCGAGAATCACCTTCTCGGGCAGATAAGGCAGCAGCCGCTCTGCGGCGTCGATGGCCTCGGGGTCCAGCACCCCTTTCACGACCATGACATCGTTGGCGCCGGTTTCGAACAGATGGTCAATGCGCCCCAGCACGACCCCGTTGCGGGTCACCACCCGCAGGCCTTCCAGCTGGTGCCAGTAGAGCTCTCCGGCGTCGAGCTCGGGCAGCTCTGCCTTGGCCAGCAGAATCTCGGCACCGGCTAGCGCCTCGGCGTCTTCGCGGGTATCACACCCCTCGAACTGCGCTACCAGCCCCTTGCCGTGACGACGCCCTTGCAGCAGACGTCGGCGCTCCAGACTTTCGCCAGACCTCAGCACCCACTCGGGGTAATCGAGGATGCCCTCCATGGGACTGGTGTAGGAATACACCTTGAGCCAGCCCTTGACGCCAAAGGGGCTGGTCAACTTACCCAGCACCACGTGATCGTCAGCGGGCTTCGCATTGGCGTGTTCGCTCATCGACGACCTCGGTGTTCTTGCTCGAACGTCTCTCGAACGTCTTCTTGCACTTTGCAGGAAGGCAACACGTCAGGCTCACGCCTGCTTGCGAGCTTCCTTGACCAGCTCGGCAACGCGCTCGGAGAGCATCGCGCCCTGGCCCTGCCAGTGAGCAATGCGCTCGAGATCAACTCGCAGGCGCTCTTCCTGACCGCGAGCGATCGGATTGAAGAAGCCCAGGCGCTCGATAAAGCGGCCGTCGCGGGAATTGCGGGAATCGGTAACGGTCAGGTGGTAGAAGGGACGCTTCTTGGCGCCACCACGAGCCAGACGAATGGTAACCATGGCCTATTCAGTCCTTCGGTTGTGTTGGATTCGGTCACGACAATGACCGCGACGTTCGCGGACCTGCCAGTGAAGAGGCGGTATTCTACGGAATACAGCCTCGATTGGGAACCTTTTTCGGGCTCAGCGCCTGGGCAACCCACCGGGGCCACCCATTCCCCCCATGCCGCCGGGGCCACCAGGGCCCCCGCCGCCCATCATGCCGGACATGCCGCGCATCATGTTCTGCATGCCCCCCTTCTTGCCGGCCTTCTTCATCATCTTCTGCATCTGCTTGTGCTGCTTGAGCAGACGATTGAGGTCCGGCACCTGCAGGCCGGCACCGGTGGCGATGCGCCGCTTGCGTGAGCCATTGATGATCTCCGGGCGTCGGCGCTCGTGAGGGGTCATGGAATTGATCAAGGCCTCGAGCTTGCCCAACTCCTTCTCGGGGCCTGGCCCTTGAGCCATCTCGGCCATCTGCCCCATGCCGGGCAGCTTGCCCAGCAGACCGCCCATGCCGCCCATCTTCTTGAGCTGCTGGAGCTGATCGCGGAAGTCCTCGAGGTCGAAGCCCTGGCCCTTCTTGACCTTCCTGGCCAGCTGCTCCGCCTTGCGCTTATCGACGGTGCGCTCAGCCTCCTCGATCAGCGACAGCATGTCGCCCATGCCGAGGATCCGGGAGGCGACGCGATCGGGATGAAAGGGCTCCAGGGCGTCGACCTTCTCACCCATGCCCATGAACTTGATTGGCTTGCCGGTGACATGGCGCACCGACAGCGCCGCGCCGCCACGGGCGTCGCCATCAGCCTTGGTGAGGATAACGCCGGTCAACGGCAACGCCTCATGGAAGGCCTTGGCGGTGTTCGCCGCATCCTGGCCGGTCATGGCATCGACGACGAACAGCGTCTCCTGGGGCGAGACGGCCTGATGCAGCGCCTTGATCTCGGCCATCATCGCCTCGTCGATGGCCAGTCGACCGGCGGTATCGACCAGCAACACGTCGTGGAACTGGATCTTGGCATGCTTGATCGCCGCTTCGGCGATATCGACAGGCTTCTGATCGGCGCGCGACGGAAAGAAATCGACGCCCACCTCGGCGGCCAGGGTCTCGAGCTGGTCGATGGCCGCCGGACGATAGACGTCGGCAGAGACCACCAGCACCTTCTTCTTCTCGCGCTGTTTGAGATAGAGCGCCAGCTTGGCCACGGAGGTGGTCTTGCCAGCACCCTGAAGGCCGGCCATCAGCACCACCGCTGGGGAGCCCTTGAGGGTCAGTCCCTCGTTGGCCTCGCCCATGGTCGCCTCAAGCTCCTGCTGGACGATCTTGACGAACTGCTGGCCCGGCGAGAGGCTCTTGGAGACCTCCTGCCCCACTGCCCGCTCACGCACTCGCTCGATGAAGTCCTTGACCACTGGCAGGGCGACATCGGCCTCGAGCAGCGCCCGGCGAACCTCACGCAGCGTTTCCTTGATATTCTCTTCGGTCAGGCGCGCCTGACCCTTGATCGACTTGAGCGTCTGCGAAAGACGCTCGCTGAGATTCTGAAACATTGGCCTCTCCAGAAGTGACGGCCCGAAAGTGGTAACGATTATACGCGCTGTGGGCGCCAGTCTCCATGCGCTCCGCCGACCGGCTCCTGGCAGCGATGCCGTCCACAGTGGCAGGGTGACGCATCTGCCACGCTGTGCGCTGCCCGGGGGATTGGGTATAGTAGTTCTACGCCATTAACTTTCACGTCATTCACTCAACAGGCGCACGGAACGCAATCGATGCAGGCGCTCTCCCTGGCCATCCTGGCCTTCCTTCTCTATCTGGCCGCCGCCTCCTGGCAGGGCCTGGTGCTGCTCCACAGGGCCTCACCGCAGCCGCTGCTGGTGCGCGGCATGACCCTGTTGGGGTTACTCTGCCATCTACCGCTGGCAATCAGCCTGTTCGGTCACGGCGAACCGGTGCTGCCCGGCCTCTCCACCAGCATGATCCTGATCAGCGCCGGCGTGGTCGCGGTGCTGCTGCTGACCAGCCTGTTCAAGCCGATACTCAACGCCGCCGTGGGCATTCTGCCGCTGGCCGGCCTGGCACTGCTGCTGGCGGCGGGACTCCCAAGCCCCGAACGCGTCGAGGGTCTGACCCCGGGCATCGCCCTGCACGCCCTCAGCTCGCTGCTGGCCTTCGCCGTGCTGGCCATTGCCGCCGTTCAGGCGGTGCTACTGGGCCTGCAGAACCGCGCACTGCGCCAGCACCATATCCGCGGGCTGGTCCAGGCGCTGCCGCCGCTCACCACCATGGAACGAGTGCTCTTCGAGCTGATATGGGTCGGCATGGGACTGCTGACCCTGTCGATCCTCAGCGGCTTTCTGTTCCTCGACAGCATGTTCGCCCAGCATCTGGCCCACAAGACCATTCTCTCTCTGGCGGCCTGGGTGATCTTCTCGGTGCTGCTGTTCAGCCACCACCGGCTGGGCTGGCGGGGCATGCGAGCGGTGCGCTGGACCCTGGGCGGCTGCGGCGTGCTTCTGGTCGCCTATTTCGGCAGCAAGTTCGTGCTTGAAGTCCTTCTGGGTCGCGGCTGAGGCCGCGCCCGGCGCCTTGACAGCGGGCGCTCCCCTCCCGTCAAATCGTGCCTGATACGCCACCGAGGACTCTTCGACTTGAGCGACGACTTCCCGCTGGGATTGCTGTTCGGCCTGCTGTTCCTGCTCATCTGCCTCTCCGCCTTCTTCTCCAGTTCCGAGACGGGCATGATGTCGATCAACCGCTACCGGCTGAGCCATCAGGCCAACAGCGGCGAACCTCGAGCCCAGCGCGTAGCGCGGCTACTGGCCAGGCCAGACCGTCTGATCGGCGTGATCCTGATCGGCAACAACTTCGTCAACAACCTCGCGGCCTCCATCGCCACCATCATCGCCATCCACTTCTTCGGCGAAGTCACCGGTCCTGCGGTGTCCACGGCGCTGTTGACCATCACCGTGCTGATCTTCGCCGAGGTCACCCCCAAGACCTATGCGGCGGTGAAGCCCGAGCGCATTGCCTTCCCTGCGTCCCGTGTGCTGGAACCACTGCTCAAGCTGCTCTACCCGCTGGTATGGCTGGTCAATGCCATCTCCAACGGCCTGCTGCGCCTGATGGGCGTGAAGAGCATCGACGGTGGCGCCGACAACCTGACCCGCGACGAGCTGCGCACCGTGGTGCACGAAGCGGGCACCCTGATTCCCCAGCGCCACCAGGCCATGCTGCTGTCGATCCTCGACCTCGAGAATGTCACCGTGAACGACATCATGGTGCCGCGCCATGAGGTCATGGGTATCGACCTGGATGACGATCTGGAAGAGATCCTGACCCAGATTCGCACCAGCCAGCACACCCGACTACCGATCTACAAGGGCGATATCAACAACATCATCGGCATGCTGCATCTGCGCAATGCGGCACGCTTCCTCTCCCGCGGCGAGGTCACCAAGGCGGCCATCGTCCAGGAGGCCCGAGAACCCTACTTCATTCCCGAGTCCACGCAGCTCCACACCCAGCTGCTCAATTTTCAGAAGCAGAAGCGGCGCATCGGCATCGTGGTGGACGAATACGGTGACGTGGAAGGGCTTGTGACCCTGGAGGACATCCTCGAGGAGATCGTCGGCGAATTCACCACCGACGTGGCGGGCATGGAGCAGGATATCCATCGCCAGGAGGACGGCAGTCAGCTCATCGAGGGCACTGCCACCATCCGCGACATCAACAAGACTCTCGGCTGGCAGCTGCCCACCGACGGCCCCAAGACCCTCAACGGATTGATCCTCGAGCACCTGGAAGCCTTTCCCGACGGCCCCGCCTGCCTTCAGGTGGGCAACGTGCGCATGGAGATCCTCGAGGTGCGCGACAACCTGGTGACCGCCGCACGCTGCTGGCAGGCCCCGCGCCGCCGCTGAGGACGACCCGGGATCAGTGGCGCTCCAGTGCCTCTACCACCGCCGGTTCAGCCCAGCCGTCGGCCTCGATCTTGAGTTCCCTTACCCGCCACTCCAGCACCGCCCGACCTGCTCGTTCCGGAGAAAGTTGCTCGCCGAAGTGCAGCGCCACTCGGGCGCGGAAGCGCCGCGGCCGGCCGCTCAGGGCCGGGGCATGGCAGTGAGAGGTCCAGGAGCCCCACAGGCCGGAGAGGCCCGCCGGAATCACCGGCACCGGATCGCGCGCCAGGATCAGCTCCAGGCCGCGCCGGAAGTGATGTATCTCGCCATCAGGCGTCAGGCGCCCTTCAGGGAAGAGCATCACCACTTCGCCCTCGCGCAGGGCGCGGCTCACCTCGAGAAGAGCACGGCGTACGTTGCCCGGGTCATGACGCTCCGACTCCACGGGGATCGCCCCCACCAGGCGGAACAGCCAGTTGAGCCAGGGCGAGTCATAGATCGGCTTGTCCATCAGGAAGCGCAGCGGGCGGCGGCTGGCGCCGCCGATGACCAGGGCATCCATGAAGCTGACGTGGTTGCAGACCACCAGCGCCGCGCCATGGGCCGGGATTTGGTCTGCGCCGCGCAGACGAAGCCGGTAAATGAGACGCACGGCCAGGTAGATCAGGTAGCGCACCACCAATCGCGGGCGGCTCGCCACCCACCAGGCCAGCGCCAGACCCAGGCCGGCGAGCCCTGCCCAGGCCAGCACTCCCCACAGCGATGCGATCACGTCGTGGCGGGCCTCACCTCGAGTCCCGCCAGAATGGTGCAGAGCAGCTGGTCGAGCAGTTCGCCGACCTCAAGTTGCTGGCCCTGCCAGTAGCCCAGTCGCTCGTTGAGTCCAAGCAGCACCAGGCCGTGGACGCTGCCCCACAGGGTGCGTGCAAGACGCCGGGCCTCCAGATCATCCAGCGCCGGCTGATACTCCTTCAGGGTCGCCTCAACGCGCAGGAAAAGGCCCTCGATCATATCGCTCTGGCGCTGATCCAGCTCGCCCTCCTGGGCCAGGGGATAGTCAAACAGCAACTGCCAGCGGTAGGCATCACGCTGGGCAAATTGCCAGTAGGCCCGTGCCAGGGCGCTGAGACGCTGCTTCGGAGTGGCCTCGCTGGTCAACGGTTCGATCACTTCGCGCAGATGTGCCAGGGTCTCGATGTTGACGTGCTGCAACAGGTTGTTGAAGCTGCCATAGAGCTTGAGCAAGGTGCTGGGAGCACACCCCACCTCACGGGCCAAGGCGCGCAGGGAGAGGGTATGCACCGGGTTCTCCTGCAGCCAGGCATCGCAAGCCGCCATGACCTGAGCATGGAGCGCCTCGGGTGCATGCTGTCTAGGACGGGCCATCTTTTCCTCGCGAGCCTCGAACGGGCGGTTGCATAAACGGGACCGGCGCGAAATCGCACTGTCCCGGCCACCAAGGATAGCGCATTTCGAACACTGTTTTCGATACCCGCATGTGCCCGTGTCGCTTTTCCCTTGCTGTCTACTGCCACAGCACACGCTCTGCCCTTTCCTCACCCCCTCCTCTTGGGTACCCTGAACGGCCTATCCCCTGCGGAGCGCCCATGGCCGGACGACTGCATATCGCCCCCCTTGACCTTGCGCGCCTGCTGCCGGCACTGACCGTCGACGCCCCCCTGGTGACCAGCCCCAACCTGGCCCCGCGCCGCATGCTCTCGGCTATTCGCCTGGAAGCTGGCCGACTGCGCCTGGGCCGATTGTTCTGGGGGCTCACCCCACCCTGGCTGGAAGTGCTCGACCATGCGCCCCACTGCGCCCGAGCCGAATCGCTGGAGTCACGCCCGATGTTTCGCGAGGCCTTTCAGGTGAGGCGCTGCCTGGTGCCGGCCAGCGGCGTCTATGCCTGGAAGCCCCAGCCTCGCTTCAAGCAGCCCTTCCTGATCACCCGGGCCGACCGCGGACCGCTTCTGCTGGCGGGGCTGTGGTGCCGCTTTCATACCAGCCTGGCAGAGCATACCGACTCCCTGGCGCTGATTACCGTACCGACCAATCGCCTGCTGGCGCCGCTCACCGACCGTCTCCCCGCGGTGATCGACCCCACCCAGGCGCAGCGCTGGCTCGATCCCGAGACGCCGCTGGAGCAGGTGCGCGCCCGACTCATTTCCGCCCCGTTGGAACTGTTGGGCGCTTTCCCGGTATCAAGACGTGTGAACAATCCCGCGCACCAGGACGCCGCCTGCGCTCATCCGGTCGGACCCATGCTGCGCCAGCCCGCCTGACGCCGTTGCGATGCATCCCGTCACGACACGCCGAGCCAAGATGCCCAGATCCACAGGAGAGACGATGTCCCTTACCCCGACTGCTCGATGCTGCAGCCTGGCTGCCGCCGCGGCCTTGCTGATCAGCGGCCCCGCCATGGCCGAGCGCCACCCGGAGGCGGACGCCATCGCCGAAGTGGCTGCGCCGCTGGTCAGCCCCCACGACAGCCGCGACTACCGGGTACTGACCCTGGAGAACGGCCTCACCGCCCTGCTGGTCAGCGACCCCGATGCCGACAAGGCCGCCGCCTCCATGAACGTTTCGGTGGGCAGCGCCCAGGACCCGGAGGACCTCGCCGGCCTGGCTCACTTCCTGGAGCACATGCTGTTCCTGGGCACCGAGCCCTTCCCGGAGGCCGATGCCTACCAGGGCTATATCACGCGCCGTGGGGGCAGCCACAACGCCTTCACCGCCCCCCAGGACACCAACTATTTCTTCGACATCGACCCCGACGCCCTGGAAGGCGCTCTGGATCGCTTCAGCCAGTTCTTTATCTCGCCGCTGTTCAACGCGGATCGGCTGGAGAGCGAGCGCAACATCGTGCACTCGGAATACATGGCGCGCATCCGCGACGACGGCCGCCGAGAGAATGACGTGCTCAACGCCCTGCTCAACCCGGAGAATCCCACCACCAGCTTCTCGGTGGGCAGCCGCGAAACCCTCGCCGACCGTCCCGAAGGCGAGCCCAGCCTGCGCGAGCGGGTGATCGCCTTCTACCAGCGCTACTACGATGCCAACGTCATGCACCTGACGCTGGTGGCACCGCAGCCGCTGGATGAACTCGAGACCCTGGTCGCCCAACGCTTCGCCGTCATCGCCGATCGCGGGCTGTCCGCTCCCCGGATCACCGAACCGCTGACGCTCGATGACACTCTCCCCCAGCGAGTCGCGCTGCAATCGGTGCGCGACAGCCGCCAGCTGCGTCTGCTGTTCCCGATCCCCGACCCCCTCGCCGAGTATCGCCACAAGCCCGCCGACCTCATCGCCCACCTGCTGGGCCACGAAGGCGAAGGCAGCCTTCTCGCGGTGCTGCGCGAGGCCGGCTGGGCCGATGGTCTCTCCGCTGGGGTCTCCCGAGGTGACGGCCACCACGCCCTGTTCAGCGTCACTATCAGCCTGACCCCGGCCGGCGCCGAGGCTCGCGACGCCATCGAGGCAACCCTCTTCGCCGCTATCGAACAGCTCCGCGCGGGCGGACTCGAGGCATGGCGCTACGACGAGAAGGCGAGGCTCGCCGAGCAGCAGTTCCGCTTCCAGCAGCACGGCGCGCCTCGTCAGGAGGCCATGCGACTGTCCATGAACCTGTCGCGCTTCCCGGTAGAGGATGTGCAGTATGCCGCCTACCGCATGGACGGTTTCGCGCCGGAGCGCAGCGAGGTCTACCTCGCCGCCCTCACCCCCGACAACCTGATCCGTCTCTACAGCGCGCCCGACGTGGAGGGCGAGGAAACCTCTCCCTGGTTCCATGCCCCCTGGGTGGAAGACAGGGCTGAAGACAAGCGCCAGGACGAGAGCGGCGCGGCCGCAGCGCTGTCCGGCTTGGCCCTGCCCGACCCCAACCCCTTCATCGCCGAGGACCTGGCACTGCGTGACGTCCAGGACGAACGCCCGCAGCGTCTGGTGGAAGCGCCCGCCTTCGATCTCTGGCATATGGCGGATGCTACCTTCAACACTCCCAAAGTGGAGTGGCGATTCAGCCTGCAACACCCGGACGCTGCCAGCTCCGCCCGGGATGCCGCCCTGGCCAGGCTGCTCGCCGGCTGGCTGGATGACAGTCTCAACGAGGCCTTCTATCCGGCGCGCCTGGCCGGCCAGCACTTCGAGGCCTATGCCCACGCCCGCGGCATCACCCTCTCCTTCTCTGGCTGGCGCGACCGTCAGGAGCGGATGATTGAGCGGGTGCTGGAGCAGTTGCAGGTCGGCGATATGGACGAAGCTAGCGTCGCGCGTGTGCGCTATCGCCTGCAGCGGGAGTGGCGCAACGCGCCCCAGGCGGCGCTGCACCGTCAGGCCGGCCGGACCTTGGCCGAGGCCCTGGTGCGCCCCCAGTGGCCCAGCGCCACCCTGCTGGAGGCGAGCCGGGAGCTCACCGCGGATGACCTGCGCGACTATCGCGACGCCTTGCTGGCCGAGCTGCGCCTGGAGGCCATGGCCGTGGGCAACCTGACGGCCAACGAGGCCGAGGCCCTGGGCCGCCAGGTCGCCGAGGCACTTGCCCCGACCCTTGAAGCGTCCGCCATTCCAGACCTTACGCCGCTGCGGGCCGACACCGATCTGCCCACCCTGACGCCCCATACCAGCCGCGAGGAGTCGGTGGTGCTGCGCTACCTCCAGGGCCCCGACCGTTCACTGGCTAGCCAGGCCCGCCTGGCGGTCCTCGGCCAGCTGATCGACACCCCCTTCTACCAGCGACTGCGCACCGAGGAGCAGCTCGGATACGTGGTTAACGCCGGCTACTCCCCGATGCTGGACGCCCCGGGGCTGGCGCTGCTGGTGCAGTCGCCGGAAACCGATAGCGCGGCGATCGATGCCCGCATCGATGCCTTCCTCGACGACTTCGAAACTACGTTGGCCGCGCTGGACGACGAAACCCTGGCCCCCTATCGCCAGGCAGTGCACGACAGCCTGATCCAGCGCGACACCAGCCTCGCCGGGCGCACCGGGCGGCTATGGCAGGCCATGTCCTTCGGCGACACCGAGTTTGACCGCCGCGAGCGGCTCGCCGAGCAGGCGCTGTCGGTTGACGCCGATGAACTGCGCGAGCTGTGGCCCAACCTGCGCGAGACGGCAGTGGCCCGGGTCGCCTTCGACCCGGGCAACGAGCCCGACGACGTGCTGGCGCTGGCCCAGCATCTGGAGCCACTGCCGGAGGTCGACGAATAAGGGGTAATGCGTAAGTCGCAAGGTGTGAACGCACCGCCCGGCCAAGATGGCCGGGCGCTGTCATTACGGGCATCAAAAAAGGATCAGTCGAAGGCCTGGGGCGGCATGATCGCCTCCACGTGCATCACCAGCTCCTCGAGCACCTGGCGGTCGCGGTCGCTCAGCGCCACCTGATTGAGCCGCTCGATCTCCCGGGCAAACCCCTTGAGGGTGAGACCGGCCACCGACGAGTCGTTCATGCGCGCCCAGCGATAGGCCTCCCATTGGGCCAGCTCCTCGCCCTCCAGGGTTTCGGGATAGCTGCGCGCCCGGAAGCGGAACAGCATCTCCTCCAGGCGCGGGTCCTGGAAGGCGAAACGCGCCCCCACCAGGTCCCAGGGGTCGCTGTCACGCACGCGCTGCATCTGCTGGCGATCCGCCGGCGAGAAGAAGCCACCCGCGTAGAGCATCAGGTCGGGGTCCTCGGGACTCGCGGGCGGCGGGGCGGCGAACACCTCGCTCACCCGGGCGGCCACCTCGGGGTGGGCAGCGAGACGTTTCCAGTGCTCGCGACAGGCCACCACATCCAGTCCCAGCCGGGCAACGATCTCACCGTATTCGCCCTGGCGGGGCCCCTCAACATCCTTCAGCGCGCTGGCCGGAAAGAGCACCGGGCACTTGTTGATATGAATCACCTTGAGGGGAATACGCTCCTCGCCCTCGGCCAGGTCGTCGTTGCTGACAAAAACACGCTGGCGAATCTGCTCGGCGGAGAGGTCGAAGAGTGGGGTCGGATCCATCGAGAGATCGTAGACGATGACCCCGTTGGGATTGGTGGGATGCTCGGCCAGCGGCACCACCAGAGCGGCGCAGCCGCGGCTGGCCGGATAGCGGCGAGAGATGTGCAGCACCGGCTTGCGCCCCGGCACGTCGAGCAGCCGGGCCACCGAACGCTTGCCGCGAAGCCCCAGCAGATAGTCGAAGAGCCGCGGGTTTGCCTCTTTCAGCCGCTTCGCCAGGGCAATCGTCGCGCGCACGTCGGCCAGGGCGTCATGGGCGCCCACGTGAGCAATGCCGTTGGCCGCGGTCAAGTCTTCGAGGCGAAAACTCGGCGCGCCATCCTCCCGACTCGGCCACTCGATACCTGACGGGCGCAGGGCATGGAAGGCCCGCACCACGTCGATCAGATCCCAGCGAGAGTTGCCGTTCTGCCACTCGCGCGCATAGGGGTCGATCAGATTGCGATAGAAGAGGTGGCGGGTCACCTCGTCATCGAAGCGCAGGCTGTTATACCCCAGCACGCAGGTGCCGGGCTCGCTCATCAGCGCCTCGATGCGTCCGGCGAACTCGGCCTCGGGCAAGCCTCGGCGTCGCGCCTGCTGAGGTGTGATGCCGGTGATCAGGCAGGCCTGGGGGTGGGGCAGATAGTCATCGGCGGGTTTGCAGAACCACTCCACCGGCTCACCGATCTCATTGAAGTCGGCATCGGTGCGGATCGCCGCGAACTGGGCCGGGCGGTCTCGGCGCGGGTCGGCGCCAAAGGTCTCGTAGTCGTGCCACAGAAAGGTCAGCGGGGCAGCGGGCGGCGCCATGGGCGGACTCTCCGACGGTCAGGCTGGGATGGAGGCCACAGCCTAGCACAGCACCGCTCGTCACTCAGCCGGATGAGCCCTTGGGCAGGGTGACATTGAGCTCCAGCACCGAGCAGTTATCCTCGCTGTCCAGGCTGATATTGATGGCGTCGTCGTCCACCTGGACGTAGCGACGGATCACCTCCAGCAGCTCTTTTTCCAGCATCGGCATATAGTCGGGCTGGCCACGCTGAGTGCGCTGGTGTGCCACGATGATCTGCAGCCGCTCCTTGGCGACCGAGGCGGACTTCTTGCGCTCTCGCTTCAGGAATTCAAGCAGTTTCACCGGCGAACTCCTCCAAACATGCGGCTGAGCAGGCTTTTCTTCTGATACTCGTGGAAACGCAGGGGGACATCCTCGCCGAGCAGCCGCGCGACCGTATCGGTATAGGCCTGGCCGGCATCGCTGGCGGCGTCATGGGTCACGGGCACCCCCTGGTTGGAGGCGCGCAGCACCGCCTCGGACTCCGGAATCAGGCCGATCAGGTCGATGGCCAGGATCTCGCGAATATCATCGAGGTTGAGCATATCGCCCAGATCGACCCGCTCCGGATTGTAGCGAGTGACCAGCAGATGCTCCTTGATCGGCTCCTCGCCGCGCTCGGCACGACGGGTCTTGGAGGCCAGCAGGCCGAGGATACGGTCGGAGTCACGCACCGAGGAGACCTCGGGGTTGGTGACCACGATGGCCTCATCGGCGAAGTACATGGCCAGCTGGGCGCCCCGCTCGATGCCTGCCGGAGAGTCGCAGAGAATGTAGTCGAAGTCCTTTTTCAGGGTCTCGAGCACCTTCTCGACCCCTTCCTGGCTCAGGGCGTCCTTGTCACGAGTCTGGGAGGCCGGAAGGATATGCAGGTTGTCGACCCGCTTGTCGCGGATCAAGGCCTGGCTCAGCCCGGCCTCTCCCTGAATCACATTGACCAGGTCGTAGACCACCCGGCGCTCGCAGCCCATGATCAGATCAAGGTTGCGCAGCCCCACGTCGAAGTCGATGACCACGGTCTTGTTGCCGCGCAGTGCCAGGCCGGTGGCGATGGCTGCCGCGCTGGTTGTCTTGCCGACGCCTCCTTTGCCGGAGGTCACAACGATGATCTTGGCCAAGAGTCGCTTCCTGTCTGTCATTGAATGGTAAAGAGATGACCATCTCGGTCGTGTCCGGCCTCAGGCCAGCGACGTGATACCGAGTTGATCTCCGTCGAGGCGCACCTGGACCATAACGCCCAGCAGGCGCGGGTCGATGTCCTCGAGACGCTTGTAGTTGCCGGCCACCGAGAGCAGCTCGGCGTGGAGCTCGCGGCAGAAGATACCGGCCAGGGGATCACCGTGGATGCCGGCCAGTGCACGGCCGCGCAGGGCGCCATAGACGTGTACGCTGCCCGCAGCCAGCACCTCGGCGCCGGCATTGACCGCGCCGACGACCACCAGATCTCCCTCGGGGGCAGTGATCTGCTGGCCGGAGCGCACCGTGCCACGGAAGATCCTCCCGCCGCTGGCCACGCCCGGAGGTGACGACAGGGCGGCCTCCTCCTCGCGGCTCTCCTCGATGTCTAGCGAGGACACGCTCTCGAGAGCCCTGGGACGATTTGCCTCCAGGGGCGGGAACCAGCCAAGGCCCAGCGCCCAGGCCGACTGCTTTACCGGCTCGGCGCCACCGCGCACGGCCACCGGCAGCAGCTTGTGCGCACGGCATACCGCGCAGATGCGCTCCAGAGCCAGGTGCGGCTCGTCAAGCTTCTCGACGCTGAGCACCACTGGCGTATGCTGAAAAAAGGCCGGGGACTGGCTCAACTTGCCAGCGAGCTGGTCGCGTATCCGCTCGGGGTCGGCGCTGGACAGCTCCATGACCGTCATCGGCAGCATGCCGCCCTTGAAGGTAAAGGCCATGCCATCTCTGTCCACTTTGAGGCTCATTGCCGAACTCCACATGGGTATTGATCGAGGTGCATAACTAAAGCTAAGCGAGTGTCTCGCCCCCTGCAACTGATCATACGCCTAGCGGTGCCCCCCTGTCAGTGTCTCCAGACAGCCACAACACGGGCTTTTCCCCAGCGGCACCGCATGCTTAGATACCCTTGTGCCCAGTACCGGTGCTGCGCCTCACGGCCTGCCCGGCACCACCCAACAGCCATCAACACCCAACAACCGACCGGCGCGTCCCGGTGCGTGATGCGCCCTCCATCAGGATCGCCCATGTCAGGACTCCTTCGCCGTCTGTTCGCCCCGCGCTGGCAGCACCCCGACCCCCAGGTGCGACGCCAGGCCATTGCGCGCCTGGACGCCGAACGTGACGAGCACCGCCAGGCACTGGAGCGGCTCGCCCGGGACGAGGAGTCGTCCGTGAGGGCCACGGCGCTGGCCCGCCTCGACGACCCCGAACGGCTGCTCGACCTGCTCGACGAAGGCGACGCCTCGGAAGAGCTCTTCCTCCGGCTGGTCGCCCTGCTCGCCGGGCGCACCGGAAGCCTGGAACTGGGTGCTCGAGTCGCGCTTATCGAACGGATCGATGACGCCGCCTTGCTGGCTGAGCTCTGCCTGCAGGGCGACAACCAGCAGCTACGCCTGGCGGCCCTGGAAAGACTGGACGGCGAGGAGGCGCTGATCCGGCAAGCCTGCGACAACGGTATCGCCGCCGTACGCCATGCCGCCGCCGAGCGGGTCACCAGCGAAGCCGGACTGACCCGCCTCGCCCAACAGGCCCGTCGCGACAGCCAAGTGATGCGCCAGGCCCGGGAGCGCCTCAACCGCCTGCGAGCCGACACTGCCCAGCTGGCTGCAGGCCGCAAGCGCCGTGAAACGCTTCTTGCTGACCTGGAACGTCATGCCACCGCCCCCTGGGAACCACTCTATGCCGGTCGCTTTCGCCACCTGATGCGCGAGTGGGCCACCCTGCAGGATCTTCCCGACGCCAGCCAGGAGCGCCGCTACCATGACGCCTGCCTGCGCTGCCGCAAGGTGATCGGCGACCACGAGGCCCAGCAGCGCGCCAGTGACGCCGCCGAAGTGCGCCGCGAACACGCCGAGCAGGCCAGGATGGCACTGGTGGAGGCCCTCGAGGAGGGTGTCGAGGCCCTGGGTCGCTGCGAGGTCGTCATGACCCAGGACATTGCCAGCCTGCGCGCCCAGAAGCAGCTGCTGGCGAACCGCTGGCAGGCGCTTTCCGACCAGCATCTGGCCGACCAGACGCTGCGCCAACGCTACGATGCCGTCCGCGAGGGCTTCGAGCACATCAGCCAGGCCTGGGTCCGCCTGGAGGAGCGTGCCGACGAGGTCGAACGCGCCCTGCTCGATGGCGATGACGAGCGCCTGGCGGCCCTCCTCGACGCCCTCGACTGGCCCGCTGACCTGGCCCCCACCCCCCTGCTGCTCAGCGCTCGCGAACGTCTGGCTCAGAAGGACGCCCCGACCGAGGACCAGACGGAGCGCCTGACCCGCTTCGCCGCTGATCTCGACGAGTTGGAACGCTTGCTGGAGCGGGGCGCCTTCAAGGGCGCCAGCCGACTTCATCAACGCCTGCGCCAGACCACCGACAAGCTCGACGCCAGCGCTCGTCAGCCCCACGCGGCACGCCTCAGGCAGCTGGGCGCGCGGCTGGCCGAACTCCGCGACTGGCGCAGCTTCGTGGCTGGCCCCAAGCGCGATCAGCTTGTCCAGGCCATCGAGGCCCTGGCCGAGGATGATACCCTGGTCGACGCCAGCCTGGACCGCCGCCATCGTCAGCTGGTCAAGGAGTGGAAGTCGCTGGGCGACGCCGCCGCCAACCGCGAGCAAGCGACCCGCTTCCGGACCGCCTCCGACCGTATCCACGCACGCCTGACCCCCTGGCGGGAGCGCCTCGATGAGGAGCGCCAGGCCAACCTGACGCTCCGAGAGACCCTCTGCGAGCAACTCGAGACGCTGCTTGACCAGCCCGCCGAGGAAGCCGACCCGGATGCGCTGCGCGAGATCCGCGACCGTGCTCGTGACCAGTGGCGGCGTGCCGCCCCGGTACCCCGGGACCAGGCCGAGGCCATCGGGCGTCGTTTCGGTCGCATCCGCCACGCGCTACAGGCGTTGATCGACCAGCGCGCTCAATCGGTCGCCGAGACCAAACGCGATCTTATCGAGCAGGTGCGCGCTCTGCTCGGCCAGACAATCCCCGCCGACCGCCGTGCCGAAGCGGTCAAGGCCCTGCAGCAGCGCTGGCGCGACCTTGGCCGAGCCCCTCGGGGCGAAGAACAGGCCTTATGGCGCGAGTTCCGCGACCTGAGTGATCAGGTGTTCGCCTCCCGGGAGGCCGAGCGCGACGACCGCATCCAGCAATCCCGCAAACGCCAGGAGACCATGCAGGCGCTGATCGAGCGAATGGATGCCTGGCACCCTGCCGACAGCGACGACGAGGCCGTGCTTACCGCCGCGATCGCCGAGGCCGCGGCGCTGGAGCCGCTGCCCGGTGGGCGTCGCACAGAGGGCATGCGGCGCCGCTGGTCGGGCATCGTGCGCGCCCGCCGCCAGCGACTCGAACGCCTGGCAGTCGTGGAAGAGGTGGAGCGCTGGCGAGCCGTGCAGCCACTGCTGAACGCCCACCTGGAGGCCGACGCGGAGCGCCTGGCCGGCGGCGAGGTCCGCGAGGTGATACTCCCCGAGGGATTGAGCCTGGCAGACGATATGCGCAGCGCCCACGTCCGTCGCAATGCCGCACGCCAGGCGCCCGCTGCGGAGGATGAGATGGAAGAGCGATTAGCGCGAGTGCGGGTGCATCTTTCTCTGCTCGCCGTGGGCAGCGTCAGCCACCGCGATGACCCGCTGCGTCTGGCGATCCAGGTGGAGCGCCTCAATGAGAGCCTGAACCGCGAGCTCTCGAGCGCCGAGGAGGTACACGAGGTTCTGCGCGAACTGCTGGCCACCGGACCGATAGCGCCTGCGCTGTGGAGCCGCGAGGTGGGCGAGCTCGACCGCATGCTCGAGCGCCTGACGCACCTGCCGCCGCCCTGACAAACGCGCCCCCGGCCCGCAAAAACGCAGAAGCGCGAGGGGTCACCTCGCGCTTCTATTAGCATGCGGGGCGTGGCCCCTGCCCGATCGACAGGGATCACGGTCATTCAGGGCGATCAGCCCATGAACTGGCCGCCGTTGATATCGATGTTGGCCCCGGTGATGAAGCCGGACTCTTCGTGGGCCAGGTAGGCCACCAGGCGACCGATCTCCTCCGGCTTGCCGTAGCGCTTGACCGGGATGGTCTCGCGAATGGACTCACGGACCTTCTCGGGGATCTTCATGATCATGTCGGTGGCGATATAGCCCGGCGACACGGTATTCACGGTGATGCCCTTGGTGGCGGTCTCCTGAGCCAGTGCCATGGTCAGGCCATGCATCCCCGCCTTGGCGGCAGAGTAGTTCACCTGGCCGAACTGACCCTTGCGGCCGTTGATGGAAGAGATGTTGATGATTCGGCCGTACTGCTTCTCCAGCATGGTATCGAGCACGCTGCGGCAGGTATTGAAGACGCTGTTGAGGTTAGTGTCGATGACCTCGTGCCACTGCTCCGGTGTCATCTTTTTCATGGTGCCATCGCGGGTGATGCCCGCGCAATTGACCAGGACACCGATCGGGCCATGCTTCTCCTCGATCTCCTTGACCCCCTTGATGCAGGCATCGAAATCCACCAGGTCCACCCCGGAGATGTCGATGTTGCTGTAGCCGTCGGCCTTCTGAGCCTCGAGCCAGCTCTTGGCCTTCTCCGGATTATGGTAGCCAGCGACCACCTGATAGCCTTCATCGGCCAGCGAACGGCAGATGGCACTGCCGATGCCGCCGGTTCCACCGGTCACCCAAGCAACGATTGCGTTGTTGGCCATTGTAACCTCCCTGATTGTCATGACGCTGTGGCCAGGCCAGCTCGGCCGGCGCACCAATTATTATCTAAAGCGTTGCCCGTTTGATGACAACTCGGACGAGTATGGACCAGGAAGCGGTGCCGGGACGAGCGTTTGAACCCCACCCCTTGACTAAAGGGGTAATTTCTGTAGAATACGCAACACGTTGATGCGGGGTGGAGCAGTCTGGTAGCTCGTCGGGCTCATAACCCGAAGGTCATCGGTTCAAATCCGGTCCCCGCTACCAATATTTTAAGAGGCAGATCAGTACTTTACTGATCTGCCTCTTTTTTGTTGCCTGTCAGAAAAACTGGCTGTGACACCCCTGTGACACTCCTGTGCCCAGCCACTGGACTTGTTGCCGTAGGCAGCTCACACGCGACGACTTTCAGCCGAACACTGTCACAGGCCCTCTCCACACCTCCCTGCCCTACCTGCCGTCTGCGTATTTCGCACCGTCTTAGGATTTCTCCGGCACATACTCCAGCAGGTCCCCCACCTCACACTGGAACAGCTGACAAAGTTTCTCCAGCGCTTCGAGATCTATCCTCTGCGCCGTCTCCTTGTAGAGAAGCGTCACGGTGTTGCGGTTCAGCCCGGTCTCTCTCGCCACATCGACGATCTTCATCTTGCGCTCGCCCATCAGGCGCGCCAAATGGCATCGAACCATGTACACCTCATCCAAGATATGATTTTTCCATCCTAGATGACAAAAAGTGCTTGCAAGTGTCATTTTGCAGGCTAAAATGTCATCTAGGATGGCATTTGGTTATTGCGAATGCCTTTTGTAGACGCAAGATATCACCATGCGAGGGCATTTTCGATGGATACCTCCTATACCTACCTCACCACGGAAGAGCTCGCGGCAAGGATCAAGTACGACTGCCGCACCATCCGGCAGTGCCTGAAGGACACTGTGCTCCTCGAGGGCAAGCACTACATCAAGCCCTTCGGGCGCCGAAAGATCCTGTTCCTCTGGGAAGCCGTCGAGCAGGAAATGATGGCCAGTTCCGCTGCCGACGAATTGAGCATCCCCATGGCAGGTGGAGGCGTCTGCCATGGGTAAGGTCCGAGTCCGCAAGGAAACCGGCAAACTCTATCTCGATTTCTTCTATCAGGGAGTGCGATGCCGAGAGCAGACAGCGCTGACTGATACCCCGGCTAACCGCAAGAAGGTCGAGAAGCTCATGC
>JBNJLE010000026.1:0-43192 GCA_051751685.1 Pseudomonadota bacterium | reverse complement strand
CTTCAGGAAGTCCTGGACGTCGGGGGTGTCAAAAATCTTAACGGTCATGGGGTGATCCTCTTGGATTCTCTATTCTTTCCCGTCCCGAGACGGGCGCTGGCGTGATGTATCCGCGACTCAGGCGTCGTCCTCGCGGATGGAGGACGGGTGGCGACACAGCGGCTTGACGCTGATCTCCATATAGGGGAAGAGGGGCAGGTTGCTGACCAGTTCCTGCAGCTCGGCGTTGTCCTCGACGTCGAAGATGCTGACGTTCGAGTAGCTGCCGGCCACTCGCCACAGGTGGCGCCACTTGCCGGAGCGCTGCAGCTCCTGTGAGTAGGCTTTTTCGGTCGCCTTGATCTCTGCGGCCTGCTCGGCCGGCATCGACGGCGGTAGCTTGACGGTCATTTCCACGTGAAACAGCATGACGTTTTCCTCTTCAGCTTTTGTGACTCAGTTCTTGTGAGAATCAGTTCTTGTGAGAATCAGTTTTTTCTTGAGTAGTGCGCAAGCTTGTCTTCATCCAGGGTGATGCCCAGCCCAGGGCCCTTCGGCAGGTCGACGCCGAATTCGTGGTAGTTGAGCGGCTCGACGACGATGTCGTCCTTGAGCAGCAGCGGGCCGAACATCTCGGTGCCCCAGGCCATCTCGGGCAGGGTCGCCCAGGCATGCAGGGAGGCGGCGGTGCCGACGGTGCCTTCCAGCAGAGTGCCGCCATAGAGCCCGATGCCCGCGGCCTGTGCCACATGGGCCAGCTCAAGAACGCCCTGCAGGCCGCCGGACTTCGCGATCTTGAGGGCGAAGGCGCCGCTGAAACCGCCGCGCACCAGGTCGAGGCCATCGCGGGCGTCCTGCACGGCCTCATCGGCCAGCATCGGGACATTGAAGCGGTTGGCCAGGCGGATCAGGCCGGCGTGCTCGCGGGCCGGAATGGCCTGCTCGATCAGCTCGATGCCGGCGTCCTGCAGAGCCTGAATACCGTAGACGGCAGTGGACTCGTTCCAGGCCTGGTTGACGTCGACTCTGACGCTCGCGCGATTTCCCAGTGCCTCCTTGATGGCGGCCACGTGACGCACATCGTGATTCACCGAGTTGGCGCCGATCTTCAGCTTGAAGTCACAGTGGCGGCGCTGCTCGAGGCGCAGCAGGGCCTCGTCGATGTCATTGGCGGTGTCGCCGCTGGCCAGGGTCCAGAGCACCGGCAGATGGGTCTGGCGGGCGCCGCCCAGCAGCTCGGCCACCGAGAGGCCAAGACGCTTGCCCTGGGCGTCGAGCAGGGCCGTCTCCAGCGCCGACTTGGCGATCATGTTGCCGCGGGCATGGCGGTTGAGCAGTGCCCGCAGGACATTGACGTTGCCGGAGGGCTGGCCGATCAACAGCGGGGCCAGGTAGGTATCGATATTGAGCTTGATGCTTTCCGGGCTTTCCGGGCCGTAAGCCAGGCCACCGATGGTGGTGCCCTCCCCCAAGCCCTCGATGCCATCGCTATGACGCATACGCACGATGACTAGGGTCTGGCAGGCCATGGTGGTCATGGAGAGCTTATGGGGACGGATGGTCGGCAGGTCGACCAGCAGTGTCTCGATGGACTGGATAGTGGCGGTCATGGCGGCTTCCGATGCAGCGAAATAGGGTGAATGCCTGGCAGTCTGATTGCAGCGGGAAGATCGAACCAATATTGTTTGGGTGCCCTGCCATACCCAGGAGGTATCATGGAGCTTCGCCATCTCAGGTACTTCTGCGTGGTCGCAGAGGAGCTTAATCTCACCAACGCGGCTGAGAGACTGCATATGTCACAGCCGCCTCTATCTCGCCAAATCAAACAGTTGGAGCAAGAAGTAGGGGCCGAACTCTTCGAGAGAAGCTCCCGCGGCATGCGCCTGACGGCGACAGGGCTGTTCTTCCAGCAGCATGCCCTGCAGATTCTGGAAAAGGTGGACGTCACCCTGGAGGCCACGCGCCGCATGGCTCGCAGCAAGCGGGTGTTGTTCAGCATTGGCTTCGTACCGTCGGTGTTCTACGGACAGCTGCCCCTGCTGGTGCGCGATTTACGACAAAAGGATAATGTCGAACTGACCCTGACCGAGCTGACCACGGTGCAGCAGGTGCAGGCCCTCAAGGCCGGACGCATCGACCTGGGCTTCGGACGCATGAGGATCGACGATCCGGAAGTGGAGCAGGAGGTGCTGTTCGACGAACCGATCATGGCTGCCGTGCCCTGTGGCCACCCTCTGGAGGACACCACACCAACCCTGGCGGAGTTGGCCCGCTACCCGCTGATTCTCTTCCCCGCCAAGCCTCGTCCCAGCATGGCTGACATCATGCTGGGCATGTTCCGCCGCCATGGGTTGAAGGTGGAGGTGGTGCAGGAGGCCAACGAGCTGCAGACGGCCCTGGGCCTGGTGGCCTCGGAGATTGGCATCAGCCTGGTGCCGGAGCAGGTCAAGCGCGTGCGCCGCGACGGCGTCAGCTTCGTCTACCTCGCCGACAAGACCCTGGTTTCACCGGTCCTGTGCAGCCGACGCCGAGGGGAAGCCCCCTCGCCGATCATGCAAGCGGCCAATGCCATCCTCGCGGTGCTGGTGGAGAATCGCCGCAGCGGGCGCTATCCCTAGCTCGACATGGCCGCGATATCACGAATAAACAGTGCCGCCAGCCGCTGGGCACCGGAGTTCAGCGGGACTCCCTGAAGTTTCAGCATACCCAAGGTGGTGGAAGGAAAGGGGGGCAGCGACGCGAAGCCGGCGAGCCCCTGACCGAAGAGGGGATCCTGAAAGAGAGTGCGTGGCCCAAAACCGACCAGGTCGGTGCGACGCATCATTTCGGTCATAAGCGCGGGAGAATCACACTTGACCACCGGGTGCGACAGGCTGATGCCCTGGCGGTCGAGCCAGCCGACCAGCTGGTAGGCCATGCTGCCCGTTGCAAGGTTGAGCACCCACCGAGCCTCGGCCATCTGTGACCACGTCGTTGACTTCAGAAGAGGGTGGCCAATCCGTGCGGCTGGTTCCACCACTATCTGCGCCAACGGCTCGAAGGCGATCTCGTAAGGCAGCCCACCCGGTTCTGCAGCGGCAATGGCAAAATCGATCCGCCCTTCCATCAGCCCCGGCAGTACGTTAGTCAGCATACCTTCGACAAGGGTCAGGCTCGCATCCGGCTGCTCGCGCTGAAACGCTTTGAGCACGCTGGGCAAGACCGAGGCGGCGATGGCCGGGGTCACCCCCGCCGTGACTTGAATGCCGGCGCCCCCCCTCAGCCAGCGTATCTCGTCTCTGGCCTTGTCCAGCGTGGACAGAGCCAGGCGTGCCCGCGTCAGCAGCGCTTGGCCGGCCGGCGTGAACTCAACACCCTTGTAGCTGCGCACCAGTAGCTCTGCCCCGAGGTCGGCTTCCAGTTCCCGCAATGCCTTGGTCAGGGCGCTCTGGCTCAGATGCAGCGCTCTGGCGGCTCCTCGAATCGACCCCTGTTCTGCCACCTGCACCAGGGCCTTGAGCTGATGGTCTTTCATGTCAAAGTGAACACCTAGGGTTGTCACCAAGCAGATTATGTCGTCTTTACGTTGTCTCTTGCTACTGCCAGCATCAATCACATCAACAATAAAACAACGCTGAACGGTAAACGCAATGACGGCTCCCCTGAAGTTTCAACCAGACTTCGCCAACATGAAGGCCTGGCGTCACCAGATTCACCAGCATCCCGAGCTCGGCTTTGAAGAGGTCGCCACCAGCCACCTGGTGGCGGAGCGGCTGACTGCGTGGGGATACGAGGTGCATACTGGCATCGCCGCGACCGGCGTGGTCGGTGTGCTGCGCTGGGGCGATGGGGCCGGGGCCCGGCTTGGCCTGCGAGCCGACATGGATGCCCTGCCCATTCACGAACAGACCGGCCTGCCGTGGGCCAGCCAACTAGCGGGCAAGATGCACGCCTGCGGCCATGATGGCCACACCGCCATCCTGCTCGGGGCCGCCGAGGCGTTAGCCTGCCTGCACCGCGACGGCGCCCTACCCGGCAGTGGCACGCTGACCCTGATCTTTCAGCCCGCCGAGGAACTGGGCGGCGGCGGCGGCGCACGGCGAATGCTCGAAGAGGGGCTGCTCGAGCGCTTTCCCTGCGATGCACTCTTCGCCCTGCATAACTACCCCGGCAAGCCGGCGGGTCACTTCTACTTTCGAGAGGGGGCCTTTCTGGCCTCGTCGGACAAGGTCACGATCTCTTTCACCGGCAAGGGCGGACACGGTGCCATGCCGCAGCTGGCCGTGGACCCGACCCTGCCGGCGGCGGCCACCGTGATGGCCCTGCAAAGCATCGTAGGTCGCAATGTAGATCCCAACCTCGCCTCAGTGATCAGCGTGGGCAGGCTGCAAGCTGGCAACGCCTACAACATCATCCCCGAGACCGCTGAGCTCGAGCTAAGCGTCAGAACACTCGACCCCGAGGTACGCGAGACCGTGGAGCGGCGCATTCGCGCTGTCGCCCAGGCCCAGGCCCAGGCCTTCGACTGCGGCTGCGACATGGACTACGAGCGTGGCTATCCGGTGCTGGTCAATGCCCCGGCCGAGACCCGGTTAGCCGTCGACACCGCCCGCGAGCTGTTCGGAGACGAGCGGGTCGAGACCCCGGCTACACCGCTGACCGCCAGCGAGGATTGCGCTTTCTTGCTTGAGCAAGTGCCCGGCTGCTATCTCATGGTCGGCAATGGCGACAACGGCTATCAGCAGGGCGTTCACCTCGGGCCCTGCAGCGTGCATAACCCTCACTATGACTTCAACGACGAGTGCCTGACGCCTGCCGCCACCTTCTGGCTGGGTCTGGTAGTGCGCTACTTCTCTGTCTCACCCTCCCACCCTGCCTGAGCCGCAAGGCCACAGAGTATCGCTGACAGACGTACCCGAAACGGGACAACAACAAGACTGGAGACACCCCCATGACTCACCTGAAAAAGACCACGCTGGCCATCGGTATCGCCCTCACCCTGGGCGCCGGCACCACCCACGCCCAGACGACGCTGAACCTCTCCAACTGGGTGCCGCCCAACCACTTCATCAGTACAGATATTCTCGGCGCCTGGATCGACGATGTTGAAGAAGCCACCGAAGGGCGCGTTCGCATCAGAATGCTGCCCAGCGCCGTCGGCTCTCCCGAGCAGCATTGGGAGCTCGCGCGCATGGGCGTGGCGGACATTGCCTGGAGCAACTTTACCTACGAGCCGATTCGCTTCAAATCGCTCTGGTTCTCGGAGATGCCCCTGACCGGATCAAATGCCGTCGCTTCCTCCGTTGCGCTATGGGAGACCATCGACGAGCACCTCAGTGACGATCCCGCCTATGACGGGGTCAAGCTGCTGGGCGTCGGCCTGCTCGGTGGCGGTGCGTTGCACCACGGTAGCCAGCCGATGGTGGATCCCGAGGACCTGCGCAACCAGAAGCTGCGGATGGGCGGACCCATCCAACGCGAACTGCTCGAGGCCTTCGGCGCAGTGCCGGTGGCAGCGCCCGCCACCCGGGGCTATGAGCTTCTCGAAAGCGGGGTGGTCGATGGCTCACTCAATCCGCTGGAGTCGGTAATCGCCTTCCGACTGGAGAGCCAGTTGCAGCACCATACGCTGTTCCCCGGCGGTTTCTACGATGCCAGCTTCTTCATCGGGATGAATGAGCGCAAGTGGAGCGCCCTCTCCGAGGCGGACCAGGAGGCGATCATGAGCGTCTCTGGCGAACATCTCTCGCGCCTCTGGGGCGAGCGCTTCCACGCCCAAAATCAGGCCGCGATGCAGACGCTCAAGGAAGCCGGCAACCAGTTCCACGAGCCCTCCGAGGCCCTGCTCGACAAGACCCGCGAGGTGCGAGAAACCATGGTGGCGGCCTGGGCGGAGGACATGAGCGAGATGGGCTATGACGACCCCATGGCAATCATCGACTTCTACGAGAGCCGCTACCAGGTGTTGGATAGCGAATAACCCGGTCAGCCCTCTACGGGGCAGGAGTTTCCCATGCGACACACGCTCAACCGCGTGAGGCTGGGGGTGGAGGCAGTGCTGATTACAGCACTGTTTTCCATCGTGGCCCTCACCTTCTGCGACGTCCTGGGGCGCCGACTGTTCGGCACCCCTATCTATGGCGCCCACGACCTCACCGAGCACCTGATGGTGATTATCATCTTCTGTGGATTACCCCTGGTCACCGCCAACCGTGGGCACCTGGTCGTCGATCTATTTGACCGCTGGCTCTCCTCTCCCTACTTGCGCTGGTGGCATACCCTGGTCTCGCTGGGCGTGGCGGCGATCCTGTTCCTGATTGCCTGGCAGTACCTGCTGGCTGCTCAGCAGGCCGTGCTGATCCATGAGGCAAGCCAGGCGCTCTATATCCCACGCAGCTATATGTACGCCTTCATGTCCTTCACCGCCTTCCTGGCCGGGCTGGCCGGGCTACTGCCCGCCTCACTCTTCAACGCCCCGGTCTCCGTCCACGACCAGGAAGGGCGTTCACTATGATCATCGGCTCCCTCTCACTGCTCGGCGTCCTGTTGCTGGCCTTCCTGCGGGTTCCTCTTGCCTTCGCGTTGATGGCCGTCTCGATCGGCGGGCTCACTTTCATGGTCAGTTGGGATGTGGCCCGCACCATGGTGTCGCTGACCATCACCCAGGCGGTGTTCTCCTATGAGATGGCCGTGGTCCCCATGTTCGTGCTGATGGGCAACGTCCTGGCCCGTTCCGGGATCGCCGACGACCTCTTCCGCGCCGCCTATGCCTTTCTGGGGTCGATCCGCGGCGGCCTGGCGCTCTCCACCATGATGACCTGCGCCGGTTTCAGTGCCGTCTCCGGCTCCAGCCTGGCCACGGCCGCGACCATGTCCAAGGTGGCCTACCCGAGCATGAAGCGCTACGGCTACTCTGACTCCTTCGCCGCGGCAACCATCGCTGCGGGTGGCTCCCTGGGCATCCTGATCCCGCCCTACATCATTCTGATCATCTACGGCATCCTCACCCAGACCAATATCGGGCACCTGTTCATTGCCGGCGTGCTACCGGGCCTGCTGGGGCTGGGCCTTTACCTGGTTGTGGTCTGGCTAGTGGCACGCTGGCGGCCCGACAGCGCGCCACGTGGTGAAGCGGTGCCGCTCAAGGATAAGCTGGCTTCACTGCGCGGCGTCTGGCCCTTCGCCCTGCTTTTCAGCCTAGTGATCGGCGGGATCTACCTGGGGCTGTTCACGCCCACCGAGGCGGGCGGCATGGGCGCTGGCTTCGCCCTGATCATTGCCCTGTTGCAGCGACGCATCGGCCCGGGGCACTTGCGCCGTATCTTCATCGACACCGCTGCCACCTCGATCATGCTCTATGCCGTGCTGTTCGGCGCCATGCTCTTCACCCACCTGATTTCCTTCTCCGGGTTGGGCGAAGGCATCCGCCAGGGGATCGACGGACTGGGTCTGGGCCCCTACCAGACGCTGCTGATGATTCTGCTGGTGTTCCTGGTGCTGGGCTGCGTGATGGATTCACTCTCCATCATTCTGATCTGCGTACCGCTATTCGTACCGACCCTGGCGGCCGGCGGCTTCGACCTGGTGTGGTTCGGGATCATCGTGGTGGTGGTAACAGAGATCGCGCTGATCACGCCTCCCATCGGCATGAATGTGTTCGTGATCAAGGCCAGCCTGCCCCACGTCCCGCTGGTCAGCATCTACAAGGGGCTGGTGCCCTTTATCGGCGCCGACCTGGTGCGGCTCGGGCTGCTCATCGCCTTCCCTGCCATCTCCCTGGTGCTGGTGCAGATGATGCGATGATCGCTGATGCGACGGCCCTGTCGGCGGCCGTCGCGGTCCAGCCCAGCGTGATCAGACCGAGAGACGAGAGGCCGACAAGACGCCATCGAGCCGATCGCGTGCAGCCTGAACATCACTAAGCGGATCGTGGTTCCACAGCCAGTCGAAGCGGGTCTCAAGATTCTCGATCAACTTCGCCTCGTCGTCACCGATCCCTTCGCCTGCGTACTCGTAGACATTCCCCGCCTCGTGCGAGGTGCGCTGTACCCGGCAGGTGCGCTCGTGGCGGACCGCCACGAAGGCTGCCAGCACCCGCTGGACGTTCTGCCGATTGCAGGCGTCATCGCCGAGCAGGCTGGCCAGTACATAGGCATCCTCCAACGCCTGGCCGGCACCGGCGCCCTGATGGGGCACCAGGGCGTGGGCGGCATCGCCAACGATCAGTACCCGGTCGCGGTGGTAGCGCGGCAGCTCGGGCAGCTCATGCAGCGCCCAGCGGGTGGGCTCGGGAATGCAGTCGAGGATGGCCTGGGACGCCGTTCCCCAACCGGCAAAGACCTCCAGCATCTCTTGCTGGGTCACCCCCTGGACCCACTCTTCCCCGTCGGCAAGCTGCCGATTCGAGGTGGAGCGGTCGGTGATAAAGGCCACCACATTGATCAGCGCCGACTGCTTGACCGGGAAGGTCAGGATGTGGCGATCGGTCCCGAGGTACATCTGCGGCACCAGGGCCAGGCGTCTGTCGGCTCCTCTGGTTTCCAGGGCCGACTCAAGCTGCGCGGTGGGGATCATGCCGCGATAGGCGTAGGTGCCACTCCAGAACGGCGCGATCTCGCCATAGGTTTCCGCAGGCAGCACATGCTCGCGCACCGCCGACTTGATGCCGTCAAAGCCGATCAGGATATCGGCGCTGAAAGTGGTGCCGTCGGCAAAACGGGCCGTGGCGCGCTCACCGTCCTGGGTAACCTCGACACAGCGCTTGCCGAACCGCGCGATGCCTTCGGGGAGGTTGGCGACGATGGCATCCAGAAAATCGGCACGGTGGACCGAGGACTGGCCCACGCCGGGCGCCAGGCTGGCGGTGAGATATCTGTCGTCGCTGCCGCGGCGCCACTCGAACCAGACATCCTCGAAGGGCGCCGGGGTGGAATCGGCAATACGCCGGTAGGAGGCCTTGAGGCCCAGCAGTTGAATGGCACGCACGGCATTCGGCCCGAAGGAGACGCCGGCACCGATCTCGGAGAACTGCGGTGCCGCCTCGAACAGATGCACGTCGAGGCCGGAATCACGCGACAGGGCGACGGCGAAGGCGACGCCGCCAATGCCACCGCCGATAATACCGATGGAAAGGCGCTTCTCGGAAGTCTCTGATACCACAGGGAATCTCCTGTCGGGGAAGAGGTTGGCAAGGATTGTCGTGATGAATTCGAGGAGTAATAGACACGGGCCATCTTTTCTGGCACCGCCGCTTTCACCAGGATGCGGGCAATCACTGGCTGCGTGGCGGGTGCTTCGAGATGTTTGCGGAATAGCGGTCTACTGCGGCTTCGCCCAGTCCGCCCGGCTACTGTGAACGGCGCTCTTGTGAGTGATCTTCCAGACGCCGTCGAGCTTGATCAGCGCCAGCACGTCCACCCAGGAGTCCGCCAGGTTCTCGGTATTGTCGAAGCCGAGCAGCACGCTGGCCACCTCGCCGGCCTGAGTTACCTGGATGACCCGCCCGCGCACCTGCCGCTGGCTGGCCGCCCAGCGCGCGAAGCGATCGCTGACCAGATCCTTGCTGAAGCCGCCCTCGGCGTCCAGCGCCAGGATCCAGGCGTCCTCGTGAAAGGCCTCCTCGAGTTTGTCCCGACGACCCTGAAAGCCCTCCACATAGCACTGCACCACGCGGACGATCTCGTCGTGGTCAGGCGTGCGCTCGTCGACTGTCGTGTTCATGGTCTTACCCTCCTGGTATCAAAATCATGCAAACGCCTCCTGCCGTGAGCCGGCAGGAGGCATGGACTCGTGCGAATGGATCAGGCGGGTTAGGCGAGGCTGAGGATCTCGCGGGCCTGCTGCCAGGTGGCCACCGGCCGCTCGTACTTCTCGCACAGCGCCACGGCACGCTCCACCAGGGCCGCGTTGGAGGGAGCCAGGGTCTCGCGGTCGAGGCGCACGTTGTCCTCGAGGCCGGTGCGGGTATGGCCGCCGGCAGCAATGGACCACTCATTGAGCTTGAGCTGGTTGGAACCGACACCGGCGCCGCACCACTGGGCATCCGGCGCCAGGCGCTTGAGGGTCTCGATGTAGAAGTCGAAAGTCGGCTTGTCGGCCGGCATGGCGTTCTTCACGCCCATCACGAACTGCACGTAGAGCGGCGCCTTGAGCTTGCCCTGCTTCGACAGATTGACCGCCTGGTGGATGTGCGACAGGTCGAAAGCCTCGATCTCGGGCTTGATATCGTACTTGAGCATCTCGCCGGCCAGCCAGTCGACCAGCTGGGGAGCGTTCTCGTAGACCCGGTTGGGGAAGTTGTTGGAGCCCACCGAAAGACTCGCCATGTCGGGCTTGAGCGGCAGCATGCCGCCACGCTCCTCACCCGCCCCGGAGCGCCCCCCGGTGGAGAGCTGGATGATCATACCCGGGCAGTGCTTTTTCAGACCTTCCACCAGCCGTCCGAACTTTTCCGGGTCAGAGCTGGGCGTCTGGTCCTCGTTGCGCACGTGGCAATGGGCGATGGTGGCACCGGCCTCGAAGGCCGCCTGGGTGCTCTCGATCTGCTCCTCGACGGTGATCGGCACGGCAGGGTTGTTTTCCTTGCGCGGCAGGCTGCCGGTGATGGCGACACAGATGATGCAGGGATTTGACATGGTGACCTCATTTTCACGCCATGGCGCGACAGGTTAAGTGATGGTTATGCGTGGGGCCCGACGCAGCGCCTAAGCCCGATCGATCACATTCAACAGCCGCTCGACGAACAGAACGGGCGCCTCCACGGAGGGCACGTGACCCACGCCCTCGAGGATCTCGAGAGAGGCGCCGTCGAGTTCGGCGGCCAGGGTCTGGAGGATCGCGGGCGGAGTGGCCAGGTCCTCGCTGCCGCCCAGCAGCTGCACCTTCACCGGCTTGCCGGCGAGCTTGCCGGTAAAGGTATGGCTGCCCAGCATCTCGCAGAGCCTGGCGTAGGAGTCATCGTCGCCACGGCCCATCTGGGTGCACCAGCCAGCTTTGAGGGCCGGCTCGACCTCGAAGCAGGCCGGGGCGAACCAGCGCGGCACGATCTCCTCGGACATCGCCGCCAGGCCTTCCTGGCGGATGCGCCCGGCGCGAGTGTTCCACAGCTCGGGGTTGCCAATCACCGCCCCGGTATTGGTCAGGGTAGCGGAGAGCAAGCGCTCGGCGTGCTCGCTGATCAGCTGCTGGCCCACCACGCCGCCGATGGAAGTACCGGCGAAGTGAAAGCACTCGGCGCCGGCGTGATCGGCCAGGGCCAGGGCTTCCGCTGCCAGGTCGGCCGGGGTGATCGGACGCTCGCCCCAGGCCTGGCTGGCGCCGTGGCCTGGCAGGTCCCAGGTCAGCACCCGGTAGCGTGGCAGCAGCGCCGGCAGGACGTCGTCCCACACCGCCTGGCTCATGCCCAGGGGGTGCGCCAGCACCACCAGGGGATGAGCCTCACTGCCAAGCAGACGATAGGCGACGCTGCGTCCGTTGATATTCAGAAATGCCATGAAAAATCTCCCGTTATGCTCATTCGATCAGGGTCGCAATTCCCTGCCCTACGCCCACGCACAGGGTGCCGCCAAAGCAGCCGATGGCGCTGCGGCACGGGTGACAGAAGAAGACGTCGGTCATGTAACTCTCCTGACTGGCCGGCAAAGACAGGTTCGATGCTCGCCTTGGGATCGCGCAGGGTTTTAACCTCTAGATGCTGGCCTATTATGTTCGCATAGCGAATATAGATTTGCATTACGAACAATTTATGCCTATTTCTGTCCATCGTCAAACACCGCGCCGATGAGAGGCCAAAAAATGCCGCATTGCGAACAAAGATTCGCCATGCGGCACCGTGATAGAGTGTTGAGATGATGGGAGAAATTCGAGAGGAATCTACCGATGCCACATGACGAGAAGAATGACGCGCTGGCGCCTGATGACCGCGATTTCGTTACCGCTCTCGCCAGCGGGCTCGAGGTAATCCTGGCCTTCGACGAGGCGCACCCGCGCATGACGCTCAGCGAGGTGGCCGCGCGTACCGGCATGAACCGCGCCCGCGCCCGGCGTTTCCTGCTGACCTTGCATGCGCTTGGCTACGTGCGCAAACAGCAGCGCGTCTTCGAGCTGGCACCCAAGGTGTTACAGCTGGGGTACGCCTTCCTCTCCGCCAACGACTACCGTAGCGTGATTCAGCAGGTCCTCGAGGAGATCACCAGCGAATCGGGGGAATCCTCCTCCCTGGGTGTGTTGGACGGCGACGAGGTCACCTATGTGGCGCGTTCCTCCTCACGCCACCGCCTGATGGCCATCACCCTCTCGGTGGGGACGCGCCTTCCGGCGGCGCATACCTCCATGGGCCGCGTGCTGCTGGCACAGCTGCCCGATGACGAGCTGGATGCCTGGCTCGCACAGGTAGAGCTGAAGCAGCACACCGACAAGACCATCACCGACAAGACCAAGCTGCGCGAGTGCATCCTCGAGGTACGCCAACAGGGCTACGCCATCGCCGACCAGGAGCTAGACTCCGGCCTGCGCTCCATCGCCGTGCCGGCCTTTGACGCCAACGGCAAGCTGCTCGGCGCCATCAACATCAGCACCAACGCCGCACGGATCAGCCACGCCACCTTGATGGAACACTACCTGCCCCTGCTGCAGAAGAAGGCCCAACTCATTCGTACCAGCGTCAGCTGAGTCCCCTCTCCACTCCAAGGAAGGCAATACTGTGCTGGATATACTGGCCATCACCCTGCCGATCTTCCTGCTGATCGGTGCCGGCTTCGCCGCTTCCGCGTCGCGGCTGATGAGTCGCGACAATATGCAGGGCGTGGGCACCTTCGTCATCTATCTGGCGCTGCCTTCGCTGATTATCCGCGCCCTGACCGATCACCCACTGGCGGAGGTCTTCAATCCGGCCTACCTGCTGGCCTATGGTATGGGCTCGCTGGCCGCCTTCGCGATCGGCCTGGCGCTCTCGGCCGGGCTGCGGGGCAAGCGCCTGGATGCCGCGGCCATCCACGCCCTAGGGATGTCGGCGTCCAACAGCGGCTTCATCGGCTACCCGGTGGCGCTGATGGCCATCGGCCCGCCGGCGGCCATCTTCATGGCGATGAACATGGTGGTGGAGACGCTGATCATCATCCCTACGGCGCTGATCCTGGCCGAGGCCAGCCGCCAGAACGGTAGCGGCCTGGGCCCGGTGGTGCGCCAGACCTTCGCACGCCTGGCTCGCAACCCGGTACTGATCGGGCTGCTGATCGGGATCACCCTCGTGTTGAGCGGCCTTCACCTGCCCGGCCCACTGGCGCAGGCCATCGACATGCTGGCCGAGGCCGCCGGCCCCGCCGCGCTGTTCACCATCGGCGGCATGCTCCATGGCCTCAAGGTGCGCGGCATGGCCCTGGATGTCGGCCAGGTGGTGCTCGGCAAGCTGTTGCTCCACCCTCTCGCGGTACTCGCTGCTTTCCTGCTGCTGCCCGACCCTGACCCGCTGCTGATCGCTGGGGCCCTGCTGTTCGCCTGCGCGCCGATGATCAGCGTCTACCCGCTGTTCGGCCAGCAGTATGGCCAGGGCGAGGTCAGCGCCGCCGCCATGATGGTCAGCACCCTGGCCTCCTTCGTGACGATCAGCCTGATGGTCTGGCTGCTGACTCACTTCGACCTGCTGCCGGTCGGCTGATCTGTCAGCTGTCGTTTAGCCTGCTAGTAGGCTGACGCCGCGCTATACCGCCTGGCCGTCGAAGCAGCTGTCCACCAGCGAAATCAGGTTATGCAGCGCTGGAGTGTCATTGCCCGACAGCCAGGCCAGCCACAGCGGCATGTCGCAGGCATCGAGCTCGTCCAGCCTGAGGAAGCGAATGCCCGGCATGGTGTGCCAGCTGCTGGCGGCCGGCACGATGGCGACGCCGAGTCCGGCGGCTACCATGCTGAGGATCGTGATGTTGTCGGCGCCGTACTGCACCACCCTCGGCGCGAACTGCAGGCGCTCGAAGTGGGCCATCACCCGGTCATAGTAGACCGGCGAGATGCTGCGAAAACCCCATACGAAATCGGCATCTGCCAGCTCCGCCAGGCGCCTCGGCGGCGAGGTCGCCCAGCGAGATGCTTCCGGCACCGCCAGCATCAAGTGGTCCTGCTGAAGCGGGCGGGTGGCCAGGCCCGGCTGCTCGGCGCTGTCCAGATAGAGGATGCCGACATCCAGACTCCCCTCCCTCAGTCGCTCCAGCTGAGGCCCCGAGAGCAGCGGGAAGACCTCGAAGCCGACCTGAGGATAGCGGTCACGATAACGCCTCAGCAGCGCAGCCACCTCCGGCATCCACAGGTGGGTCACTGTCACCCCCAGGCTCACCCTGCCGACCAGTCCCTTGCCCAGCGCCGAGAGCCGCGCCCTGATGCGGGTGCGGGTATCGAGCAGCTGAATGGCTTCCTCGTAGAGTGCCCGGCCGGCCACCGTCGGCTGCACCCCGCGGGCATGGCGCTGGAACAGCCGCACGTCGAGATCTTCCTCCAACAGCCGGATCTGGCGGGTGAGAGCGGGCTGGGCAATATGCACGCGGCGGCTGGCGGCCGAGATGGAGCCGGTCTCGACCACGGCGACAAAATAGCTGAGCTGACGGAATTCCACGGTCAGAGCAATACCTGAATGGCATGGGTATTATCCATTATTCGTATTTTTGCTATGGCGTCCATGGGGGGATAGTGTCCAACAGACTATCGCGACAGCGGGAGAGTCCGGTCCCAGCAACACGGTGCCGGCGCCGAAGGAGCAACTGCCCCGGAAACTCTCAGGCCAACGGACCGCCATCGCGTCACTAATTCCGAAGAGCGGCCGGCGACAGCGTCCGTCGGCACACCGAAGGAGCAAGCGGGCATCGGTCACGATGCGTTGCGAATCTCTCAGGTTCCATGACGGAAGGGGTCTTCGCTCGCCAACGGCGGCGGGGTCAACCCGACGCGTCTGGAGAACAGCGATGCAACGTATTGCCGTCATTGGCGGGGGCATCACCGGTGTCACCACCGCCTATGCCCTGCTCAAGCGTGGCCTGGACGTCACGCTCTATGAACGACACCGCTATGCGGCCATGGAAACCTCCTTCGCCAACGGCGGCCAGCTTTCCGCCTCCAATGCCGAGGTCTGGACCCACTGGCCCACGGTGATCAAGGGACTGAGGTGGATGCTGCGGGCCGATGCGCCGCTACTGGTGAACCCCAAGCCCTCCTGGCACAAGCTGAGCTGGTTCGCTGAGTTCATGGCCGCCATTCCTCACTACGCCGACAACACCACCAAAACCGCCCGCCTGGCGATCGCCGCCCGAGACCACCTCTATCAATGGGCGCGGGACGAGGGCATCGACTTCGACCTGGAGCGGCGTGGCATCCTGCATATCTATCGCCAGCGGCAGGACTTCGAGCACGCAGGCCGGGTCTCGGAGCTGCTTGCCAAGGGGGGCCTCGAACGTCGTGCGGTGACTCCCGAGGAGATGCGTACGCTCGAGCCCAGCCTCGCCGGAAATTACTACGGCGGCTACTTCACCGAGAGCGATGCCACCGGCGACATCCACAAGTTCACCCAGGGCCTGGCGACGGCCATCGAGCGGCTCGGCGTCACGACGCGCTACGGTCATGACGTGTGCGATCTGAAGGCCGACGCCAGCGGCGCCTGGGTGACCACCGCGGAGGGCTGTGAAGCCTATGATGGCCTGGTGGTCTGCGCCGGGTTCGGGAGTCGCGGAATGGCGGCCAAGCTCGGCGACCGGATCAATATCTACCCGGTCAAAGGCTATTCGATCACCGTGCACCTCGACGAGGCCGCCTCCCAGCAAGCGGCACCGATGGTCAGCCTGCTCGATGACGAGGCCAAGCTGGTCACCAGTCGCCTGGGCAAGGATCGCTTCCGCGTCGCCGGTACCGCCGAGTTCAACGGCGTCAATCGCGATATCCGTGATGATCGCATCCGCCCCCTGATCGACTGGGTCGAGCAGTGCTTTCCCGGTGTCAGCACCCGGCGGGTGGTGCCCTGGGCCGGGCTGCGTCCGATGCTTCCCAATATGCTGCCGCGGGTGGGGAGAGGGCGGCTACCCAGCGTCTTCTACAATACCGGTCACGGTCACTTGGGCTGGACCCTGTCGGCGATCACCGCCGAGATGGTGGCCGATTCGGTGATGGTGGCAGAGACCAGCCGGGGGAGACCGTGTCTCGTCCGCTGATGCCCGGGGCACCAACCGCAGCATCCAAGAAAGCCAACCAAGAGCAGCCTTCTTCCTTTGTGGCACGCGGCCCCTTCAGCACTCGATGGCCTTGCGCTTTATGCAGGGCACTTGTTGGCGATCACGGTCGACGCCATGAGCGATCAGGCTCATGTCATTGGGGTGTTGAGGCAGGCACTCGATGAAAAGCTGAAGGTCGCACACCCACAGGAAGGGCACGCTGTAGCCGCCATTCAAAAGCAGCGCCTCGGACTTCCGAGGCTACTTGAGGAATGACGCAATGATTTACGAATCGCGGTCTAATTGCCGCCCACACTTCTGGACTTCCCCTTGATCAGGGAGAGCATCAACGCCAGCCGCCTAAGCAGGATGTCCATCGCACCCCTCCTCTTGAATACGCCCGACATCACCCGCATCTCCTCTGGAAATCCACTCAGACTTGGACGCTTCCATCATGCCTATCGTCGATCCGCGCACCGGCGAGCCCCTCGCCCCCGACACGCCCGCTGGCGCCAACGGCACCGCCCCTGCTACCGCTGCCACCGGCGAAGCACCCGAGGTGATCGTCGACGCCGACGCCAGTAATATCCAGCAGCTGCTGGAGCTCTCCATGGAGGTGCCGGTCCTGCTCGACTGCTGGACTCCTCGGAGCGAGCCCAGCAAGACGCTGACGCCGGTACTGGAAAAGCTCGCCCTCGCATACCAGGGCGTCTTTATCCTGGCCAAGCTCAATATCGACGAGAACCCGGAGATCGCTGCCCAGCTCGGCGTGCGCTCGGCACCCGATGTGAAATTGATCAGCCAGGGTGGACTGGTCGACCATTTCCAGGGCGCACTGCCCGAGAAGGAGGTGCGAGAGTGGCTGGGACGTTACTTCCCGGCCCCCGAGGACGCGCCGATCAGCCCTGAGGAGCAGGCCGCCGAGGCGCTGGCCGCCGGCGACGCGGCCACCGCTCGCACCCTCTATGAAGAGCTCGTGCAGCAGAATCCCCAGCACTACCCCTACCAGGTGGCGCTAGCCCGAGCCCTGGTGGCCGAGGGCAACGCCGCCGACGCCCGCGCGCTACTCGACAACCTCCCCCCCGAGGAGCGCAATGCGCCCCCGGCTCGCGGCGTGCGCGCCAGCATCGAGTTTGGTGAGGAAGCTCCCAGCGCCGAGGCGCTTGCCGCCCTGGGCGAGCGCGACGACAGCGAAGCGCAGTACCTGCGTGCCCTGCGCCGGGTGGCCGACGGCGATTACGAGACGGGCCTCGGCGCCCTGCTGGCGCTGATGAAGGCCGACCGCGCCTACGGCGATGACGCGGCCCGCAAGGCCCTGCTGAGGGTCTTCGATGCCCTGGGCGCCGACCACCCGCTGACGGTCAGCTACCGCCGCAAGCTCTTCGCTCTGCTCTACTGATGTCAGCCTGCCAGCACTTCGTCCAGGCGTGCCAGCGCCGCCTCCAGCTGAGTCGCGGTGGTGCCGAAGTTGAGCCGCGCCAGGCCCGGGGCGCCAAAATCGGCGCCGTCGGAAAGCGCCACCGCGGCGCGCTGTAGCAGCGTCTGCTGAGGGGAATCGACCCCTTCCAGGGCCGGAGACTGGCGCAGGTCTAGCCAGGCCAGATAGGTGGACTCCGGCGCGCTCATGACCACCCCCGGCCAGCGCGCCACCCGCTCGACAAGCGTCTGCCGATGGCCGCGCAGCACCTCCAGCAGGGCCTGTCGCCAGGGATCGCCTTCGGCGTAGGCCGCCTCGGCCGCGACCAGCCCCAGCACGTTGCCGTCGGGCGTCAGACCCTTGGCCGCAGTGGCGAAACGCCGACGAAGCGTCGGGGCGGAGATCACTGCGCAGGCAGTGGTCAGCCCCGCCAGGTTGAAGGTCTTGGAAGGCGCCCACAGCGTCAGGGTGCGCGCGGCAAGTGCCGGTAGCGCGGCCGCCAGCGGCACGTGCCTGGCACCCTCATCCAGCAGCAGGTCGCAGTGAAGCTCGTCGGAGACCACGATGAGATCGTGGCGCTCCACCAGCTCGGCCAGCCCTGCCAGTTCGTCACGGGTCCAGACCCGACCGGTAGGGTTGTGGGGGTGACACCAGAGCAGCAGCCGCGTGCGCGGGGTGATCGCCGCTTCCAGCGCCTCGAGATCGAGGCGCCAGGGGTCGCCCGGTGCGCTAGGCTCGGCCATGGCTGCCTGCTGGGGCATGCGTCCGGTGCGCTCGGCGACCCGCAGGAAGGGCGGGTAGATAGGTGTGATGGTAAGCACCCCGTCGCCCGGCTCGGTGAGCGCCAGGCTGGCCAGATGCAGCGCCGGCACCACGCCGGGCAGCCACAGCTGCCAATCGGGTTCAATGCACCACCCGTAGTGGCGCTCGCTCCAGGCGCAGAGCGTGTCCCGCAGTGAATCCGGCACCTGCCCATAGCCGAACACCCCGTGGTCAACGCGTGCGCGAAGCGCCTCCAGCACCGCCGGTGGCGAAACGAAGTCCATATCGGCCACCCAGAGCGGCAACACGTCGTCCCCATAGCGGTGCCACTTCTGGGACGGCCAGGGGGACTGACGACCACCTGTCGGATGCCGACGCTCCACGGGCGTGGCAAAATCAAATGCCATGTTTCACTCCTCTCGCTTCATGACGATGCAATGACCAGGACAATGCAATGACCAGAACGATGCCCCAGGACGGCTTTTATGCCAAGGTGCGTCGCGGGCTGCCCCCGCTGATCGGCCAATGGCAGGCCCTGGGCCAGGGCGATGCCGATCGCCTGGCGCTGATACTCGCCGAAACGGCACGCGTGGCCAAGCTGGGTCAGCCGGAGACGACCCCGAGCGGTGCCACCCTGGCGGCCTGGACCGAGCCAGGAGCCGGTGACGAGATTCCGCTGTGGGCAGCGCGCACCGCCGCCTTTCTGCTGGTACAGATGCCCGCCCGGCCGCTGCCAACAAACGACGACGAGGCCTGCGCCTGGGCCTACTGCTGGCTGCGCAATCGCGACTTCAGCGACCACGAGAGCGCCGAAGCCGCGCTGCCCGACCACCTGCGCGGACCGCTGACCGTCCCTCTCAAGGCGGCCTGGCTGGACCGCCAGGGCCTGCGGCTTATCTAGCGCCCCTGGCGCCGCCGTGGAGCCCGTTTGGGCTTGAAACCAGCTGGCTTGCCGGCCAGCCATTCAACGAAGGTGCCGATCTCCGGATGCGCCATCAGCGCCTCGCGGCTGCGATAATGGTCGGCCAGCTCGCGTTCAGAGAGCACCGCATGAATATGCTTGTGGCAGGGGTGGCATAGCCACAGGATGGCGGTCAGTCGTTCTACGCGCTCGAAACGGCGTCGATAGCGCGCCTTGGCGTGAAGCGAGCGCGGAATCACATGATGGCGGGTCAGCGATGACCCGCGACCGCACAGCTCGCAGCCTTCGGGACGCGGTGGCGGAGAAAGCTCATGGCCGGCCATAGGGGCCTCCGACAGCTGGACACTCCCTGAACGGATAAGGAAAACAAGATGGAAGTTCCCCTAAGTTGGCAGTTGGCCAAACTGGCGGTCTCGATCGGCATGGTACTGGGCCTCGGCGCCATCGCCGTGCGCGTCAGCCCCCGGGTGGCCGGGCTACTGGCCGGCTATCCGCTGGGCACCGCCATCGCGCTGTTCTTTATCGGTCTGGAGCTCTCCACGGGCTTCGCCGCCGAGAGCGCGGTGCACACCCTGGCCGGCTTTACGGCCACCCTGGCGCTGGGCGGCGGCTACCTGCTGGCCGGTCGCCGCCCGGGCCTGCCCGGCGTGGTGGCCGGCACCGCGGCGGGCCTGGCCGCCTTCCTGGCGGTGAGTGTGCTGCTCACCCGGGTGGAATTCGATCGACTCACCGGCACCCTCACCACTCTGGCGGCCATCGCGCTGTTCAGCTGGCTCTACCGGCGGGTGCCGGACAGCGCCGCACGCCCCTCGGGGCGATTCTCCTGGGCTGCACTGGGCGTGCGCGCCCTGCTCGCCGCCGCGATCATCTTTGCCATCACCGGCATGGCCCACTTCCTCCCGGCAGCCTGGGCCGGGGTGATGGCGGCCTTCCCGGTCACCATGTATCCCTTCCTGGTGATCCTGCACCTGACCCACGGCCCCGGCCCGGTCGCCACGGTGATCAAGCACTACCCGGCGGGGCTTGGCTCGCTGCTCAGCTACACCCTGTGCGTATCGCTGGCCTATCCCGTGCTGGGCCTCGGGTTCGGTACCCTGGCAGGCTTTGCCGTGGCCACTCTGTGGCTGCTGAGCTGGACCCGGCTGCAAGCGTGGCAGCATGCCAGGCGCCTCCCTCAGACTTGACCGAGCGCTTGCTTGGGGCAAAGCTGTTGTGCCCGAAGGAAAGACAACAAGGAGCCCTGCCATGTTTACGCGCACCATCGAGCCCGCCTTCTACGACACCGATGCTCTGGGTCATATCAATAACACCCGGCTGCCGGCCTGGTTCGAACTGGCCCGCAATGACATCTTCCGGCTCTTCACCCCGGATCTGGACCCCCGCAAGTGGCGGCTGATGCTGGCGCGTATCGAGGTGGTTTACTATGGCGAACTGCAGTACGGCAGCGAAATCGAAATCCGCACCTACATCTCGCGCTTGGGCAACAGCTCCTTCACGGTCTCCCAGGAGGCCTGGCAAGCTGGACAGATGACCAATCTGGGCCGCACCGTGCTGCTGCAGTTCGATCATCAGACCAAGAGATCGGTCCCCATCGACGGGGAGCTGCGCGACGCACTGGAAGCCCACGTTCAGGAGGAGCCGGTTCCCGCATGACCCCCGCCGTCAAGCAGCTGGAAATGGCCGGCGTCACGTTCAGCCTGGCCGGGTATAAGCACGACCCGCGCACACCCGCCTACGGTGAGGAAGCGGCCCGGGCGCTGGGTCTCTCGCCCCACGAGGTCTTCAAGACGCTGCTCGCCAGGCTGGATGACGGCCGGCTGGCGGTGGCCATCGTGCCGGTCTCGCACCCGTTGGACCTCAAGGCGCTGGCCCGCGCCGCCGGTGCCCGCCGGGCCGCCATGGCCGAGGCCGAAGAGGCTCAGCGCGCCACCGGCTACGTACTGGGAGGCATCAGCCCGCTGGGCCAGAAGCGTCGCCTGCTCACCCTGCTGGACGAGAGTGCCGAAAGGCTGCCGACAATTCACATCAGCGGCGGTCGCCGCGGACTGGAGATCTGTCTGGCCCCCGCCGACCTGATGCGCCTTACCGACGCCCGGCTGGCCACGCTCGCCAGGCACTGAGCCCGCGAGCCATATGGCACCCCGCGCTGTCACAACCCCATAGGGCCGATTAAGGCCGATATTCGATTCACGATTCCTGACAGGAGGTGGTCATGGCCATCCGCTACGATCTCTGGCTGGACCCCGACAACGTCGCCCGACACCGCGCCGTGGAGTCAAGCCTGATCCGCTTCTTTGTCGAGCGCTTCGCCGACTACCCCCACATTCGCTTGTTCGGCGCCGACCCCTACGATTATGATGCGCCGTTCAACCGACTCTACGATGTGCTGATAGCCAGGGGCGCCGACTACTGCGAGCGGGAATGGCGTTATGCGCCTACCCCAGAGCAGCTCAATCGCGCCTTCTTCCTGGCCGTCGGCCAGTCCAACAAGTTTCTACGAGACCCCGACGATGGTGATCCGCAACGATCAGGCGCCTGATGATCACCAGCTGGCGATCATCACCGCGCAGCTGGGACGCGCACCGCGCGGCATCGAGACCGTGGCGGCCACCGACCGCGAAGGCACCCCGCTGGTGCTGCGCATGGCGCCCATCGTCGATGGCAAGCCCTTCCCTACCCTCTACTGGCTCTGCTCCGAGCGGCTCAAGGTCGAGATTTCACGCATCGAGGCCGTCGGCGTGATCAAGCAGCTGGAGGCGCGCCTGCAGGAGGAGCCCGAGTTCCTCGCCGCGTATCACGGAAGCCACCGCGACTACGTGGCGGCCCGCTGGCGCAACATGAGCGCGACACAAAAGGCTGAGATAATGCGGCTGGGCTATGATGGCGTGCTCACTGAGCGCGGCATCGGTGGCATCGCCAACTGGGACCAGGTGCGCTGCCTGCATACCCAGTACGCCCATCACCTCTGCGGCGACAACGTCATCGGACAGTGGATGGATGATGTGTACGGCGTGGCCGACTGCCTGCCCGGGGGGTCCCGACCCCGTTCCCCTTGATCATGAAACGCCCAACGCTCACCAAGGAGCCCTCGATGTACGTCGATACCCATGTCGTTGCCAGCCTCGTCCTGATCGCCAGCATGTTCGTGATCACCGTCGTCGGCATCAAGCTGCTGCGCCAGGCCATAAAACGCGACGCCGAGGCCGCGCGCTGACGTGATCGGCCAGCGACACCCACGAAGGGCGCCCGACAGGCGTCCTTCGTCGTTTCCGGCCAGGAGAAAGACTTGCGGCGGCAAGCCCTCGCCGCCAGCATAAGGCCCCTGCCAGGAGGTAAAAAGTGCCCCTGCCAGGAGGTAAACAGCGCCTCTGCCAAGGAGAAGAGCATGCCAAGATTCTGTGTCTATCTGGGCTCACGGGATGGCCGTGATCCGCAGTTCCTCGAGACCGCCCGCGAGATGGGGCGCGCGATGGCTCGCCGCGGTCATACCCTGGTCTATGGCGGCGCCCGCATCGGACTGATGGGCGCCCTGGCAGATGCTGCCCTGGCTGAGGGCGGCGAGGTCATCGGCGTGATGCCGGACCATCTGGTAGAGCGTGAACAGGCCCACCGCGGCCTGACCGAGCTGATTCGTGTACGCAACATGCACGAGCGCAAGGCCAGCATGGCCACCCATGCCGATGCCTTCGTGGTGCTGCCCGGCGGCATCGGTACCCTGGAGGAATTCTTCGAGGTCTGGACCTGGCATTACCTGGGGCTCCATGACAAGCCCATCGGCGTACTCGACAGCGCCGGCTTCTACGCCCCCCTGCTGGCTTTCCTGGACAGCACCGTGGACCAGGGTTTCCTCAATGCTCGCACCCGGGCCGAGCTGTTCGACGCCACCGAGCCGGATGAGCTGCTGGACATCCTCGAAGCGCGCCTTGTCGAGACGACCTGACGGCCCGAGTCAACCGTTGTCGACCAGCTCGCGGGTACGCTCATAGGTGAGCTGCAGCAGGCGGGCGTCTTCGCTGGCACGATGCCGGCGAATTCCCATCTCGGCCACCAGCGACTCGCGGGTGGCATGCCAAAGGGCAAGCTGCCCTTCACTGAGCAACTTGCGCAGCGCTTCCAGGCGGAAAGCCGGGAGCATGCCGGCGTGGTGGAAAAGCAGCGACAGCCAGGTATTGTCATAGCCCCAGCTGTCACTGTAGGCGATACCGAGCTCACCCAGTTCGTCGTTGAGCCAGCGCGCCACCTGGCGCACCGGGTGCCCTTCGCGATGCAGCCGCGCCCGGCTGATGCCATGCAAGAGTTCGGCTTTGGGATCCCAGTGGGTCCATTCAGGCAGCGGAAGAATCAGAAAGGCACAACTACTGCCGTCGGGGCGGGCCAGGCCGACCTCGATGGGGTAGCTGCCGCGCCCGAACCCGGACGCCTCGATATCGAGCAGTGTCGGTAGCGTCACGAGAGCGCTGATCCTCGAGGCCGAAGCGTGTGAAGGGAGCGTAGTAGGGGGGGGATGGGCCAGCACCGCGTCCGGCGTCGATCTAGTGTCGCGTCTCGGCGGCGGCACTGTCCAGCTCATCGCCCAGGCCGATGGCCTGATCCGCCAGCTGCTGCCAATGGGTAGCGCGCTCATCATCCAACGGCAGGCCAAGCTGACCCTCCCGGTAGGCACGAGCCAGGCGAGCGGCGGCCAGGGGGTGGCCATCCTCACCCGCGCGGGCGTACCAGGTCACGGCGTGATCGTCGCGGCTCGGGTAGAGGGCGCAACCGTGCTCATAGATCTGGCCGGCCTGGTACTGGGCGCGGACATCTCCTGCCTGAGCCGCCTCCAGCACATAGCGAGCGCCGCGAGCCTTGTCCTGAGGTGTCAGACCACGGTGGAAGAGCATATGGCCGTAAACGGAGAGCGCCGGCGGATGGCCGGCGTTGGCGCAGCGCTGGAAGAGATGCATGGTCAGACGCTGCGTACGCCGCGAGCGGGGGAGCCAGCGAGTATGAAACAACTGCTCAGCCAGGCGGTATTCGAGCCGGGTGAACAGTGATGATGCCTGTATCATGGCCAGTTACCGGGTCCTGTTTATGCGAAAAAAGGACGCTGGCACCACCCTGTGCGCGGCGTCTGCTCTGTGCGGAAACCTGAACGCTCCCGGGCTGATGAAACCGGAAACGGCGGCCAGCATACGCCCGCCCCGCCCGGGACTCAACCCCGGCCATTTGCCGCCCCTGCCGGGCTGCCGCTACCATGCCGGCTTGTACATTCGCAGATCCGGCAATAATGGAGTAGAGCATGCAGACGCGACCGCTGGGCACCACCGGCATCGAGGTCAGCCGCCTGTGCCTGGGCACCATGACCTTCGGCGAACAGAACAGTGAGGCCGAGGCCCATGAGCAACTCGACCGCGCCGTGGCCTTCGGCATCAACTTCATCGACACCGCCGAGATGTACCCGGTGCCGCCGAAGGCCGAGACCCAGGGCCGCACCGAACGCTATATCGGTAGCTGGCTGAAACAACGCGGCAGTCGGGACGACGTGATCATCGCAACCAAAGCATCGGGGCCGGGCCTCGAGCATATTCGCGGCGGCCCGCGCCTGACCCGTGAGCACCTCCGCCAGGCCATCGACGAGAGCCTTGCTCGCCTGCAGACCGATTACATCGACCTCTACCAGCTGCACTGGCCGGACCGGAAGACCAACGTCTTCGGCAAGCTGGGTTACCCATACAACGAGGAGGAAGAGGACACCACGCCTCTGGAGGAGACCCTCGCCGCACTCAAGGAGCTGGTGGATGCCGGCAAGGTCCGCGCCATCGGGCTCTCCAACGACACTCCCTGGGGGGTAATGCGCGCGTTGCAACTGGCCGAGACATTCGGCCTGCCGCGGGTCGCCTCGGTGCAGAATCCCTACAACCTGCTCAACCGTACCTTCGAAGTGGGCCTCGCCGAGATCGCCCATCGCGAGCAGGTAGGCCTGCTGGCCTACTCGCCGCTGGCCTTCGGGGTACTCTCCGGCAAGTACCTGGAAGGCGCCCGTCCCGAGGGCGCAAGACTGACCCTGTTCGAGCGCTTCCAGCGCTACACCAACCCCCAGGCCGAGGCCGCCACCGCCGATTATGTGAAGATCGCCCGCGATGCCGGGCTGGACCCGGCGCAGATGGCACTGGCCTTCGTCAATTCGCGCCCCTTCCTGACCAGCAATATTATCGGCGCCACCAGCATGGAGCAGCTCGAGAGTAATCTGGAGAGCGAGTCCCTCAAGCTCGACCATGACGTGCTCGAGGCCATCGAGACGGTGCACCGGTGCCAGCCCAACCCGGCCCCCTGACTTGGGCGCGACAACTGGGCGCCCCGTCGGCCTATCGCCACGATAGGCCCTCGGTGTGGGCGCCCTTGGTATACTCCATTTCTCTACAACGTATTAGGAGCGCCCCCCATGTTGAGCGTGATCTCGCCCGCCAAGACGCTGGACTTCGAGACCCCGGCCACCACCGCCATGCACACCCAGCCGGACTTCCTCGACCGCAGTCGCGAGCTGATCGAGATCCTGCGCGACATCTCCCCCCAGCGACTTTCCGATCTGATGGGCATCAGCGACAAGCTGGCCGCCCTCAACGCCGCACGCTTCACCGAGTGGCGCACCCCTTTTACCCAGGAGAATGCAAAACCTGCCGCCCAGGCCTTTCAGGGTGACGTCTACGTGGGGCTCGAGGCCAACACCTTCAGCGATGACGACAACGCCTTCGCCCAGGAGCACCTGCGCATCCTCTCTGGGCTTTACGGCATCCTGCGTCCGCTCGACCTGATCCAACCCTACCGCCTGGAGATGGGGATCAAGCTTGAGAACCCGAACGGCCGGGACCTCTACGCCTTCTGGAAAGACATCCTCACGCAGGAGCTCGATCACGCAGTGGCACAGAGCGGCAGCCCAACGCTGGTCAACCTCGCCTCCAACGAGTATTTCAAGGCGATCGACCCGAAGACGCTCCAGGCGCGAGTGATCACTCCGGTGTTCAAGGACGAGAAGAACGGCAAGTTCAAGATCATCAGCTTCTACGCCAAGAAGGCCCGCGGCCTGATGGCGGCCTGGATCATTCGCGAGCGTCTGGACGACCCGGAGGGGCTCAAGAACTTCGACATGGCCGGCTATACCTACAACCCGGCCATGAGCGAGGGCGACACTCTGGTCTTTACTCGCCCAGAGGGCGTCACCTCGTGAAAGGCGCCGCCTTGCCTAGGCAAACACCAGCGGCCGCGCCGAACGGCCCTTGAGAAAGCGACGATGGGCCTGCTTGAAGCGTTCGTTATCGCAGCGATGCAGCCATTCGTAGGCGACCATGTCGGCACTCACCGGCACTGCACCGGCCTGCACCATGCGCTCCTTGGCCAGCCGCGCCTCGGCAGACCGACGACTGGCACACGCCTCGACGAGCCAGTAGACCTCCAGCCCCGCCGCCAGCAGACCGAGCCCTGTCTGCATGACGCAGATATGCGCTTCGGTGCCACACAGCACCACCTGGCGCTTGCCGCTTTCCGCCAGCGCCGCGGCAAACTCCGGGTTGTCGCAGGCGTCGAAGGTCAACTTCTGCCACAGGCGATGGCCGGGCAGTGCGTCCAGCAACCTCGGTTCGCTTCCGCCCAACCCGTCGGGATATTGCTCGGTCACCCACACGGGCACGTCGATTGACCCGGCCAGGCCGCCCAGCCAGGCCGCTTCGGTCACCGCCTGTTCGCCGTGCTCGATCACCGGCAGCAATCCCGCCTGCAGGTCGACGATCAGCAGCAGGCTCTCCTCTCGCGTCAGACGCATGGCGTGGTCTCCTCCTACTCGTTATCAGTTTTTATGGTGCTCCCCAGCATAGCCGGTAGAATGATGCGATTCGATCTTACCACCGCCTACCTAGACCAATATCGGAGGCATTTCTGATGCGACACCTGCTTGTCATGCTTGTCGTCGGGCTCTTTACCCTTGGCCCGGCTCTGGATTTCGCCGAGGCCCGTCGCATGGGCGGCGGGGGCAACGTCGGTAGTTTCTCCCGCTCGGCAGACCGCCCCGCCGCGTCGCCCAACCAGGCCACTCCCGCCCGCCAGGGTCAGCAGGGGGCCACGGCCGGTTCGCGCATGCCTGGCATGATGGGCGGTCTGCTCGCCGGTGGCTTGCTTGCCGCGCTGTTCTTCGGCGGCGCCTTCGATGAACTGCGTTTGACGGACATTCTGGTGATGGCCGGTCTGGCCTTTCTGCTATTCCGTCTCTTTGCCCGTCGTCGTCCGGCACTGGCTGGCGGCGCTGAGCGCGAAGGTCCTGCGCAGCCCCAAGCGGCCCAGACACCGTCGGACCAGCCTCAGGTCTTCCAGGCCAGCGCCTCGCCGAGTGGCAGCGCCGCCTTCGCCAGCGAGCCGGCGTGGTTCGACCGTGAACGCTTCCTGGGTGGCGCCAAGGAGCATTTCATGACGCTGCAACGCGCCTGGGATAACAATGACTTCGCCGGCATTCAGGAGTATGTGACCCCGGAGCTCTACAACCTGCTACGGGCAGAGCGCAACAAGGAACCGGCCAACAACCGCACCGAAGTGGTGAGGCTATTCGCCGAATTGGGCACGATAGCGGAAATCGGCCAGCAGGCCGAAGCCACCGTGATCTTCCACGGCATTCTCGACGAGAACGGCGAGCAGAACGAGTTCAACGAGACCTGGCACCTCGTCAGGGACATGCGCGACGGCGCCCCCTGGTTCGTGCAGGGCATCGAACAGAACGAACAGACCCAGTAACGAGTCGATCCAGAAAAGCCGGGCGAGATCGCCCGGCTTTTCCCCTTCAAGACCGTGTCGGCCGTCAGTTGTCCTCGGCAGCGTCCTGAATGGACTCGCCCATCTCCTCGACGCCTTCACCAGCATCATCCATGGCCTCATCGATCTCCTGACCGGCCTCTTCGGCGGGACCTGGCTCGTCCTGGCAGCCCACCAGGCCAACGGCCAACATGCCGACAAGCAGCGCCAGACCAAGCTTCTTGAGTATCTCGTGCGTCATGGGGTGTCTCCTCCTGAGTCGTTTCCTGAAAAAAGCCATCCTGGAAAAATCATCCTGAAAGCAGCCGCCAGGGCTACCTCGCTCTTACCCTAGTCAACTCACGCCGCCGCCACCACTTCGTGATGCAACCCCGGATCACTGGCGGCATCATCTCGACCGCGAGGGGAAAACGCGCACCTCGAAGCGGTGGGCCCATCGCCATTCGAATCGCTCAATCGAGGGTTTCATCGTGGCAGGCCGCCCGCTCGATTTCAAACATATGTTTTATCTCCGCGGCGGAGTTTCCCCCTGGCGGCCCCATGACGCCGCCGCGGAGCGGGTGCTATGATCCATGGCCTGATACCTATAACGACTCGTAGACATCAACAGCACAACGAGGAATCCGGCTTGTCACATTTACCGGTGATCGTCGGCATGGGCGGCGTGAATCCCGCCGGCAGAACCTCGGGCCACCAGGCGTTTCGCCGCACCGTGCTCGACGCCCTGTCCGAAGACGACCAGGCCCGCACCCTGCTGGGCCTGGCGGCCATGATGCGCCTGGCTAACGGCCAGGAAGACGGCAGCTGGAAAGACGCCACGGGCCAGCCCCTCGATGCGGCCGCCATTGTTGAGCAGACTCGGCAACAAGTGCTCGACCACACCCTGATCCGCCGCATCGAGGATCCTCGCTTCAACGATGAAGGCCTGCCCGCCAATCGCCGGGCCAGCCTCGCGCTGGACGCCCCCCTGACTTTTCGCATCCGACGGCGTCAACTGCCGGATGACCTGCCACCCACCTGGCAGGTACGCGATCTCGACCGCTATATGCGGGAAGTCACGGTGCCTGCCGGCAACATGGACGTAATGCTGCCCGAGACCCGTCCCGCTCAGGTTCGCACCGCCGGTCAGCTGCCCAGCGGCTTCGAACCCAGCAAGCTCTATCACAGCGTGCACCACCCTCGCGGACTCTCCATGGCGATTTTCGCCGCCAGCGACTGCCTCGGCGACAGCGGGCTCTCCTGGGACCAGCTTCGCGACCGGCTCGACCCCGACGCGGTTGCCGTCTACGCCGGCAACTCCATTGGGCAACTCGACGACGAGGGCTGGGGCGGCCTGCTCAAGAGCTTCGTCTCCGGCAACCGGGCCACCTCCAAACAGATGCCGCTGGGCTATGGCCAGATGCCCGCTGACTTCCTCAACGCCTACGTGCTGGGCAGCGTGGGCGGCACCGGCGCGGTGCTTGGCGCCTGCGCCAGCTTTCTCTATAACCTGCGCCTTGGCGTGGACGACATCCAGGCCGGGCGCCGCCGGGTGGTCATGGTGGGCACCGCCGATGCTCCGGTGACCCCGGAGATCATCGAGGGCTTCCGCGCCATGGGCGCCCTGGCTGATGATGACAGCCTCAAGGCGCTGGACGCCCTCAGCCTGCTGACCGACGCCGATTATCAGCGTGCCTGCCGGCCCTTTGCTCGCAACTGCGGCTTTACCATCGCCGAGTCCAGCCAGTTCGTGATGCTGATGGATGACAGCCTGGCCATGGAAGTGGGCGCCGAAATCCTCGGCAGCGTGCCCGGCGTCTTCGTCAATGCCGACGGCTGGAAGCGCTCCATCTCCGCTCCCGGCATCGGCAATTACATCACCCTGGGCAAGGCGGCCTCCCTGGTGCGCGAGATACTCGGCGAGGATGCGCTGCGTGGGCGCACCTTCCTCCACGCCCACGGCACCAGCACCCCCAAGAACCGGGTGACCGAGTCCCATGTCTTCGACCTGGTGGCTCGAGCCTACGGCATTCATGACTGGCCGGTGGTGGCGGTGAAGGCCTACGTGGGTCACTCCCAGGGCAGCTCCGCCGGCGACCAGATCACCAGCGCCCTAGGCAGCTTCGCCCACGGCCTGCTGCCCGGCATCAGCACCCTGGATGCCGTGGCCGACGATGTGCATGCCGAGCGCCTGATGCTGTCCCGCGAGACACGCCCCTTCGCTGCCGATGCCGCCTTCATCAACGCCAAGGGGTTCGGCGGCAACAACGCCACCGGCGTGCTGTTCTCTCCGGCGGTGACAGAGCGCCTGTTGACCGCACGCCACGGTGAGACCGCCGTGATTGCCTGGCAGAACCGCCGCGAGGCCATCCGCGAGGCAGGCGCCGACTACCGTCGCCGCGCCGATCTGGGTCGGTTCACCGTCCGCTATCGTTTCGGCGAAGGAGTCCTGGAGGGCCCCGAACTCATCATGAGCGACGAGCAGCTGCAGATCCCCGGCTATTCGCGCCCCGTTTCCATGACGGTGGACAATCCCTACGGACGACTCCCGGACGCAGAAAACCAATGAATATCGCCGTCTATCCCGGTACCTTCGATCCCCTGACCAAGGGCCACTTCGACCTGATCGAACGCGCCTCCCGGCTCTTCGACAAGGTGGTGGTGGCCATCTCGGCCAGTCCCGGCAAGGGACCAGCGCTGGATCTCGACACCCGCAAGCGCCTGGCTCGAGAGATCACCGCGGGTCTTGGCAACGTCGACGTCATTGGTTTCTCGGGGCTGCTGACCGACATGATGGCCGAACAGAAGGCAAACGTGATTCTCAGGGGGCTGCGGGCCGCCTCGGACTTCGAGTATGAGCTACAGCTGGCCAACATGTATCGCGCGCAGGCCCCGGAACTGGAGAGCGTCTTCCTCACCCCGGCAGTGGAGAACTCCTACATCTCCTCCACCATCGTGCGCGAGATCGCCAAGCTGGGCGGCGACATCTCCCAGTTGGTCGATCCCAGGGTCGCCGCGGCGCTGAAGAGCCTTTATAATACCTGACCATCAGCATCGGGTTTTCCTCTTCGCCTCCAGCCCGGCGGCCGTTTGCCCCATGCGCCCGACCAGAACTTCCGTGAGGTATTCACCATGGCCCTGATGATCACCGACGAGTGCATCAACTGCGACGTCTGCGAGCCCGAATGCCCCAACGGCGCCATTTCGCCGGGGGAGGAAATCTACGTCATCGACCCCAACCTGTGCACCGAGTGCGTCGGCCACTATGACGAGCCCCAGTGCCAGCAGGTCTGCCCGGTGGACTGCATCCCCCTGGATCCGGAGCGCAAGGAGAACCGCGACGAGCTGATGGCGAAATACCACATCATCACGGCGGCCTGAGCCCCAGGCGCTCGGCAAGGCCGAACCTGAAACGCAGAACGCCCCGCTTACGAGCGGGGCGTTCTGCGTTTGACGCCTGCAAGAAAGAACCGAAAGGCGTTTTACATCTCGTCGGCGCGGCGGCTCACCGTACATCCCAGGCAGCGCCGAAAGGTCGCGTCGGCAGGGGTCTTGATCAGCGTCTCGGCGGCACTGTCCACGCCACCGCCAAGGGCCGTGAAGGGTAGCGAGACCAGAAATACCGCGGTGCCTGCCACTGTGGCCACCGCCAGCAGCGGCCTGGCAACCAGCGCATCGACCACCATGGCGCCGCCGCTGGGCTGGGCCTCCATGCGCTGCTGCTGGGCGACCGCCGGCGAGCTTCCCAGCATCGCCACCAGCGCCAGTACGAAGAAGAATACGGTCCGCTTGCCCATCGCTGTCTCCCTGCCGTCTTGGCGGCGTTTGTCATACTTGCCTAACCCGATATCAGTCATACCAAGCATGGCACTCATCATCATTAGGTTCTAGAATGCTTTAGGTTACATCCTTTCACAGGATCTTACATCAGGGTAGACGGCTTTGCCCGCTTGCCCAACCCCGCAGGCCACGCCTGCCACACCATGCAATGGAGAGCATGATGAAGCGTCTTATCACCACCGCCGCCCTGGCCACCCTGGTTGCCACCCCCGCCTTCGCCCAGAGCTACCCCGGGGTGCCGGATGAGGGTGTTTACGTGGGCACCGCCCTTGGGCAGTCAAAATTAAAGTTTGACATGGCTGGCTATTATAGGGATCTAGGCATCCCTAATGTCAGCGACGACGATACGGATACTGCTTATAAGCTGTTCGTTGGCTATCAGTTCAACCCCAACTTCGCGGTGGAAGCTAGCTATGTCGACTTCGGTGACTTTGAGGCAAACGCTCGTACGATGGTAGATGGAATTCCGGTCACGGGCTCTGCGAAATTATCTGTTGACGGTTTTACCGCTGCGCTGGTTGGCAAACTACCGATTCAGGATGGTTTCAGTGTATACGGTAAGCTAGGCATGATTGCATGGGATGCCGACCTGGATGAAAGTGCTGAAGCCTTAGGTCTTCGACAGACAAACTCTTATGGAGACGACGGCACCGACCCCTTCTACGGAATTGGCGCAGAATATGTGGTAAATCAAGTGATGATGCGCCTCGAGTTCGAGCGCTATGACATCAGCGACAGCGGCGAAGACCTCGACGTCGACCTGATCTCCGCCAGCATCGGCTACCGTTTCTAAGGCCTGCATTTCAAAAACAGCCACCGCTTTTCAACCGCCCCGCCATCGAGCGGGGCGGTTGCGTTCTAGGGGCGGCGAGGCGAGGATGGCCCGTTTTCACCCTCAGCAGGCTTGCCGTGAACCGCTCGTCTCCCAACAGGGCCTCCCGCCCCGACGCCTCCCGCAGTCGCATCTGGACCCTGGCCTGGCCGATCATCCTCTCGAATATCACCGTGCCGCTGCTAGGCCTGGTGGATACCGCCGTGATGGGCCACCTGCCGGACTCCCGCTACCTGGCCGCGGTGACCCTGGGCGCTACCCTGTTCAGCTTCCTCTACTGGGGCTTCGGTTTTCTGCGCATGGGCACCACCGGACTCACCTCCCAGGCGGTGGGACGCGAGAACGACAGCGACGTGCGCAATCTGCTCGGCCAGTCGCTGCTGCTGGCGGGCATGATCGGCACCCTATTGGTCCTCTTCTCACGCCCGCTGATCGCCCTGGGCCTGTGGCTGCTGGGCGGCAGCGAGGTCGCCACGGCACTTGCCGCCGAGTATGCCGAGATCCGCATCCTCTCGGCGCCCGCGGTGCTGGCCAACTACGCCATTCTCGGCTGGTTTTTGGGGCAGCAGAACTCCCGAGTCACTCTGGCCATCCTGGTGCTGACCAATGGCGTCAATATCGTCCTTGATCTGCTGTTTGTGGTGGGACTGGGCATGACCAGCGATGGCGTGGCCTGGGCCACGGTGATCGCCGACTACTCCGCCCTGGCCTTCGGCCTGTGGCTGGTGTCGCGCCAGCTGAAGCTCCTCGATGGACAATTTCTGCGCAGCCGATTGATGGTCCTGGCCGCCTATGGCGAGCTATTCACGGTCAACGCCAACCTCTTTGTGCGCACCCTGGGACTGCTGTTCGCCATGGCCTTCTTCACCTCACGCGGGGCGGCCCAGGGCGATACCGTGCTCGCGGCCAACGCCGTGCTGTTGCAGTTCATCATGCTCACCAGCTACGCCCTGGACGGTTTCGCCCATGCTGCCGAGGCCATCGCCGGCCGTGCCGTGGGCCGCCGCCGCTGGGACGAGTTCGGCCAGGCGGTGAAGAGTGCCGCCTGGTTCTCGCTGGCTACGGCCGGGGCGGCCGCCCTGGCCTTCGCCCTTGGCGGCCAGTGGCTGATCGCGCTGCTCACCGGCTTGCCGGAGGTGCGCGAGACCGCCGCTAACTATCTGCCCTGGATGGTCGTGATGCCCCTGATCGCAGTATGGAGCTACCTGCTGGATGGCGTCTTCATCGGCGCCACAGCAATCCGCGAAATGCGCAACAGTATCTTCGCCGGGCTGGCCGCCTACTTGCCCACCTGGTGGCTCAGCCAGGCGCTGCTGCCGGAATCGCTCACCAACCACGGCCTGTGGTTCGCCTTCACCCTGTTTGCCGTCGTCCGCTCGGCGGTACTTGGTGCCTACTATCTGCACCACCGCCGCCGCGTCTGGCACGACTAAGCTGAGATGGAGCACCGGGGACAGCTCCGATCCCCCCGGACACCCGCCCCTGTGTTGGCGGACCGGGTGGCGCAACCCCCTGAAGTTGCGTTACTTTCCGTATGACACGCCAAGCTCGCTAAACGACGACAACGGATCGCTCTGATAACGATCGCGCAGCAATCCCGAAACTGTCTTAAATAAACAGGGAAATTTCCATGCTCAAGGCCCTCTCAAGGCCAGCCGTCAAGCTGGTCGATCGCTATTTGCCAGACCCCTATATCTTCGTGCTGCTGCTGACCCTGATCGCCGCGGTGGCCGCCATTGCCGTGGAGCGCCAGACGCCGCTGGCGGTAATGCGCATGTGGGGGGATGGCTTCTGGAACCTGCTGACCTTCTCCATGCAGATGCTGCTGGTGCTGGTCACCGGCTTCATGCTGGCCAGTTCACCGCCGATAAAGAAACTGCTGCAACGCCTCGCCGCGCTGGCCAAGGGCCCCGGCGGCGCCATCCTGCTGGTGACCTATGTGTCGCTGGCGGCCAGTTGGATCAACTGGGGCTTCGGCCTGGTGGTAGGAGCGCTGTTCGCCAAGGAGCTGGCCCGCCTGGTCAAGGTGGACTACCGGCTGTTGGTGGCCAGTGCCTACTCCGGCTTCGTGGTGTGGCACGGCGGCCTGGCCGGCTCGATTCCCCTGACCATTGCCACCGATGGCCACTTCACCGCCGACCAGATCGGCGTAATCGGTACCGGCTCCACCATTTTTGCCTTCTTCAACCTGGCTATCGTGGCGTGCCTCTTCATCGTCATTCCGCTGGTCAACCGACTGATGCTCCCCGACGACAAGGAAAGCGTCTACGTCGATCCCAAGCTGCTGGCTGACGAGGACGAGGCCCAGTCGCGCATCCGCCGCCCCGCCGACCGCCTCGAGAACAGCGTGATCCTGGCCTGGCTGGTGGGTATTCCAGGCCTGATCTACCTGCTGGACCACTTTTTCCTGCGCGGTGGCGGGCTGAACCTGAACATCGTCAACTTCCTGTTCCTGTTCCTGGCCATCGTGCTTCACCGCACCCCCCGCAGCCTGCTGATCAGCCTGAACGAAGCGATCAAGGGGGGCGCCGGCATCGTTATTCAGTTCCCCTTCTATGCCGGGATCATGGCGATCATGGTGCAGTCGGGCCTGGCGGCCACCATGTCCGAGGCCCTGGTGTCATTCGCTACCGAGACCTCGCTGCCGTTCTGGTCCTTCATCAGCGCGGGCATCGTCAACCTCTTCGTGCCCTCCGGCGGCGGCCAGTGGGCCGTTCAGGCGCCGGTCATGCTACCCGCCGCCGAGGCGCTGGGCGTGGATATCTCGCGGGTTGCCATGGCCGTCGCCTGGGGCGACGCCTGGACCAATCTGCTGCAGCCCTTCTGGGCCCTGCCGGTGCTGGCCATCGCCGGCCTCAAGGCCAAGGACATCATGGGTTTCTGCCTGATCCAGCTGTTCATCACCGGTGCGGTCATCGCCGTCGGCCTGACCTGGTTCTGACCCTCTTGCGCCCTCGGCCTCAGTGCCGGGGGCGCTCCCTCCTGCCGTTATGGAGCGAAGCGCATGAGCTGGTTCCTGCAGCTAATCGACGTGATTGCTCTGATCATCGAGGCCCTGGGTGTACTGATCATCGTTGCCGGCTTCGCCATGGCCACCCGGCGCTTCCTTCAGCACCGCAACTTCTACGACAGCCGCCACGCCTATCTGGAATACCGTCACGGCATCGGGCGCTCCATCCTGCTGGGACTGGACTTCCTGATTGCCGGAGATCTGATCAAGACGGTGATCGTGCTCAACAGCGGCGAGAGCGTGGTGACCCTGGCGACCGTGGTGCTGATACGCGCTTTCCTGGGCTTCACTCTTCACGTCGAGGTGGAAGGCCACTGGCCCTGGCAACCCCCTCACCCGCCGGAACGGCGTCACAGGCACCTGTCCAGTGACGATGGCGAACCCCATCCCACGACCGCACGCCCGAACGGAGAGTGACATGGAACATACCGACCTGCCCGGTCAGCACGAGCTCTCCATGACCGTGCTGATGACCCCCGACATGGCCAACTTCAGCGGCAAGGTTCACGGCGGCGCCATTCTCAAGAAGCTTGATGAGGTGGCTTTCGCCTGTGCCAGCCGCTACTCGGGCCACTATGTTGTCACCCTCTCGGTGGACCAGGTGCTGTTCAAGCAACCCATCCACGTGGGCGAACTGGTGACCTTCCTGGCCAGCGTCAACCACGTGGGGCGATCCTCCCTGGAGATCGGCATCAAGGTATTGGCGGAGGATATCCGTCGGAAGGTGATCCGCCATACCAACAGCTGCTACCTGACCATGGTAGCGGTCGACGACAGGGGACAGCCCGCTCGGGTGCCCCCGCTGGCGCTGACGACACGCCTGCAGAAACTGCGCTTCGAGAAGGCGGCACTTCGCAAGAAGCTGCGCAAGCAGGCAGAAGAAGAGGAGCGCCGTACCCAGGCAGAGCACGACAGCGATGATTCGGACCTGGCTACGAAGGGTTAACCACAGCCGATCTCGGTAATGACATCGCCCTCGTCAAGACGCACGTTGAGGCGATCCGGGCGATAATCGAGGGTGACCGCCTCGCCGGGGCGTATGACGCGCATGGCCGCCGCACCGCTCTCGGCACGAATCGCCTCGCCCAGGGCCAGGCTGTACTCGCGTCCCACTCGGTCCTGCACCTGGGCAGCACCGCATTCGCCGCGGGACACCACCAGGGGCGGCGGGGGGGCCGATTCGCGACTGGGCGGGGAGGTCAAACCGGCACAGCCGGTCAGCAGCAGGCCAGCCATGACGGTGGAGAGCAGTTTGAAGGACATGGCCTTCTCCTCTTCCTTGATGAAAAGGCCGGAACGGGTTACCCCGGTCCGGCCAGAAGGAGATCCGTTCAGTGGATCAGTCGGCAGAGCGCTGTATCGCCTCGCCTCCACTCTCGATGTCCTCGCCGGCACCGCGCATGGTATTGCAGCCGGAGAGCAACGAGAGGGAAAACAGCGACAGCATCACGATGGCCATGGTGCGTTTCATTGGTTTGGCTCCTTGCCTGTGGATCTTGGGTACCCGTATGCAATTTAGCACCGCCAACGACGATTTGCCGGGTTATCCCAGTAACAGGCGCAGAATGATCGCAATGATGACCGCGACGGTCAGCCATTTCACCACGAAGGCCCCGCGCGGGCTCATATTGACCTTCACCGCCAGCCAGGCGCCGCTCATGCTGCCGGCGGCAAGTACCAGGCCATAGCTCCAGCGCACCTGATCGTTGACCAGAAACACCGCCAACGCCGGCAGCGTGTAGACCAGCACGATCAGCACCTTGAAAACGTTTACCTGGGCCAGGTCGATCTTCAACATGCGGTAGAGCACCACGATGAACAGGATGCCCACCCCGACCTGAATGAAGCCGCCGTACAGCCCGATGAAGAACATCGCCAGGTAGACCGCCGGGGTGAGGCGTTCGGGTGTCAGCGGGCGGGTGTTCAGCCGCGGCTGGGGGAGCAGCATCAGCACCGCCGAACCTGCCATCACCACCATCAGGATCGCCTCGAAGAGAGCGTCCCCGGTCTGCAGGGCCAACCAGGCACCTGCCAGGGAACCGACCACCGCAGGTACCGAGAGCCGTAGCGATAGACCCACATGGCGCGCCCCGGCGCGGAAGAAACTGGTGACCGCCGAGATGCTCTGCAGCGCGATGGAAACGCGATTGGTACCGTTGGCGGCCTGGGGTGGCAGACCCAGAAACATCAAGAGCGGCAGGGTGAGCATCGAGCCGCCCGCCGACAGCACATTGATGAAGCCGGCGACGGCGCCGATCAGCAGCAGGGCAAGGCCTTCCAGCAGGGTCATGGAGCCTCCTCGTCACGACGCCGGGTCAAGGGGGCGCTCAGCATAGCCGGGGCGGCGAGAAAACTCGAGCCGGAGAAGATATGGCATGATGCCAGATCACTGACCTGCATGAGGAAAGAATATGGAAGACGCCGCACTCGATGAGCGCCTGGAGGAGGAGAGCTACCCCGTCACCGAGCTGCCGCTGTGCCAGCTGCGTTTGATGGACGACACACGCTATCCCTGGCTGCTGCTGATTCCCCGGCGACGCGGGGTCAGCGAGCTCTTCGACCTGGACGAGGCCGACCAGCAGCAGCTCTGGCGCGAGGCCAGCCGAATCGGCCAGGCTCTCAAGGAGTTCCTGGGGGGCGACAAGCTCAACGTGGCCAGCCTAGGCAACGTGGTGCCGCAGCTGCACGTGCACCTGGTGATACGCCGCCAAAGCGACGAGGCCTGGCCGGGTCCGGTGTGGGGCCAGGGCGAACCGCGCCGCTACAATTTGGACGAGCTCGCCGCCATGCGCGACCGAGTGCTGGCCCTGGTAGAGGGGCTCGACCTCGAGGCCGATTGACACTCCGCTCAACCGCCGAAGGGGTGGCGACTCGGCGCTGGCTCGGTCGGGCCGCGTTCGGTCGGGCCGCGTTCGGTCGAAGCACTACGCGATGGCGGCTCGCCCAGCAGCGGCGCCCCGGCGGGTTGGCTGACACCGGTCACCGCCAGCGAAACCCCCAGCGCCAAGATAGCCAGGCCGCCCGCCAGTGAGGCCCAGCCGAACAGACGCCCAGCGCGCTGGGCCTGCTCCTGGCTGGTCAGGCGTCGTTCCGCCCAGCCGCGGGCGTAGACGCTGGCCAGTGCCAGGGCAGATACCGTCAGTGCCGTACCCAGCGACATCACCATCACCGCGGCTACTCCCACCGCGAAGTGACCCAGCAGGGTCGCTGCCCCCAGCAGCAGCACCGCTCCGCTGCACGGGCGAATGCCGATGGCCACGACCGTGGCCAGGGCGGTGCGCCAGTCACCAGCCCGCTGCGGATCCACATGGTGGTGACCACCGCAACACTCAGGGTCATGCTCATGGCCATGCTCGTGGGCGTCGTAATGCCGATGCACCGGTCCCCCGGCATGGGCCTGGCGCGCCGCCGGCTGCCGGCGCAGCTGTCGGATCGCTCGCAGGCAGAGCCAGCCCCCCAGCAGCGCCACCATCACAAAACTGGCTTGCTCCACCCACACCACGCTACCCATGGCCTGACGCGTCAGCCAGCCCAGGCCGTGCACCAGCACCACCACCAGGGCAATGGCGACCAGCCCCTGCAACAGCGAGGCGGCAAAGGAGAGACCCAGTGCCCGGCGCCGGGCACCGCCCTGGGAGATCAGGTAGGTGGAGAGCACCGCCTTGCCGTGGCCCGGTCCCGCGGCGTGGAAGACCCCGTAGCCGAAGCTGATGCCGAGCAACGTCACCCAGGCCGCAGACGACTGCGCCCCGGAAAAGTCACTGATGGCCAGGGTCAGGGCGCGATGGAAGCTACGCTGCCAGGCCACCAGCTGCAGGCTCAGCCCCTGCAGGGCCGGCTGCAGCAGCTGCCAGGCCAGCAGAGCGAGCAGCAGCGCACCCACCAGGCCTATCAGGCGCCAGACCATTACCGACATGTCACTTCTCCGGTTTCGGCGAAGTGGCGCCCAAGCCCCGGCTCGGCGGCATCGTCGACGTCCAGCATGGCGGCCTGCATGACCTTGTCGGGGTCCGGGTCAGCCGGCTGAATGCGGGTCTCGCACGTCAGCGCACCGCCCACCTGAAGCGCATCATCCGCCGGCTCGCGATTCTCCTCCTCGTGGACCATCTCGATGTAGTAGGTGGGATCGAACACCTGATAGTGCAGAGTCTGACCAGCCAGCGGCTGCGGTTCAGCCAGGGGCAGCAGAAAGATGAATTCGACCCGGCCACCGCGCTCCAGCACGGTGTAGTCGTTGACCTGGTCGAAGCTCAGCGTCTCACCTGCCAGGGTCAGCTCGGTGTAGTAGCCGTAGGGCACCAGGTTGTCGCGGATCTCGCTGCCGAGCTGGTCCAGGGCAGCATCGAGGCCGCTATCGCCACCGGCCTGACCCAGCTCCTCCAGCACCACCAGGCTGTAAAAGGGATCCATGCGCCAGGATTGATGCAAGCCAGTGAGGTGGCCCTGGTCGTCCACCACCAGGCGCATACGCAAGTCGATCCAGCCGTGGGGGTGGGCGTGGGCCAGGGCGCTCATGGTCAGGCAAAGCAGTGCCGTGGCGGCCAAGCCAACATGTCGTTGCAGATTATCAAGCATGGCGTCTCTCTGGTTTTCCTGGCCTGTTATCTTGCAGAGCGAGGGTCGAATCCGGGGTGCTCAGCGCCACATGCCCAGCCGGTCCTGCATCTCCACCAGCAGGGAATCCAGGGTCTGCGGCGGCAACGGACGACCACCCCGGGTGGCAGCCAGGCTCACCCGACTCTGCTCGCCCTCTCCCGAGACCTCCACCAGCACCCGGTAACCGGGCCAGCGCGAGAATACCGCCTCCAGACGACCCAGGTCGGCATCGGCATAGCGCACCACATAGCCCTTGGCCATCAGGGCCTGGGCGGAGGCCCGCAGCGTCGCCTCGGGGGCGAAGGGAAAATCCAGCTCGCGAGGCGGCTCTCGGGGCGACGAGGAGGCACAACCCGCCAGCAGGAGGGCCAACAGCATAGGCAGCAGGCGGCTCATCGGACACCTCCCGCTTCGATGGCACCGCGAAGCCGCTGGCAGAAGTCCGCGGTGCTGGCGCTGCGCGCCTCGGCCAGCTCGCCGCGCCAGTCGATCACCTGAATATCACGACTCACCCGCACCTCGTCATCGCCGGCCAGCAGTGAGACCCGCTCCAGCTGAGTTGCATCCCGGGTCAGGCTGCCCACGCCGCCGAAGCCGATCATCACGCCGCTGCTCACCCCGCCGCGGCCGCCGCCAATGCCGATGCCGCCGAACATGCCGCGGCTCTCCCAGCTGTCGTAGCGGTCACCGTAGCCGGGCAGAATGCGGGTGCGCTCGGCGCTCACCAGCCCCAGGGCCAGCTCGGTATGGCGAATCAGGAAGCCCTCGGCCTCCAGGGCCGCCACGGCCCCAACCAGCACGATTCGGGGCGTCTGGTCGTTCAGCGGCCAGGTGCAAGCCGCTGCGGGACGCGGCTCCGCCGCCGGAAGCGTGGAGGGGGTGGTTTGACATCCGGCCAGCACCAGCATTGTCACCAGAACAATTACCGGTACGCGGGGCAGCTGCCAGAGGCGCATGGCCTTTCTCCCAAGGGTTGACTGGAGAGCAGTGTACGCATGGGGCACGTCGGAAGGAACGCCGACGCTTCAGCTCTCACTCAGACGGGGCTAAGCTGGACAGGATTCCTTCGTCGAGAACCACCCATGAAGATCCTTATCTGCCCGGATAGTTTCAAGGACGCCCTGCCCGCCGCGGCCGCGGCCCACGCCATCGCCTGCGGCGTCCGCCGCGTGGGGGAGGAGATTGCGCTGGTCGAGTGCCCGCTGGCCGACGGCGGAGAGGGCAGCCTGGAGGCTCTGCTGGCTGCTACCGGCGCCGAGCGGCGCACCGCCACCGTGCAGAACGCCCTGGGTCACCCGACCCATGCCACCTGGGGTTGGCAGGCCGAGCGCCGCACCGCCTTCGTAGAGTTGGCCGAAGCCAGCGGCATCCAGGCGCTGGCCCCTGCCGAGCGCACCGCCCTGCACAGCACCACCCATGGCGTCGGCGAGCTGATCCTCGCGGCGCTGGACGCCGGCGCCGAGCGGCTGCTGCTGACTCTTGGCGGCAGCGCCACCAACGACGGCGGCGCCGGCATGCTGATGGCGCTGGGCACCCGGCTGCAGGATGCCGACGGACACCAGCTGCCCCCCGGCGGCGCAGCCCTGAAGCACCTGGCCGAGCTCGACCTCTCGGGGCTCGACCCGCGCCTGGCCGACCTTCACGTCGAAGCCGCGGTGGATGTGGATAACCCCCTGCTCGGGGAGCGCGGTGCCAGCGCGGTGTTTGGCCCTCAGAAGGGCGCCACCCCCGACGATATCGACCGGTTGGATGCCGCGCTGGCGCGGTTTGCCGATGTGGCCGCTGGGGCGCTGGGCGAAGAGCACCGGAATCTGCCCGGCGCCGGCGCCGCCGGTGGCATGGGCTTCGCTGCCCGGGCGTTCCTGGGCGCCGAATTGCGTCCGGGCATCGAGCTGGTGATGGAACAGGTCGGATTCGCGGCGCTACTGGCCGACGCCGACCTGGTGATCACCGGCGAGGGCCAGCTGGACGGCCAGAGCCTGGCTGGCAAGACCCCGGTGGGCGTGGCCCGAGCCGCACAGGCCCGCGGCGTGCCGGTGGTGGTTCTGGCCGGACGCCTGGCGCCTGGCTGGCAGGCGGCCATGGCCGAAGGCGTCACTGCCGCCTTCGCCCTGGCCGACGGTCCCATGGCCCTGGACGAGGCGCTGGCGCGGTGCGCCGAACTTCTCGCCGACCGCGCCGAAAGCGCGGTGCGACTGTTTATCGCAGCGCGGACGTGACCGGGCTCACTTGAAATCGGCGTCGGCCGCCAGCATATCTTGTTAACCTGCCAAGAAAGCCATCATCGTTTTGGCCTAGCTGCCCTATGCCAGCAGGCCAGATCTCTCCAACCTTGCATTTCCCCATCACGATCAAGGAGCCATTTCCATGAGCGACACCAATACCATCGGCCTGCACGAGGGTAGCGCCAGCCATCTGGCTGAGAAGCTCAACGAGCTGCTGGCCAACTACCAGATCTTCTACATGAATGTGCGTGGGTATCATTGGAACGTGAAGGGTCCGCAGTTCTTTGAGCTGCACGCCAAGTTCGAGGAGTTCTATACCGACCTGCTGACCAAGGTGGACGAGATTGCCGAGCGCATCCTGACCCTGGGCCATCAGCCGGTTCACGCTTACAGCGACTACGTGACCATGTCGCACATCGCCGAGGCAAAGAACGTCACCAACGGCGAAGCCTGCGTCCGCGGCACCCTGCAGGGCTTCCAGACCCTGATCGAGCTGCAGCGCGAGATCCTCTCGCTGGCCTCCGACGCCGACGACGAGGGCACCGCCGCCCAGGCCGGCGACTATATCCGCGAGCAGGAAAAGACCATCTGGATGCTTAACGCGCACCTTGGCTGAACATCGCTCGTCTGCTGACCGCAGCAACGACGACACCGCCCTCAGGCGGTGTCGTCGTTTACGGGGCTTGACTCAGCGCGCC
>JBNJLE010000025.1:0-45642 GCA_051751685.1 Pseudomonadota bacterium | reverse complement strand
TCGGCGGGTCGGGCGTTGTCGCGTCTCCCCTTGAACTCTTGTCGAACGTCGCCATCTCATTAGGGCATGCAAGATTTCCGCCCGAGGAGGGTAACGATGAAGATCCTGATGGTACTGACGTCCCACGACCGCATGGGCGACACCGGCAACGCGACCGGCTTCTGGCTCGAGGAGTTCGCTGCCCCCTATTTCGTCTTCAAGGACGCCGGCGCAGAGATCACCCTGGCCTCGCCCAAGGGTGGCCAGCCCCCGGTAGATCCCAACTCCCTGACCGACGAGGCGTTGACCGATGAGACGCGGCGCTTCGAGACCGATGCCGAGGCCAAGGCGCAGCTGGCCGCCACGCACAAGCTTGCCGATGTTCAGGTCGACGATTTCGACGCGCTCTTCTTCCCGGGTGGCCACGGCCCGCTGTGGGATCTCACTGATAATGCCGACGCCAAGCGGTTGATCGAGGGCTTCCTGGCCGTTGATCGCCCGGTTGCCACGGTCTGCCATTCCCCCACGGTGCTGCTGCAGGCACGTGCCGCGGATGGTCAGCCGCTGGTCAAGGGCCGGCGCGTAACCGGCTTTGCCAACAGCGAGGAAGACGCCGTCGGGCTCAGCGACGTGGTCCCCCACCTGCTCGAGGACGCCCTCAAGGAGCAGGGCGCCGATTACCAGCGCAGCCGCGATGATTTCGCTCCCTTCCAGCTCCGCGATGGCTTGCTGATCACCGGCCAGAACCCGGCCTCCAGCGGGCCCACGGCGACGCTGCTGCTGGAGGTCCTTGCCAGCTAACGGTTTTCCCGAAAGCAATTTTGACAGAAGCGGTTTTTTACGAAAGATTGGTTCGGCTTTTTTCAGCAGATGCTCATGATGCGCTGGGGTAAGCTTTGTCCCTCATCGAGATCATGAGGACATCGCCATGTGGCGCAACACCCGTTATGGCTGGGGCATCGTCAGTATCCTGCTGCACTGGCTCAGCGCCCTGACCATCGTGGGTCTCTTCGCGCTGGGCTGGTGGATGACCGACCTGGGGTATCTCGATCCCTGGTACAACCTGGCCCCCTGGTGGCACCGTTCTATCGGTATCCTGCTGTTCTTCGCCACCCTGCTGCGCCTGATCTGGCGCTTCATGAACCCTACCCCCGCCGCTCATGGCAGCCGCTTCGAACGCCTGGCCGCCCGTGTGGGCCACACGCTGCTGTATGTCTTGCTGATGGTGGTGATGCTCAGCGGCTATCTGATCTCCACGGCCCGTGGCCGCGGTATCAGCGTGTTTGACTGGTTCGAGGTGCCGGCACTGTTCAGCCGTCTACCCAACCAGGAAAGTATCGCCGGTGACATCCACTGGTATGCCGGCGTGACCCTCATGGTATTGGCCGCTGGCCACCTGCTGGCGGCCCTCAAGCACCATGTCCTGGACCGACAGGACACCCTGACCCGCATGCTCAATTCGGCGCGTTCCCGGCGTCCCTGAGCGCGTGCCAACCGGCAGGCACCCCGTGCCTGTTCGACACCTTTTAACGGTATCTGTAAAGGAGAACTCCATGTTCAAGAAGACCGCACTCGCCACCGCCCTGGCCGCCACCGCTCTGGTGGGCGTCAGCCAGGTCCAGGCCGATGATTACATGGTGGATATCGAAGGCCAGCACGCCTTTATCCAGTTCAAGATCAACCACCTCGGCTACTCCTACATTCTTGGCAACTTCGAGGAGTTCTCCGGCCAGTTCCACTACGACCCGGAGAACCTCGAGGCCGCAAGCCTCGTGATGGAGGTCGATGTCACCAGCCTGAACAGCAATCATGCCGAGCGTGACCGTCATATCCTGAGCGATGATTACCTCGGCGCCGGTGATTACCCGACCGCTACCTTTGTCTCCACCGGCTTCGAGCCCACCGGCGACGCCGAAGGCGTGCTGACGGGCGACCTGACGTTGAAGGGCGAGACGCAATCGATCGAGATGCCGGTGACGATGGTGGGCGAGGGCGAAGATCCCTGGGGCAGCTACCGCGCCGGCTTCGAGGGCAGCACCATGCTGACCCTGAGCGACTTCAATATCGACATGAGTGGCTTGCCGGAGGTGATGCATGAGCTTGAGCTTTACGTCACCTTCGAAGGCGTGCGCCAGTAAGAGCGGCTCTACACAAGCCTGATCGAATCTGGCGTCGGATAACATGACGTCCCCCCGGCAAGGCCGGGGGGACGCATTTCCATGCCTGAGTCACCGCTCGTGGCGGTTGGATCGTGGCTTTCGTTCAGCGGGTCTCGTTGAGGACCGCGTCGGGGAAGTGACGGCGCAGCATGCGGTTCTGGAACTCGTCGACGAAGCGGCTGTTGATGATGATGATGAAACGCTCGAAGGGAGCGCCTGAGTCCAACTGGCTGATGCCGTCGACGCTGTGGAAGAGCCGGTCGTCGCGGATATGCAGGATATCGCCGGGGTCCATGGTCACATCGGTGAGTGGCCGGGTACCCGCCTTGTCGGCGTAAAGATGGTTCTCGGCGCCGGTGACGTTCTCACGGTTCATGACCAGGATGCTCAGCGCCTTGCAGCCGTCGGCGTGAATTCCCTGCCCCTGCAGGGGGTCCACGTGCCCTTCGCCGCGGACACCGGTGATCTGCATCAGGATGGGTTCATGTGGGACGATGCTCCACAGCTGAGCCCAGGCCCGCACGAAGGCCCTGACGTCCGGCCGTGACAGGAACGCATCGGTCAGTGGCTCGTAGTAGCGCAGCCGGTCGGCCATGCTCTCTGCATCATTGAAGGCCCCGCCCTGGGCCATCGGGCACTCTCCCATCACCTCGACACGGCCATGGTCGTCGACACACAGCCAGGACATGCGCTTCCAGCGACGGTTGACGTAGGGGTCTCGCGGCAGATCCGCCAGAAAGGTCTGCCAGGCCGCCAGGTCGATTCGCTGCCGGATGTCGGTAAGGCTCCAGTCACGCTGCTCCAACTCGCTGATCACATCGGGCTTCCAGTACTCGGTCAGCGGGTTGACCGGCATGGACGTCTGGTCATAACCATGCTTGAGGGTATCGAGTTTCATCGGTCTTTCTCCTTGGGTGGGCGGAATTGCCCGGGTGTTGCCGGCCGAATGGCCGCTCAACGACTAGACTGTGCAAAGTTGTGCAACTAAATAATGCAATCGTGTTTTATTACTTTGCGTTGAAGTAGCAAGTTTAGGACGCACGTTTGCATCAGGCGTTAAGTCGCCCGAAGGGATGAGGTTCGTAAGAGATAAACGACAAAGCCGTGTAGGATGAAGGGCGAAGACTTCGCAGCGGGCACTTCCCGCGCCCACGACGATCCCCCATTGGCGAGAGATGAATGATTGGCCGAGACTCCCGCTTCATGTGCTGGCTGAGGCAACAGCGACAGCAGCTGCTCGAGCGACTGCCCGAAAGGCACCGATCTGTCCGTGTGGCGGATGGGGAGGCCGACCTCGTGCGCCGGCAGTACCTGGAGAGCGAGCAGCGCTTTCGCGCCCTGCTGGAGAGCCTGCCGAAGGTGGCGGTTCAGGGGTACGACAGTCATCGCCGGGTCATCTACTGGAACGACGCCAGCACTCGGCTGTATGGCTACAGTCAGGAAGAGGCACAGGGGTGCCTGCTGGAGGATCTGATCATCCCTGACGAGATGCGAGAGGGGGTCATCCAGGCGCATCGCGACTGGATGGTGCAGGGCAAGGAGATCCCCGCCGATGAGATCGAGCTGCGGCACAGCAGCGGTGAGCTGGTGCCGGTCTTTTCACATCATGTGATGCTCAATGAGCACACCGCCGACCCGCTGATGTTCTGCGTGGATGTCGACCTGTCCGATCAGAAGCGTGCGCATCGAGAGCTGGATTTCGCTAACCGCTATGATCGCCTGACCCACCTGTTGAATCGCCACAGTTTCGAGGAGCAGCTGGACCTGGCGCTGGAGGAATGTCGTCGCCAGGCGAGCTCTCTGGTGCTGGCCTATCTCGATGTCGACCACTTCGTGGAGATCAATGATGCGCTGGGATATCGACAGGGGGACCTGCTGCTGGTGGAGCTGGCCACCCGGTTGAATCGAGACCGTCGTGTGACCGATATCATCGCCCGTGTGTCCGGCGACGAGTTTGTGATCGCCTTCCCGGGTATCCATGATCTGGATGATATCCCGCGCCTGGTGCGCAAGCTGGAAGATGTCATGCGAGCGCCCTTTGTTCTGGAAGAGCGTCGCTGCAAGCTGAGCGCCTGCCTGGGTATTGCCATCCATCCCGGCAACGGAGATACCGCCGGTGAGTTGATCCGCAATGCCGATGTCGCCAAGAACCGAGCCAAGCTCGCTGGGCAGGGGCAGGTGGTCTATTTCAATCAAGAGCTCCACGACGAGTTGCTCCATCAACATCGCCTGTCCGACCGGCTGGAGCGGGCGGTGGAGGCGGGGGAGCTTGTCCTGCACTACCAGCCCCAGGTGTCGGCCGTCAGCGGTCGGGTCGAGCACCTCGAGGCCCTGCTGCGCTGGTTCCCGGAAGAGGGCCCGCCGATCTCGCCGGCCGAGTTCATCCCGCTGGCCGAGCGTTCGGACCTGATTCACCGTATCGGCGACTGGGTGCTGGAAGACGCCTGCCGGCAGCGAGCCACATGGCGGGCCGCCGGCCTGGGGCTTGGGCGCATTGATATCAACTTCTCCGGCCGCCAGGTCAAGCGATCCGGCGTATTCGATCGCTTCGAGGCCTGTGTGAAGCGCCACGGCCTGGGGCCGAGGGAGATCGGTATCGAGCTCACCGAAAACGTCTTGATCGAGGCCGACGACGAGATCCTGGCGGGGCTGCGCCGCCTCCACCAACTGGGATTTCGTATCGCCATCGACGACTTCGGCACCGGGTACTCGTCGCTGAGCTACCTCAAGCATTTTCCCGTCACGGCCCTGAAGATCGACCGCACCTTCGTGCGTGACGCGCCGAATCAGCCCGAGGATCGGGCGATCATGGAAGCCACCGTTTTCATCGGCCACCGGCTGGGGCTCGAGGTGGTCGCCGAGGGCGTGGAGAACCGCGAGCAGCTCGAGCTGGTTCGCGAGATGCGCTGCGATCTCGTCCAGGGCTTCTACTTCTTCCGCCCCATGGCCGCCGCGGACATTGAGCGCCTGCTGGCCGGCATGGTCACGGGCAGCAGCGAACTCTCGAGCTGAGACGGACAGTTCCGTTCGTAGCCAATCTTGAGCCCAGGCGCAGGCGTGCTCGTCGGCTCTCGAAGTGGCCGCCCGGGTTACTGAGTCAATCGTGGTAACGCCGGGCTGTCAGCCGAGGCAGCCCTTTCAGCGAGGTGGGCCACCATTTTCGCCGAGATTGGTGAAGAGGAAGACGCGATGGAGCAACGGATCATTGGGGCGTGGGGCCATCAGGCAACCATGGGCGGCTGTCGGCCCAAACCGCCAGTCAGGTACGACTCCCGGACCCCTATCTGATGTGCAGTGGACGCCTGCTTTACGGATACGCAGGCATGGTGTACGCCGCGACCTTACCATCCGGATGCGCCTTCCTATTCAGCCAACGGGAGGCGTGGGCTGTAGGGAACTGGATTACCTTCGGGTCGGAGAACCCGATGGGCTCAAATACCGAGCTGTTGTTGAAGTTGTTGAGGGTCGTTACCCCTACCACCACCACGTCGTAAGTGGCGCAGGTGTCCGGCAGGTCGACGATTACGGGCGCCGAGTCCATGTGGTGATCGCCAAAATCTTCAGCGCTGGACACGGGGGTCCCGTGCTTCCAGCGCCAAATCCGGTAAACTTCCGGGGTGCGATCCGGGTCGTGATTGTGGGGATCGAACTTGTCGAAGTGGATGACGACTTTGGAGAGTACGTCATCGGAGTGGGCCGGGGCGAGTTCCGTTTGCTGCATTGCCTCTCCGACAACGCCTTGGACCTTGATCTCCCACGAGGTGGGGCCGTCGATAAGCACCTCCTTCGTGCCCGAGTCCGCACCGCAGCGGGCCGAGACCAAGTAGTCTTCGATCTCGGCGCCTGACACCGTATTCTTGATGGTCACTCTGAGTGCACCACGGACCCTCCACCTGAGCCGGGCGGTGGTCACGGTACATGGAACGGCGGTGTCGTTGAGGAGCGGCGCCAGATTCTCGGCCGTGAAGACCTCGATCATCGCCATCGGAGACTTGACGACCAATAGCGTTGGCTCCGACCAGAGCCCGCGGGACGCCACGGTAACCTCATGGGTGCTCCATTCGGGCGTATCCAGCGGCTTTGTAGTAAGTATGTTGCCCTGGATGGCGTCGATGCCAAGCTCGATGACATCGTCACTCGGGCCCTTTACCCGCACTCGAGCGGTATCGAGATCCAGGCAACCGACATGAATTGTTAGCGCCCGCGGTTCGCACGCCACGACGTCGGCGGAGCCCACTGGCGCGAGCGAAAGAACCTCCGGGCGTTCCACTACCATCAGGTCCAGTTCGTCATTTTCGTAATGGTCGGCATTGGCAACGATGCGGGCGATATCGCACCCGACCTCGCCCTTCACCCGGAAAATGGTCTGCCGGCTGCCCGAAGGGATGGTGACCTCCGACTGTCCGCTGAGTGGGCCGTCGTAGCTTAAGCTCACGATGAGATCCCTGTCCGGGGCACACGAGCGTCGGATCGTCACATCCAGCGTCTCACCGGCGAGGATTTCGGTCTTGGGCACGGCAAGTTCGAGTTTTTCGTAGGGTAAGACGAGCACCAAGCGTGTGTCAGTGCCACACACGGTCCCGTCGTCCAACCGGGACTCTGCCTTCGCCACCAGCGGAAAGAGTTTGGACACCGCTGGGACCATTTCGGCCGAGCCCTCATGCTCCAGGCCCACGGATGGCCGGACATGCTTCCCCAAGCCGATTGCTACGGGGGTGCCACTCACGCTGAGCGTGACCCGAATACGGTGGAGGCTAATATTGTCAGCGGCTCGTGTGGCCGGGTTTCCGAAGTTCGCTTGCCAGGCCACGGTGGTAGGCTGGCACGCTTCCACGGCCGCTCTGGGGTAACGTCCATCGACGGACAAGAATTCCATGACAGGTGGCTGCACGAGTTCAATGAACACACCGCGCGAGATGGCGGCGTTACGGGTGGCGATGTTCAGCCAGTGCTCGTTGGGAGCCCCACCAAAGCGGCCCAGTATCCGCAGGCAATTTCGGGAGATGCCGGCACCCGGTGGACGGATCCAGACGGTCCCTGAATGAGCTTCGACCGGGATCTTCACCTGGGCCTCGTCTCGGGACCACGTGACGATCTCGAGCGTCAGGTCGCTGGAGCCGTTCGAGGTGAGCACTACCTCATGCGTTCGGTCGCCGAGGCCTCCGGGCAGGGAGGGCTTGATCGTGACCTTCGTCTCATGGCTGCCGCAGATGACACTGGGCTGGATCGAGCCGATGCTAATGCGCTGCTCCTGCGGATCCGGCAGTGTACGCACCGCCTCCCGCGCGCACTCCTCTACCGCGTCAAGGAGAGGATCGCGCTGTCCAGGTCCAAAGGGGCCTCGAGGATCAGGGATTCCGCTGCTGCCTCGCCCCCGCCGGCCTCGGAGATCTGGCAACCGCTCACGGAAGCGGGCCACCAACTCAGCTGTCGCTAGGTCATCGCGCCCCTGTTCGTCCAGCCAGAGGGCCGCTAGGTAGCCTGCCACCACCCCGTCCGTGGACCGTTCCTCGTCGCTAAGGAATTTCGCGAGGGCGACTTCCACATCGCGGCCGGCGCGGGGGTCGCCCAGGTGGCGTTGCAGGGTGTCACTGAGCTCCCTTTCCGGGCGGCGCGTGGGGAGGTCAATGCCTTCCGACGTTAGGACTCGATCTGCCGGTACACCTCCTGGCAGCTGCACCTCCAGGTACCGCCCTCTGGACACCGACGATAGGGTACACAGCACGTGGCCTGTTCTGTCCAGCACCTCTAGGCCTGCCACGCCCTCGGCGGTTAGCGCGAAGCCCCCGCGAGAGTCAATGGGCACATCCTCGCCGCAGTGGCCCTCTCCATCCAGGGGACGTACGCGCAGATTAGGGTCGAGTGCTCCCGACGTCGCCAGGATTCTTCCTCGCATGACAGGCGTCGGAACGTCGGAGTCGGTGGGGTACTTGCTCATAACAATGCCTCTCGACGATGCAATGGCATTACCGAAGTTATAGATATCCTTCTCGCTGAATGCCAACAGTATCCGTAGCCTCGCCAGCGCCAAATGGTGTTTAAAGCCAATTACGAGGCTTGGGGTCGGGTCTGGCGCTACCTGATTCTGTTCCCGAATGCCGGCTCCAGGCCGAGCCCACCGCAGGTCAGGCAAGTCTGAACGCTGTTATTGAAAACCCGTTTAACCCTCCTCATTCATGATATGCCGGTCGAGCGTTCTGAACCCATTGGTTGTCGATGCCGGGCATTCGCCCCATCCCATGCAGGACCTGGTAGGCGTAGAGGCTCAGCAGCAGGCTAGCTTCGTTGTGGGCCATTATGAACTGGTCAGTGGAGTTGCTGAGATCCGTCGACGGGAGAGGCACGTCGACGGCCAACTTCACTTCGCCTGGAGGTGCCTCGGCGCTGCCGCGCTTGTGATACAGCGCCAGGACCTTCTGGTGAAGTTTTGCGTACAATGGCTGCCTTCTTTACGGCCCAGGATCTCCAGTGACGCAACCCCGCTCCCCCGACGCTCTCGGCGTGACCCTGTGGCGGCAGACTTGGCCCATGGCCATCGGCGTGCTGGCGCTGCTCGGCTTCCAGTTGGTCGACAGCGCCTTTGTTGCCCGCCTGGGCACCGCGCCGCTCGCCGCTCAGTCCTTCACCTTTCCGCTCTCCTTCTTGATCATCGGTATCCAGGTGGGGCTCGGCATTGCCATTGCCGCGATGATCTCCAGGGCCTTGGGCGCCGGGCAAGAGGCGAGAGCCCGCCGACTGGGCAGCCTGGTGCTGCTGATCGGTACCGCCACCATCGCCCTGCTGGCGCTGCTTCTGTGGGCGATCCAGACGCCGGTATTCGCCAGCCTCGGGGCCAATCCGGCCACCCGTGAACTGATCCGCGGCTACTGGGCACCGCAGCTTCTGGCGTCCTGGCTGGGGGCGGGGCTCTATTTCGGCTACAGCCTGTTTCGTGCTCATGGCGATACCTGGCTGCCGGGCAAGATGATGGTGGTGACCAGTCTGGTCAATCTGGTCCTGGACCCGCTGTTGATCTTCGGGGTCGGAGACTGGGATGGCCTGGGGCTGCCGGGAGCGGCCTGGGCCACTGCCATCGCCTTCTCTTGCGGTCTGCTGATGCTGAGCCGACGGCTCCGCGAGACCGACTGGCTAAGCTGGCAGGGGTTGGGCGGGGAAGCACGAGCCTCGGCGAGGCCCTTCGCCGGCATCGCGGGGCCGGCCATGATCGGGCAGTTGATGCCCCCGCTGGCCGCCATGCTGGCGATCACTGCAGTGGCGGGGCTCAGCGAGACCGCGGTGGCGGCCTGGGGCTTGGCCAGCCGACTGGAGACCCTTTCGCTGATGGTGGTCCTGGCCATGACCATGTCGTTGCCGCCCTGGCTGGGACGCTGCTACGGCGCTGGCGACTGGGCCCAGATCCAGCGCCTGCTGCGCCTGGCGCTCAGGGTGATCGTGGTGTGGCAACTGGGGTTGGGCCTGGTCATGGCCCTGGGAGCCTCCTGGGTGGCGCTGGCGCTTTCCGGCAACCCCGAGGTGCAGGATGACCTGGCGATGCTGATCCGCTTCCTGCTACCCAGCTATGCGGCGCTGGGGGTGTGCATGATCGTGGTCTCGGCGGGTAACGCCCTGGGCTGGCCGCTGCGCGCCATGCTGATGTCCGCGGCGAGGCTCTTTATTTTCTACCTGCCCTGCCTGTGGTTGGGGGCATATCTGGGCGGCCTGGCGGGGCTCGCTGCCGGTGCTGCGGTGGGCAATCTGCTGGCCGGGCTGGTCGCCTGGTGGGTGCTGCGTCGCATTCTGGCAAGCCCTCGTCGCCGTGCCACCCAAAAGGAAGCTCAGGCGTGATGCCACTCGCGCCCGCCGTCGGAGAAGCTGGGCGGCGTATTGGCGCTGACAATGACGCACTCCTGCGCCCCCGGGTTGCGGAAGCGATGGGGCAGGCGTGAATCGAAATAGTAGGCGTCGCCGGCTGCGAGCACGGCGATTTCGCCGCTTACCGTGATTTCGATCTCCCCGGCCACCACGACGCCGCCTTCTTCCCCGTCATGTTCGAGCATCTCCTCGCCGGTGTCCGCGCCCGGGGGATAGCGCTCATGGATGATCGACATGCTGCGTTCGGCCTGGCGCGCCGCCACCAGTCGGAAGGAGAGGCGCCCGTCGCCGATCTCGGTGAGCTCTTCGGCGCGATAGTAGAAGGCCCGCGGTGTGCCCGGCTCGTCGCCGGCGAAGAAGGTACTGATGGATACCGGCAGGGCATCAAGAATCTTCTTCAACGAACTCACGGAAGGGCTGACGCTGTTCTGTTCGATAAGCGAAACGGTACTGTTGGTGACGCCGGCACGGCGGGCCAGCTCACGCTGTGAGAGGCCACGCTCCAATCGAAGCTGACGCAGTCTGCCGCCGACGTTGAAACCGGCGTCCGGGCTGGATTCGGTCAAGGGGGTGGCTCCTGTCAAGAAAACGTCTGTCAAGAAAACTGCACATAGGATACCGGCTCCCGCCGCTGGGGGTAAGGCCACGTTGACTCGAGTCACGACAAGAACTTGCGCGGCGGCGCAGCGTGGCACCCCGCGGCAGGCTCAGGCATCATGGGGGGCAGATCACAGGAGGGGGGACGATGGTGCAACACGAACTCACTGGCCTGATCCTGGCCGGCGGCCAGGGCCGCCGCATGGGCGGTGTGGACAAGGGGCTGGTGGCCTTTCACGATCGCCCGCTGGTAGCGCATGTGCGCGATCGCCTGGCCGGGCGGGTTGCCGAGGTGCTGATCAATGCCAATCGCAGCCAGGACCACTATGCCCCGCTGGCGGATCGCGTCATCGAGGATGTCGAAGGCGGTTTTCAGGGGCCGCTGATGGGCATCTACAGCGGCTTGCGCGCCGCCACGACTCCCTGGCTGGTGGTGGTGCCCTGTGATACCCCGGCACTGCCCGAGGACCTGGTGGCCCGTCTGGTGGTCGGCCTGGGCGATGCCGATATCGCGGTGGCCTGGGACGGCGCGCGCCTGCATCCGGTGGTGGCGTTGATCCGCACCGCCCTGGCCGATGACCTGGCTGCGGCGCTGGCGAATGGCGAGCGCAAGATCGACCGCTGGTACGCCCGTCACGCGTGGTGCCGGGTGGATTTCTCCGACTGTCCGGCGGCCTTCGCCAACCTCAATACCGATGGCGAGCGTCAGCGTCTGGAACTGGCGCTGCCCCCGGCAGCCGGCTCCCTGAGCCCCGACCCATGAGCGCTGCCCTATGAACCCGAGCGACTCGGCACCGCTGATGCTGGAAGCATCGCTGCCACTGCTGGGCATCGCGGCGTGGAGCGGCACCGGCAAGACGACCCTGCTGGAGGCACTGCTGCCGCGCCTTGCCGAGCGCGGACTGCGCGTGGCGGTGATCAAGCATGCCCACCACACTTTCGACGTCGACCAGCCCGGCAAGGATAGTCACCGGCTTCGCCAGGCCGGCGCCGCGCCCATGCTGGTGGCCTCCCATGCCCGGCTGGCGATGATGATGGAGACCCCCGGCCAGCAGGAACCCGATCTGGCCAAGCTGGTGGCGCTGGTGGCCACCCAGCGGCCGGATCTGGTGCTGGTGGAGGGCTTCAAGGCCTGGCCCCTGCCCAAGCTGGAGCTCTATCGCCCAGCCCTGGGCAAGCCGCTTCGGGTGGCCGAGGATTCCTGGGTGAAGGCGGTAGCCTGCGACGAGCCGCTGGCGCTGCCGGTCGGTGTCGATATGCTGGATCTGAACGACCTCACAGCGCTGTCCGACTGGATCGCCGCCTGGCCGGGGCGCTGGCCGCACGAGCGCAAGCCGCGCTGTGATGCCGAGCGGGAGTCCTCACCATGACCCTCTCCTGTTTCGAACTGGGCGAGCGCATGTTGGCCGTGGAGGAGGCCCGGGCGGCGGTGCTCTCGCTGGTTGCGGGTCCGATGCCCGCCGAGTTTCTGCCCCTGGCCCTGGCCCACGGGCGAGTGCTGGCCGAGAACGCTGTCTCGCCCCATAACGTGCCCCAATGCACCAACGCCGCCATGGACGGTATCGCCCTGGCCTGGCCCGATGAGGACGCGGAAAAGAGCGATGTCCAAAAGAGCCTGGTGCCGGTGCGTTTCCGTCGGGTGGTGGAGATCCACGCCGGCCAGGCGCCCACGGCCCCGCTGGCCCTCGGCGAGTGTGCCGGCATCACCACCGGCGCGCCGCTGCCGTCCGGCGCCGATACGGTGATCATGCGTGAGCAGTTGGCGGACGAAGAGGGTGCCGACGGCGTACGCTGGGCCATCGTCGATACCCCCGACCGGGTCAGACGCGGCCAGAACGTACGTCAAGCCGGCGAGGATATCGCCCGCGGTGCGCTGGCGCTTCCCGCCGGCACCCGCCTTTGCGCGGCCCAGCTGGGCCTGCTGGCCTCGCTGGGCCGCGCCAAGGTGGCGGTCTATCGTCGCCCCCGGGTGGCGATCTTCTCTACCGGCGACGAGGTCACCGCTCCCGGTCAGCCGTTGCCCCTGGCGGGCATCTATGACGCCAACCGTTACAGCCTGATGGCGCTGGCCGTCGAGCACGGCGCCGAGGTGCTCGACCTGGGCATCCTGCCCGATACCCGCGACGCCATCGCCGATGCTCTCGGGCGAGCCGCCGCCGAGGCGGACCTGGTGATCACCAGCGGCGGCGTCTCGGTGGGCGACGCCGATCACACGCGGGCGGCCCTGGCGGCCCAGGGCGAGCTGGGCTTCTGGAAGATCGCCATTCGCCCTGGTCGCCCGCTGGCTTGTGGCCGCCTGGCCCCCCGTGGCGTGCCCTTCCTTGGCCTGCCCGGCAACCCGGTGGCAGCCATGGTCACCTTCCTGCAGTTTGCCGCCCCGCTGCTGGCCAGGTTGCAGGGCAGAGCGGTGGTGGAGCCGCCGCAGCTGGTCGCCGTGGCCGAGCATGCGCTGAAGAGCCGAATCGGGCGTGTCGACTATCTGCGCGGCGTCTATCGCGTCGCCACCGACGGTCAGTTGTGGGTCGCCGGCACCGGTGCCCAGGGCTCGGGCATTCTCTCCTCCATGGTCCAGGCCAACTGCCTGATCGAGATCGCCGCCGACCGTGAGGCCGTGGCCACCGGCGAGGCGGTGACCATCCAACCCCTATTCCGTTATCCGTGAGGCACTGACCATGTCACTGACCCATCTCAACGCCCGCGGCGAAGCCCATATGGTGGACGTCGCCGACAAGCCGGAGAGCCGCCGGGAAGCCAGCGCCTGTGGGCGCATCACCATGCGGCCCGAGACCCTTGGGCTGATCGCCGAGGGCGGTCTGCCCAAGGGGGATGTGCTGGCCACTGCGCGCATCGCTGGCATCCAGGCCGCCAAGCGCACCCACGAGCTGATCCCGCTCTGCCACGCCCTGGCGCTGTCGAAGGTGGCCATCGACTTCACCCTCAACGAAGCAGAGAGCTGCGTAGAGGTCACCGCCACCTGCCGTCTCAACGGCCGCACCGGCGTGGAGATGGAGGCTCTCACCGCTGTCTCGCTGGCCTGCCTGACCCTCTACGACATGTGCAAGGCGGTGGACAAGAGCATGGTGATCGACGCGATTCGCCTGGAGGCCAAGACCGGCGGCAAGTCCGGCGACTATCATCGTGGCGAGGGGATTGGAGAGGCCGCCGGTGTGACAGTCGTCACTGGTGCCGAGGGCCCCATCGTCACCGGCCCGGGCCCCATTGTCACCGGCCAAGGACACGGTGGTCAGGTGGCCCTTGGCAGCCGCTGTGATATCGCCTCGCCCTGTATCCGCGTCAAGTGCCTGGCGGAACTGCGCGAACGGCTCGGCGTCGGAGAACTGTCTGTTCCGCTCTCCGATCTGGGGCGGCACGATGTCGGCGGCCTCAAGGCGGCCCTCAAGACCCTGGATCCCCGCTTCGCGGGCCTCGACGAGGGGCGCGTACTTTGCGCAGTGAACCAGGTGATGGCCGGCGACCACACCCCGATCACCGATGATGACGAGGTGGCCTTTTTTCCGCCCGTCACCGGAGGCTGACCCCATGGTTCATGACCCCAAACTCTGTGATCCGAGCATTCGCGTGCAGAAAGCGCCCTTCGATGCCGGCGCCGAACAGCACGCGCTGCTGGCCGGGCGCACTGATATCGGTGCGGTGGTCTGCTTCACCGGCTTGGTGCGCGACTTCAACGAACGCCCGGAAATCAACGCCCTGACCCTGGAGCACTATCCCGGTATGACCGAGTCGGCGCTGGCCGACATCGTCGCCGAGGCCCAGGGCCGCTGGCGCTTGGACGGCGTGCGCGTCATTCACCGCATTGGACGCCTGGCCCCGGGAGACCCTATCGTATTGGTAGCAGTGGCCAGCGCTCATCGACGAGCGGCCTTCGAGGCCTGCGATTTCATCATGGACTACCTCAAGACCCGCGCGCCCTTCTGGAAGAAAGAGCACGCCAGCGAAGGTGACTACTGGGTCTCGGAGCGCCACTCCGACCACGAGGACGCAGGCCGCTGGAAGGCCTGATTCGCGCACAAGCACGAGGGATGACAATGACAACACTGCCCCAGGAACTGATCGACGACTTCGGCAGGCGCGTGCGCTATGTGCGTATCTCGGTGACCGATCGTTGTGATTTTCGCTGCGTCTACTGCATGAGCGAGGAGATGACCTTCCTGCCTCGCGCCCAGGTACTGACCCTGGAAGAGCTCGCCCTGGTGGCCCGAGCCTTCATCGAGCTGGGGGTGGAAAAAGTGCGCCTGACCGGCGGTGAGCCCCTCGTAAGGCGCGATATCGACCAGCTGGTAGAGCAGATCGGAGCGCTGCCGGGGCTCAAGGACTTCGCCATGACCACCAATGGCGCGAGCCTGCCGAAATTCGCCAGACGGCTTCGCGAGGCGGGGATGACACGGCTCAATATCAGCCTGGATTCCCTCGATCCCGAACGCTTTCGTCAACTGACCCGCACCGGCGATCTCGCCCGGGTCATCGACGGTATTCGTGCCGCCCGAGAGGCCGGTTTCGTGCGCACCAAACTCAACGCGGTGATCCTCAAGGGACGCAATGACGACGAGGTGATCGACCTGGTCGACTTCGCCCGCAATGAGGGGCTCGATATCAGCTTTATCGAGGAGATGCCTCTGGGCGACGTATCCGACCACCGCCGCGACGAGACCTATTGCTCCAGCGACGAGGTCCAGGCGCTGATCGAGACTCGCTATCCGCTGACTCCTACCACCGAGAGCACTCTCGGTCCTTCGCGTTATTTCCGTATGGCTGACAGCGACACCCGAGTGGGGTTCATCTCACCCCACAGCCACAATTTCTGCGCTACCTGCAACCGGGTTCGGGTCACCGTAGAGGGGCGTCTGCTGCTCTGTCTCGGTAACGAACATTCGGTGGATCTTCGCCGCGTGCTGCGTGCCCACCCGGGGGATATCGAAGCCCTCAAGCGGGCCATCGTGGCGGCCATGCCCCTCAAGCCCGAGCGCCACCACTTTACCACCGATGGTGATGTGCACGTGGTCCGCTTCATGAACATGACCGGTGGCTGAGCCTCTCTTTCAGGTTACTTTTCCCAGTGCACTTGTCGAGGAAGGCGGGCATTAATGGCCCGCCTTTCTTTTGCATAGTTGCATGGCTTTTCTTGCCAATCCGGTCAGGATGCATATACTTTCCCGGAGCACACACACGCTATACCCGTCTCGTTTTTCGGTTCAGGAGGGGACTCATGTCCAGCGAATCCTTGGAGCGTATCGCTCGCAACAAGAATGTCGCTCGCGCCGCCGCACGTCAACTCAGTATGGAGCAGCTTCACAAGCTCTCCGAGGTGATTGACGAGGTGATCGAGCAGAAGAAAGATGAAGAGCGTCAGCGCCATGATGAGGAGCTGCAGAAGGAGCGCAAGCGCTCCGAAATTCTCGAGGCCATCAGCGAGGCGGGTCTGTCCGTCGACGACCTGGTGCTCGACCCGCCGCGCCGCAAACGCGGGCGCCCGCCGAAGAATGCCACGAAGGCTTGATGTCTTTCGTACTGTGACACCAGGTGCTGCAGAGTGGCGTAAGAACCTGGCTCGATTCCGAGGCCCTTTTTTGTCGTGTACAAGGCTGCTGCGACTCGGGAGCTGGGCTTCGCTGATCCAATGCCGCCGACCTCCCGGAAGCTGTCACCTGGTCTAACAAAAGCCGCTCAACGAGCGGCTTCTCTTTATCGAACTATCTCATTCACATGGTTATCCCGGTTCGGTCGCCGAAGGCGCCTCCACGGCCAGGATCTGCAGGTGAATTTCCGGCAGGCGACGCAGGTGATCGGCGAACCAGCCCACCAGCTGCGGTTGCAGCGCCAGTCGCAACTCGGCCAGGGTGTCACCCGACAGCGACGCCAGCACCTCGTCCAGCCAGTCGGTGAACGTCTCTTCATCGACAGGGCTGGACTGGCGGGCATCCAGCATCAGGCGGCCGGTGCGCGTCCATCCGCCCCCGCCGGTGGCGGTGACAGAGATCGCCAGATAGAGGCTGCCTTGGCGTGGCCCGGGTCTGTCGCCGGCCAGGCCAGCCAGGGGCGCCACGGCGTTCTGGCTGACGATGCAGGGTGGCTGAGGGTAGCGTGCCTCCAGCGTCAGCCCGTCGGCGTCCAGGCGTATCAGGTCGCCGTTGAGCGGGGCCAGCGGTGCATGGATGCCCAGCGATTCCGCCAGTTCGCGGTGTGCTCGCTGATGGCGCGGCTCGCCGTGGACCGGCAGCAGGTGGCGTGGCTTCACCCAGCCATAGAAGGTGCGTAGCTCCTCCTGGGCGGGGTGACCGGAGGCATGCAGCTCCGGGTGGTTGAATTCGTCAAGCAGGGTCACGGCCAGCCGCGTGAGGCCGTTCTTGAGCCGTTCGATCATCAGCTCGTTGCCGGGAATCGCCTTGGCCGAGAAGATCACGCTGTCACCCGCGCCCAGTTCCATGGCGTGGTGGCGGCCGCGGGCCAGTCGGCTGAGCGCCGCTCGGGGCTCGCCCTGGCTGCCGGTGGCGATCACCAGCACCTCGTTGGGGGGCAGGTAGCCCAGGTCGGAAACGGGCACCAGGGGAGGGAAGTCGTCCAGATAGCCCAGGCCGCGAGCCACCGCCACCATGCGTTCCATGGAGCGTCCCATCAGGCTGACCCGGCGGCCGTTGCGCTGTGCAGCGCGGCCGATGGAGAGCACTCGCGCCAGGTTGCTGGCGAAGCAGGAGACTACAACGCGCCCCTCGCAGCGGGCGATGGTGTGCTCCAGCGCCTGAGCCACCTCGCCCTCGCTGCGCGAGTGTCCCGGGATGGGGGCGTTGGTGGAGTCGCCGACCACCAGATCCACCGGTGCGATCGCACGAAAGGTGGCCGCCGAGATAGGCCTGCCGATCAGCGGTTCGGGATCCAGCTTCCAGTCGCCGGTATGCAGCACTCGGTACTCGCCGGCGGCCAGCAGCAGGGAGCAGCTTTCGGGAATGGAGTGGGGCACCGGTAGGTAGCGCAGGGTAAAGGGGCCGGTCTCCATGGCCTCGCCGGGCTCGATGACCCGGATGGCGTCAGTGGCCAGGCCGCGCTCGATGAACTTGGCGCGCAGCAAACCGGCGGCCAGGGGCGTGGCCCAGATGGGGCAGCCCCACTTCGGCCATAGCCAGGCGGTGGCACCGATATGATCTTCGTGCCCGTGGGTGATGATCAGCGCCCGGGGACGAATGCCCAGGGTGGGCAGAGTGTCCAGGTTGGGCACCTGGAGCGGGCTGTCGGGTAGATCCTGGCGGATCATCATCCCGCAGTCCACTGCGACCCACTCTTCCTCCTGGCCTCTCTCACCGAAACCATAAAGGCTCAGGTTCATGCCGATCTCGCCGCAGCCACCCAGCGGCAGGAAGTGCAGGGGAGGGCGACGGCGAGGGCGAATCTGAACTCTGGGCTGTGGCATCGGGGCAGTGGGCTCGAAAAATGTGCCTTCACTATACGGGAAGGCCCCGGGCAGCCACAACGCGCGCCGCTTCACGGGTGTCGGAACCCCCTGTTTTCGTTACACTGTCAGCCCTTGCTTCTAGACGTTACTCTCAATCCAGCCAGAGTCACCCCATGTCACACTACTATCGCCTGGTGGTCTCGTGCCCTGATCGGGTGGGCATCGTCTCCCGGGTGTCCGGGTTTATCGCCGGCCATGGCGGCTCCATTACCGAGGCGAGCCAGCACTCCGATCTGGAGACTGGCCGCTTCTTCATGCGCTATGTGATCCTGGCCGATTCCATCGGCATGCCCCCCGAGACACTGCGCGAGGCCTTTGCCCCAATCGCCGAAGCGTTCGACATGACCTGGGCGCTCACCGACACCCGCAACCGCCCCAGGGTGGTACTGATGGTCTCGAAGGATTCCCACTGCCTGGTGGACCTGCTCTATCGCTGGACCGCAGGCGAGCTCGACTGCGATATCGCCGCGGTGATCTCCAATCACGAGATCATGCGCGGTCTCGTGGAGTGGCACGGCATTGCCTACCATCACGTGCCGGTCAGCCCTGACGACAAGCAGGTCGCCTTCGACAAGGTGGTGCACCTGGTGGATGAGGTTCGAGCCGACTGCGTGGTGCTGGCCCGCTATATGCAAATCCTGCCGCCGTCGATCTGTGAACGCTATGCCGGCCGTGTGATCAATATCCACCACAGCTTTCTGCCCTCGTTTGCCGGGGCCAGGCCCTACCACCAGGCCTACGAGCGCGGCGTGAAGCTGATCGGTGCCACCTGCCACTACGTCACCGAAGAGCTCGACGCTGGCCCGATCATCGAGCAGGACATCCACCGCGTCAGCCACTGCCACACCCCTGGTGATCTGGTTCGGTTTGGCCGCGACGTGGAGAAGGCGGTCCTGGCCCGTGGTCTGCGCTGGCATCTGGAGGATCGCGTGCTGATCCACGGCCACAAGACGGTAGTCTTTGCCTGATCGGATAAGCAGCGTTACGACAAGAGGCACTCCATGTCATTTTCTCAAGCGGTGATCGCGCCCTGGTTGCTGTTGCTCTGCGGCCTGGTGTCGTTTCTGCTCTTCGGCCTGGCGCTGGCCCAGCGACCCTGGCGGGCGCTGCTTGCGGATACCGCGCTGCAGCACCGCTGGCTCGCCGCCACCGTGGCGGTGCTATTGATGTGGCAGCTCCGCGCCCAGGCGGTGGATTGGCTCTCTCTGCACCTGATGTTCACCGCGCTGCTCACCCTGGTGTTCAAGGCCCCGCTGGCGCTCACGTCGATCCTGATCGTCAACCTGGCGGCGGTGGTTACCGGTCGCGTCGACTGGCCACTGCTGGGCGCCAACCTGCTGGTCACCGGGGTGATGCCGGCGCTGGTCACGGTGCTGATCTGGCGGCTGGTGGATCGTCGGCTGCCCGATAATCTGATGGTCTTCATGTTCGTCTGCGGCTTCTTCGGTGCCGCGCTCTCGACCCTGGCCGCCGGGTTAGTGGCGGTGGGGCTCATGGTCCTCGGCGCCAGTGATGCGCACGCCCTCTATCAGGCCATGGAGTATGCCCGCTTCCTGCCGCTGCTGATGCCCTCCGAGGCCTTCATTACCGGTATGCTCATGAGCATCCTACTGGTTTACTACCCCAACTGGGTCGCCACATTCAACGACCACCGCTATATCGATACCAAGTAGCATCGGCCAGTCTTTCGCCCACCATCTCAGCCGATCGGCAGGGTCAGCTGGCGGCGATGGGACTCCGGCAGCAGTCGGGCGCCGACGCCAAGCAGGCGCACCGGGCGGCGGCCACGTTCCCAGGCCTGTTCCAGCAGACGGGAAAAACTCTCGAGGGAGGGGGCCAGGCCGCGGCTCTCCAGAGTGGTCAGGCTGAAGTCGTCAAAGCGCACCTTCACCACCACCCCGGCCAGGGGCGGATGGCCGTGGCGGGCGATGCGCTCCTTCAGCTTCTGGCAAAGCGGGGTCAGGGCCTGGCGGCAACTGGCGAGGTCGGGCAGGTCATGGGCAAACGTGCTCTCTACGCTGATCGACTTGCGCTCACGCTCCAGGCGCACCGGGCGCTCATCAATGCCCCGGGCCAGCTCGAACAGCCGCTTGCCAAACTTGCCGAAGGCCTCAAGCAGCCGTTCCAGCGGCACCTCGCGCAGCGCCGCGCAGGTGGTGATGCCCATGGCCGCCAGGCGTGCGCCGGTGGCGGGGCCTACGCCATGCAGTTTCTTCACCGGCAGCGCCTGCAGGAACGCCTCCATGCGGTCGGGGGTGATCACCGTCAGGCCGTCGGGCTTTTCCCAGTCGCTGGCGATCTTGGCCAGGAACTTGTTGGGTGCTACCCCCACGGAGAGGGTGATGCCGGTGCGCGTCAGGCATTCCTCTTTCAGCCAGCGAGCCATCCAGGTGGCGCTGCCCGAGAAGCGCTCCACCTCGCTGACGTCGAGAAATGCCTCGTCCAGGGAGAGGGGCTCCACCAGGGGGGTCAGCTCATGGAAGATCCGCTGGATCTGCTGAGAAACCTCGCGGTACTTGTCGAAGTTGCCAGGCAGCAGGGTGAGATGGGGGCAGAGGCGCAGGGCCCTGGACGTGGGCATCGCCGAATGGATGCCGAAGACCCGGGCGGGGTAGTTGCAAGTGGCGATCACCCCGCGCCGTTCGGGGCTGCCGCCAATGGCCAGCGGCAGTTCCGTGAGTGCCGGGTTGTCACGCATTTCCACCGCTGCGAAGAAGCAGTCGCAGTCGGCATGGAGGATCTTTTTCATGGGGGCAACGCTCGGTAAGGGCCGATGTCGGCGCCTAGCCCAGTGCCTGGCCGCTGCCGCCGCGAATCACGCCCACGCCGATGCCCTCGATCTCCAGCGCTTGATGGCGCAGGTCTACCTCGATGGGGGGAAACTCGGGATTCTCGGCGCTCAGGGTGACCACGTGCCCGCTGCGCTGGAAGCGTTTCACCGTTACCTCGTCCTCCAGGCGTGCCACCACGATCTGGCCGTCGCGCACCCGCTCGGTGCGGTGCACGGCGAGCAGGTCGCCCTCCAGGATGCCGACATCCTTCATGGAAAGGCCGCGCACCCTGAGCAGGTAGTCGGCCCGGGGGGTGAAGTACTCCGGGGGCAGCGGGCAGTAGCGATCGATATGCTCCGCGGCAAGGATAGGGCTTCCCGCGGCCACTTCACCGATGATTGCCAGCCCCTGTAGTGGAGCATCGCCCTCGGCGACGGGCTCCTGCTCCTGGGTGGGCAGACGGATGCCGCGGGAGGTCCCGGCGATCATGCGAATAGCACCCTTCTTCTCGAGGGCCCGCAGGTGCTCCTCGGCGGCATTGGGAGAGCGGAACCCCAGAGCCCGGGCGATCTCGGCTCGAGTGGGCGGATAGCCAAGGTCCTGAATAGTCTTGATGATAAAGTCATAGACGTTCTGCTGGCGCTGGGTGAGGGGACGTGTCATGCGACCTCCGAGACGGAATCAGCGACTGGGTGAATACGTTAGTGATCAAGTATACAGCATGTCATTCCATCCAGTAATACAGGTGTTGCTGGCGGCCACCAGAAGCATCCCTCGCGCTGGTAGAGGAAAGGCTACGTTTAAAACGCGTTGTCCCGTCGGCCATTGAGGATGGTGCCGCCGCTGGCTTACAATTCCGATATGTTTGAAACACTTGTTTATGATCGAGACTCTTACCGGGACTTTTATCGGGATTCTCCAAATGGCCCAGACTGACACCGTCACCCGCATCCTCGATACGGCCGAGGTGCTGTTCGCCGAGCGCGGGTTCGCCGAAACCTCGCTGCGCACGATTACCAGCAAGGCCAAGGTTAACCTGGCCGCGGTGAACTACCACTTCGGCTCAAAGAAATCGCTGATCCAGGCGGTGTTCGCCCGCTACCTCGACCCCTTCACCGAGCGCTTTCACCGCGCTCTGGACGAGCTTCAGGTTCACTACGGCGACAACGTGATCCCTCTCGAAGAGCTCCTCGAAACCATGGCGCGCAGCGTGCTGGAGGTGCCAGCGGAGCGCAATAGCCTCAAGGTCTTTATGCGTCTGCTGGGGCTCGCCTATAGCCAGGCCCAGGGGCACCTGCGCCGCTATATCCAGGAGGAGTACGGCAGCGTCTTTACCCGCTTCACCGAACTGGTTCGTCAGGCTACCCCCGAGCTGCCCGATGCCGAGCGTTTCTGGCGCCTGCATTTCATGCTCGGCACGGTGATCTTCACCCTCTCCGGCCTTGACGCGCTTCGCGATATCGCCGAGAAGGATTACCAGGAACATGTGACGGTGCGCGATCTGATCCGTCGCCTGCGCCCAGTGGTAGTCGCCGCCATGCAGGCTCCGTTGCCTACGCCGGTTCCGCTGGCGGTCCAGGAGGCCTGAGCGGCTCCTGCTCATCAGTGGCGCCGGGTGTGACTGTCACTCTTATTCGCGATGCCCTAGACTCTTGCCCTTTTAGCGGCTTGCCCCTTTCACGCCAAGGAATCGATGATGCCCACGACCCTCGGTCCGGTGATGCTTGACCTGGAAGGTACCGCCCTCAGCGTTGAGGAGCGCGCACTGCTGGCACGTCCCGAGGTGGGCGGAGTCATCCTGTTTTCGCGCAACACCGAATCGGCAGAGCAGGTGCGCGAACTGAGTCTGGCGATTCGCTCGGTTCGCCCGGAGCTGCTGCTGGCCATTGACCAGGAGGGTGGCCGGGTACAGCGTCTGCGCCAGGGGGTGACACGGCTGCCGGCCATGTCGCGGCTGGCGGCGGGCGTGGCCCGCCACCCCGAGGTCACCCGTCGGCTCTGCCAGGACGCCGGCTGGCTGCTGGGCATGGAGATGGCGGCCTGCGGCCTGGATCTCAGTTTCGCCCCCGTGCTCGACGTCGACGACGGCACCTCCACGGTGATCGGCGACCGCAGCTTCTCCGCCGACCCCGAAATCGTCGCCGTCCTGGCCGGCGCCTTCGTCAACGGTCTCCACGAAGCCGGCATGGTCGCCGTGGGTAAGCACTTTCCCGGGCACGGCGGCGTGGCGGCGGATTCTCACCATGAGTTGCCGGTGGACCCCCGCCCGCTGGAGGTCCTGCGCGAGCGAGACCTGGTGCCTTTCACCCGCCTGGCCGGTCGTCTGGACGGCATCATGCCGGCTCACGTGGTCTATCCCGCCTTCGACTCGCGTCCGGCCGGCTTCTCGCCGGTCTGGCTCGGGATGCTACGCCAGAGCCTCGGCTTCAAGGGCGTGATCTTCTCCGACGACCTAAGCATGGCTGGTGCCGCCTCAACCGGCAGCCCCGGGGAACGTGCCCACGCGGCGCTGAATGCCGGCTGCGACATGTTGCTGATGTGCAATGACCGCGCCGGGGTGCATGAGGTGCTCGATGCTTGCCGCCAGCGCCCCGGTGCCAGCCGACTCACCCGGCTGCGCTATGGCCGCGCCCGCCCGGCACTCTCGACGCTTACTGCGCTCTCCCGTTGGCGCCGCGTCCACGCCCACCTCGAGGCCCTGGCCTGAGCCCTGGCCTCCGCCCCTACTCTGCGACCGCGAGCCCTTGCAATGCCCAAACTCGATGCCGATTTTCACCACTCCCTTGCCGACATGCGCGAGGTGATGGACAGCGCCGACTGCCTGATCACCCAGGAAGCGGTGGAGCTTGCTCTGGACCGCATGGCCGCCGAGATCACCCGGGATCTCGGCGAGAAGCTGCCGGTCTTCTACTGCGTGATGAACGGCGGCCTGATTACCACCGGCCACTTGCTGCCGCGCCTCGGCTTCCCGCTGGAGGTGGACTACCTGCACGCTACCCGCTATCGGGGCGGTACCCGCGGCGGCGAGCTGTTCTGGCGCGTCTCACCGGAAGTGCCCATGGCCGGCCGCCATGTGGTGATCGTGGACGACATTCTCGACGAGGGCGCCACCCTGGCCGCCATCCTTGCTTACTGTCGCGAGGCCGGCGCCGCCAGCATCTCCACGGCGGTGCTGGTAGACAAGCAGCACGATCGCAAGGCGATACCCGACCTCAAGGCCGACTACTGCAGCCTGGAGGTCGCCGACCGTTACGTCTTTGGCTTCGGCATGGACTACAAGGGCTACTGGCGCAACGCGCCCGGCATCTTTGCACCGAAGGGAATGTAGGGATTACAGCAGAAAGAACCGCCCATACACTGCCATCAGCGGCTCCCCGGCCAGCAGAGCCACCCAGCCGGCCAGGGCCAGATAGGGCCCGAAGGGCATGGGCGCGCCGCGCAGCCGGGGCATTGCCATCTGCACCAGAATGCCGATGATGGCGCCGATGCCTGCGGAAAGAATCAGCAGCAGCGGCAGATACTGCCACCCCATCCAGGCACCCAGGGCCGCCAGCAGCTTGAAGTCGCCATAGCCCATTCCCTCCTTCCCGGTGATCAGCTTGAACGCCCAGTAGAAGCTCCACAGCACCAGGTACCCCGCCATGGCGCCGATCACTGCGCTGGGCAGCAGCAGCGGCTGGAACAGCAGCTGATAGAGCAGCCCGGCCCAAAGTAGCGGCAGGGTGAGAATATCCGGCAGCAGTTGGGTGCGCAGGTCGATCACCGCCATGGCCAGCAGCGCGAGACAGGCCCCCAGCACGAAAAGCCCCTGCCAGCTCGGCCCGAACAGCGCCACCACGGCAACCGTCAGCGCGCCGCCGGCCAGCTCCACCAGCGGGTACTGGGGGCTGATGCGCGCGTCACAGCTGGCGCAACGCCCGCGGCGCTTGAGCCACCCCACCACCGGCAGGTTGTCGTGCCAGGCGATGGGCGTCTCGCAAGTTGGGCACATCGAGCGCGGCGTGGCCAGGTTGAAGCGGGGCTGCACCTCGGGGGGCAGCTCCAGCGCCTCCCGGGCTTCGGCCCGCCAGCCCAGCATCAGCATGACCGGCAGACGCACGATCACCACGTTGAGGAAGCTGCCCAGGCACAGACCGATAAAGGTGGCCAGCGGCCAAAGTAAGGAAGAGGGAAGATCTAGCAAGAAGTGCTCCTAGCCGTTCATGCCGATGTGTTTTCCATCGGGGGCGTTAAACGTTGAGTATTACTTCATCGCCATAGTCGACTCACGGCGTTTGAGTGAGGAGAGCTTGGAGACGTCCTTGCGTCAACGTTTTATCATTTCCAAGGAGGGATGTCCGTTCTCACTTACCGGTATCGATACACTCGCAGGCTGGCCAGGAAGGGCTCGTCTTCGAGCTTTTCGTCGCTGCGGCGGGCGCGGGTGCGCTGCGCGGGCGGATGTGGCGGCGGAAGGTTGTGGTCGGGCAGGCGGCCATCGATGCTGGGGACGAACAGCGGCAGGGCGACGTTCATGGCGCGGCGTGTGTGACCGTCATCGAGGGGTTCTCGGTAGAAGAGGTTGGCTCGCATCAACGGAGCCTGACGCTGTACCTGAGCCAGGGGTTCACCGCTGGGGATACCGGCGAGCCGGCGCAGCTGGATCTGCACGTGGGCGGCGTCGGTGTCGAGCTTCAGCAGCTTCTGTTCGGCCTCCCGCACTGTGAGACGCTTGATGGAGCGCCCGCTGGCGTACCACGCCAGCCGAACTCGAGCCAGTGGCGCCTCGGCAAGAGGAATGGCTCGCCAGCACTGCTTGAGGTGCACCCGCGCTAGCCCCTGCCCACGCAGGTGGTCGTGCAGTGCCGGATGGCGGAAGGGCAGCACGGCTTTGGCTTCGGGAATCAATTCGGGTTCGCTCTCCTTGATGCGGGCGAGCAATACCGCGAAGTCCGTCTTGGCGGCGTTGGCCTGAATAGCGGCCTCCATCATCGCTTTGCCGGCGGCCACGAGTCCGATGTGGGGGCGGGTGGCGCGCCCGTCCTGGCCGTCCTGATACCAGATATCAAGCAGGGCGTGGCGCAGCCAGGCGTCAGCGCGTTCAGCGCTCACCGGTTCTGGCTCGCCGAAGATCCAGCAGGCAGTGGGTGTCTGACGGTAGGACGCCGCCACCGCCTCGCTGGCCTCGATCAGCGCGTCGAAGGCGGCCTCCAGCTCGGCCAGCAGGCGGTACTCGGGTCGGCTCATCGGAAGGTCACTCCGAATCCTGCAGTCCGCGCTCGGCGCGCATGATCATCTCATCGATCTCGGTCTCGTCCATGGCGGGCTCGCCGGCAATGCGGCGGGTGCCGTCGGCCCAGGCGCCGAGATCGAGCAGGCGGCAGCGCTCGCTGCAGAAGGGCCGGTCGGGATTCTTCTCGCTCCAAACGACCTTCTTGCTGCACTGGGGGCAGGCGACTTCCAGGGGGCGTTGCGTCTGGCTCATAAGGTTCCTCGGGGAGGTGTGATTCGGTCTGCAGCCGGCTGAGTGGCCAGCTGCCGGAAGTGGCGGTCGAGCTCGGCGACCCGACGCTGCATCTGTGCTTGGCTGCCGCTATTGTCGAGTACCTCATCGGCACGGGCCAGCCGTTCGTGGCGAGGCATCTGGGCGGCGACGATGGCGCGGGCCTGGGCGTCGTCGACATCGTCCCTGGCGGCGGTGCGCTCGATCTGCAACGCCTCGGGCACATCGATCACCAGCGTTCGGTCGGTCATCTCGTTCTGGCCGGATTCGAACAGCAGCGGTGAGACCAGCAGCACATAGGGCGCGCCGGTGGCCTGAAGCCTTGCCAGGTGTTCGGTCAGCCGCGCCCGGATGCGCGGGTGGGTGACGGACTCCAGCCAGCGGCGCTCTGCGGGATCAGCGAAGACGATCTCGCGCAGTGCCCGGCGGTTCAGTGTGCCGTCGTTGTTGAGTACCCGCGCCGGATTATACCGCGCAGCAATCTCCTCGAGCGCAGGCTCACCCGGCTCGACCACTTCCCGGGCCACGTCGTCGGCGTCGACCCAGGGGATGTCAAGCGCAGCGAAAGCCCGGGCCACGGTGGATTTGCCCGAGGCAATGCCGCCGGTCACGCCTATGATCATCGTTCGCCCCTTGGCGATGCTGTGAGTCCATACAGTCTACCAGCCTATGGATCCGGGCCGTAATCTTCGATCCCATGCTACGACTTTGGGCGTAACTTGGTGATTTATTGAGGCGGTGGCATGGACTTGTCTGGAATGAGGTAAGACCATTGGACCGCAAGATGCTCACAGAGGCATCAGTCGTGCCAAAATATTCCAACACGTCCAGCTAGGAGACTCGCATGAGTGCCATCGTCCTTCTGGTCCTGGGTCTTGCCGCGATGGCAGCCGGTTACTTCGTGTACTCGAAGTTCATCGCCGAGAAGATCTACCGACTGGATCCCGACTTCAAGACGCCCGCCCATGAATTCGAGGACGGCGTCGATTTCGTGCCCACCAACCGCTTCGTGCTGTGGGGCCACCACTTCACCTCGGTCGCCGGGGCCGCGCCGATCGTGGGGCCGGCCATCGCGGTGATCTGGGGCTGGCTGCCGGCCTTCCTTTGGGTGGTGTTCGGCACCATCTTCTTCGCTGGGATTCACGACTTCGGTGCGATCTGGGCCAGCGTGCGCAACAAGGCCAAGTCCGTCGGCGCCCTGACCGGCGACGTGGTCGGCAAGCGTGCCCGCAGCATCTTCATGATCGTCATCTTCCTGGTGCTGCTGATGGTCAACGCAGTGTTCGCCGTGGTGATCGCCGGCCTGATGATGAACTTCTCCAGCGCCGTGGTACCGGTGTGGGGCGCTATCCTGGTCGCGCTGGTCATCGGCCAACTGATCTACCGCCGCCTGCTCAGCCTGCCGATGGTCTCCATCGTCGGCGTGATCTGCCTCTATGCGCTGATCGGCATCGGGCCCTCGGTACCGATCCAGATGCCCGCTGAGGTGGCCGGTTTCTCCGGTAACGCTGTGTGGATCTTGATCCTCTTCGGCTACGCAGCCATCGCCTCGCTGTTGCCGGTGTGGGTGCTGCTCCAGCCTCGGGACTACATCAATGGCCTGCAGTTGTTTATCGGTCTGATCATTCTCTACGGCGCCATCGTGCTGATGAACCCCACCCTGGTGGCCCCAGCCTTCAACGACAACGTGCCCGCCGGGACGCCGTCGCTGTTGCCGCTACTGTTCGTGACCATCGCCTGCGGCGCCATCTCCGGCTTCCACGGCCTGGTCTCCTCCGGCACCACCTCCAAGCAGCTCGACAAGGAGACCGATGCTCGCTTCGTTGGCTACTTCGGGGCCGTGGGCGAAGGCATGCTGGCCCTGGCCGCGATCCTCGCCGCCACCGCCGGTTTCGCCACCTTTGGCGATTGGGAGGCGATGTACAGCGCCTTTGGGCAGGGCGGCGTGAACGCCTTCGTCGAGGGCGGCGCCTATATCATCCACAACGGCATTGGCCTGCCGGAGGGCACCGCGGCGACCCTGCTCACCGTGATGGCGGCGCTGTTCGCCGGCACCACCATGGATACCGGCCTGCGCCTGCAGCGCTACATCTTCCAGGAGTGGGGCGAGATCTATCACCAGCCATGGATGAAGAAGCCGGCCATCGCCACCCTGCTGGCGGTGGGCAGCTGCCTGCTGCTGGCCTTCGGTGCCGGCGGTGCAGACGGCTCCGGTGGCCTGATCATCTGGCCGCTGTTTGGTACCACCAATCAGCTGCTGGCGGGCCTGACCCTGCTGGTGATCACCGTGATGCTGGTGCGCCTGCGTCGCCCGATGTGGTTCACCCTGGTGCCGCTGGTGTTCCTGCTGGTGATGACCATCGCGGCGCTGCTGATCCAGCTGCGCAGCTTCTATGAGCAGGGCAACATGTTCCTGCTGGTACTCGACATCGTGGTGCTGGTGGCCGCGATCCTGGTGGCCATGGAGTGTGCGTCAGCGCTCAAACGCTCCCGCGCCGAGATGGCTGCCGAACAGAAGTGACGCAAGGAGTGACTCCATGCACGACGATCATGACCCCGTTCATGATCCTCGTCTCGAACGGATTCGGGCCTGGCTTAGCCAGGCCCGCTTCTTCGCGGAGGAGGTCTACTCCTCCCGCTATCGTGGCGCCATCGCCCGTGCCCGGCGAGACGAGGACGACCTCTTCATGCTGCTGGTGTTCTCCGAGATGATGGGAGTCCCCAACCCGGCGGCCTACTACACCCTGGAACTGCAGCCGCTGCTGCTGGAGCGTTTCCACGATTGGCATCGGCGCATGGGCATGGAGCGCTCGCCGCTGGATCATTTCAGATGCTGCTGAGGACCTCATGAAGGAATTACTGAACAAGTGCCTGCTGTGGGTGGGCGGCAAGGGCGGGGTCGGCAAGACCACTGTCGCCGCAGCCCTGGCGGTGCTGGCGGCGCGGCGGGGCAGGCGGGTGCTGGTGGTCTCCACCGATCCGGCTCACAGCCTTGGCGATGTCTTCGACCGGGAACTGGGCGACACTCCGCGCCGGCTGCTGCCCAACCTGGATGCCATGGAGATCGACCCGGACGTCGAGGTGGAGGCCCACCTGGCGCGAGTCACCGAGCAGATGCGTCGCTATGCGGCCCCGGAGATGATGAAGGAACTGGAGCGCCAGATGCGCCTGACCCGGCAGTCGCCGGGCACCCAGGAGGCAGCGCTGCTGGAGCGGTTGTCGCGGTTGATCGTCGACGATGACAGCGACTGGGACCTGATCATCTTCGACACCGCGCCCACCGGCCACACCCTGCGCTTGTTGACCCTGCCCGAGGCCATGGCCGCCTGGACCGACGGCCTGCTGGCCCACAATCGCAAGTCCGAGGAGCTGGGCAAGGTGCTCTCCCACCTCACGCCCAAGCGCGGCCGCGACGTGGCCACCCCCTTCGACGACCCCCAGGAGGATCCCCTCGCCGATCTGGACGACAAGACCCGCGACGTGGCGAAGACCCTGATCGATCGCCGGCGACTCTTCCATCAGGCCCGTCGGCGCATCGAGAACGCCGAGGAGACCGGCTTCCTGTTCGTGCTGACCCCGGAGCGGCTGCCGATTCTCGAGACCGCCCGCGCCGTGGCCACCCTGGAGGAGGCACACGTGCCGGTGGCCGGCGTCCTGGTCAACCGGGTGATTCCAGAGGATGCCGGTGGGGATTTCCTGCGCGCCCGCCGCGAGCAGGAGGCGACCTACCTGACCCGCATTGACCGAGAGCTGGGTCACTTGCCGCGCCCCAGGCTGCCCTGGCTGCCGACCGACGTGCAGGGCATCGGGAACCTCGAGGAATTGGCCGACCGCCTCGAGGGGCAGGGGTTCTAGCCTAGCCGTCACCGCTGGGTCGGTGTCGCGCCAGCAGGGCGTCGCGCACCCACAGCACTCCGCGTCCCAGCCACTCGTGCAGGGCGCGGGTGCTCTGGTGGAGGTGGTAGGCGCGGGGGATCCAGCCGTGCAGCCCGGGCGGCGGGGCGCTGGCGAACTCCGTCGGCGCCGCGGTCACCGTCAGGCCGGCCTTCTCGAACTCGGCGCTGGCGCGGGGCAGATGCCAGGCTTGGGAAACCAGCGCGACCCGCTCGATGTTTGCCCCCGCCAGCATGGCGGCGCTGAACCGAGCGTTCTCCGCGGTGTTGCGGCTCTCTCCCTCCAACCAGCGCACCGGTACATCGAAGACCTCACGCAGCGCCGCGGCCATCAGGCTGGCCTCGGCGCTGTGTTCGTCGTGAACCCGCCCGCCACTGACCAGGATGGGCAGCCCGCTCCCCCGGTGCAGGTGGGCGCCATAGGCGAGCCGCCGCCAGGTGGCGTTGGTGGGCGCGTCCCCCCAGCCGAACTCCGGAGCGCTGTAGTCGCGCCCGCCGCCCAGGATCACGATGGCCTGGGAGCTCCGTAGCGCCGCGGGACCCGGAAGCGGTGCCGGCTCCAGCCCCTGACGCAGGGCATGGCTGGCCCAAGGCGTGGCCAGCAGCAGGAGGCTGGCCAACCCCAGGATGATGAACAGGCCTCCGATCAAGCGCCGGGCGCCCAGCGCAAGACCGGCAAGAATCAGCAGAGCGTTGATCACCGGTGGCAGCGCCAGGGACTTCAGCACGACCGTCAGAGTTTCCATCAGCGGCTTCCCCCTGAGCGGGTGTCGATCAGATCGAGGCGCCGCGTCGGCCAGTGCACCACTGCGGTATGACGGTGCATGCGTTCGGCCAGCCAGGGGTGACGCTGGTGGATCACCTTGGTGGCGAAGTCCGCCAGGAAGTGCGACTTGAGCTCGGCCCGGGCGCGATCCACGCCCACCGCCTGGAAGGGGGTGGAGGCGAGCAGCATGAAGCCGTCCTCCGGAATGCGTCCGGCCGCCATGTTGGCGTCGATGATATCTGCCGCGGTGCCGATGGGTTCGGCCAGGTCCGGCCCATAGGGGCCGACGATCAGCGCCGTGTTGGGCAGGTGCAGGAAGTCGAAGCCGCGGCCCACGCAGATCACCCATTCCCGGTGTTCGATGTCGAGGTGTCGGGCCACGCCACGTAGGCTCGACGCGTGGGCCAGGTTGCCCTCCATCAGCGGCAGCAGGTCTCGGCGGATATCGGCAGGCATGTCCGGGCAGAGCGCGGCGACGCGGGCACCCAGGCTGTCGCCATCGGCCGTATCAATCTCGCCGATATCCAGCGTCTCATCCCCCGCACCATGAAGGATCAGGGCATCGGTGTCGGTTTCGAAGCCGCACACCAGCGGGTAGACGTGCTGGTGGTCTCGCCCGAACAGGTGCTCGGCCTGGGCGCGGATCTGGCGGGCGTGGGCCAGGGCGGCGCCAGCGTCGCAGCCGAAGCCGGCGCAGCCCCGCAGGCGCTCTCCGCGGGAGAAGTGATAGGTGATCATCAACAGCGACCCGTGGCCGGCACGGATGCCTTCGGCCACCGCCTCGGTGATCAGCTCTCCCAGGTAGGGCCAGCCCAGGTCGAAGATACCGCCCAGGTTGCGAAACGGGGTAATGATGCCCAGCGGCGTGCGCGTGGCGTGGGGGATATGGATGCGCCCGTCCATGCACTTCAACACCAGCAGGCGGGTCGGGTGCTGAGCGAGATAGCGCTCCCGGGCCAGGGTTGCCGAGGGGCTGCAGTAGGTGTCGGCGTGCTGGCGGGAGAGGGCCTGCAATGCCTTGATGCGTTCACCAATGGGGCGGTCGTGAAGTGGGATGGGCATGGGGCTCTTTGTCTTAGGCCGCTGTTATTGTCCAACCATCCTCGCTCAGCTCGACTCGGCTGCCAACCCGGCCTTCGGCGCAGAGCCCCTTTGGGCTACAGCTCGGTCTTCTCCTTGAACTCGCAGAGATCCTCGATCACGCAACTGCCGCAGCGCGGCTTGCGCGCCACGCAGGTGTAGCGGCCGTGGAGGATCAGCCAATGGTGGGCGTCCTGGCGAAACTCCCGGGGCACGTGGCGGATCAGTTTCTGCTCGACCTCGACCACATCCTTGCCCTTGGCGATCCCGGTGCGGTTGGCGACCCGGAAGATATGGGTGTCCACGGCGATGGTGGGCTGGCCGAAGGCGGTATTGAGGATGACGTTGGCGGTCTTGCGGCCGACGCCGGGCAGCGCCTCCAGGGCCGCACGGGTCTTCGGCACCTCGCCGGCATGGTTGTCCACCAGCAGGTGGCAGGTCTTCAGCAGGTTCTCGGCCTTGGTGTTGAAGAGGCCGATGGTTCGGATGTGTTCCTTGAGCCCGTCGATGCCAAGATCGATGATCGCCTGGGGGGTGTTGGCGACCGGGAAGAGCCTCGCCGTGGCCTTGTTGACGCCGACGTCGGTGGCCTGGGCGGAGAGCAGCACCGCGGCGAGCAGCTCGAAGGGGCTCTGCCAGTTCAGCTCGGTGGTGGGCTCGGGGGTGTGTTCGCGCAGCCGCGCGAAGATCTCGAAGCGTTTCTGGGCGTTCATGGCAGTCCGTGAAAGTGGCTAATCACGGGGCTTCTCCGGCAGCAGCTCTATGAGGAGGCGCCATAAACCCCTCCCTGGGGGCTACCTAGACCATCCATGGTCCACGGACTTCCTCTACGAGCTGCTCCCGGCGCCCCTGTCTTGGCGGTAATTCAGCAGGCCTAGTGTTGGCAGGGCTAGGTCGACTGGCTCTGCTCCAGCGCGCTTCTGGCCTCGGCGAGCAGCCGCTCGGCTTCGGGGAGCTGGGTCATGGCCGTGGCCTCAGCCTGGGCGTCGCCGCGGCGCCGGGCGCTCTCCAGCTGCTGCTGGGTCCGCTTGACGGCCTGTTCGGCGGCCTTCAATGCCATCCGACGCTGACGCTGCTGGCCGGGGCCGGCCCCGGCGTTCGATCCGGCGCCCCCTTCGCTACCCGGGTGCCGACGCTGCTGCATCAGCCGCTTCTGGCGTTCCAGACGCTTCTCCTTGGCCTGCCGAGCGAGGCGCACCTGGCGGGCGCGATGACGACGGCGGCCCAGGTCCGCGCGGCGCGCCAGGTAGGCCTCGCGATCAGCCTCGCTCTCGGCGGCCTCCCAGGCCGGGTGGGGAATCAGGTCGATGCAGTCCACCGGACAGGGCGCCACGCACAGTTCGCAGCCGGTGCACTCGTCGACGATCACCGTATGCATGCGCTTGGCCGCGCCGAGGATGGCATCCACCGGGCAGGCCTGGAGGCACTTGGTGCAGCCGATGCATTCGGCTTCACGAATCACCGCGGTCAGCGGTGACTGGGCGGGCTCGGCCAGTGGGTGAAACGGTTGGCCCGTTAGCCCGGCGAGCCGCTCGAGCGTGGCCTCGCCGCCCGGCGGGCAGCGGTTGATCGGCTCGCCCTCGGCGATGGCCTCGGCGTAGGGCAGGCAGCCATCGAAGCCGCACTTGCCGCATTGGGTCTGCGGCAGCAGGGCGTCGATGGCCTTGATCAGCGGGGTGTTGCGGCTCACGGCGGCCTCAGGTGACTCGCTGGCCGGGCTCGGCACCGGCGTCCGGCGAGAGCAGGTAGATGCCCTCGTCGTTGGCCGAGGCCAGCACCATGCCTTCGGAGACGCCGAAGCGCATCTTGCGTGGCGCCAGGTTGGCCACCATCACGGTAAGCCGGCCCTCCAGCGCCTCGGGGGCATAGGCGGCGCGGATGCCCGAGAACACCGTGCGGCTCTCGCCGCCGATATCCAGGGTCAGCTTGAGCAGCTTGTCGGCCCCCTCGACGTACTCCGCCTTGGCGATGCGCGCGATGCGCAGGTCCACCTTGATGAAGTCGTCGAAGCCGATCTCGTCGGCGATGGGGGCCTCGGCCAAGGGGCCCTTGGGGGTCTCCTTGAGCTTCTGTTCTTCCACCAGATCCTCCTTGGACGCCGTCATCATGGCGTCGATCTTTTCCGGCTCCACGCGGGTCATCAGCGGCTTGAACCTGGCGATCTCGTGGTTCAGCAGTACCTCGTGGCGGCTGTGCCAGTCGAGGCTCTCGAGCCTCAGGAACTCGCGGGCGCCCTCGGCCATGGCCGGTACCACGGGGGCCAGGTAGACCATCAGCTGCCGGAACAGATTGAGGCCCACCGAGCAGATGTCGAGCACCGCCTGCTCCCGGCCCGCCTGCTTGGCCAGCACCCAGGGCTCGGCGTCGGCGATGTAGGTGTTGGCGTCGTCTGCCAGCTCCATCACCCGGCGCATGGCGCGGCCGAACTCGCGGGCCTCGAACAGCTCGGCGATCTCGTCGCCGGCTCCGATAAAGCGGGCCACCATCTCCGGCTCGGCGCAGTGGGCCGAGAGCCGACCGTCGCCGAGCTTCTTGACAAAGCCGGCGCAGCGGCTGGCGATGTTGACCACCTTGCCGACCAGATCGCTGTTGACCCGGGCGGTGAAGTCCTCGAGGTTGAGATCGAGGTCATCCACCTTGGAGGTGAGCTTGGCGGCGAAGTAGTAGCGCAGGTACTCGGGGTTCAGGAAGTCCGCGTAGGTGGCGGCCTTGATGAAGGTGCCGCGGGACTTGGACATCTTGGCGCCGTTCACGGTGACGAAGCCGTGGCAGTTGACCGCCGTGGGGGTGCGGAAGTCGGCGCCATGCAGCATCGCCGGCCAGAACAGTGCGTGGAAGTAGACGATGTCCTTACCGATGAAGTGGTAGACCTCGGCCTCGCTGTCCCGGTGCCAGAAGGCGTCGAAGTCCAGGCCCTGCCGGTCGCACAGATTCTTGAAGCTGGCCAGGTAGCCGATCGGCGCGTCCAGCCACACATAGAAGTACTTGCCCGGGGCATCGGGAATCTCGAAACCGAAGTAGGGGGCGTCGCGGGAGATGTCCCACTCGTTGAAGCCGGCCTCGAACCACTCCATCAGCTTGTTGCGGATCTGCGGCTGAACGTGGCCGTCGTTGATCCACCGATGCATGAAGTCGGTGAAATCCGGCAGCTTGAAGAAGTAGTGGGTGGAGCTGCGGACCTCGGGCGTGGCACCGGAAATGGCTGACACCGGGTGGATCAGCTCGGCCGGCGTATAGGTGGCGCCGCACGCCTCGCAGTTGTCGCCGTACTGATCGTCCGCCTGGCACTTGGGACAGGTGCCCTTGATAAAGCGGTCGGCAAGGAACAGGCCCTTGACCGGATCGTACATCTGGTCGATGTCGCGGGAGGCGATATGCCCCTTGTCGCGCAATCGGGTGTAGATCAGCTCGCTGAAATAGCGATTTTCTTTCGAGTGGGTCGAGTAGTAGTTGTCGAAGGCCACACCAAAGGTGGCGAAATCGGCCTGGTGCTCCCGGCTGACGCGGTCGATCAGCGCCTCGGAGGTGATGCCCTCCTGCTCGGCGCGCAGCATGATGGCAGTGCCGTGGGCGTCGTCGGCGCAGACGTAATAACACTCTTGGCCTCGACTCTTCTGAAAGCGCACCCAGATGTCGGTCTGAATGTACTCCAGCAGATGGCCGAGGTGGATGGCGCCGTTGGCGTAGGGCAGGGCGCTGGTAACCAGGATCTGGCGCTTGGCGGTCGTCGACATGTCGGCTCTGGATTCTCGTGAAAATCAGGCCGTCGATTGTAGCGGTGTTGAGGCGTTACTGCACCCGGCGCTCAGTAGAGCGCCTGCTCCTCGTCTACCACTTCCTTGAGGAGTTCCAGAAAGAGGCGGTCGGCCTCGGAGTGTTCAGCCGGGTCTTCCGGAATGTGGACGCTGGTGGTGTCCGAAATATCGTTGGCGATGCGCGCCATGACGGCGCTGCTGCTGCCTTCCGGGAGGTGCTGACGAGCAATCTCCAGGGACTGCTCGAGAATCTTCGGGTCCTGCAGCAGCTTCTTGATAAAACCGCGCAGTTCATTGATGACGCGGGTCTTCTGGATTTGCGATGAGGACATGGCCTTCTCCTTGGGTAGCGTTGCCGTGCCGCAATTCTCAGACAATATCACGTTTTTCGGATTCGGAAAAAAGCCAGGCTCCCTGAGGAAACGCTTCCCTGAAGCGGATCGGCCAACGGACCGATATGTAAGCCATGGCTTACATGAAGGTGGGGGATTGTCTTCGCCAGGCCGAACTCCGCTGAGTGGACAAACGAAAAACCTTCGTTACACTGGGTAACAAATAATGCTCATGTCATCCATAAGGCTGATCCGCTTCTCACGAAGTAACCATAATTCTGGTATATCTTGCCTTAGTGAACGTGAAAGACGGGAAGGGATATGCCATTCCGGCGATCGGGAGTCACGCCGGAGATGCGGCCCGAAAAGCAACAACAGATGTCCTGCCGGGTATCGGCCGACGGTCAGCGCCCGGGATCATGCATAAGGGAACCACCATGACACGCGCCACCGAAGTTACCTGTTACCGTCGTCTTGCCGGAGCCGCTGTTGTTGGCTCAGCTCTGACGCTTCTGCCGCTGACGGCGGCGATGGCTCAGAGCCTGCCCCCGGGGCTCGCCCGGCCCGGTGCCACTGATATGACCGAAGCGGTTCGTCAGGCGCTGGCCACCAACCCCGAGGTGCATGCGGCCTGGAACGGCTTGCGCGCCGCCGGCAACGATGTAGGTGTGGCGCGTGGCAACTACTTGCCCAGCATTGATGCATCCGCCGGCGTCGGGCGCGAGGATCGTGAGTTTGATCGGCGAGGCAGCTATGAGACCACCTTCGCCGAGCTGACCCTGTCGCAGATGATCTGGGACGGCTTCGCTACCCGCAGCGACGTGGAGCGTCTGGATCGTGCCAAGCTGGTTCGCTATTACGAACTGCTGGGAGCCAGCGAGAACGTCGCGTTGGAGGCGTCCCGGGCCTATCTGGATGTGAGCCGCTACCGTGAGTTGGTGGGTCTGGCCCAGGATAACTACGCCGACCATCTGCGTGTATATAACCAGACCGAGGAGCGGGTGGAGTCCGGGGCTGGGCGCGGCGTCGACCTGGAGCAGATCAGCGGGCGTCTGGCGCTGGCGGAATCCAACCTGATGACCGAGGCCTCCAATCTTCATGACGTGACCGCCCGCTATTTGCGCATCGTTGGCCAGCTGCCCGCCGAGAGCCTGGCACCGGCCCCTCAGCTCGACGATCGACTGCCACCCAACGTGGCCGAAGCGGTGAACCTGGCCTTTCAGGGCAACCCCGAGTTCCACGCCGCCATCGAGAATATCGAAGCGAGCCGTGCCGAGCAGGCCGGTACTCGCGCCGGTTTTCAGCCCCGCCTGGACCTGCGCGGCCGCACCGGCACCTACGACAGCAGCGATGGCAATTTCGACCCCTTCGGTCGTCGCGACCGCCACAGCATCGAGCTGGTCGCCAGCATGAACCTCTACCGCGGCGGCAGCGATCTGGCCTCCTTCCGCGCCGCGAGCGACCGCGTGGAACAGTCGATCAACCAGCGCGAGGTGGTGTGTGACAATATCCGTCAGACCACCCAGATCGCCTACAACGACACCCGCCGCCTGCGCGAGCAGATGCAGTACCTCAACCAGCACCGTCAGTCCATCGACCGGGTACGCGGTGCCTATCAGCAGCAGTTTGACATCGGCCAGCGTACCCTGCTCGATGTTCTGGACAGCGAGAATGAATTCTTCGAGGCCAGCCGCGCCTTCGTCAACGCCCAGTATGATGTGACCCTGGCCGATGCCCGCACCCTGGCCGCCATGGGCCAGCTGATGCCGACCCTGGGCGTGGTGCGCGACGACATGCCTAGCCTGGCCGAGATGGGCAGCGACGGCGTGGCGCTCAATCCCGAGGTGGTCTGTCCCGCCGACGGCCCCACTGGCTTTACCTTGCAGGACTTCACCGGTGGCATCAGCGCGCCGGTGCGGGCGCCGGATGTGACGCTTTCCGCCGATGCGCTCTTCGCCATCAACAGTGCCGACCTCTCTGCCCAGGCGCGGGGCGAACTGGGCCAGCTGGCGCAGCAGATCCGTGGCATAAGCAACCTCGAGCGGGTCTTTATCGCCGGCCATGCCGACACCACCGGCAACGATGCCATCAACGATCCGCTCTCCCAGCGGCGCGCCGACAGCGTGGCCGACTACCTGGTCAGCCAGGGTGTGGATCGCGGCCTGGTCCAGACCCGCGGGTACGGCTCCCGCCAGCCGATTGCCACCAACAACACCGCTGAGGGGCGGAGTCAGAACCGTCGCGTCGAGGTGACCCTGGAGCGGGTGGGCGAAAACCTGGACCTGGGTTTCGCACCGATCAAGGCGCAGCCCCAGGCGCTGGCCGCCGGCAGTGACCCGGTCTCGCGCGCCTGGGTAGAGCCGACGCCGGCAGCCATCAACCTCTATGCCGAAGTGGACGCCTTCGTCGCTCCTGCGCCGGACCAATTCGCCGGCCACTAGGCGGATGCGCCCTTTGCGCCTCTCCTTTAGCCTGCAGCCCCGTCGGCACCTTGTCGGCGGGGTTTCCCCACTCATGAGGTGTTCGTGAGCCAGAGAGAATCCCTGGATCCCCCGGAATCGCCCGGCTCCCGCTCGGCGGCAGGCGATGAGCTGCTGGAGTGCCTGCAGAGCATCGCCACCCTCCACGATCAGACCACCACCGCGGAGACCCTGACCGCCGGCCTGCCGCTGGAGGAGGGCCGGCTTACCCCGGGTATTTTCCCGCGGGCGGCGGCCCGGGCGGGCATGACAGCGCGCCTGATCAAGAGCCGCCTGGTGCAGCTCAACCCGTCGCTGTTTCCGGCGGTGCTGCTGCTGGAACCTGGTCGGGCCTGCGTGCTGGTGGCCCTGGATATCAAGGCGCGCCGTGCCCAGGTGATCTTTCCGGAGCTGGGTGACGCGGTCAGTGAGGTGAGCCTCGATGGCCTGCAGTCCAGCTACAGCGGCCAGGCGATCTATGTTCGGCCGCGATTCCACTTCGATGCCCGCGGGCCTGAGGTGAATAAACAGCGCCAACGGCACTGGTTCTGGGGTGTGATCCGCGAGAATCGCAAGCTCTACCGCGATGTCATCGCCGGTTCGGTGATGATCAACCTCTTCGCGGTGGCGATGCCGCTGTTTGTGCTCAACGTCTACGATCGCGTGGTGCCCAATCACGCCACCGAGACATTGTGGGTGCTGTCAGCCGGCATTTTTATCGTGCTCTGCTTTGACCTGGCGTTACGCCTGATGCGCAATGCCTTCGTCGACCTGGCGGCCAGTCGGGCCGACGTCAAGCTTTCCTCTTCCATCATGGCCCGGGTGTTGGGGCTACGCATGGAGGCGAAGCCGGCTTCCACCGGCTCCTTCGCCGCCACCCTGCAGTCCTACGAGTCGGTGCGTGGTTTCATCGGCTCGGCCACGGTGGTGGCCCTGGTGGACCTGCCCTTCGTGCTGATGTTCGCGGCCATCATCGCGTTGATCGGCCCGCCGCTGGTGATCCCGGTGCTGGTGGGGATCCTGGTGGTGCTGCTCTACGCCCTGGCGGCCCAGGGCAAGCTTCATGAGCTCTCCGAGACCACCTGGCGAGTCAGCGCCCAGCGCAACGCCACCCTGGTGGAGTCGGTCTCCCAACTCGAGACGGTCAAGGCGCTGCGCGCCGAGAGCCGTATCCAGGGCACCTGGGAGAAGGCGTCGGCGTTTCTCTCGCGCACCGCCGCCCAGCTGCGCCTGGTCAGTTCCTCGGTCTCCAGCGTGGCGCTGTGGGCCCAGCACTCGGTGGCGGTCTGCGTGATCATCATCGGGGTCTACCTGATCATCGACGGCAACTTGACCCAGGGCGGATTGATCGCGGCCTACCTGCTCTCTTCACGGGCCATGGCGCCGGTCAGCCAGGCCGCGGCCCTGCTGGCGCAGTATCACCAGTCCTCCACTGCGCTGCAGTCGCTCAACGGCATCATGGAGCGTCCGGTGGAGCGCCCCGAGGGCAAGGCTTTCGTGAGTCGTCCGGCGATCCGCGGGGAGATCCAGTTCGACAAGGTGACCCTGCGCTACCCGGAGGAGGAGCGCGAGGCCCTGCGTGACATCACCTTGAAGATCGATGCCGGCGAGAAGGTGGCGCTGCTGGGCCGGGTCGGCTGCGGCAAGACCACCCTCAACAAGCTGATCCTCGGGCTCTACCAGCCCACGGCGGGCGCAGTGTTGATCGACGGGGTCGACCTTCGCCAGTTCGACCCCATCCAGCTGCGTCGTCAGATCGGCTACGTGCCCCAGGACGTCAGCCTCTTCTTTGGCACCCTGCGCGAGAACATCGTCGCCGGCGGCGGCAGCGAGGGCGTCGATGACGACGCCATGCTGCGGGCCATCAAGCTCAGCGGCCTTGAGAGCCTGGTCAATGCTCATCCCCAGGGCGTGGACCTGCAGGTGGGGGAGCGTGGCCAGGCGCTCTCCGGCGGGCAGCGTCAGGCGGTGGCCATCGCCCGCGCCCTGGTCAACGACCCCCAGATCCTGCTGCTCGACGAGCCGAGCAGTGCCATGGACCACGCCAGTGAAGAGGCCTTCAAGAGCGATCTCAAACAGTTCGCCCGGGCCAAGACCATGGTCGTGGTGACCCACCGCACCTCGTTGCTCTCATTGGTGGATCGCATCATCGTGATCGACGCCGGCAAGGTGATGGCCGACGGACCGCGCGACAAGGTGGTGGAGGCTCTGCGCAAGGGCCAGATCGGGAGGGCGCGCTGATGGCCGGCAAGGGCTCAGGTAAGGACATGCGCAGCGCCGAGCAGCGCGGCTTCGAGGCGATCGGTCGTTTTTCCGAGACCGGTGGCAAGCCGTTCCGACCCTTCATGGATCGCTTGTTTGCCAAGCGCGTCACCTCGGCTCACCTCAACCGCGACTGGGCCAGCGATGCCGACTGGGCGCGGATGCAGCAGGATCCGATGCGCGCACGAGCCTTTCTCTATGTCGTGTTGCTCACCGTGGTGGCACTGCTGGTGTGGTCGTATTTCGCCGCCATCGATGAGGTGACACGCGGCAGCGGTCGGGTGATTCCTTCCAGTCAGCTGCAGCGTGTGCAGACCTTCGATGGGGGGGTGGTCCAGGAGATCCTGGTGCGCGAGGGCCAGGTGGTCGAGGCCGGCCAGGTAATCATGCGTATTGATCCGACACGCTTTGTGTCGATATTTCGCGAAAACCGCGCTCAGGCGCTGTCACTCGAGGCACGGGCCGAGCGACTGCGCGCATTGATCACCGAAACGCCCTTCAATCCCTCGGAGCATCTGCTTGCCGAGGCGCCGGGAATCGTGGCCCAGGAGCGTGAGGTCTATGAGAGCCGCCGCGAGGAGCTGCGCGAGCAGGAAAATATCCTGCGTGACCGCATTCGCCAACGACAGGAGGAGCTGCGCGAGGCGCGTGCGCGTCGTGATACCGCCCAGCGCGAGGCCAACATGACCAGCCAGGAGCTCAACCTGACTCGGCCACTGCTGCAGTCGGGGGCCGTCTCGGAGGTAGATATCCTCAGGCTGCAGCGTGAGGTCTCGCGGGCTACCGGTGAACGCGATCAGGCGGCGGCGTCGGTCTCGCGGCTGGAGTCCGCGGTGGAAGAGGCTCGCAGCCAGCTGAGCGAGCTCGGCCTCGAGCGACGCAGTGACTGGCGCAATGATTTGGCGCAGACCCTCGGGGAAATCAATGCGCTCGATGAATCCAGCGCTGGTCTGCAGGACCGGGTGCTGCTGGCTGAAGTGCGCTCGCCGGTGGATGGCGTGGTACAGCGGCTGAACATCAACACCATCGGGGGGGTGGCCCAGCAGGGCCAGGAGGTAGTGGAGATCGTGCCCAGCGACGACCAGCTGCTGGTGGAGGCGCGGATCGCCCCTCAGGACATCGCCTTCCTCAAGCCTGGCCAGCCGGCGACCATCAAGCTTACCGCCTATGATTTCGCGATCTATGGCGGCCTCCAGGCCGAACTTGACCATATCAGTGCCGACACCATCACCGACGACAACGACAATACCTTCTATCTCGTGCGGGTGCGGGCGCTGGAAGGCGCGGAAGTCAATCAGGAGCTGGCTGTGATTCCAGGGATGACGGCCCAGGTGGACATCATGACCGGCAAGCGCACTGTGATGCAGTTCATGCTCAAGCCCGTGCTGAGGGCGTGGAGTGATTCAATGGGAGAACGATGATGGCGATCTTTTTCATCAGTCAGGGACGTGATCTGATGCCTCGCTGGCGCGAGGCCTTCGCCGATGCGCGATTGGTCTCTCCCCGGGAGGTGAAACTCCGAATGGCGACCGGCGACTGCCTATGGGTGATGGACGACATCGAAGGTTGGTCGCCGCTGGTGGGCGAGCTCAACCGGCGCGGCGCCGTTGTCGGCGTGATGAGCTATTCCCCCAGCGCCGCTGAGGCCTTCAAGGCTCTGGAAAGCGGCGCTCGAGGCTATGTACATGTGCTTTCTCCCCCCGAGCTGCTTCGCCAGGCACAGCTGGTGATCATGAATCAGGGGGTCTGGGTTCCGCCGGAGTTGATGGCCCGCGTGGTGGGCGGCACCTTCCGCGCGCTTGGCGGCCCTGACCCGGCCCATCTTCAGGTGGACGAACTGCAGGCGCTGACCGAGCGAGAGCGAGTAGTGACGCTGGCCGTGCTGGAGGGGCAAAGCAACAAAGAGGCGGCGCGCACCCTCGGAATCACCGAGCGCACCGTCAAGGCGCACCTGGGTGCCGTGTTTCAGAAGCTCGGCGTGCGGGATCGTATGCAACTCGTGTTGCGCCTGGCGGGACAACACACGGCTATCGCTGATCCAGGTCAATAACCATTGCAAACTGCCCTTCGGTACAGTGTGTTTTCTGGTCAGGGGGCACCATGCTTCAAGTGAGTCAAATGGTTGGAGCCACTCTCATACGGCTGCTGACCTTATCTCACTCGATCATCGGAGGTCTCTGCCATGAGCATCGCGAACCTGATTTCCCTTGAAGGCCAGGCGTGGGCGCGTACCCCGGACGGTCAACTGCGTGAGTTGCGCAGTGGCGACGCCCTGCAGCCCGGCGAATTTCTCGTCACCGGCAGTGGCTCCAGGGCTGTATTGGATCTCATGGACGCTCCTGACACCATGGTCGTAGGCGCCGGCCGTGTCGTCGAACTGGACGCCCTGGTGCTGGCGTCCACGGCGGGCGCCGAGACCGACAGCAGCCGCGACGATGAGGAGTTCGAGGCGTTGCTGGCAGCCCTTGAGGACCCCGAGATCGATCTGCTGACGGTACTTGACCCTGCCGCGGCTGGAGCCGGAGCCGGCAGCGAGGACGGCGGCCATGATTTCGTGCGCCTGCCGCGCATCGTCGAAAACGTCGAGCCGTTGGGCTACGAGTTCGACCAGACCGGCCTGGCTGAATTGCCAGGTGAGCGCGACGACGCTCCCGCCGTCACCGCGGCGGTTCCCGCCGAGACGGCCCCCGGCATTCCCCTCGATGCCCCCACTGCCCCGGGCGATCCCGTCGATCCCGATCCGGAGGACTCGATCGATCCCGAGGAACCTGATCCGGAGGACCCGATCGATCCCGAGGAACCCGATCCGGAGGACCCGATCGATCCCGAAGAACCCGATCCGGAAGACCCGATCGATCCCGACCCGGAAGATCCAGTTCCGGTGACCTATGTCACCCACGCCCATACGGTGGGTGCCTCGAATGCGGGTACCATGGCAAATGCCAATGGCCTAAAGGGCACCGGTCACCAGAGTGCCGATGTTTCTCGCTCCGGTGCGGGGTTCTATGCGGTGGATCACGCGGCAGCCAGCGACGATCCCTCGGCAATCGAGTCCGGAGAGGCAATCCTGTTCGAGCTCTCCGAGCCGGTCGACTCGGTCTCCTTCGAGGTGATCGGTCTGATACATGGTGCGACCTATCATCTCTACGACGCCGACGGTGTCAGGTTCTTCGAAGGCAGCCTGGAAGAGCTGGAATCCGACGAGGGCCTGATCGTTATCGAGCACGATAGCGACTTCAGCGACATCGCCTTCCTGGGGGGAAGCACCGGTTCCGGGCAGAGCGGCGAGGGCAGTGCCTTTGCCTTGCGTCCCGTATCGATGGAGTCCGGCATCGATTTGATTAGCGACGATGGCGAGCCGGATATCGAATCGGCTTACATTGACGGTGACCTGCTGGCAGAAGAAACGGCGCCTGGCACCGAGGATGAGCCGCTGACCACCTATCGACTTGTCGAAGACGGGGGGCTCGATCTCAGTGACCTGCTCAGCGAATGGGAGGGGGACACCGATTCCCTTGGCGACTATCTCCAGGCGTCTTCCACCGAGAACGGCGATACCCTGCTGCATATCAGTATCGAAGGCGGCTTTGGTGATGGCGGCCTCGAGTTGGCCGACCAGACCTTCCTGCTGGCCGGCATCGGCTATCACGACAATATCCTTCAGGAGTTGCTCGACGACGAATTTCTGGCGATCGAGTAAATCCTCCTCTGGCTGGTGGCGGGCACGGAACTGCCGCCGCCAGCTCAGCCTTGATGCGTATCAACGCTTCCTCCGACCTGTCCATCGGTCCAATACTCTTTACCCATGACTGCGCCTAGTTTGAACGTATGAGCCGGCGCTGCGCTGTCTTGCCGCCAAAATATCAAGATCATCATGCAGGGAGTCTCACCATGACCATCGCAACCGTCATCTCCATTACCGGTCAGGCCTGGGCGCGGGATGCCGATGGCAACCTTCGCGAGCTTCGCGTGGGGGACACGCTACAGGAGGGTGAGACCCTTGTTACTGCCGACAACGCTAGCGTGCAACTGGATTTTGGCGATGGTCTCGATCCCACTCTGATCGGGGGTGGACAGCAGGTCGTCATGACGACCGAGCTCGATGCAGATCAGCCGCTCGCCGCTTCCGAGTTCAGCGCCCTGGACGAGGACCTCGAGGCCCTGCTGGCGGCCATCGACGAGGGCGAGGGCGACCTGCTCGACGCACTCGATGCCACCGCCGCTGGTGCCGGCCCAGGTGGCGGTGCCGACGGTGGTCACAGCTTCGTGATGCTGGGGCGTATTGCCGAGCAGGTCTCGCCGCTGAACTTCGACTACGGCATGGGGCAGCTCGGGGCGGGCGAGTTTCCGGAAGACGAACCAGACTTGCTTGCCGAGGAAGCGCCTGCCGAGGAAGCGCCTGCCGAGGAAGCGCCTGCCGAGGAAGCGCCTGCCGAGGAAGCGCCTGCCGAGGAAGCACCTGCCGAGGAAGCACCTGTTGTCTCCACCGTCAGCTTTGAGCTGTTCGGTGGCGAAATTGACCTGACCGGGGGCACGGTTTTCGAAGGTAGCACCGTCACCGTCGTCGCTACCGTTGACGTAGCACCCGTCGGTTCCCCTCTGGTGATCACCCTGTCCAATGGGCAGCAAATTGTTATTCCCGTCGGTGAAACTTCCGGCGAGACGGTTATCGACACCCGCGAAGATGATTTTTTCCTCCAGGGTGACGAAGCCATTGATCTCTCGGTAACGGGTACCACCGGTGGTGGCTATGACGAACTCACCATTGGAGAGATTCCGGGTATTACCGTAATT
>JBNJLE010000024.1:0-50133 GCA_051751685.1 Pseudomonadota bacterium | reverse complement strand
CGGTTTGAACCCCATGAGGAATCGGCGCTTCTGCAATCTCCCGCGTTAGCCCTTCTCTCGAATGCCCTGGCCCGGTAGCCGTTCACGATCGTGGGGGCGTTCGAGATCCAGCACAGGGCCGTAAGGCACAATGCGGGTAGGGTTGATGGTGTCATGGCTGTAGTAGTAATGGCGCTTGATATGGTCGAAGTTCACCGTTTCCTTGATACCCGGCCACTGGTAGAGCTCACGCACGTAATGGGAGAGGTTCGGGTAGTCCTCGATGCGCCTCACATTGCACTTGAAGTGGCCGTGGTAAACGGCATCGAAGCGTATCAGGGTGCTGAAGAGGCGAATATCGGCTTCGGTGAACCACTCGCCGGCAAGATAGCGATGCTCGGCGAGGCGCGCCTCCATGCGGTCCAGTGACTCGAACAACGCCACTACGTGTTTCTCGTAGACATCTTGCTCGGTGGCAAAGCCGGCCTTGTAGACGCCGTTGTTGATATGGTCGTAAACGTCGGCGTTGACCGCATCGATGGTCTCGCGCAAATCCTCGGGATAAAAGTCCAGGCGGTTCCCGGTCAGCTCATCGAAAGCCCCGTTGCACATACGCAGCAGCTCAGCCGACTCATTATTGACGATGCGCTCCTGCGACTTGTCCCATAGCGCCGGCACCGTCACGCGGCCAGTGTAGTGAGCATCGGTGAGGGTATAGAGCTGATGGTGGTAGTCGACGCCGTTGATCGGGTCGCCGCTGGACCCCTCGTCAACGTCATAGGTCCAGCCCCGGTCGAGCATCAGCGGACTGACATGGGACAGACCGATAAGGTCCTCCAACCCCTTGAGCTTGCGCATGATCATGACGCGGTGTGCCCAGGGGCATGCGAGCGACACGTAGAGGTGATAACGACCTGGCTCAGCGGGCAGACCGGGCTGGCCGTCAGGCCCCTTGCCCCCGTCCCGTGTTACCCAGTCACGCAGCTGCGCGGATTCACGCACGAACTCACCGCCGTGCTTGTCGGTGTCATACCATTGGTCATGCCACTTGCCATCGATCAACAGGCCCATGGACGTTCTCCTCTGCTGGCAGCGCAAGGCTGCCGATTAGCCGTCACCCTATTTTATTGCGAAATCATCGACAGTTAAGCGCATAATATGGGCTTATTATTTCGATAAAATCGAAATATTGTCAGGCATGCTATCGCCGGCCTGTCTGATCAGCGCGTCGGCCATTGTCCGGGTGGCAGGACCGGCACGATCGCGGTCGCGGTGGATCAGCTGCACCGGGATCTCCCGCACGCCGCCGGCGGAGAGCGCCAGCGGCTTGAGCCGACCAGCTGCAAGCGCGTCCTGGATGCGCGTTTCGGGCAGCCAGGCAAACCCCAGGCCGCGCTCCAGCATGTCGATGGACGTCTCCAGGTGACTCACGGTCCAGCGCTGCTCGGCCTTGAGCCAGCCGGCATCCATGGATTGTCGTTGCGCCGAATCGCGGACCACCAGTTGGCGGTGCTGCACCAGGTCGCGCAGGTCGAGGCTACGTGCGAGCCGATGCAGGGCGTGCCCGGGATGGGCCACCGCCACGAAACGCACCGTAACGAGAGGCTCGCCAAGAAACCCCTGGGGCGAGAGACCGGAGATCACCAGATCGGCACTGCCGTCATAGAGCATCTCGATACCGCCGTTGAGCACCGTCTCGTGGAGCTGTACTCGCACATAGGGGTAGGCGTCGGAGAACTCGTCCAGAGCGCGGGCCAGGGCGTCGGAGGGAAAGACCTGATCTACCGCCAGCACCACCTCCGCCTCCAGGCCTTCAGAGAGCCGGCCAGCCACATCCTCCAGGGCGGCGGCGCTCTCGATCAGCTGTCGAGCACGGCGCAGCAGAAGCTCGCCGGCCTCGGTCAGGCGCACCTGGCGGCCGACAGGCTCCAGCATCTGGACCCCGAGCAACTCCTCGAGCTTGTGCACCGCATGGTTGAGGGTGGAGGGACTCTTGTGGATCGCCTCGGCAGCGCGGGCAAAGCCGCCGTGGTCGACCACCGCCGCCAGCATCTGCCATTGGGCCAGAGTGACACGTGACATTTCGATAACCTCGAATCATACAAGCCAAATATTGCGCTTAATTTTCGAAAAATTCGGCCTAAAATGCCAGCATCATAATGAATTTGTTACCGCATCAAGAGGCATCTGCCATGACAACATCCACGCTTCGTCGGGTCGAAAGCCTGCAGCCCAGCCAACCCAGCCAGGACGGTGACGGCGTCAAGATCAAGCGAATCCATGACTTCGGTGGCGGGCTAGACCCTTTTCTGATGCTTGACGAGCTGGGCTCCGAGCGTCCGGACGATTACATTGGCGGTTTTCCGCCCCATCCGCACCGCGGCATACAAACCTTGACCTATGTGATCCACGGTGGCTTAACCCATGAAGACCACCTGAGTCACTCGAGCACCATTAGTGCCGGCGATGCCCAGTGGATGCATACCGGTCGCGGCATCATTCACTCCGAGATGCCACTCACCGACAGTCAGGGTCTGCATGCCTTCCAGCTATGGTTGAATCTGGCCGCCAGCGAGAAGATGAGTGCGGCGAAATACCGCGATGTGCGTGGCAGCGAGATGCCTCGCCTGACCGGTGAAGGGGCTGAGTTGGTCGCCCTGGGCGGTCACTGGACACGTGACGATGAGGAGACCATTGAGGGACCCCTCGACGCCTTGGCAGGCAGCGGCGGTGTCGCCCATGTGAACCTGTCGCCGGGTGGAGAGCTGGTCCTGCGTTCCGACGCCCCTACCCTGCTGGTGTACGTATTCGAGGGCGAACTCGCAGTGGGCGACAGCCTGGTGCCGGCGAGCCATCTGGCACAGCTCACCGCGGGCGACCATCTGGCGCTGGCCAGTGCCTTGGGCAGCCAGGCGCTGCTGCTGGCGGGAATCCCTCACCGCGAGCCTGTCGCCCACTATGGCCCCTTCGTGATGAACAGCCATGCAGAACTCGAGCAGGCACTCCGCGACTATCGTGAGGGGACCCTTACGGGCTGATGCCATTTCCCGTGAGTAAGCATGCTTACCACGCCAGGAATAGGTTCATTGAGAGGGGTTGATTTTGCTGTCTCGCCTGAGTTTAAATAACATTCAGTAACAAAACACGCTTATCCTCTCCTCCCGTACGACAAGATTTCGTTACGGGAATGCTTACTGTGCAAATGTACAGGGTAGGCATGTCATACGTCATGGGTTAGAGTTTAATGGCCTTTTTTCTTTTCCATTATTCACTGGCGCTTACCCATGTTGCGAATCCTTCATTCGCTGCCCCGCACGCATAAGTTGTTATTGTTGCCGGTTGCCACCATGGTCACCGTGCTGGGCGCACAGAAAATCGTCACCACCTACGAGGATGTTCAGCGTGAACATCGCACGCTAGACACCGTGATTGTCCCTCTCGAGGTTGATGCCAGCCCGGGGCTTCCCTCGCTCAGCTTCCAGCGCAGCCCCCTGGGGGATGCCATCGATATGGCCAGCCAGGCGCTGGACGCTACTCGCCGGCATATGCCGTTGGCAAATCTCGTGGATGACGAGTTCACCGAACTTGATCTGATCGACAGTGCCAGTGCTTCTGCGGATAGCGACCTACCGCTGGCACTCACTCGTCCGGACACCAGCCAGCCTGGAGCCCATCCTGACGAAGAGCTATCCATCGTTACTCGCCTTGATCAGGGTGCCGTGCACATGGCTGTCGTGGTGGGCACCATCGGCAGCGGCATGCTGGACCATGACGGCACTCTGGTAGCCGACGCCACCTCCTACGAGCCGGTACCAGATGAGGAGTTGGGATTATTCGAGAATGGGCCAGTGATCCTCGAGCAGGAGATCGCCGCCAACAAGTCCTTTGTGCCAGAGTGGCAAACCTACACGGTGAAGCAGGGCGATACCTTCGCGGTGATGGCCCAGAATCGCCTGGGTATGGGCTACAGCGACGTCATGACGCTTCTCGACAAATTACCAGACAAAGATGCCCTTGTTCGCTGGCGGGTTGGCCACAGCTTCGATTATCAGCTCGACGAAGACGGCAACCTTCTGGCCATGCGCATGATGCGCAATGCCCGAGACGGCTTCCTGGCAGAGCGGGATGACGGCGGCTTCGAGGTTGCCACCATCGAACGCACCGGCGAGGCCTCCCAGCGCCTGTTCGCCGGCACCGTCAGCGGCAGTTTCACCCGCTCCGCTCAGGCCACCGGTCTTTCCAGCGCGGAGATCAGCGAGCTATCCCGCGTGCTCGGCAAGAAACTCGACTTCCGCCGCGACACCCGTCGCGGCGATCGTTTCCAGGTGCTGGTGGAGTCCGATATTATCGACGGCTCCAGCTTCGACCCGCGAGTGCTGGCCGTTCAGTACGAGGGAGAGCGCCTCGATCTGACCCTTGTGCGCAACGACGCCGACAACAACTTCTATACTCCCGACGGTGAGAGCCTCGACCCGGCTTTCAACCGCTACCCCTTCGAGGGCAGCTACCGGCTGAGCTCGAACTTCAATCCTCGCCGCAAGCACCCGGTCACGGGTCGTGTGAGCCCCCATCGCGGCACCGACTTCGCCATGCCCATCGGCACGCCGGTCGTTGCGCCGGCCGATGGCCGCGTGGAAAAGGTGGCCAACCATCCGACCGCGGGTCGCTACATCGTGGTCCGTCATGATAACGGCTACCAGACCCGCTACCTGCACCTCTCCCGCCCGCTGGTCAGCCGCGGAGACCGGGTGACCATGGGCGAGCGCATCGCGCTATCCGGCAACACCGGCCGAAGCACGGGCCCGCACCTCCACTACGAAGTGCTGGTGAACAACAGCCAGGTCAATGCGATGACCGTCTCCCTCCCGGAGAACAAGAGTCTCTCGGGCGACAAGCTGATGGCGTTCCGGCGCCAGGCCGAACCGCTGCTGGCGACCCTGCAGAGCGGCAACACCGGGACAGTAGTGGCAAGCCGTCGAAGCGACGACGAGGGTTGAGCCCACGCCTGACACCACTCAGCGCCCCGCTTTCAGCGGGGCGCTGCAGTTACGGTCCCCTTGCCATTTGCGGCTGATCCTCTCTCCCGTCACGGAGACATTGCTTGTCCTCGCCCCATATGCGCCACACTCAACCCACGCCCCCTCCCACGAACCGCCTGGCGGCCTTCTTCGGTGTCTTTCGGTACAGCCGCCGGGCACTGACCCTGGTCTGGCAAACCTCGCGGCCGCTGACCGTGGGGCTGGCACTCTGCACCCTGGTAGCCGGTGTGCTGCCGGCCGTAGCGGCCTGGATCGGTCAGCTGATCGTCGACGCCGTGGTAGCGGCCATGGCCTACCACCGAGAGACCGGTGCGGCTATCACTGTCGAAAGCACATGGCCGGTGCTACGCTACGTGCTGGCCGAAGCCGGGGTCATCGCGGCCATCGCCATGGCCCAGCGCGGCCTCTCGGCTCAGCAGTCACTGCTGCGCGCCTTGCTTGGCCAGAAAGTCAACGTGATGATCCTCGAGAAGGCCGGCACGCTCAGCCTGGCCCAGTTCGAGGACTCGGAGTTCTACGACAAGCTGACTCGGGCCCGACGCGAGGCGTCGGTTCGTCCGCTGGGGCTGGTCAACAAGACCTTCGGGCTGGCCCAGAACGGCATTTCGCTGGTCAGTTTCGGCTTCCTGCTCGTGCAGTTCTCGCCCTGGGCCCTGCTGATTCTGATAGTGGGAGCACTGCCGGTGTTTCTTTCCGAGGCCAAGTTCTCCGGCGACGCCTTCCGGCTGTTTCGCTGGCGCTCACCCCAGACCCGCATGCAGATGTACCTGGAGACGGTGCTGGCTCGGGAAGACAGCATCAAGGAGGTCAAGCTCTTCGGCCTGGAACCCCTGCTGCTGGATCGCTACCGCAAGATCTTCGACACCCTCTACGGCGAGGATCGCCGACTGACGCTGCGCCGTGAGAGCTGGGGCTTCGGCCTGGGGCTGCTCGGCACCCTGGCCTTCTACGGCGCCTACGCCTGGGTGGTGGTGGAAACCGTCTCCGGCGGCCTGACCCTGGGTGAGATGACCATGTACCTGATGGTCTTCAAGCAGGGCCAAGCGGCACTCTCGGCGAGCCTGACCTCGGTGAGCGGAATGTACGAGGACAACCTCTATCTTTCCAACCTCTACGAGTATCTGGAACAACCGGTGGCCGTGCAGACCGGCACCCTGACCGAAGGCGCCCACCCCGGCGACGGCATTCGTTTCGAGAATGTCGGCTTCACCTACCCCGGCGCCGAGAAACCCGCGCTTGACGGCATCTCGCTGCATCTGCCGCCGGGAGAGAGCCTGGCATTGGTCGGCGCCAACGGCTCCGGCAAGACCACGTTGATCAAGCTGCTTACCCGACTCTACGAGCCCGATACAGGGCGCATCCTGCTGGACGGCAGCGATCTGCGCGACTGGGACGTCCGAGCCCTGCGGCGACGCGTCGGGGTGATCTTCCAGGACTTCGTTCGCTACCAGCTCAAGGTGGGCGAAAACCTGGGGGCCGGCGACGTAGCCGCCTTCGACGACGAGGCGCGCTGGCAGGAGGCGGCGCGGCGCGGTCTGGCCGACGACTTCATCGCCTCAATGCCAGGCGGCTACCACACCCAGCTGGGGCGTTGGTTCAAGGGAGGCCAGGAACTCTCGGGCGGCCAGTGGCAAAAGGTCGCTCTGTCGCGGGCCTACATGCGTGAGAGCGCCGACATCCTGGTGCTCGATGAGCCCACCGCGGCCATGGATGCCGCCGCTGAAGCAGCGGTGTTCGCCGACTTCCGCCAGCACAGCCACAACAAGATGACCATGCTGATCTCCCACCGCTTCTCCACCGTGCGTGCCGCTGACCAGATACTGGTGATCGACGGGGGTGAGATTCTGGAGCAGGGCAACCACGAAAGCCTGATGGCTGCCAACGGACGCTATGCCCGGCTGTTCCGGCTGCAGGCGAAAGGCTATGAGTAGGCCCCATCCCGACATATATCGCCAAGGTGTCGGACTCGCGCCTACCGCACCAGCGGGCGATTGAGTGCCCGCAGCAGGTCAGCATCGCGGTCGTAGATGTCCGGTCGAAATACCAACTGGCCATCCTCGCCCGGATGCACGGTCCAGTAGTGCAGGATCACCGGCATGCGGCTGGCCAGCGGCACGTTGCGAGTCTGGCCACTGGCAGTCAACGTCTGCACGTTCTGGTCGGACCCGGTATCGTCCAACAGCAGCTGGGCAAACTCCAGCACCCCCTGCACACGGATGCAGCCAGAGCTGAAGGCTCGCTGCTCTCGGGCGAAGAGCCCCTGGGCCGGGGTGTCATGCAGGTAGACCAGATGGTCGTTGGGGAAACGGATCACCACCTGCCCCAGGGCGTTATGGGGCCCCGGATCCTGGCGGATCATCACATTGCCCGGGTTCCACCAGTCGATCTGTTGCGGATCAAGGCGCTGGCCCGAGGGGCTGAGCACCCGCATGTTCTGCCGCTGCAGATAGTCCAGGTCGCGACGAATCGCCGGCAGGACATCCTCGCGCAGGATAGTGGGAGGCACTGTCCAGGTGGGATTGACGGTCATGTGGGTGATCTCGGAGCGCAGCGACGGGGTGCGTCGATAGGGCTGACCCACCACGATCCGCGAACGCCATATCTCGCCGTTCGGGCGGAAATAGCTGAGCCGGTAGCCGGCGATATCCACCAGCACAAAGGCCTCTGGCAGGCCGTTCAGCAGCCAGCGAGCACGTTCCAGGTTGAGTCGAATCTGATCGATACGTGCCGCTACCGGCACATTCAAGGCGTCACGCGTCTGAGGTCCGACGATACCATCTGCCTCCAGCAGGTGGCGGCGCTGGAAGCGCTTCACGGCCTCCTCCAGAAGCGCATCGAAACGCCGCGGGTCCGGGGTCTCGAGCTCGGCGCGCGGGAAGACGGAGGGATCGGCAGCCATCACCTCGAGCTCCCCCTCCATGGCCAGCCTCTCCCGGAGCAGGCTGACAGCGTCATCCACATCTCTCGGGCGCAGCACGCGAGGCTGATCAGGAAGGAGCGGCCAGCCGCCTACTCGCTCGATGTTGCGGTAACGTGCCAGGCCACTACGCAGCCGCTCGTAGGGGGCATAGGCGGGGCGCGCCTCGCTGAAGGCCTGCTCGAAGCGCTGGCCATCCACGGCGCGGGAAATGGCGTCGGGATCAAGCCGCGCCGGCTCCACCGGAATCTCCCATTGGGGGTCGACCCGGCGTGGGTCAAGGCGCCCACGCTGCAGGTGCCTCAACGCCGTCAGCAGCAGCGCCGAGGTCTGCAGGTCAAACTGCGCCAACTCGGTCAGCGCAGTATCTGTCTCGTGGAGTCGGCGACGCTCGGCTACCAGCCGATTAGCCCGGTAGTCACTCGGGGCCAGGCCATCGCTTGCGAGGGTCTGAAGGGCTTCGGCAAAGGCCGCCACCTGCTGACGCTCCACCCAGGCCGGACGGTAATCACGGGCCGCGTAGAAACCGCGCAGCTCGGCCTCCTCCTCGGCCACCAGGCGGGCGATTTCTCCCTCCAGGCTGCCAGCCTGGACGTCACGCGGTTCCTCAGCGCTGGCCGAGACGGATACCATCAGCACCACTATGGCGATGATGGGGACAAATAACCGCATGTTCGGTTCCTTTTATCGTTTAAGGCTAAACTGGCTTTCCCTGGCTCTCTCTCCATAATAGCCACAGGTTCGGGGCCACAGGGTAGCAGCGTCGCTGCACCTTGCTTGGCTTCCGGCCAGTCACCGACTCTCAAGGTACCGTCTTCATGATCCGATCGCTGCTTCCCCTGCCCCTGCTCGCCGGCTGCGTGTTGCTCGCCTCCGGCCAGGCTCATGCCGATACCTTCCTCGCCCAGACCTTGCATCCCGAGGTGCTCCAGGGCCAGACCCTGGATGAGCGCCTCAACCGCCTGGCGCCCGGGGCTGACCCTCAGGTGCTTGCGCTGGCCGCCAATGCCCTGGCCTGCGCCGACCCGGACGCCGAGCGCCTGGCGGTGATCGACTATTCGCTCCCCTCCAGCGAGCCACGTCTATGGGTTTTTGACCTCAACCGCGACGAGTTGCTGTTCAAGGAGCTGGTCTCCCACGGCCAGGGCTCCGGCGACGCCATGGCCACCACCTTTTCGAATATCCCGGAGAGCCATCAATCCAGCCTGGGGCTGTTTCGCACCATGGACACCTACTACGGTCGCAACGGCTACTCGCTGCGCCTGGAAGGCTTGGAAACCGGCATCAACGACCTGGCCTACCAGCGCGCCATTGTCATCCACGGTGCCGACTACGTCAGCGACAGCTTCATCGAGCAGACCGGCCGCCTGGGGCGCAGCCACGGCTGCCCGGCGGTACGCCAGGATGTCACCTACTCTCTGATCGACAGCATCAAGGAGGAGCAGTACCTGTTTGTCTACTACCCGGATCAGGAGTGGTTAGAGGGCTCCGCCTTCCTGGCCTGCGATCGCGACAACGGTCAGCTGGCCATGCGCTGAGACGAGCGTTGTTCGTTTTCGTTTGCGTCTCCCAGGCCGACGGTTATGCTGACGCTTTGTGCAGTGCATCAAAGCAAAGGCAGTGACATCTATGACCGAGACCAAACGTATCGACCTGGCGCTACAGGGCGGCGGTTCCCACGGTGCCTTCACCTGGGGCGTGATGGATCGCCTGCTCGAGGATCCCCGTATCGAGATCGAAGGGATCAGCGGCACGAGCGCCGGCGCCATGAACGGTGTGGTGATGGCCGATGCCCTGACCCGCGGCGACCGCGATACCGCCCGGCAAGCACTGCATGACTTCTGGCAGGCGGTGAGCCGCGCCGGAATGGCCAGCCCTATCCGGCGCAGCCCCCTGGACATGCTGACCGGCAGCTGGAGCCTGGATCACTCACCGGGTTACGTGGCCATGGATCTGATGAGCCGCCTGGTTTCCCCCTATCAATTCAACCCCTTCAACCTCAATCCGCTACGCGACATTGTCAGCGAGCGGGTCGACTTTGAGCGGGTTCGCCGCTGCCAGGACCTCAAGCTGTTTGTCACCGCCACCAACGTGCGTAGCGGCAAGCAGCGCATCTTCACCCGTGAGGAGATGAGCCTCGATGCGGTGATGGCGTCGGCCTGCCTGCCCGCGGTATTTCAGGCGGTAGAGATCGACGGCGAGGCCTACTGGGACGGCGGCTACATAGGCAACCCCTCGCTGATGCCGCTGATGGAGCACTGTGGCAGCCGAGACATCATGATCGTGCAGATCAATCCCATCTATCGCGAGGAGCTCCCCACCAGCGCTGCGGCGATCATGAACCGTCTGAACGAAATCACCTTCAACGCCGCTTTGATCAAGGAGGTGCGCATGATCGCCATGGTGCAGCGCCTGCTCGGCGACCACGGCGTGGACATCGGCTGCCTGGGGGGCACTCTCTTCCATCGCATCGCTGGAGACGACACCCTGGGCAAACTCTCGGTCTCCAGCAAGCTCAACGCCGAGTGGCCCTTCCTCTGCCATCTGCGCGACGAGGGGCGGCGCACTGCAGAAGAATGGCTCGCCGTGAATTTCGAGGATCTGGGCCAGCGCTCCACCCTCGATGTGGAGAGCGTCTATCAGGATACGGAAGCATGACGCTGAGAAAGCGTTGAATAAAATCCTGATTTTGCAGAGCAGCACGGCATCGGCGATACCATGATCAGAATCAGGCGGGAGTGCACCCTGAGCCCCGCCTGCTGTCGAAGGCGACAGGGATAAGCTACCGGAACAAGCCACAGGAGGGAGTAGAAGCGCTGCACGGCATCGTCGGCCGCTGTCACCTTCCTGACATCGCGCGCTGACAGTGTCGACATCGGGACGTCACAAACGACGTCCGCTCGCGACAATCAGGAGAGCTGCGCCGATGGTACGCATCGACAAGAAGGCCACCCGCCTCTACGTACTGGACACCAACGTCCTGCTGCATGATCCCGTCTCTCTCTACCAGTTCGACGAACACGAAGTGGTCATCCCCATGACCGTGCTAGAGGAGCTGGACAAGCACAAGAACGGCGTCCGCGAGATCGCCCGCACCGCCCGCCAGGTCAGCCGCACCTTGTCTGATCTCACCGCCAACGTCGGCCTCGAGCAGATCCGCGACGGCATTCCCATCCCGCGCCTGACTGGCCCCGAAGGTCGCCTGCGACTGCTCTGCTACACCGATCTGAAGCCGCTGGAGCCCCTCGAGGAGAGCCCCGATAACCGCATCCTGGCCGAGACCTGTCGGCTGCGTCAGGAGCGCGCGGACGCCTCGGTAATCCTGATCACCAAGGACATCAACCTCAGGGTCAAGGCCGCTGCTCTTGGCGTGCCGGTGGAGGACTACCTCAACGACCGCGCCTTCGACGACAGCGATGCCATGCTGGAAGGGGTAAGGGTCTACCCGGATGCCGGCAGTGAGCTATGGAACGGCCTGGCGCTGGACGTCAGCGTAGAGCGCGAGGCCCAGCGGGTAATCTACCAGCTCGCCGGCGAGATCCCTGCCGCGTGGCACCCCGGCATGCTGGTGGCAGACGGCGATGTGGATGCCCGTTTCGAGGCCATCGTGCGCGAGGTCGGTGGACAGCGTGCCCGCCTGGACCTGCTCGCCAACTACCGTCACGGCGCCAGCGTATGGGGCGTCCACGCCAGCGACTGCCGGCAGAACTTCGCGCTCAACCTGCTGATGGACGACGACATCGATCTGGTGACCATCGCCGGCAGCGCCGGCACCGGCAAGACCTTCATGACCCTGGCCGCCGCCTTCCAGCAAACCCTGGACACCAAGCGCTTCGAGCGCATCGTCTTCACTCGGGCCCCGATCTCGATGAGCGAGGACATCGGCTTTCTCCCCGGCACCGAGGAGGAGAAGATGTCGCCCTGGATGGGCGCCTTCCACGACAACATGGACAACCTGCTGCGCAACGAGGATGGGGAATCCAGCTGGAACAGCGGCGCCACCCGCCAGCTGCTCGGCGCCCGGGTGCAGATCCGCGCCCCCGGTTTCATGCGGGGTCGTACCCTCAACGATACCTTCCTGATCATCGACGAGGCGCAGAACTTCACGCCCAAGCAACTCAAGTCGCTGGTCACACGGGCCGGGCGCAATACCAAAATTGTCTGCCTGGGCAACGTCGGCCAGATCGACACCCCCTATCTGACCGCCAACACCTGCGGCATGGCGGCACTGGTCCAGCGCTTCCGCGACTGGCCCCACGCCGGACATGTCACCCTGAAGAGCGTCGAGCGTTCGCGCCTGGCCCTGGCCGGCGAGGAACTGCTGTAGCCTTCTCTCCACTGCAGCCTGCCCTGCTGGCCGACGTCCACCCCACCAAGACTCTCCGCCTGCTGCTCCCCTGAGGGCGTCAGGCGGTACTGAACAGCAGTACCAGGGCAAACCCCACGGCGATCATCATCATCAGCACCGCGGCGTGGCGACGCAGCCACGCCTCGCTCTCTCCCAGCGCGTCCAGTGCCGAGATTCCTGCCTCTTCCAGGGCAACCCACCAGGCTACCCAGGCCGTCTTCGCCGCGGCCAGTCGGACAAGCCAGGGCGCGGTCGCCATCCACAGTCGGCTGAAGCCCCCCGTCAGGAGCCACCACAGATCCCCCGCCGGCGGACGCCTTGTTGCCATCCGCAACGGCCAGCGTTGTATCCGCCAGCCCACCAACAGGGCCAGAGCCACGCCCAGCAGGACAGGCCACCAGAGGCCTAAGAGCTCATCTCGCGGCGGCCAGGCGGGCGCCATGCCCAACGCCGGCAGCCACAGCGGCAGCGTCAGGGCACTCACCACCAGCAGCAACCAGGCCAACGGCATGGGGGCGAAAAGCGGCGTCAGGCCGTCTTGACGGGCCTGCCCTTCGCCTTGCCACTGGCACCACAGCGTGCGCGCCATCAGCAGTGTGGTACCCACCGCTACCACGGAGAGCCAGGTCGCCAGCGCCGAGGGGTCGCCCTCATAGAGCGCCGCCTTGAAGGCCCACTTGGTCGCCAGCCCCGAGCCCAGCGCCCCAGCCAGCGACAGCGCTGGCAGCGTCAGCAGCAGTGCCAGCATCCCGGCCGGCATTCGCGGCGGATGCTCACCGATCCCCACGCCGAGAAACAGCGCCCCCTTGGTCAGGCCATGATGGGCGGCGAAGAGCACCACCGCCGGGGCCAGGGCCGGCCACAGCGCAGGGGTCACGAGCCCGGTTCCCACCAGGGCCGCGAGCATACCCAACTGACTGACGCTGGAATAGGCCAGCACCGCCTTGGGGTGGCGTTGGCAGACGCCCAGCAGCGTCGCGCCGATGGCACCCGCCAGGCCAACGATCAACATGATGCGTCCCAGCCCGGCGAAGCCTGCCGCCGCGGCTGTCTCCCCCAGCGGCAGGGTCGCCATCCATCCCACCACCCCGGCCTTGACCATAGCACCGCTGAGCACGGCGCTGGCCGGCGTGGGAGCCACCGGATGCGCCAGAGGCAACCACAGGTGCAGGCCCGCCACGCCGGCCTTGACCCCGAAGCCGAGCCACAGCAACAGCCCGATCCAGACGCCGTGGGCAGCCGTGGCAAGCCCTTCACGCAGCTCACTGAGGGTCAGCACGTCCAGGGTGCCAGCGCCCCATAGCAGGCCGCCCAGGATCAACCCCTCGCCGAGCACCGCCAGGATCAGGTAGGCGCGCCCGCCGATCAGGGCATCGCGGGTGCCGGCGTGGATCACCAGACCGTAGGCGGCGAAGGTCATCACCGCAAAGCCCAGGTAAAAGCTGGCGATATCCTCGACCACCAGCAGCAGCAGGTTGCCGGAGAGGGTCAGCGGCCAGAGCACGGCGAAGCGCGCCAACCGGGCCGCCGACGCCCCGTTGCCGGCATTGGCGCGGTCGCGCTCTCCCGCCAGGTAGCCCCGGGCATACCAGCCGGCAAGCAGCCACAGCAGCGCGGTAAAGGCCAGCAGCACCCGGCGCGGCTCGTCCAGCACCCAGACGCCGCCCAGCAGCCAGGCAGACAGGGACAGACTGCCGTCTGCCCCCAGCAGCGCCAGTGCCAGGGCGGGCAGCGGCGCCGTGGCCCACAGCGCGTCGAGAGGGAAACGTACCCCGCCACGCGCGGTCAACGCCGTCATCAGCGGCTGGCGCAGCACCAGCACCAGCGGCCATAGCAGCGCGGCGATCATCAGCCCCCCAAGGATCGCCTGGCTCATGGCAGATACTCCACATCGACCACTCGAGTCGCCCACTCCAGCGGGCTGTAGGGCAGACCCGCCAGCAGACCCGCCATCACGCTGAACAGCGCCGTGGCCAGCGCCGGCAGCAGCAGCCAACCGCTGGTCTCGAGGCGGCCGAGATGACGCTCCTCGGGCCAAGCCCCCACGCCGTGGTCAGGGCCGGGGCAGAACCACAGCCGGTAAAGGATCGGCAGAAAATAGGCGGCGTTGAGCAGGCTACTGGCGACCAGCACGGCGATCACACAGGGCATCCCCGCCTGCACCGCCCCAATGCCCAGGTACCACTTGCTGAGGAAGCCCACCAGTGGCGGCAGGCCGATCATGCCCAGCGCACCGACGCTGAAGGCGAGGCTGGTAAGCGGCATGCGCCGCCCCGCCCCGTCGAGCTCGTCGATGCGATGAATGCCGAGCTCCTCGGCGTAGTTGCCGGCACAGAAGAACAGCGTGATCTTCATCAGCCCCTGATGAAGCAGATGGGACAGCGCGGCGATGGTGCCCAGCGGCCCGAACAGCCCGATGCCAAGCACGACATAGCTCACCTGGCTGACCGTGGAGAAGGCCAGCCGCCGCTTGAGCTCCACCTGGGCCAGGGCGCGCAGCGAGGCATAGAGGATGGTCACGCTGGCGACGACGGCTAACCCAGTGAGCAGCCCCAGCGCCTGGCTGAGCTCGGCGCCGTAGACGTCATAGACCAGGCGCACGATGCCGAAAGCGCCGGCCTTGACTACCGCCACCGCATGCAATAGAGCGCTGACCGGCGCCGGCGCCACCATGGCGCGGGGCAGCCAGCCGTGTAGCGGCACCAGCCCCGCCTTGACCCCGAAACCGGCAATCAGCACCCAGAAGATGGCGATCAGCGTCCCGCGCTGCTGCGGACCGAATTCAGCGAGGATCTCCCGTTGGCCGAAGCGGATATCGCCGGCCAACGTGTGAAGCGCCACCATGCCGATCATCAGCACCAGCCCCGCGGTGAGGGTGAAGCGCAGGTAGAGGGTGGCCGCGGCCAGTGCCTTCGGAGTGCCGCGATGGGCCACCAGTGGATAGGTGGAGAGCGTCAGCAGCTCATAGAAGATCAGGAAGGTAAAGAGATTGCCGGCCAGGCTGATCCCCAGGGTGCTGGCCACGCAGAGACTGAAGAAGCCGAAGAAACGGCGCCGATTGGGCGAATCCTCCAGATAGCCGATGGCATAGATGGTGGTGAACAACCACAGCAGCGAGGAGAGCCCAGCAAACATGATGCCCAGCGGATCGGCGCGCAGCACGAAGGCCAGCCCCTCCACCACTGGAAACTCCACGGCGTAGGCCTGACCCTGGCTGAGACCGCGTACCATCCAGGCCACCAGCCCGATCTTGAGCACGGCGGCGGCCAGGTTGAGTCCGGTGCGGGCGCGGAAGGCACCCTCGGGCAACAGAAAGATGATCGCTGCCGCCGCCAACGAGGTGAACAGGGTGGCAACCGGGAAGAAGGCTCCGCTCATGGCACTCCTCCCTGGCGCAGCATCGCAAGAGGCCACTCTGCCACCAGGCCCAAACCCACGGCGGCCATCGCCAGAACCAACGGCACCAGGTCCGCTCCCCGTGGTAGGGGATGAAACGCATGGTGCGACGCCTCTTCCACGAAGGAACAGCGAAGTACCCGGAACACATAGGCGGCAGTGAGCAGAGTGCCGAGCGCCAGCACCGCGACCCAGGGCCACTGGCCCGCCTCCAGGGAGGCCTGCAACAGCAGCCACTTGGCGGTGAAACCGGCGCTGGGCGGAAGCCCCATCAGGGTCACCGCCGCGATACCGAAGGTCATCAGCGACAGCGGCAGCCGTCGACTGGTGCCGGCCAGGTCGGTCAGGCGGCGGGCGCCGGTGGAGAGCATAAGATTACCGACGGCCATAAACATTGCCGCCTTGGCCAGGGCATGGCCGGCCAGCTGCAGCCAGGTGGCTTGCCAGGCCATGGCGGCCACCGACGCCGCCGTGCCGGCCAGCAACGGAAACAGCAGCATCAGGTAGCCGAGCTGGCCCACCGTGGACCAGGCCACCACCTGCTTGAGCGCATCGGCCCGCCACGCCTTGAGTCCGCCCCACAGCACCGCCGCCGCCCCCAACAGCCCCAGCACCCAGGCCGCCGTGACGGCATCAGGCAACAACAATCGCCACAAGAGGATCAGGATAAAGAAGGAAGCCTTGACCACCAGGGCGCCGTGAACAGCGCTGACCGGGGTCCAGGCGCTGGCGTGAACCGGCACCAGCCAGCCATGTAGCGGAAAGATCGCCGCCTTGAGCAGCAGCCCCCCGGTCAGCAGCGCCATGCCGATACGAGTCGTGACATCGGGCTGGGCCACGGCTGCCAGCCCAGCCAGTTCAAGGGTGCCCCAAGCGCCCAGCAGCAGCGCCACCCCCAACAGCCAGGCCAGGGACCCTACCAGCGCGTAAAGCAGGTAGCGCAGGCCGGCACGAATCGCCTCGACCTTGCCGGGCAGCAGCATCATGCCCACCGCGCACAGGCCCATCAGTTCCAGCCCCACGTAGAGCAGCAGCAAGTCGGCGGCCACCCAGATCAACCCCAGCGCGAACGCCAGCCCACCAAGCAGCGGCCAGAAGCGAGCATGGGAGGCCTCATCGGGCACCGCCACGCGGCGATGCCCGACGGCGTAGGCGGCACTGACCAGCAGCACCAGCTGGGTCAACAGCAGCAACAGCGCCGTCAGGGCGTCAAGCCGCCAGTGCAGTGTGAGCCCGCCCAGTGCCAGGCTGCCATGCAACGCCGCCGCCCCCACCCGTGGCAATAGCCAGAGCGTCGACAACGGCAACGCACTCGCAGCCAGCACTACAGCGCGCATATGGCGCGGCGGTCTTGACCAGGCCAGCAGACCCAACGGCAACGGAGCCGCCAGTGACAGCCACAGCATAAGGTTCGCGGCAGTATTCACGGACCGGCCTCGGTCTCGAGCGTCACGCTCCCGTCCAGCGCATGCAGGCGGCGCAGCAGCAGCACGCCCAGCACCGAGCCGACCAGCGCCACGGCAAGCCCCACCAGAATCACCCCCTGTACCTCAGGGCCGGGGCCAGCGAGTCCGGTCAGCAGCAGGAAGACGCCAGAGCCGAGCACGTTGAAAGCCAGCAACCGTCGCAGCAGGTGACGGTGATGGGCAAAGGCCCAGAGGCCCAGCACCATCACCAGCAGAGCGAAGGGAATCAGGGCCGGCGTGCCGCCTGCATCCAGGTCCAGTCGCTCGGTAACAAGCAGACCCGCCATTGCCAGGGCAGTCAGGATCAACCAGCCAAGGGCGGCAAACCAACGCACCGGCGCCTCGCCGCCACGGTGCGCGATTGTGTCACGCTGCGCCAGGCGCGGCACGTCGCCGGCTCGGCCTAGCGCATGCAGCAGGGCGGCGCCGGTGAGCAGCGACCCCAGCAGCCCCTCACCGACGGCCAGCCAGAAGACACCCAGCTGCCACCAGATGAACGACATCACCAAGGCGAAGACGATAAATGCCAGGCAGGCGCGGCGCAGATGACGATCCAGCAGACAGCATCCTGCCAGTGTGACCAGCAGGCCGCCCAGCGCCCAGGCCAGAGGGGCAGTCACCGAAGATCAGCGATCACCGCGATTGACGGCCTGCTCGATCAGCGCCTCGCTCTCGCTACCTGGCCCCTGCTCGAGAACGGTACAGGCCTCATGGTAAAGACAGACGAAGCGTGAGCAGGAAGCACAGAAGACCTTGTCGTCAGGATTCTTGACCTGGGAGACACGCATCAAATGACTGCCGCAGTTTGGGCAGGCAACCGGGAGGCGAAAGTTTTCGGAGAGTCCGGACATGGCTCACTTGCTCCATATAATCGCGGGCAGCGCCCACAGCAAACAGATCGTGACGCCCGACGGGCATCATGTCATTGATGACATGAGGTAGGATCGTGGCTGCTTCAAGGTCGGATTGCCAAACGTGCGGCTCACGTTCCGTTATCGCCCGCCTCGGTGGGCTCCAGATCCACGGGCCCGCAGACACGGTTGCGGCCCTCATGCTTGGCCCGGTAGAGGGCTCGGTCGGCATCGCCAAGAGTGCCATCCAGGTCGCCATCAGGCGCGAGAATCGCCAGCCCCAAGCTAACCGTAAAGTGGATGATCGTCCCATCGACCTCCAGGTCAATCTCTTCGACCGCCTCGCGCAAGCGATCGAAGATGGCCCATGCCTCGTCGGGTGCGGTGTCCACCAGCAGCACCGCGAACTCCTCTCCGCCGATGCGGGCGAACAAGTCATAGGGACGAAGACACTCACGGCAGGTAGCCGCGAAGGTCTCCAGCGCGAGATCACCCGCCGCATGGCCGTGCGTATCGTTGAGTGCCTTGAAATGGTCGAGGTCCAGCATCGCCAGGGGCATCGCCTGGCCGTGCCGCTGGGCACGAGCCTGGACCTTCGCCACCTGCTCGAAGAAGGCACGCCGGTTCATGGCGCCGGTGAGCATATCGGTGCTGACCAGCCGGCGGACCTTGAACTCCTCTTCCTTGCGCTCGGTCACATCGATCATCAGACCGTCCCAGAGAGTGCTGCCATCGCGACGTCGCTGAGGGCGGGCGCGAGCCTCCACCCAGCGCACGCCATCCGGCAGGTCGAGGCGAATCTCCAACTGGCAATCATCCAGACTCACCAGCGACTGAGCCAGGGTCATCTCGAGCCAACGCCGATCCTCCTCCATGATCAGACTGAACAGACGTTCGGTGTCATCCATGCCCTGGGCAGGCGTCAATGCTGTCAGGGCCATGAGCCCCTCGCTGGCATAGAGCAGCTCCGGCCGCCCGGCCGCATCCTGACGCATGCGAAAGACCACGCCGGGCAGGTGAGAAATAGTATCGCCGAGCCTGGCCAGGAGTTGGCGGTCGTGGAGCTCGCGCTCACGCATGCCGGTAACGTCGTACTGGATCACCAGCAGCGTCAGCGGGCCGCTCGGCGGTTCATCCAGGAGCTGGATCATGGTGGTCTGATGGCGCAGGGCACCATCGGCGCGCCGGCAGAGCAACACGCCTCGCCAGGGCTGGCGGGTCGTCAGGCAATGTTCCAGAGCAAGAGCGAAACCGCCATGCAGAGGGGCGGCATCCAGCGTGACTGCGCGGCGGCCGAGGATCTGGTCGGGGGAGTGGCCCGCATGCCGTTCGAAGTCGGGATTGACCTCCAGCACCACGCCTTGCTCGTCGAGCAGCATGACCGCCCCGGGATAGTGAGCCAGCAAGAGGTCACCCAGGCCAGGAGCCGCACGCTCCTCTCCGACCAACCAGCGATGCCATGCCCGCCTGACTCTCTCCATGCTCACGTCATGACACTCCCTGCGTCCAGTGAACAGACCTCTCCGGACCCGAACTCCACACTACCCCAGAATGCACCATCGAGCACCTGGGGAGTCGCCAGAGCCGACCGTGGCCAGGTGTCGACTTACAGTCCGAGCTTGCCCGCCACGTAGTCGGCATCCTTGTCGCCGCGCCCGGAAAGGTTGACCAGGATGTGCTGGTCGGTAGGCAACGTCGGCGCCTCGCGCATGGCCCAGGCCACGGCATGGGCGCTCTCCAGCGCCGGGATGATGCCCTCGACCCGCGACAGGGTCAGGAAGGCGTCAAGGCACTCGTCGTCGCTCGCGCTCTGGTAATCCACCCGTCCAAGCTCCTTGAGGTAACTGTGCTGCGGCCCCACGCCAGGATAGTCCAGGCCGGAGGCGATGGAGTGCACCGGCATGGGGTTACCGGCCTCGTCCTCCAGCACGTAGCAGGCCATGCCGTGAATCTCACCCGGCTTGCCCAGGGTCAGGGTGGCGGAGTGGCGTTGCGTCTCCAGGCCCTCGCCGGCCGGCTCCACGCCGACCAGGTGGACGGCCTCGTCGTCGAGGAAAGCAGTGAACATGCCGATGGCGTTGGAGCCACCGCCCACGCAGGCGGTGATGTGATCGGGTAGGCGCCCATGGCCCGCCAGGAACTGCTCGCGGGCCTCGCGGCCAATGATCGACTGGAAGTCGCGCACCATCTTCGGGAAAGGATGCGGCCCCACTACCGAGCCGATGGCATAGATGAAGTGCTGGGGATCCTTGAGGTACTCCTCAAAGGCGCTATCTACTGCATCCTTGAGGGTCGCCGTGCCGCGAGTGACCGGCACCAGCTTACAGCCCAGAATCTTCATCTTGGTGACGTTGGGATGCTCCTTCTCGATGTCTACCTGGCCCATGTGGATCTCGCAGGGAATGCCCACCAGGGCGCAGGCGGTAGCCAGGGCCACCCCGTGCTGGCCGGCGCCAGTCTCGGCAATCACCTTGGTCTTGCCCATGAACTTGGCCAGTAATGCCTCGCCCAGACAGTGATTGATCTTGTGGGCGCCGGTATGATTCAGGTCCTCGCGCTTGAGATGAATCTGAGCGCCACCCAGCTTCTTCGAGAGCCGTCGAGCGTGAAAGATCGGGCTGGGACGTCCCACATAGTCGGCGAGCAGGCTGGCCAGCTCCTGCTGGAAATCCTCGCGAACACGAATCTCCTCATAGGCGGCGTCGATCTCATCCATCACTCTTTTGAGCTCGGGGGGAATCAGCTGGCCACCGAAACGACCGAAGTAACCCTGGGCATCGGGGAGATTGGCGAATGGGGAAAGGCTCATGGTCTCAGTCCTGAAAGCTTACCGGAATATCGTCAGGCCAGTTTGCCGAGCCGCCCCGAGGCTGTCGAGGCGACCTTGGACGATCAACGCGCCAGGCACTGGCTCAGCCAGTGGCCGATATCCGATACCTGCTGAGGACAGACGGCATGCGCCATGGGGTACTGCCGATAGTGGGCCGGATAGCCCAGCGACTTGACTCGCTCGAAGCCGGCACGCCCCAAGGCCTCGGGCACCACCGGATCGAAGCTGCCGTGGTGCACCTCGACGGGCAGCTCACGATTGGCCTCGGCAAGCGCAATGCTCTGCGCGGTCGCGAAGTAGGTGGAGAGCGCCAGCAAGCCACCCAGCGGTGCCTCGAAAGAGAGTGCCGCCTGGTAGGCTACCGCCCCACCCTGGGAGAAGCCGGCGAGGATGATGCGCCGGCTGTCGATGCCGTGCCCCATCTGCTCGCGGACCAGGGCCTGGATACGCTCAGCCGAAGCCATCAGCTGCGTCTCGTCGACGCGGCGATCCAGGCTCATCTCGAGGATGTCGTACCAGGCGGGCATCACCATGCCGCCGTTGATGGTCACCGGCAGGCGCGGCGCATGGGGCAGGATGAAGCGCACACTGGCGTTAGCCGGCAGCGAAAGCGCCGGCACCAGGGGCTCGAAGTCGCTGCCGTCGGCACCCAGGCCGTGAAGGATGAAGACGCAGGCATCGGCGGGCTTGGCGCCCTTCGGATCGATGATCAACTCACCGGGTTGGCTCATGGGTAGGGTTTCCGTTAGTCGGGGAAATCAGACTCGACACCCTACCGCAAAGCCCCGGCGCCGGCGAGGCGCCGGGCCCGCGCACCATCAGGTGGGTGATGGTGCCGAACAGGGTGGGTGCCGCCGAGGATAGAACAGGATCACCATTGTGGCGCCGATCTGTTATTCTAAAAAGATACTTATAACGATCTTGTTATTCCAAACATCTATTTTTTCGACCCGCAGCACGTCACAGGGTCGCTAGTGACAGAAATAACACAAACGCAAAAAGACCCGCGCAGGGCGGGCCTAATTGGACTCTGGGAAGAGTCACATCGAGGTCAAAAAGCGGTTAGCTAATGACCTTGATGTTGGAAGCCTGGAGGCCTTTCTTGCCCTGGGTGACGTCGAAGGAAACCTTCTGGCCGTCTTGCAGGGTCTTGAAGCCGTCAGCTTGAATCTCGGAGAAGTGAGCGAACAGGTCGTCGCCGTTGTCGTCCGGAGAAATGAAGCCAAAGCCCTTGGTGTCGTTAAACCACTTGACGGTACCGGTAGCCATTATCGAATTCCTCTAATAGCGTTTTGATTTGCCGGGAAATACCCGAGTTACAGTGGGTAGAACAAGAAACTTCTCACCGGGAGATCGATGCTATGAGCGTTTCGATGACCACTTGCGATGTTCGACTTGCTAACCAACTGCGCACAGCTTGCCCACTTCTCCCGCGCAGGTCAAACACTATTTACTCTCCTAAAGTCGCCAACGATGTCGCGGGTCTCGGCTGGCATCCTGGCATGCCAGCCAAGACCGCGTCATCGTTCGACCTGACGGTTCAGGTGGGCAGGTACTCACGACTCCAGCTTTCTGCCACGACTCCTTCCTCGACCAGCCGATCAATCGCCTCTCCAGAATGACCGAGCTCCTCAAGCACCTGTCGGGTGGAGGCCCCATACTTCTCGGATGGTGCCAGCGGATAGATGCGACCCCGCCTGGGGCGAATCGCATAGGGATCCAGCTGCGTAATGACATGCCCGCTCGGGTGGTCAGCATAGACCGTGAAAGAGTAGCTACCGCGATCGATACCGGTCGAGCCATCGCTGGGCCAGGCATTATAGGCGCGCAGCGTCTCGAGGTTCTCGCAGACGGCCGCCGCGATATCGGCCGCCTGAAGGCGCTCCACCCAGTCAGACGCCCTGGCGGTCAGGAAACGCGGAGCCAGATAAGCCGCGCGCTCCTCCGGCGGGATCTCCACTACGCCTTCCAGCCCTTCCACCTCGACAAACTTGCTCAGTTCGTTCTCGTAGGCGCTTATCAGCACCACGCCATCGGAGGCCGAATAGAAGCGCGACAGTTCATTGTAGCCGTTGACCTCACGTCCGGCCGGCTCATCGAACAGACCGCGACGCTCGTAATCGTAGCAAAACGGTACCTGGGCCAGCCCGCTTAGCGCCGAGAGCGAGGTCTTGACGCGACCGACCTCTCCCGTCTTCAAGTTCTGATAAAGTGCCGCGGCTATTCCCAGGGAAGCGCCGAAGCCGCACATCACATCGATCGTGCCGACATGAGCATGCTCTTCCGGCGACTCCATGCTGCCACCGAAGCGCAGCATGATACCGGTGGTGGCCTGTACCAGATCGTCGTAGCCGAGATAGTTGGTGCGCGGGCCAGGCTTGACGCCGCTGAAGCAGTCCAGTTGGCAGAAGATGGCGCGGGGGTTGAGCCGCTTCATCTCCTCCTCGCTCAAACCCATGCGCTCCACTTGCTTGTCAGTAGCATTCCACACCACCACGTCGGAGCGCCGAACCAGCGCCTCGAAGATCTCCCGCCCACGCGGCTGCGAGATATCGGTCAGCACCGAGCGCTTGGAGCGCATGTGCGAGAGACCGAAGATCACCGTGTTCCAGCAGTCATAGAACGGCTGGGCCGGATCCAGCTTAATGATTTCCGCGCCAAAGCGGGCCAGATAGCCCACCGAGTGGGGCCCGGCGATGACGTTGCAGAGGTCCAGAATCCGCACGCCCTCCAGCCAGCCATCACGCGCATTCTTCGCTCGTACCCGGGGCAGCTTGGTCTCGATTGCCGAGAGCGCGTCCAACGCTTCCTGAAAGCTCACCCAACGCCTCGGCCGTGGCACCAACATCTCCTGGCCGCTGTCCTGAAGCCAGACCACCGGCCCCGGCTGGGTCATCAGCCCGAACTCGTCGTCCTCGACCTCCACCATCAATCCGGTGGTCTCGGCATGGTCGTCGTGAATCCATTCCTGAAGCCAGCGCTGGGGAGCCCCGGGGAACTTGCCGCGGCCGAAGATCTTTTCCCACTCCTTGGAGGTACGAGTCAGGAAGACCTCCTTCATGCGCGCCGCGATGTGATCCGCCCAGTGCTTGGGCAGTGGGTAGACCCCCAGGGACATGTCGGACTGCCACTCGCTGGTCGGCAGGTAGGTATCGGGCTCCTCGACCAGGCCCTCCTCGACGAGCTCGTCATAGAGCCCCAGGGTCTTGAGACAACGCTTGGCATGCGCCTTGTGGCTGGGACAGACCACGTAGAACATCCGCCCATCCTTGCACTTGTAGCTGCGATAGAAGGGGTCCAGAAGTTCCTGGAGCTCGTCGTAGGAGAGGTTCATCGGCAGCCCCTCGATGCGTCGACGCTCGATCTCCTTCTCACGCTGTGTCTTGTAGCGCTCGGGAAGGTTCTCGATTTTGATCGAGTTGTAGGAGAGCCCCTCCATCAGCGCGCAGGCCAGTGGCACCTCGATCTCGTCGCCAAGCCCGGTCCGCTCCCGGGCCTGCAGCGCCAATACCACCGACGAGGCGGCCAGCATCATGCCGTAGGCCGAGGCCAGCGGCAGCGGTGAGAAGGAGGGATTGATCCCCATCAACACCCGGTTGAGGCCCATGTCGGTGAACACACCGGAGTTGGCGGCGATCACGCTCTCGAAGGCTCGCCAGTCGCGACGCAGTTCGTCGTTGGAGGCAAAGCCGGGCATCGACAGGGTAATCAGCTCCGGGCGCTCGTCACGCAGCGCCGGGAAATCGACACCCAGACGCGTCATGACCCCGGGACGGAAGCTTTCGATGACGATGTCCGCCTCCTCGATCAGCGCAAGAGCCTGCTGCTTGCCCTCCTCGCTCTTGAGGTCGAGCGACACGCTCAGCTTGTTGCGGTTCAGCGTGGCATTGGCCGGCGTCTGCCAGAGCGGACCCTGGGGGGGGTCCACATGCACCACGGTGGCGCCCAGGTCCGCCAGGATCATGGCCACCGCGGGCCCTGCCATGTACTGGCCAAAATCGATGACCTTCACGCCCTTCAGGGGCAGATTGGAACGGGGATTCAGTGACATCTCATGACTCCTGCTGGCGTTGCTGATCACTTCACGCTCTCCTCGATAACGAGGTGCGGCTCAAGCACCTTCTTGGCAAAGTCCTGCCTGAGCCAGCGAACCAGCGACCACGACAGAATGCCCAGAACCGGAATCATCGGCAGTGCCACGATGATCGTCGACGTCTGTACCGCCTTGAGCCCGCCCAGCTGGATCAGCGCCACGCCAACGCCGGCGATCAGGAATGCCCAGATCAGGCGAATGGAGCGCTTGGGTTCCTGGTAGCCCGACAGCTTGCGCGAGGTGACCGAGGCCAGTACATAAGCCGAGCTGTCCAGGGTAGTGGCCAGGAAGATGAAGCAGAGAACGATGAACACCGCAGTGACAAGACCCGACATCGGCAGCGTGTTGAGAATCCCTTGAACGGCGGCCGGGATCCCGTCCTGACTGAGAATGGCGGCAACATCCAGCGTCCCACTGATCTGAAGGTCGAGGGCATAGCCGCCCCACACGGCGAAGAACATCCAGCAGCCCAGCGAGCCGAACACCAGCTCGGCGATGATCAATTCACGGATGGTCCTGCCGCGCGAGATGCGCGCCACGAAGAGTCCCATCATGGGGGCATAGGCGATCCACCAGGCCCAGTAGAAGACGGTCCAGTCCTGAGAGAAGGTCGATTCGCCCACCGGGTCGGTCCACAAGCTCATGGTCACGAAACTGGAGGTCATCTTGCCGAAGCTGTTAACCCACCCTTCGATCATGAACAGGGAGTTACCGGCAAGGAAGGTGAATCCCAGCAGCACAGTCGCCAATACGACGTTGATGTCCGAGAGGATGCGGATTCCCTTTGCCAGACCGAACCAGACACTGGCCGAGAAGATAGCGGTCCAGACCAGCAGTACCGAGATATCCAGCAGGAACGTCGGCGTGATACCGAAAAGGCCACTCACCAGTTGCGAGACCAGCGGCACCGCCAGGCCGAGCGAAGTGCCGACTCCGCCCACGATGCCGAAAACCACCACCGCATCGAGCAGCGCGCCCCACCAGCCATCGGCGTGATGACCGAGCACGCCACGGGAAGCGACCGACAGCCTGACCCCGGGGCGATTGTGAACGTACATCGAGTAAGCGATAGGAATCGCGGGCAAGCAGTAGAACGCCCAAGGCGTAAAGCCCCAGTGGAACTGTCCATAGGCCAGCGCCCACTCGGCCGCCGCATCGCTCATGGGTTCGATGCCGAAGGGCGGACTGGTGAAATAGTAGATGGGCTCGACCCAGGCCCAGTTGACGATGGCGATCCCGATGCCGCCAGCAAAGATCATCGCCACCCAGCTGAAGTACGAGAATTCCGGCTTGTCATCCGCGCCGCCCAGGCGGACGTTTCCATAGCGGCTGATCGCCAGGCCAATGAGGAAGACCACCACCCCCAGGCCGGCAATCAGGTAAAGCCAACCGAACTGGCCCGTCGCAAAGGCGAAAGCCGCATTTACCAGTGCCGCCCCGGACTCTGGAAAGAGGATGAGAGGAACTATCAACCCGAAAATCACGAGGACGGAGGGGACGAAGACCCTCAAGTCCAGTGCATCGCCTGTGCTGTCTGGCATGCTCATAGTGTTCACCTGTTTGTTTTTAAAATTATTGACAAGAGGCATGTGCCCATCCCGCTGCCCAACGGTGTGCTTCAGGGGCTTGACCTATCCCTCTCGGTTACATGGCGATGCTGGCTGGCTCATCGCGACTCGAGGATCCAGCTCGCCGCTTTCTCGGCGATCATCAGCGTCGGCGAGTTGGTGTTGCCGCTGGTGATGGTGGGCATCACGCTGGCGTCCACCACCCGCAGCCCCGCTACCCCGCGCACCCGCAGCCGGGAATCCACCACCGCCAAGGGGTCGTCGTCGCGTCCCATCTTCACCGTGCCCACCGGGTGGAAGATGGTGGTGCCGATATCGCCGGCGAGGCGTGCCAGGTCGTCATCGCTCTGGTATTGCACCCCGGGCTTGACCTCCTCCGGCGAGTACCGGGCAAAGGCGGGCTGCGCGGCGATGCGCCGGGTGACCCGCAGCGAATCCGCGGCCACCTTACGATCCTCGGGCGTGCTCAGGTAGTTGGGGGCGATGGCCGGGGGCTGGCGGGGATCGCGGCTCTTGATCCGCACCGTGCCGCGGCTGGTCGGGTTGAGGTTGCACACGCTCGCGGTGATCGCCGGGAAGTCGTGCAGGGGCTGCCCGAAGGCCTCCAGGCTCAACGGCTGAACGTGATACTCGATGTTGGGGTGCTGGTATTCGTCGCTGCTGCGGGTAAAGGCGCACAGTTGGGAAGGAGCCATGCTCATGGGGCCGGAGCGCTTGAGCGCATATTCCAGGCCGATCTTCGCCTTGCCGACCAGGGAGTTGGCCATGGTGTTGAGGGTCTTGGCGCCATGCACGCGATACACCGAGCGGATCTGCAGATGGTCCTGCAGGTTCTCGCCCACTCCGGGCAGGTCCACTGCCACCGGGATCTCATGTTCACCAAGCAGATCCGCCGGGCCAATGCCGGAGAGCTGCAGCAGCTGCGGCGAGCCGATCGCCCCCGCGGAGAGAATCACCTCGCGCGCCGCCAGGGCCACCATCTCCTTGCCGCCGCGCTCCACACGCACACCGGTGCAGCGCGGCTCACCGCTTTCGCCCCCTCGTTCCAGCTCGAGCCCCAGCACCTGGCTGGAGTGCCACAGGGTCAGGCTGTCGCGCTTCTCGGACCCGCGCAGGAAGGCCTTCGAGGTATTCCAGCGCCAGCCCGACCGCTGGTTGACCTCGAAGTAGTCGACCCCTTCGTTATCGCCACGATTGAAGTCCCGGGTGCGCGGGATCCCGGCCTCCACGGCGGCGGTGGCGAAGTCGTCGAGCACTTCCCAGCTGAGGCGCTGCTTCTCCACGCGCCATTCACCGCCATGACCGTGGAAGTCGCGGTGAGCCGCGTCGGCATCACCGCCCGCATCCAGGCGATGATGGTCCTCGTGCTTGACGAAGTCGGGCAGGCAGTTGTCCCAGCGCCAGGCATCATCGCCGGTGAGCTCGGCCCAGCCGTCATAGTCGCGGGCCTGGCCGCGAATATAGAGCATGCCGTTGATGCTGGAGCAACCGCCCAGGGTCTTGCCACGGGGGTAGATCAGCGAACGGCCGTTGAGCCCGGGGTCGGACTCGGTGCGAAAGCACCAGTCGGTTCGCGGATTGTTGATGCAATACAGATAACCCACCGGAATGTGGATCCAGTGGTAGTTGTCGCGTCCGCCCGCCTCGATCAGCAGCACCCGGTTGGCCGGGTCGGCGCTGAGCCGGTTGGCCAGCAGGCAACCGGCGGTGCCGGCGCCTACCACGATATAGTCGAACTCTTGCCTGTCCTGGGATGGTTCTGCCATGACGTCCCCTCGCTGAGACACTGGTTGACTCGTCTTATTTGTGGGTCGGCATGGCAAATTCGGAGCCAGCATGGATGGAGTCGGACCAGCGCTGCATGATTGACTTCTGCTTGGTATAGAAGCGCACACCCTCTTCGCCATAGGCGTGGGTATCACCGAACAGCGAGCGCTTCCAGCCGCCGAAACCGTGCCAGGCCATGGGCACCGGGATCGGCACGTTGATGCCCACCATGCCTACCTGGATGCGACGGCCGAACTCGCGGGCCACGCTGCCGCTCTCGGTGAAGCAGCTCACGCCGTTGCCGAACTCATGATCGTTGATCAGCTGAATAGCGGTGGCGATGTCGGGCACCCGCACGCAGACCAGCACCGGGCCGAAGATCTCTTCCTTGTAGATGGTCATCTCCGGGGTGACGTGGTCAAACAGGGTGCCACCCATCCAGAACCCTCCGGCGCAGCCCTCGCCGGTGCCGGCAGCATCGAAGTCGCGGCCGTCGACCACCAGTTCGGCGCCCTCGCTCACGCCCTTGTCGATATAGCCCGTGATGCGCTGATGAGCCTGGGCGGTAACGATCGGGCCCATCTCGGCGTCGAGCGCCATGCCGTTCTTGACCTTGAGCGAACGGGCACGCTCGGCCAGCTGCGGCACCACCTTGTCGGCCACGTCGCCTACCAGGACCGCCACGCTGATCGCCATGCAGCGCTCGCCGGCGGAGCCGTAGGCCGCTCCGATCAGGGCATCCACCGCCTTGTCGAGATCCGCATCGGGCATCACCACCATATGGTTCTTGGCACCGCCCAGGGCCTGGATGCGCTTGCCGTGACGGGCACCGCGCTCGTAGATCAGGTTGGCGATCGGCGTGGAGCCCACGAACGACAGCGCCTTGACGTCAGGGTGGTCAAGCAGCGCCTCGACGCTCTCCTTGTCGCCCTGCACCACGTTGAAGACGCCATCCGGCAGTCCGGCCTGCTTGAGCAGGTCAGCAAGCAACAGCGAGGCACCGGGGTCCAGGGGGCTCGGCTTGAGAATGAAGGTGTTGCCGGCGGCAATGGCGAGCGGAAACATCCACATCGGCACCATGACCGGAAAATTGAACGGGGTAATGCCGGCGACGACGCCCAGCGGCTGGCGCATCGTCCAGTTATCGATGCCGGTGCCGACCTGCTCGGTGTAGTCGCCCTTGAGCAGTTGCGGAATGCCGCAGGCAAACTCGACGATATCGATACCGCGGGCGACTTCACCCTGGGCGTCGGTGAACACCTTGCCATGCTCTTTGGTGATCGCTTCGGCCAACGCATCCTTGTGCTCGTTGAGCAGCTGGAGGAACTTGAACATCACCCGGGCGCGACGGATCGGGGGCGTATCGGCCCAGGCCGGAAAGGCGGCCTGGGCGGCAGCCACGGCGGTGTCCACATCGGCCTGAGAGGCCAGCATCACCTGGCCGGTCACCTCGCCGGTGGCCGGGTTGAAGACATCCTGGCTCTGGCCGGACTGTCCGGTAGACATTTGCCCATTGATATAATGCGGGATACTGGCTGCGCTCATCGTGGCCTCGCTTCATCGTTGTCGGAATGAGGTGGGACGTCCGCTGTCCCAGTTGGGGAGCGGGAAACGCCCCAATGGCGCAAAGAATAGCTTCACCGCGATTCGAATCAATTGAGTAATTCATAACCAACCTATAAGTTCAGCTAATATCTCCCTTGATGCGAGGAAGCCCTTATGCAGGATCTCCAGACCCTGCGCGCCTTCATCACCGTGGCAAGAGAAGGCAGCGTTTCACGGGCCGCCGAGCGCCTGCACCTGACCCAGCCCGCGGTGAGCCTCAAGCTCAAGCAGTTTCAGGCAAGTCTCGGCCTGACGCTGTTCCAACGGCACCCCAAGGGACTCTCGCTGACCGATGACGGCCGGGCGCTGCTGCCGGCCGCCGAGAAGGCCCTGGCGGCGGTGGCCGCCTTCGACCAGAGCGCCCGAGCCCTGCATAGCACCCTGCGTGGTCGGCTGAAGATCGGCACCATCGTCGACCCGGAGTTCATCCGCCTGGGGGCCTTCCTGCATCGCCTGATGGAGCGCGCCCCACAGCTCGAGACCGAGCTGCACCACGGCATGAGCGGCAGCGTGCTGGAGCGGGTGCGCCGCGGTGAGCTCGATGTGGGCTTCTTTCTGGCTGCGCCCGGCGAGGGACCCGGGGACGATGCCGTGGAGATTGCTCACCGCGAGCTGACCCACTTTCACTACCATGTCATTGCCCCGGCCGGCTGGGGCAGTCGGCTGGCAAAGACCGACTGGACGGCCCTCGCCGCCCTACCGTGGATCGTCACACCGAAGGATTCCGTTCATCACCGGCTGCTGAACAGCACCCTCGACCCGCTGGGCCTCACCCCCAACGGGGTCGCCCAAGTGGACCAGGAGGTCTGCATGCTCGATCTGGTGCGTGCCGGCGTGGGCCTCAGCCTGGCCCGCGACGCTCTGGCCATGGCCGAGCGTCAGGAGCGCGGACTGGTCGTGGCCGAGGGAACGCGCCTGCCCTGCGCGCTCAGTTTCATCTGGCGTCGCGATCGCGAAGAAGAGGCGGTGATCGCCGAAGCCCTGGAGGTACTGGGCGGGGTCTGGGGAACGCTGCTGTCATGACCATGAAACGCAAGCCAACGAGGCGCTGATGGCTGAACTCTCGACCTTCCACCTGATCCTGATCGGGCTGGTCTTTGTCTGGAGTGGATTTGTCCGCACCAGCCTGGGGTTCGGTGGCGCCGTGCTGTCGCTGCCCTTCCTGCTGCTGTTGCACGACGAACCGCTGGTGTTCCTGCCGATCATCGCCATTCATCTGATGATCTTCTCGAGCTGGATCGCCTGGCGCGGGCATCGCCAGCTGGTGGCCGATAACGGCGGCCGTCCGCCGGCCGAGAGCAACATCGACTGGACCTATCTGCGCCGCGCCATGAAGGTGATGATCGTCCCCAAGCTGATCGGCGTGGTGGGACTGCTCACCCTGCCCGGCAACGTGATGACCAACCTCATCTTCGTGATCGTGCTGATCTACGCGGTGGGCTATGCGCTCGACAAGCCGTTTCGCAGCAACAACCGCTACCTGGATGCGCTGCTGTTGGCGCTGGGCGGCTACGTCAGCGGCACCTCACTGATCGGCGCGCCGCTGATCATTGCGGTGTTCGCCACCCACGTGGCGGCCCATCAGCTGCGCGATACCCTCTTCGTGTTGTGGTTTATCCTGGTGCTGATCAAGATGGCCTCCTTCGTGGTAGCCGGCGTCGACCTGCAGCTTATCCACCAGCTGTGGCTGCTGCCCTGCGCGCTGGTCGGCCACCTGATCGGCGAACGCGCCCACCGCTACATGCTGGCCAGCCGCACCAACCTCTACTTCCGGGTTCTCGGTGCGGTGCTCATCCTGGTCAGCGTGGTCGGGCTACTCGCCCCGACCGGGTAACCGCTGTCGGCATCACATCACCGGCACGCCGGTGACCCAGACATGCAGATGGAAGGCGAAGAGATAGTAGGCGATCAGGCCGACCACCACCGTGATGGCGGTGCGCGCCATGCTCGGGGTCTGCCGGGCGGGTGCCGGGCGGCGACGCGCGGAGCGAAAGTCGAATACCGCCCATAGCAGGAAGGCGCCGAAGAAGACGATATCCCCCAGCCGGCCGTTGGCCAGCAGGTGAGAAAAGGCCCAGATCTTCACGGCGATGATCATCGGATGGCCAAGCGTCACCTTGAGATGGTTGCCCGGCACATAGGCCGCCACCAGCAGGATGAAGGAAGGAATCATCAGCAGCGACACGGCGTGGCGCAGCCCCACCGGGGGAAACCATACCCAGGTGGGGTCAAGACGCATCTGGCCATAGCCCCAGATCGCCAGCGCCAGGCCGATAAGGGAGACCACCGAATAGGCCGCCTTCCAGGGCATCTCGCCCAGGCGTTTGATCTGGGCGCTGCGCCAGTCATCGGCAACGATGCGCACCGAGTGCACTCCCAGAAAGATCAACAGGCCGAGAATCATCACGGTCATGGCAGGGACTCCATCAGTAGAAGGTGGACAAGCCGCCAGCCTACCGCACCCGCATGACCGCGTCGCGCACCGCTCGGCGACTTTCGCCCTTCGACTTTCCCCACCGCGCAACGCATCATGACGGATCCCACCCACTACCGGCTGCATGACGATCATGGCCCTGGACACCACCGCCCTCAACCGCCAGATGACCCACTTCGACGGCCACGACGAGATCTGGCTGTTCGGCTACGGCTCACTGATCTGGAAGGTCGATTTTGCCTATCTGGAAAGGCGGCCAGCCTCTATTCAGGGCTGGTCACGACGCTTCTGGCAGGGTTCCCACGACCACCGCGGCACCCCCGAGGCCCCGGGCCGGGTGGCCACCCTGGTGCGCGAGCCGGGTGAGGTGTGCCATGGCATGGCCTATCGCATCACTCCGGAAGTGTTGGCGCCATTGGATGTGCGCGAAAAGAACGGCTATCTGCGTGAAGTGGTGGCGCTGCACTTCACGGACGGCGACAGCGCCGAGGGGTTGCTCTATCTGGCCACAGAGGAGAACGCCGCCTTCCTCGGCGATGCCCCGCTGGACGCCATCGCCGCGCAGATCGCCCGCGCCCATGGACCCAGCGGTCCCAACCGCGACTACCTGCTCAACCTGGCCGCGGCGCTGCGCGAACTCGAGGTCGAGGACTCCCACGTGTTCGCCCTGGCAAGGCACTTGCTTGACGAGCAAGCCTCCTCCTGACGCGCGCAAACCGACTGAGTCGCCTTGCTGGTGAGCCGTCAAGACGGGAATCTATCGACGCAGAACCGGTCTTTAACGTGGTGCAAAGGACATACACTGATGCCCCCTCCCATGGATGACGCGCCGCTTCCCGATGTGCTGGCCGGCCCACTGCTGCGGCGTCTCGCCCCCGAAAAACTCGTTCTGTGGCTGGCCGCCAGTCGACCCCTCGACCTGACGTTGATCCTCGCCCCGGCGGGGGAGACGACGCGCCGTGTGGCCATTGACGACGATCACTGCCGGCGCGTGCCGGTGGGGCGTCATGCCTGGCTGCATCTGATCGACCTGCCGCTTCAGGCGCCGCTGCCCCGGGACACCCTGATCACCTACGACCTGCGACTGGGCGATGGCGAAATCGAGCACGGCATTGCCGAGTGGGGCCCCCACTTGCTGGAAGCCGACGGCGAATTGCCGGCCTTCGTCCTCGCCGGCCGCCACCACCGGCTCCTGCATGGCTCGTGTCGCAAGCCGCACCACGACGGCCCGGACGGCCTGGTGCGCGCCGAGTCCTGGCTGGCCGAACATCGCGATGCCCCCCTGGAGCGCCCCGCCTGGCTACTGATGACTGGCGACCAGGTTTACGCCGACGACGTGGCCGGGCCCATGCTGGTGGCCATTCACGCGCTGATTCACCGCCTCGGGCTGTTTGATGAGCCGTTGGAAGGTGCCGTGGTGGCCGACAGCCGCGCGCTGCATGGCGACGATGCCCACTATTATTCACGGGAGTCGCTGCTACCCGATGTAGAGAGCTCAGAAAACCTGCGCAAGCGCTTTTTCGGCGGGGCGCGCAAGCCGGTGTTCACCTCGGCCAACGCCCACAACCACCTGGCAACGCTGGCCGAGATGGTGGCCATGTACCTGTTGGTGTGGTCGCCGACAGCCTGGGAGCTGATCGTCGTCAATGAACCGATGCTGAGCGAAGAGAACGCTACCCTCTTCCTCGAACAACAGGCGGTAATCGAGCATTTCGTGACGGGGCTCCCGGCCTGTGCGCGCCTGCTGGCCAGGCTGCCGACGCTGATGATCTTTGATGACCACGACATCACCGATGACTGGAACCTCACCGCCGACTGGGAGCACACCGCCTACGGCCACCCCTTCTCGCGGCGTATCATCGGCAACGCTCTAATCGGCTACCTGCTTTGCCAGGGTTGGGGCAACGCTCCCGAGCGTCTGGCTCAGCCGCTGGCGGAGTGCGCCGAGATGCTGAAAAGTGCTGTGGCCAACGACGGCTGGCTGGACGGCGAGGCTCTCGACGCCCTGATCCAAAAACTGGTTCGCTTTGAAGGGTGGGAGTACCAGGTGCCCGGCGAGCCGCCGCTGGTGGTACTCGACACCCGCACCCGGCGATGGCGCAGTGAGCGAAGCCCCACGCGTCCCTCGGGGCTGATGGACTGGGAGGCGCTGAGCGACTTCCAGCAGGCGCTACTTGGTTATCCCTCGGTGATCATCGTTTCTCCGGCCCCCATGTTCGGCGTCAAGCTGATTGAGGTCATACAGAAGCTCTTCACTCTGATGGGCAAGCCGCTGATGGTCGACGCCGAGAACTGGATGGCACACCGCGGGGCGGCCAGCGTGCTGCTCAATATCTTCCGTCGCTCTCGAACTCCGGGGAACTATGTCGTGCTCTCCGGCGATGTTCATTACTCGTTTGCCTACGACATTCGTATCCGCCATCGCCGACAGGGCCCGCGGCTATGGCAGATCACCTCCAGCGGCATCAAGAACACCTTTCCCGACACCCTGCTCGACTGGTTCGACCGGCTGAACCGCTGGTTATACGCGCCCTGGTCGCCGCTTAACTGGCTCACCAAGCGTCGGCGGCTGGAGATCACTCCCCGCAACCCGGACCGCGCCAAGGCCGGCGAGCGGCTGTGGAACGGCAGCGGAATCGGTCTAGTCGACTTCGACCTCCAGGGCCGACCCCGCAATATTCACCAGCTCGACGCCCGCGGCTTCGACGTGCGCTTCCCGCCGGCGGTTCATGACGACGCCTGACGCCGGCGCCAGAGCATAAGGCCGAAGGCCATCACCAGCCAGGTCATCAGCGCGGCGATAACGTCATCAAGCACGATACCGGCGCCGCCGGGAACCGCCTCTGCCAGACGTATCGGCGGGGGCTTAGTGCTGTCGAATACCCGATAGACCACGAAAGCGGAGGCCATGGCCAACGGCTGGCGGGCTGCCGCCAGGCCCAGCACCGCCAACGGGAAGGCGACAATCTCATCAAGAACGATGCGCCCGTCGTCCTTGCCGCCCAGCGCCTCTTCGGCCAGGTGACAGACCGGCACCGCGGCGATCAGCAGCGCCAGAGTCACCGCCACCTGCACGCGGCGGGCTCGACCCAACAGCCACCAGGCAAGCGGCAGGCCGGCAAGCGATCCCAGGGTGCCCGAGGCCCAGGGTGAGAGCCCCAGGCCGAAACCGGTGGCCAATATCATCAGCGGTTCTGCCATCAGCCAGCGTCTCTGGCCTGGCGCTCCAGCTCCCTGACCACCTCGGCGGGCAGCGCCAGCGCCTGGACGAGCTGGTCCAGCCAGGCGCGTTCCATGGCGTTCTGCTCGTCGACTACCGCCACGCTGATCAGATACATCTCCCGGGCTGCCTGGGGCGAATCGACCTGAGACGCCAGGGCATCGGCATCCAGCGGGGCCTGGAGCTGCCGCTCTATCCAGGCGTGAAGCTCCTGATCTGCCCCCAGGGCATCGATCTGCCCCGAGATCAGCTCGCGCTCCTGATCGTCGATATGGCCATCGGCGCGGGCCGCCATGATCATCGCCTGCAACAGCTCCAGACTGCGCTGTTCGAGAGCCTCGCCGCCCAGGCGCTCCATCGGCTTTCCCTCAGCTGGCGAATCAGCGCCCTGGCCGCTGGAATTATCGCGAGAGTTCTGCCAAGCCTTCCAGGCCAGCACCCCCACCCCGGCGATGGCGCCGTACTTCAGCGCCTTGCCACCCAGCTTGCGGCCTCGCTTGGAGCCCACCAGCAAACCCATTGCGCCGCCACCCAGCAGGCTCTTGACGTCCACGCCCGAGCTGCTGCCCTGACCGGAGGCAGCAGCTCCTCCGCCCAGTTGGCGTGAGAGACCCTCCAGCACCCCCTTGATATCCAGGCCCGAACCGCCCCCACCGCTCGCGCTACCCGACTGGCCTGATGCCTGCTGCATCAGCTGCTCCAGAATCTTGCTGGCATTCATCGAATTCTCCTCATCAATGCGATTTCAACAAATAGAGCCTGCCTGAATTCACTTTACCCCAGCCACAGAGCCACAACACCGCCTTCAAGTTCTGCATTGATCTCATCCTCGACATCCGCTTTCGATACTCACTTCGACATCAACAGGGCAACACAGCATCATGATTGTCACACCCGCAGCATCGGAGACGCCCGCCATGAGCGTGACCCTCGATGACATCCGCGCCGCTGCCGCCCGCATCTCCGGCAGCGTCGAACGCACCCCCTTCCTGCGCTCCCACACCCTTTCACGTATCACCGGCTGCGAGCTCACCATCAAGTTCGAGAACCACCAGTTCACCGCCGCCTTCAAGGAGCGCGGCGCGCTCAACCACCTGCTGAGCCTCAGCGAGGAGGAACGCGCCCGTGGCGTGGTCGCCATGTCCGCCGGCAACCACGCCCAGGCGGTGGCCTACCACGCCGCCCGGCTTGGCATCCGCGCCACCATCGTCATGCCCCGCCACACCCCCAACCTCAAGGTGCGCAACACCCGCGAGCTGGGCGCCGAGGTGCTCCTGGAGGGCGCGGGCGTCGCGGAGGCCGGCGAGGTGGCCTGGCGACTCGCCGCCGAACACCAACTGGTGTTTGTGCACCCCTACGACGACGAACGCATTATCGCCGGGCAAGGCACCATCGCCCTGGAGATGCTCGAGGAGGTGCCCGACCTCGACGCCCTGGTGATCCCCATCGGCGGTGGCGGGTTGATCGCGGGCAACGCCATCGCCGCTACCGAGATCAGGCCGGGCATCGAGGTGATCGGCGTGCAGACCCGGCGTTTCCCGGCCATGCAGCAGGCGCTGGCCGGCGAGCCGATCCAGTGCGGCCACGCCACGCTGGCCGAGGGCATCGCCGTCAAGCAGCCTGGCCGACTCACCCTGCCCATCGTACGTGAGCGGGTGCATGACATCGTGCTGGTCGATGAGCCTGACATCGAGCGCGCCATCCTGCTGCTGCTGGAGATCGAGAAGAGCGTCGCCGAAGGCGCCGGGGCCGCCGGGCTTGCGGCGGTGCTGGATGACCCCGAACGCTTCCGTGGTCGCAAGGTGGGACTGATCCTGTGCGGCGGCAATATCGACATGCTGGCGCTCGCCTCGGTGATCCAGCGCGGGCTGGTACGCACCGCCCGCATCGTACGGGTGAGGGTCGCGATTCCCGACGTGCCCGGCGCCCTGGCCGAGCTGACCCGGCTGCTCGCCGAACAGCGCGCGAACGTCATTCAGATCGCTCACCAGCGCACCTTCACCGACCTCTCGCTGCGCGCCACCGAGGTGGAAGCCACCCTGGAGACCCTGGGCGGCGACCACACCCGCGAGGTGATCGAGTCCCTGCGCCAGGAGGGCTACGACCCGGTACTGCCCGCCAACGAGGTGCATCCCGACGAGCGCTGGTCCAACCGCGCGCCGGGTTAGCCAACCGCCGCCGGCCTTGCCTTACTGCTTTGTGCGCGTAGCGTCATGCCGGCGGCAGGCGTACCATATTTCCACCCAATATCGTAACGATCATCACCGATCGATCACCGCAAACAGGGAACCGTGATGAGCAACAAGATCCGCGTCGACGCCCCTCTCGTCATTCTCCATGGCGACGAGATGGCCCAGGTGGCCTTCGAGAAGATCCTCGATACCTTCGTGACCTCACGACTGGATATTCCGCTGGTGGAGATCGACCTCTCGGCCGAGAACCGCCTGGTCACCAACGGTCAGGTGATCGTCGACGCCATCGAGGCGCTCAGGGAGCACGGCGTTGGCATCAAGAATGCCGGCATGACGGTCAACCGCACCCAGCTCGGCGAGATGCTCGACAAGCACCCCGAGGTCGACGGCTTGCGCCTGCATCCCCTGGCCACCAAATCGCCTAACGGCGCCATCCGCAAGGGCATCGGCGGCAACATCACCCGCGAAGACATCGAGTTTCGCAACCTCAAGGTCTCGCGCCCCGAATGGATCGGCCGCGATATCGAGGTGGATACCATGGAGACCGGCGGCATCAAGGACAGCTTCAACGAGCTTTCCCGCGCCACCGGCGTGGTCAAGCTGATGTTCGTCGGGGCAAGCGGTGACCCGGTGGAGCTGCATCGTCGCGAGGTCAACAAGGGCGATCCCTGGCTGCTGGCCACCAACGATGGAGATGACGTCAAGGCCTGGGCCCACCGCTTCTTCCAGCGCGCCATCGACGAGAAGCGCGACATCTATCTGGGCCTCAAGGACACCGTGATCGCCGGCTATGACGGCGTGATGCGCGCCGCCATCGAAGGCATCTACGACGAGCACTACCGCGAGCAGGTGGAAGCGCTGGGGCTCAACTACCATTATGAGTTGATCGATGCCCAGGCCGCACGCCTGGTCGCAAACCCGCCCGAGCGCGCCCTGTGGGGGGTGCCGGACAACACCACCGGTCGCAAGCTCTTCAAACTGGTGGAGCAGCTCAAGCTATTCGGCATTCCCGACCGCAAGGCCCAGGTTTCCATCTCGCGCATGAGCGCCGGCGGCGGTGACCAGTACGGCAGCTTCAATGCCCCTGCCAGTGAAGATGGCATCCTCAAGGTGATTGTCGACGGCGAGGAGAAGCATGCCCGCCGGGTCAAGAAGGGTGACGCCATCCTGCTGATGTCCAACGATCAGGCGGCGATCAAGGACTGGATACTGCAGGTCTTCCGTGACGCCTCCCGCAAGGGCAAAGAGGTCTACTTCGGCCTCAAGCGCGAGTACATGGAGTACGACGAGGTCTTCAGCACGGCGATCACCGACGTGCGCCGAGAACTCGCCGAGACCGGCACGCCGCCGCCGTCGTTCATGATCATGCGGCCCTCCAGCCAGCTGATCAAGATGATCACCGACCCGCCCCGCAATGCGCTCTACCCGGCCCAGAACCTGGACGGCGACATCTTCTCCGACATCTCTGCCGCCCTGGGCGGTAGCCTGGCCACCGCCAGCTCGATCATCGAGAGCAAGGACGGCACCATGCTGTTCGAGGCGCCCCACGGCACCGCCCACGATCTCTACCTCACCTATCTGGAGAGCGACGGCAAGCAGGCGCACTTCAACTCCTCGGCCCTGCTGTTCGCCGTGGCCAACGCCCTGGAGACCCTGGGTGACCGTCAGAACAACGCCACCCTGGTCGACTACGCCCACCGCCTCAAGGCGGCGCTGATCGATACCGTGGGCGCCGGTATCATCACCGGCGATCTCAAGGGCAAGACCAATGACCCGGCAAGCGAAACCCTCGTCGACATGAACGGTTTCCTCGACGCCGTCGCCAGCCGTCTCTAACCGACTCTCGCTGCACCGATACCACCGGGGCCTGCCTTAGCGCAGGCCCCGCGGCATTGGAGCCCTCGCCTCTTCCGGCCGAAGCGCCGATACTGAAAACCACACATATTGAGCCGGAGCCACCCCATGAGCGAACATGAACGCACCATCATGGCCTTCGACGATCAGGGCCGTGAGCTGATGATCGATATCCTGGTCAGCGTAAAGGAACTGAACGAGCTCACCCCCTCCGGCCCCGTCAGCGGCGAGCCCGCCCTGCGTACCCGCGAAGGGCATCCGGTGACCTACCTGGGCGGCGGCGAATTTTCCGTCACTCTGCCAGGTGACGAGACCGATCTCATCGTGCGTACCGACGACCCCGATTTCATCTAGGCTTTCCGACGATTTGCCGTCACCCGACATCAAGGAGCCCCCATGGCCGTGATCCTGCAGGTACATTTCCCTTTCGAAGGCCCCTTTGGCGAGGCCATGGTGGAGGCCATGACGCCGCTGGCGCGATCCATCAACGATGAACCCGGCATGCTATGGAAGATCTGGACGGAAGACGAGGCAGGCAAGCGAGCCGGCGGCGTCTACCTATTCGCTACCCGCGAGGACGCCGAGGCCTACCGGCAGATGCACACCGCCCGCCTCGAAGGCATGGGCGTCAACGGCATCGAGGCCCAGGTCCTCGACGCCAACGAGACCCTTTCGGTGATCAACGGCGGGCCGCTGGCTCCGTAATTCGTGGGCCACTGAGCTCCGTCCCCGGAACTTGGCGAGCGACACTGCCGGCTAACGCAGGGAGTATCATGGCGGCCTCTGTCCGGAAATGAACCATCAGACCGGTGAATTCGCGGCATCAATGCCACCGCCGCCCGCTAGTTCGGCCCTGTGATGCCTCTAAAGGCGAAGAACTATCGAGCGGTTGAACCAAGCCTCATGCCTCATGGAGACACATCCGATATGATCATTCGACATGCCAACGACCGCGGATACGCCGATCATGGTTGGCTGAAGTCTCGCCACACCTTCTCGTTTGCCGACTACCTCGACCCGGACCACATGGGCTTTCGCAAGCTGCGCGTGATCAACGAAGACCGCGTTCAGGGTGGCCAGGGTTTCGGCACCCACCCCCACCGGGACATGGAGATCCTCTCCTACGTGCTGGCCGGGGAGATGGCCCACAAGGACAGCATGGGCAACGGTGCGATCATGCGACCTGGCGATGTGCAGCGCATGTCGGCCGGCACCGGCGTGCGGCACAGCGAGTTCAATAATGCCCCCGACAAGGAGCTGCACTTCCTGCAGATCTGGATCGAGCCGATGCAGCGCGGCATCGATCCCAGCTACGAACAGAAGGCCTTTCCCGTCGAGGAGCGCCAGGGCCAGTGGCGGCTGGTGGTCTCCCAGGAGGGGCGCGACGGTTCCGTGAGCGTGAACCAGGACGTCAACCTCTATGCCGGGCTGTTTGATGCCGGCGAGAAGGCAGCGACGCCTGCGGTCCGCCATGCCTGGCTTCACGTGGTCAGGGGCGACGCCGAGATCAACGGGCAGCGGCTTTCTGCAGGGGATGCCGCCGCCTTCCAGCCGGGAGAGCCTATCGACGCGATCGGCGTGAAGGGCTCGGAAATCCTGCTCTTCGACCTGGCCTGAGGGCTTCAGGCTGGGACGCCCAGACGTGATCGACAGAACGCTGACGACGGCATGGCCGAGGATCAAAGCTTGACGGTGGGGTCCCCGAAGCCCTGGGGAACATAGAGGTTATGTTCGCCAAGCTTCTTGACGTCCGTTTCTCCGCACAGCGCCATGGTGACATCCAGCTCCTTGTGGATAATCTCGAGTGCCTTCGTCACGCCGGCCTGACCCGCCGCCCCCAGCCCATAGGTGAACGCCCGGCCGATATAGGTGCCCTTGGCCCCCAGCGCCAGCGCCTTGAGCACATCCTGGCCAGAGCGAATCCCCGAATCGAGGTGCACCTCCACCTGATCACCCACCGCATCCATGATCGCCGGCAGCATGCGGATGGAGCTGACGGCACCATCGAGCTGGCGACCGCCGTGGTTGGAGACGATGATGGCATCGGCGCCGATCTCGACGGCGCGCCGAGCATCTTCGGGCGCCATGATGCCCTTGACGATCAGCTTGCCCCCCCACCACTCCTTGAACTGGGCGATACGCTTCCAATCCAGCGAGACGTCAAACGCTTCCGAGGTCCAGGTGGAGAGTGACGACGGATCGGTTACCCCCTTGGCATGGCCGACGATATTGCCGAAGGAGCGGCGCTTGGTGCCCAGCATCTCAAGCCCCCAGGGGATCTTGGTGGCCATGTTGGCAATCGAGCGCGCAGTCAGCTTCGGAGGAGCCGAGAGCCCGTTCTTGATGTCCTTGTGGCGCTGGCCGAGCACCTGAAGATCGACCGTGACCACAATCGCGGAGCAGTTGACGGCCTTGGCACGCTCGAAGAGGCGACGCATGAAATCGTCATCCTTGAGCGTGTAGACCTGAAACCAGAACGGCTTGGTTGTATGTTCGGCCACATCCTCGATCGAACAGATCGACATGGTAGAGAGCGTAAAGGGCACGCCAAACGCCTCGGCCGCCCGGGCCGCCTTGATTTCACCGTCGGCAGACTGCATCCCGGTCAATCCCACCGGTGCCAATGCCACCGGCATGGCCACCTCTTCCCCGATCATCCGGCTCTGCGTGGTGCGCCCGGCCATATCCACCGCGACGCGCTGCTTGAGGTGAATATGCTTGAAATCACTGGTGTTTTCGCGGAAGGTCTGCTCGGTCCAGCTGCCGGACTCCGCGTAGTCATAGAACATCTTGGGGGTACGGCGCACATAGTGACGTCGAAGATCTTCGATATTGGTGTAGATCGGCATAATGGCTCCTGAGTCAGGGACTGCCATGGCTATTGTTCGCGTCTTCTCCGCTGTCGGCAGGATGACTCCGGCCGAATCGGGCGGGCAGCTCACCGTACGGCGGCAGGCACATGAGATGACTACAATGCACCAACTGGCGGCGACCACGCCAGCCTGTATCCAACGCTGCGCCATCGAACGCGGTGGACAACGCCCCGCGAATATGAAGACTCTTGCCATTGGGCGATATCCACCCACAGAGGAGCAGGGATGAAGACCGTCACGATCGAAGCCGACGCGGCCCTGGAGGCACTGCAGCAGCTGGAGATCTTTCAACAGAGCCTGCAGGCCATCGCCGTCTCGCTGGAGCGCCACGGCCTGCAGCCCGGCGACGTCACACAGCTCAAGGACTATGCGACGGCGCTCGGCACCCTGCGCGGGGCGCTGGCCACCACGCTACCGCCGTTGCCTGAGCCCGGTGCGACTTCGGAGGTCGTGCGCATCGCCTGGAAGGCGCGTGCCCATGCCACTCGGGAAACCGTTGCACAGGCGCAGGCCATGACGAGCGCGCTGCGCCGCATGGCAGGGGAAGTAGAAGAGGAAGCGTTCGAGGCGCGCCAGATGCGCCGGCACCTCGACCCGGATAGTGCCGACTGCCGACGGGGCATGATCTACACCGATGCCCGCCTGACGCCGATGGCACAGATGGCGAGCGTGCTGAATCGGGCGGCCGATGAGATGCAGGAGATCGCCCGCGACCAGGCAGCATCCAACGAGGCGCAGAATGACGACTGACCCCCACCCCTGGGCGGCCGAGCTTGAGTCGCTGCATGCCCACCTCTGGGCAAGGCTATCTCGCGGCGTGCACGACCGCCACGCCCCCGCGCGCCACCCCACCCTTGCCACCGTCGGCGCCGACGGCTTGCCCCAGGCCCGCACGGTCGTGTTGCGTGCAGCGGACACCCGCGCCGGCACTCTGCACCTCTACACGGACAGGCAGTCGGCCAAGGTGGCAGAGCTCCAGGCAAACCCCCTGGCCACACTGCACGTCTGGGACGCCTCGGCGCATCTACAGATACGCATAGAAGCACAGGTCGCGATCCAGACAGGCGCAGATGTCGCGACTACCTGGGCGCGCATCCCCGAGCCCTCGCGCTATGCCTACAGCAGTACCGCCACGCCGGGCCGTCCTATCCCCGAGGCCCTGGCCTACTCCAAGACGCCCGACCCGGCCTCATTTGCGCTGCTGTGCCTGACCGTTCGCGCCATCGACGCCCTGCACCTAGGGCCTGACCATCGCCGCGCCAGGTTCGAGCGCGCCGATGACTGGGCGGGGCAGTGGCTGGTGCCGTGAATCCATGGGCCCATCAGTCACTGGCGATCTTGGGGATCGTGCAGGTCATCGACCCTTCCTGGGAAAAGCGTGCCTGCCACATCTTTCGCAGAGCGATGTCGGCGGTGTGATCGCTGACAGCCCTATCCCGTGAAGACGCTTTGGCCAGGCATTCGCCGCAGCCGCCGAGGACTCGAAGAACATCGACCTTGTCATCAAGCCAACCCTTTCACGCAGACCAGAAGGGAGGTGGGAACCACCTCGATGTACGATCACCAGTGGCGAGTCCCCGCTGCCCCCTTGATTCGTCCTCTCAGATTGGGGGTAACCCATCCGCCGTAGAAATCCCCAGGTTGGGGAATCACCTCGATATCACCGACCAGGCAGCGCTGCATGCTGGACGCATAGAACGCCAGGTATCCGGCGATGGGGAGGAATCGGCGCGAAGGGGCCTCGTAACACCAGGCGGAGTGGCACGCCGTATGGTGTTGCCCCACCACATCGAAATAACGTGCTATCCCCTTCCATTCACAAAAACTGCTGCCGGAGATCGGGCTTAGCACTCCTGCCACGTCATCGGGCGGAAAGTAGTAAGTGGGCGCATGGTGGGTTTCAAGGACGCGGTAACCCCGGGTCGTCTGCGCAACCAGGATGTCGTCGAGATAGATCGCCAATGGCGCGTCCACCGGCTCCAGCGCCGGCGGGCGCGGATAGTCCTGAACGTTCTCTATCGGCAGGGATATCATGATCAGCCTTAAAGGAAACGGGTAAGCACGTAGCCATTGATGACAATGTGGGCAAGACCTATTGCCACGGAAGCGCCGTGCAGCTTCTTGAAGCGCGCCGTGTTTCCCTGGTCAGTCGCCTGGTTTGAAGTGACCCCCTCCAGAGCTGCACAGGCTATAGTGCAGCGATCAGGAGGATGAGATCCGGCATTCGGCGCATAAAGTGTACAAAACCCAGAGGGGCATTACAGATTTACATGGATCAGCACCAGATACTTAAAATTTATCAATCAACTTGTGGTGATAAGCTGATTTTTTATCAAAAAGCGCATTATCACTTAAAATAACGCCGCTGCCACGCTTAAGCTACAAACATGATAATTTTTTAACATGATGACTATTTTACTTCGTCACGTGTCAACCTTTGATAGACACCAAGACCAATCACCATCAAGACAGCTGAAATCAACAAGAAAGTAGGATAGATCAATTTTGTTATATCTTTTGTCCCGGCGTCAAACAAGAATACCAGAGATTCCAAGCTTACGGCAATGGCAATTATGACAAGAAACTTTGATAATGCTTCTCTCTGTTTCGCGGGCGACTTTTTAGCACTGCTGCTAAAAACTTCTTCTTCCAATAAATATTTGGATACATCAAAGACAGCCATTCCAATAACAATCAAGCCAATGGCGTTAAGAAGAGCAGTAACAAGCAACGTTCTTTCGTGCAAAGAGAGCCATATATCCCATAAAGCAACGCCCATCATGGTAAGGCTGATAATACCCAAGCTCAAGCTGATGAGCCCATAAACAGCTCGCCCTATGAAATCAGTAATATTTTTTGCCTTATGCATTTTCCTCGATCCAAATATTGGTTTTTGGAATGTATTGCTGCCAACAGATATCTGGCAGCTCGTTTTTATAACGCATTGTTACGGCAGCAGAAAAACAATGATAGTTCATACGGAATAGCATGAACCGATATCCTGCGGTTATTATCTTTATCCAGGCCTACGCGGATAACATACTGGCCAAAGTCTTGACTCGTTATGGTGGTTCTGATCATATCATTCGCACCTGCACACGTTTAGTCAGTTAGCCAAAAAGGCTATAGACACTGGCTCTCCTGTCTCTACACTTCACCTATCGACTCATCATAATTTTATTTTCCATTGTCCCTTCGGTCTCTACTACGGATAGTATAGGCCCGAATTTGGCAATCAGCGAATTGATCACTTCTCGCTCATCATTGTTAAGCTCTTGGGCGTCTTTCATATATGGAAATCGGTAAACTTAGAACCGCCAGATATCTTCTTGTTTCATTACTGCCCCCGACGAACCCAGCAAATTAAATTCAGCCACTTAAATTCTGTAGTATCTATCATTTCACTCTATCGTCCTGCCCTCGGCATTGATGGTCATCAGCCAGGAGGTTAGTCACTTGTAATGATGCCACTTTGAGGGGGCGAGCCATTACCTTTGAATCCTGAATTCAAGCAATAAGCGAAGCACCTGTGGTGTCCAGGGCTCCTGAGTATTCCCCAAGGAACACCAGTACCGGTGTCCGATACTGCCCCAGGACGTTCCACCCTGGCAGAACGCGTATCTGACCTTTCGACGCTGGAGCTAACTGGGCAAATTCGAGCACATGCAAGACCGATTGCGCGCTCAATGGCGATAGCGCGAAAATCTTGACACGATGCCCAGCGCAGCCATACTCGATGCCCAATCGACGCGGTATTCGCCACAAAGCAAAACCAGTAGTACGACGGCGGGAAAAATGTCAAAGGCCGTAAGCGTTACGTCCTCGTCGATACGCCGGGTCTGGTGTTCGCGGTGAGCGTGACGGCAGCCAGCGTGCAGGAGCGCGACGGCGCGCACCCTGTCATGACAAATGCCATCAGGATTATGCTGGTATATCAACAGCTTTTGTCGACACTTCCTATGCAGGACGCTGTGCGCAGGCGATCAATCTACAGCACGACATTACGGTAAAGGTAGTGCGCCATTCTGCTAATATCAACGTGGGCCGGTGGTGTACACCGCATCAGCATGACCTCTTCACACGGCAGCCCGATGCCAAGGGCTTCACTGTCCTTCCGAAACGGTGAGCCGTAAAGCTGACCCATGCCTGGATCGAAAAGGCACATCGGCTAGTGTTACACCATGACCGACGTGTTTAAGTCTCCGAAGCCTGGGTAGGGCTGGAGGCTGGTCGCCAATTGCTGAACCGATTAACTCACGCTGCCTGAAATCTTTTGTGAACATTCTCTAAGCGGTGATGGTGTTGATCCTGGGTGCTCGCGGGAGACGCCCGACCACAGTGCCTTTACTACGTAAGGCCCCAGAAATGCGCTATACGGCGGGTCGAAGAAATGCCGACTTCCAGCATAAATTTGTCTTCTTCCCCGAGGCCCTCGCCCCCCCCGGCCATGATCGGCGTGCCGTGGCCCATTCCCTTGATGATGTATTCCTCGATCACCTCCCGCCCTTCCGCGTTGCACCAGACCTTTCGGGGAAAACCGTCGACCTCCTCGTCCCGTGTCGGTGGTCCTTCGACCTGGTGTATCTTCTGCCACTGCCGGACGATGGAATCAGCGTTGGAATTGTCGACGGTCGAATCGCTGCCGCCATGCCAGACCGAGATCGTTGGCCAAGGGCCGTCGAATGTCGAGGCATCGCGCACAAGCGAGTCGAGCTTGCTATCTGACGGTCCGCCATATCCCTTCATGCGAACGACCGCCTCCATCATGTTGTCTGCGCTGCCGTAGGGGAGTCCGGCGATAATCGCGCCACCCGCGAACACCTCCGGATAGGTCGCCAGCATCACAGATGTCATGGCGCCACCCGAGGACAACCCCGTGATGAAGACGCGCGACGGATCGATGTCGTGATCATCAACGACCTGCTGGATCATATGACGAATAGAGAGTGGTTCACCGCCGCCGCGTTCGGTGTCCCCAGACTTGAACCAGTTGAAACTCCCAAGGAGGTTGTTGGTTTTTCTTTGCTCCGGATACAGGAGCGCTATACCGCATTCGTCGGCGAGGGTAGACCAACCTGATCCGTGATCATAGCTCTCCGCCGACTGGGTGCTGCCGTGTAGTACGACGACAAGCGGCCCGTTCTTCGGGAAGTTCTTGGGAATATAGATGTCCGCATGCAACAACCCGGGGTCAGTTCCGAAATTTTTCAAGTGGGTCAGACGCTTGCCACTATTTGAAGATGTCGGCATATAGCCTCCTTGCCTGTATAGTATGGCGCATGATGCTGCCCGCTGAGAAAATCCGCTGTGGACAGCATCATTCAAGGTAGATCATTACGTTGCTTCCGTCTGCTCAATAGCACCCAGACAGCGGTCGCTCTTTGTGATTCACGGTTTGGCCTCGGCGTAATAGTGGATGTGGTCGATAACGAAGCCGGTGCGTGTCGGCGTGCGGCAGATGATGGGCAGCAAGCTCTTTCATTGAGCCGCTGGCACTTCACCGTGCAGAAAATCATGGTCAATACATCAATCGCTTCGCGCTACCCCCGAACGACATCCGATGTCCTCCCAGGCGGCGCAGCTTGCCGTCAGCCGGAAATGAAATGTAACTGCCTGGCGCCCGCCCCCTCCTCGGCCAGGGTCGCGAGGCCAGATGGACGTCCTCCGCGCCACTCCCCGTCATAGGCCTCAATCCCCTCCAGGAGGAATAGCGGTACATCTCCTGGCGCCCGTGGTCGGTGGCCAAGGCAAATAACTCCTGGTGCACCAATGCGGTGGCTTGGTCGGGACGATCAAGACGAGACATGAAGCAACCCTTTGGATGCAGTGTGCTGGCGTCCTGTCGGGGGCCATAGTGAAGGATAGATCAGAGAAATTAGGTTGATCTATATCAAATTTGAGTCCGAACGGAGGCAAAACCCCTCCATTTCATACTTGGGAACGAGACATCTCATACATTGGCCATCAGGCTATGATTCTGATGGTGAGGGGCCTGAAACCGTCGCAGGCCCGCCTGGCATTGGGAAGATCCATCTCGCCGTGGCCCTGGCCGAAAAAGGAGCCGAAGCCTGTTTTATCGGGTACTGTTTATGAAGCTGGTTCGTGCAAGGCAGGAGGACTATCTGAACCGATGACACCATCAGCTGAGCTGGCTGAAATGTGCTCTGGATCTATTCCGTTGAGAGCACTGATAAAAACCTGACAATCTGAATTAATGAAATGCAGAAATCCTTCATTGGTGTTGACATGATCTCCTCGCTGACCGACTCGGTGACATGCTGGTTGGCCTGCTATGCGAGGGAAACGCCGGCCCGGCCGAGAACGCCGATACCTGGATTTCGCATCTGATAAGTCGCCTAGACGAGAGCATCAGGCCAGTGTTCGGATCCGCCTAGATTCATGCTCTACCGACAACGACACACTGGGGGTCCTGTAAGATTGCGACACCGATCTCCGGGGCCGACTGCGCAGTCACTCGGAACTTCAGAAACTGACGGCGCCATACCTGAGCCGTCCATGAGGTCGCCGCCACAAACGGCCCCGGGACTAGTGACCGTTAGAAATCGGACAGCATCATGCGTGGGGGCCCCGCCTAACGAAAAATGGCAATCCTAAACTGCGTCAGAGCCTGTACATGACAATCGGCATATGGCTGAGGAGGAATCCAGATATATCGGCGCTCTACGAACGTTTGACAGGAAACGGCAAAAATTTTGCGGCGGCGATGCAGAAGCTGATCTACATCGCCGACGGGGCCCTCAAGGCGCAAACTGGATATCAGCCTAAAACCAAATGATGGGTAGTTTACGGTTGATTAAGAAAGATTATATTTAACCCTGATGTTGGGCGCCGATTCCCTGGAAGATCTGGCGAAGATCGACACTCGAACGCTCGCCGATTAATGCAAAGTTATCGTCCAGCCAGCGTGTGGCGGTGTCTCGGCCGAGATCGCGCAGCTTAGTCAAAAATGCCCACTCGAGATTCATCTTCGATGAAGCGCTCAACGGTTTTAACTCCGCCTGATTTTCCACGACATGCACCCGAACCTGACGGTATTCATCGGTCGTGAGCTTACCCTGCCGAATCAATCGGTCGACGAAGTCAATCCCGCGCAGTTCCTTGATCAGGCTGTCGTTGAAACTGATCTCGTTCATCCGGTTCTGTATCTCTTGGGGAGTCTTCGGTGTGCCCTTGCGCTCGATCGGATTGATCTGGATCACCACGATGTCGTCTGTACCGGTCACGCCGTGAAAGGGAAACAGCGTCGGATTTCCCACGTAGCCACCATCCCAATATGGCACGCCGTCGATCTCGACTGCCTGATAGAGATACGGTAGACAGGCCGAGGCCATCAACACATCCACCGTCAACTCTTCGCGAGGAAAAACCTTGACATTTCCGTTCTCCACATTGGTGGCAGAGATAAAGAGTTTAAAAGCATTGCAACTACGCACTTTGTCGAAATCGATGACCTTCTCCACCAAGTCGCGCAAAGGATTGATATTCATAGGATTAATCTGATAAGGCGAAGCCACATGCGAGAGAGCGTCCATAGCGTAATACATGGGGTTGTTCTCCAGCCCCCAGTTGCCCGTCAGAACATCGTAGGGCGTGCGTTTCAGCGGGCTGTTCTTCGCGTCGTCGCTAATGCATCGCCAAAAGTTGCGTATTCCGGCGAACGTGACCGGTCATTCCGACGAT
>JBNJLE010000023.1:0-57496 GCA_051751685.1 Pseudomonadota bacterium | reverse complement strand
GTGATTACGGAGGAGGAGAAGCCGTTTGCGCTGCCGGAAGGCTGGGCGTTCATACGGGTGGCACAAGCATATGAGCTTCAGAATGGATATGCCTTCAAGAGCGAATGGTTCAACCCAGATGGAATAAAACTTCTCAGGAACATAAACATTTCACATGGAGAGATTGACTGGGCCGAATGCGCGCGAATTCCAGAATATATGGCGAGTGACTACAAGCGATTTTCCCTGTGCAGCGGTGACCTTGTCATATCACTCGACCGACCGTTAATTAGCAGTGGATTAAAATACTCTATCATAAAAGAACGGGACCTCCCCTGCCTTTTACTTCAGCGTGTTGCTCGCTTCCAACCATTTTCAGATACAGTTATCACCCGTTACTTAGAGCACTGGCTAAACTCCGCCATGTTCACTGGCTCAATTGACCCTGGAAGAAGCAACGGGGTGCCGCACATATCTACCGGTCAGATTGGAAAAATCATCATGCCGCTTCCTCCGAAGCGCGAACAGCACCGCATCGTCGAAAAAGTCGACGAGCTGATGGCCCTCAGCGACCAGCTCAAGGCCCGCCTGGGCGAGGCCGGCGAGACCCGCACTCATCTGGCCGAGGCGGTGGTGGAGCAGGCGGTATCATAGAAGATGTCGACCACAGCAGGGAGTCCCGGAGTGCGATATAACAAACCTTGGCTCAGCTACCGCGACCAGTTGGAAACCCTCAAGTTGCGGGGGCTTTCCGTCACCGACGACGAGAAGGCCCTCGACTACTTGCAGCGCATCGGTTACTACCGACTGAGCGGCTACTGGTTTCCCTTTCGCCAGCGCAGTGAGGCCTGCTGTGTCTGGCCCCGCCGGCGAACCGGGAAAAAGGCCAGGAATGGCCGCGTTGAACGTATCGCGTTGGATGAGTTCAAGCCCGGGGCCACCTTCCGGGATGCCGTCGCGCTGTATGTCTTCGACAAGCAGCTGCGCCTACTGGTGATGGACGCACTGGAAAGAATCGAGGTGGCGTTCCGGGTCGATATCTCCCACACCCTCGGCGAATACGGCCCCTTTTCCTACCTGGACCCTGACTGCCTCTTCGAAGCCTTCGCCCAGGAGGTCAATCAGCAGACGGGCATTACCGATCACCAGGCATGGCTACAGAAGCAGGCAGTGATGATCAACCGGTCCAAAGAGGAGTTCATTCGCCATAACAAGGAGAAGTATGGGCTGCCGCTCCCCATCTGGATCGCCTGCGAGGTGTGGGACTTCGGCACCCTATCTACGCTCTACGACGGGATGCGCCAGGACGACCAAGATCGAATTTCCGCCCGCTACGGCATTCGAGATGGTCGAGTGCTCGCCTCCTGGCTGCGCAGCCTCAACTACCTCCGCAACGTCTGTGCCCACCATAGCCGGCTGTGGAACCGCAACATGGTGGATCAGCCCAGGAAACCGGACAGTGGGGACGTTCCTCTCTTCGAGAGCGCCTGGCAGCCTGGCCGTGAGCACGTGCTGGCTCGCGTCTTCGTCTTGCTATGCGTGATCCTGCACCTTTTGACCACCATTAACCCCAGCTCAAGCTGGTGGCAGCGTCTCAAGCACTTGCTGCAGGCGTTTCCCGATCTTGCCCATGTTGGGCTCGATCTGCACGGAATGGGCGTCATCGAAGGATGGGAGCAGTGGACGTGGCCAGAGCAGCCAACGAGCGGGCATTAAAAAACCCCTCAGCAGCTTCACCGCAGAGCGGATCCACCGATCGGGGCCGTGTTAAGAAGCATTATAGAGAGCGCCGAGGGCTACCGCAAAAAGAGATATATAGCCCTTAAGTATAAGGAAACGGTTATGGCCATCGAACAAGGCATCTGGAAGCTGGCGGGCAGTGCCGGTGAGCCACCGCGCAAACTGCGCGCCGCCGGGCTGGCCGACGAGGGGCTGCTGGAAGAGCAGATCATGCAGGATGTCGCGATCCTCAATCGGGACTGGCTGCTGATCGGCCGCCAGGTGCGCACCGCCTTCGACAAGCTGGTCGATCTGCTGGCCATCGACGCCAACGGCACGGTGATCATCATCGAGCTCAAGCGCGACAAGACCCCGCGCGACGTAGTGGCTCAGGCCATCGACTACGCCTCCTGGGTGGTCACCCTGGCCGACTACCAGCTGATCGATATCTATCGGGATTTTACCGAGCGCTACGGGCGGCCTCATGCCACGCTGGGCGAGGCCTTCGAGGCCAAATTCGGCATCCCGCTGGATGGCATCCAACTCAACCAGGAGCACCAACTGGTGGTGGTCGCCACCCGGCTCGATGCCAGCAGCGAGCGCATCATCACCTACCTCAATGAGCACGCCCAGCTGTCGATCAACGCCATGTTCTTCGCCGCCTTCGAGGACGACGGCAACCGCTACCTCAGCCGCGCCTGGATGATCGACCCGGACGAGCCCACCCCGCCCATTGCCCGCAAGGCGAAGAAGGAGCCCTGGAACGGCGAGTTCTATGCTTCTTTCGGCCCCGACTACCCCTGGGAAGACGCCCGACGCCTCGGCTTTATCTGCGGCGGGGGTGCGGCCTGGTACTCCAAGACCCTCGCCATGCTCTCGGAGGGCGATCGCGTCTGGGTCTATATCCCCAAGACCGGCTACGTGGGCGTCGGCGAGGTGATCGGCGAGCGCTGCCGCGCCGACGAATACCGCTTCGACACCCCGGAGGGACCGAGGACCCTCCCGGAGATGACGCTGATCGAAGGTTACCCGCAGATCGACTCTGCCAAGGATGACGACGAGGCCGAGTACCTGGTCCCGGTGCGCTGGCTGCACACCGTCAGCCGCGATCAAGCTTTCAGTGAGGTCGGCCTCTTCGGCAACCAGAACACCGTCTGCAAGCCCACCACGCCCAAGTGGTCCCATACCGTGAACCGGCTCAAGCAGGTCTGGCGGATAGACGACGAACGGGAATGAGAACCTCGACGAAAACTGGGCAGTGAATAGAATATGCTACTGCAGTATCATAATTTGGTACTAAAATGAAGCGAAAGAATGAGCGGACTCTCGCTGCTATCTTCAGCCGGCCGGTCCCAGGGTCTATCCCTTGGGGTGATATCGAATCGCTCTTCAAGGCACTTGGTGCCGAGGTTGAAGAACGCGAAGGTTCACGAATTTCGGTGGTGCTGTTTGAGGAGGTGAGGGTCTTCCATCGCCCTCATCCATCGCCTGGTACCGACAAGGGTGCTGTGGCGAGCATTCGCAAATGGTTGGATGAAAACGGAGTAACGCCATGAACAACCTCATGGTCATTGATGGCTATCGGGCCATCATCCAGTACGACCCCGAGATCGAGGTGTTCCGGGGGGAATTTACCGGACTGAATGGCAGTGCAGACTTCTATGCGGACAGTGTGGAGGCGCTCCGCGAGGAGGGTAGGACCTCGCTGCGCATTTTTCTGGAGGTGTGCCGGGAGAAGGGAATCGAGCCCACCAAGGCGTACTCGGGTAAATTCCAGGTGCGCCTGCCGGAGGAGCTGCACCGGGACGCTGTGGACGCAGCGAGGGCGCGTGGCGAGAGCCTGAACCAGTTTGTGGCTCAGGCCATTCAGCATGAACTGTCAGCGTAGCGCTGGCTGCGCTTTCCAACGTCAAGTATCACGTTCAACCGCTGTATCCCAGCAGGGCAAACTCGCTTATCTCGGCAACAGGCGGAATGGAACGTAGCTCGAGGTGTCTTCGAAACCCGGGGCGATTCACTTTGACGACTCCCTTTGAACCTATTGACCGGCTCGTGCACCATCCTGATTTCGCCTATGGCAGCATGGATCCTGAACGAACAAGGACGCGACATGGCTCACCTGCTACGCATCGTGATGATCCACGGCCACCTCGAGGGGGTGGTGGAGCTCAGCGTGGACGGCCACACCAACATCTGCGGCACCAACGCCTCGGGCAAGACCACCCTGCAGCGGCTGGTCCCGGTGTTCTATGGTGAGCAGCCCAACAAGGTGGTGCCGAAGACTCGACTCAAGTTCGATGCCTTCTATCTTCCCCACCGTAATAGCTATCTCGTCTACGAGTATCGCCGCGAGGAGGGCGACCTCTGCCAGGCGGTGCTGACCCGCAAGAGTGATGGCGGCATCGAGTATCGCTTCGTCGGGGGCCCCTACCGCCCCGAGGATTACCTGATCGAGAGCGAGGGCGGCGTCACTGCCCTGGATTACGCCCAGTGGGCCAACGGCCTGCGCCGTCAGGGGGTTTCGCTATCGCCCAAGCTTGGCGCCACCTCGGAATACCGCTCGGTGATCCAGAACGACTTCACCCAGACCGGGATACAGCCCAGAGGCAACAGCAAGGAGGGGCTGCGGCTGCGCCAGGTCGCCGCACGCTTCAGCCTGGTGCGCCCCGGGCAGCGCATCCGCCACATGGAGAAGCTGGTCTCCGCGGTGCATGCCAAGGAGGGCAAGATGGACACCCTCAAGACCATGCTGGCGGCGATCTTCGAGGAGGACGGCGTCGAGCTGCCGGTGACCCGGATCCGCAACACCAAGGCGCGGGAGTGGATCGCCCACATGCGCCAGTCGATGCGCCTGGCGCCCCTTCAGCGCTCGCTGGCCGCCCTGGAGAGCCTCGATCGCGAGATCGCCGATATCGAGACCTCGCTGGGGCAACTGGGGCCCCAGCTCGAGGACGACCGCCAGCGCGCCGATCGCGATAGCGCGGATCTCGAGGCGCAGATCCAGAGCCAACAGCGTGCCTTCCAGGCCCGGGAGGCGGCCTATCAGGAGCACAGCCTGCTGCTCAACGACCGGCTCAGCGAGCTCGACAGCGAGTTGAGCAAGACGCGAGCCGACCTCGACGATCTTCAGCGCCAGTTCGAGGCCTTCGAGGAGGCCGACATGCCGGGCCTCGAACAGGACCTCAAGGCGCTGCCCCAGTGGCGCGACCAGCAACAGCAGTTGCGTGACCATCTGGAACTGATGCAGCAGGCGGTGAAGGAGAGCAAGGCCAAGCTGGAGGCACGTCTGGTGGAGCTGGGCGACTCCCTGGAGCAGCGTCGCGATGAGCTCCAGGCGCTGATCGATGCGCTGGGCGAGGAGAAGGAGGCCTGTCACGATCAACAGCGCGAGGCCGAGAGCGGCCTGGACGCCGATTACCAGGCCCGCCGCCAGGCCCTGGAAGACGACTACCGCACTCGGCTGGACCAGATTACCGCGCGGCTCTCCGAGCTCAAGGCGCAGCTTTCCCATAGCACCCAGACACCGGAGGAGGCCCGCGAGGCAGAACAAGCCCAGGACCGGGTCGACCAGGCACATGAGGCACAGCAGGCCGCCGCGGCGGCCGTCGACAGTGTGCGTAGTGAGCTCGATGAGCGTAAGCAGGCGCGGAAGGCCGCCGAGAGCGACCTGGAGCTGGCGCGAGCGAAGCGCTCCCGGTCCCAGGCCCACCTCGAGGCGTTACGGATGCAGCGTGACCCCGCCCAGGGCAGCCTCCGCCACTTCCTGCGCCATCATCGCCCGGGCTGGGAGCAGGACCTGGGCAAGGTGATCGCCCCCGAGCTCCTCGAGCGCCGCGATCTGGCGCCCCAGCTCAACGAAGAGGCCGGCGACGATCTCTTCGGGCTGGCGCTGGACCTCGCCGCCATCGCGCTCCCCGACTACGCCCAGGACGAGGCCGGTCTATTGGCCGAGATCGCGGCCGCCGAAGCGGCGCTGGGCGAGGCCCAGGAGGCCGAGACGGGCGTCGAGAAATCGCTCCGGGCCTGCCACCAACGGGTGCAGGAGATCGATGCGAACCTCGATCGCGCCCGCAGCACGCGTCGCCGCGCCGCGGAGGAGGTCGATTACGCCCTGCAGGCTCGCAGCCAGTGCCAGCAGCGCCACGCCGCCGCACAGAAGGCGCGCCAGGCCGCCTGCCGTGAGGCGCTCGAGGAACAGGAGGCCCTTCAGGAAGCGCTGCGCGACGAGCGGCGCCAGGCCCTGGAGACCCTGGCCGACGGCCATCGCGCCCAACGCCTGGAAGTGACCGCCGACTTCCAGGGGCGGCTGGCCGGCATCGATCAGCAGATCGCTCAGCATCGCCGCCAGCTCGCCGATCACAAGGAGGAAAATCGCCGCCAGCGCGACGAGCTGCAGGCCGCCTTCGACCTCGAGCTGACCGAGCAGGGCGTCGATCCGGTTACCGTGCGTGAGACCCGCTCACGCCTCGAGGACCTGGGGCAGCGCATCCGCCAGGCCAAGGATCGACAGGACGAGCTGGATGCCTATCGCCGCTTCATGCGGGTCGACTGGGGCGAGCGCAAGCCGCGTCTGGTCGAGAAGGAAGCCGAGCTTACCCGCGACCACCAGCAGGCCGAGCGCGAACGCGACCAGCACAAGACCGAATTCCGTACCGCCCGCAGCGAGTATCAGACGGCAGTGAGCGCGCTGAAGGCCCGCCACGATGTGGCCAGAGTGCTGGTCGAGACCCTTGCCCCGCTGCTCGCCAAGCTCAAGGCCCTGAGTCTCGATCCCGCTCCGGCGTCCGTCGGCAAGGCCCCGGGTGATGCCGATGAGCGCATCGAGCGCGTTCGCCAGGGGCTGGCCGACCACGCCCGCCGACTCGATGAGCTGCGCCATGGCTGCGAGAAGATCGAGTCCGAGCTGATCAAGGGCGCCAGCGCCGACTTCCAGGACGCCCTTGAGTCAGAGCGCTCCAAGCTCGATGACTCGAGCCCCCGCCGCTTTCTCGGCGTGTTGCGGGACATGCTTCAGTTGCTGGAGGGCCAGCAGCAACAGCTGCTGCAGGAGGGGCGCAACCTCAGTGACGACCTCGACAAGTTCTTTACCGTGTTCCGCGACCTCAACCGGCGCATCAATGCCCAGAGCAGGCGGCTCTCCGACGAGGTGGCCGATGATCTCAGGCTCGAGGGCATCGGCCGGGCCGAGGTGAAGATCCAGTCGACCATCGACGAGCTCGGGTTCTGGGAGCCGCTAAAGCGCTTCGCCCAGCGCTACCATGAGTGGCGCGACTCGGGGCAGCCGTTGCCCGGTGACGACTACCTCGACGCCCTGGCCGACGTGGTGGAGCTCTTGCGCAGTGATCAGCAGTACAGCTTCGAGAGCCTGCTGCGCCTGGAGCTGCACCTCAACGAGGGCGGCACGGACCTGGTCATCCGCAACGACCGCCAGTTGCTGGAGTCCTCTAGCCATGGCATGGCCTACCTGATCCTGTGCAAGTTCCTGCTCGCCTTCACCCGACTGCTTCGCGGCCAGGCCGAGGTGGCCATCCACTGGCCCATCGACGAGATCGGCACCCTGGCCTATCACAACGTGGAAATGCTGTTCGAGGCCTGCGACAACAACCGCATCCATATCGTCGGTGCCTTTCCCAACCCGGAGTCGGACGTGCTGCTGTTGTTCCACAACCGTTATCTGATTGACCGCGACGAGGCCGATCCCGGCAAGCGTCGCCTCAAACGCATCGAACCGCGATTGAGCCGCCTGGCCCAGCGCCTGCAGGCCCGCGCCGAGGAGGCCGCCTCATGACCGAGCCCTCAATGACCGAGCCCTCAATGATCGAGCCTTCCATGGTGGAGCAGGGCCCTCTGCTCGAACGCCTGCTGGCCGGCGAGTTCATCTGCGCGGTCAGCGACGAGAGCGCCTTTCGCCGGCTCGAGGACGACGAGACCCGCGAGCGGCTCGATACCTACCTGCGCCCACTCAACCGCCGCCTGGCCACCAACGACGAGGGCAGCGTCTACTTCCTGGCCTGGCGAGCACTCGACGAGGCCGCACGCGAGCAGCTCTCGCGCCAGCTGGCGGACACCGTCAACAGCCTGCTGCCGATGCTTGAGTGGCTGCAGCTGGTGCAGGAGACGCTGGGACGCGACGGACTGGCCTCCCCCGGCGACGTGCTCAAGCCCGCCGACTTCAGCTCGCGCTGTGAGGACAACCAAGGCCTGCGCGAGCGCCTCGAACGCCTGGCCACCGACCCCTTCTTCGGCTCCCAGAGCGACCAGCTGGACGCCCAGCTCAAGCAGGTCTTCAAGCGTCTGAAGGAGCACGGCTACCTGCTCCAGCCCCATGCCGATCGCCAGTACTTCGTGGTCACCGCCAAGATCGATTACCTGATCGACCTGGTACGCTTCATCCGCGATGAGGAGAATCTGCCCGTGGATGATCAGGCTCCGGCCAGCCAGGAGAGCCTGCTGTGAGTGACGGCGACCCCCACGCCCTGGAGAGCCGCCTGATCGGTACCGGTGTCGAGCGCCTGGCGCTGCTCGGCAAGCACGCCGAGGTGCTGATGGCCGGCTACGCCCGGGACGAGGTGCCCCTGGCGGGGCTCAGCACCACCGCGCTTAACCGACTGCTGGCGGCACGCATCCTGTGGCGGCCGGATGAGCAGGGCGGGGTAAAGCTCACTCCGAAGGTGCGCGAGCTGATCGCCGAGATGCTCGCCGACGAGACCCGGCGCCACGTCAACGCCGACGTGGCCGAGCCCCTGGAACTACTGCGCACCCTGGTGCAGAGCTACCGCGAGGCCCGAGACGCCGGCGAGTACTGGCGCCAGGAACAACAGCTGTTGCGCCTGCGCCAGGAGGTGGATGACCTCAACGGCCGCTTCGCCGACGCCATCGACAGCCTGTGGCGGCGCCTCAACAGCGACTTCGGCTTCGTCAGCCGCCTGGGTGACAAGATTCGCGAGAACGAGCGCGCCCAGAAGCAGATCGTACGCCTGCTCGATGGCCTGGAACTGATCGACTTCCACGAGCTCATCGAGTTGGTGGGCAGCGATGGTGCCCTGCGCAAGCTGCTGGTCAGCGGCCTGCAGCAGCAGCTCACCCAGCATTACACCAGCCTGCGCGAGGCGCAGCGGCGCATGGTCGAGCTGATGGCACGCTTCCGTCAGCTACAGTCGCGCAGCCGCCTGGTGGCCGGCATGGCCGGTTTCCTGCGTGAACATCCGGGCTTCGTGCCCGGCAACTACGCCCGGCGCAGCGAGGTGCCGGCGCTGGTCAACCGCGCCACTCCCCTGATCGCCGCTGGCGCCGCGGCCCTGGATCACCACCCCGATACGCGAGTGCTGACCGAGCTGCTTCACCGGCTGCCGCGGCCTGTTCATCGCCCGGAGCCGGTGACCGCCGCCGGTGCTTCCGCCCCTCAGGAAGACGCCTTCGTCGCCGCTCGCCAGCAGGCGCTCAAGGAAGACGTGGAGCGCTTCTATCTTTCGGTGGTGGACCGCGGCGGTGAGGGGCTCAGCGCCCTGGCGTACCTGCAGGAGGGTGAGCTGACGTGGGGCGAGGAGATCTGGCTTTTCCAGGTGATTGCCGAATACCAGGGGCTGCCCCGAGGCGAGCAGCGCGCCTTTTGTCTGCGTCAGCAGGAAAGTCAGGCCAGCCCCTTCAATCACCTGCGACTGATTCATGACGTCAGCCTGGCACTGAGAACAGGGGCATGAACCTCTCGTCACGTGCGCGCCTCTTGCTGCGCGCCGCCGGCCAGGCACTGCGTCGCACGCCCCGCCTGGAGAAGCGCCGCAGCCAAGTGGTGAACGAGGTCGTGGCCTGGTGCCAGGCGCATGATATCGAGCTCGGCCCGCGCCTCACCCACGCCCGTCTAGCGTTCGACCCTGAGCTGCTCGACCGGATCGACGAGACCCTGGCCGCTCTGGGTGAGCCCGCCATCGCGGCCGAGCTCAGCGGCCTGACCACCGCCGAGCAGGCGCAACTGGGTAACCGTGAAGAGAAGAGCGTTCGCGAGAAACCTCGCGATCGGCGCGTTCTGGCGAGCTTTCCTGCATCCGTGGAGCAGCGGCCGGGACTCGTCAGCGGTCCTCGCGACGTCCTCGACCTCGACTGGCGTTCACTCGATCTCGAGGCCTTCGACGCGCTGGTTCAGGTCGAGAACCTCGATGGCTTCTACGCCTTCGCGCCGAGCATTCCGGCACTGGCCGACTGGCCTAGCCCGCTGGTGCTCTACCGCGGCGACAGGCACTACGGCGGCGCCTTCGCTAGGGTGGCCGCGGCCTGGGCGAAGCGCGCCCCACCCCACCTCTATCTCGGCGATTTCGACGCCAAGGGGCTGAGCATCGCGCTGGCCAGCCGCGCCACGCATCTGCTGCTGCCCCCGCTCGAGGACCTAGCAGAGCGCGCCAATGCCGCGCACCTGCCACCTGAGCAGCAGCGCTACCAGCCGGCCCTGCAAGACCACGCCGCTCGCCTGTCGGCTGACCACCCGCTGGTCGATTACCTCGACATCCTGCTTCGCGAGCAGCGCGGCCTACGTCAGCAGTGGTTTGGTGAGCCATTGCAAGCAGTGCCTCTGGGGGAATCGGGTAAAGTGAAACCGCTACCCTAGCGGCTGGTGGCAGAGGACATGTCAGACCCCTGTGAATGCCTGGTAGGCCTCCCAGGCATCCGCGACGCCGGCCTCGAGAAAGCGCTGACCATGCTCGATGCTCGCCAGCGACGGGTCGGAGCCCATGCGGCCATCGGGAAAGCGGCGGCGGAATTCGTCGGCATCACACTGGGCGCTACCGAAGGGGGCCACGCGCGGCGTAAGAGAGACTGACTTCACCGCCTCGGGGCATGCGAACCAGGAAAGCGAGACTTCAGAGGGGGTGGCGTGGCCGCCCTCGGCAACCCCGTACAGCGATTCGGCCAGCTCGCGCCCGCGCCGTCCGGCGAACCAGTTGTGGAGCGTCAGCTCGACTGGGCTGCCCTGGCCTTGAAGGCTGTGATCGGCATGCACTTCGGCGAAGGCGGCGTTGATGGTGGCAATGTTGCCGCCGTGACCATTAAGGAAGAACAGATGGGTGAAGCCGTGCCGCGAAAGCGACAGGATGGTGTCGCGCAGCACGGCCAACAGCGTGCTGGGCCGCAGGCTGATGGTGCCCGGGAAGGCCAAGTGATGCTGCGCCATGCCCAGGTTCTGGGTAGGACCGACCAGAACATCGTGGCGCTCACCCAGTGTCCAGGCGATCAATTCCGGACAGAGGGCATCAGTACCGACCAGCCCATTGGGGCCATGCTGCTCGGTGGAGCCGATGGGCAGGATGATGCCCGTCGCGCGCTGCAGGTAGGTCTCGACCTCCTGCCAGGTGGCGTGTTGTAGTCGCATGGTTCAACTCCTTGGCAGCCCGTCTGGTGATTACCCAGATGATGGCAGATATCAGGACACCCTGGCCCCAAGGCGCGGCCAATGTGGCGTCACCTTCTACCGGGAGCTCTGGCGATGACAGAGCAACGCTTCGACCCCTTGATCCATGACGTCCTGATGGATCAGCGCCTTGCCGCGGGAAAGAGATCCGTCAGTTCCCATGAGCAGTCACGGCTCATCGGATCGTCGGGCCAGGCTGTCGCGAATCTCGCGTAGCAGCAAAATATCCTCGGGTGGGGCGGTGGGCGCAGTCGGTGCCTCGGCCTGCTGGCGGCGCAGGCGGTTCACGACCTTCACCAGCAAGAACACCGCGAAGGCCACGATCAGGAAGCTGATCACGTTGTTGACGAACACCCCCACGTTCATGGTCACCGCCCCTGCTGCTGTGGCATCGGCCAGGGTGGCGTAGGGCCCTTCACCCTTGAGCACCAGGAAGATATCGGAGAAATCGACGCCGCCCATCAGCAGCCCGATGGGCGGCATCAGCACGTCATTAACCAGGCTCGAGACAATGGTACCGAACGCCCCGCCGATGATGATGCCGACCGCCATATCCACCACGTTGCCGCGTACCGCAAATTCCTTGAATTCCCTGAACACCGTTCTCTCCTCGAAGCCAAGACTGGGCCGTCACTCTTCGACGACCCGGCGAGAATGCCGACCAGGCCGGCCGAAGAAAAGTGGTTTCCGGATTCGATCTGAAGGAATGCCGACGCCGAAGTGGCCTCAGGCCATTCACCGCCTCGGGAAAACATACCTCACCCTGACGGAGCCGCCTTGGCCTCGGCATCCAGCCGCCGGGCGGTCTGGTCCACCGCGCGCAGCCAGATCAACAGCAGTGCGCCCAGGGCAACGAAGCCACCGGCCAGCCAAAAAAAACCCCCGCAGCGGCGGGGGTAAGGGACACGGTCTGGCCGGACATGTCGGGGGAAGAGGGACATCGGCCAGCCGCGCAAGGGAACACCATGAAGAAGACGGGCTCTCGCCCTGTTTAGTTGGCCGGCGACGCCTCGTCGTCGGGCAACTCCCATTCACGCTCATCATCAGGCTGGGCGGCACCCTCACCGGTTGGCATCGGGTCGGTGCCGCTGCCGAAGCCAGGCTCATCGGCAGGCGTGCCAGGCTCGACCGCTGCGCCTGGATCCGCCATGGGATCGGAGGCAGGGTCAGCGGGCATGGCCGCCGGGTCTGCCGGCTGGGTGGTCATCGGATCGCCCGCCTCATTCTCGGCGGCCGTCGGGTCGTGCATGTCGGCGAAGGCCAGGGGGCTGGCAAGCAGGCCAAGCGAGACACTCAGCAGGCCTGCTTTCTTTAACAACGGCTTCGTCATCATGCTTCGCTCCTCGTCTATTTGCTCAACGAATCGTGATAAGCGATTCGTGATAACCAGGGGCAATGGCCCTACTTACTGTTGAGCCATCTCCTGCACGCGTTGCATGAGCTCAGGGTCCTGTTGAACGGCCTGGCCAATGTCGTTGAACGTATCAACGTTCAAGCCACTGTCCTCGACCACTTCGATCATCTTGTCATTAGCTTCCATCTGCACTTCCTGCATGGAAGCCTCATCGTCGGCGGTCTGCAGGCGCTCGGTGTATTCCTGCGAGATCACGACAATCTCTTCAGAAGCTTCCACAAACTGCTGAAGCTGCTCATCGGAAAAATCCGTTGCCGGGGCCGTGGCTTGGGACTGCGTGGGGGCGGCGGCGGGGTCCTGCTGAGCTTGAGCAGTGACCGACATCAGGCCAGCACTAAGCAGGGCGGCAGAGAACAGGGCAGTCATCCGTTTCATTGATACCTCCAGAACATTACCCCTGCACAGGGGCCTTGCGTGTGTGTGTCTTCTGTGACGATAGTCCTTGGCTCGCGTTCAGAATTTTCGGGTAAACGTTGGTAACCAAGTGAATCATCGAGTATCAGGCCACTCGCAGCCGCTTGCCGAACAGCAGCCCGCCCCACGCCAAGCGGTTAACGGCCAGGTTCCAGGCGATGGAGCCGGCCATGCCAACCGTGGCCAGGGCCAGCACATAGAGCAGAAGCGGCAGGTGCTGGCTGGAGTCCAGTACGTCCACCAGGTTGAAGAACATCGGGTGTGCCAGGTAGATGCCGAAGGAGAACTCGTTGAGGCGTTTCACCAGGGGCGGCGCTCGACGGCCGCGCAGCCGTCCCATCACCCACAGGGTAAAGAGCAGGAACAGCGGCACCACCCACACCTCCTTGGAGGAGTACTCGATCCAGCCGGGCAGCGAGAGCACCACCACCAGGCCGATCAGGGCGGCAAGCCAGCGTGGACGGGCCAGCGCCACCAGCCAGGCTGGGCGCGTCTCGGGGCGATCGTGGTAATGGCGCACCAGCACCAGTGCCAGGAAGAACAGGTAGAGCCAGCCCAGCGGGGCTATCCAATGCAGATAGCCCGCGGGAAGCTCGCTGCTCCACTGCCAGTAGCCCCACCAGGCCATGCTGATCAGGCTGCCGATCACAAGCCACGGCGTGGAAGGCAGCCAGCGCTCAAGGTGCAAGCAGCAATATAGCCAGTAGAAGGCGTAGAACTGGGCGGCGATGATCAGGAAGTAGCCATGCCAGCCGGCATAGAGCAGGTACTCGCGCAGAGTCTCCACCAAGCTGGCATCCACACCGGCCGCCCGCAGGCGCAGAAACTCTGCCATCGAATAAGCCAGACCGTAAATCAGGTAGGGGATCATCACGTACTTCACTCGGCTGCCCAGGAAGCCTTGGGGAATGGTGCGCCCGTAACGCATCGAGAACAGGAAGACCGAAATAAAGATAAAGATCGGGGTGCCGAGCACCGTGGGGATACGGATCAGGTCGGTAAACAGGGTATCCACGCGCTGGTTGAGGTGATCGAGGAGATGGAAGCTGAAGACCGCCAGGCAGCCGTAGGCACGCAGCCAGTAGATTTCCTCGATTCGTTGCATGTTTCGATTCCCTGCCATCCGCATGTGAGTGGAACACCTTTGACGGGCCAGTGGTCGGACCACGATAGTCGGCATGCATTCCTTTTATCGGAAACTGGTAACCATCTCCGCACAGGGAGGGCCTCATATGCCAGCAGCCAGTCGCTGCACACTGACGATCCTGGTGTTTCTGCTGGTGGTCGGCCAGGTGCAGGCCAGCCAGGTATCCCATCACCGTTTCCACTCCGAGGTGCTGGCGCGAGACTACCCCTATACCCTATATCTGCCCGACGGCTATCACGACTCCGGGCTCGACTATCCGGTGGTCTACCTGCTTCACGGCTCCTTCGGCAATAGCCGTGACTGGGTGACCCGCGGCGCCCTGAAGGAGATCGCCGACAGCATGATCCGGCAGGGGCGCATCCCGCCAGCGGTGATCGTGATGCCAGGCAGCCAGAGCTGGTGGGTTGACGGTCGTAACGAGCCTGCCCGTACCGCCTTCCTGGAGGACCTGCTGCCCCACGTGGAGGACCTATGGCGGGTGGTGCCGAAGCGCGAATGGCGCGGTATCGCCGGGCTTTCCGCCGGTGGCTACGGCACGATCAACTTTGTCCTGGAACGGCCCGAGCTGTTCGCCGCCGCCGCGGCCTTGAGCCCGGCCAGCTACTACCCGCTGCCGCCGGCCAACTCCACCGCCCGGGAGCATGCCGCCTTCCTGACTCCGGACAACCGCTTCGACGCCGATCTCTGGCAGCGGCTCAATTACACCGCCCATCTCGACAGCTACCTCAGCCAGGATTACGTCGTACCGCTCTATCTGAGCGCCGGCAACCGCGATGTCTTCGATGCCGTGGGTCATGCCCGTCGCCTACAGGCGGCACTGGCGCCACACCAGCCGGGTCAGGTGCCGCTGGAGGTGTTGTCCGGCGGCCATACCTGGCGAGTGTGGCGGGCCAGCATCGGTCCGGCGCTGGCTTTCATGTTTCGTTATCTGCAACCGCCGCTGATGGAATCCCAGAGCAGCCGGTGACGCGACATCAGCCTCCCGACCCCTTGGCCTCGGCATCCAGCCGCCGGGCGGTCTGGTCCACCGCGCGCAGCCAGATCAACAGCAGCGCGCCCAGGGCCACGAAGCCACCGGCCAGCCACAGGCCGATGTCGTAGTGGCCGGTGGCCTCGGCGAGCATGCCGGTCAGCGCCGGAGCGATAATCTGCGCTGCGCCGTAGGCCAGGGTCATGCGCCCCATCATCCGCGCGGGGCTCTGGGGGTAGAGCCGGCCGGCCATGGTCAGCACCAGGCTCACGCAGCCCAGAAAGGTGCCGCCGTAGAGCACGGCGCTGATCAGCACGCCGGCCAGATTGTCGGTAAGCGCCGGCAGCACAATCCCCACTACCTGCAGGGCCATGGCACTGATCAGCGCGGCGAGGTAACCAAAGCGCCGGGCGATCAGGTCCCACACGATCACGGCTGGCGCGGCGGCCAGCCCCACCAGGGCGAAGGTCCAGTTGCCGGCGCCCGCCAGCAGCGGCTCCCGCTCCACGATGGCAACGATAAAGGTGGCGCTGATCACATAGCCGTAGCCGGCACAGAAGTAGGCGGCCAGCATCAGCCGCATAAAAGTGCGCGACGGCGGATTAACCGGCGGACGACTGCCGCCGCTGCTGCCCGCCAGCGGGTTGGCGGGGCGAGGCAGCCAGCCCCAGGCGGGCACCAGCAGCCCCGCGGCCAGCACGGTAAAGCCCCACCACTGGACCTGCCAGCCGAAGGAGAGATGCAGCATCAGCTCCACCGCCAGAGCGGCCACCAGAATGCCCACCCCCAAGCCGGCGAAGTGGATGCCCAGCTCGCCGCGCTGTCCGTGGCTGATCAGCCAGTGCAGGATCAGCCCCGAGGCCAGCAGCATGGCGCCACTGCTGGAGAAGCCGGCCACGAAGCGCATGCCCGCCCATAGCCAGAAGCTGTCGGCCAGGGCCATGCCGGCGGTGGAAACCACTGCCAGTACCAGGGTGAGACGATAGAGGGTGTCCTTGAGCCGGATACTGTGGAGGGAAGCCGCCACCAGCGCGCCCAGCATGTAGCCCGCGTAGTTGAGGGCGGCCAACCAGCCGCCCTGGGCGTCGCTGAGCCAGGTCTGCTGCTGCATCACCGGCAGCAGCGGCGTATAGGCGAAGCGCGCCACGCCGATGCAGAGGATCTGGCTGAACACGCCGGCCAGCAGTACCCGATAGCGCGGGGAGAGACATCCCGAAAAAAGTGTCCCGAGAGGGGATAATGAAGGCGTGGCCATGCCTGGCGCTCCTGGGGTCGTATGGTTGTCGCCGGGCAGCACTGCTCGGTCGGCCGCACGCCTACCGCGGCGTCGGCATTACGCGGCACAGGATACCCGCCGCGCGATGGCCGTGTCCGACGGGCGGCTGTTATTCTTTGCTGACACCACCTTATGCAATCGAGGCATTCTTCATGTGGGATGAACGTTACAGCACGGACGACTACGTCTACGGCACCGAACCCAACGACTTCCTGCGCGAGCATGCCGGCCTGATCGGCGAGGCACCCAAGCGGGTGCTCTGCCTGGCGGATGGCGAGGGCCGCAACGGGGTCTACCTGGCGGGGCTGGGCCACTGGGTCACCTCGGTGGATGCCTCCTCGGTGGGCCTGCGCAAGGCCGCCCAGCTGGCCGAGGAGAAGGGCGTGGCCCTCACCACGCTGAATGCCGATCTCACCGACCATGAGTTCCTGCCTGAGGCCTTCGATGCGGTGGTGTCGATCTTCTGCCACGTGCCGGCGGCGGGCCGCCCCCATCTGCACCGTCAGGTGATCCGCGCCCTGAAACCCGGCGGCGTGCTGATCCTCGAGGCCTACTCTCCGGACCAGGTGCCCCGCAGCACCGGCGGCCCGGACACCCCGGACCGCACCCCCACCGCCGCCGAGCTGAACGAGGCCCTCGCCGAGCTCGACATCGAGCTCAGCCGCGAGTGCGAGCGCGAGGTAATGGAGGGCCGCGGCCACACCGGCCTGGGTGCCGTGGTGCAGTTCATTGCCCACAAGCGCTAGCAGGGAGCTCCCATGACAACGTTTTTTTCCCGTCTCCAGGCCGTCGCGTCCCCCGCCATCGGCCTGGGGTGCATGAACCTCTCCCATGGCTACGGCCAGCAGGTACCCGAGGCCGAGGCGCTGCGCGCCCTGGATGCCGCCTTCGACATGGGCTATCGCCACTTCGATACCGCCACTCTCTACGGCGCCACCGCCAACGAGCGGCTGGTGGGCAAGGCGATGGCGACCAAGCGGGGTGAGATTCTGCTGGCCAGCAAGTGCGGCATGGCCATGGACCCGGCACGTGGCAAGAAGGTGATCGACGGCCGCCCGGCCACCCTGCGCCGACAGTGCGAGGAAAGCCTGGCGCGCCTGGGCACCGACCATCTGGATCTCTACTACCTGCACCGCTGGGACAAGAACGTGGCCATCGAGGAGAGCGTGGGCGAACTGGGCCGGCTGGTGGCGGAAGGCAAGATCGGCGCCGTGGGGCTTTCCGAGGTCTCTGCCGCCACGCTACGCCGAGCCCATGCCGAGCATCCCATCGCCGCGGTGCAGTCGGAATATTCGCTGTGGACCCGTAACCCGGAGATTGCGGTGATCGAGGCGTGCCGCGAGGCCGGGACCGCCCTGGTGGCCTTCAGCCCGCTGGGCCGGGGCTTCCTGGCCGGGGCCGTCACCGACTCCACCCGGTTGGCGGAGGGCGACATGCGCCGCAGCATGCCGCGCTTCGGCGCCGAGTCGCTGCCGCACAACCTGGCGCTGCTGGCCGAGGTCGAATCCGTGGCGAGGACGTTCGAGGTGAGTACCGGCCAGTTGGTCCTGGCCTGGCTGCGGGCCAAGGGCGATGACATCCTGCCGATCCCCGGCACCCGCTCCATCGCGCACATGCGCGAGAACCTGGCGGCCGGCGAGCTGCGCCTGAAGGCCACCACCGTGGCGCAGCTGGATGCGCTGCTGACCCAGGAGCAAGTGGTCGGCGAACGCTACGCCGAGGCGCAGCAGGCCGAGGTGGATACCGAGGAGTTCGATCAGCTCTGAGGCACGGCCTAGTCGTCGCGACGCGGGGTTCGACGCGCACGGCGACGCTGGCCCAGACGGGTGATGCCCCGGCGCACCGGGCGCCATAGCCGAGTGAGCAGCCACAGCGCGGGAATGCCAAGCACCAGCCAGGGGGTGAGGAAAACCACCACCAGGATCACCTGGCCCACCGATTCGAAGAACAGGCTGACGCTGCGGTCCAGAGCGCGCCAAAGGGGCGCCAGGGGGCCGTACTGGTGGGGCTCCACCCAGCGCTGCTGCTGGAAACTGGCGGTGACCGAGACGCTGTCGGTAACCCGGGAAAGATGGCGCTGGCGACCCTGCATCGATTCGATCTCGCCCTGCACCCGGGCCAGTTCGCGCTCTACCTGCAGCAGGTCCTGGATGCGGCGTTCGCTGAAGCCGCGGCCCTCCTGGGCCAGTTCGGCGAGCCGCTCGCGCAGCACGATCTGCTGGGCCAGGCGCGCCTCGATGTCGATGATCTGCTGGGTGCGGTCCTGGCGGGTGATCTCCACGCCGCTCAGCCCCGAGGATTCGCTGATGCGCCGCACCGGCTCGGCCTGATCGACCTGTGCCCGGTCGATGCGCATCACCAGGGTACCGCTGGTCAGGCCCTGGCGCGGGGTGCTGAGTCGACCCTGCTCCACCTGGCAGCCGCTCATGCCCAGACAGGCCTCATGGGCTTCGTGGAAAACGGCGATCAGCGGTTCGGCGGTATCGAACTGCAGCTGGTAGTGGCGTCGCTCCTCGACGCGCGACTCAACCCCCTCGGCGCCGGCCTCCGGAGCCCGGGCGGAACCGGCGATGTCGGCCTGGCGCACCATGGCCTCGCCGGCGACGTCCTTTGCGGAAACGTCCTGGCTGGGAAAGCCCTCTCCCTGGCGCGTCATGCCGGCATCGCCGCCGTCGAAGGCATCGCAGCCGGAAAGCCCCAGCGCCACCAGCAGGCCAAGACCCAGCAAGCGCGCACGGAAGGAGAAGGAAGGACAAAGGGGCATGCCGGGGTCGTCCATGACAGGGAAGATACCTGAAGCGTAGCATCTCGCCGCCGGGCCTAGGGGAGCCGCATCTCACGGGAGTGCGCGAGCAGCTGCTTGAGCAGCGGCGACTCGAAGCGGCGCCGAATTGTAATCGCATAGAACTCCTCGAATACCCCCGGCAGGATGCCAAAGTCCATCAGCGTGCCGGCTCGCAGTTCATCGCGCACCACCACGGGCGGCATTACCGCGAGATGAAGAGTGTCACGCGCCAGGAGACGCATCATGGCCATGTCGTCTACCTCGGCGATGATCGTGGGCGTCAGGTGGTGGTAGTCGCACAGCTGTTCGAAGGCTTGGCGCACGCTGCTGTCGGGCCCGGGCACGATCAGGCCGCGGCCGCGCAGTCCCTCGGGAAACGCCGGCAGCGGCGCCAGGCCTGACACGCCGATGATGCTGACGGGTTGGCGCGCCAATCGCTGCGAGCGCCAGGGGTGCTGATCGTCGCCATGCAGGGCGTGATTGGCGAGCACGACATCCAGGCGATGAGCGGAGAGGCGGCGCAGCAGGTCATCCAGGCCACCGCTCTGCAGGCTCAACGCCATGTCATCACGATCGAGCAGCGGACGCAGGAACTCCTCCTGGAAATTGCGCGAGAGCGTCGCCACCGCGCCTACCCGGATGCTCTCGCGATGGGCATGGCCGCCCTCGGTGAACAGCGCGCTCAGCTCCTCTCCCTGGCGAAAGATGGTGTCGGCATAGTCGAACGCCAGCCTTCCCGCCTCGGAGAGGCGCAGCTTGCGCCCCTCACGCAGGAACAGCCGCTGTCCCAGGCGCTCCTCCAGCTGGCGGATCTGGTGGGAGAGCGAGGACTGCGAGACGTGGAGCGCCTCGGCGGTTTGCGTCAGATGGCCCGACCTGGCCACCTGCCAGAAATAGTAGAGATGATGATAGTTGAGCTTCATTGTCGTTCTCTGCGTCGTTCGCTGTGTGCCCTGCTTATTGTTCTTTTTAAAAGAACAATACCTTCTAGATAAACTATTTTTTGCAACAAATGACCCGGGTCATAGTAGGGCGGACATCTCACGAGGGAGCCCTACGATGACGAACCTGCTCGACGCGATGGTCCATACGTCGCTGGCAATCTGGCTGGCGCTGCCGATCAGCCTTTTTCTCCTCGCCGGATGGTCTCTTTACCGGACAGGCGACCAAGGCCAGCAGCGCTGCTGGAACATCGGCCAGGCGCTTATGGTCGGCAGCATGTTCGCCAGTGCGCTGATCGGAGGCCTGCTGGTGGCCGATGCCTTTGGCGTGCAAACAGGTCTGCCGGATGCCGCTGCTCCCCTGGGCCTCTATCCGGACGGCCTGGCGGTGTGGATGGCACTGCTGATCAGCTTCCTTGGCGTCGTGCTGCTGCGCTTTGCCGATGGCTATCTGCAGGGAGACCCGGGGCGAGCGCGTTTCCTGCCCTGGTGTCTGGTCGTGCTGGCCAGTGTTCTGGTGCTGGTGTTCACCCATCACCTGCTGGTCATGCTGGTGGCCTGGGTCGGCGTCAGCGTAGCGCTCCATCATCTGCTGACGCTCTATCCGGAGCGCATTGAGGCACGGCGAGCCGCCTGGCAGAAGTTTGCCGTCAGTCGCCTGGGCGACGTGGCCCTGCTGGCGGCGGTGGGGCTGATCTATCACCACTACAACAGTTTCGAACTGCCGGTTCTGCTGGCCGAAGCGGCGGTCTCCTCGGGCGATAGCTTGGCGTTGCAGGTGGCCTCGGTGGCCCTGGCACTGGCTGCACTGTGCAAGTGTGCCCAGTTGCCGCTTCACGGCTGGCTGATGAAGGTCATGGAAGCCCCCACGCCGGTCTCAGCGCTACTGCATGCCGGGGTCATCAACCTGGGTGGCTTCATCTGGCTGCGCCTTTATCCGCTGTTCGATGGCCTCACGCCGGGACACCTGATGCTGATCGCCATTGGTGGCACCACGGCGATCGTGGCGGTGCTGACCATGCTGACCCAGGCCTCTGTCAAGCATGCCCTGGCGTGGTCCACCTGCGCGCAGATGGGGTTCATGCTGTTCGAGATCGGCCTGGGGGCTTACACCCTGGCGCTGATGCATCTGCTCGCCCATTCGCTCTACAAGGCTCACTCCTTCCTCGCCAGTGGACGCACCGTGAGCGCATCGCGCTGCTCACGGCTGACACTGGCCCCGACGCGGGAGCGCCTGATGATGGCCTGCCTGACTGCCGGTATGGCAGGCGGAGTGCTCTGGTGGTGGCCCTCGCTGGTCAGTCACAACCCGATCCTCGGCGCGCTGCTGATGTTGGCCGTGGGTGGGTCACTGCTCGGTCTACCCGCGGGGCTGGGTCGTCGTCAGCAGCTGGCGCTGGCCGGCTTGGCACTGTCGCTGGTTCCGCTCTACGCGCTGCTGAATGCCTTGATATCGCCGGCCCTGCCCTGGGGCGCCGAGCCGCTGACCCTGAGCGCAGGGCTGCTCGGTGGCGCGATGGTGGCCGTGCTGGTGAGCTTGTCGCTCCTGGTCACGCTGCGCCCTCACCATCCGACGGTGGCACGCTTGCGTATCCACTTCCGCCAGGGGCTCTATGCCCATCTGCCGCTGGAACGCAGCATCGATCGCCTGGCACGGCGCCGCGCATGGACCGCCCCTGCCAATCCCATCCCCGTCAGAGGAGAGTGGTCATGACCCCGATAGCCCTTGCCCCCTCATCAGGTACCCGCGAGGCGCATCGCCAGGCGATGGCCCAAGCCGCCGAGCGCATCGCCCCCACCTGGCCCCTCGACCGCTGGATCGCCGTGAACCCCTGGTGGGGCATGAAGGCACAGCCCATCGAGGAGGCCGAGGCACAGCTCGCCAGGCGTGCAGGCGTCACGCTGACCATGCCGCCCGAGTTCTATCGCCAGGCCTGGGCGAGCGGGCGTATCCAGCCCGAGGATCTGCGCCGCGCCGTTGCCATGAGCGATGTGCCCCATGACGAGGCGTCACTGAGAGCACGGCTGGAAGAGTCCCGCGCCGCGCCGCGTCAGCAGAAAAGCGCCTGGGAGATGCTTGCCGATAATACCCCCGCAGCGGCCGACGACGCGTTCGAGCCGGTGGCAGAGCTATGCGCCAGCTACTTCGATCACCACCAGCAGCGCTGGGAGACGACCCCGGACGAGACACTCTTCCGCTGGTGGCGGACCCAGACTCGGCATGATCGGCGTTTGAAAGCCACGCTGCGGCAACGCATCGACGCCCTGCCCACCGACACCGAGAGCGCCCGAGACGCCCTGCTTGCCGACCTCGCTCTTTCACCCGATGCCCTTGAGGCACTGACACACGCCCTGCTGCTGCGCGTCAACGGCTGGGCATCCTGGTGCCAGGGGCTGGCCTGGCACACGCCCAACGCCTCGCAACACGCCGGCATTGACGAGCTCATCGTGATAGTGCTGGCCTGGGAGTGGTTGGGGCGTGCCGAGCTGGATACGCGGCATTGCGATCTCTGGCAGGCCCAGTGGGAACAGCCGCCGTCAACATCCGCCGCCGATCGCGATAGCCTCTGGTGCTGGCAGCACGCCTATGAGCTGGGCTATCAACGCCGCCTGTCGGCCACCCTGGCAACTCGCCCCTCGCCAAGGCAAGCGTCGGCGGAAGTGCAGGTGGCCTTCTGTATCGATGTCCGTTCGGAGCGGCTGCGCCGTCACCTTGAACGGATAGCGCCAGAGGTCGACACGCTGGGCGTCGCCGGCTTCTTCGGGATGCCGATCACCCATGTCAACGCCGGGCCGGCGCGCGCCCTGCCCCGCGTGCCGGGGCTGCTGACGCCCCGCTATCGCACCGAGGAGGCACCGCCATTGGCCGCCCTGCACCGTCACCGCTATCGGCAGGAAGCCGGCAAGCAGGGTATCAGACACGCCAAGTATCACGCGCTTTCGACCTTTACGCTGGTCGAGACCACCGGCCTGGCCTGGGGGTGGAAACTGCTGAGAGACAGTCGCGCCCGTTGCACACCGTCGCCATCACCGGCGCCTGTCGAGGGCCCTTTCCAGACCTGCGGCGGAGAGCCGCTGGCGTTGAAGGAACGGGTCGCGCTCGCCCTGGGGCTGGTCGGCATCCTGGGGCTGGGGACCACGATGGCACCGCTGCTGGTGCTGGTCGGCCACGACTCGCAAAGTGACAACAATCCCCATCACGCCGGACTCACCTGTGGTGCCTGCGGCGGCCAGGGTGGCGGCGTCAATGCCCAACTGGCTGCCCGTCTGCTCAATGACAGCGAGGTCCGCCGGGAGCTTGCCGCCCGCGGCGTTCCCCTGCCCGCCACCACGCATGTCCTGGCGGCCACCCACTGCACGTTGACTGATCGTGTCACCCTTATGGATACCCACGCAGTGCCCGCTCGACTCAGCCCCCTGCTGAAACGCTTCGAACAGACACTCGAGCAGGCAGGTCGTGCGACACGCGCGGAACGCGCTATCGCGCTGGGAGTCAATGCCAGCAGCGATGAACGCCGTCTTGAAGCACTGCAGCAGCGTGGCAGTGACTGGTCGCAGCCGCGCCCCGAGTGGGGGCTGGCCAACAATGCCGCGCTGCTCCTGGCCCCACGCTCGATCAGCCGTGGTCTTGCGCTTGAGGGGAGAGTCTTCCTGCACGAGTATGACCCGCACCACGACCCCGACGGCCAGACCCTGGAGGTCCTTATGACCGCCCCCATGCTGGTGGCCAGCTGGATCAACCTGCAGTATTACGCCTCCGTCGCGGTGCCCTCGCTGTACGGCGCCGGCAACAAACTGCTGCACTCGGTGGTAGGGGGGCATATCGGCGTCATCGAAGGCAATTCGCCCCAGTTGCGCATCGGCCTGCCGCACCAGTCGCTGCACGATGGCACGACGTGGTACCACGAGCCGCTGCGCCTGACGGTGGTGATCGATGCGCCGCGGGAGCGGATAGAAGGAGTACTGACGCGGCAGCCAGCCGTCGCGCAGCTGGTACACAATAGATGGCTGTGGCTGTGTCGGCACACAGCAGACGGCCTGGAGCACTATCACGCAGGTGGTTGGCTGCCGAGTTGACCCGCCGGTTCATGCCATCCGGTCACCAGGCGGTATGCTGTGCTGCAGGCATCACCTCAAGGAGACAAACGAATGGATGACACGCTAGACGCGATCATCGTCGGCGGTGGCATGGTCGGTGCCGCCGTGGCGGCAGCCCTCGGCCAGACCGGCATGGCGGTGGCACTGGTGGAGGGCGACGGGCCGCCCGAGGCGATTGCCGACGACGCCCCCTTCGATCTGCGCATCTCGTCGCTGAATCTGGCCTCGCAGCAGTTGCTGGAGGAGGTGGGCGCCTGGCCCTTTATTCCGGAGGCGCGGCGCTGCCCGTTTCGCCATATCGAGGCCAGCGACGAGACCGAGCGGCGCCATGTGCATTTCGACGCTGACGACCTGGCGCTGCCCGATTTCGGCCACTTCGTCGAGAACCGGGTGATTCGCCGCGCCCTGTGGCAGCGGCTGGCCGAGCTGCCCAATGTGACGACCCACTGCCACACCGGGCCGGTCGCCTGGCTGCCCGGCAGCCATCGCACACTGCTGGAGCTGGACAACGGCCGGCTGCTGGCCGCCCGGCTGGTGGTGGGCGCCGACGGGGGCGGCTCGCGAATCCGCGAGCTGGCGGGCATCGCCACCCGCGATGAGGACTATGGCCTGCGGGCGCTGATCATCAACGTGCGCACCTGCCTGCCCCAGCAGGACGTCAGCTGGCAGCGTTTCACCCCCGACGGACCCCAGGCCATGCTGCCACTGCCCGGCCCCCACGCCTCGCTGGTGTGGTATGGGAGCCCGGAGGCCACCGCCGAGCGCGAGGCGCTGGACGACGAGGCACTGCGTCAGGCCATCGAAGAGGCGTTCCCCCAGCGGCTGGGGGGGCTAGACGCGGTGCTGGGCCGCGCCAGCTTTGCCATCCAGGGGCGCCACGCCGAACGCTATGTGCGCCCGCGCCTGGCACTGGTGGGCGATGCGGCCCACGTTATCAATCCCCTGGCCGGCCAGGGTCTGAACCTGGGATTGCAGGATGCCGCTGACCTCTCCGAGCGCGTGACCGCGGCCTTCTGGGAGGACCAGGACATCGGTAGGCAGGGTCTGCTGGCCGGCTATGCCCGCACTCGACGTCCGCAGACCCTGGCGATGATCGCTGCCATGTCGACCCTGCACCATGTCTTCACCGGGGCGTCGCCGCTGCGCCAGGCAGGGGCCGTCGGGCTGGCAGTGGCCGACCGTCTGGACGCGGCAAAACGCCAGGTGATGCGCCGCGCGCTGGGGCTCTAGGCCGTCACGCGGGCTGCAAAGATGCCTCTCCCAGGGCAGCGTCGAGAAAGGCCAGCAGTTCGCTCAGTTCCGCCTCGATATGCTGGCTGAGGTCGTGATCGCCGGGCAGCAGCCGCAGCACGGCCGGCGTGGCGCCGCGACTGGCGTGGAGCCGTTCGGCATCGCTCGGCGGAATGACGCGGTCGTCGCGACCGTGGACCAGCAGCACCGGGCAGCGCACCTTCGGCAGGGTATTCACCGGGGCGATGGCGTCGAAGCGGTGGCCGATCACCCACTCCACGTAGCGCAGCACATACCAGCCCAGGGGGAAGAACGGCAGCCGCTTCTCGGCCAGCCAGCGGCGCATCATGCCGTCCGGATGGGCGAAGGCCGAGAGGCTGACCACGGCGCGGATGTCGTCGCGCCGCGAGGCGGCGAGCAGCGCCGCCGCGGCGCCCACCGAATGCCCCAGCAGCGCCACCGGGGCATCCCTCATGCCGGGGCGGGCACGCAGCCACGCGAGGGCGGCCTCGGTGTCCTCGGCGAAACGTGGCATGGAAGAGAAGGTATCGGCGTCGCTGTCGCCGTGGTTGCGCATATCGAACAGCAGCACGTTCCAGCCCGCCGCCTGCAATGGCCGCGCCATCGGCAGCATCAGCTCACGATTGGCGCCCCAACCATGGGCGACCACCACCGTGCCACGCCCCTCGCCGGGCAGCCACCAGCCAACCAACCGCCGACCTCGCCGGGTAGCGAAGCTCACCGTTTCGCCCACTGCACCGTGGTCGGCCAGCCCTTGCGCCACCGGCACCCGGGGCGCCGCCAGGCTGACCCTCAGCCGCCGATGGAACAGATGCAGCAGCGTACCCGCTACCACCACCCCCACCAGCACCCACCCCCATCCCGACATCGCCCAGGCTCCCGGCTTGCTTTGTATCGCGCCATTCTACGCGAGTCTGGCGAGACGGTGGCCAGGGTCGCTATTGTTATGTTATAACCTGCGATATTCTGATGGAGGCTTCCCATGGCACACCGCGCACACCGGCACCGCCCGGAAGGGCCCTGCCACTTCTCGTTGATGTCGCTCTCGGCAACGCACCGCCTGCTGCTGGCGGCAGCACTGCCCTTGGCAGGCCTGTGGCTGGCGGTCTCCTGGGCCGCCGGATGGTGGTCCTGATGTCGCGCCTGCAGTTAGAGGACCTTCAACTCGCTCGGGGCGGACGCACCGTGCTCGAACATCTGGACGGCCGCTTCCAGGATGGTGCCATCACCGCGCTGATTGGCGCCAACGGTGCCGGCAAGAGCACCCTGATCAGCGCCATCATGGGCATGCTGCGCCCCGTGGCGGGCCGAGTGGCGTGCCAGGTGCCCAGAGAGCGCTGTGCCTGGCTGCCCCAGCAGCTCGCTCTAGACCTCAGCTTCCCGATGAGCGTGGAAGAGCTGATCATGACCGGCAGCTGGCCCAGCCACGGAGCGCTGAAAGGGTATTGTGCCACCCACTACCGCCGCGGCCGCGAGATCATGGCTCGCCTGGGCATCTCTCACCTGGCCCATCGACAACTCGGCGAGCTCTCCGGGGGCCAGCGCCAGCGCGCCCTGCTCGGCCGCACCCTGATGCAGGAGGCCGAACTGCTGCTGCTCGACGAGCCCTTCGCCAACGTTGATATCGAGACCGTGGACGTGCTGATGGACGTGTTGCGCGACATGGCACAGCAAGGCGCCACCATCATCGTGGTGCTCCACGACATGGAGCAACTTTCGCGCCTGGCCGACGACGTGCTCTTCCTGGCCGGCGGCCACGGCCGCTGGGTCAGCACCGACTCGCTGCTCGACCGCTACGCCGGCCAGCCCCCCCGCGCGCCGCGCCTGCCCCTCACCTTCCCGGATACTCTGCATGCTGGAACTGTTTGACACCTGGCTGCTTGCCCCCTTCGACTACGGCTTTATGCGGCGCGCCCTGGTGGCGGGCCTGGCGCTGTCGCTGGCCGCTCCACCGCTGGGGGTCTTCCTGATGCTGCGCGGCATGAGCCTGATCGGCGATGCCATGGCCCATGCCATCCTGCCCGGCGTCGCGCTGGGGTTCCTGTTCGCCGGCTTCTCGCTGCCCATCATGAGCCTGGGTGGCGTGCTCTCTGGCCTGCTGGTGGCGGTGCTGGCCGGTAGCGTGTCGCAGATGACCGGCCACCGCGAAGACTCCGCCATGGCCAGCTTCTTCCTGATTTCGCTGGCCGCCGGGGTGATGCTGGTATCGCTGGGCGGCAGCAGCGTGGACCTGACCCATGTGCTGTTTGGCTCGATCCTGGCCGTGAACACCACCGCCCTGGTGCTGATTGCCGCCATCAGCAGTCTGATCGTGGTCACCCTGGCGGTGATCTTCCGCATCCTGGTGGTGGAGTGCCTGGATCCCCTGTTCCTGCGCGGTCAGGGGATTCACAGCGGACTGATTCAGGGCGTCTTCCTTGGCCTGGTGGTGCTCAATCTCACCGCTGGCTTTCAGACCCTGGGCACCCTGATGGCGGTGGGTCTGATGATGCTGCCGGCCACCACGGCACGCTTCTGGAGCAAGCGCCTGGAAGGGCTGATCGGCATCGCCGTGGCCATCGCCCTGGTCGCCAGCACCGGCGGACTGCTGCTCTCCTACCACCTGAGCCTGCCCTCCGGCCCCTCGATCATCCTGCTGGCCGGTACCGCTTACCTGTTCTCGGCCCTGCTGGGCCGCCATGACAGCCTGCGCGAGCGCCTGCAGCGCCGGGCCTCGCCCCTGGGCGCCCCAGAATCCCACTGATATGCGACCTCCCCGACACGCGACGCTCACTCACAAGACAGAGGAACTCCGCCCCATGCGCATCATGAATGCTTCCGCCGCCCTGCTCGGCGTCTCCGCCCTGCTGGCCCTGCCCGCCGCCTTCGCCGCCGAGCGCGTGCAGGTGGTCACCAGCTTCAGCATCCTCGCTGACATGATCGAAAATGTCGGTGGCGAGCATGTCGACGTTACCTCGCTGGTTGGCGCCGATAGCGACGCTCATGTCTACTCTCCGCGCCCCACCGACGCTCGCGCCCTGGCCAACGCCGATCTGGTGGTGTTCAACGGTCTGCAGTTCGAGGGCTGGATGGATCGCCTGATCGACGCCAGCGACTACGCCGGCCCGCTGGTCATCACCACCGACGGCATCGAGCGAGTGGCGATGGCCCATGACGATCATGGCCAGGACGAGCACGACGATCATGACGAGCACGGCCATGACGACCACGGCGACGATGACCATGACGACCATGATGACCATGACCACGGCGACGATGATCCCCACGGCTGGCAGGACTTGGTCGTAGGCAAGGTCTACGTGACCAATATCCGCGACGGTTTGATCGAAGCCGACCCGGCCAACGCCGCGAGCTACCACGAAAATTCAGAGCGCTATATCAACGAGATCGACGCCACCGATGCCGACATCCGGGCGCTGCTCACCGAGATCCCCGCCTCCACCAGCGTGATCACCGGCCACGACTCCTTCGGCTACTTCGCCAGCGCCTACGGTCTGCGCTTTCTCTCTCCGGTGGGGCTCTCCACCGAGGCGGAACCCAGCGCCGCCAACATGGCCCAGCTGATCGACGTGATTCGCAGCGAAAACGTCCAGGCGCTGTTCCACGAGAACATGACCAGCCCCGCGATCATCAACCAGCTCGCCGAGGAGACCGGCCTGCCCATCGCCGGCACCCTCTTCGCCGACGCGCTGGCTGCCGAAGGCGAGGCCAGCACCTGGCTGGGCATGATGCGCCACAACGCACAGACCCTGCATGACGCCCTGGCTCAGCCGGGCCATGACGATCACGGTCATGACGAAGACGACCATGACCATGACCATGACCATGACGACGACCATGGTCACGCCCACTGAGCGACAAGCTCTGCCAATGCACACAGGGGCGCCTTCGGGCGCCCCTTTACGTTAACGGCACCCTTGAACAACCTCCTTGGCCGAATATGTCCACAGGCTAGCTTCCTCTTGTGTCTTCTCGGCATAAATGCCGGCAAGATTGGCACGAAATGCAAAAACTCTGGCGCGAAAGGTCAATTAACGTTCTGCCTTTGCTCCTACCATAAAGCTAGTCTCTTTCAGACGTTGCATCGTCAAGAGACTCACAACAACAACGCCACAACGCAAAGGCCTCTTCATGATCAAGACACGCCAGTTCGCCCTGGGCACGCTCGCTGCCTCTCTACTCCTCGCCGCATCGGCTGGCGCGGCCGACATTACCGACAATGAAATCCGTATCGGCTACCTGGCTGACATGTCAGGCGTCTATCGCGACCCCATCGGGCCGCTAGGGCTGGATGCCATTCAAATGGCCGTCGACGACATGGGCGGCAGCGTGGCCGGTGCCAACGTGGTGCTGTTCAGCGCCGATGACCGCAACAGTGCCGACGTTGGCTCCAGCGTGGTTCGCGGCTGGATCGATCAGCAGAACGTCGACATGGTCACCGGGCTGGTCGCGTCTTCGGTGACCCTGGCTGCCGTGCGCCTCCTGGAAGAGGAAAACCGCCTGGGCCTGGTCAACGGCGCCGTCTCCTCCGGCGTCACCAACGAGAGCTGCTCGCCCAACCATATCCACTGGGTCTACGACACCTGGGCCATGTCCAACGGCACCGCCAGCGCCATCACCCGGGAAGGCAACCTGAACTGGTACCTGCTCAGCGCCGACTACTCCTTCGGCCATGCCCTGGAAGCCGATGTGGAGCGCGTTGTCGTCGAGAACGGCGGCACCATCGTGGGCAGTGCCCGCCACCCGTTCCCCAGCAACGACTTCTCCTCGTTTATGCTCCAGGCCCAGGCCTCGGGGGCCGATGTCATCGCACTCAACAATGCCGGCTCCGACACCATCAACGCCATCACCACCGCCAGTGAGTTCGGCGTCACCCAGGCGGGTCAAATTCTCGCCGGCATGGTGCTGTTCAGTACCGATGTCCGCAGCATCGGCCTGGAAGCCGCCCAGGGCCTGCAGTTCACTACCGCCTGGTTCTATGACCGCGACGAGGAGGCCCGCGCCTGGGCGGAACGCTTCCGTGAGCGCACCGGCAGCATGCCGACTCAGGTCCACGCTGGCCTCTACTCCAGCACCCTGCACTACCTGCAGGCGGTCGACGCCATCGGCACCGATGAGTCTCAGGCAGTACGCGAAAAAATGGCGGCGACACCGATCAACGACATCTTCACCACGGGTGGCTATATCCGCGAGGACGGCCGCATGGTGCACGACATGTACCTGGTGGAAGTGAAGTCGCCGGAAGAAGCCGCCGACGAGGACGACCTGTTCCGGCTGGTCCGCACCATTCCCGCCGAGGAAGCCTTTCGCCCGCTCTCCGAGAGCAAGTGCCATCTGGTGACTAACGGCGCTTGATTGGACGAGGAGACGAGACAGATGGAAACGACGACCACAACATCGCGCATCCAGCAGAACACCATCGGTGCCGCGCTCAATCGCAGCGCCCGCAAGCACGGTGGCAAACTGGCGTTGGCCTTCAACGACCGTCGGTGGACCTACGCCGAACTGAACCAGGCGGTGAACCGGGCCGCCAACGGCCTGCTCTCCGCCGGCCTGAAGCCCGGTGAACGCCTGGCGGTCTACGGCAAGAACTCCGACGCCTACGTGATCGCCTGGCTGGCCGCGACCCGCGCCGGCCTGGTGCACGTGCCGGTCAACTACGCGCTGAATGCCGACGAGCTGCGCTACATCCTGGAGCAGTCCGGTGCCACAGGGCTGCTCAGCGATCTCAGCCTGGCCGATAACGTGGACGCCGCCACCGCAGGCATGGCGCTCACGATGTCGGGCACTCTCCACGCAGAAAGCCGCAAAGGCTTTGATGTGCTGGCCTCCGCCACCGGCCAGGGCGCCGCCCATGAGCCGGAGGGGGCCGTAGAGGGGGCACACCTCGCCCAGTTGCTCTATACCTCCGGCACCACCGCCGCGCCCAAGGCGGCGATGATGACCCATCAGGCGCTGCTCGCCGAATACATGGCCTGCATGGTGGAGCTGGACATCAAGGGTGACGAGCCGATGCTGGCCGCCCTGCCCCTCTACCACTCGGCGCAAATGCACGTCTTTCTGATGCCGGCGCTGCTGCTGGGGGCGCCGGTCCACCTGCGCGAGGCGCCTCTGCCGGACGACTGCCTGGCCCAGATCAGCCATCAGGGCATCGCTTCCTTCTTTGCCCCGCCCACGGTGTGGATCAGCCTGCTTCGCCATCCCGACTTCGAGCGCTCCGACCTGAGCCAGCTCAAAAAGGCCTACTACGGTGCCTCCATCATGCCGGTGCCGGTGCTGGAGGAGCTGCGCCAGCGCATTCCCGGCGTGGGTCTCTACAACTGCTACGGCCAGAGCGAGATCGCGCCACTGGCCACGGTGCTGCGCCCGGAAGAACACGACGCAAGACCAGCTTCGGCAGGCCGCCCCATCCTGACCGTGGAGACGCGCATCGTTGACGCCGAGATGAATGAGGTCCCTCCGGGGGAGCATGGCGAGATCGTCCATCGCTCACCCCAGTTGCTCACCGGCTATTGGAACAAGCCGGAGATGACCGAGGAGGCCTTTCTTGGCGGCTGGTTCCACTCCGGTGACGTGGGCTACGTCGACGAGGAGGGCTATCTCTTCATCGTCGACCGCATCAAGGACGTCATCAATACCGGCGGCGTGGTGGTCGCCAGCCGCGAGGTGGAAGAGGGGTTGTTCCAGCACCCTGCCGTATCGGAAGTGGCGGTGATCGGCCTGCCCGATGAGAAGTGGATCGAAGCGATCACCGCCGTGGTAGTGCTCAAGGAAGGTCAGGTCGTCAGCGAGGAAGCACTGATCGCCCATGCCAGGAAGATCATGGCCCCCTACAAGGTGCCCAAGCGCGTGCTCTTCGTCGATGCCCTGCCCAAGAGTACCGCCGGCAAGATTCTCAAGCGGCACCTGCGCAAGGAGCTACCGGCGTGACTCTAGGCACATCCGAGGACGAACTGACCCCGCTGTTCCACGACATGATCTGCCGCTTCCTGGAGCAGGAGGTGGCACCCTACTACGAATCCTGGGAAGAGGCGGGCGAGGTGCCCCGCGCCCTGTGGAGACGCCTGGGCGAGGCGGGCCTACTGGGCATCGACATGCCGGAGCCGCTGGGCGGTGCCGGCGCGGACTTCGCCATCACTCAGCTGGTCATCGAGGAGATCTCGCGCCGCGGCTTCGGCGGCCTGGCCAGCGCCTATAACATCCACGCCAATATCGTGATGCCCTACCTGCTGCATATCGCCACTCCTGCGCAGCAGCAGCGCTGGTTGCCGGCCATGGCCAGCGGCGAAGTCATCAGCGCCATCGCCATGACCGAGCCGGGTGCCGGCAGCGACCTGGCCGCCATGAAGACACGCGCACGGCGAACCGGCCATGGCTGGCGGCTGGACGGCGGCAAGATCTTCATCACCAACGGCCAGGTGGCAGACCTGGTGATCGTCTGTGCCAAGACCGACCCGGAGGCAGGCGCCAAAGGGGTCTCCTTGTTCCTGGTGGACGCCACCCTGCCCGGCTTCTCCCGGGGCAAGCCAATCAAGAAGATCGGTCAGCACGCCAGTGACACCGCCGAACTTTTCTTCGACGGCATTGAACTACCCGAGGATGCCCTGCTTGGAGAGGAGGGTGCCGGCTTCGCCTATCTGATGCAGGAGCTTCCCCGGGAGCGCCTCGGCGTAGGGGCCCAGGCACTGGGCGCGATGGAGGGGGCACTGGCGTTGACCCTGGACTATGTGAAAGAGCGTCGCGCCTTCGGCCGGCGAGTGGGCGACTTCCAGAACACTCGTTTCACCCTGGCTGAGGTCCAGGCCGACATCGAAATGGGCCGCGCCTATCTCGAGAAGTGCATGGCGCTGTATCGCCAAGACGCCATGGGGCCCACCGAAGCGGCGATCCTCAAGCTGCGTCTCACCGAGATGCAGTGCGCCACCGCCGATACCTGCCTGCAGCTATTCGGCGGCTACGGCTATACCCGCGAATATCCCATCTCACGCTTCTATCTGGATGCCCGAGTGCAGACCATCTATGCCGGCACGTCAGAAATCATGAAGGAAGTGGTCGCCCGCTCGCTGTTGGGAAAGGCCTGACACTGGAGAATCCCATGCATCTTGATTCCGTTGTTATCCTGGGCAGCGCCCGCACTGCCATTGGCGGCTTCGGCGGCAGCCTGGCCGGTCTCACTCCCCAGGAGCTTGGCACCCTCACCGCCAGGGAGGCCCTCAACCGCGCCGGCGTCGAGGCGGAGGCCATCGACCATGCCGTCTACGGCCACATCATCACCACCGCTCCTCAAGACGCTTACCTGGCGCGGCATATTGCCCGGGAAGCAGGCGTCCCCGACGCTGCTGGCGCCTTCAACGTCAACCGCCTGTGCGGCTCCGGGGTGCAGGCGCTGCTCAGTGCCGCTCAGCAGATCACCCTGGGGGACAGCCGCCTGGCCCTGGCCGGCGGCGCCGAGTCCATGAGCCGCGGCGCCTACTTGCTGCCGCCCCAGGCGCGCACCGGCCTGCGTATGGGCCACGCCACGATCACCGATTTAACGCTGGGCATCCTCAGCGACCCCTTCGGCAGCGGCCATATGGGTTGCACCGCAGAAAACATCGCGAGCCGCTGCGGTTTCACCCGCGAGGCGGTGGATCGCTTCGCCATGGAGAGCCACCACAAGGCAGCGCGGGCCATCGCCGAGGGGCGTTTCGCCGAGCAGATCGTCCCGGTGACGGTGCGCGAAGGCAAGCGCGAGCGTATCTTCGACCAGGACGAACACGTGCGTGGGGGAGTGACCCCGGAGGACCTGGCACGGCTCAAGCCCGCCTTCCAGAAGGAAGGCGTGGTGACCGCAGGCAATGCCTCGGGCCTCAACGACGGCGCGGCCAGCCTGGTGCTGGCCCATGCTGACGAGGCCGAGCGCCGCGGCCTCACACCTCGTGCACGGTTCTTGGTGGGCACCACCGCCGGGGTCGAGCCGCATCTGATGGGGCTGGGTCCGATTCCCGCCGTACGTGAATGCCTGAAGCAGGCCGGCCTCTCCATCGGCGATATCGACGTTATCGAGTCCAACGAGGCCTTCGCCGCCCAGGCCATGGCGGTAGCCGACGAGCTGAATTTCCCCGCAGAGAGACTCAACCCCAACGGCGGCGCCGTGGGGCTGGGTCACCCGGTGGGCGCCACCGGCGCTATCCTCACGATCAAGGCGCTGGCCGAGCTGGAGCGCACCGGCGGCCGCTACGGGCTGATCACGCTGTGCATCGGCGGTGGCCAGGGTATCGCCCTGCTGATCGAGCGCCTGTGATTCTTGTTATCAACACTCAGCGACCAGGACCAAGCCGCCAAGGAGAGAATCATGACCACTGTTAATCCCCGGATCCTGCCACCCACGCCGTCGGCCACCAATCCGCCGCTGCTGATCGGCGAGCTGCTCGAGACCGGCGTGCGCATGGCCGGCGACAACCAGATTGTCTACCGCGACCTGAGCCGCCACGATTACCGCCGTTTCCGTGAGCGGGTGCATCAGCTGGCCCACCTGCTCAACGCTCGGGGCGTGGGCGCCGGCGATGTGGTGGCGGTCCTCGACTGGGACAGCCACCGCTACCTGGAAGCTTTCTTCGCCGTGCCCATGATCGGGGCCATCCTGCACACCGTGAACGTGCGCCTCTCTCCCGAGCAGATCCACTACACCATGGAGCACGCCGAGGATACTTTCGTGCTGGTACATCAGGACTTTGTCCCCCTGCTGGCCTCGATGCATGAACGGCTGCCGCTTGTTCATGGCTACCTCTTGTGCCAGGACGAAGCCGGCAAGGTGGATACCCCCTTACCGTTGGTGGGCGAGTACGAGGCGCTGCTGGCCGAACAACCGGGCCATTACGACTTCCCCACCTTCGACGAAAACGCGGTGGCCACCCTCTTCTACACCACCGGCACCACCGGCAACCCAAAGGGCGTGTTCTTCACCCACCGTCAGCTGGTGCTGCACACCCTCGGCGAAGCCAGCACCTTCCAGGCACCGGGGTTCGAGCTGCTCGACCGGAACAAGGTCTACATGCCGATCACCCCCATGTTTCACGTGCATGCCTGGGGGGTGCCCTACACGGCCACCCTGCTCGGTGCTACCCAGGTCTATCCGGGGCGCTACGAGCCGGAGATGCTGGTCAAGCTGCTGGTCAGCGAGAAGGTCGACTTCTCGCATTGCGTGCCAACCCTGCTGGGTATGGTGGTCGGCGCCGAGGCGATCACCTCCGGCCGGGTCGACCTCTCCGGCTGGAAGGTACTGGTGGGAGGTAGCCCTCTGACCGAGTCGCTGGCCCGAAAAGCCTGGGAGCTGGGCATCGACACCCGCAGCGCCTATGGCATGTCCGAGACCTGCCCGCTGCTCACCGCTGCTATTCTGCCCTGCGATATCGCCGAGGCGGATTTCGAGACCCAGCTGCCGTGGCGCTGCAAGGCCGGCGTCGCGGTACCGCTGGTGCACCTGCAGGTGGTGGACGAGAGTGGAACGCCGCTACCCCAGGATGGCGAGAGTGTGGGTGAGGTGCGGGTGCGCGCGCCTTGGCTCACCCAGGCCTATTACAAGGAGACGACCCGTAGCGAAGAACTCTGGCGCGACGGCTGGCTGCATACCGGTGACGTGGCCACCCTCGACGAGCGCGGCTTCCTCGAGATCCGCGATCGCATCAAGGACGTGATCAAGACCGGCGGCGAGTGGGTTTCCTCCCTGGAGCTGGAGAACCTGATCTCCCAATGCCCCGGCGTGGCCGAGGTCGCGGTGATAGGTGTCGCCGACGAGCAATGGGGCGAGCGGCCAGTCGCCCTGGTAGTGCCCACGGATCTCAACAATCCGCCCAGCAGCGAGGCGATCCAGGCCTTTCTCAAGCGCTTCGTCGACGAGGGGCACATCAACCGCTGGGCGCTACCGTCCACTATCCGCTGCGTCGACGAGATCCCCAAGACCAGTGTCGGCAAGCTCGACAAGAAGCGCATCCGCCAGGAGGTCTGAGTCTCTCTTTAACGCCTAGCGGGGTGCGGCCAGCGCCCGCCGGTAGGCGGCGGGCGTGTCACCGGTCCAGGCTCGAAAGGCCCGGCTGAAGCAGGCCAGGTCTTGGAAGCCGAGGGACTCGGAGATGCCAGGCAGCGGCTGGTCGCTGCGGGTCAGGGCCTGGACGGCGACGTCGCGGCGGCATTCATCCTTGACCGCCTGAAAGTGCGTGCCCTCCCCCGCCAGGCGGCGAGACAGACTGCGCACGGACATATGCAGTGCCTCGGCCACCTCCGCCACGCTGGCCGAATAGGCGCGCTGCCGGCTCAGGTGCTCTCGCACCCGGTGGGAGAGCAGGCGCTCCTCGAAGGAGACGTAGAACCAGTCCACCGGCGCCCGCTGCAGGAAGGCGCCCAAGTGCTTCTTGGTCTGGCGGATCGGCTCATCAAGAATCGCTTTGTCGAAGTAGATCGCGGTCTGCGACTGATCGAAGGCCAGCCGTCCCGGATAGAAATAGCGGTAGTCAGCGCTGTGCTCGGGTTCAGGGTAGGCGCATTCCATCATGATCGGCGGGATCTTGCGGGCAATCATCCAGGAGGCGATGCCATGCAACAGCTTGAGCATCAGCTCGTGGACCAGGATGCGACTGCCGGCGGGAGGCCGGATCTCCACCAGCCCGATTCGCACCAGATCGTCGCCGTGGCTGACCGCATAGCCGAAGTCGTCCAGCAGGATGCGGAAGAATAGCTGGTAGCGATGCAGTGCCACCTTGAGGGTCGGCGCCTCCAGCAGGCTCAGACACAGCAGCTTGAGGGTGCCGCCACGCAAGGGGCGAGCGAAGAAACCCGGCGTTTCGTCGTCACACTCATTCACCAGCAGGCGATAGAGGGTAGCGAACTGGTCGACGGTGACCCGCCCATGGGGCGACTCCAGAAGCCGCGGCGAAATACCGGCACGGCGCAGCAGTGCAGCCCGCTCGGCCGACAGCTGCGGCACCCCCCGGAACAGCTCGCTGACAAAGTGTCTCGAGACGGTAACCGTCACGCTTGATGTCCCCTTGGCCTTGCGGCCACATCGATCTGAGCGTTCGGTTATACCCGATCGCCGCGCGAGCTTCATTGCTCCGTGAGTCGTCTGTGGCGAGGCGACGATCTATGCCACCATGCGGGAGTGAACGCCACAGGAACTCGTCATGCTGGAATTTCGTCAGGTCCACAAGGCCTATGCCACGCCCCAGGGGCCGCTGACGGTGCTTGCCGGGGTCGATCTGACGCTGGCCCGCGGCGAGAGCCTGGCGCTGATGGGCGAGTCGGGCAGCGGCAAGTCGACCTTGTTGCACCTGGCCGCGGGACTCGACCTGCCTGATGCTGGCGAGGTGCGCCTGGCCGGCGGTGCAATCTCGTCGCTGCGCGAACCCGAACGGGCCCGGCTGCGGCGAGAGGCGGTGGGGCTGGTGTTCCAGCAGTTCCATCTGGTGCCAAGCCTTTCGGTGTTCGACAACCTGCGCCTGCAGGCGCGACTGGCCGGCGTGGAGGACCCGGACTGGTCGGCGGAGCTGATCCGGCGGCTGGGCCTGACAGGGATGGAGCGACGCTACCCGGAACAGCTCTCCGGCGGTCAGCAGCAGCGTCTGGCCATCGGCCGGGCCCTGGCACCACGACCGGCGCTGCTGCTGGCCGATGAGCCCACGGGCAATCTGGACGAAGCCACCGCCGGCGAAGTACTCGCGCTGCTGCTCGGCCTGGTGCGCCAGACCGGCTGCACACTGCTGATGGTGACCCACAGCCCCCGGGTAGCCGCCCCCCTGGACCGCTGCCTGGTGCTCTCCCGGGGCCGGCTCGCGCCGCGCGACGCCGCGGAGGCAAGTGCCTGATGCGCGTCGTGCTGATCACCCTGCTCTCCCATTACCGACGCCACCCCGGGCAGCTGGTGATGCTGCTGCTGGGCCTGTGGGTGGCCAGCGCCCTGTGGAGCGGAGTCCAGGCGATCAACACCTCGGCCCGGGACAGCTACGCCCGGGCCGAGTCGCTCTTCTCCACCGGCCTGGACCGCCTGGAGCGCCGTGACGGCGAGCCGCTGACACGCGACGATTTCCTGGCCCTGCGCCTGGCGGGGGTGCCGGTCTCGCCGCTGCTGGAGGGCAGCCTGGAGGCGCCAGATGGCACCCGGCTGACGCTGATCGGCATCGACCCGCTTACTCTGCCCGGCGATAGCGGCCTTGCCACGGCGGGAAGTGCCGGTGACCTTTCCGGCTTTCTCTCGCCCCCCTGGCAGACCCAGCTACCGCCGGACCTCCTGGGCACCTTGGGCCTGGGCAGGAGCGACGCCGAGGGGGCCACTCCGCAGCTGGCCGACGGGCGGCAGCTGCCGCCGCTGACCCTGGCCCCGTCGCTGCCGCCGGATACCCTGGTGATGGATATCGCCGCCGCGGCCGAACTGCTGGAGAGCGGCGAGCGGATCTCGCGACTGGTCGCCCGCCCCGGGGCCCTTGACGAGGCACCGCCGGGGCTGACGCTGACCCGCGCCGACGTGCTGGTATCACCGGGCCAGCTGACCGAGAGCTTTCATCTCAACCTTACTGCCCTGGCCCTGCTCGCGCTGGTGGTGGGGCTGTTTATTGTCCAGGCGGCGCTGGGGCTGGCCCTGGAGCAGCGCCTGGGAATGCTGCGCACCCTGCGCGCCCTGGGGGTCTCCGGCCGCGCCCTGGTGGCGGCGCTGGCACTGGAGCTGCTGTTGCTCGGAGGGCTCGGCGCCCTGGCCGGCATCGCCGGCGGCGTCTGGCTGGCCCAGGCGCTGCTGCCCGACGTGGCCGCCACCCTGGGCAGCCTCTACGGCGCCGGGGTGGGCGCCGAGCTGAGTCTGCCCTGGCACTACTGGGCCGGTGGCGTGGCGGTCACGCTGGGCGGCCTGATGCTGGCCGGCAGCGGCGTGTTGTGGCGGGCGGCGCGGCTCAGCGTGCTGGGGCTGGGGCAGGCCCAGGCCTGGCGCGCCGGTTTCCGGCGCCAATTGAGATTAATGGCGGCCACGGGCAGTGTGGCAGCCCTTGTGGGCCTGGCGCTGGCGGCCTGGCTCGCCCGCCTGCCGCCGGGCGAGGGGCTGGTGGCCGGCTTCGGCCTGGTGGCCGCCCTGCTGCTGGCCAGCGCCCTGTGGCTGCCGCCGCTGCTGGGCGTCACTCTGGCCGGCCTGACCCACCTGGCAAGGCGTCACCCCCTGGCCCAGTGGGCCCTGGCCGACCTGCAGCTGCAGCTGCCACGGCTGTCGCTGGCCATGATGGCACTGCTCGTCGCGCTCTCCGCCAACTTGGGGGTGAGCAGCATGGTGGGCGGCTTTCGCCTGACCTTCCTGGAGTGGCTCGACCAACGCCTGGTGGCCGATCTCTACCTGCGCCCGCCGGCGGAGCAGTTCGCGGTGATCGACGACTGGCTGGCCGACCACCCGGAGGTGGCCGAACGCCTCGTCACGCGGCGCAGCGAGACCCGCCTACTGGCCATCGACCCCGGCGGTACCGAATTGGGCGACGCCGTGGCAGGTCACACCGGGGAGCGACAGCCGCCGGTGGGGCTCTACGGCATTACCCCCGGCGAGACACTGGCCTCCAGTTGGCCGCTGGCCGACACCCGGGAAGGGCGCGAGGCGGCCTGGGCGGCACTGCGCGATGGCGACGTCTTCGTCAACGAGCAGCTGGCGGTGGCCGAGGGCATCACCCCGGGGGACCGGCTGCGCCTGGAGGCACCGGGGGGCGAGGCTCGATTGCGCGTGGTGGCGATCTATCCGGACTACGGCAACCCCCGCGGTGAGGTGCTGCTGACCGCGCCACACCTGGCCGACCGCTTCGGGGCGCCGCCCGGCTCACTGGGCGTCGTGCTGACCGAAGGCGCGGACGGTGCGGCCCTGGCCGTTGAACTGGCCGCCGCCTTCGGCCTGGGCCGCGACAGCGTGCAGGACCAGCGCGGAGTGAAGCGCATCGCCACCGGCATCTTCGAGCGGACGTTCACCATCACCCGCGCGCTCAACGCCCTGACTCTGGGCGTGGCGGCCCTGGCGCTGCTGGCCAGCCTGCTCGCCCAGGCAGGGGAGCGCCGCCGCCGGCTGGCACCGCTGTGGGCACTGGGCGTGCCTCGGGCGCGGCTGGGCCAGCTGCAGCTCGCCCAGCTGGGCGGCGTGGCGCTGGCCACCGGCCTGCTGGCGATTCCGCTGGGCATCGCCATCGCCTGGGGGCTGGTGGCAATAATCAACGTCGCGGCCTTCGGCTGGCGCCTACCGCTGCATCTCTTTCCCGGCGAGATCGCCCTGACCCTGGCCACCGCCGTGGGCGTGGCGCTTGCCGCCGCGGCCCTGCCGGTGCTGCGCCTGTGGCGCACGCCGCCCCGGGCCCTGCTGGCCGAGGAGGCTTCCTGATGCGCCGCGCTCCCCTTCATTCCCGTCTCATCACCGCGCTGCTGGCTCCCGTCCTGCTGCTGACGCTGGCCAGCTGTGAGGATACGCCGCCTGAAGGCTCGGGGGCAGGCTTCGCTGGCCTCGGAGAGAGCGCCGAGGGCTACGCCCAGGCGCGCCCCGGCACAACGCTGCGCTTTCCGGAAGATCACGGCGCCCATCCGGACTACCGCATCGAGTGGTGGTACCTGACCGCCAACCTGGAGGACGACACCGGCGAGCCGATGGGCCTGCAGTGGACCCTGTTCCGCCAGGCGCTCTCTCCTCCAAACGAGGCGTCTCCAAACGAGACGCCTCCGAATGAGGCACCGCCGACCGATCCCCAGGCGCCGGGCGCGTGGGAGGCCGACCAGCTGTGGATGGCGCACATGGCGGTGTCACGAGGCGAGCAGCACGCGGTGGCCGAGCGCTTCGCCCGCAGCCACTCGGCCGACCCGACCCGTGACAGAACCGGCCAGGCCGGCGCCGTGGCCCAGCCTTTCCGCGCCTGGCTCGACGACTGGACCCTGACCACGCGGGCGGACGACCCGGATGCCGACACCTTCGAGCGGCTGACCCTCACCGCCTTCGACGGCGAGGGCGAGTCGCGAATCGGCTATCGCCTCGAGCTCACCGCCGAGGGCCCCCTGGTGCTGCACGGCGACGCCGGCTTCAGCCAGAAGTCCGCCGACGGCCAGGGCTCGATCTACGTCAGTCAGCCTTTCTGGCGAGTGGAGGGAGAGGTGATACTGGCCGGCGAGTCGCATCGGGTCAGCGGGCAGGGTTGGCTTGATCGGGAGTGGAGCAGCCAGCTGCTGGGCCCCGAGCAGGCGGGCTGGGACTGGTTCTCGCTGCATCTGGACGACGGTCACCGGCTGATGGCCTTTCAGCTTCGCGGCGGCGGCGAGGCCGGCAGCGACTACCGCTCCGGCACCTGGATCACCCCCGAAGGAGAGCCCCGGGCGCTGGCACCGGAGGCACTCACCCTCACGCCATTGGCCAGCGCCACGGTGGCCGGCCGCGAGGTACCCACCCGATGGCGGCTGGAGGTGCCCTCCGCAGAGCTCGACCTGATCGTCGAGGCGTCCTATGCCCAGCGCTGGATGGACACCTCGGTGCCTTACTGGGAAGGTGAAGTGATCGCCCGCGATCGAGAGAGCGACGAGCGCCTGGGTACGGGCTACTTGGAGATGACGGGGTACTGACGGCCTTGCGGAAAAAAACAGGCCACTATTTCAGCGGCATCAGCAAACTGCAGCGAATGCCCGCCGGCAATGTCAGATCTTCATTATCGAGGGCAAGGCGTATGCCAAAGGTCCCGCTCGCCGCATCGAAGACTCGGTCGACGATCACAACCTCGGCGTCATGGGCGCCAGCGAAGGGAGGCGGTGTTTCCACGGTCAGCACCATGCCCGGCTCGACCTCGGGGAAGCGGTCAATCGGCAAAAATGCCTCCACGTGCAGGGGGTGCAGGGCCACCACTTGCATCAATGACGACTGTTCATTGACGTACTCGCCCGGATGCATATTACGAATTAATACCATGCCATCGACCGGACTCTTGATCTCCCGATAGGCGAGCAATATCTGTGAACGCTCAGCCTCAAGCAGGGCCAGCTGGTGCTCCAGTTCGGCAATCTCGAACTCTGAACGCGCCAGCACCTCTTCGGTACGCGTGCGTTCCAAGTCTTCAGCCGCCACGAGCTCACGCTCCCTGAGCTGGGCCGAGCGACGATGCTGGGCACCAAAATATTCCACCCGCTGGCGTCCGGATTCAATAGAGGTGCGGTTGGCGGCGCGCGTCTCGGCGATACGCAGCGTAATGGCTTCCAGATCTGCCGTCAGGCGAGCCAACGGCTGGCCATGCTTGACGACATCGCCGCGCTCCACCAGCACCGCCTCGAGCAATCCTTCGCTGGGGGCCCCGATCGCCACACTGGCACTGGGTTCGATCAAACATTCTCTGATACGCAATTCGTCAGCCTGGGCATAGGGGGCAGCAGCCAGACCCATGAACAGGCTATATATCCCGAGAGCGGCTGGGCGACGAGGATGGGTCCGCATGGTGTGGAGCTCCCTTCAGGTGGTAGTTGACCGCAAGAGCACCGTCCCGTCAGTCCTTGGCGAAATGCAGCATCTTCTTGAGCCCCTGATCGCGCACGATAAGACGCCGTTTGGCAGTGATTCTCCGACTGACCAGCCGGCGCGACTGCCAGCGACGAGGCATCAGGCGTCTCCACCCGTTAGCTAGCAGACCATCCCCAGCCAACGAAGAGGGAAAGATGACCATGCTGCAGCTATCTAGTGCCGGCCAGCGTTCACTGATCACTGTCAGCCACTCTTCGATAGATTGGTCGCTGGTCAATACCACCGCCATATGCGTTACCTGGTGTTCAGGCGGTTCGCCGTAGCGCCAGCTGTGCATTGTGTCACGCAGGGTCAGGCTTCTGCCGACCCTCGGCCCTGGGGACGCCTCGGACTGCGTTACGCAAGTCACGACTTCCTCGGCAGCCAGCAGCAGCCTACCGTCATCGCCTGCTGAGCTGTCTAGCCATTGTCCAGCCCACGCTCGGGTCTCCTCGAGGCTCGCCAGGCGCAGGGGCCGTAGCTGCCGGGTCGCACGAGACTGACTGGTAAATCGCCACACCGGCCGATGATGCAGCCAGTCCAATTCGCGTGCCAGGGAAGGAAGCCAACGTCCCAATCCGCCCATTCGCGGCAACCCCGTCAGCAAGGCGTGAACCCTCGCCTGACTTATCAGCGCCTGATGCTGGCTCTCGTCGCCGGCGTGCACTTCCAGCAGGGTCTTGATGCTCGGAACGATGTCTGGGCTGGCAATCAGCCGTTGCAGCCGCTCATCAAGAATATCGACACCGCCCGGACCGGCCTGGTAGTGCTCACCCGAGCGCCAACAGGCACTCACCATTAGTGCGGCCCGAACGGCGCGTTGGCTGAGCTCGAGATTGGCCAGCAGGCCGCCACGCGAGCGGCACAGCCCAGCAAGCATCCTTTCTCCTTTCTCGGTCAAAGTGGGAAGCTCGAAATCGGCTGTCACGTCGTAATGGTTTGACCTTTGCAGCAGCTTGGCCAGCGCGAGAGCCTGTTCGGCCAGAACACGCTGACTGGCAAAGGGCGTTGAGGCATGCAGCGCCACGCTATCCAGACCGCGTTCAGCAAACAGCTCAGCGGCGTCTTGAAGCAACACCAGGGTATGGGAGCCGGAAAGCAGCTCGGCTGGCGCTGCCTCACCACTTCCCAAACGCGCGATTCGGCCCCGAAGCCCCGCTGCCGCCTGGCGGGATTCACGGCTAGCATGCAGCAGGTCCATGGCAAGCACCCCCAGCGGCACACAGACCAATCGCTGGGCATAGAGTGGCCGACGGTCTTCGCGACGTCCGCCCTCGGGTATCGAGACGACTGGCCATTCCGGGTGAACGAGGGCCACCAGCCGCTCCTGCAAGGCTGTTGCCTCGTCGCTATCGGGTGTGACCAGCAACACTCGCCAACCTGCCGTGGCAGCGCAGAGGACCGCCAGGGGGAGGGCCGGATGATGAGTGACTGGCACCGCATCCAACACCATGTCACCGCACATCAGCCGCCAGGCCTGCTCCAGCAGAGACACCGCCGACATCCTATCCGGGCTTAGCGAACCGACAAGGCCTGAAGACCGCAGCAACTGCGCCATTCCAAGCGCCGCTTGGTATGAGAGATAGCGCTCGTGTAGCGCCTTGAGAAGGTGGCGCTGCAGTTCGACGGGAGACAAGCGTTGCGGCTCCCATTCTCGACCGGCCTGCTGCCAGGCCTCGACAAGGAGCGCCTTCTGGCGGAAAGACACCAAGGGCAGCTGTCGCACCAGCCGGTTCCAAGCCACCAGCCAGCGCCCCGGCAGCTCGCCGGTACTAATGGCAGAAGGAGGAGAGCCTCGGGAACGCCAGTGGGAATCCGTCTTGAGCGCAAGCACATCAGACATTCAGGCGCTCCAGGAACACCTGACGCAAGGCCCGGTAGAGCTGCTGTCCCAGCGGCGCATTGCCATGATCGAATCGCAACTGCAGACGCCCTCCAACGCTACCGTTGCCGATCAACCCCGGGGCATTGGCCTCGAGCATGAAATAGGGCTCTATGGCACTGGGACGCTGGCCACTGGTCGGATCCAGCGCCACCTTGCCGCCCCCTTCACTGGTCAGCGCCAAACTAGGCAGTTCAGTCGATGCCAGCGGCGACAGCCGAAGGTCGGTGAGTTCCAGTACGAGGCCCGGATCAGCAGCAGGCCGCGCCAGAACCCTCCGAGTCTGAGACATCACCAGGTCGATGCGTTCCTGGGAAATCAGGCTGCGTACCACTGGCCGCTGCGGATCGACAATCAGTGCCACCGGTTCGCCACGGATCAGATACCGACCTATCAAATGCTGAGCTGCCGGCAGTGCCAGGATGCCATCCACCGGACTGGTGACGATCAGATCAGTGCGTCGTCTTTCGGCATCCGAGAGACGCGCCTGCATGAGCGCCAGCTCCTCGCCCGCGATGCGTTCCTGGACCCGGTCGTTGACTGCCGCCAGGGCACGGCGAACCTCAAGCTCACGCACCTGTGCCTGCATGACGCGTATCTCCGCGTCCAGCAGCGGGGCATCAAGAGCGATCAGAGGATCACCCTGCTGCACATGCTTGCCCGGCTCGGCCATCACCGAGGCCACGAAGCCGCTGGCGGAAGCATGTACCTCTGCCCGGTCCGGTACCCAGACAATACCCTCCCCCATGGAGGCATATGGCACAGGTGCCAGAGTCAGCGGCCCCACCAGTGCGATGATGAAAAGTCCGGTCGCCATCCAGGCTCGTCCTCGATGACGCTCCAGGCGAGGACTGGTGAACAGGAAGTTCAACCCCTTGAGCAACGGCCACACCAGCATCTGGATAATCGACCAGATAGCCAACAGGATCCCCAAGGTGAAGAACAGCGACGCCACGAACATCACAATGATGGTCATCAGGAACATGCGATAGCAGAAGGAAGCAATAGCGTAGAAGAACAGCCAGCCTGACTCGCCCCGAGCGGTCGCAGGGGAGCGAACTTCGCGCATGCCAAACAGGTAGCGCTGCACCAGATAGAAGAAGTAGCGATTGGCACGGGTGAACAGGTTGGGTATCTCAAGCAGATCAGCGAAGACGTAGTAGCCATCAAAGCGCAGCAGCGGATTGCCGTTGAACAATAGGGTCGACACCCCCCCCACCACCATGACGTTGAAGGCAATGGCTTTCACCAGGCCGCTCTCGGCTTCCAGCCAGACGAACATGGCCAAGGCCGCCAGCATCAGCTCGACGATGATACCGGCGGAACCGACTAGCGCGCGCTGCCACTTGCTGGGGTAGGCGGTTGCCGCGGAGGCATCCACATAGGGCACGGGCATGAACACCAGCAGCATGATGCCAAGCTCATGCACCTCGCCTCCCCAGCGCTTGACCATCAGCCCATGGCCCAGCTCATGGACCGACTTGACCAGAATGAAGACTCCCACCAGAAGCGGCAGGTTATTGAGCGACATCAGCTGGCTAGAGAGGTCTGCCGCCAGACCTTCCCAGTTCATTACCGCCAGAACCGCGGCCGAAATGATCAGTACCAGCCAGAGCAGCAGTCCGAACATGCTGAGCAGCGGACGCGCCAGGGGGTAGAGCCAATCCAACAATCTGTCCGGGTCGAACAACGGGATCCGGACCGCCAGCGGGCTGCGCACCCGCTGCAGCCACTGGCGTCGGCGATGCCGATCACGACGCTCAAACAGGGCGTCCAGGTGAAGGGCACCTTCGTGGCTCAAGGCATCGGCACCGTGGAGAGTGCCCAGCAGCTGGATGGTCTCGTCCTGGGTCGGTGCGTCGCCGCCCAGTGCGGCCACCACATCCTGCCAGACCTCATCGAGGCTTCGCTCACCATCGAGTTGGGAGATCAGTCGATAAGCCCCCGGCCCAAAACGGTGAAAGCGCCCGGAGATGGGGTCTTGAAGCACATACCAAGGCTGGCCTCGGTAGAGGTGTCGGTGCAACTCAACATGGCCGCGCAACTGCGGACGGGAGTCGGCAACGGCTCCCCACCAGGGGCTGTAGAGACTGACATCGAGTGCCATCAGGGCCACCAACGCCAGAGCTTCAAACGGAACCAGTCGATGATCTTATAGCTCCAGATCCAGGCTCGGCGCCGCTCATCCACACCGACTTTGGCAACCCCTTCCATGCCGGGACGGAGCCGCAATAGCGCGTCAGGATCCTGCAGCACACCTTCCACTCGGAAGCGGTTGTTACCCTCGCCAGGCTCGGAAACGGGAGTGATTCGCTCGACCTGAAATTCCAGCACCTGTTCGGGCAGGGCGGAGAGCACCAGTTGACCCTGCTGCTGTTCGGCGAGATAGCCGATATCTCGCTCGTCGACCTGAACCACTACGCGGTAGGCATCCAACGGCGCCAGCTCCAGCATCGGTTCTCCGCCAGACAGAGCCCCACCAATCGAGCGCGTCAGGTCGCCGCTCAGGACATACGCATCGAAGGGGGCGACCAGCTGACTACGACGAATCTGCTCCCGAGCGAGATCGGCCTGAGCACTGGCCTGGTCAATCTGGGCAGCGGCCACTGCCACGGCAGAACGATCACCTTCGGCCAGGGCCCGTTCGTATTCGAGCTGGCGCTGGCGCTCCATACTCAGCCATTGCAACAATTCCAGCTGGCGGTCTGTCGCGTCCAGCTCTGCCAACACCTGGCCAGCGAAGACAATATCACCGGGCCTGACCGATGCCTGGGAGACATAGCCATCAAAGGGAGCCGCCAGGGTTCGTTGCACACTGCCCTCGATCAGGGCATCGCTGGTAATGCGAAACGGTCCGGTAGCCACCGACAGGTAAGCCACCAGGCCTGCCAGCATGACGGCCATCAGTTTCATGCCCAGGTGGCGAGGCCCGAACAGTGCACCGGCACCCTCTACCAGGCTGTCCCAGCCGCGGCCGAGCAGCCAGCGGTCACTGCGCCGGCGAGCATCCAGCACCGGCGCAACGGAGGATGCTACGGTCTCCAGGGTGTCCAGCAAATGATCGTCCACCGGGGCAAGTTCGGAAAACTCCACCAGAATCACACCGACACGCTGGTCCCCCCAGGCCAGGGGTACCGAGACCACCGCTCCGCTTCCGGATTGCTCCAGCAACCGAGCATGGGCCAGGGTCGAGAACATCTGCCCGGTTGGGGCCGGATGCATCAGCGTGGCGTCCTGATCCAGCGCCTCATGCATGGCCGCGGCCAGCAGGCGCATGGCCTGCATGCGATTGTCGGCGACAGCCGTATGGGATAGCGACACAATCTTCAGACGGCCACGGCGGTTGAGGCCCACGGCCACTCTCTCGGCATTAAGCCGTGCTGCCAACTCACTTGCCAGGCTGTCACAGGCATCGCGCAGGTGACGGGCATCCAACACCGGAGCCAGCAGATCAAATGCCGCCTCGACTCGCTCTCTCTGCTGAGCTTCGTTTTCGGCGCGGCGTCGCCATAACAGGGTCTCAAGCCAGGCGACGCCCCACTGCAGGCGGCGCATCAATTCGGGCAATCCCTCCTTTTCTGCGCCCGCCACCTCCAGGGCGACAACGGCTTCCAATCTGGCGTTAAACAAGACAGGCAGAGCAAGGGCAAAACGCCCCTCACTGCCATCCTCCATGGCAATGCGCCTTGCCGCGCCGGAGGCGGTTGCCACGGCGGCATCAACCGCCTCGGAAAGACTTTCGGTGGTAGGGCTGGCATCTGGCCAGGCGGCCACGGGCACCAGCAAAGCGTCCTCAACCTCGTGAAACAGCACAACCATGGAGCGGCAGCCGGGGATCATACTGCTCTGGAGACTCAGCCACGCTTGCAGATAGGTGGATTCATCATCGGCATCGGCCAGGCGCTTCCATAGCGCCTGGTCGAGGAAGGCAATGCGATCATGTCCTGAGGCATCTTGGTGACGACGTGCAGCTGAGCCTTCCATCACGATGTGTACTCCCGACGGCACCACTCCCTGATCATGCCCTTAGTGTCGATCAGCCGGCCTACTGGCCACCGGGACGACTGTCCCTGGGATCCGCAATATCCAGCTTGCCGTAGCGCTTCTCGTATTCGCCGACTACCGCACTCAGCAGAGTCAACAGCCGTTTGGCGGCAAAAGGACTGACAATAATGCGGTCGTGCAGCTTGACCTTGAACTCCGATTCCCGAGCATTCCACGTCTGGTTGGTGCCGAAGAACAGAGTCACTTCCTCGCGTGTGCTCGTTACATTCACCACATTCGCATACGACATGTTCATCCCTGAGTCATCCCACACCACCTTCGGTGCGGAAGACTTGGCATCGGCACCGTTCGGCGCAGCCTTCGCCTCGTTCGGGGTATCGGTCATGGTGTTCTCCATTGCGTGTCACTCCGAGGTGGGGCCGGTGGCATCTCGACACCAACCGCCTTTACGTGCCCATACCGACAGTGACGGACCGTTACCGTCGGCTCACATTCATCTTAGTCGAGAACTGAACTTCCCTATCAGCGACAGCGGCTTCGACAGCACCGCCGAATTCAACGAACCGAAGTCAAATCCCTCCATGTCGTCATCCTCCCCCAGAGGATTTTCGTCAATGGGTGGAACCGTAATGACCTCTCCGGCGTGGTCTGGCAGTTCGCTGGCACGGTCAGCCGAGACCGCTACCGACGGGCTCTGATGCGACCCACCCGCACTCATCGCCCCTCTGATGACACCGTCTCGAAGGTCGAACAGCAGCAGCTCATGCCCTAGTGCCAGGCCACTGCTCTTCTCGCTGCGTTTCTCGACCCCCTGCCCGGGGAACGGCTCTGCCGATGCATGGCCGTGTTCGTCATGATCTGACGCCACCGGCAGCAGCCGCACGCCCGGCTCAAGGGTCTCGGCCATCAGCTCGCCATCGTCGTCGGCATGATGCTGGCCCGCCAAGTGGCCTAGCTCATGCATCAGCACGGTGAGCAGATCGATACGGCCGTGGGCATCGCTGCCCTCTCCGGCACGCAGGGTCCCTTCAGATTCGAGGGTGAACTCGCCGTCGGCATCCGGAGTGGCATCGATAAACCAGCCATGGCCTGCTGCCTGGGCATCGATCAGAATGCGCTCCTGCACCACCTGAGCCAGGCGCAGCCCGCCGAGGTCGACCACTTCGAGGTCGATGTCAGGCATTGCGTCTGGCAGGTGATCTCCATGGGCGGCTTTCAGCCGCTTCCAGGCCTCGGCCATCAGCGCGTCGAGGTCATCCTCGGTCGGCACCGCAGCGCTCACGATATTCCCCAGGGCAGGGCGCGCCGCCGTCAGGGCCTCATCGGATTGCAGGTAGGCAACATCGTTGGTGCGAGCCATGAAGTGCGCGAATTCACCACCGGAGTTGGCATCAACCATCAGACCCCAGCCACCGGCATTGAGCTGGCTGTAGTAGACGTGGGCCAGCTGCATCGTCGGTTCGCCCTCGGCGCCGGCCACTTCCAAGGTTGCCAGAACCTGGCCACCGGTGAGCGTCAGCTTGAGGTCGTAGGCTTCGCCTTCGGCCAGGGTCACGTCCAGGGTGGCGCTGATTTGCGCTGCTTTACCGGCCACATAGCCCATCAGCAGTTGGCCGACCTCAACATCAAGCAGAGCAAACTTGTAGTCGTCGGCGTCGTGGTAGTCATAGACGAAACCCGAACGCCCCTCGGCGATCAGCCGGGCCTCGAGTTCCAGAGCAGCGTAAGGGGCGACGCCCAGCGGCAGGGAGCCGAACAGCATGGCCGGCTCAGCGGTCGCTGATCCCCTCAGCCACCCCTCTTCCAGGAGCCATGCTCCGACAGTCTCCTCGAGGCCATGGGTCGCGCCATCAAACCCCCAGGTTGCCTCATAGGTAGTCAACGGAGGGAGGCTCTGCACCTGATAGTTGGCAAACTGACTGGTCGAATTGTCAGAGCCCAAGGCAAGATAGCCATCGCTGAGCAGGTCCGTACCGAAGGCGTGACCGATCTCGTGTCGGCCATCGACGATGAGGGTCGCCAGGTTGCCATTGAGGATCAGCCCGAGCTCATAGATCTGGCCACCACGCATCTGCAAGTTGGTATCGGAAAGGACACGCCACTCATCTGCGATCCGCTGGCCGATCACCAGCTTGTTGGTGCTGATGTCGATACCGGCGAACTTGAAGTCGTCGCTGTCCTGATAGTCGAAGAGGATATAGGCGTTGGACTTGACGCCACCTCTTGGCCGATCGGCGCTGACATCGACCAGAATCTCGAGATAGTTGGGCAGTTGGTCCTGCAGGTGCAGGATGCTCACCGCCCCCACAGTGGCTTCGGCAGCGACCGAATAGAGCCCCCCGCCCATGGTCCAGTCACCGGACTGCACGGAGAAGGCGCTGCTTTCCAGGGCATCAATATCATCTCCCTGGAAGAGCTCACGGCGCATGACATCTCGCTTGCCCTGGAAGTTGCCGGGCTGCGGGTCGTCCGGGGCGCCGGTCTGTTCCTGCCAATCGGCGTCCTTCTGCAGCACCAGGCCAAGCTCGCCATAGGGCTCATAGTTGCGGGCCCCATCCAGGTCGGCGATGCGCCGATCGTTGCCCTGGTCTTCCGCATGGCGTTCATGATCCGGCGCCCACTGGTCCGCTCCGTCACTCTCGGAAAGCGCGTAGAGGAACTCCTGGAGCTGCGGCTGCAGCGACCGGCTGATTTGGAAGGCACCGAAGGGGCTGAAGGGCACCACATAGCTGTTGAACTCACCCACCCAGTCGATGGCCCGGTCCGCCCCGGTATTGAGAATCAGACGGTCGCGCCCGGCGCCGCCGTAGACGATATCGGCGTAGGACTGGTAAGAGTCCGGCAAGTTATTGCCCAGGGGATTGTCGCCGTCAAATTTGGGATGGCTATTCTTGCCCGACACATCGCCGAAGTTGGAACCGTGATCGTCGTCCATGTTGAGCATGTCGTCGCCGCGGCCGCCATACATATGGTCACGGCCGGTTCCACCAACCAGCCAATCGTTGCCCAGGTCGCCGAAGATGCGGTCGTCGCCGTCTGTGGCCGTGGCCCGGTCACCGTCAAAGCGGGTATCGATCGGGCCCTCGGTCGGATCGAAGTTCAGCAGGAAGTCAAACAGCGCCACCTGATCGCCATCATCATTGAGGCCGACCAGATACTCGGTCTTACCATCGACCAATCGCGTAATCAGCAGGTCGAGATAGGTCTTGGCCTCACCGGAGATACCATCGGCTTCAAACCAACCAGCATTCTTCACCCACTCGCCGTCGCTGCCCAGCATGGTGCGGCGCCAGGGGTCGTGCTCGTCGTAGAGTGAGAACTCACCGGTGCCGGGTCGGCGACCCTCGTACTGCAGGATATCGCCGGTATTGATCGGCGCGCGATCGGCGTACCAGGGCACCAGGGCGGGATCCAACGTGTTCCCTCCTTCGTCTTCCCAGAGCTCCTGCTGGGCAATCAACAACCAGTTGAGGCGGCCATCGTAGTAGCCGGGCAGCGCCTCGGCGCCGGAGATGGCGTCGTCGCCGGCTCCACCGTGCAGCCAGTCATTGCCCAGGCCACCGAAGATAATGTCGTTGCCCTCGGTCGCAAGATCGCCACCACCCTCGCCGGGGAAGGCAAACAGGCGTACGGCCAGCTTCAGCTCGTGACTCTGGTTGATCACCGCCAACTGGATATTGCCGGGCGTGCTGATCACCTTATTGAGCTCGTCCTCATCAATAGCGTCGACGCCGAAGAGCGGCTCGGCCTGACCGTTGCGGCTAGGCAGGATCAGCCCGTCGTCACCGAGGATGCCATCGTCGCCTGTACCGCCGCTGATCCAGTCATTGCCGGTACCGCCGGTGATCTGATCATCCTCGCTACCGCCAAAGATGGCGTCGTGGCCGGCCATGCCGTGGATCAGGTCATCGCCGGACTCGCCGTAGATCAGATCATCGCCGCTGTTGCCCTCGCGGGTCTCGCCCACGCCGGCCTTGAAGTCGAGCAGTTCGAAGGCCCGCGGCTGGATCAGGATCCAGTTGGGTTCACCATTTTCAAACGCATACCAAGTGTCCGCAGGATCGATATCTGGATCGAACTGGCGAGCCTCGAAGAATTCGCCGGCACTCAAGTGGCGGGTGGTATCGAAGTTTAAGCTCAGCGGCAGGCCACCGGCGCCGACCAGGCGATAGATATTGGCATTGTCTCCCATGATCACATCGGCATCGCGGCCATGGCGATCCTGCCAGTCGATGAGGTCGTCACCCACCACGAACTCATTGCGGCCCAGCCGCTCGCCGGCACCGCCATAGAGCTCGTCGCCGCCATCGGGTCGCTGGTCCTTCTCAACCAGACCAAACAGCGAGGAGCTGCCGCCGATGATGTCGTCCTGCCCAAGGCCACCGTAGATCAGGTCACTGCCGCCGTTGCCCTCGATATAGTCGTCGCTATCAGTGGCACGTTCGATGACGTTGAAGCGCAGAGAGAGGATGGGATTGTCACCAGCGGTGACTTGGTCATCGTTAACGTAAAGATCGATGGAGTGAGGGCCGGGCTCGCCGCTATCGAGCAAGGGGGTGATATCGTCTCCTTCCAGGCCAGTGACAAGGCTGCCCAATCTGATATCAGTATCCGCTTGCCAGCCAGTCAGGAGAATATTCCACTGGGCCAGCAAGGTGCCAAGCTCGAAGTCACCCAGGATCTCGATGCTGCCATCGCCCTGGATCACATCGTCGCCCAGGCCGCCGAACAGCATGTCGCCGTCCGTGCCACCGGCCATCAGATCGTCGCCGTAGGGACGGTTCGCGCCGATGACATCCTGGGTGTCATGGTCATGATCGAGCAGGCTGATGGTCCGTCCAAAGGACCAGTTGGGGTCCGTGCCCTGGCCACCTTCGGTAGCCAGATTGAGTGACGGATAGCCGCTGTCGGTATCAGGCTCGGTTCCGGCGGTGGTAGGCATGGCGTACATCTCGCCGCCAACAAGCTGAAAGTGCCGCTGACTCGTTTTATCGTCGGTGCGCCAGATGGTGCCGTTGTCGCCCAACATCACATCGCTGCCGCTACCGCCGTCCATGAGGTCGTTGAAGGAGTCATTACGCACCTTGGCATCCGTGCCAAGATCCCCCACGAGCATCTCGAAGGCTGCTGTATCGCCCGCCAGTTCATCGATTCCACCCTCGACGTTGTGGCCACCGATCATGTCATCGTCGCCGGCTCCGCCGTACATCACATCGTTGCCCTGCTGACCGAGCATGATGTCGTCGCCGTCACCGCCGAACATCAGATCGCCGGCACCGCCATCATCAGCACCGGTATCGATGGCGAAGAAGTTTTCGGCTTGGCCACCCTCGTAGGTATTCTGCTGGGGTAGCAGCTCTCCATGGTCGCCGAACATCAGGTCACTGCCGGCGCCGCCGAACAGCAGGTCGCTGTCGGTTCCGCCGAAAATCACATCTTCATCGGCTCCACCATCAATCAGGTCGCGGCCGCCCAAGGTCGGGTTGGCAGTAGTAACCAGGTCGAGAATGCGATAACCGGCATCGCCTTCCTTCTCGTTCCACTCAAGGCGGCCCTGGTCACCAAGAAGGATGTCGTTGCCCTCCTCGCCGAACAGCAGGTCGCCGAGCACACCTCCCAGGATGATATCGTTGCCGAAACCACCCAAAATTAAATCCTGGCCGCCTTCATCATCGTGGTCGTCGGTGGTCTGCAGAACCCTTAGGACACCACCCAGCGTCATAACATCGCCAGCCGTGGACTTGCCAGACTCGAAGTCCAGCTGACCGTTGTCACCCAGAAGAATATCGTTGCCGATCTGGCCATGGATCTCGTCGCTATCCTCGCCTCCGAGGAGAATATCGTCGCCGTCGCCCGCGTAGATCAGGTCAGCACCGCCGACAAAGTCACCGTCGTCAACCGGCTTATCTAGCAGCACACCGTTAAAGTCCGTGCCCCCGAGCCAGCTCTGGACAAATTCGAGATACACATGCCAAAGGTCGCTGTTATTGAACCGGAGTTCTCCATTGTCACCCAGGATCAGGTTGTTGCCGACGACCTGGCCGTTGATTAAAGGAGCATCCAGGTCTCCGTAGAGGGTATCGCCCTCGGCGCCGCCGAGAAGGATATCGCTGTCCTCGCCGCCGAAGATATCATCTGCGCCTCCGCTAGCGTTCTCGGTATCGGTGGTGACGATGCGTGAGACAGTACCGCCCAGATAAGGCAGCACCCCAGGACCTGAAACAACGTTCGCAGCGGAGACCAGCTCTATCCGGCCATTGTCACCAAGGAGAATATCGCTGCCCTTCTGGCCATAGAGCGTATCGCCGGCAATGCCGCCGATAACGATATCCGCGCCGTCCCCGGCTTCAACGGTATCCACACCACCAACGTACTCGCTAGGAGCGGCGACGCCGTCGCCACCCAGCAAGCTGCGAACCATTGAGAGGTAGACCCAGTCGGATTTGCTCGTATCAAAGACCAACTCGCCGTTATCACCGAGAATCAGGTTGTCGCCGATGATCTGGCCATCCGTCAACGGGATATCCAGATTGCCGTAGAGGAAGTCGCCCTGGGCACCGCCGAGGAGGATATCGTTGCCCTCACCGCCCTTGATGGTATCCACGCCGCCGCTGGCATTCTCTGTATCGGTGGTGACGATGCGCTCGACCACGCCGGAAAGGAAGAGCCTGGCGCCGGGGGCATTGGTATTCACATCCCAGGACGAGATCAGTTTGACCAGGCCGTTATCGCCCAGCAGGATATCGTCGCCTTCATGGCCGTCAATAATGTCGCCGGCGATGCCGCCCAGGACGATCTCGGAGCCAGTGAAACCGAGGATGTGATCGACGCCGCCGACAAAGCCATCGGTATCATCATCTTCGGTCACCACGCTCTCGACTCGATCAAGGAAGACGAAAGACTTGCCGTCCACTGACTGGCTGCCGAAGGTAACGACACCGTTATCACCCAGAATGATGTCATCGCCATTGGCGCCGTAGATGAAGTCACCCTCGGCGCCGCCGATCAGGATATTGCTGCCCAGATCGCCGTAGAGGGTATCGATTCCACCGGTCGCATTTCTCGTGTCGGTCGTCTCGACTTGGGTCAGGTAGCCGCCGAAAGTCACCAGGGCGGCGCCATTTGCGTGGAGACCCACGGCCGGGGCGAAGGTCAGCAGGGCGTTGTCGCCGACTAGAATATCGTCGCCAGTGGCATTCTCAAGGATGGGATCTCCCTGCTTGTATAATACCCCATCTATTGTTTCATCCTCCTGATAATACTTGCCAGTATTAACCTGGATTATATTTGGAATATAACTGGTGTAATCAGGGTCTGATCCAACCAGAGTGCCGCCGTTGACTCCGTGAATGGTATCGTCGCCCGAGCCACCGATCAGGACGTCATTACCACCGTTTCCATAGATCGTGTCGTTACCGCCCTCACCGAACAGGCTCCTGATGGTGGCGACGCGTCGATCATTGAACTCGATGCGCCCCCAGTCACCGATCAGGATATCGTTACCCTGGGGTGCCGTCGCCGGCAGGGGGCTGGTCACTTTCCAGTCACCGTAGAGATGGTCATTGCCCCTGCCACCCAGGATGATATCGTCGCCGTTACCGCCGACCACGATATCAACGCCATTCACGTCATTGGGCGAGGTCTGGATCACGTCGAGCGTGGCAGTATTATCATCGAAATCGCCTTCATCGAAGATACCCACCGGGTTCTCGTCGCCGATCAGGCGATGCGTGCCAGCTCCCGCGAAGTTGCGGTAGGCGACCAGCCCAGTGTCCCCGAAGAGCACGTCAGGGCCGTTGCCACCATCGATGGTGTCGTTGCCGGCACCACCGAAGACCAGATCTGGCCCGCCGCCCCCGAGGATATCGTCCACTCCGGCACCGCCGAAGATGATGTTGCCACCTTCACCCCCACCGATAAGGGTATTGGTGCCGCTGACAGGATCGATATCTGACTCGTCGACAAGGGATTCGATACGGATAGCAATTCCGTCAGCGGTGTATGTGACTTTTCCACCATCCCCGAAGATTGTGTCGCTACCCTTGCCGCCATCGATGATGCTGTCGCCGAAGCCGCCGAAGATCAGGTCGTCTTCGGTGCCGCCATAGAGGGTGTTGTCACCATGAGAGGTGCCAGCGAAGGCCCACTGGATGACTTCAAGAAAATCGTCATCACCATCAAGCGGGGTTTCGTTATCATTGAAGGTGAAGTCCGGATCAGCCGCCAAGGCATCGTTGATATCGAAGGCCGAGCCGTCACCGAAGAGGATATCGAAGCCCTTGCCGCCGTAGATCGTATCGTTTCCGGCACCACCCTTGAGAATGTCATCGCCGGGACCACCGAAGATCTCGTCATCGCCGTCACCGCCGAATACCCGATCATTACCTCCTGTGCCCAGATCGATGTACTGGGCCGAGATCACGTTCCAGGGCGAGTTCTTGACTACCTCGACCAGGCCTCCATCGGCGAAGATGATATCAGCGGCGTCGCCACCGATGATGATGTCATCGCCACCGCCGCCGAAGACCAGATTGTTGCCGTTGCCGGTGGTGATCCTGTTGTTGCCATCGTCACGGGAAGCGGAGGCGTTGATACGTAGCCCGTCTTCCGTGTTTCCATCGACCTCGACCTCGACCTGACGAAGTGTCCCGGTACCGCCGAAGATCAGGTCATCGCCACTGCCGCCACGGATGATATCGTCACCCCGGC
>JBNJLE010000022.1:0-72147 GCA_051751685.1 Pseudomonadota bacterium | reverse complement strand
CCTTGGCGCGGGTTTCGTCGTTTCAGGGCCAGTCTCAGGCCCGAACTGCCTCCTCGGGCAGGGGCCACTGATAGCGGCGCACCAACTCATCGTCCTCCATTGATTCCAGTCTCACGGGGAACCCCCAGAGTTGATGCAGATGGCGGATCACTGGATAGACGCTGCGCGCCAAGGGGCGTCGGCTGTCCTGGACATGGCGCAGCGTCAACGAACGATCACCGCGTATATCCGCCGAATAGACCTGAATGTTGGGCTCGCGCAGCGACAAGGCATACTGGATCGCCAGCGCCTCGCGTACCTGTCGGTAACCGCGCTCGTCATGGATCGCCGAAACCTCCAGCATCTCCTCCTGGTCATCGTCCACCACCATGAACAGCTTGAGATCGCGAATGACCTTGGGCGACAGGAACTGCTGGATAAAGGACTCATCCTTGAAGTTCTTCATGGCAAACTCCAAGGTTTCCCGCCAGTCGCTGCCGGCGGCGCCGGGAAACCACTGGCGATCCTCCTCGGTCGGGTTCTCGCAAAGGCGTCTGAGGTCACTGAAGATGGCAAAGCCCAACGCATAGGGATTGATTCCGCTGTACCACGGGCTGTCGAAGGCCGGCTGATTGACCACGGCGGTATGTGACTGCAGGAACTCCAGCATCAGCCCTTCGTCCACCACCCCTTCCTCATAAAGACGGTTCATCAGCGTGTAGTGCCAGAAGGTGGCCCAACCCTCATTCATTACCTGGGTCTGACGCTGAGGGTAGAAATACTGTGCCAGCTTGCGCACGATACGCACCACTTCGCGCTGCCAGGGGGCCAGCAGAGGGGCATTCTTCTCGATGAAATAGAGCAGGTTTTCCTGGGGTTCCGGTGGATAACGGCCACCGGCGTGCAGCCCGAGCGGATCCTCCTCGTCGTGACCGCCGGCCAGCACATCCGACACAGGCCGTCCTGGGATGGTGCTCCACAGGGTGTTGACCTGGGTCTGCAGATACGCCTCGCGCTCCTTCTGACGACGCGCCTCCTCGGCGGCGGAAATCGGCGAGGGACGCTTATAACGATCCACGCCGTAGTTCTGCAGGGCATGACAGGCATCCAGAAGCTGCTCCACCGCCGCGACACCGTGGCGTTCCTCGCATTCAGCGACGTACTGCCGAGCAAACATCAGATAGTCGATAATCGAGCTTGCGTCGGTCCAGGTGCGAAACAGATAGTTGCCCTTGAAGAATGAGTTATGGCCATAGCAGGCGTGGGCCATCACCAGCACCTGCATCATCAGAGTGTTCTCCTCCATCAGGTAGGCGATGCAAGGATCGGAGTTGATCACCAACTCGTACGCCAGGCCCATCTGGCCTCGCCGATAGGCCTGCTCCACCGACAGGAACTGCTTGCCGAAGGACCAGTGATGATAGCCCACCGGCATGCCCACGCTGGCGTAGGCGTCCATCATCTGTTCGGTGGTGATCACCTCGATCTGATTGGGATAGGTATCGAGGTGATACTCGTCCGCCAATCGGGCAATCTCGCGCTCGAACTCGTGCAGGATCTCGAAGTTCCAGTCGGATCCGGTGGCAATGGGCTTGCGTCGGGTCATGGTTCCTCCTCTGCGACACGCCAGGCGCTTAGCCGCCGACGGCACGTCGCTTGAACAGCTCACGGAACACCGAATAGATATCACCGGCCTCGACGATCTGGCGCATAGCAAAACGCGCCGGGAACTCGGCGGTCACCGTCTCGTACTCCTCCCATAGCGCCTGGTGAGCATGAGGGGTGATCTCCACGTAGGTAAAGTACTGCAGGCGCGGCATCAGTCTCTTGATCAGCAGGTCGCGACAGGCAACGGAGTCGTCGTCCCAGTTATCACCGTCCGAGGCCTGGGCCACATAGAGATTCCAGTGTCCCGGCGGGTAACGCTTGGCGATAATCTCGTCGACCAGGGTCAATGCGCTGGAGACGATGGTGCCGCCGGTCTCTCGCGAGTAGAAGAACTCCTCCTCGTCGACCTCCTTGGCGGCCGTGTGGTGGCGCACGAACACCAACTCGACTTTCTCGTAGCTGCGTTCCAGAAAAAGATAAAGGAGCAGGAAGAAGCGCTTGGCAATGTCCTTGTGAGCCTGAGTCATGGAGCCCGAGACGTCCATCACACAGAACATCACCGCCTTGCTGGAAGGCTGGGGCTGATTGATCACATTGTTGTAGCGCAGGTCGAAGGTGTCGATAAAGGGCACCGATTCGAGACGCTTCTCGAGGCGCTCGATCTCCGCCTTGAGCTCATTGATACGCGCCGGATGACGCAGCACTGGGTCCTTGCGCTCCTCGATCTCGAGGGCTTCACGCGCCTCACGCAGCGCACGACGGATAGGCGCCCGCATGGCAATGCGTCGGGCATGCGCCTCACGCATGGAGCGCACGATATTGATCCGCGCCGGCACGCCATCACGGGAGAGCCCCGCCCTCACTGGCCGCACCTCGTCGAGATCCACCAGCGCCTTGCGCTCCAGATGGGGAAGCTCCAGGCCGTCGAAGACGAAGTCAAGAAACTCTTCGCGGCTCAGTGTGAAGGCAAACTCGTCCACACCCTCGCCCTGGTCCGAGGCGCCACCCTCCCCGGCGCCGCCACCGCCACCGCCGCCGGGACGGCGCAGACGGTCCCCCTCGGTAAATTCCTTGTTGCCAGGAGCGACAATCGAACGCTTCCCGCCCGGACCATGCTGGAACACGGGTTCGGAAATATCTCGACTTGGAATCGAGACCTTCTCGCCGCGCTCCATATCGGTAATGGAGCGGCGGTTAACCGCCTCCTCAACCGACCGCTTGATATGGGTGCGGTAGCGATCCAGGAAACGCTGCCGATTGACTGCGCTCTTGTGCTTGGCGTTGGCCCGTCGATCGATGAAATAGGTCATGTAAGACCTCCTTGGCCTACTGCGACTTGCGCACCCGCAGGTACCACTCGGAGAGCAGACGGACCTGCTTCTCGGTGTAACCCCGCTCGACCATTCTGGCCACAAAATCCTCGTGCTTCTTCTGGTCCGCCTGGGAGGCCTTGGCATTGAAGGAGATCACTGGCAGCAGCTCCTCGGTGTTGGCAAACATCTTCTGCTCGATCACACCGCGCAACTTCTCGTAGGACTGCCAGCTGGGATTCATGCCGTTGTTCTGGGCACGGGCCCGCAACACGAAATTGACCACCTCGTGGCGAAAATCCTTGGGATTGGAGATGCCCGCCGGCTTCTCGATCTTCTCCAATTCCTCATTGAGAGACTGGCGGTTGAACAGCTCGCCAGTCTCCGGGTCGCGGTACTCCTGATCCTGGATCCAGAAATCAGCATAGGTGACGTATCGATCGAAGATATTCTGGCCATATTCGGAGTAGGACTCGAGGTATGCCGTCTGAATCTCCTTGCCAATGAAGTCCACATAGCGCGGCGCCAGATACTCCTTGATGTAGCGCAGGTAGCGCTCAAAGGTCTCACGGGGCAACTGTTCCTGCTCCAGCCGCTGTTCCAGCACGTAGAGCAGGTGTACCGGGTTGGCTGCCACTTCATGGCTATCGAAGTTGAACACCTTGGAGAGAATCTTGAAGGCGAAGCGGGTAGAAAGCCCGTCCATGCCCTCGTCCACTCCGGCGGCATCGCGGTACTCCTGGATCGACTTGGCCTTGGGATCGGTATCCTTGAGGTTCTCGCCATCATAGACCCGCATCTTGGAGTAGACGCTGGAGTTTTCCGGCTCCTTGAGTCGCGAGAGCACCGTGAACTGTGCCAGCATGCGCAGCGTATCCGGCGCGCAGGGGGACTGGTGGAGCGACGAGTGCTCAAGCAGCTTTCGATAGATCTTGACCTCCTCGGAGGCCCGCAGACAGTAGGGCACCTTGACGATATAGACGCGGTCGAGAAAGGCTTCGTTATTGCGATTGTTGCGGAATGCCTGCCATTCGCTCTCGTTGGAGTGAGCCAGCACGATCCCCTCGAAGGGAATCGCTCCCATGCCCTCGGTGGGGTTGTAGTTTCCCTCCTGGGTGGCGGTAAGCAGCGGATGCAGCACCTTGATCGGCGCCTTGAACATCTCCACGAACTCCATCAGTCCCTGGTTGGCGCGGCAAAGGCCGCCGGAGAAACTGTAGGCGTCGGGGTCATCCTGAGAATACATTTCCAACTGGCGAATATCCACCTTGCCAACCAGCGACGAAATATCCTGATTATTCTCGTCTCCGGGCTCGGTCTTGGAAATGGCGATCTGATTGAGACGGGAGGGGTAGAGGCGTACCACTCGGAATTGAGTGATGTCGCCGCCGAATTCCTTGAGGCGCTTGGCCGCCCAGGGCGACATCACGCTTTTCAGGTAGCGGCGCGGAATCCCGTACTCCTTCTCGAGCAATTCGCCATCCTCCTCGGGCGAAAAGAGCCCCAGCGGTGACTCGTAGACAGGCGAACCCTTGATGGCGTAGAAGGGGACCTTCTCCATCAGCAGCTTGAGCCGCTCGGCAAGCGAGGACTTGCCGCCGCCAACGGGCCCGAGCAGGTAGAGAATCTGCTTGCGCTCCTCGAGACCCTGGGCGGCATGACGAAAATACGACACGATCTGCTCGATCGCCTCCTCCATGCCGTAAAACTCGGAAAAGGCCGGATAGCGGCGAATGACCTTGTTGGAAAAGATGCGTGAGAGACGTGGGTCCTTGGCCGTGTCGATCACCTCAGGCTCACCGATGGCCTCCAGCATCCGCTCGGCGGCCGATGCAAACGTCGCCGGCTCCCGATGACAGAGTTCCAGATACTCCTGCAGGGTCAACTCCTCCTGCTGGACGCGCTCATAGCGATTCTGCACGTGGTCAAAGATGCTCATCGATGCCTCCTTTAAGCCCGATGATTCGGCGCCTGATGCGTCTGCGGCGCTCGGGATCGTGACAAGTTCAGCGTAGGACAGTCCGGCACAGCATTAGCGGACATGGAATCAACGCTGACATTACCCTCTAAGAGCATGATGTCGGCCAAGGGTTCGTTGGCAACCGTACGGTTTTGCCAACGCAACACAACCGTGGCCCGCCGAGACGACTCGGCGGGCCACAAAAGGAAGCTTAGAGGTGAGCAACGAAAGACGCCGAGGCGGTTCCCCCAGGCACGCTCCGGGCGTCAAGACGCTGCCATCCTTCAGGTGACTAGAGCCCTGCCGCTACCCGGGTGCCCTGCTCGATAGCACGCTTGGCGTCCAGCTCGGCGGCCTGATCGGCACCGCCGATCAGGTGTACCTCCAGGCCTTCGGTGAGCAGCGGCTCGAAGAGTTCACGCACCGGCTCCTGGCCAGCGCAGACCACCACGCTATCCACCTCGAGCAGGCAAATTTCTCCCGCCACTCGCAGATGCAGACCGGCATCGTCGACGCCCAGGTACTCGCAGCCGACAAGCGTCTCGACACCGCGGTGCTTGAGCGAAGCGCGATGCACCCAGCCGGTGGTCTTGCCGAGGCCCTTTCCAGGCTTGGAGGCCTTGCGCTGAAGCAGGAAGACCTGGCGGAACACACTTGGGCGGCGCGGCACCTTGAGACCGCCGGGCGTCGCGACCGACAGATCCACGCCCCACTCGTCACACCAGGCATCGCGATCCAGGGACGGATGATCGCCTTGAGTGAGCAACTCCGCCACATCGAAGCCGATGCCGCCGGCGCCGATGATCGCCACCCGCCGGCCGACTCGCTCGGGATGCAGAATTGCGGCAGGGTAAGCCATCACCTTCGGATGATCGCTGCCTGGCAGTTCCAGACGGCGTGGGCGTACCCCGCTGGCCAGCACTACCGCATCGAAGTCGCGCAGCACCTGGATGTCGGCCTCGCAATCGAGGCGCAAACTCACCTCGTGACGGTCGAGCATCACCCGAAAATAGCGCAGGGTCTCGTCGAACTCCTCCTTCCCCGGAATCCGCCGCGCGTAGTTGAACTGCCCCCCCAATTCGTTACCGCGTTCGAACAGGGTCACCGCATGGCCGCGCTGGGCAGCAGTGAGCGCCGCCGCCAGCCCCGCCGGGCCGCCACCTACCACGGCGACCCGCCTGGGAACCTCGGCGGGCGTGATCAGCAGTTCGGTCTCGTGGCCAGCTCTGGGGTTGACCAGACAGGAGGTCGCCTTGCCCTCAAAGGTGTGGTCCAGACACGCCTGGTTGCAGGCGATGCAGGTATTGATCTCTTCGGCCCGGCCCTCGGCGGCCTTGCTCACCCAGGCCGGGTCGGCCAGGAACGGACGGGCCATGGAGACCATGTCCGCGTGGCCCTCGGCCAGCACCCTCTCGGCTACCTCCGGCATATTGATGCGGTTGGTGGTCACCAGCGGCACCGTCAGTTCGGCTCTCATGCGCCGGGTCACTGCAGTGAAGGCCGCCCGCGGCACGCTGGTGACGATGGTCGGCACCCGGGCCTCGTGCCAGCCGATGCCCGTATTGATGAGACTGGCACCGGCGGTCTCAACGGCGCGCCCCAGGCCGACGACCTCGTCATGGGTGCTGCCCTCCTCCACCAGGTCGATCATGGAGAGACGGAAGATAATCAGGAACTTATCGCCCACCGCCTCGCGAATACGCCGCACGACCTCTACCGGGAAGCGGATCCGGCTGGCGAAGTCCCCCCCCCAGGCATCGTCGCGATGGTTGGTGCGTCGGCACACAAACTGGTTGATCAGGTAGCCCTCCGAGCCCATCACTTCCACGCCGTCGTAGCCGGCTTCGCTGGCGAGCGTCGCGCAGCGCACATAGTCGGCAATCTGCTGCTCCACCTCGCTGTCGCTCAGCGCGCGGGGCGTGAAGGGGTTGATCGGCGCCTGGATGGCGGAGGGGGCCACCAGCCCTGGGCTATAGGCATAACGCCCGGCATGCAGGATCTGCATGCAGATGCGCCCGCCCTCGGCATGGACCGCCTCGACTACGCGGCGATGATCAGGTAGTTGCGCCGCATGCTCCAGAGTGGCGGCCCCCTCGAAAACGGCACCTTCCGGATTGGGCGCGATGCCACCGGTGATAATGAGCGCCACGCCCTCCCGAACACGCTCGACATAAAAGGCCGACAGACGCTCGAAGCCACCGGGGACCTCTTCCAGATTGGTATGCATGGAACCCATCAGCACACGGTTGGGCAGCGTCAGATGACCTACCGACAGGGGGCGGAACAGATGGGGATAGGCGGTCATGGCGCGCTCCTGAGTGTTGTTTGCGGGCAAGGGGAAGATACAGCAGACAATTCAAACAACTGTATGATAGTTATTCCAGGGGTGCAAAGCGCCTGCAAAGCCGAAACATGATGAAGCGAAGCGCTCGAGCGGGACGAGCCGGAGAAGGGTGGCAAGAAGAGGGGAATGAAAATACCGCGTAAGTCGTGTGCAGGCCTGTCAGTCAGACCATTCGATAAGAAATGTAGCGGCCTTAAAACAGGCTCTTCGTCGTCGGGTGTGGAATTCGCCCCCGTCGTTGAGCCACGATAGAGCCTCCACGATGACAGGAGGCATGGCATGGACGGCACCCAGATTCTGACCCTCGGCCTGGGCCTGGAAGCGCCCTGGATTCTCAAGGACCAGCACCTGGATACCTCCGTGTCACCCCACCGCTTGGATCTCTATGTCGAAGCCGAGCGAGGCAGCCTCTACCCCTGCCCGGAATGCGGCGAGGCCTGCCCGGCGCACGACTTTGCCGACAAGACCTGGCGGCATCTGAATTTTTTCCAACACCACTGCTACCTGCATGCGCGCGTCCCGCGCACCAAGTGTCCCGCGCATGGCGTCAAGCGCATCGAGGTGCCCTGGGCACGGCCGGGCAGCGATTTCACCCTGCTGTTCGAGCAAGCTGCCATGTCGCTGGTTAAAGAGATGCCGGTGTTGGCCGTCTCTCGGCAGTTGGAGATCTCCGATAAGCGCCTGTGGCGCATCGTGCACCACTATGTGGGACGGATGCTGGGTCAATTGGACCTATCCAAGGTCGAGGCCGTCGGCCTGGATGAAACCGCTTCTCGGCGTGGTCACCGCTATGTGACGGTGTTTCTCGACATGCACCGCAAGCATCAGCCGGTGATCTTCGCCATCCCCGGCCATGGCAAGGACACCATCAAGGCTTTCAGCGCCTTTCTGGCCAAGCATGGGGGTGACCCAGACAACGTCGTCGAAGTGGTCTGCGACATGTCTCAGGCCTTTCTCAGTGGCGTGGCCAGGCACCTGCCCAGCGCCGACGTCACGGTCGACTGGTTCCATATCGTGCAGACCTTTACCAAGGCCCTGGACGAGGTCCGCAAGAAGGAGCGCCGAGAGAAGGGGCATCCCAAGGCCTTGCGATGGGCGGTACTCAAGCGCGCAGATAACGACAAGCTGACAGCCACGCAACTGGCGGCACTCCAGGAGCTGGTAGCCGATCGTGGTGCCACAGCCGATGCCTGGGTGATCAAGGAAAAGCTGCGCTGGATCCAGAAGGCCCCGACACCGCGCGCGGCCCGCTGGCGCATCACGAACTACCTCAATGTCATGCGGGAGGCCGTCACCGGCCAGCCACTGCTCAAGCCGATGGCGAAGGCCCTGGCGACCCTGAATCGGCATGCAGAGCAGGTGGTGAGACGCTGGTTGTCTGGCCTGACCAACGCACGCCTGGAGGGCATGAATGGTCTCTTCCAAGCTGCCAGGTCACGCGCACGCGGCTACCGAAACGAAGCCAACTTCATCGCCATGATCTACCTGATTGGCAGCCCTGTGGGCCGCCTGCTTGATCAGGCCAAATCCACATGAAACGACGAAGAACCTTAAAACACGAAACCCCGGGCCAGATGGCCCAGGGCTTGAAGAATTCGTGTGTAACACTGCGTGGCAAACAACCCTGACGAAACGACTTGCAGAAATGGCGGACCGGACGGGACTCGAACCCGCGACCTCCGGCGTGACAGGCCGGCATTCTAACCAACTGAACTACCGGTCCGCGTGGTGGGTGATACCGGATTCGAACCAGTGACCCCCAGCATGTGAGGCTGGTGCTCTAACCAACTGAGCTAATCACCCACGTAGACTGCAAAACTTTTGCGTGTCCTACTACTACGGTTACGTCTGCTGCGGTTACGTCTTTTACTGGTGCGATCAGTCCATCATCATGGCGGACCGGACGGGACTCGAACCCGCGACCTCCGGCGTGACAGGCCGGCATTCTAACCAACTGAACTACCGGTCCGCAAGATGATAACTGGGCGAAGACACGATGGCGGACCGGACGGGACTCGAACCCGCGACCTCCGGCGTGACAGGCCGGCATTCTAACCAACTGAACTACCGGTCCGCTGCGCGCTTCTCGTGATCAGGCACTGCAATAACGCAATGGTGGGTGGTACAGGGTTCGAACCTGTGACCCCCAGCTTGTAAGGCTGGTGCTCTCCCAGCTGAGCTAACCACCCCTGGACACGTGGCGCAGAATTCTACAGGGGACGGAATCAATGTCAACGCTTTTTGCCTGGCGCGATACGCGACGTCATGCCACCTGCATTTCATCGTCCTGCCCTTGTCCTCGGCCGTTCATGCATGATCGGCCATGAAGGCTGCGATGACGTCAGCCGCCTCATCGATCAGCAACGCCTGAGTCCGGCCGCTGGTGCGGCGCGGCCGCCAGTCATGATCGCCATCCTCGAGCAGATGAACACGGGCACCACCCAGGTCATAGCCGGCGATCTCTTCCCGACTGCCGAACAGGTCGCGACTGCCCTGAACCACCAGAGTCGGACAGGAGATCAGCGGCCAATGGGAGAGACGCAGGGAATCCGGCTTGCCCGACGGGTGAAAGGGGTAGCCGCACAGGATCAGACCGGCAGCGCCGTCGCGTGCGGCCAGCAGACTCGCCACTCGCCCTCCCATGGACTTCCCGCCAAGCCACAGCGGTGGCAGCGAAGAATGCGTCAGAGTGTCGCACCAACGCATCAACTCCTCTACCAGGCGATCGATGCGAGGAGGTGGCCGACGCCGCGCCTCTCGGCGCATCTGCTGCAAGTAGGCGAACTCGATGGCCAGCGTCTGGACCCCGCGCTCGGCCAGAGCATCGCGACAGCGCTGCAGAAATGTGGAATCCTGACCAGACCCGGCACCATGGGCCATCAGTAATCGGCCTATACGGGCCTCGCCACGGACTTCCAGGGGACCATCGGGCAGCCACCAGCGACCACGCTGTCCAGCCGCCAGAAGTTCGCGACACAGGGCCGGGGTAATGGGCTCATAATCCTGAGCGGCGTAATGTGACAAGGGATCTCCTCGTGAGTTCTCCGACTACACCGATTGGCGTGTTCAGGATTGGGACGGGCTGCGATACACTCCATTACGTCTTGACCTGCATCATCCTCGGGGCGCTGGGTCCGTGGCAAACTGACGCAGCTTCAACCCGCTACCGCGTTCGATGGGAACCTGACATGAGCACAGCACTTGAACACCCGACCTACAACTACAAGGTAGTTCGGCAGTTCGCGATCATGACAGTGGTGTGGGGCATCGTGGGCATGCTCCTCGGTGTCATCCTCGCCGCACAACTGGTATGGCCGCAACTCAATCTCGATCTACCCTGGACAAGCTTCGGTCGCCTGAGGCCGCTGCACACCAACGCTGTTATCTTCGCCTTCGGGGGTTCCGCGCTGTTTGCCACCTCCTACTACGTGGTGCAGCGCACCTGTCAGACCCGTCTGTGGTCCGACAGGCTGGCCGCCTTCACCTTCTGGGGCTGGCAGGCGGTAATCCTCTCGGCAGTCATCACCCTGCCGCTGGGCTACACCACCACCAAGGAGTACGCCGAACTGGAGTGGCCGATCAATATCCTGATCGCCGTGGTGTGGGTCAGCTATGCCCTCGTTTTCCTGATGACGATCAAGCAGCGCAAGACCTCCCACATCTACGTGGCCAACTGGTTTTTTGCCGCTTTCATACTGACCGTCGCGGTGCTGCATATCGTCAACAATGCTGCTATCCCGGTCACCGCCATGTACTCCGTCTCGGTCTATTCCGGCGCTATCGATGCCATGGTGCAGTGGTGGTACGGACACAATGCGGTAGGCTTCTTCCTGACCGCAGGCTTCCTGGGGATGATGTACTACTTCGTTCCCAAGCAGGCTGAACGCCCGGTCTATTCCTATCGACTTTCCATCGTCCACTTCTGGGCGCTGATCATGGTCTACATGTGGGCCGGTCCGCACCACCTCCACTACACTGCCCTGCCCAACTGGGCCCAATCGCTGGGCATGGTCATGTCGATTATCCTGCTGGCACCCTCCTGGGGCGGCATGATCAACGGCATGATGACCCTCTCCGGCGCCTGGCATAAGCTACGCACCGATCCGACCCTGCGCTTTCTGGTCGTGGCTCTCTCCTTCTACGGCATGTCGACCTTCGAAGGCCCGATGATGGCGGTCAAAACAGTCAACGCGCTGTCGCACTACACCGATTGGACCATCGGTCACGTCCACGCAGGCGCTCTGGGCTGGGTGGCGATGATCACCATCGGCTCCATGTACCACCTGATTCCGCGCCTTTTCGGCCGCACCGAGATGCACTCAGTGGGCCTTATCGGGATTCACTTCTGGCTGGCGACCATCGGCACCGTGCTCTATATCGCCTCCATGTGGGTCAACGGTATCCTGCAGGGCCTGATGTGGCGCGCTATCAACGCCGACGGCACTCTGATGTATACCTTCGTCGAGTCCGTCGAAGCTAGTGGCCCTGGCTACATTGTGCGCCTTATCGGCGGCCTGTGCTGGGTTACTGGCATGCTCATCATGGCTTATAACGTCACCATGACTGTCAAGCGCGGTGAAGATGTCCGCCAGCCGCTTCCGCAGACTGCCTGAGCCAACCGGGGATACCGACACCAATGAAACACGATATTGTCGAAAAGAACGTTGGCCTGCTCGCCGTGCTGATCCTGGTGGCTATCAGCTTCGGCGGCCTGGCCGAGGTCGTGCCGCTGTTCTTCCAGAAGCAGACCACCGAACCGGTGAGCGGGTTGAGCCCGCTCACCGCGCTGGAATTGGAAGGTCGCGACATCTATCGCCGCGAAGGCTGCGTCGGCTGCCACTCGCAGATGGTTCGCCCGTTCCGCGCCGAAACTGAACGCTACGGCCACTATAGCGTGGCCGGCGAATCGGTCTATGATCACAATTTCCTGTGGGGCTCCAAGCGCACTGGACCTGATCTGGCCCGCGTCGGCGGCCGCTACAGCGACGACTGGCACCGCGCCCACATGTACAACCCCCGTGACGTAGTACCGGAATCGATCATGCCTGCCTATCCGTGGCTATTCGAGCGGACTCTGGACGGCGACGACACGCCCAAGAAAATGCAGACACTGCAAATGCTTGGCGTGCCCTACACCGACGATGACATCGCAAACGCGACTCGCGATGTTCGCGGCCAGCAGGAGATTACCGCGCTGATCGCCTATCTCCAGCAGCTGGGCACAGTGCTCGAGGGTACCCGCTGAATATGGATACCGGGACTTTCCGCGGCATCATCACCGGCCTGCTGATCCTGGCCTTCATCGGGATCATCGTGTGGGCCTACTCGAAGCGTCGCAAGCCGGACTTCGACGAAGCGGCCCACCTGCCTTTCGCCGATGATGATGAGCAGCCGAACCGTGACAGGAGCGCCTCGCCGAACGGGGCCGATTCCCGCAAGAGCAAGGGAGACAGGAACACATGAACAATCTCTGGGGTGACTCCCTTTCCGGGTTCTGGAGCGCCTGGATCATCGTCATCACGCTGGGCTCCATCGGCTTTGCCTTCTGGCTGCTTTACGCCAACCGCAAGACCGACAAGCGTCCCGACGCTGATGGCAATGTCGAAACCACCGGGCACGCCGCCGATGGCATCGAGGAATACGACAACCCGCTGCCGCGCTGGTGGTTCCAGCTCTACGTGGGCACCGTGATCTTCTCGCTGGGCTATCTGGTGCTCTACCCCGGGCTCGGCAACTTCGCCGGCGTCCTGGGCTGGACCCAGGAGGGTCAGTGGGAGGAAGAAGTGGCTCGTGCCGAAGAGCGTTTCACACCAATCTTTGCTCAATATCAGGAGATTCCGATCCCCGACCTGGCCCAGGACAGTGAAGCCATGCGGGTGGCCGAGCGCATCTACTTGAACAATTGCGCGGTGTGTCACGGCTCCAACGCCCAGGGCGGCTACGGCTTTCCCAACTTGACCGACGATGACTGGCTCTACGGTGGCGAACCGGAGCATATCGTGACCAGCCTGGTCCGTGGCCGCAACGGCCTGATGCCCTCCTGGCAACAACTGGGCGAGCAGAATATCGAGAACGTCACCCAGCATGTATTGGCGCTGTCTGATCTGGATCATGACGCCGAGCGCGCCGAGCCGGGTGCGGCGACCTTCGCCTCGGTCTGTGCCGCTTGCCACATGCCCGACGGCACCGGGAACCAGGCTCTGGGGGCTCCCAACCTGACCAACGACATCTGGCTCTATCAGGCGCCCGGCCAGAGCGTAGCGGACTCCGTGCGTCAAACTCTGCGTAACGGCCGCAATGGCCACATGCCGGCACAGGCTGCCTATATCGGGGAGGAGCGCGTCCACCTGGTTGCCGCCTATGTCTATAGCCTTCGCCTCAGGGACTGATACATCCTCCGCAGTGACCTCAAGGGTGCGGCGCCACGTCGCACCCTTTCTCGTTGGCTCTCCGTGTCGATACAATGGCCCTCCAACGTGTCTGTGTTGAGCCTTCCCTCCTCCTGCCGTGAGCCTGCCATGAGCAACAAGATACCTGCCCGTGATGTCACGCCGTCACCGGTCGAGCACCATTCGCCCGGCTCGAAGGCACAACAGGAAATGTACGCCAGCCGGCGCCACATCTACGTGCGGGAGATCAAGGGCTTCTTTCAGAAGGTACGGCGCAGTGCCAACTGGGCCTTGATGCTGGCTTTCTTTCTTCTGCCCTGGGTGCCCTGGGGCGACCGTCCGGCTATCTGGTTCGATCTGCCCAGCCGGGAGTTTCACATCTTCGCCGCCACCTTCTACCCTCAGGAGTTCATGCTGCTCTCCTGGCTGTTGATCATCTGCGCCTTCGGCCTTTTCTTCATCACGGTGTTTGCTGGCCGAGTATGGTGTGGCTATACCTGTCCCCAAAGTGTCTGGACCTTCCTGTTCATCTGGTTCGAGCACCGCCTGGAGGGTAGCCGCAACCGCCGCATCAAACTCGACCGTAGCGGCATGAGCGCCGACAAGCTGTGGCGCAAGTCGGCCAAGCACGCCATCTGGTTGCTGATCGCGCTGGCCACCGGCGTTACCTTCGTGGGCTATTTCACACCAATCCGTCAGCTGGTCGTCGACCTGCCGACCCTTGAGGCCCATGGCTGGTCCTATTTCTGGACCGGTTTCTTCCTGGTCTTCACCTACCTCAACGCCGGCTGGTTGCGCGAGCAGGTTTGCATTTACATGTGTCCCTACGCACGCTTCCAGTCGGTGATGTTTGACCGCGACACCCTGATTGTCTCCTATGACACCGAGCGAGGAGAGCCCCGTGGCGCCCGCAAGAAGAGCCTCAGCCACACCGAGGCCAGGGAAGCCGGCTACGGCGACTGCATCGACTGCGACCTCTGCGTGCAGGTCTGCCCCACCGGCATCGATATCCGAGACGGCCTGCAGTACGAGTGCATCACCTGCGCGGCCTGCATCGATGCCTGCGATAGTGTGATGGACAAGATGGGGTACCCCCGCGGCCTGGTCCGCTATACCACGGAGAACGCCCTGGAGGGCAAGCCAACCCACATCGTGCGTCCGCGCCTGATGGGCTACCTTGCGGCATTGGTCGTCATGATAGGGGTGTTCGCCTGGGCAGTGGCTGACCGCACCCCGCTGGGTTTCGAGGTGGAGCGCGAGCGCACCGAACTCTACCAGCTCACCCGCGATGGCCGCCTGAGCAACATTTATGTACTGATGGTGCGCAACCTCGACCGCGAAGACCATGTCTATCGCCTGGAGGCCTCAGGCCTGCCAGGACTGGCTCTGGATACCGATCGCATCACGGTGCCCGCCGGAGACAGCCGCAGCACAGTGGTCTCGATCACCGTTGACCCAGCGGTCATCGAACGCCCTAGCCATCCCATCACCTTGCGCATCGAGGCCGATGAGGACCCAAGCATCACGCTGGAGCGCGAGACCCGCTTCCTTGGCGACATCCGGAGATGACATGTCCCACCCTGTGACCCCCTGGTACAAACAGTTCTGGCCCTGGTTCCTGATCGGGCTGCTGATGCTCTCGATCAGCGTCAGCTCCACCTTCGCCTTCCTGGCCATCCGCAGTGCCGACGGCATGGTGCAGGAGGACTACTATGAACACGGTCGTGCCATCAACATGGTGCTGGCCAAGCAGGAGCGTGCCGCGGCGATGGGGCTTTCCGCCAGCCTGCGCATCGATCCGCTGACCAGCGACGTCGTCGTGGACCTGGAGGGCGACGAGCGCTTCCCCGAGAAGCTCGACTTCGAACTGATCTTTCCCACCCAGGATGACCGCGACATCGAGATTACCCTGGAACACGTGCGCAACGGCCGCTATCTGGGCCAGGCCCCGGATAACCTGCGCTACCGCTGGTACCTGCAGTTGCAACCGCAGAACGAAGCACCCGAGTGGCGATTGGTGGGTGAGGGCCGCTTCCCGGATGAGGCCACCGTGCGCCTGACCCCCGGCCGCGCGATGCCTGCCAACGACTCCTGACATGCCTGAGCGGGAGGAGCCCTGAGCCCATGAGTGAGGCTGTTGCTGACGGCTTGGCGGAATGCTATCACTGTGGCAGCCGAGTGCCCCAGGGCGCTCCCTGGTCGATTACCCTGGACGACACCCCCCAGCCACTCTGCTGCCCTGGCTGCGAAGCGGTAGCCCACGCCATCGTCGACGGCGGTCTGGCAAGCTACTACCGTTTCCGCACGGAGTTGCCGGAACGCCCCGACGAGCGAGAATCCGTGCGTGCCGAGACCTGGGCGGTATTCGATGACCCCGGCCTGCAGCACCAGTTCGTTCACCCCGAGGCCGACAGCGGTCGAGTGCACGCCACGCTGGCGGTGGACGGTATTACCTGCGCCGCCTGCGCCTGGCTGATCGAGCACCGCCTCAATGCCCTGCCCGGAATCGACTCCAGTGCGGTGAATCTCACTCATCATCGAGTGAGAGTGAGCTGGGACCCCGAGGCGATCAGGCTCTCGCGAATCCTCGCCGAGATGGCAGCCATCGGCTACCAGGCCCAACCCTACGAGCCCGATGAGGCCCAGACGCGCCTACAGCACGAGGAGCGCATGAACGTGCGCCGGCTGATCATCGCCGCGGTCGGCATGGCTCAGGTGATGATGTTCTCCATCCCCATCTATGTGGCCGGCCCCGAGGGTATCGGCGAGGATTTCTACGCGCTCTTCCACTGGCTCTCCTTCGCCTTGACCACTCCGGTGGTGTTCTTTTCGGCGATGCCCTTCTTCCGCAATGCCATCCGCGACCTGCGCACCCGGGTGCTGGGCATGGACGTGCCGGTATCCCTGGCCATCGGCTTCGCCTACACCGCCAGCGGCTATGCGGTGATTACCGGCAAGGGCGAGGTCTACTTCGACTCGGCGGCGATGTTCACCTTCTTCCTGCTGTTCGGACGCTACGTGGAATCCCGCGCCCGGCGACGCAGCGGCCACAGTGGCAACGCCATGGCCGGCGCTCTGCCACTCTCGGCGATTCGCCTCACCGAGGAGGGAGACGAGCGCATTCTGCCGGCCAGTGAGCTGGTCGCCGGCGACCGGGTGCTGGTCAAGCCCGGCCATGGCGTGCCGGCGGACGGTGTGATCGAGGACGGCGAGTCGAGCCTCGACGAATCCATGCTCACCGGCGAGTATCTGCCGGTTACCCGACGCCTTGGCGAGACCGTCACCGGCGGCAGCCAGAACATCGAGAGCCCGCTGGTCGTGCGGGTGACCCATGCCGGGCGCGACGCCCGGGTAGCCGGCATCGTCGACCTCACCGACCGCGCCTTCGCCAGCCGCCCACGCCTGGCCCAGATGGCGGCGCGCATGGCCCATCTCTTCGTGCTGCGCCTGCTGGTAGTGACCGCTGTGGTGGCCCTTGTCTGGTGGTTCATCGATCCGGCGCGAATGCCCTGGATCATGCTCTCCGTGCTGGTGGTCACCTGTCCCTGCGCCCTGGCCCTGGCCACGCCGACAGCGCTCACCGCCGGGCACGGCCAGCTGCGTCGCCGCGGGGTACTGGTGACCCGCGCGGATGCCATCGAGTCGCTCTCCCAACTCGATCGCGTGATCCTCGACAAGACTGGCACCCTGACCAGTGGCAGGATGACCCTGGTCGAGAGCCGTCCACTGGGTGACCTGGACGCTGAACGTGCCCGCACCCTGGCCGCCGCCCTGGAGGCGCGTTCCGAGCACCCTATCGCCCGTGCCTTTCACCCCTATCGATTGGCCACGGTGCGCGCCTCAGAGGTGGTCAGCCGAACCGGCCAGGGGCTCGAGGGCACTCTGGAGGGGCACCACTGGCGGCTCGGCAAGCCTGACTTCGCGTCACCGGAGCATGCCATTGAGGCCCCCGGGAACGGCCAGTGGCTGCTGCTCTCCGAGGAGGGCGAACCGCGCGCCTGGTTTGCCCTGCAGGACCGAGTGCGCGAGGATGCCGCCGACACCGTCGCTGCCCTGAAAGCGCTCGGGCTCAAGGTGGAACTGCTTTCTGGTGATACCCCCGACGCGGCGAGAGATCTGGCCCGGCGGCTGGAGATCGCCACTTGGCGAGGGAGCGCCAGCCCTGAGGACAAGCTTGCGCGCATCCGCGAGTGCCAGGCAGCCGGCGAGAAGGTCGCCATGGTGGGTGACGGCATCAACGACATCCCCGTGCTCGCCGGCGCCGACGTGGCCATCGCCATGAACGGCGCCACCGATCTGGCGCGCACCAGCGCCGACGCCATCCTGCTTAGCCCGCGATTGTCCCGCATCGTCGAGGCGGTCGAGATCAGTCGGGCCACCCGTCGGATAATGCGCCAGAACATGATCTGGTCGGTGTGCTACAACTTTATCGCCATGCCCATCGCCGCCATGGGGTTCATACCACCTTGGCTGGCCGCCATGGGAATGTCGGTCAGCTCCCTGGTGGTGGTGGGCAACGCCCTGCGTCTCAACCGCTTTCGTAGCCGAGCCATGCCCGAGTCGGTTCCGCTGCCGACCCCCTCCTCAGAACCGAGTCGTGTGACCCCATGAGCATCCTCTATCTACTGATCCCACTCTCGCTGATCCTGCTGGGCCTGGCCGTATGGGCGTTCTTCTGGGCCGTCAAGAACGACCAGTTCGAGGACCTTGAAGGCCCCGCCCACCGCATTCTCTTCGACGAGGACGAGAACGACCTGCCTGCCGATGAACGTCAGCGCCGCCGCGACGCTCGCGAACGTGCCAGTTCCGAGCGCCCCAATCCCGACGAGTCTAGCTGATGGATCCCACCGGTCTAGGCCTGCCGCCGCTGCTGGCGGCCTTCGTGTTCGGCCTGCTGGGCGGCGCTCACTGCATCGGCATGTGCGGCGGCATCATGAGTGCCCTGACCTTTGCCGTCCCCCCCAGCATGCGTTCCACCTCGCGCCTGACTGGCTTGCTGCTGGGCTACAACCTGGGACGCATCGCCAGCTATATGCTGGCCGGTGCCCTGGTGGCGGCCCTCGGTACACTGCTCACCCTGACCCCCGGCATGCGAACGGCCCTGCAGGGCTTCGCCGCACTGATGCTGATCCTGATGGCGCTCTACATCGCCGACTGGTGGAAAGGGCTGCTCAGGGTCGAAGCGGTCGGCAAACGCCTGTGGCGTCACCTTGAGCCAGTGGGTCGGCGGCTGATGCCAGTGGTGAAGGTCCCCCAGGCGGTCGCGCTGGGGGCCGTATGGGGCTGGCTGCCCTGCGGGCTGGTCTACTCGATGCTGGCCTGGAGTCTGGCCAGCGCCGACCCGCTGAGGGGGGCGGCGCTGATGGGCGCCTTCGGTCTCGGCACCCTACCGGCGCTGCTCGCCACCGGTCTGGCGGCGCGCCAACTGGGCGGGCTGATCCGCCACCCGGCCACACGCACGCTGGCGGCGCTGTCGATCATCGCCTTCGCCCTCTGGCAACTGTGGCTGATGCTCCCCGCTGAAAGCCACGGATGATTCGACACTATTCCACAGCAGTTTGACACAGCTCAACGCCACTGGCGCCAAGCCGCCCTAGCATGTGAACACATCCACAGCTGGGAGCACCGTCATGCCCGTGCAGGCGAAACGCAATGATCGCACCGGGCTATCATGGGCTGCCGGAAGCAGGTCTTCGATGCCGTTCAATAACCATGACGGATCTTACTACCTTACCTGCCCCGCTCGCCTCGACGCGGAGAGAGGCCCCGCTGCACTGACCCAGGCCCTGGCCGAGCGCCCCGCTGGCGTCCCGCTGGCGCTTCACGTGCACCTACCTTTCTGCCGGCAGGCGTGTCGTTTCTGCGTCTCCCAGCGGGTACCCTCCCAGGACAACCGTCAGGCCGAGCCCTACTTGACGCGCCTCGACCGTGAAATGGTGTTGATCCGTCGCCTGTTGGATGACCACCCTGCCGTGCAGCGTCTGCACTGGGGCGGCGGCGCCCCCGCCTTCCTGTCACTGGACCAGATGGGCGACCTGTTCGACCGACTCGATGCCCGCTTCGGGCTCTCCGGCGCCCGTGAGCGGGACTTCAGCATCGAGCTCGATCCCCGCGAGGCCGACGTCTTGACCCTGCGCCACCTTCAGGCGCTGGGCTTCAACCGCCTGAGCCTGGGCGTTCAGGAGCTTGACCCACGGGTCCAGAAAGCGATCAACCGGATTCAGCCTCGGGTACTGACCGAGTCGCTGGTGGACGAAGCCGAGCGCCTTGGCTTTCACTCGCTCAACCTGGACCTGATCGTGGGCCTGCCGCTGCAGACGCCCGAGGGTTTCGGTGAGACCCTCGATCAGGTGATCGCCATGGCGCCGGCACGTATTACCCTGCGCCGCTATGCCCACCTGCCTCGGCGCTATCGACTCCAGCGCGGGATCAACAAGAAGGACCTACCTGACGCGGCGGCCCATCTGGCGATTACCGGAGAGGCCCGCCACCGGCTGGATGACGCCGGCTACGTCGCCATCGGGCTCGGTCAGTTTTCCCGCGCCGATGACAGTCTGGCGCTCGCCCTCAGGGAGGGTCGCCTGGCGCGTGACCTGCAGGGCTATACCCACTATCCGCCCGGCGACCAGCTCGGGCTCGGTGTGGCCGCCATCAGCCGGGTCGGCGACACCATTACCCGCAACGCCATCACCCTGAACGACTATGAGGCGGCATTGGACGCGAGCCAGTTGCCCGCTGCCGCTGGCCACCGCCTCGATGGCGTTGAACGCATGCGTCGCGATGCCATCGAGGCGCTCGCCTGCCGCCATGAGCTGAATCCGAGTGTGCTGACGAAGCCCCATGAGCTCAACGCCACTGTGACCCTTGCCGACGCTCTGACGCGCCTGGCCGCGCTGTGCGAGGAGGGGCTGCTGGAGCGCCAGGGTGAGTGCCTGAGAGTAACGCCCGATGGAGTCTGGGACCTGGCTCGCCTGCTTGCCGCCATCGCCCCGGAGGCCACCCCGATGTCGTGAGCCGCCGGCCTTGCAAGGCTACCTCCTTGGAGGTGGTTTGCCCTGCCCGTAGAATCCTCCATACTGTCCGCCATGATCATGATCAAGGAGGAGGCGGCGATGCCTGATAGTCTGACCGGACGGCGGCGCTCTGTGCTGCACGAAACTCGCTGCCAGACCTGCAGCCTGAGTTCACTCTGCCTGCCCCTGGCACTCGAGATTCAGGATATGGATCAATTCGATGCCATCATCCGCCGCCGCGCACCGCTGAAGAAGGGCGAGACGCTCTTTCGCCAGGATAGCCCCTTTACCAGCGTCTATGCGGTACGTTCGGGCAGCCTAAAACAGGTGACCACCGAGGGTAGTGGCGACGATCAGCTCACCAACTTCTATCTGCCCAGCGAACTGGCGGGCCTGGACGGCATCGACGAGGAGCACTATCCGGGAACCGTGGTAGCGCTGGAGACCACCACCGTCTGCGAGATTCCCTTCGACCGCCTGGATCAGCTATCGGCGTCGCTACCGGAGTTGCGCGGCCAGCTCTACAGGAGCATGAGCAAGGAGTTGCGCGGAGATCGCCGCATGATGCGCCTGTTATCTCGCAAGACCGCCGACCAACGTCTCGCCAGCTTCTTTGCTGGCCTTTCCGACCGCTTTCGCCGCCGCGGTTACTCCCCCTACAGTTTTCGCCTTTCCATGTCGCGGGCCGACATCGGCAACTATCTGGGGCTGGCCGTGGAGACCGTCAGCCGAATTCTCGGCCGGTTCCAGAGTCAGGGCCTGGTGGAGGTTTCAGGCCGCGAGGTGCATATCCTCGACCTGGACTCTCTCATTCTGGTCGCCGAGGAGGAAGGGGCAAAATAGCGATCACGGCTCATTGAGGAGAGCGATCCTGCTGGCCAACATACGTGCCTGTTTCTCTTCCAGTCCGGCGAAGTCGAACAGCTTGCGGTCGGCCAGCTGAGACGGCGCCACATTGGTTACCGCCTTGAACATGCTTTCCAGACGGCCGGGGTGCTTACCCTCCCATTCGGCGAGCATTTCCTTGACCACCTGACGCTGAAGGTTGGGTTGGGAGCCGCACAGGTTGCAGGGAATGATCGGAAATGCCATCAGCCGCGCATACTCGGCGATATCGGCCTCCCGGCAGTAGGCCAGTGGTCGGATCAGAATGTTCTTGCCATCGTCGGCAAGCAGCTTGGGCGGCATCGCCTTGAGGCTGCCGGCGAAAAACAGATTGAGAAACAGCGTCTCGAGGATATCTTCGCGATGGTGACCCAGGGCTACCTTGGTGGCGCCGATCTCCTCTGCGAAACCATAGAGAGAGCCGCGTCGTAGCCTCGAACAGAGCGCACAGGTGGTCCGGCCCTCGGGAGTCTTCTCCTTGACCACCGAGTAGGTGTCACGCTCGAGGATGTGATACTCGACGCCGATGGACGCCAGGTACTCCGGCAGCACGTGCTCGGGAAAGCCCGGCTGTTTCTGGTCGAGGTTCACTGCCACCAGCGAGAATTCGATAGGCGCATTGCGCTGCAGGCTGCGCAGGATCGACAGCATCGTGTAGCTGTCCTTGCCACCGGACAGGCACACCATCACGCGGTCACCCTCATGGATCATCCCATAGTCGATGATCGCATTACCGGTCTGGCGCCGAAGGCGCTTCTTCAGCTTGTCGAACTCCCGCTTGCCGCGGACATCGAGGGTCGGCGAGGGGGCTTCCTGAGCCGTGTGAGCCACCACGGAGGCGGCTTTCAGGCGATCGCGAGGGTCAAATATCAAGGCGTCTTGCATGGTCGGTAAGCGCTGCCAGTGCGGGCAAGAAAAACGGGGGATCATCCTACCATCGCCGACGCCGCCAGGCGACGACGCCACATCCCTTCAGTCATGACGCCCCAGGGCGCTGGCCTGGTGCTCCAGGCGCAGATAGATCAGGGCCGTGGTCACTGCATTCCCCAGGGCGGTGTGGCGCCCCATCAATGGAACCTCCAGCAGTTCGGCCACCTTCTCGAAGCGAGGCGCGGTCTCCACTTCCGGATGGCGGCGGCGCAGCCGGCGCAGATAGCTCTGAGCCACGTCGATGGTGGCGTTGGGCAGATCGAAGCCGAAGCGCGGCCGCAGCTCGCGATTGAGGATCGCCAGATCGAAGCCCAGGCGCCAGCCTAGCAGGGGACGGTTGCCGACGAAATCAAGCAGGCGCTCCAGGGCATCTTCCATGGTCAGGCCGCTGTTAAGGTCCATACCGTGCAAACCCTGGCGGCGCATCAAGTCAGCGGAGAGACTCATGGGGCGCGCCAGGTGCAGGTCCAGCGATTCGCTGGTCAGCACCCGGTCCCCGCGCACCTTGACGGCGGCGATGGAGGTCAGTTGCGCGCTGCGGCGATCCAACCCTATGGTCCGAGCATCGATAACCACCATCTCGTCACCCGTATAAGGATGAAACAGCCAGGCGAAGTCACCGTTGGCGTGTCGTCGTCGGTCGGCGGCACGCCGCAGGACCTTGATCATTGTGGAACTCCTTGTGTCCTTGTTGTTTTGCTTCACGCATCGCCGTTTCTTCGGACGTCACCCGATTGTCACGAGTACTCCAGATGAAAGCGGTGCGAGAGGCGCTGCTTGAGGTCCTTGACGATGTGAAGGGCCTCGCGTAGCAGATCGCGCTCCAGCGACGAGAGTTCCTGAACCACCACCCGGTCGGGCTGACGCTCGTCGCCGCCGCTGTCCAAGTGTTCGAGCTGCTGCTTGAGGCGCATTTCGGTGAACAGCGACAGGGCTTCGCCCAGATCTTCCGCGAAATGCGGCTCCAGCCGGCCATCCGCCGCCAGAGCATCCAGGCGCTCCAGGGTGGAGGTAGGGCGGATGCCCCGCTCCAGCGCCATGACCCTGACGCCGTGGACGATGGGAAAGATACCGCCCTTCTTGATATCGATACCGTGCTGAGGGCGCTTGAGCGAACCAAACAGGGTGAGCGGGGTGGAGAAACGCAGAATGGTACGAGCGAAGTAGGAGAGCAATAGCTCGTCGCCGGCGCAGCGTTCGAACAACTCGTCACGCACGCGGTCGAGCAACGCGGGATTGCCTGCCACCGCGTGGGAGTCGAGCATGATGGCCAGCTTCATCAGGCTGTCACCGTCACGCTTGCTGGCCCAACTGGCGATACGCTCACGCCACTGTGACACAGTCCCGACCCACTCGGGGTTGGAAACCATGATGTTGCCAGGGCAGGGCGGATAACCCAGCTCGATCAACGTCTCGGTAAGGCGCTGCATCTGCTCGCCGCAGTCGGGCCAGTTCAGGTCGTCTGACAGGATCAGGCCGTTGTCCTGATCCGTCTTGAGGATCTGCTCACCGCGCCCTTCGCTGCCCATGACCATCAGGCAGCTGTCTGCGTGGTAGCGCTCATCGACCTGAAAACCCCAGGCCTTGCTCATGATCCGACCGTTGAGCGCCGCCAGCAGGCCCATGGCAAAGCGTAGCTTGACCCCCTGGGCCATCAGCGCCTTGACCAGTTCCGGCGTGCGGCGGCTGGCGGCAGACAATGCCTCGAGGCTCTCGGCCTGCTCTACCTGCAGACTGACCACGTAGCTGCGGCTCGAGAAGTAGCTGAGTACGTCCGTCAGCTCGACGACGCCCACCACCACCTCTTCCTCGAGCACCACCACACGTTCCACCTTGTGGCGGGTCATGACCACCAGCGCCTCGAACAGATACTGTCCCGGCCCCACCGTGATCAGCTCGTTACGGCCCAGCCCCTCCAAGGGGCTGTCGCGATCGCGCCCCTCCACCACCAGAGCATTGAGCAGGTCGGTCTTGGTGATCATGCCGTGGCCCGCGTCACCCTGTACCAGCATGCTGTCGGCATGGCGCTCGTTGATGGTCGTCACGGCCTCAGCGATGGTCGTGGCGGCCGGCACAATCAGCGGCTCACGCATGCACTCATCGACCCGGGCCAGCATGAAGCCGGCCATGGTGACCCCTCCCTCTGCGCGCTGCTCGGTCAGCAGGCGCGCCTTGTGTGCGAGTGTCTGGCGAAAGAATTCGGAAAAGGGTGGGTAGTCGTTGCAGAGTTCGAGGAAGAGTGACCTGGGCAGCAGGTAGCAGAGACTCTCCTGCTCGGCCCGAAAGCGATAGCGGCTCTTGCCGTTGAGGATGCTGATGGCGCCAAACAGGTCGCCGCGGGTGTAGTGGCCGATGCGCGAGCGAGACGCCGGCAGCGTCGGATCGACTTCGGCCACTTCGCCCTTGTGGATGATAAAAAGGTTCTCGCCGGCCTGCCCCGTCTCGAGAATGATCTCGTCGCGGTCAAAATAGGCCAGATCAACCCCCTGGCGTACTCGCTCGCGGCCGGCCTCATCCAGCAGGGTGAATGGCAGTTGGGAAAGATCGACCTCGACCATGGCACTGACCTCGCGGGCGGCTTCCGACCAGGGCATGCTCATCCCCGCGACCCCGCTCGGGGCTGGTGACTGAGGGAAAGGTCGGAACGGGAACGGCATCTATCGCCGCCACCTGATGATTGTTTGAACGCTCGTTGTAAAATACAAAGGCTGCCACCAAGGCAAGCCTGGATGTTCTTCCTGGCTGGAGGACTCGCTGAAGAATAACAGTCCCTCCGTTGCCTGTATAAGCTAGACGAACGTCTTCCCTCCTGACTCCTTGGACGATTGTCGCAGTCCGGCAGTGACCGGAAGAAAGCCAGCCTCTCCGCCCCTATACAATCGTCCTAATCCTGCTCTCTCATGCTCGGCAATCAACCGACAATTTCCTCTCAAATTGTTGATAGTTAAATAGATTTTTAGCCGCCTCTAAATCGTATTTTTCTCATGATACGAAAGTCTGGGATTCATTTTCACCACTCATTGCCCACTATCCACATTGCATCATGCAGGACAATCCCACGAGAACAATGCTTTTTGACACCGGCGTGGGCTGTCCCACATGCCGGTTCCCTTCGGGGAGTCAGCCCCAGGGGCTCACACAGGCCGGGGAAAAGATACGAGATTGCCCTGATGATCCGCAGTCAACAGACCACCCAACTTCCCAACCCCACCAATAACAAGTGGAGAACACGATAATGGCAGAAGAGAAAATAGATTCCGCCGACTACTGGAAGGCGAACGTGCGCCTGATAACGGGATGCCTGATCGTCTGGGCCTTCGTTTCTTACGGATGCGCCATCCTGTTTCGGCCGCTGCTCTCCGGCATTCCGGTGGGCGGAACCGACCTGGGCTTCTGGTTCGCCCAGCAGGGCTCCATCCTCACCTTTATCGTGCTGATCTTCTTCTACGCCTGGAAGATGAACAAGCTCGATCAGAAATTCGGTCTGGGGGAGTAAACCAGCATGAGTCAATTTGCCATCAACCTGCTGTTCGTAGGGGCCTCTTTCGCCCTCTACATCGGCATCGCCATCTGGGCCCGAGCGGGTTCCACCAAGGACTTCTACGTGGCGGGCGGCGGCGTCCACCCGATCACCAACGGCATGGCCACCGCCGCCGACTGGATGTCCGCAGCGTCCTTTATCTCCATGGCCGGTCTGCTGGCCTCCGGCGGCTACGCCAACTCCACCTTCCTGATGGGCTGGACCGGCGGCTACGTGATCCTCGCCATGCTGCTGGCTCCCTACTTGCGCAAGTTCGGCAAGTTCACAGTACCGGACTTCATCGGTGATCGCTTCTACAGCAATGCGGCACGCCTGGTGGCCGTTATCTGTTTGATCGTGGCCTCCGTCACCTACGTCATCGGCCAGATGACGGGTGCCGGTGTGGCCTTTTCGCGCTTCCTCGAGGTCTCCAATACCTGGGGCATCTGGATCGCGGCCTTCATTGTGTTCCTGTATGCGGTATTCGGCGGCATGAAGGGCATCACCTATACCCAGGTGGCGCAGTACATCGTGCTGATCATCGCCTATACCATTCCGGCGGTGTTCATTGCCTTCCAGCTGACCGGCAATCCGATCCCGATGTTCGGCTTGTTCAGCACTCACAGCGAATCCGGCATCCCGCTGCTGCAGAAGCTTGATGACGTCGTGGTAGCGCTGGGCTTCCGTGACTATACGGCGGACGTGGACAACAAGCTCAATATGGTGCTGTTCACCCTGTCGCTGATGGTGGGTACCGCGGGTCTGCCCCACGTCATCATCCGTTTCTTCACCGTCCCAAAGGTCGCCGACGCACGCTGGTCCGCTGGCTGGGCCCTGGTGTTTATCGCCCTTCTCTACCTGACGGCACCGGCCGTGGGTGCCATGGCGCGTCTCAACCTGATGACCACCGTCTATCCAGAGATGTCCGGCCAGGTCGAAAACTACGAGGCCGCTGCGTCCAATCCGATCCTCTATTCGGACCGTCCGGAGTGGGTTCGCACCTGGGAAGAGACCGGCCTGATCACCTACAACGACGCCAACAACGACGGCCGCATCCAGTTCTATAACGACGGCAGCGCCGACTTCGCCGATACCGCCGAGGCACGTGGATGGGCAGGTAACGAGCTGACCGTCAACAACGACATCCTGGTACTGGCCAATCCCGAGATCGCCAACCTGCCGGGATGGGTGATCGGCCTGATCGCCGCCGGCGGTATCGCGGCAGCGCTCTCCACCGCCGCAGGTCTGCTGCTGGCCATCTCCTCGGCCATCAGTCACGACCTGATCAAGACCATGATCAACCCCAAGATCTCCGAGAAGGGCGAGATGCTGGCGGCGCGGATCTCCATGGGCGGTGCCATCCTGCTGGCCACCTACCTGGGCCTCAACCCTCCGGGCTTCGCCGCCCAGACGGTGGCCCTGGCCTTCGGTATCGCCGGCGCCTCGCTGTTCCCGGCGCTGATGATGGGGATATTCTCAAAGCGGATCAACGACAAGGGCGCGGTTGCCGGCATGCTGACCGGCCTGCTGCTGACCCTGCTCTATATCTTCACCTACCTTGGCTGGTTCTTCGTTCCGGGCACCAATATGCTGCCCAACACCCCGGACAACTGGATCCTGGGCATCTCTCCGCTCTCCTTCGGCGCAGTGGGTGCGATGTTCAACTTCGCGGTTGCCTTCGCGGTCTCCAGTGCGACCGAAGAGCCTCCGCAGGAGATTCAGGATCTGGTGGAAAGCGTGCGCTACCCCAAGGGTGCTGGCACTGCCATCGACCACTAAGCCATAATGGCCCCTGGCCCGGCTTGCCGGGCCAGTCAATCCCCACCGATCGGGCTTCCCAAGGGAAGCCCGATCGCTTTGAGCAAGGATACTTCATGATTTGGCATTTGATCGCGGCGGTCTTCGCCGGGCTCGGCGCCGCCGGCATCGCCATGCTGCTGCGCTTGGCCAGCGGCAAGCGCCTGCCGACCTGGATCATTCCGGTATTCGGCGGACTGGGCATGCTCGGCTATCAGATCAACGTCGAGTACTCCTGGTACGAACACAAGCAGCAGTTGCTGCCCGAGTCGGCCCAGGTAGTGGAGGTCGAGCACGACGCCATGTTCTGGCGCCCCTGGACCTACTTCTTTCCCATGGCCACCGCCTTCAGCGTGGTCGATGAGCAGAGCATGGCGGTTCAGGAGCAGGACGGTGAACGACGCGTCGAGTTCCTTCTCTACTACTTCGAGAAGCAGGTCCAGGATCGCGTCACGACCCAGACCTGGCTGATGAACTGCAGTACCCGAGAGATGCTGCCGCTGGAAGCGGACACTCGCCGCCCCCTTCTCGAGCACAGCCGCCGGCTGAACGAAGATGCCCCGCTCTACCTGGCGATCTGCCAGAACGCCTGACGCGACACCGCCTGCCTTGCCGGGTCACATTGCCCTAGAATGGGCGCCAGACTCGAGGGAGAAACACCATGTTCTCAGGCTGGCTGCTGGTTGCCATATCGCTGCTCTATATCGCTGTCCTGTTCGGCATTGCCTGGCGCGGTGACCGCCATGCCCGCCGGCATGGTGCCAGCCGGCGTCGGCCTATCATCTACAGCCTGGCACTGGCCATCTACTGCACCTCCTGGACCTTCTACGGCGCAGTGGGCCAGGCAGCCACTGGAGGCTGGTCCTTCGCCAGTATCTATGTGGGGCCGATCCTCACCTTTCTGCTGTTCTGGCCAGTGCTGGCGAAGATGATCCGCGTGGCCAAGCACCAGAACGTCACCTCCATCGCCGACTTCATCGCCTCACGCTACGGCAAGGCACAGTCCCTGGCCGCCTTCGCCAGTCTGGTGGCCCTGATCGGCACCCTGCCCTATATCGCCCTGCAACTGAAGGCGGTATCCACCTCCTTCAATGTGCTCACCGCCGCCGGCGGCCCTACCCATACCTCGTTATTTGCCGACACCGCCTTCTACGTCGCGGTGGTGATGGCGGTCTTCGCGATCCTGTTCGGCACTCGCCATACCGATGCAACGGAGCACCACGAGGGGCTGATCCACGCCGTGGCCTTCGAGTCCCTGGTCAAGCTGGTCGCCTTTCTGGTGCTCGGTGCCTACGTCACCTGGGGCATGTTCGACGGTTTGGGAGAGCTCTTCGCCCAGGCAGAGGTCCAGCTGGAACTACAGCGCCAACTGGCCCAGCAGGACTTCGGCCACAGCTTCTGGGCCCAGACCCTGCTGGCGATGCTGGCAATCCTCTGCCTGCCGCGCCAGTTTCACGTGGCGGTGGTCGAGAACACCCATCCCGACGATGCCTCCAAGGCGCGCTGGCTCTTCCCGCTCTATCTGGCCGCCTTCGCCTTCTTCGTTCTCCCGCTGGCCGCCGCCGGCTTGACCCTGTTTGCTGACAGCGGCATAGAGCCGGACACCTATGTGCTGGCACTGCCCATGGCAGCGGACAGCCAGTGGCTGACCCTGCTGACCTTTATCGGCGGCTTTTCGGCGGCCACCGGCATGGTGATCATGGCCGCCGTGGCGGTATCGATCATGATCTCCAACGAGATCGTCATCCCAGCGTTGTTCCGCCTGCGCTGGTTCGACACCAAGGCCCGCGACTACGGTCGCCTGGTACTGCGCGCTCGGCGCATTACCATTGCCGCCGTCCTGGCCATGGCCTATGGCTTCTACCAGCTGATCGGCGAGTTCACCTCACTGGCCTCCATCGGCATGCTCTCCTTTGCTGCCGCTGCCCAATTCGCCCCCGCCCTGATCGGCGGCCTTTACTGGAAGCGTGGCAACCGCCTGGGGGTGATCGTCGGCATGAACGCCGGCTTTGCGATCTGGGCCTACAGCCTGCTGATGCCAGCGATGATCTCCGCCGGCGTGCTGCCCGGCCACTGGCTCGACGGTGGCCCGCTGGGGCTGGCCTGGCTGGCGCCCACCTCGCTGTTCGGACTGAATGTCGGCGACAGTTTCACCCACGGCGTCATGCTGTCGCTGGGAGTGAACCTGTTCTGCTATATCTTCGTCTCCCAGGTCACCTCCCAGCGGGTGGTGGAGCGTATCCAGGCCTCGCTCTTCGTGGATAGCGTCGAGACCCGCCAGACCTCGGTGAACCGTCCCTGGACCGGTGCCACCACCGTGGGCGATCTCAAGGTCCTATGCGAGCGCTTTCTCGGCGCCGGTCAGGTAAGTCGCGCCTTCTACGACTACGCCAGGCGTAGCGGCTCGACGCTGGAGGACGGCGCCCGGGCCTCCATCGACGTGATCCAGTTCACTGAGCGTTTCCTGGCCTCGGTGCTGGGGGCCTCCTCGGCGCGCATCGTGGTCAACTCCGCGCTGCAGGGCCGCGGCATCGGCATTTCCGACGTCATCTCCATCGTCGATGAGGCCTCCCAGGTGCTGGAGTTCAACCGCGCCCTGCTCCAGGCGACCATCGAGAACATCAATCAGGGCATCAGCGTGGTGGATCAGAACCTGCGCCTGGTGGTGTGGAACCAGCGCTATCTGGAGCTGTTCCGATTCCCGGACCACCTCATCCGCGTCGGCGCGCCGATGGACAAGATCTTCCGCTACAACGCGCATAACGGCGAGTACGGACCCGGTGACCCTGAGGAGCATGTCCAGTTGCTGCTCGATAATATCCGCGAGGGCCAGCCCCACCGCTACGTACGCTATCGCCAGGATGGCAGCGTGCTTGAGGTCCAGGGCAACCCCATGCCCGGTGGCGGCTTCGTCTACACCTATCAGGACATCACCCAGCAGAAGCGCATCGAGGAAGCGCTGATTCGCTCGGAAAACAACATCCGCATTTATACGGACAACGTGCCTGCGCTGATCGCGTACTTTGACAAGGAGTGCCGCTACCTTTTCACCAACCGCGCCTATGAGCAGGCCTTCGGCATCGACCGCAACGCGGTGATCGGCAAGCGGGTTCAGGATGTGGTGCCACCGGAGATGGCCCGCGAGCGGGCACCCTGGATCGAGCGGGCACTGATCGGTGAGCGCGTCAGCTTCGAGGTCTCGCTCCGGCTACCTGAAGGGCGCCGCTATATGCTGGTCACCTATACCCCGCACTTTGGTGACAGCGGCGCAATACTCGGTTTCTTCGCCCTCTATCAGGACATCACCGAGCGGCGCCAGGCGGAAATCGCCCTCAAGGAGACCAATGAAACCCTGGAGGAGCGCGTGCGAGAGCGCACCCAGGCGCTCTCCGAGGCCAACGCCGCCCTGCGCCAGGAGAATCGGGTGCGCGCCGAGGCGGAACTGGCGCTTCGCCAGGCCAAGCAGCTGGCCGAAGATGCCAACGCCTCCAAGACCCGCTTCCTGGCGGCGGCCAGCCACGATCTGCTGCAGCCACTGAACGCCGCGCGACTGTTTACCTCGGCGCTCTCCCAGGAGATGGAACCTGTCAATATGAAGCGCATCATCGGCCATATCGACAACTCGCTGCAGGCTGCCGAGGAACTTCTCGGCACCTTGCTCGACATCTCCAAGCTCGACGCCGGGGCGCTGACCCCACGGCGCAGTCACTTCGCACTGGCCGACATCATCCGCCCGCTTCGCGCCGAGTTCGAGGTAATGGCCGAGGATCGCGGCCTCGACCTGCTGGTCGTGCCCACTCGCGCCTGGGTCGACAGCGATGCCCAGATGCTGCGTCGGATCATTCAGAACTTCCTTTCCAACGCCATCCGCTACACCCAAGAGGGCCGGGTGCTGATGGGCTGCCGTCGCCATGGCAACCGCCTTTCCATCCAGGTGTGGGACTCGGGGCCCGGTATTCCCGAATCCAAGCAGGTAGAAATCTTCCAGGAATTCCGCCGACTCGACCAGGCATCACGGCACAAGGAGAGCGAGAAGGGGCTGGGGCTGGGACTGTCAATCGCCGATCGCATGAGCCGCGTGCTCGATCACCCCATCACGGTGCGCTCGAAGGAGGGCGCAGGCACCATGTTTGCGGTCAGTGTTCCGGTGGTCGAAGCACGCAGCGAGGCGCAGCAGGCCGAGGAGGCCGCCTCGCCCAAGCGCGCTGGAAACAAGCTTGTTGGCATTCGCGTGCTGTGCATCGACAACGAGAGCCTGATCCTTGAAGGAATGAAGGCAATGCTCTCAGGCTGGGGCTGCGAGGTATTTACCGCCACCACCATTGGTGGGGCCAAGTCGGTACTTCGCCACCTCGATGGTGACCCCGACGCGATTCTGGCGGACTACCATCTGGATAACGAAGTCACTGGCCTGATGGCGCTGGAGGCCATCAACGAGCGGCTGGAGGGCGCGGTGCCCGGCATTGTGATTACCGCTGACCGCACCGAGGAGGTCGCCGAGGAGATCAAGCGCGCCGGTTACCAGCTGCTGCTCAAGCCGGTGCGTCCCGCCGCCCTGCGCGCCCTGTTGACCCGAACCCTGCAGGCCAGCCGCGCGGCGCAGTAGCGGCAAGCCCATCACGCCAAAACCCCACGGGAGAGTGGGGTTTTGGCGTTGTCATGGCTCTTGCTTGGTGCTCAGGATTCAACTTTCGGCGGCTCCACCTCGAGCTTCTGGGCGGCAATGACCGCCTGGGTGCGGGAATGGACACCCAGCTTGCGCAGGATAGCGGTGACGTGAGCCTTGATGGTTGCCTCGGAGACGCTCAGCTCATAGGCAATCTGCTTGTTGAGCAGCCCCTCGGTAAGCATGTTGAGCACGCGGAACTGCTGCGGGGTCAGCGAGGCGATCGCCTCGGCGAACTTGGTCTCATCCTCATTGGCCTCGCCCATGGACGCGGCCAGCTCCGCCGGCAGCCATACCTCACCGTCGAGGATCTCCCCCACTGCCTCGGCGATCAGCTGTAGCGAGGAGGACTTGGGAATAAAGCCCGAGGCACCGTAGTCGATGGCCCGACGCACCACATAGGGTTCGTCACTGCCCGAGACCACCGCCACCGGGATGTCGGGTGTCTGGCCGCGCAGCTGGATCAAGCCAGAGAAACCGTGAGCCCCGGGCATATGCAGATCGAGCAGAATCAGGTCGGCGTCCGGGTGGCGCGTCACCACCTCGGCGGTGGCCTGCATGGTGTCGGACTCCACGATCTCAGCCTGGGGGGCCAACTGGCGCAGCGCCTGGGTGAGGGCTGCGCGGAACAGCGGATGATCATCGGCGACGATGAATTTCTGGGCAAATGCCATGGATTCTCCTCCGGTTCCTCTGGCAGCGGGCGTGGACCGCCACTCGGGGTCTTATATGACTGTGGGGCATGTTACCCCATGCTAGAGCCTATTCCCAAGCGCCCCGTCAACATTGTCGACAACATTGTCGAGCAATCGCAAAAAGCCGGCCACAAGGGCCGGCTATGCGAGAGGGTAGCGTAATGTGAATCAGCGGACGGCACGGTTCTCGATCAGCTCATCGACCACACCCGGATCAGCCAGGGTACTGGTGTCGCCAAGACCGTCACACTCATTGGCGGCAATCTTGCGCAGGATACGGCGCATGATCTTGCCGGAGCGGGTCTTGGGCAGGCCCGGGGCCCACTGGATGACGTCCGGCGAAGCGATCGGGCCGATATCCTTGCGCACCCACTGGGTCAGCTCTTTCTTGAGCTCGTCAGTCGGTTCGACATCGCCGTTCAGAGTCACATAGATGTAGATCCCCTGCCCCTTGATGTCGTGGGGAAAGCCCACCACAGCGGCCTCGGCCACGGCATCGTGGGCCACCAGGGAGGATTCGATCTCGGCAGTCCCCATGCGGTGACCAGAAACGTTGATCACATCGTCGACGCGGCCGGTGATCCAGTAGTAACCGTCCTCATCGCGACGGCAGCCGTCACCGGTGAAGTAGACACCCTTGTAGGTGGAGAAGTAGGTCTGGGTAAAGCGCTCATGGTCACCCCAGATGGAGCGTGCCTGGCCCGGCCAGGAGTCAGTAAGCACCAGATTGCCGTCCACGGCACCCTCAAGGGTGTTGCCCTCGCTATCGAACAGCGCTGGCTGCACGCCGAAGAACGGCAGGGTGGCAGAACCCGGCTTGAGATCCGTGGCACCGGGCAGCGGCGCAATCATGATGCCGCCGGTCTCGGTCTGCCACCAGGTATCGACGATGGGGCACTTGGAGTTACCGATCACCCGGTAGAACCAGTCCCAGGCTTCGGGGTTGATGGGCTCCCCCACCGACCCGAGAATACGCAGGGTATCGCGCTGACTGGAGTCCATCACGCTATCACCATGGGCCATCAGGGCGCGGATAGCGGTAGGCGCAGTGTAGAGGATGTTGACCTTGTGCTTGTCAACGATATCCCCCATGCGGCCATGGGTTGGGTAGCTGGGCACACCCTCGAACATCAGGGTGGTGCCGCCGTTGGCCAGCGGCCCGTAGACAATATAGCTGTGGCCGGTGACCCAGCCCACGTCGGCCGTGCACCAGTAGATTTCACCGTCCTGATAGTCGAAGACATACTGATGCGTCAGGCTGGCATAAACCATATAGCCGCCGGTGGTGTGCTCGAGGCCCTTGGGGGCTCCCGTGGAACCGGAGGTGTAGAGAATGAACAGCGGATCCTCGGCATTCATCTCCTCAGCCGGGCAATCGGCGGAATGCTTGTCAACCACGTCGGCGTACCAGACGTCTCGGCCATCGTTCCACTCGATCTCACCCCCGGTGCGCTTGACCACCAGCACGTTCTTGCAGACTTCGGTGCCGTCGCGAGTCAGGGCCGCATCGACGTTATCCTTGAGTGGCACGTGCTTGCCACCACGCACGGACTCGTCGGCCGTGATCACCAGCTTGGAATTGGCGCCCACCACGCGCTGAGCCAGGGCATCGGGGGAGAAACCGCCGAACACCACGGAGTGCACCGCACCGATGCGGGCACAGGCCAGCATGGCCACGGCAGCCTCGGGGATCATCGGCATATAGAGCGTGACCACGTCGCCCTTGCCGATGCCAAGCTCTTTCAAGGCATTGGCCAGCTGACAAGTACGCTCGTGGAGATCACGGTAAGTGATGTGGGACGAATCGTTGGGGTCGTCGCCTTCCCAGATGATGGCGGTCTGGTCGCCGCGCTGCTCGAGGTGGCGATCGAGGCAGTTGGTGCTGGCGTTTAGCGTGCCGTCTTCGAACCAGCGAATGTCCACGTTGTGGGGATCGAAGCTGGTGTGCTTGATCTTGGTGGGAGCCTTGACCCAGTCAATGCGCTTGGCCTGCTCGGCCCAGAAGGCATCCGGATCCTCGACGGATTGCTGGTACATCGCCTGATAGGTGGCCTTGTCGGCCCAGGCCTTGGCAGCGATGTCATCGCTCACTGGATAGACGTTCTGCTGATCGCTCATGGAAATGCCTCTGTATTTGGGATGGCCCCGTCAGGTGAGTGAAACCGGCCAGCCGTGAATTGTGATTGTCTGGGGACGACCGGCGCCATTTAAGGTGATATCAGCATACCCGCGCCCGACGCTACTTCCACTTAGACATTGGTATGAACAAATTCCTTATTAATAACAATGGCTTAAGCGTGCATTATAAGCACTCAAACACCAAGATAGACCAAGGTCTGAGCACAGTGGCGGCAGCGGTAGCGCTGCCCCTGCCGCGCCAGCGCGTGGCGTCGGGGGCTGAACGCATGCTCGCGACAGTCGCAGGCATAACGATGGGGGGCGGGACTGGCGCGACCGATATCGAAACGGTGAGTGGTATGGGGCGCCAAGCCGAACAGCCTTCGCATCACCGTCTGCCACTCACGGCCGTGAGGGCGAACCCGGCCTCCATCTTCCAGGTGATGGACCAGCCAGTGGGCCATCTCATGGGGCACCACCTCTACCAGGAACTCGCGACGATTCTCGGCGAACAGCACTGGATTGAAGCGTAGTCCACCACGCCCAAAATGGGCCTGGCCGGCGGATTTCCCGCGCAGGTCACACCAGACTCTGGGCCGGGGAAGCCCTGGATGTACCTCGTGACATAGCCGCCAGGCGGACTCTACCCGCTCATGCAGGGCAGCAAGCAGCGCGTCGCCCTCAAGCGTGGCGAGGCGATCAGGGTCAGGGGGAGGCAGCGCGGGTCGGTTCATGGGGTGCTAGAATGGGCTCTCGTCTATCAGGCGTAAAGTGCCGTTCCAGCCCTCCAGCCCGCGAGAGTGACGATGTCCGATACCTCCCAGCCTGAACCCCAGCCCGAACCGCTGCTCGATGACGATCAACTCGACCGCCTGGACGACTTCCTGGCCTCAGATCGGGTTGGCGAGGATGCGCTGGACCTGATCGGCAGCCACGGTTTCCTGGTGGCCCTGGCAGTGGCGCCCAGCGAGGCAGATCCGGCCGCTTGGGTGGCAGAGATCTTCCAGGGTGAGCCGGATTTCCATGACACCGCCGAGCGTGAGGAGATTCTCGGACTACTCGATCAGCTTCGCCGCAACGCCATCGCTGCCCTGGAGCAGGGGCAGCTGCCGGAATTGCCCTTCGAGCTTACCCTGGACGACCTGGCCGCCGAGGAGTCACCTATCGGCGACTGGTGCGCCGGCTTCATGGAGGGCGTCTTTCTGGACGAGGCAGCCTGGTTCGAGGAAGACGAGGAGGCTGCCGCCACCCTGCTGCTGCCCTTCATGGCGCTCTCCGGGCTATTCGATGATGAGCCCGACATGGCCGAGTTTGTTGGTGATGGCACGCGTCTGGAGGGTCTGGTGCGCCAGCTGCCCGAGCTGGTACTGGACCTCTATCTGCACTACCGCGTACCGCCCGAGACCCCCAAGCCGATGCCACGCAGGAAAAAGCCTGCCGGGCGAGTTGGCCATAGACGCAATCCGTAAGCACCGAGCTTATAACTTGTCACTTTGGGTGACACGCCGACGATGCAGCCTTTCCCTGGTACGGTGACGGCAGCAAGACCAAAGAGGCATAAAACAAGCTCAAAAAAAAGCGCGGCCGAAGCCGCGCTGCCCACAAGAAACGTTTAGTTACCTTGCATAGCCTCACGGAGGGTCTGGCCGCCGCTTATATCCTCATACTGGTCGCTGCCATAATCCCTGGAATCGCCGTCATCACCTGAGCGGACAGCGAGTTCCTCATCCCCGCGAATCTCTACATTATTCAATTTGTAGCCAAACTCGTCCTTGCCGAAGCCGAGGAAGCCTCCTTTGGTAACCACGACATAGATATCGTTATTCTGAGTGTCGCGAACCACGCGATCGACGTCACCGATCTCTTCACCGTCTTCTCGGCTATAGATGGTAAAACCTTCGATATCGCCGACTTTCATGCTCATCAGGTCATTGTCCTCAGAGTCCCGATCGCGGGCAGCCTGATCACGATCCTGTTGGGCTTGATCCTGTTGATCCGTGTCACGCATCTGGGCGTCGACATCTTGAGCACGCTCGACCTCAACGTTGGCTTCACCCGTCTCTTCGACTGTGACGATGGGGTCGGTCTGTTCGACAGTGACGTTGGGATCCGGCTGCTCAATGGTGACTTGAGGCGCCTGTTGCTCGACAGTTACGCTCGGCGGTTGTTGCTCGATGTGAATTTCGGCCGGCTCCTGCTCGACAGAAATGTCAGCTGACTTACCCTCGACGCGCACCTCGGGTCCCTGACCCTGCGAGCCTTCCTGAGTCATCTGTTTCTGCTCATCGAGCTCTGCATCCTGATTCTGAGCCAGGAGTCCCTGGGAAAGCCCGAGACTCAGGGCGCCAACTGCGATGGCAATGGCTGTCTTTTTCATGCTCTTCTCCTGCTTGATTTTTACCTTGAGCAATGATTTACAAGGCAAAAATTCCCTATTCGTTGGCCGACATAGCGAGACAATCAAGGCAATATGCCAGTGAGATTGTCTTTTGCTGGTTGTCAACAATCACTACGGCGGAGACGCCATACTCCCTGTGACGCACGATGTAATATGCTTACTCAGGCACTTCCCTTGCCACTCCTTTGTTAGCATAGGGGGTAAGATCGACACTTTCTGTGCGCCAGCAAACATAGCCAAATGTTCCATAAGAGATGAAAAATACGGCTATATATGGGCTGCCATCATGACTCATGATCAGCCGCGACAGCTGGGCGCAACCGGCTCCGTCACGGGGTGAAAAACGGGTGGGAGGCAGCGCATCTCGACGCCGGATAGTCGATTCAAAAGCCACCGGCACTCACTCAAGTCAACGAGGAGATCCGACCCACGGCTTACCCGCAGGCCAACTAGTCGCTGAAGCGATGGTCGTAACAAGGGCTACCGGAGACGTGCGAGCATTCCATCCAGGCTGCCGTAGAGCCACTCCTTGAGCCGCTGCCAGCGCGGGCGCCGGGACCACACCTGAGGATCGATCTCGTGGCTGGCGGCAAAGTTGCGCTCGAACAGCTCGGCCACCTCGCCTGCAAGGCGTCGATCGGCCACCTCCTGATTGGCTTCCAGGTTCCAGTGCAGGCTCCAGTGGTCGAAGTTGCAGGAGCCCAGGCTGACCCAGTCGTCGATCAGTGAGAACTTGGCATGAATAAAGTTGGGCTGAAACTCATGAATACGCACCCCCGCCTTGAGCAGCCGGCCGTAGAAGCGCTGGCCGGCATAGCGAACTCCGGGATGGTCGTGGATATCGCCCGGCAGCAGCAGTCTCACGTCCACGCCGCGGCGGGCTGCCCGGGCCAGGCGCAGGCGAAGGCTGAAGGTGGGCGCGAAATAGGGCGTGCAAATCCAGATGCGCTGGCGGGCACCTCGGATCTGACCATGCAGTGAATGGCGAATGGCCTGATAGCGATAGCCCTGGCCCCATACTACCCGCCCTGTCATGCCCCGGTACCCCTTGGCCTGGTGGATCTCGGTAGAGAGCCCATGCACCAACTCTGAGGCACCGCTACCGCGGGTCAAGGGCGAGTCCCACAGCCGACAGAACAGACGCACCCAATCGGCCACCACTGGCCCCTCGATCCGCATGGCCACCTCGTACCAGGCGTCGAGGAACTCGTCTACGGCGCCGAAGCCGCCGGTGAAGGCGACACGACCATCTACCACCACCAGCTTGCGATGATCCCGGGTCAGGTTTCGGGCCAGGGAGTGGAAGCCCAGCGGATTGAAGAAACGCAGCGCCACGTCGCCCGCTTCCAGACGCTGGCGATCTTCGCTCGAGAGTCCTATGGCGCCATAGCCATCGAGCATCAACATCACCGTCACGCCGCGCTCAGCGGCCTTGATCAGGGCACCAATCAGCGCCGAGGCGAGACGCCCCGACTCCATCAGATAGAGCTCGATCAGGATCGATGACTCGGCGCGTTCCAACGCCTCAAACATGGCCGGCAGAAAGCGACTCGCCTCGGGCAGCAGCTCGAAGTGGTTGCCCTCTCTCCAGATACCGTGCATGGCAGATTCCCTGTCCTGGACCGCAGGCCTGACCCGATGCCTGACGGAAGACTATACTGGCCTTTTCTTTCCCTTTCCTGCGTCGGGGCAAACGGATGGCCTTGCGTCACCTTCTCACCACCCCTCTGCGTGCGTTGATGACCCGGCTGATCGCCGCCTGGGTCAAGCCGCGCCTGATCGAGCCCGACCCCGAGGAGCTGGCGCTCGAGCCGAGCTTACCCGTGTTGTACGTGCTGCCTCGCCCGGCTATCAGTGACGCCTACCTGCTGGCCTCGCTGACTCGATATCACGGCTTGCCCCTGGCGGGTGGGCGGCGACGAGTCGGCCAGGTGGACGTGGCGACCTGTCTCGCCCTGCCAGCGCTTCGCCGCCGCCTATGGCGGCGGGGCTCCCGACCCGAGCCCCCCTTTCAGCCGCTCATCGAGCAGCGCCTGGCTGAGGGCGGCCATGAGGTCCAACTGGTGCCGGTGAGCATCTTCTGGGGGCGCGCGCCAGGCAAGCGTTTTGGCTTCTGGCGGATGGTCGCCGCGGATAGCTGGCAGCTCACCGGACGCCTGCGGCGTCTGCTCTCCGTGATGGTCAATCGCCGCAGCGTGGAAGTGCACTTCGGTGCCCCGCTGCGTCTCGGCGACCTGCCCGACGTTCGTGAAGCGGACCCCAGGCTGACCAACCGCAAGGCAGCGCGATTGTTGCGGGTGCATTTCCGCCGGGTGCGCACTCGAGTCCTGGGCCCCGACCTCTCCCACCGCCGGACTCTCATCGAGGGGGTGGCCAGAAGCCCCGAAGTACGCGAAGTGATCACAGCGATGGCGGCCGAGGGACGTCCCTCGGCAGGGCGCCTGCAGCGTCGCGCCCTTCGCTACGGCCACGAGATCGCCTCCAACATGACCTACCCGGTGCTGCGCTTCATGGACGGTCTGCTGCGCCGGCTGTGGAACCGGCTCTACGATGGGGTTGACGTGCGAGGCCTCGCGCGGGTCAAGGCCCTGGCCGGCGACCATACTCTGGTCTATGTGCCCTGCCACCGCAGCCACATCGACTATCTTCTGCTCTCCTATGTGCTCTACCAGGAAGGCCTGATGCCACCCCACATCGCCGCCGGCCGCAATCTGGATATGCCGCTGATCGGCCCGTTACTGCGTCGGGGCGGGGCGTTCTTTATGCGTCGCACCTTCCGCGGCAACCGCCTCTATGCTGCCGTGTTCAACGCCTACCTGCATCGACTCATCTCGCGAGGCCATCCGCTGGAATACTTCATCGAAGGAGGACGCTCGCGCAGCGGTCGCATGCTACCGGCCCGTCCCGGGATGCTGGCCATGACCCTGCGCTCCTTCCTGCGCAGCGCCACCGAAGGCCGCCACCAGCCGCTGGCCTTTATTCCCGTGCATATCGGCTACGAAAGGATCATCGAGAGCGCCAGCTACCAGCGCGAGCTGCGCGGTGTCAAGAAACGCAAGGAAAGCCCGCTCGCCCTGCTACGAGTGTTCCGCCAGATTCGCCAGCCCTTCGGTCGCGTCTCGGTGAACGTCGGCGAGCCGCTGCTGCTGGCCAATTTCCTGGATGATGAGGTGGGCGGCGCATGGCGAGAGTCTCAGGAGGGGCGCCCGGCATGGCTCGATGAGGTGGTACCGCGGCTTGGCGAGACCCTCTGCCGGCGCATCAACGCCGCCGCGGCCCTCAACTCGATCAATCTGGTGGCCCTGGCACTGCTGGCCACCCCCCACCACGCTATCGAGATACGCCTGCTGGAGCGCCAGCTCGAGCTGCTTGTCGAACTGCAGCGCCGCCTGCCCGGCGCCGCCCATGCCAGCGTGCCGCCGGGCACACCATCGGCGTGGATCAACCAGGCCCTGGCGTTGGGCATGGTACAACGCCGCGAGCATCCGATGGGCGACATCGTACTGGCCGACGCTGCCCAATCCGCTCTGCTGGGCTGGTACCGCAACAACGTCCTGCACCTCTTCGCCCTCGCCGGGCTGACTGCCTTCGCCTTTCGCCACCAGCCGAACCACGATCTTGACGATCTGGAGGCACTCCTCGCTCCCGGCTGGCCGATCCTCGCACGCGAGCTGATGGTCGAGCCACTCTCCTCTCTGCGCGTGGCGCTCTTCGCCATGCTGGAGGTGCTTACCGAGATGGGGTTGCTGGCGCACGACGAGACAGGTTGGCAGCGTCGAGTGGAACCGCTGGACGCCGGCGAGTGCCTCGATCAGCTGGGCCAACTGATGCAGCCGTCGCTGGAGCGCGGTTACCTGCTGCTCACCGTGCTGCTCGACGCCGGTCCTGGCAAGCTCACCCCCGTGGCGCTGGCCGACCAGGGGCGCCAACTGGCCGAGCGTCTGGCGCTGCTCTCGGGGCGAGACGCTCCGGAATTCTTCGATACCCGACTGTTCGTCAGCCTGGTGGAGAGCCTCGAACAGGAGGGGTGGCTATGGCGGGAGCAGGAGTGCCTGAACTTCGACAACCGGCTCTGTGAGGCCGCCAGCCACTCGCACCGGCTGTTCGACCCTACTCTGCGCCACCGACTGCAGCTGGTGACCCGCCAGGCCTGATCAATCCGCCCGCAGTGCCCGATGGACGTAAAGATCATAGCGGCTGGTCTTGCCCTCGATCACGTGGCGCGGCATCGGCCCTTCGATAGGTGGCGCCTTGCGCGGGCGCTTGACCACCACGCGATGAGTGGCCACATCCAGTGCCGCCTCCAGCAGCCGCGGCGCGTCCTCGTCATCGCCGGCCAGGATGCGGAACAGTCGCATCTCCTTCTTGACCAGCGCCGACTTGTCGCGATGGGGAAACATCGGGTCCAGATGGATCACCTGGGACGGAAAGTCGGCCGCCACTACCAGGGCCTCGAGCTCCGTGGCCGCATCACCGTGCACCAGTCTCATGCGGGCGGCGATCTCGGCGGTCTCGACATCTCCCAGGGCGTGGGCCAGACCGTCCTCGAGCAGGGCGACGATCGCTGCCACCCGCTCCACCAGGAGCACCGGCGCACCGAGAGTGGCCAACACGAAGGCGTCGCGACCAAGACCTGCGGTGGCGTCCACGATGGAAGGCGTGATCCCGTGGGCCAGGCCACAGGCGCGAGCAATCAGCTGCCCACGCCCACCCCCGAAACGGCGACGATGGGCAGCCTTGCCGCTGACGAACTCGACCGCCAGCGGTTGACCGTAGCGCCGGGCATCGCCGGCCAGCACCAGGCGGCCATCGCGACGCTCGAGCATCAGCTCCGCAGCGCCACCGAGGGGCAGCCCCAGGCGCTCGGCCAGAGCGGTCAGCGCCTTATCATGGACTGCCACCGGCGGTAGCCGGCTCACTTCGCCTTCTTCCAGGCCACCTCGTTGCGCAGATAGACAGGTTGCACCAGATGAGCCGGCTGCCCCCCCCCTTTTTCCAGCTCAGCCATGGCCAGCAGCGCCATATCGGCGGCGTCGACCTCTGCCTCCGGCAAACGCTGACTCATCGCCGCCTGCACCTCGAGGGGCATCTGCTCCCAGAGGCCCCAGCCGGAACCGATCCCCACCCAGTCATGGTCATCATGGCCGGCTGGGAGACCCAGCCGCCCCGGCGAGATCACCGCTTCCTCGAGAAGCGGCTCCGGCAAGCCGTCGCGGCACTGCCAGGCGGCCACGTAGATCTCGCCCATGCGCGCGTCCAGTGCGGTGACCAGCCAGCGAAAGTGATGTCGGCGGTGGGCGCCCAGGGCCAGAGCCGCCAGGGTAGAGACCCCGATCAGCGGACGGCCGAGGCCGTAGGCCAGCCCCTGAGCCACACCGGCAGCGATGCGCAAGCCGGTAAAGGAGCCGGGGCCGCGGCCATAGGCCACGGCATCGAGCTCGGCGGGACGCACGCCGGCCTCGGCCAGCACCTCGTCGACCATGGGCAGCAACCTCCGGGTATGGGCCCTCGGCGCCATCTCGAAGCGGGAAAGCAGTTCATCGTCGGCGTCCGCGCGGCGCCGCAGCAGGGCGGCGGAGCAGGCGCTCGAGGAGGCATCCAGGGCCAGCAGGATCGACATGGCACAACAACCATCACAGAGGGAACGGAGAAGCCATTATACGTGGCAGGGCCACAAACGACGATGGCCCGCCAAGGCGGGCCATCAAGTAGAGGGTTGTCTGCAACGCAAGGGGGGCGCCGGGGACAGGCCGATCGACTGGAAAGCCCCGACCAGTAGGGAGCGGTTAACCCTCCAGCGCCTTGAGCACCTGAGCCTTGATATCGTCGACGCTGCCGACGCCTTCCACGCGATGATAGGTCGGGGCGGCCTCCGGATCCTGCTCGGCCCAGGCCTGGTAGTAGTCGACCAGCGGTGCGGTCTGCTCGTGGTAGACCGCCAGGCGGTTGCGCACGGTTGACTCGCGATCATCATCGCGCTGGATCAACGCCTCGCCGGTGACGTCATCCTTGCCGGCTTCCTTGGGCGGATTGTACTCGACGTGATAGACGCGACCGGAACCCGGGTGCACACGGCGGCCGGCCAGACGCTTGACGATTTCCTCATCTTCCACGGCGATTTCCAACACGTGATCGAGCTTCACACCCGCTTCCTTCATGGCATCGGCCTGGGGAATGGTGCGCGGGAAACCGTCAAACAAGAAACCGCTCTCACAGTCAGGCTGGCTGATGCGCTCCTTCACCAGGCCAATAATGATGTCGTCCGATACCAGGCCACCGCTGGTCATGATCTCCTTGGCCTTTACCCCAAGCTCGCTGCCCTCCTTGACGGCGGCACGCAGCATGTCGCCGGTAGAGATCTGCGGGATGTTGAAGCGCTCGCAGATAAACTGGGCCTGGGTGCCCTTGCCGGCACCTGGGGCGCCCAACAGGATCAATCGCATGTTCTTGTCCTCAAGTACAAATGGCTGTCAGTAGCGAAGAAATAAATGATCTGAAACGATAACCGCGGCCCGGGTCAGGCACAAGCGCCAGCCCTCTGCCTTGCCACACGATTTTACAGAAAATGCTTTTATATCAAAAATATAGCAACCAAATAACACTTTGGTCTGGCGACTATTGCCCTAGACCCGGCCCAAGTACGACGGCGCCCGAGGGCGCCGTCGTGGTGTTGCCATAACAGCCGGAGACGACCTTGAGGTCACAGCAGCAGGCGACGAATATCGCTCAACAACTGGGCCAGGAGCGCAGTGAAACGCGCCGCATCAGCCCCGTTGACTGCACGATGGTCATAGGACAGACACAACGGCATCATCAGCCGCGGCTCGAAGGCCTTGCCGTCCCACACCGGCTTCATCGATGCCTTGGAGACACCGAGAATGGCCACCTCCGGGGCATTGACGATGGGGGTGAAGGCAGTGCCACCGATGGAGCCGAGGCTCGAGATGGTGAAGCAGCCGCCGGTCATCTCATCACGCTTTAGCTTCTTGGTCTGCGCCTTCTTGGCCAGTTCCACGGACTCCTTGGCAATGTCGATCAGCGACTTCTTGTCCGCATGGCGAATGACCGGCACCATAAGGCCGTCCGGGCTATCCACGGCGATGCCGATATGGACGTACTTCTTCCACACCACCGACTCGCCATCGGCCCTCAGGCTGACGTTGAACTGCGGATACTGACGCAAAGCATAGGCACACGCCTTGATCATGAAGGGCAGCGGCGTAAGCTTGGCCCCCTGGGCCTCCGCCTCGGCCTTCATGGATTTGCGGAACGCCTCCAGTTCGGTGATATCGGCCTCGTCGAACTGGGTGACGTGCGGTAGATTGACCCAGCTGCGATGCAGGTTGGTGGCGCCCATTTTCATCAGGCGGCCCATGGGTTTCTCTTCCACCTCGCCGAACTGGCTGAAATCCTGGTCCGGGATGGGCGGAATGCCGGCACCTGCCGCCGCTGGCGCGCCGGCCGGTGCCTGGGCCTGGCCCGCCATCACCTGCTTGACGTAGGCGTTGACGTCCTCCTTGAGCACCCGGTCCTTCGGGCCGCTGGGCTTGACGAGGCCGAGATCGACGCCCAGCTCGCGGGCCAGCATGCGTACCGCCGGTCCAGCGTGCACCAGCTTGCCGTCGCGAGGCTTGTGGGCAGCCATCTGAGCCTCGGGGCTCGGCCTGTTGCTCGGTGTCGGCGACGACTTTTCTGACGTCGGTGCATCCGACGCCGGTGCCGGGACCTTCGACTCGGACGGCTTATCCGCTGCCTTCGACCTGGCCGCGCCGGCCACTTCCATATAGCCGATCAGATCACCCTCGGAGACGGTATCGCCCTCCTTGACGGTGAGCTCGAGCAACTTGCCCTTGAAGGGGCTCGGCACGTCCATGGAGGCCTTGTCGGACTCCAGGGTGATCAGCGGGTCTTCCTCGTTGATATCGTCACCGGCAGCCACAGCGATCTCGATGATCGGCACATCGGAGGACCCGGAGAGGTCCGGCACGCGGATCTCCTTGCGTTCGGGCTCACCTGAGGCAACCTCTTCCTGCTCTTCCGGCTTTTCCGCTGGTTCGGGCGCGGCAGCCTCTGGCTCAGGCGCAGCCGAGTCGGCCTCGCTGCCCTCACCGGCGAGTTCCATGGTGCCGATCACGTCGCCCTCGGAGACCGTATCGCCTTCCTTCACCGTCAGCGAGACCAGTTTCCCTGTGTGCGGACTGGGCACATCCATGGAGGCCTTGTCAGACTCCAGAGTAATCAGCGTATCCTCGGCGGAGAGCTCATCGCCTTCGGCCACCGCCACTTCGATGATCTCCACATCCGAGGAGCCACCGAGGTCGGGGACCTTGATCTCGACGGTCTGTTTGCCACCACCGCCAGACTTCGAAGCCGACTTCTCCGCGGCCGATGCAGACGCCTTATCGGAGGCAGACTCGGCCGGTGACGCGGCCTCATTGTCCTTTTCTTTGTCTGCAGCGTCTGCGGCCTCCACCTCGGCCTCGCCACTCCCCTCCACCTCGATTTCGACGATATCGTCGCCCTCGGAGACGGTATCACCCTCTTTCACCAGCACCCTAAGCACCTTGCCGCCCTTCGGCGCCGGTACGTCCATGCTGGCCTTGTCGGACTCCAGCGTGATCAAGGTGTCTTCGGGGGCGATGGTATCGCCCACCGCCACCGCGATCTCGATGATTTCCACATCGGTATCGCCACCGATGTCCGGAACTTTGATGATTTCGCTACTCAAGGTCGCGCTCCTTCAAACTCTTGACGGGGGCGAGCCAACCGGCCCGCCATGCCACCGGATCAGTCGGTCTGCGCCTCACACCTCAAGCGGGTTGGGCTTGGCCGGGTCGATGCCGTACTTGTTAAGCGCCTCGCCGACGACCTTGCGATCCAACTCGCCACGGTCAGCCAACGCCTTGAGCGCGGCGACAGTGACGTAATAGCGGTCGACTTCAAAGAAGGCGCGCAGCTTCTCGCGGGTATCAGAGCGACCGAAGCCGTCTGTGCCCAGCACGTGGTACTCGGTCGGCACCCAGGCACGCACCTGGTCGGCAAATAGCTTCATATAGTCCGTGGAGACAATTGCCGGCCCCTGGCGGCCTTCCAGACAGCGAGTCACATGGGGCTTGCCCGGCTCGGCCTCGGGATTGATAAAGGCCTGACGATCGATCTCCAGAGCCTCGCGGCGTAGCTCGTTGAAGCTGGTGACACTCCAGATGTCAGCACCCACGCCCCACTCGTCGGCGAGAATGTCGGCGGCGGCCTCGACCTCGCGCAGGATGGTGCCGGAGCCCATCAGCTGCACGTGACCCTTGTCACCCTGGGTCTCGCGTAGCAAGTACATGCCCTTGATGATGTCCTCGGCGGGAACGGTCTCCAGCTCAGGATGTTCGTAGTTCTCGTTCATTACCGTCAGATAGTAGAAACAGTTCTCCTTGTCGGCGAACATGCGCTTCAAGCCATCCTGGACGATCACCGCCACCTCGTGGGCATAGGTCGGATCGTAGCTGCGACAGTTGGGGATAGTGGAGGCCAGCAGGTGGCTGTGGCCGTCCTGGTGCTGCAGGCCCTCGCCGTTCAGCGTGGTGCGTCCTGCGGTACCGCCGATCAGGAACCCACGTGCCTGCTGGTCGCCGGCCGCCCAGGCCAGATCGCCGATGCGCTGGAAGCCAAACATCGAGTAATAGACGTAGAACGGCAGCAGCGTGATGTTGTGGTTGGAATAGGAGGTTGCCGCAGCGATCCAGGCCGACATGGCACCAGCCTCGGTGATGCCCTCCTCGAGGATCTGGCCCTTCTGATCCTCGCGATAGAACATGATCTGGCCCTTGTCGACCGGCTCGTATTTCTGGCCTTCGGAGGTGTAGATACCGAGCTGACGGAACATCCCCTCCATGCCGAAAGTGCGTGCCTCATCGGGAATGATGGGTACCACCCGCGGACCGAGCTGCTTATGTTTGACCAGACCGTTAAGCACACGCACGAAGGCCATGGTGGTCGACACTTCACGACCTTTGGAACCGCCGGTCTGAGAGGCGAAGATCTTGTCATCCAACGGTGGAATATCCAGCGCTTCGAAGTCGCTGCGCCGGCTTGGCACGAAGCCACCCAGTCGCTCGCGCTGGAGATGCATGTACTTGAGCTCAGGAGAATCGTCTTCCGGCTTGTAGTACGGCACTTCCTTTAACTGCTCGTCGTTCAACGGAATGCCGAAGCGGTCGCGGAACGTCTTGAGCGCCTCATATTCCATGGTCTTGACCTGGTGAGCCTCGTTGGCGGCCTCACCGTCGCCGCTGCCCATGCCATACCCCTTGACGGTGTGCGCCAGGATGACCGTGGGCCGACCATTGGTGGTGTGGGTCGCCTCATGGTAGGCCGCATAGACCTTGAAAGGATCATGCCCACCACGGTTGAGTTTCCAGATGTCCTCGTCGGACATGTCCTTGACCATCTCGGCAGTTTCGGGGTACTTGCCGAAGAAATGCTTGCGCGTATAGGCGCCGTCATTGGCCTTGAAGTTCTGGTATTCGCCATCGACCGCTTCGTCCATCCGCTTCTGCATGATGCCTTTCTTGTCCTTCTCGAACAGCGGATCCCACAGCCGACCCCAGACCACCTTCAGCACGTTCCATCCGGCACCGCGGAAGACGCCCTCAAGCTCATCCATGATGCGACCATTGCCGCGAACCGGGCCGTCGAGACGCTGCAGGTTGCAATTGATGACGAAGATCAGGTTATCGAGCTTCTCGCGGCTGGCCAGGTGAATCGCACCCAGGGATTCAGGCTCGTCGCATTCGCCATCGCCCATGAAGCACCAGATCTTGCGGTCGTACATATCCTTCATTTCACGTGAATGAAGATACTTCATCACGTGGGCCTGGTAGATGGCCTGGATGGGACCGAGACCCATGGAAACCGTGGGGAACTGCCAGAAATCAGGCATCAACCAGGGGTGGGGATAGGAGGACAGGCCGTCGCCGTCAACCTCCTGACGGAACTTGTCCATCTGCTCTTCGGAGAGCCGACCCAGCAGGTAGGAGCGAGCGTAGACTCCCGGTGCCACATGACCCTGGATGTAGACAAGATCCCCTTCAAAGTCGCCGTTCGGTGCGCGAAAGAAGTGGTTGAAACCGACGTCATAGAGGGTCGCCGCCGACATGAAGCTGGCGATATGGCCGCCGAGCCCGGGATTGGCGCGGTTGTTACGAATCACCTGCGCGATGGCATTGTAACGCACCAGCGAACGTATCCGCCGCTCCATGAAGATATCCCCCGGCAGAGGCGCCTCACGGTGCACCGGGATGGAGTTACGATGCGGGGTTGTCACCGAGAAGGGAGACTGGGTCCCGTCGCGTCGCAGACGATCCGCCAGGCGCGTCAGCAGGAACCGGGCGCGCTCATCGCCCTCGCGATCCAGCACCGATTCCAGGGATTCCAGCCACTCCGTGGTCTCGACCGGATCGAGATCCTCTCTTGCCTCCAGACTCATATGACGTCTCTCCGAATGACGATGGTGTAACTTGCACCCGCTGCTGCGGATATCTAGGCGTTCTCTCGTCAGAGAGGGTCACGCCGACTGACATTGTGTAGTTTTCTTACATGACGACGCACATAACACGCCGTTTGTAGGGGAAAGATACCCCAAAGAAACCGACCTGCCAATTCAAGCTTTTTTGGAAAATAATTCCAACTACTGATTATTGCAACGCAACACAATGAGTTAGCAAGCCATGGTGATGAGCAATTCGCGCAAGGACAAGCGGTTGTAAGTAAACTACCGTATGAAGCAAGCGAACGACCAGAACAGGGTGCCTGTCAGGCCAGTGGGCGATCGAGCACCGCATCACGAGCCAGCCGCTGGCGAAAAAAGGCCCAGTCGAAGGCGGGGCCGGGGTCGGATTTTCTCAGCGGCGCCACCCGAGCGTGGCTGGTGATGCGCGTCTGATCCAGCATCGGATAGACCACCAGCAGATCAGCGGTCACTCTCGCCAGCGCAAGGTACTGGGCCAGGCAATAGGGCGAGACGTCATCACCCTCGAGCTCAATACCGATCGCGAAGTCGTTGAGCGATGTGCGCTCATGCTGCCCGTCGCACCAACGGGAGCGACCGGCATGCCAGGCACGCCGGTGAAAGGGCACAAACTGCACGCATTCACCGTCCCGACGGATCAACAGGTGGGCGGAGACCCGGAGATGGTTGATCTCGGCGAAGAAGGGATGGTCGGCTGGGTTCAGGCCGTTAGTGAATAGCCGCTCGATATGCTCGCCACCAAATTCGCCCGGTGGCAGGCTGATGGCGTGCAGAAGCAGCAGCGACACCTCGCCCTCGGGCCGATCATCACAGTTGGGTGACGGCACCCGCCGCGCGCCCTCGAGCCATCCCTGGTTGATCGGCATCGGCTTCCCCCTGACGTGAATCCCTTGAAGTCCCTATAATGAATGCCTCCGATCACCTCGGCCACCCCGCGCCGGCTTCAACCCTACGAGTGCCCCGCATGGACTACCAGGATGCCCTGCCCTACCACGACAAGCTCATCGAAGAGATCCGCGACGCCGCCGCTCGTCTGCTGGCCGAGGACCTGGGCCCTGGCGATATCACCGCCCAGCTGATTCCCGCCGATGCCACCGCATGCGCCCGGGTGATCACCCGCGAGGCCTGCGTGCTGTGTGGCGTCGCCTGGGTCGATGAACTGTTCCGACGCCTTGACGTCACCGTGACCCTGAACTGGAGCGCCGCCGATGGCGATCGCCTCGCGGCCGGCCAGGTCTTTCTGGAGCTCCAGGGAACCGCTCGCAGCCTGCTCACCGGGGAGCGCGCTGCACTGAACCTGCTTCAGACCCTCTCGGCCACGGCCACCCGCACCCGTCACTATGTGGATCTGATTCAAGACACCGGCGTGCGCCTGCTGGATACCCGCAAGACGCTGCCGGGAATGCGCCTGGCCCAGAAGTACGCGGTCACCTGTGGCGGCGGCCACAATCACCGCATCGGCCTGTGGGACGCCTTCCTGATCAAGGAGAATCATATTGCCGCCTGTGGCGGGATCGAAGCCGCAGTCCGCGAGGCCCGCAGCATCGCCCGGGACCTGCCGGTGGAAGTGGAGGTGGAGACGTTCGCGGAACTGGATCAGGCCCTCGCTGCCGGAGCCGACATCATCATGCTGGACAACTTCGGCCTCGATGACATGCGCGAAGCGGTCAGGCGCAACGCCGGCCGGGCGACCCTGGAGGCCTCGGGCAACGTCGAGGAGACCACCCTGCGTGCCATCGCCGAGACCGGTGTGAACTGCATCTCCAGCGGCGCCCTGACCAAGGACATCAAGGCGATCGACCTCTCCCTGCGAATCCTCCAGTAGCCAAGGGGAAAGCAAGGAGGCTCAGGTCTCCACAGCGGTGAGGCGTTTCTCCAGACGCGTCCGGCACAGCCGCTCACCGCCGCGCTCCACCCACTCATCGCCTACGACTCGCCAGCCGCGCCGCACCAGTCGCTCTACCAGCACCAGGCTGGCCTCGATATGGGCCAGGTCGTGGCCCTGCTCCATCAGCAGGCGCTCGGCATGGATCAACAGGGTCGAACCGATCCCGCGTCGCGACAGCGACGGCCAGACGTAAAGCGTCTCGATACGCCCGCGAGGAATGTCCAATTCCAGGAAGCCTACGCAACGCCCGTCACAGTCGGCCACCAGGGTGGTGAAAAGTGCATGGCGCGCCGCCCAGGCGCTGGCGTCCCGAGGCAGAGCCGATGCCCAGGCCTCTCGCTGTGTCACGCTGTAATGGGACATGGCCCCTTGCATCACGGCGTGGTGGAAGACTTCGGCCTGATCAGCAGCGTCCCGGGCCCGAGCCTCGCGATAGCAGATTCGTGCGCCCCCGAGGGGCCGAGCCTCGGTGCCGGCCGGCGTCAGCGTGTCGTTCATGAAAGTCCCGTTGCCGTGTGCGTTGCCGAAAGATTACACAAGCATAACCGCCAGGCCAATCCCCTCGCCGCAAGGCCTTGCGGCGGGCATAATCCCCCCATGACCGAGACACCCCATCATCCCCCCATCACGCTATCACCCATCGGCGTCATAGCGAGTGACTACCCCGACAAGTTCGGCATCCCTCGCCAGCCCGGCCTGGCGCCGGCGGCCCGTGCCAGCCTGATCCTGGTGCCTCCCTTCGACGACCCGCTGGCGGTGCGCGGTCTGGAGGATTTCAGCCACCTGTGGCTGACCTTCCTTTTCCACCTCAGCCCCGAGCAGGTCGGCGCAAAGGACTGGACGCCCCTGGTGCGTCCACCGCGGCTGGGCGGCAATGCCAAGGTGGGCGTGTTTGCCAGCCGCAGCACCCATCGCCCCAACCGCCTGGGTCTGTCGCTGGTGGAACTCGTGGAGATCGACACCCGGCGTGGGGTACGCCTGATGCTGGGTGGCGCCGATCTGGTCAGCGGCACCCCGGTGATCGATATCAAACCCTACCTGCCCTGGGCCGAGGCACGTCCCGATGCCAGAGCCGGCTTCGCTCCAGAGGCGCCGCTGAAGCTCCCCGTGGCGTTCAGCGATGCCGCGATGACGGCCCTGGCCAAACGCCCTGACGGTGACTCCCTCCATGAGCTGATCCAGCAGGTGCTGGCCCAGGACCCACGCCCTGCCTACCGCCAAGGCGCCGAGGCGCGCCTTTATGGCGTACGCCTGCGCGACGTGGACGTACGCTTTCAGGTCGTTGCAGCCGACGCGGTCGCACGGATAGAGGTGGTAGAGATCGTGGCGGCCTGAGCGTTTCCCGGCCCGCTCTCCCACAACGAGAAAGGGCCCTATGGGCCCTTTCCTGTCCAGCGACTGACGCGATCAGGCGTCTGATCCGATCAGGCAAATTGTACGCCGATGCGGCGACCGACCTCTTCATAGGCCTCGATCACGCCGCCCAGGCCCTGGCGAAAGCGATCCTTGTCGAGCTTTTCACGGGTCTTGGCGTCCCACAGACGGCAGCCGTCCGGGGAGAACTCATCACCCAGTACGATCTGGCCCTCAAACAGACCGAACTCCAGCTTGTAGTCCACCAGCAGCAGGCCGCCGTCGGCAAACAGCGCCTTGAGTATCTCGTTGACCTTGAAGGTCAGCGTCTTCATCTCGGCCAGTTGATCGGGAGTGGCCCAGCCGAAGGTCTCGGCCAACGACTCGTTGATCATCGGGTCGTGCAGCGCATCGTTCTTGAGAAACAGTTCGAAGGTCGGCGGAGTGAGCGCCTGCCCCTCGGAAACACCCAGACGCTTGACCAGGCCACCGGCGGCAATGTTGCGCACCACGCACTCTACGGGGATCATCGTCAGCGACTTGACCAGGCTCTCGGTCGCGGAGAGACGCTGCTCGAAGTGGGTGGCAACGCCGGCCGCCGCCAGCGTCTCCATGATGAAGGCGTTGAAGCAGTTGTTGACCATCCCCTTGCGCGCCAGCGACTCCATGCGCTCGCCGTCGAAGGCGCTGGTGTCGTCGCGGAATTGCAGGATCACGCGAGACGGATCATCCGTGGCGAAGACCGACTTGGCCTTGCCGGCATAGAGTTCTTGACGCTTTTCCATGGAAGCCTCCAGAGGCTGCGAGCCGCGAAAACGGGACGTATTGAAAGAGAGTGATGTGAGGTTGACGGGTCAGCCAATCGCCTGCCACGCCATGCCTGCCGCCTGGCAGGAGACCCTGAGACGGGCGTCATCGCCATCGAGCAGCGGTATCAGCGCTTCACGGGCCAACTCGGGGCGATTATTGTGTTCCGACAGATGCGAGCAGACGATGTGCTGCAATCGATCCAGACCCAGACGAGGTAGCAGGGCAGCGGCCTGGGCATTGGCCAGGTGCCCCCAGTCACCGCCCACACGGCGCTTGAGATGCGGCGGATAGGGCCCTTCGGCAAGCATCTGGATATCATGATTGCACTCCAGCACCAGGGCGTCGCAACCGGAGAAGGCCTCGGCCACGTGCTCGGTGGGGTGTCCCAGGTCGGTGAGCACGCCCAGGCTGCGCTCACTGCCATATACGCGGAACTGCACCGGCTCCCGGGCGTCATGGGGCACGGTCACGGGGGCGATGATCAGCCCCTTGACGGCAAAACGCTGCTGCGGGGTGATCCAGTGTCGGGTCGGCAGCTCACCAAGCCGGCCTGAGCCCCAAGTGCCCGGCGTCAGGTAGACAGCCACGCCGTGACGGCGCGCCAGCGGACCCACCCCGCGGATATGATCACCGTGCTCGTGGCTCACCAGCACCGCGTCGAGTTGACGGGGATGCAACCCGAAACGTGCCAGACGACGCTCGGTTTCACGCAGGCCAAAGCCGCAATCGACCAGTAGGTGGGTCTCCCCGTCGCTGACCAGGGTCGCATTGCCCTTGCTGCCACTGCCCAGGGAGGCGAACTGCAGCCGTCCCCGGCGCGGCGCGGCGGCATCCGGCTCTGCCAACATCAGCGCAGCAGGCCCGCCACCCGCTCGAGCAGCTCGCGCTGGTCCTCGGCACGGAAGTCGCGCTCGCTGGCATTGACCGCCCGCAGCACGGTCTGGCGAGGCCCTTCGGACTCCAGCACCAGGCGGATCTGCTGGTGCATCTGGCGCACGTCGGGGCTGAAGACGATCTGCAGCGGATTGCGGTTGCGTTCGCTGACCGTCATGTAGCTGATCAGGAACTCGTGGCTCGCCGGATCGCTCTCCAGCAGCTCGCGGCGCTCCTCAACGGTAAAGTCCTGGCGCAACTGATGGTCGAGTTCGGCCCAGGTGCGGTCGATCTCCAACGGAATCTCGACGAGCCACTCATCACCACGCTGCTCGAGGCTTAGCCGCGCCTCGCCGGTCAGACGCTGCGTCGTCAGGGAAGAGGCACTCGCGGTGGCGCTGCTCGCACCGAAGTACTGCTCGAGGGCATCGAGGCAGGCGCCAACTGGGGCTCCCCCCTGGTCACAGCGCACCTCGCTGTCGCCGGCACGCAGACCCTGACGCAGGCTGATTCGCGCCTGCCGAGTGTCGATCACACCGCGCGAGGAATCGCTGGCCTGGATGCCCAACCCCCGGGTGCGAGCAAAGTCTTCGAGCTGGGGCCACACGGCGCCGGGATCGGCGCCCACCACCAGCCAGGCGTCGCGACCAATAGCGCGGCGCTCAATGAAATCGCGCTCCATGCCACGCCCTGCGCCCAGTGCCTGAGGGCTGGGCGCCCGAAAGCGTCCGTCCGAGGCACGAAAATCACCCGCCGCCTGGGGCACCGGCATGGCATCGCGATAGCGTTGAGGATCCCGACTATCGGGCAGATTCAGTGCCGGGGCCGTTCGCGCCTCGGCGTAGTCGACGTTGCGGTCGTGGTAGTAGCCCGACTCACGGGCACAGCCCGCGAGGAGCACGGCCGCCACCAGAGGAAGCCATTTCAGCGCTGAGTTCATGCGTCCACCTTGCATCCAGTTCTCCAGGTTCCGGCTCGGCGCCGGTCAGTCCACGATCAGGTCGGCCAGTTGCAGGGCCTCGCTGATCGTGGAGTGGTACTTTTCCGAGAGCCAGGTAAGCGGCAGGCGAATGCCCGGCTCGATCAGCCCCATGCGGTAGAGCGCCCACTTGACCGGGATCGGATTGGACTCGATACCCAGGTTGGTGTGCAGCGGCATCAGCCGGGTGTTGAGCTGGTGGGCAAGGTCGACTTCGCCGGCCACCGCCGCCGCACAGAGGTCGTGCATGGCCCTGGGAGCCACGTTGGCGGTCACCGAAATATCACCGTGGCCGCCCATCAGCATGAAGTCGCAGGCGGTGCCGTCATCGCCGGAATAGAGCATGAAGCCGCTGCCCTGTAGCCGTGCGATCAGGTCCTCGGCCCGCTCCAGGTTTCCGGTGGCATCCTTCAGACCGACAATGTTGTCCACCTCGGCCAGGCGCAGCACGGTCTCGTTGTAGAGATCGCAGGCGGTCCGGCCCGGCACGTTGTAAAGAATCACCGGCAGCTTGCTGCCCTCGGCTACCGCCTTGAAGTGACGGTAGAGCCCCTCCTGGGTGGGCTTGTTGTAGTAGGGACAGACCGACAGGCAGTAGTCGGCCCCTACCTCACCGGCATAGCGTGCCAGCTCCACCGCCTCGGAGGTGGCGTTGGCCCCGGTGCCGGCGATGACCGGAATGCGGCCGTTGACCTCTTCCACCACGGCGCGAATCACGTCGAAGTGCTCGGCAAACGACATGGTGGTGGGCTCGCCGGTGGTACCGGCGGCGACGATGCCATCGGTGCCGTTGTCGAGGTGGAAGTTCACCAGGCGACGCAGCGCTTCCCAGTCGATGTCGCCATTGACCTTCATCGGCGTCGCCAGGGCGACGATACTGCCAGTGATCATCCTCATCATTCCTCTCGATTCGACAACTGCGCCTCGGCTCGGTGGTCACCGGGTCAGGAAGGGGCGTGGCCCATGGCCCGCATCAGGGATCAAATGGTACTCAGCCGGCCAGAGCCTGTACAGCGAGGCGAATCACTTTGACCGTGCCGCGGCGCTTGCGACTTTGACAGCAGCGCGGCGCTTGCGTGTAATCAAGCTCTCCCAACCAACGTGCAGGAGACTTCCATGAGCGTGAGCATCGGCCAGCCGGTTCCCGACGTCACCGCTACCGCCACCGGTGATACCACCCTGTCCCTCTCCGAGTTCAAGGGCCGGCAGGTGGTGATCTACTTCTATCCCAAGGCCAGTACACCGGGGTGCACCACCGAGGGCAGCGACTTCCGCGACCGCAAATCGGACTTCGACGCCGCCAACACCGTGATCCTTGGCGTCTCCCGAGACGGTATTCGCGCCCAGGAGAACTTCAAGGCCAAGCAGGGATTCAACTTCGACCTGGTCTCCGACAAGGACGAAACGGTGTGCACCGTGTTCGACGTCATCAAGCTCAAGAAGCTTTACGGCAAGGAGCACCTGGGCATCGAACGCAGCACCTTCCTGATCGACACCGAGGGCCGGCTCGCCAAGGAGTGGCGCGGAGTCAAGGTGCCGGGCCACGCCCAGGAAGTGCTGGAAGCCGCCCAGGCGTTGCAGAAGGGTAGCCTGAACGTCGGCTGAGCCACCCGGCGGAGCCGCCATGGTGGCTCCGCTCACTTCTCGACCAGGGCCTCGGCCGCCTCCTCGCGCTTGTGTCGCTGAATCCCCCGAGGCCAGGCGTAGACCAGCGCCTTGAGCAGTGTCGCCAGCGGAATCGCGAAGAAGATCCCCCAGAAGCCCCAGATACCACCAAAGAAGAGCACCGCCACGATGATTGACACCGGGTGCAGATTGACCGCCTCGGAAAACAGGACCGGCACCAGCACGTTACCGTCCAGCGCCTGGATGATACCGTAAGCGATGACCACATAGGCAAACTCACTGGTCATGCCGAAATGAAAGCCCGCCACCGCCGCCACCGGCAGGGTGGCGACCGCCGCCCCGACATAAGGCACCAGCACCGAGAAACCCACCAGCACCGCCAGCAGTGCCGAATAGGGCAGGCCGAAGTAGGCGAAGGTGACAAAGGCGACGGTGCCCACGATGATGATCTCGATAAACTTGCCGCGCACATAGTTGGCAATCTGGACGTCCATCTCCTGCCAGATGCGGGTCATCAAGGCGCGCTTATGGGGCAGCAACGAAAGAGTGAAACCTACCAGCTTGCTGCGATCCTTGAGCAGGAAGAACACCAGGATCGGCACCAGCACCAGGTAAATGATCAGCGCCAGCACATTGCCCAGGGAGGCCAGCGACAGGGTCAGGGCACGCTGGCCGACCTGTGTCATCTCGCGCCCGGCCACAGCGACCCAGTTCTGGATCTGGTCGGGGGTGATCAGCTGCGGGTAGCGCTCTTGCAAGTCGTCGAGCAACTGTTGGCCACTGGCGAACATGCGTGGCGTCTCCTGCACCAGCCCCACCAACTGATTCCAGATCAGCGGCATCAGGATAAAGGCCATCGCCAGCAGCATCCCGATGAAGCCCAGGAACACCAGGGTCACCGCCAGCAGGTGGGGCACGTGGCGGCGCTGCAGCCAGCTCACGGCACCCTGCAACAGGAAGGCGATCACCAGCGCAGTGAGGAAGGGGGCCAGCATACGCCCGAGGAAGATCACCGCGGCGAAGCCGAGCACCAGCAGCACCAGCAGGATCACTGCTTCCTCGTCGGAGAAGTAGTGGTCGATCCAACCCTTGAAGACTGTCCGCAGGGTCATGAAGATCCCTCTACGCCCTTGCGGATCCAGAAGTGATAGACGTCGCCTCGCTCCTCCCGCTCCAGCATGTCATGGTGACTCTGAGCGGTGAAGGTTTCAAAGTCCTGCCAGGAGCCGGCATCGGTGGCCATCACCTCAAGCAGCTGGCCCGGAGCCAGACGTGCCAACGCCTGTTTCGCCTTGAGCAGCGGCAGCGGGCAGGGAAGACCGCGGGCATCGAGCAGGTCATCGGTTTGCAGAGCCATGGACTCTCCCGGAACAATGAAGGGGTGGGGGGCACTGTCTGGCGCCGGATGGCGATGCAGCATGGGAACCCACGGGATTTAAAGGCACTTTACCGGCTGAATCAATGTCAGACCATGGCCACACCGGTCCATCACAGGAGATTCCGAGCATGCCGCGCCGTTTTCCCCGATTTGCCTTGGGCGCCCTGTGTCTGGCCCTGGTCCTTCCCGCCTCTGCCCAGTGGACCCAGCCCCAGTGGGACAGCGCCGCCGGGCTGCCCAGCCTGGCCAGCGGCGACAATCAGTCCGCCAGCGGCGAAGAGTTTCGGCTGGGGCGGGCCTGGCTGCGGCAGTTTCGGGCCCGCGCCCCGCAATGGCAGGATCCCATCGCTCAGCACTACGTGGAGTCGATGGTCTTGCGCCTGCTGCCCCACAGCGGGCTCGGCGGCAGCCAGCCGCTGGTGACTCTGGTCGACAGCCGTCAGCTCAACGCCTTCGCCGTGCCAGGGGGGATCATCGGCGTGAATGCCGGCCTGTTTGCCTTCGCCGAGGAAGAGGCGGCCATGATCTCGGTGTTGGCCCATGAGCTGGGCCATCTTTCTCAGCGCCACTATGCCCGTGGCCAGGCCCGCGCCGAACAGACCCAGGTGCCGGCTATGGCCGCCATGCTGGCCGGCATGCTCATCGCTGCGGCAGGTGGAGGCGACGCTGGCATTGGCGTGGCCATGGGCTCCCAAGCCGCTTTCATCCAGGACCAGCTGGCCTACTCTCGGCGCTTCGAGCAAGAGGCCGACCGCATCGGCCTGCAGGCCATGGCCCAGGCCGGCTACGATCCCCAGGCCATGGTGCGCATGTTTCGCGCCATGCAGCGCATGGTCAGCCTGCAAGGCGGCAATCCGCCGGAGTTCCTGCTCACCCACCCGGTGACCGAATCGCGTATCAGCGACACCCAGGGCCGGGCCGGTCAGCTCTCAGTGACCTCCCCTCGCGACGACGACCTCCAGTACCATCTGGTGCGCGCCCGAGCGCTACTGGCTATCCACGAGCACAACCCCCAGCAGGCCATTCATCGGCTGGCTCAGGACGACGTGCCCGGAGCTGCCCGGCGATACCTCGGCGCATTGGTGGAGGCCCGCCGAGGCAATACCGATGCGGCACTCGCGACCCTCGATGCGCTGGCCCGCCAAGCGCCCGACCTGAGCCTGCTGCCGGCCTCAGCCGCCGAGGTGGCCTTCGATGCCGGTCGCTTTGACGACGCCACCGAGCGCAGTCGCCAGCTGCTGCGGCTGATACCCGGCTACCTGCCTGCCACCATGGTGCTGGGCCAGGCGCTACTGCAGAGTGATGCCGATGCAGCATGGCGGGTGCTGCGCGAGCTCGCCGAGCAACGCCACGAGGATCCACAGGTATTCACCTTGCTGGCCCAGGCCGCCGGCCGCAGCGGCCGCGAAGCCTGGGGTCACCTGGCCCGGGCCGAGCGGCTCCAGCTTGACGGACGTATCAACGATGCCATACGCCAGCTCGAAGTGGCCAGGCAAGTGGCCGAACGGGAAGGAGACGTCGGGGCAGCTGCTCGCATCGAGCAGCGCCGCGAGGCGTTTATTGGCTATCGGGAGACGCTGGAGAAATTCTAGTGCAGAACCTTGAGCCTCAGCGCTGGAAGTTCAGCATCCGCTCCAGCGGCTTGAGAGCGGCCTGGCGAAGCGCATCGCCAACGAAGATCTCGCCGGAGCCAAGGCGCAGAGCATCGGCCAGATTGTCCAGAGCATTCATGGCCATCCACGGGCAGTGAGCGCAGCTCTTGCAGCTGGCACCGTTACCGGCGGTAGGCGCCTCGAAAAGGGTCTTCTCCGGCACGGCCTGCTGCATCTTAAAAAAGATACCGCGGTCGGTGGCAACGATCAGCTTGTCGTTGGGCAACTCTTTCGCCGCCTTGATCAGCTGTGACGTGGAGCCCGCCACGTCGGCAAGCTCCACCACTGCCGCCGGTGACTCCGGATGCACAAGCACCGCCGCCTCCGGGTAGAGCGCCTTGAGGTCTTCGACGCCCTTGGCCTTGAACTCCTCATGGACAATGCAGGCACCATCCCACAGCAGCATGTCAGCGCCGGTCTTCTTCTGGATGTAACCGCCGAGGTGCTTGTCCGGGGCCCACAGAATCTTCTCGCCGCGGGCCTGGAGCTCCTCGATCACCTCCACGGCAATCGACGAGGTCACGACCCAGTCTGCGCGGGCCTTTACCGCCGCTGAGGTGTTGGCATAGACCACCACGGTGCGATCAGGGTGTTGATCACAGAAGGCGCTGAACTCGTCGGCCGGGCAGCCCAGGTCCAGCGAGCAGGTCGCCTCCAGGGTGGGCATCAGCACGCGCTTTTCCGGCGAGAGGATCTTGGCGGTCTCGCCCATGAAGCGCACGCCGGCCACCACCAGAGTGTCGGCTTCGTGGCGAGCACCGAAGCGAGCCATTTCCAGGGAGTCGGCCACACAGCCACCGGTTTCCTCGGCGAGCTGCTGGATGGCGTCGTCGGTATAGTAATGAGCCACCAGAACGGCATTGTGAACCTTGAGGAGCCGTTTGATCTCCTCGATGCGCACTTCATCGTCGGCGGGAATACGGGTGGGGCAATAGGTGCGGGTCAGGTACTCGTGTACCTCCGCACGGGAAGTCATGATCGTCATCGTGTCTACCACTGTGACTGGCAGGGGCTCCCCCTGCATGATCGGGTACATCGTGATTCGCGCGCTCCGCGCGGACGATGCGCCTGGGGCCAACCCTTGCGTCTCTCGCCGTGGTCGACCCGAAACTATATTCTAGCCGAGAACGGGCCCGTCTTGACCAGTCCCGGCCTGAAAAACAGCTTTAAGCAGATATGGGGGCTGCCCCGGGCAGGATCAAGGGCGTTCGAGATAAATCCAGGGGATGCACTCGTCGAGCCTGTCAGACTGTCCACCGAGGGCGGAGGGCTACCTGCCTGAGCAAGGCTATCGAGGGGGGGCCACTTCAGACATAGCCTCATGGTGTGCCGACTTTTGCGGCCTCGATGGAGAGGACCAGCCAAATATAAACACAAAACCCGGCCTGATGTTATCAAGCCGGGTGTTAGCTATTCTTTTATTACATCAATTTTCGATTAGGTCGTGGAATCGTTTATTCCTTTTCTTTTTTAATATCGCTCTTGACGTCTCCGTACTTTGCCTCAGCCTTGCCACCCTGCTGTTGGGCTTTACCCTCGAACTCCTTGGTTTTGTCGCCGGTGACCTTGCCGGCAACCTCCTTGACCTTTCCCTTCGCCTCGTCCGCACGACCTTCTGTTTGATTCTTGTTCATGAGATGATCTCCAATTGTCTGTTTAAATGGCACTCTTCCTCACCCTTTGAATAATAGAAATCTGGGTGAGACTGCCAAGACGATTATAGATAAAACCGGATACACGTTCTGTGCGTTACCTAACTCAACTCAGAGCTGCGATTTGATTGGCAGCAAAATCTTTTCGGAAAACTTTTCTTGCAATGGGCGGCGCTCCCATTGGGAAAGAGAATACGGTTCTGCCGACTGTAGATCGGCTTCGAACACGGCCGTCATCTGAGCCCCGAAGTCGCTGCTGTAGAGATTCAGACTTGCTTCATCATTGAGTCGGATCGAACGCATATCGAAATTGGTTGAGCCCACAGAAACAAACTCGCCATCGATGACCAGAAGTTTGGTGTGCAGCATGGTCGGCTGATAGACGTGGATCTCGGCGCCAGCGCGCAAGAGCTCGCCCCAATCGATCTTGGAGGCAATCTTGACCGTTATGGCATCGATGTGAGGCCCAGGTAACAGGATGCGAACGCGAACGTCGCGGTCGCGGGCAGCGACAAGGGCCTCGATCAGCAACCTGTCGGGCACAAAGTAGGAAGCCGCCAGGTCGATCGTTTCCCCGGCCGCCGCAATCGCAAGCAGGTACATCAGATGCATGCTCTCGCTCCCGCCGGAGGGCGAAGCGATGAACACATGTGCGTCCATCTCGCCCTCTACCTGCAGAGCGGGGAAGTAGCCGGGGCCATTCAACACCGTGCCCGTGGTCTTGATCCAATTGTCGTTGAAGGCCGCCTGCAACTGCGCCACGATGGGCCCTTCGATCCGGAAGTGAGTGTCTCGCCAGTGCTCGGAATTGCCGGCGTCGCCAGTCCACTGATCCGCGACGCCTACCCCTCCGGTGAACCCGATGCGGCCATCGACCACCAGCAACTTGCGATGGGTGCGATTGTTCATCCGGCCAATGTTGTACCAGTGAAGCGGCCGAAATCGATGCAGGTTTACACCGGCATCCCGCATGGAATCCAGCAGCGACTGCTCCATCTTTGAGCTGCCCACCCAGTCGATGATGACGCTGACTGGAACCCCCGCGCGTGCCCGTTCGGAAAGTGCCTGCGAGAACGCCTCCCCAATATCACCTGACCAGTAAATGAACGTCTCGAACGTGATCGACGTCCGGGCCGAACGAATGGCCAGCAGCATGGCCGGAAAGATCTCGTCGCCGTTTTGCAGGGCAGTCACCTGATTGCCAGGGACTATCGTCGGCCCCAAAAGGGCGGACATCTCCCGGCGAAATTGAGGATCGGAAACGACGTAGCGATGCTCAGCCTTGTGCTCCACCACCTTCTCGGACGTCTTGAAATTCTGTAACGCCACCAGCAACAAGCTGGTGGTCAGAACACTGATGCTGATAGCCCAGAACATAGATTTTCGGATCCCAACCAATGGCATTACAACCTTGCAAAGGAGAACAATCTTGACAATGGATGCGGGCGGCGTTCGATCTGCGCGCACAGCAACCCGGCGCCGAGCATGCTGTAGGTGATGCCATTACCCCCATAGGCCAGCGCGAAGAGGACGCGAGGCCCGTACTGAGGATGGCAACCGAACAATGGCAGACCGTCGCTGGTCTCGGCGAAAGTACCTGCCCAGGCAAACGCCGGTGGTGCGTCTATGCGTGGAAGCAGGCGAGTCACCTTGCGCTGCAGCGTGGCCGCCTTGCGCTCCACCGACCGATCTCGACGCGCGGGAATGTCGCGATCGTCGTCTTCGCCGCCGACCAACAGCCGGCCGTCTCCGGTGGTGCGCAGATAGATATACGGCCTCGCGGACTCCCACAGCAACGTATTGGCCATCCAGCCCAGCTTGGCGGCATCGACGGGGTCGGTGATGTAGGCGTAGCTGCTGAAATTCTTCGCGACGCGCTGGTGCAACCAGCCCTGTGCTTCGTAACCGCTGGCCATCACGACGTGCCCGGCCTTGACCGTCAGGCCACTGTCGGTGACCAGATGGACCGAGCGCGAGGTCGATGTGATGGATGTCACCTGCGTGCGATCGAACACGCGCGTGCCCTTGCGCTGCATCCTGTCGAGAAGTCGTGAGGCGAGCCGGTAGGGATCTACCCGAGCCGCCACAGCGCTGAGGATGGCGGCCGGTGAAGTCAGCCCATATTCATCCTTGAGTGCTTTTCGGTTAAGCCAGCGAACCGGGAAACCCTGTTGTTCCCGCCAGGCGAATTCGTCAGCCAAGCGCGGATGATCGGCACGATTGCTGGCGTAATAGAGGCTTTCACACCTGGCGAAATCGACGTCTCCGACTCCATGAGCCACTGCTTCGATCTCGGTAATGGCGCTCAGGCTGGAGTGATACGCCAGAAGAGCCGTTGCCTGGTCGTAACGCCTGGCGAGATCTGTCGCATGGGTGTCGATTTCATACTGCAGCAGGGCGGTGCTGGCCGATGTACTGCCCCAGCACACATCTCGCCGATCCAGAACAACGACGTCGTGCCCATGGCCAGCCAGTTCATCGGCGATCAGCGAGCCAGTAATGCCAGCCCCCACCACCGCCACATCGCAGGTCAGATCGGCATCCAACTGCGGGAAGGCATGCATCAGGCCATTCTTGACCGCCCAGAACGGATAACCACTTTTCAAATCCACCTGTGACCCCCGACGTATCATTCCGGTCATCTTCACCCGGCAGGATTACCCGGCGTCATTAGCCGCGTCGGTGCGTTGCCGCACCGAGCGCAAGGGAGACTTGGGTGGCCGAACCAGCACCAGTGCTTCGAGTGCGTTGGTTATCGAACAGACAGTTAGCGACGGCGGCACAAGACTGGGAGGCAACCTGCGGCTCCAGCGGCAACTCGATTGTCCCGAGCCGCCACCGCCAGAGGGAAGCATCATGGCCACGAACCAAAAAAACGCCAGCAACTCAGCGCGAGGGGCAAGCGACGGCGATACATCAGACACGAAGGCACAGGGGGCTGCCAAGGTGCTAAGAACAAACGACATCGTGGCGGAGCAAGCCGGTGCAAGCGACGCTCTTGTTACCGCGATACCCCTTAACCCCATCAAGGCGCTAGAGCACGGTTACGACAACGCCCTGGCACCGCCGACTGGAAAGGCAGTGGAGCCGGGTAACAGTGCCTTGACGGCGAGCACGACGACCGAAGATACCGGCACGGCAAAGACCGGCGGGGCGGCGACACTCGGAACGAATGCAAACGTCGCTTCACTCGGCCGGGTCCGCGTCGACGCAAGCGCCCGACTTCTGACGACCAATCAAGGGGTTCCCATTGGCGATAACCAGAACACCTTGACACTCGGATTACGCGGTCCCTCGTTACTCGAGGATTTCATCCTCCGGGAAAAGATCACGCATTTCGATCACGAGCGGATCCCGGAGCGAATCGTCCACGCACGTGGTTCAGGGGCACATGGTTACTTTGAAGCCTACGACGAGATGACTCGGTACACGCGGGCGTCGCCGTTCGCCGAGAAAGGCAAGATCACGCCCGTGTTCGCACGTTTCTCCACCGTGGCCGGCGAACGCGGCTCCAAGGACACCGCTCGTGACGCGCGCGGCTTCGCGGTGAAGTTCTATAGCGACGAAGGCAACTGGGACCTGGTCGGCAACAACATACCGGTCTTCTTTATCCAGGATGCGATGAAGTTTCCCGATCTGGTCCACGCTCTCAAGCCGGAACCTCATCACGGCATGCCTCAGGCGGCATCGGCCCACGACACCTTCTGGGATTTCGTCTCCCTGATGCCGGAGTCCACCCATATGCTGATGTGGGTGATGTCGGATCGCGGGATACCCCGCAGCTACCGGATGATGCAGGGCTTCGGCGTGCATACGTTTCGCCTGGTCAACGAGCAGGGTCGGTCCGTCTTCTGCAAGTTCCACTGGAAGCCGCTGCAGGGAACCCATTCACTCGTCTGGGACGAGGCCGTCAAGATCTCGGGCGCGAACCCTGATTTCCATCGGGCTGATCTGTGGGAGTCCATCGAGTCGGGTGAATTCCCGGAATGGGAGTTGGGACTGCAGATATTCACCGAAGAGCAGGCCGAGGGCTTCAGCTTCGATGTGCTGGACTCGACAAAGTTAATACCGGAAGAACTCATACCGCTTACCCCCGTCGGGCGCATGGTGCTGAATCGAAACCCCGATAACTTCTTCGCGGAAACCGAACAGGTCGCATTCTGCACAGCGCACGTCATTCCGGGTATCGACTTCTCTAATGATCCTTTGCTCGCCGGTCGGATCCACTCCTATGTGGATACTCAGATCACAAGACTCGGCGGACCCAATTTTCACGAGATCCCGATCAATTCGCCGCTTGCCCAGGTACAGAACAACCAGCGCGATGGCCTGCATCGTCAATCTCTGCATCGCGGTCGCGTTGCCTACGAGCCGAATTCTTTGGCGGGTGGCTGTCCTTTTCAGGCGGGAAACATGGGGTTTGTCTCCTTCCCCGAGGCAATTTCCGATGACAAAGTCCGCGGAAAACCGAAGAAATTTGCCGAGCACTATGCCCAGGCCACGCTTTTCTTCGATAGCCAGACGGCCGTCGAGAAGGCCCATATTGCCGCCGCATTCCGTTTCGAGCTCAGTAAGGTGGGTGTCCCCGCCATACGCGAGCGGATGCTGTCATCGCTGGTGAACGTTTCCCGAGAGTTGGCCGCAGAGGTCGCGTACGGATTGGGCTTGGGTGTGCCCGAGGCAATGCCGAAGGCCATCGTCGACCCAGCGCCACCGGAAGTGACCGTTTCTCCTGCCCTGTCCCTGATGGCGCTGCCGGGCGAATGCGGTGTCCGCACACGTCAGATTGCCGTCCTTGTCGAGGATGGCGTTCATCATGCCTCGCTCGTCGCACTTCATGGCGCCTTGACCGATGCAGGCGCGGTCGTGCATCTCGTGGGACCACGGGTAGGCATGTTCGTCGGCAACGCCGGCGAGAAGATTGAAGCGAACAGATCGTTGGAGAATGCTCCGGGATTTCTGTTCGATGCCCTGATCGTACCCGATGGCGGCGAGGCAATTCAGGCGCTAGCTGCAAATGGACATACGATGGACTTCATCAAGGATATGTTCAGGCACTGCAAGACGATTCTCGCGCTGGGTAATGGACAGGAACTGCTGGCGATGGCAGGCATCAGACCCGACACGGTTGAAGACAAGGGCATCCTGATGGCGGACACCGTGGATGCTGCCGAGATCGCAACCGCATTTATCAGTGCAGTCGCCGCTCACCGACATCTATCCCGAGACAGCGAACCGCCGGCCAAATGACACCGCCCTGCTGCCAGGAGGAAACAACGCATGCTCTTTAGTGGTTGGGATAGCCTGCTACATACTCTGGTCGTCGGGGTGACGGCCTACGTGGTACTCATCGTGTTTCTTCGAATCTCCGGGAAGCGGACACTCTCCAAGATGAACGCCTTCGACCTGGTGGTGACCGTCGCCCTCGGATCCACCCTCGCCACGGTCCTGTTGGCCAAGGAGGTTGCCCTGGCCGAGGGGGTCCTGGCCTTCGCCCTCCTGATCGGCCTGCAGTTCGCGGTCACCTGGTCCAGCGTCCGGGTGCGGTGGGTGCGGCGGCTGGCGACGGGGGAGCCGAAGATGCTGCTTTACGACGGAAAATTACTGCCTGCGGCTCTGATGACATCACGTGTGACGGAAGACGAGCTACGGGCAGCGATCCGGTCGGCCGGAGTCGACTCATTAAACTCGGTGCGCGCAGTCGTCCTTGAGACCGACGGCTCGTTCAGCGTAGTAAAATCTAGCGAGAAAGAGAATGGTTCCAGTCTTGTCGGTGTCGACGGACCTCGGCATTTTCCGGGGTCCAGCGACTGCTAACCCTACCAAACGTCCTATCGGATGGTCTGGAAAAGTTGATTTATGTGCGCTTATTTCCACGCTGGAACAAACTCAGGATAGCGAGCAGTATTATCGCGCCTATTAGTGACACGATGAAGCTCATGATGGTGATGCCATCGTTGATGGAGCCGGCGCCGAGTATCGGCCCGATCAGAAATCCACCGATCATTGCGCCGACGATGCCGACCACGACGTTGAGAATAATGCCCTGCTGGCCACTGGTGCCCATGATCATGCTCGCGACCCAGCCTACCAGGCCGCCCATGACAAGCCATACGATGATGCCCATGAATCTTTCCTCCAGATGGTTGTGACGCAACGTGCGCCAGAAATTCAGCCTACGACGGTCGCTCCGCAGTCACCGTGCGTTATCACACTCTCGAGGGGGAAGTCACGAGTGCACAGCTGAAGTGCATCAAGGATGGCGAACGGTTATGTGCGCAGCTGCACCGACTCGGCTGCGCTCATTACCTATCCTTCACGACTCGACTACCCGGCCTCTGAGGAGCGAAGCCAATGGACCTGTTACGCATTATCGTGGCGATCCTCCTGCCACCGCTCGGTGTCTTCCTGCAGGAAGGCCTCGGCAAGCACTTCTGGATCAATATCCTGCTCACGTTGCTCGGCTATATTCCCGGCATCGTTCACGCCGTGTGGATCATCGCCAAGCGATGAGCGAAGCGATACCGTCAGTTCATAACCAAACCGCTGACGCTCGCAGGCGAGTGCACCGGCTCGCGAGACTGATGGACAGCTCGATACGTCTGCGCGGCGGCTACCGTTTCGGGGTCGATGGACTCATCGGCCTGGTACCGGTGATCGGTGATTTCGCAGCGGCCGGGGTGTCCTGCTACATCATCGCGCAAGCAGCACGCGCCGGAGTCCCCACCCGGGTGCTGTGGCGCATGGCGCTGAACGTCGCAGTGGATACCCTGGTAGGCGCCATCCCTTTCATTGGGGACATGTTTGATTTCGCATTCAAGGCCAATTTGCGCAATGCCAAGCTGATGGATGCCTATCTGGATCGCAGAGCCCTGCGCTGATCGAGATCGCTAGACAGACGACCTTGAAATGACTCCCATCGCTCATTGACTCCCACCACTCAATATGTCTTCCCACCAGAAACCGGAATACTCCTTATTGTCTGTGACGGGAGACAATTAATAACCATGATATGGCAAGGGAGTTTAACAGGACATCAACCAAGCCACTGAAAACAAGGTACAAATGAATCATGTAGACAGGCGAAGCCTCCATATCCATCCCAGTGGCGATACGCTATAATGAAAGAATTAATCAAATGATAATATTGGAGACTCGCATGCCCGCTATCGCTAATGAACCCAGTGCCCATGCTCAGCTGCGAGACAAGGCAGAGGCGCAGCTTCAGGCGGGGGTCTCGGCTAGCCGCTGGTCTCTGGGCGTTGACGCCCTGCGCCTGCTCCATCGACTCTCGAGCACTCCCGACAATGCGGAAGACGCTCTCAAGCTCCTCCATGAGTTACAGGTTCATCAGGTAGAGCTTGAATTGCAACACGAGGAGATCGCTTCCAACGAACAGACACTTGCCGAGGATTTAAGCCTTTACCGGACGCTTTACGACGCGGCCCCCATTGGCTATTTTCTCGTCGACGTCGAAGGCGACGTTATTCAGGGCAATCACGCCGCCGCGGAGCTCTTCAACGTCGGGCGTGACGACCTTGAGAGACGTCCTATCGCCACACTGCTGGCTCCCAAGAGCCGGTCAGCGCTGCAGGACCTGCTGAAACGTGTTGCCCAGAACGGGGCCAGAGATGGATGCATCGCCAAGACGCGGGATGGCGAACAGGCTGCTCGACACGTGCATTTCCTGGCATCCATGCCCCCCCAGGGCGAGCATCTCCTGCTGGCCTGCTGTGAGTGCGCCAGCGCAGATAACCGTGGTTAACCGTTCCTCGCCATGTCTGACTCGACTCCCTCCAGTGCGACACCAGAGACCCAGCTGGCTGTTCGCATCCTGGGCATTGGTGCATCCGCCGGCGGCCTGGCGCCGCTGGAGGAGTTCCTAGCCGCGATCCCACCTGACAGCCACATGGCCTATGTGGTGGTACAGCACCTCGACCCGACCCACAGGGCATTGCTCCCGGAATTACTCCAGCGCGTGACCCCGATGTCGGTCCGGCAGGCGACCCATGGCATGTCCATCGAGCCTGACTGCGTGTACGTGATTCCACCGAATGCGGAACTCAGCGTTGTCGACGGTTTGCTGAGCCTGGCAAAACCCTTGGAACCCCGGGGTATGCGCCTGCCTATCAACATACTGTTTTCATCCCTGGCCCGCGCCCAGGGGGGACAGGCCATCGGAGTGGTACTCTCTGGCATGGGCTCCGACGGCACCCTGGGCCTGCAGGCGATCAAGGCCGTGGGTGGACTCACCGCGGCACAACAGCCCGATACGGCACAGTTCGATGCGATGCCCAGAAGCGCCATCGACGCAAAGTGCGCCGATATCATTGCGCCACCCGAAGACTTGCCCGCCAGCATCCTGGCCTGCCTTACCCAGGCATCCGTCCATGTCGCATCGGGTGAGCCTTCGGCAGAACCCGAGGCAGAGTCCCGGCTGGAATCAACACCCTTGCAACGCATTTTCCGCCTGCTTCAACAGCGAACCGGACACGATTTCTCCCTCTACAAGCACAGTTCCCTGCAGCGCCGTATCGAGCGACGCATGGCGATCCATCAAATCGCCACCTTGGCGCATTACGCAGACTTTCTCCAACGTAACCCTCAGGAGATTGACCTGCTGTTCAAGGAGGTACTCATCGGTGTCACCAGCTTCTTCCGTGATAGCGCCGTATGGGAGTATCTGGCGGATACCACTGTGCCGGCGATGCTGGCGCAGCAGAAGGGGGAGCACCACCTGCGTGCCTGGGTGATCGGCTGCTCGACTGGCGAAGAGGCCTATTCCCTGGCCATGGTCTTTACGGAGGCGCTGGAAGCCCTGCCACGCCCTCATGGCCTTACCCTGCAGATCTTTGCCTCCGACCTGAGTCCCGACGCCATTGCCACCGCCCGCCGCGGCCATTATCCCGCTGATATCAGCAAGCATGTCTCGCCAGGGAGACTGTCGCGATTTTTCACTGCTCGCGCAAACGGTTACCAGATCAACAGAGACATCCGCGACCTTGTACTGTTCGCCCAGCAAGATGTCGTCCTTGACCCCCCCTTCACGCGCCTGGACATGATTTCCTGCCGTAACCTGCTGATCTATTTTGACCAAAGCCTGCAACGAAAACTCATTCCCCTGTTTCACTATAGCCTGCGCGCAGGGGGGATACTGTTGCTGGGTAGCTCAGAGACAGTGGGCCGCTACACTCAGCTGTTTGCCCCCCTGGAACCCAAACTGCGACTGTATCTGCGCCAGGAAAATGTCCAGAACCGTGATATCCGGTTGCCATTCAAGTCGCCCTCCCCACTGGCCAGAACAGCCAAGGAGACACCCGTGCCCCACAGTCCCACCTCCTCCCACCTCCATGACAGTCTGCAGGCGGCAGCCGACCAGGTGTTACTGCAGGTCTATGCCCCCGCCGCTGTCGTGGTCAACGGTGAGGGTGATATCGTTTATATCAGTGGGAGTACGGGAAAGTACCTGGAGCCTGCCGCCGGCAAGGCCAACTGGAATTTTTACGCCATGGTGCGAGAGGGATTGAGGGCCCCCATCGCCAGCGCCTTGCGAAAGGCCGCGAAACAGAGCGAGCCAGAACACTTGCATAATCTGAAAGTACCACTGCCCGGCGGTGCCACACAGTGCGTCGATGTTACCGTACAGGAACTGAGAGAACCTACCGCCCTGCGCGGCATGATGATCATTGTGTTCCGTGACACTGGATTAGCAGACAAGCAAAGGGCTAAAACAGCCACACGACAGACCCATTCCATGGAGCTGAAGCAGTATCAGGATGAAATCCAGACGCTAAGAGAGGAAAACCACGCATCTCAGGAGGAACTACAGTCAGCCAACGAGGAGTTACAGTCGACCAATGAAGAGTTGCAGTCGACCAACGAGGAGCTGACAACGTCGAAGGAAGAGATGCAGTCCATGAACGAGGAACTGCAAACCATCAACGCGGAAATGCAGACAAAGCTCGACGATCTCGCCCTGGCGCAAAGCGATATGCAAAACTTGCTGAACAGCATCGATATCGCCATCGTATTTCTCGACCAGAACCTGAACGTGCGTCGTTACACCGACAGGGCATCAAAGATCATCAATATCCGTGAAAGCGATGTCGGTCGCCCCCTCAGTGATCTCACCACCAGCTTGCAGTATCCGGAACTGAACGAGGACGCTCTTTCCACATTGAACACCCTGGCCTTTTGCGAAAAACAGATTTTCTCAACCGACGGTCGCTGGTTCACGGTAAGAATCATGCCCTATCGCCGACTCGACAATGTCATTGATGGCGTGGTGATCACCCTCCTCGATATCACCGCAACCAAGGAACTGGAGCAAGACCTGCGGAAGGATCTGAAATCGTAGTGTAAAGGCCATATTTTCCCGTGTAGACATCTGCCTGCCAACATGGGGGGTCGAATGGCACAAGAGGACAACCGTAAAACCATGAAGCTACAGTTGCATGGCGAAACCATGCGCTAGTCGATTGTGGTTCCACCAGGCAGCAGATATCCGACGCCTGAGACCGAAGACGCCACGCCAAGGACAGTCAACCACTCGGTGGCGTCAGCGAAGCGCCCTGTAACGGCCCCCGTCATCGGGTCGCCCAAGCCCTGGGACGACGGATAAGCAACGAAGAGCAGGATAGCCCCCAACACAATTAACAAAAGTGCCATGACCCCTGTGTGTCAACCTGAATCCATACACCGGCTCAGTGAGTTAAGCTCAATATCAGAGCCCGAGGTTCAGGAGCCCGTATCATGCCTAAACCGCCAACCGAGCTGCCCGATCATCAGGTCACGCCGAATCCCAAA
>JBNJLE010000021.1:0-74889 GCA_051751685.1 Pseudomonadota bacterium | reverse complement strand
GCCTTCCGGTAAAAAAGTGTCAGAGCCATGACAGACAGGCGAAACGGGTGTGACAGAGCCCCCCACAGGGCCTGATGCCAGGCCCTTTGGATGAGTTCAGGCAGAAGTAGTCGCGGGCTGACTCGCTCGATCCAGCAGGGAGAGGATAGAGCGGTACGGAATCCCCCCGTGCTGGGACAGTCCGATCTCGCAGGTACGCGAGTTGGAATAACCCGCGCTACAGTCCGCCACCTGCTCGGCCAGGCCTTCCAACGCTGAGGCGTTCAACTCCGGCGTATTGAACCCCTTGTCTCCGGCAAAACCACAGCAGGAGATCTCCGCCGGCACCACCACATCCCTGGCGCAGGACCGCGCCAACGTCACAAACTTTTCGGACAGCCCCATGCGAGTGCTCGAGCAGGTTACATGCACTGCGATGCGTTCATCCAGCGGTGTGACCGTCAAGCGCGGCAGCAGGTGGTCATGAGCAAAACTCACAGGCTCCATAAGGGACAACCGTTCGTCCAGGTGTTCCTGCATCTGCAAGGTACAGGGACTGGTATCGCAGAGTACCGGGTAACGCCCGTTCTGACTTGCCAGGAGCAATTCACGATTGAGCTCACGCGCCTTATGGGACGCCTCGTCGTACTGCCCCTTGGACTTGAAGGGCATTCCACAACAGAGGTGGCCGATCATTTCCGGCAGGATGACCTCATACCCGGCCTTATCCAGAAGAGCCAGTGTGATCTCCATGACCGAACGGGACTCGTCGTCATTGTGAGAAGCACCAAAGATGCGGGTCGCACAGGATGGCAAATACACCACCTTTTCCCGATCACCTGAGCCCCCTGGAAGGTGGCTGAGTACCCGCACAGGCGCCGACTTGGGCAGAGCAGGACTCCATTGAGGCAGGCGCTCGCCACTCAGACGGCGCGCGCCGACACTCATCTTTTCCATCAGATTGGCGCCCAGCACGGTTCGCGCTGCTCCCGCCGCATTCAGCCCACCCCTGGCCACACGCGATGCTCCGGAGAAGTGTCGGCCGATACGCCTGGCCAGGGAAGCCTGGCCCACCGAACGCTCGCGACGCAGTTGACGCACCATCTCACCGGTATCGATTCCCACTGGGCACTGTGTGGCGCACAGCCCTGTCGCTGCACAGGTCTCGATGCCCTGATAGACATAAGACGCCTCGAGCTGCTTCATGCGCTCACTGTCCGCGTCAGTGGCCCGGTCGCCCAACGCCTCTAACCTAGCCAGCTCGCGACGAATCACGATGCGTTGACGAGGAGTGAGTGTCAGATCGGTCGAGGGGCAGATCGGCTCGCAGAAACCGCACTCGATGCACTTGTCGATGATGTCATCGGCAGCCGGCAGCGGCTTGAGATTCTCCAGATGCAGCGTCGGGTTGCGACTGAGGATCACCTCGGGGTTGAGCAGGTTCTCGGGGTCGAACAGCGCCTTGATTTCCCACATCAGGGCATAGGCGTCGGAGCCCCACTCAAGCTCCACGTAGGGCGCCATGTTGCGCCCGGTACCATGTTCAGCCTTGAGCGAACCACCGTACTCGACGCCGACCAGCTGGGCGACCTCATCCATCAGGCCCTGGTAGCGCTCCACCTCACCCGGCTTCTCGAACCCCTGAGGGAAGACGAAATGCAGGTTGCCCTCCAGGGCGTGGCCGAACAGAATCGTTTCGGCATAGCCGTGGCGGTGAAAGGTGTCAGTGAGCGCCTTAACGCCTTCATCGAGCCGCTCGATGGGAAAGGCCACATCTTCGATGATCACCGTGGTGCCCGTCTCGCGCACCGCACCTACCGCCGGGAAAAGGCCCTTGCGAATCTTCCAGTACAGCTCGTAGGTCACCGTCTCGCGAGTAAAGGCAACTGGCTCAAGGGTTCTGACCCCCTCCAGGCTCGCCTGCACCTCTTCCATGCGCGCCACCAGTTCGGCCTCGTCATTGCCGCGCACGTCGATCAGCAACGCCGCCGCTCCGTCAGGAAGAGTGCGCAGGGTCTCAGGCATGCCGGGCTTGTCCTGAACCGAACGCAGCGCGGCGCGATCCATCAGCTCCACGGCCGACACGGGTGACGGCTTCAGCGCAATGGTCGCCCGGCAGGTGGTGGCCATGTCAGGAAAGAACGCCAGGGCTGCCGCCTTGCACGGCTCATCCGACACGCTGTCGTAGGTAATAGTGCTGAGAAAGCCAAGCGTCCCTTCGGAACCTATCATCAGGTGCTTGAGGATCTCGATGCCATCCTCGAAGTCGACCAGGCTGTTGAGCGCATAGCCGGTGGTATTCTTGAGCCGATACTTGTGGCCGATCTTCTCAGCCAGCTCGGTGTTGTTGCGCGTCTCGGCCGATAACCGCTCCAGTCCTGCCAGCAGTTCCCCGTGAGAGGTCCGGAAGTTGGCAACGCTCGCAGCATCGGCGGTGTCGAGCAGACTGCCGTCGGCGAGAATCACGCGAATATCGCGTACCGTGCGGTAACTATTCTGGGCGGTCCCGCAGCACATCCCCGAGGCGTTGTTGGCAGCGATACCGCCGATCATGCAGCTGTTGATGGAGGCCGGGTCGGGGCCGATCTTGCGCCCGAAGGGCGCGAGCAGCGCATTCGCCCGGGCCCCGATAACCCCGGGCTGCAGACGAATCGCGCGCCCCTCGTCGAGAACCTCATGGCCACGCCAGCCTTTCCGGAGCTGAATCAGCACCGAATCGGTGACCGCCTGACCGGAAAGCGAAGTGCCTGCGGCCCGGAAGGTCACCGGCATTCCCCTTTCACGGCACTCCGCCAGCACCGTTTGCAGCTCCTCCTCGTTTTCCGGACGCACCACCAGCCCCGGAATCAGACGGTAGAAACTGGCGTCGGTACCGTAAGCCAGGGTTCGCAGAGGATCATCGATCAGCCGATCATGGGAAATTGTGCCTGCCAGCGCCGTCTTCAGCTCGCTAAACACCGTGGCATTCGACTCGGACATCAGAGGTTCTCCGTCAGTTGACTCGCATGGCGGATCAACACCACCAGTTCGCGGGGGCCGTGGACGCCGTAGGCCAGGGTTTGCTCGATATCGGCAGTCTTGCTGGGACCGGAAATCAGCAACGCATTGGTGGGCATCTTGTTCGCCCAGCCGTGACGCTCCACGACGTCGAAGAAAGTATCCTCGATCGTCTCCGCATCCAGCACCGCTATATGAATCGGTGGCACCAGGCTGATCAGGCGCGGCTCGTCGGGAGTGGGCCAGAGCCAAAGGCTACCGGTCTCGGCAATGGCGCCACCTATCGAGGTCAAGCCAGCATCGACACTCTCGAACTGTTCTCGCTGCCACGCCTCGATATCACGATCCACGTCGACCAGCTCGACCTCAGCATTGGCCAGCGCCTGGCGGGCCTCGGCGGCCACCGGGTGATCGCGGCCCAGCGACAACCGACGAACGCTCTTGTCGGCGAGCACCCTGGCCAGGACGTCGCACCAATCTTCACGTGTCGCATGAATCACCTCGCCGTGGACCGAGGTGATCCAGTGTTCGAAGCGAGCCAGACGCTCATCGGGGCTCCAACCGCGCTCCGTCACCACGGCAAAATCGCTCTCGGGAGCGCTCAAGGGACCGTCGGCGCGTTGGCGCAACCGCTCGAGAATGGCATTCCGGGCACTCATCAGCGCGACTCCTGGTCAGATTTGTCAACGCTCGACTTGTCCGCCTGGTGCTGTTTGACCAGGGCATGCAGCGTCCTGCCGGCTGGCTGCGGGGCCGTCCGGTATTTGGTCCAGGCACCCAGCTTCGCCGGCATCAGCGCCCTGAGCTTGCCGACAACAGCCGTGCCGCTGCGCCAGACACCGGGGTGAGTGGCCATCCATTGAAAGCCCTGCCAGGCCGCGGCTTCCCTGCGGGTGCGCTTGACCCCGGCGCCGGGCACGTTGCCGCGCCCCTCGCCCACTGCCTCACGGCGCAGCCGAACCAGCAAGTCGGGAATCGGGATCTTCACCGGGCACACCTCGCCGCAAGCACCACACAGGCTGGAGGCAGTGGGCAGATCACGGGTCTCCTCCAGGCCCATCATATGTGGAGAGAGGATGCTGCCAATGGGACCCGGGTAAGTGGTGCCATAGGTGTGACCGCCCACGCGGGTATAGACCGGACAATGGTTCATGCAGGCACCACAGCGGATGCAGCGCAGGGTATCGAGCAGTTCGTCGTCCTGGTAGATATTGGAGCGCCCGCTATCAACCAGAACCAGGTGCACCTCCTTCGGTCCGTCGTGCTCTCCCTCCTTGCGGGGCGAACTGATCATATTGAAGTAGGTGGTCACATGCTGACCGGTGGCCGAGCGTGTCAGCAACGCATAGAGAGGCGGGACATCGCGCAGATGCTCGACGACCTTTTCGATGCCGGTCACTGCCACGTGTACCGGCGGCACCGTGGTGGTCATGCGCCCGTTGCCCTCGTTCTCCACCAGGCAGAGAGTGCCGGTCTCGGCCACCGCAAAGTTGACGCCGGAGACGCCAACGTCGGCAGCCATGAAGCGCTCACGCAGCTGCTGCCTGGCCGCCGCGGTCATGTAATCGACGTCGCGGGTCCGCTCGGTACCGGTCTTCTTGTGCAGGATCTCGGAGATCTCATCGGTATTGAGATGGATCGCCGGCATGATGATATGCGAGGGCGTCTGCTCGTTAAGCTGCACCAGATACTCACCGAGGTCCGACTCCAGCGCCTCGATGCCCGCTGCCTCGAGGTGCGCATTGAGATGCATCTCCTCGGAGACCATGGACTTGCCCTTGATCACCGACTTGGCATCGTGGGCTTCACAGATCTCGCGAATGATCCGACACGCCTCCTCGCCGTTCTCGGCCCAGTGGACCCGAATACCGTTGGCCTGGCAGTTGGCCTCCAGTTGCTCAAGCAGATCGGGCAGCTTCGCCAACGCTCTCATACGGATATTGGCACCCAGCTCGCGCAGGGTCTCCAGGTCCCAGCCCTCGAAGCTGTCGCGACGTTTGGTCATCAGACCGTCCATCGCCTTGCGGAAGTTGCTGCGGATCTGCGGGTTGCCCAGGGCATCGTGAGCCTGACGATGGAACTCGCGGGGGCTGTAGGTTTGTACCGGCTGGGTCTGGAATGCCTGATGCTCTGCGTTCATGAGGTTCTCCGCCACAGATAACTGGCGATATGCTCGCCCTTCACCACTTTCTTCTGGTGTGCAAGGCGCCCACCGATATTCATCATGCAGCCGCAGTCGGAGGTCACGAAGCGTACGGCGCCGGCCGCCTCGATAGCGAGCGCCTTATCCTCCACCATGGCGGCCGAGACCTCGGGGTGGCGTACGGCGAAGGTGCCGCCAAAGCCGCAGCATTCTGCGGCCCGATCCTGCTCGACGAGTTCGACTTGCCCCAACTGAGCCAGCAAGGCCGGCCCGGTTTCTGCCAGGCCCATCTCGCGACGCGCGCTGCAGGAGGTGTGCATGGCGACCTTTTCAGACTGGCCCCGGTCCTCGAGCCGGAGGTGGCAGACCCGCACCAGAAACTCGGTCAGTTCGTAGATCCGGCCAGCTACGTCGTTGGCCTTGTTTTCGAGGGTGGTGCCGGCGAAGAGTGTTGGATAGTGCATGCGCATCATGCCGCCGCAGGAGCCGGAGGGTACGATAATCGGCCATGGCTCGGGAAAGAGGTCGAGCTGCGCCGCCGCCACTGCCCGCGCCTCTTCCTGGTAGCCCGATGTATAGGCCGGCTGTCCGCAGCAGGTCTGGTCCTGGGGGAAGAGCACGTCAATGCCCTCCCGCTCCAGCAGGCGAATGCTATCCAGCCCAGCTTCGGGATAGAAAAGGTCAATCAGGCAGGTACCGAAGAAGTAGACCTTCTCCGGCCTGGGCGGGTAGCACTTGACTGGCGTCATCGGCAGAATCCTCGACAGGCTGGAAGGCGGCGTCGAAAACAATTGGTCAAACCAATTTACAACGCAGACGTAACGCACATTAGGAGGCGCGTCCTGACAGTGTCAAACCTGGGCGGGGCATTTACCCGCATAGCGGCGCTATACTTTGGTAGGGTGGCAAGAAGACTCCGGATAAGTCACTGAAAGGCTGAAGAAAAAATATCACGACTTGAGAAGGCATAAGCCAAGAATATTGGTATTACCAATTTATTGACGTACTCTTATATCAGCACCAGCAACTCGGAGTTATCTCCCATGGCCTATCAAACATTACGCCAACCCCGCCTCGCCGATGTGATCACCGAACGCCTCGAAGCGATGATACTCGAAGGCAGCCTCAAGCCTGGACAGCGCCTGCCCCCGGAACGGGAATTGGCTGAACGATTCGGCGTTTCGCGCCCATCACTTCGCGAAGCGATCCAGAAACTCTCCGCTCGAGGGCTGCTTACCAGCCGCCAGGGTGGTGGCACCTTTATCTCCGAGGCGATCACCAGCGGCTACAGTGATCCCATCCTTGAGATGCTCTCTCGCCACGGCGAGTTCCACCTGGACCTGCTGGAGTTCCGCGACGCCATGGAGGGGATCTCCGCCTACTACGCGGCGCTGCGTTCCACGCCCACCGACAGGGCACTGCTGATCAATCGCTTCGAGGAGCTGGACGCCTGCTTCCAGGGCAAGGACCCGACACGCGAGGCCAAGGCCGATGCCGCCTTTCACCTGGCGATTGCCGAGGCCGCCCACAACGTCCTGCTGCTGCACACCATCCGCGGCATCTTTCACCTGCTGGAGCGCAGCATCGTCGACAACCTGGCACACCTGTTCGAGAAGAAGAATTCTCGCAGCGTGCTGATGGCCCAGCATCGTGCGCTGCTGGACGCCATCCTCGAGGGGCGCGCAGAAGACGCCCGTGACCGCGCCCACGAGCACCTGGTCTTCGTGGAAGAAGGCCTGCTGGAGCTGGCGCGGGCCGAAACCCGCGCCCAGCGCGCCCTGCGCCGGGCCCAGGCAGTCCCCGCTCCGCGGCGGGAAAACGCTTCGTGAAACGCGCACGACACTGGCGAGTCCTGCTGCTGTTGGCTGCCCCCCTGGGGCTGGCGCTCGTCATGTGGCAAGCCGCCCAGGTGGCCCGCGACCAGGCACTGCAGACGCTCCAGCAGGACGCCGAGAACGAGCTGCGCCTCTCGGCGGCGGGCCTGATCGGCTACCTGTCGCGCCACGACTACCTACCGAGACTGCTCGCCACACGAGAAGGCGTGCAGCGGTTCCTGTCGTCGCCACACTCTCAGGATGCCATGCCGCTCAACTTGCTGCTGGATCGTTTCCGGGCCACCGCCGACGTCTCCGACGTCTACCTGCTCGACCGTCACGCCGATACCCTGGCTGCCAGCAACTGGCATCGCCCTAACACATTCATCGGCCAGAACTACGCCTTCCGAAGCTACTACAGAGACGCCATCGCCGGCAGCCAGGGGCGCTTCTATGGCCTGGGCGTGCAGTCGCTGGAACGCGGCTACTACTTTTCATCCCCGGTGTGGCTGGATGACACCCAGCCCGACTCGACCCCCGACGGGGTCATGGTGGTCAAAGTACTGCTTGATACGGTGGAGGAGAGCTGGGCTGGCCAGGACGCCGAGCTGCTGGTCACCGACGAGGACGATATCATCTTCATGGCCAGCCGAGCCGAGCTGAGAATGACCTCACTGCACCCGCTATCCGAGACGGAGCGCCAGGCCCTGCTGGCGACTCGCCGCTATGCCGATGAGCCCCTGACGTACTCCGGCATCGAGCTGCTGGAATATCGCGGCGAGCGCAGCCGACTGGTCAGCTTCAGCGACGGCCCTCTGGCCGGCCCGCGCTATCTCGCCCTCTCACGGCCCATGGCAGAACTGGGCTGGGAGATGCATATCCTCAAGCCGATCACCCCGGTACTGCAGGCCCAATGGGTCTCGGCACTGTTGGCTGGCGGCCTCTACGGCATCGTGCTGCTGGGCGGCGGCATCGGCTGGCAGCGCCTGCGCCTGCGTCGCGAACGGGAGCAGTTCGCCGAGCGCGAGCGCCAGACCCTGGCCAGTGCCCGTGACGAACTGGAACGCAACGTGGAGCGTCGCACTCGTGACCTGGTAGAGACCAATCAGCGCCTCTCTGCCGAGATCGACGAGCGCCGACGCGCCGAGGAAAGTCTACGCCAGACCCGAGACGAGCTGATCCAGGCTGCCAAGCTGGCCGTGCTCGGCCAGCTCGCCGCCGGCATCAACCATGAGCTCAATCAGCCGCTGGCGGCGATCCGCGCCTACGCCGAGAACGCACGCATCTTCCTCGAACGCCAGCGCCTGGAGAGCGTTGATCTCAACCTCGCGCAGATCGTCGAGCTGACCGCGCGGATGTCAGAGATCAGTGCCCAACTGAGACAGTTCTCCCGCAAGAGTGGCGAAACCCTTGCCGCCGTCTCCCCCATCGCCTGCTTCGACTACGCCCTGCGCCTCTTTCAGACCCGACTCCGGGAAAGCGGCGTGGCGGTGATCCGCAGTTGGCCCGACGGGGAGCCGTGGGTGCGTGCCGACCTGGTGCGCCTCGAGCAGGTACTGGTCAACCTGATCGACAATGCCCTGCAGGCCATGGCCGACGTCCCTGACGCGCGATTGGAAGTCACCATCGCCGCTGAGGGCGACGCGGTGGTGCTGGGGGTGGCCGACAGTGGCCCCGGCATCCCCGATGCACACCTGAAGCGTATCTTCGAACCCTTCTACACCACCAAATCTCCCGGCAAGGGGCTGGGGCTGGGACTGTCGATCTCGTCGCGCATCATCGACGACCTGGGCGGCAGCCTGACCGCCGCCAACCGCCCCGAAGGCGGCGCCCTATTCACCATTCGGCTGCCTCGGGACACCAGCCCGCGCGGCGCCGAGGCCCAGACCCACGAGGAGACCCTCCCCCATGCATGAACCGGCGGCCATCCCGGTGATCATCATCGACGACGAGCCTCATCTGAGGATCTCCGCCGGGCAGACCCTGGAGCTGGCCGGCTATATCCCTGAGCCCTACGCCAGTGCCGAGGAGGCGCTGGCGAACCTGGCCCCGGATTTTCCCGGCGTCGTGGTCAGCGATATCCGCATGCCCGGCATGGATGGCATGGCACTCCTGCGCGAGGTACGACTGCGTGATCCGGACCTGCCGGTGATCCTGATCACCGGCCATGGCGACATCTCCACCGCAGTAGAAGCGATGCGGGAAGGCGCTTGGGACTTCCTCGAAAAGCCCTTCGCCGCCGAGCGGCTGATCGAGGTGGTCCGACGCGGCATGGTAAAGCGCCGCCTGAGCCTGGAGAATCGCGAGCTCAAGGCCGAACTGGAAGCCCAGCAATCGGCCCTCGGCCCCCGCCTGGTGGGGCGCACTCAGGCCATCCAGCGCCTGGCCTCCATGGTGCAGCGCATCAGTCAGGTCGATGCCGATGTGCTGGTGTTCGGCGAAACCGGCGCCGGCAAGGACCTGGTGGCCCGCGCCATCCACGAGCGAAGCCGCCGCGCCAGCCGCCCTTTCGTGGCCATCAACTGCGGCGCCGTGCCCGAGAGCACCATTGAATCGGAGCTGTTCGGCCACGAGAAGGGCGCCTTCACCGGCGCCGTGGAGCGGCGCATCGGCAAGTTCGAGTACGCCAACCACGGCACGGTGTTCCTCGACGAAATCGAGTCGATGCCGCTCGCGCTGCAGGTCAAGCTGCTGCGCGTGCTGCAGGAGCGCAGTGTGGAGCGGCTCGGTTCCAACATGCCCGTGCCGCTGGATATCCGAGTGATCGCCGCCACCAAGGTGGACCTCAAGGTCGCTGCCGAGACCGGGGGGTTTCGCGAGGATCTCTACTACCGCCTCAACGTGGTGACCCTGCCAGTCCCTCCGCTACGCGAGCGTCGCGAAGATATTCCGTTACTTTTTCAACATTTTGCGGTGGTGGCCGCCAACCGCAGCGGCCTGGAGGCCCCACCGCTGGACGCCGCCGGCATCAGCGCCCTGCTGGCCCACGACTGGCCAGGGAACGTGCGCGAGTTACGTAACCTGGCAGAGCGCTATGTCCTGCTCGGCGCCGCCTTCGACTATCGTCTGGAGGCCCTGCTGGAGGGAGCCGAGAGTGAGGCCGGTGAGCTGGCCCTGCCCCAGCAGGTCGAGCTGTTCGAGAAGAGCCTGATCGATCAGGCCCTGGCGCGACAGCGCGGCCGGGTCACCGAAGTAGCCGAACAACTCGGCCTGCCCCGCAAGACCCTCTATGACAAGCTCAGGAAATACGGCCTGCGGGCCGAGGACTATCGCCAGAGTGCTGCCCCCTGAGCCAGCAGCGTCCACAACGGTGCCAGAGGGGGCAGCCAGGGCAGCAGGTTAACCGCCGCTAGCAACATCACCAGAGAGTTGCCCGGGGAGCGCCAGTCGAAGGGCTTGAGGGCGGTGCCGAAGGAGCGCTTGATGCGCGCGCCGGTAAGATCGACGCTGTAGAGCTCATCCAGTGCCAAGTGGATAACAAAGCCAAGCGCCACTGCTACCCCGTGTGTCCAGGCCAGGGTGTCTGGCTGAGCGAACAGTCGCTGGCTGAGTCCCACGGTGATCAGGCCGCACAGCGAGGCCGCCAGCAACGAATGCCACAGGCCTCGATGCACGGTGAAGCGTGAGAAAAGCGCCCCGGCCAGATGGCGCACAGCGAGATAGATCGCCCCGCAGACCAACAGAAGGCCTCCGGTCTCGAGCCGCCCCTGAAGCAGCAGGGCGCCGGCCACTACCCCGGGCACTGCCAGCAGATTGAAGATCAGCCGGATGGCCTTCGAACGGTCGGCGTCGATGTCGGGCAGAATGCCGCCGAAAGTCACCAGCGCCAGCACCGGCAGGGCCTCCCAGGCCGTCCACAGATCCGCCTGCCAACCGCCATGGGCCAGCACGGCACCGCCGGCGGCGGCCACGCCAAGATGGGTGCGAAAGTCGGCCATGCCGGGGCAAGCCCTCGATGTACTGGATAAATTTCCAGATTATCGCCCGCCATGGCATGAAAAAACAATGTGTTAGGGAATTATTCCCTCATCGCCGCCAGGTACTTATCCTTGAGCTTGACGTAGTTGCCGGCGGTATAGGGAAAGAAGGCGCGCTCCTTCTCCTTGAGCGGGCGCAACGCCTTGGCCGGGTTGCCTGCATAGACATGGCCGCTCTCGAGACGTTTGCCCGGCGTCACCACGGCGCCGGCGGCGATGATCACCTCGTCTTCCACTTCAGCACCGTCCATGACGATGGCGCCCATACCCACCAGAATGCGGCTGCCCAGAGTCGCACCGTGGAGGATCGCCCTGTGGCCGATGGTGACGTCATCACCAATGGTCAGCGGGAAGCCGCCAGGGGTGAAGTCGCTGGCATGGGTAATGTGCAGCACGCAACCATCCTGCACGCTTGTGCGCGCGCCGATCCGGATGCGATGCATGTCGCCACGCACTACCGCCATGGGCCACACCGAGCTGTCATCGCCCAGCATCACGTCGCCCAGCACCAGGCTGGCGGGGTCGATATAGACCCGCTCGCCCAGCCGGGGTGAGGTGCCCTGCCAGGGGCGAATCGCCGTCGTCTCGCGCATCGTCACTTCCTCTTGTGGGTTCAGACCAGGCCAGCCACCAATACTACCAGCGTCAGCGGGATGGCGACCCAGCGCACCAGACCGCGCCACAGGGCGAAGCCGCCGGGACCGACGCCCAGCGCGCCCCGGGCCGCCGCCTCGGGCATCACCCAGGCGGCAAAGATCGCGATCAGCAACCCTCCTAGCGGCAGGAAGGTCTCTGGCGGAATGGTGCTGACCAGTTCAAAGGCATTCATGCCGAACAGCGGCCGCCATTCGGCCAGGCTCGAGAAGGAGAGCACCGTGAGCAGGCCTACCAGCCACACGGCGAGCCCCACGATGGCGGCCGCATAGCCGCGCTTGAGCCCCATTCCCTCCAGCGTCGCCACCATGGGTTCGGCAAGATTGATCGATGAGGTCCAGGTGGCTAGCAGCAGTAGCAGGAAGAAGACGCTGAGCCAAAGGGCTCCCCAGGGGAGTTGGGCGAAGGCGATGGGAAGGGTGACGAACATCAGCCCCGGCCCCTCGCCCGGATCCATGCCCTGGGCGAACACCACCGAGAAGATGGCAATGCCGGCCAGTAGCGCCACCGCGACATCCAGCACCGCCACGGCAACGGCGGCCCTTGGCAGGCTCTGGTGGTCCGGCATATAGGCACCGTAGGCCATCAGCGCACAGGCGCCCACCGCCAGGGTAAAGAAAGCGTGGCCCATGGCCTGCATTACCACCAACGGCGTCACCGCCGAGATGTCGGGCATAAACAGCCAGGCCAGCGCCGGGCCAAAGCCCTCGGTGGTCGCGGCGTAACCGGCCAGCAGCAGCAGAAGCAGATAAAGAAGCGGCATCAGCAGGTTATTGAGGCGCTCCAGCCCCTTGGAGACCCCGGCGGCCACCACCAGCATGGTCATGATCAGGAACAGGGTGTGGTTGAAGGTCATCCGTCCCGGATCGGCCAGGAAGGCGTCGAAGCCGGCACCGACCTCGGCGGGCGCGGCACCCACGAAGTCTCCGTTGATGGAGGCAACCAGAAACTCGATGGACCAGCCGGAGACCACCGAGTAAAAGGAGAGGATGCAGAACACCGTGAAGGCACCGAACAGCCCCAACCATCGCCAGTGACGGCTGGCGCCCGCCTGGGCGGCCAGGTGGCCCAGCGACTGCACCGGGCTTCGTCGGCCGGCACGACCGATCATGATCTCCGCCATCATCACCGGCAAGCCGAGCAACAAGACAAAGCCGATATACAGCAGCAGGAAGGCGGCGCCACCGTTCTCGCCGGTGATGTAGGGAAAGCGCCAGATGTTGCCAAGCCCCACGGCAGCCCCGGTCACCGCCAGGATAAAGGCTCTCCGCGTGCTCCACCGCTCAAGGGTCTCGTTCATCGTCAGCCTCCTGGCGGGCCATCGCAAAAGGCGGCAAGACTAGCAGGACCTTTCCCGCCGGCCAAACATGGCGCATTGAAACCCGGGCTCGTTGCCCACATCTAATCGTCATCATGTGCTTAGCCCTTACCCCTGAATGCCCTGTTTCCTGACCTGAGGTGCCCATGTCCCGTAACCCGCTGCTCGAACCCCATCTGCTGCCTCCCTTCGACGCAATCCGGCCCGAGCACGTGGTGCCGGCCATCGAAGAGCTGCTGGCCGAGAACCGAACCGCCATCGAGGCGCTGGTGACACGCGCGCAAGCCGAGGCGCCTGGCTGGGACAGCCTGGCCTCCCCCCTGGAGTCCCTCAACGACCGCCTGGCCCAGGCCTGGTCGCCGGTTTCCCACCTCAACGGCACGATGAACAGCCCCGAGCTGCGCGATGCCTATCAGGCCTGCCTGGGCAAGCTCTCCGAATACAGCACCTGGCTGGGGCAGCACGAGGGACTTTTTCTCGCCTGGCAGGCTCTCAAGGAAGGCCCCGCCTGGGCCACGCTCGACGAAGGCCAGCGTCGCACGGTAGACAACACTCTGCGCGACTTCCGCCTGGCCGGCGTCGACCTGCCGGCGGAGAAGAAACAGCGCTACGGCGAGATCAAGTCGCGCCTCTCGGAGCTTGGCAATACCTTTTCCAACCAGCTGCTCGATGCCACCCAGGCCTGGCACCTTGACCTGGCCGACGAGAGCCGTCTGGGAGGACTGCCGGAGAGCGCACTCGCCGCCCTGAGGGCCAACGCCGAGGCCAAGGGCCAGCCGGGGTACCGCATCACCCTGGACTTTCCGAGCTTCTTCCCGGTGATGACTTACGCCGAGGACCGCGAGCTGCGTCGCGAGGTCTATACTGCCTTTGTCACCCGCGCCTCCGACCAGGGTCCCCATGCCGGGCAGTTCGACAACGCCCCGATCATGGAGGAGACCTTGGCCCTGCGCCGGGAGCTTGCCGAGCTGCTGGGCTTCGCCACCTACGCCGACTACTCCCTGGCCACCAAGATGGCCGAATCCCCTGCCCAGGCACTCGAGTTCCTCGAGGACCTGGCCGCACGCGCACTGCCCCAGGCCCAGGAAGAGTACGCCGAGCTCGAAACCTACGCCCGGGACGAACTGGGCATGGCCGACCTCGCGCCCTGGGACGTCGGCTTCGCCAGCGAGAAGCTGCGTGAGGCACTCCACGCCATTGCCCAGGAGCAGCTGCGCCCTTACTTCCCCGCCCCCCGAGTGGTTGACGGCCTCTTCCAGGTCGTGGAGCGCCTCTTCGGCGTCACCTTCGTGGAGGACGACCAGGCCCCGCGCTACCATAAGGACGTGCGTTTTTTCCAGATTCTCGAGCAAGGCGCGCCGATCGCCGGCTTCTACCTGGACCTCTACGCTCGCGAGGGCAAGCGCGGCGGCGCCTGGATGGACGAATGCCGGGTGCGCCGATTGGAAGGCAAGGACCTCCAGTTGCCGGTGGCCTACTTGACCTGCAACTTCACCCGCCCGGTGGGCGAGCGCCCGGCACTCCTGACCCATGACGAAGTCACCACCCTGTTCCACGAGTTCGGCCACGGCCTGCACCATATGCTGACTCGGCAGACCGTCGCCGACATCTCCGGCATCAACGGGGTAGCCTGGGATGCCGTGGAGCTGCCCAGCCAGTTCATGGAAAACTACTGCTGGGAGCGCGATGGACTTGACCTGATTGCCGGCCATGTCGACAGCGGCGAACCGCTGCCCGGCGAGCTGCTCGAAAAGCTGCAGGCGGCCAAGAATTTCGAGTCCGCCATGGGCATGGTGCGCCAGCTGGAGTTCTCGATCTTCGATCTGCGCCTGCATCACGAGCTGGCCGCCCCGACGGCGACGGAGGTCCAGGCGCTACTCGATGACGTGCGAGATGCCATGTCGGTGGTGCCCCGCGCCGACTTCAACCGCTTCCAGAACGGTTTCAGCCACGTCTTCGCCGGCGGCTATGCAGCGGGCTACTACAGCTACAAGTGGGCCGAGGTGCTCTCCGCCGACGCCTGGAGCGCCTTCGAGGAAGCGGGTATCTTCGACCCCGAGACCGGGCGGCGCTTCCGCACCGAGATTCTCGAACAGGGCGGCGCCAGGGATGCCGCCGAGCTGTTCCGCGCCTTTCGCGGTCGCGAGCCCAGCGTCGAGCCGCTGCTGCGCCATAGCGGCATCCGTGCCGCCTGACCCGCCCACCATGCCCATCCCCCCACGCCCGCCACTTCGCCCCGGCCTGCTGCCGGGGCTCGACAGGAGCCATCATGGCCGTCCAGAAACGCTTTATCGCCGGCGCTATCTGCCCACGCTGCGCCGAAATGGACCGTATACGCAGCTGGGAGCAGAACGGTATCCGCTACCGTGAATGCGTGAGCTGCGACTTCTTCGAGCAGTTGCCCATCGAGGACGAGACCGCACCGGAGCTGAACACCCGTGTCAACCAGCCCCGCGAGGAGCAAAGCCGCCAGGACGTCCAGCCAGTGAAGATCCTCGACCCCAAGGCACGTTGACATGGCCCGCCAGGGAGTGGCGATGGCGCTGCTGTCGCGGCGCCACCAACTCGAAGGACTGGGACTGGCGGCCGCGGCAGCACTGTTGGTAGCGCGCCATGATCTCGCCACCCTGGCCGCCGGACTGGGGCTTTTCCTGTGGGGCATGACTCACCTTCAGGATGCCATCAAGCGCCTCTCCGGTGGCACCCTGGACCGCTGGCTACATACCGCGACCCTCCATCCTGTTCGCGCCATCGGCGTGGGGGCCACCGCTACGGCGTTGGTGCAGTCCAGCTCCCTGGTCACCCTGCTCGCGCTCTCCTTCGTAGGCGCCGGGCTCGTCACCCTGCCCGGTGCCATCGCGCTGCTGTTCGGGGCCAACCTCGGCACCACCACCGGCGCCTGGCTGATCGCTGCCTTCGGCCTGCGCTTCGATCTCGCCCAGTTCGCCATGCCCCTTCTGGCCCTTGGGCTGCTCGGCTCCCGGGTGCTCAAGGACGGCCGTGCCGCGGCAGCCGGTGTCCTGCTGGGCATCGGCCTGCTGTTCCTGGGCATCGACTTCATGAAACTGGGCTTCGAGGCCTGGCAGGACGGTCTCTCCCTGGACGGTCTGGCCGGTGACAGTATCTGGCACTGGCCGCTGTTCGTGCTGTTCGGAGTCGTGGCCACGGTGGTAATGCAATCAAGCCACGCCACCCTGCTGATCACCCTGGCTGCCTTGGCCGGGGGCCAACTGCCCTACCTGCCTGCCCTGGCCATTGCCATCGGCGCCAACGTCGGCACCACCGTCACCGCGGTACTGGGTGCGATGAGTGCCGGCATGGCAGCACGACGGCTGGCCGGCGCCCACGTGGTATTCAACCTGACCACGGCGGCGGTAGCACTGGCGCTGCTGGTGCCGCTGTCCTGGCTGGTAGACGAGCTCGGAAGACTGATCGGCCTGGCCGCGGACGCCTGGCCACTGAAGCTGGCGCTGTTCCACACCCTGTTCAACCTGCTTGGCATCGTACTGATGCTGCCGCTGATCCCGCGCCTGGCCGAACGACTGGAGCGGCTGTTCCCCGAGCCCTCGCGGATTCCCCCTGCTCAGGCCAAGTACCTCAACACCACCGCTCTCCAGCACGCCGATACCGCCCTGGCCGCCATGGAGCAGGAGTGCCAGCGACTCAACCGGCGTGCCTACCACCTGCTCTGTTCGGCGATCCTGATGCCTAGCGGCGAGGTCATCGGCCACCCGCCCTCCCGGGAGGTGGTCAAGGCACGCATCGACCCGACCGCCTGGCCCATGGTCAATACTCGCTATCATGAGCAGATCAAGCCGCTGATGGCGGAGATCCTCGCATTTTACGCTCGGCTCGACATGCCGCTCACCCGGGAGCAGGAAACCCGGCTCGAGACCCTCTATGGGCGTACTCTGCGCATGGTGGAGGCGGTACGCTTCGGCGAGGTACTGCAGCGCAGCCTGATGCGCCATGCTGCCCCGGCCAGCCCTCTGCGCGATGCCCATGACGATATCCGTCTGGCTGTGGCCCAGGGCCTCAACCGCCTCGCCGCCGCACCCGACTCGGCGGACACCACCTCGCCGATCGACGAGGTGCGCCAGCACTGGCAGCAGGCCCTGGCTGAACGCCTGCGACAGCATCGCCTCGACCCCTGGTTGGCCTCCTCGCTGATGAACGACCTCCACCAGGCCACTCGCTTGATGGGCGCCCTGACCCCCTCCTGACGTGATAGGGGTGACTCGCCGTGCGTGACTCGCCGTGCGGATATCCGCACACAGCCAACCCGTCTTGCGTGCGGAATTCCAGCCGCGGGCCGCGTCTTCCGACTCGACCTTCGTCGAGCAAGGTAATCACAATCCACTGAAGTCATTGACATTCCGGCCACATGGCCCAGTACTTGCCATAGTAAACGTTGAATAGAACGTACGCAGGACCACGGCGGACTCAGGTAGAGCTGCCAAACTGAAACGGCACCTGCCAGGCTCCTGCCCAGGCATCACCAACGATAACTAGCAACAGGAATCACGCCATGCGCCATCTCTCCACCAAACTGCTCGCCGGCACCGTCGCCGGCTCACTGCTCGTCGCCGCGGCTGCCGCCCAGGCTGACCGCAGCGACTGGCCGGATAACTTCACCGTGGGCACCGCCAGCCAGGGCGGCACCTACTTCGTCTATGGTTCTGGCTGGGCCAACCTGATCGCCGATGAGCTGGATGTCTCCGGCGGTGGCGAGGTCACCGGCGGTCCGACCCAGAACCTGGCGCTGGTCCACACCGGCGATATCGCCCTGGGCTTGACCACCATGGGGCCGGCCGCCGAAGCCGCGGCCGGCCAGAGTCCGCTGGCGCCCGGCATCGCCATGGACAACGTTTGCGCCCTCTTCCCGATGTACGAGACCCCGTTCTCGATCACCGCGCTCTCCAGCTCCGGCATCACCAGCATCTCCGAGATTCCGGACGGCGCCCGTATCGGCTTCGGTCCGGCGGCCTCCACGTCCGACACCTACTTCCCGGCGATCCTGGAAGCGCTCGGCGTCGACTTCGAGCGCCGCAACGGTGGCTGGACCGACCTGGGTGGCCAGCTGCAGGACGGCCTGCTCGACGTTGTGGCCTTCGCCGCAGGCATTCCGATTCCGGCAGTTAGCCAGCTCGAAGTGCAGACCGACGTGAACATCATCGAGTTCACCGAGGAGGAACAGGCTCAGGTGCTCGAGGCATTCCCGGTCGCGGCCTTCCAGATCCCCGCCAGCACCTACAACACCCTGGAAGAGGATGCCCGCGCGGTCTCCATGTGGAACTTCTCCATCGCCGGCTGTGACGTGTCGGAGAGCTTTATCTACGAAGTGACCAAGCTCACCATGGAGAACAACGACAAGATGCGTAACGTGCACCGCAGTGCCGAGACCTCCATTCCGGAGAACATCGTGCACAACCGCGTGCTGCCCTTCCATCCGGGTGCCGTTCGTTGGTACGAGGAAAATGGCTACGAGATCCCCGACAACCTGAAACTGTAAGCCAACCACCACCGTGAATCTCGCCCCGCGTCGTTATCCGACGCGGGGCGTCATGCTTGCCGTCCCGACTCACACCCGAGGGTGAACCCCCCATGAGCAACTCTCCCGATACCCGTCCCGGGGCGTCCGAGGAGGCCATCGACCAGGCACCCGAGACCATTGCCTCGGGCGTCGACGAGGAGATCGTCGAGTCCAACCGACGTCTCTACGTCGGCTGGCAATGGCTGCTGTTTGCCGCCTTGGCCATCGCCTACTCCAGCTTCCACCTGATCTCACTCAACGTCTATCCGATGGAGACCTGGTCGTTTCGCATCGTACATATCGCCGGCGCGCTGATCCTCGGCTTCGCTCTCTACACCGGCACCCGCTTCGCCGGCGAAGGCAACGTGAAACAGTCGCCGGCCTGGCTCGGCTGGATCAGCTATGCGCTGCTGATTCCCGCCGGGTACGCCCTGTTTCAAGTCTGGCGCATGCAGCAGATGATCAGCGGCGGCGCCATGCGCATCGACCCCGCCATCGAGGCCTGGCACTACGGCTACCCGCTGATCTTCGCCACCAGCGCCGCGATCCTGCTCTCCTGGGGATACCGTCAGGTGCGCGCGAAGCTCTCTGCCCCGGACCTGGTGCTGATGGTCAGCGCCCTGGCCGTGGCTGGCTACCTGATCCTGATCTACGGAACTCCGCTGCGCGCTTCCACCGGCACCTCCTTCGCCCCCATCGGCATCTCCTACGCGGCGCTGGCCGGTTCGCTGCTGATCCTCGAGCTGACCCGCCGCGTGGCCGGCATGGCGCTGGTGGTGATCTCGGCGATATTCCTGCTCTACGTCTTCGCCGGCCCCTACCTGCCGGGCTTCCTGGGCTACCCGGGCCTGTCGTTCAATCGTTTCTTCAGCCAGGTCTACACCGATGCGGGCATCCTCGGCCCGACCACCGCGGTCTCCTCGACCTATATCATCCTGTTCATCATCTTCGCTGCCTTCCTGCAGGCCTCCAAGGTAGGCGACTACTTCGTCAACTTCGCCTTCGCCGCCGCCGGTCGCGCGCGGGGCGGCCCGGCCAAGGTCTCTATCTTCGCCTCGGGGCTGATGGGCATGATCAACGGCACCAGCGCCGGCAACGTGGTCTCCACCGGCTCGCTGACCATTCCGCTGATGAAAAAGGTGGGCTATCCCAGCAAGAGCGCCGGGGCCATCGAGGCCGCCGCCTCTACCGGCGGGCAGATCATGCCCCCGATCATGGGCGCCGGGGCCTTTATCATGGCCGAGATCACCGGCATCCCCTACACCGAGATCGCCGTGGCAGCGCTGATTCCGGCCATCCTCTACTTCCTCTCGGTCTACTGCATGGTGGACTTCGAGGCGGCCCGCAAGGGCATGCGCGGCATGCGCAAGGATGAGATTCCACTGTTCTCGAAGCTGGTCAAGCAGGTCTATCTGTTCGCGCCGATCATCATTTTGATCGCTGCCCTGTTCATGGGCTACTCGGTGATCCGCGCCGGCACCTTGGCCACCGCCTCCGCCGCCGTGGTGAGCTGGTTCTCGCCCAACAAGATGGGTATCCAGTCGATCCTCCGAGCGCTGCAGCTGGCCGGCACCATGGCGATCCAGATCATTGCCGTATGCGCCTGCGCCGGCCTGATTGTCGGCGTCATCTCGCTGACCGGTGTCGGCGCCCGTTTCTCCTCGCTGCTGCTCGGCCTGGCCGGCGTCAGCCAGCTGTTGGCGCTGATCTTCGCCATGTGCATCTCGATCCTGCTGGGCATGGGCATGCCAACCACCGCCGCCTACGCAGTGGCCGCCTCGGTGGTGGCCCCCGGCCTGATCAACATCGGCATCCAGCCGCTGGTGGCACACTTCTTCGTGTTCTACTTCGCGGTGGTCTCGGCAATCACCCCGCCGGTGGCCCTGGCCTCCTATGCCGCGGCGGGCATCTCCGGCGCCAACGCCATGGGCACCTCGGTGGCCTCGTTCAAGATCGGCCTGGCGGCCTTCATCGTGCCGTTCATGTTCTTCTACAGCCCGGCCATGCTGATGGAAGGCAGCTGGCCGCAGATCCTGCGGGTCGGCGTCACCGCCACTCTGGGCATCGTACTGCTGTCGGGTACCGTACAGGCGTGGTTCTTCGGTCCCGTCAAGGTCTGGCAACGCCTGGTGATGCTGGTCGGGGCCATCTTCATGATCTACGGCGGTATCTACACCGATATAGCCGGGCTCGCCATCGGCACCGCGCTGTTCCTGATGCAGCGCAAGCTGCACGGCGGCGGTAACTCGCCCAGCACGGCAGCCTCCGGGTAGCTCTGGCGAACGACACCGACGAACGGCACCGACGAACGGCACCGACGAAAAGGGGCCCTGCCAGTCACTGGCAGGGCCCCTTTTTCATGAAACAATGGTTGTTCAGCCGACAATATTGTCGAGAATCTTCAGACTCGGCGCGGCCTGGTTGAGGGTGTAGAAGTGCAGCCCCGGCGCACCGCCGTCGAGCAGGCGCTGGCAGAGCCGCGAGATCACCTCTTCGCCGAAGGCGGCGATCGCCTCGCTGTCGTCGCCATAGGCCTCGAGCTGCTTGCGGATCCATCGCGGGATCTCGGCACCGCAGGCCTCGGAGAAGCGCGCCAGCTTGGCGTAGTTGGTGATCGGCATGATCCCAGGCACGATGGGCGCTTCGACCCCCAAGGCGCGTGCACGGTCGACGAAGTGAAAGTAAGCGTCGGCATTGAAGAAGTACTGAGTGATCGCCAGATTGGCGCCCGCCTTCATCTTGCGGGCGAAGTTCTCCACGTCGCGCTCGAAGCTTGGCGCCTGGGGGTGAGACTCCGGATAGGCAGCCACGGCGATTTCGAAGTGGTCGCCGGTCTCCTCCCGGATGAACGTCACCAGCTCGTTGGCATAGCGCAGCTCGCCGATGCCCCCCATGCCCGAGGGCAGGTCGCCACGCAGAGCCACCAGGCTATCGATGCCCTCCTCTCGGTAACGGGCCAGCAGTTCGCGCAGTGCTTGCTTTTCGCTGCCGATACAGGAGAGGTGCGGTGCGGTGGTAATGCCCGCTTGCCGCACCTGCCGTACGGTGTTCAGAGTACGGTTCTGCGTAGAGCCGCCGGCACCGTAGGTCACCGAGAAGAAACGCGGATCACATGCTGCCAGGGCATCGCGCACGTCGGCAAGCTTCTCCCGACCGGCGTCGGTGTTGGGCGGGAAGAATTCAAAGCTGACGCCAAGCGGATGTTCCTGGGTGCTCATCGGGTGACCTCATGAAATCGTTGCATAATGGTGCCATTGTGATCCCTCGATGGCGGGGTCTCCAATGAAAGATCCGCAGGCCATTATCAATCTGATTCACGTTGGACCGGAGGCCCCATGACCCCACTCGATCCCACCACGCTGATGGGTCCCCTCTGGATGTTGCTGGCCTATGTTGCCCTGGGCTGGCTGGCCGCGCGCCGGCTCGCCATCGACCCGCGCCCCATTGCCACCCTGCTGATCTATCTGGTCGCTCCGCTGACCTTCTTCCGCGCTCTGACGCTGGGCGGCCCCACCCCGGATTACCTGCTCCTGACCCTGGCCGCTTTCCTGGTCGCCAGCCTGCTGGCGGTGGCGGTGCACCGCCTGACCCGGCGTAGCTTTGCTCCCCAGGAGAGGGCCCTGCTGGCGTTTTCGGCCGGCACCGGCAACACCGGCTACTTCGGGCTGCCGGTGGCCATGGTGCTGCTGCCCCCGGAGGGGGTGACGCTCTATCTGTTCTGCGTACTGGGCATCACCCTCTACGAGTTCACGGTGGGCTTCTACCTCAGCGCCCGGGGACAGTTCTCGGTGGCCGAGAGCCTCACCAAGATCGTGCGCCTGCCGCTGATCTACGCCTTCCTGGCGGCGCTGCTGGTCAGCGGCCTGGGCCTGACGGTGCCGGCGGCAGCCATGGAAGGGCTGGCGGTATTTCCGGGGACCTATACCCTGCTGGGCATGATGATCATCGGCATGACGCTGGGCCGAGTGAACCTCAGGGAAGTGGATGGGCGCTTTATCGGCGCCTGCGTGGTGGTGCGATGCGTGGCCTGGCCCCTGCTGGCTCTGGCCGCGGTGCTGGGGCTGCAGGCGCTTGTCCCGCTGTCGCCGGAGTTGGCCATGGCCATCCTGCTGCTGGGGGTAGTGCCCATGGCCGCCAACGTGGTGGTGGTGGCCATGGAACTCGGCATCGCCCCCGCCAAGGGGGCACTGGCGGTACTGCTTACCACGCTGGCGGCGCCGCTGCTGATCCCGCTCTACCTGACGCTGATGATGCGACTGGCTGGGCTGTGATCAATAACGGTAGCTGTCGGGCTTGAAGGGGCCGTGGACCGGTACGCCGGTGTAGGTCTCCTGGGCCGGGGTGAGGCGGGTGATCACCCCACCGAAGCCCTCCACCATGTAGCGGGCCACCTCCTCGTCCAGGTGGCGAGGCAGCACCGTCACACCCAGTCCTAGGCGCTTCTCGTCCTCCGGAAGCTCGGCGAAGCGCCCCTGGTAGAGGTGCATCTGCGCCAGCACCTGGTTGGCAAATGAGCCATCCATCACCCGGGAGGGGTGGCCGGTGGCGTTGCCCAGGTTTACCAGCCGTCCCTCGGAGAGCAGGATCAGGTAGTCGCGACTGGCCGGATCGAAGTCTCCCGGCTTGCTGTCGCGGTAGACCTTGTGCACCTGGGGTTTGACCTCCTCCCAATGCCACTGGCGGCGCATATGGGCGGTGTCGATCTCGCTGTCGAAGTGGCCGATATTGCAGACCACGGCGCCCGGCTTGAGCGATTCGAGCATGGCCGCGTCACAGGCGTCGATATTACCGGTACAGGTCACCACCAGGTCGATCCGGCCGAGCAGCGCTCGATCGATGCTGGCCTTGCCGCGATTGATGCCGTCCGCATAGGGCGAGACGACCTCGAAGCCGTCCATGCAGGCCTGCATGGCACAGATCGGGTCGACTTCCGCCACCTTGACGATCATCCCCTCCTGGCGCAGCGAGGCCGCCGACCCCTTGCCCACGTCGCCGTAGCCCACCACCAGTGCCTGCTTGCCGGACAGCAGGTGGTCAGTGCCGCGCTTGATGGCATCGGACAGCGAATGGCGACAGCCGTACTTGTTGTCATTCTTCGACTTGGTGACGGCATCGTTGACGTTGATGGCCGGCACTCGAAGCAAGCCATCACGCAGCATCTCCTCCAGCCGGTGAACCCCGGTGGTGGTCTCTTCGCTGATGCCGTGGACGACATCGAGGAGCTCCGGGCGCTTGTCGTGGAGCAGGGCGGTCAGGTCACCGCCGTCGTCCAGCACCAGATTGGGTGCCCAGCGGTCGGGGCCCGTCACGGTCTGCTCGATGCACCACCAAAACTCCTCCTCGCTCTCGCCCTTCCAGGCAAACACCGGGATGCCGGCGGCGGCAATGGCCGCGGCGGCGTGATCCTGGGTGGAAAAGATATTGCACGACGACCAGCGCACCGAGGCGCCCAGGTCGATAAGTGTCTCGATAAGCACCGCGGTCTGGATCGTCATGTGGATACAGCCAGCGATGCGAGCGCCCGCCAGGGGCTGCTGATCGCGGTACTTGGCGCGAATCGCCATCAGCGCCGGCATCTCGGTCTCGGCGATGCGGATCTCTCGGCGCCCCCAGTCGGCCAGGGAAAGATCAGCCACCCTGAAGTCCTGATGCGTAGGGGTAGTAACGGCGGGCTGGTTCATGGATCACCTCTTCGCAGTGAAAAAACATGCCCTTCACTATAGGCCCCATACCGCACCGACTGCCAAATCGGCTCATCCCTCAGGGCATGAACCCCTCCACGCCGGCACTCGCCAGCCGTGCCACCAGGTGATTCACGTCACGATCGGTGAAAAAGGCGCTCAGTGCTCGCGCCCTCACCGGCCCGATGCCGGGCTCCCGCGCCCATTCGTCCACCGAGCGTGCCGCCAGCGCTGCCCAGCCTGCCGGCAGCGCCGACGCCACGCCGGGTGGCGCTCCCAGGGCCTGTAGCCAGTGGAAAAAGGACCGGCCTCGCGCTGCCGTGAAAACAGCCAGCAGCTCTGCCGCGCGCACCGGACCGATGCCATGAGCCGCCTCCAGATCCGCCGCGTCCAGGCTCATCCAGTCGAGCAGCCCGCTGATCTTTTCTGCCTGGATAAGGGCCCGCCAGGTACCAGGGCCGAGCCCGGAAAGACTCAGGGCCTCGGGACCCGAGAGCCAGACAAGGCGCTGCAGGAACTGTTCCTCGCACCCCGGCGCCAGACGCAGACAACTCAGGCCGTGGTAGTCGGAAGGCTCGGGGACAACGAGCGGCTCCCGCCGTTCGGCCTGCCAGGCCACGCCCCGCAGCTGGGGAATCGTCAGCCCCGCCAGGGTAATCACCACGTGATCACCGGGACGAATGTCGTGGACCCGCCACTGGTCCAGGGAACCCAGCGACACGCGCCGAATGGTGCGTCCCTCCAGCGCTACCGGATGGAGCTGCAGTACCGGCGTCACTCGCCCACGGCGCCCGATCCGGAAGGCCACACCGCGCACCTCGGCAAGTGCTTCCCGCGCGGGATGTTTCCAGGCCACTGCCCAGTCCGGCGGCTCGGCGCGCCATGCCTCCCCGGTTGGGCGCGAGGCCTGGCGCAGCACCACGCCATCGGTGGCAAACGGCTGGGGCGCGTGAAAGAGCGCCTCGCGATAGCGCGCCACCTCGGCGATATCGGCCACCGGCAGACTCCGCTCCGCGGTGTCGGGAAAACCCAACCGCGCCAGCGTGGCGAGCCGCTCGGCCATCTCCCCGGGGCCGTCGGGCCAATCCCAGACAAAGAGCCCGATCTCGGCCGCCGCCGCGGCATCGAGCCCCTCCCGCGCCATCAGGCCGCTCACTCTGGCACGGGCGCCTGCATCGCCGTCCACCGCCTGCACGTGCCCGTCTGAGCGCCAGTAGAGCTCACCCTGCAGCACCGCCTGCTGCGCCTCGGGTAGCCGCGTCGGCACACCGGGGAGCCGCTGGACCCGGCGGGTCCAGTCCTGCCCGCTGATGCCATCGCCGCGGCTGATGGCCCGCACCAATTCGCCTCGCTCATACACCAGTGTGACCGCTACCCCATCGACCTTGGGCTGAATCCAGACGTCGTGGCGACGCAGCAGCCAGCGCTCCACCGCCAACCGATCGGGCAGCTTGGCAAGCCCGGTCTGGGGCAAGGGGTGTGCGGCATCACCGCCAGGTTGTCTCGGCACCGACAGCGCGGGCACCCGCTCGGGGTAACAGCGCCGCCAGTGCGCAAGCCTTGCCCGAGACTGATCATAGAGATCGTCGCTGACCAACGACTCACCGCGTTGGTAGTAGGCCTCCTCCCACTCGGCAAGGCGTTCAACCAGCGTGTTCACCGCCACCGCAGCGGGTGGCGCCGGGCAGGGCTCGGCAAGGGCGGGCGGTGAGAAAACGGGCAGAAAGGCGGCCAGCCACAGCAGGCCGACAAGGAGACGCTGTCGCATGGGCGGCCCCGCTTGGCGAGAAACTTGATCTCACCATAGCAACAGGCCCCGCGCGGCGATGCCGGCGAGGCCTGTCATCTGGCGTAGGCGCTGGCTTACAAACCGGCGGCTTGGCGCAGAGCGTTAGCACGGTCCGTCTTCTCCCACGGGAAGGCGGTAAAGGTCTCGGTATGCGACTCGCCCTGGGTGTCGGTCCAGGTATAGGAGGTCTCGAAGGGCTCGCGACCGAAGTGGCCATAGGCCGCGGTAAGCCGATACATGGGATGCAGCAGGTCAAGCATGCGGGTGATGGCATGCGGCCGCAGGTCGAAGTGCTCACGCACCAGCTCGATAATGCGTGCGTCATCGATCTTGCCGGTCCCGAAGGTATTGATTGATACCGAGGTGGGCTCGGCCACGCCGATGGCGTAGGAGACTTGGATTTCGCACTTTTCGGCCAGACCCGCGGCGACGAGGTTCTTGGCCACGTAGCGCCCAGCGTAGGCGGCGCTGCGATCCACCTTGGAGGGATCCTTGCCGGAGAAGGCACCGCCGCCGTGGCGCGCCATGCCGCCGTAGGTGTCGACGATGATCTTGCGCCCGGTCAGACCGCAGTCACCCACCGGCCCGCCGATCACGAATTTGCCGGTCGGGTTGATGTGGTAGCGGGTCGTCTCGGTAAGCCACTCGGCGGGGATCACCTGCTCGATGATCTCGTGACGCACCATCTTGCGCAGCTCGTCCTGGTCGATGCCCGGATCGTGCTGAGTGGAGAGCACCACAGCGTCCACCGCGCAAGGCTTGCCCTGCGTGTCATAGCGGAAGGTGACCTGACTCTTGGCATCCGGGCGCAGCCAGGGCAGCAGGCCGTGCTTGCGCAGCTCCGCCTGACGCTCCACCAGCCGATGGGCATAGTGGATCGGCGCCGGCATGTAGCTCTCGGTCTCGTTGGTGGCATAGCCGAACATCAGCCCCTGGTCGCCGGCGCCCTGATCCTCGGGCTGGCTGCGGTCGACGCCCTGGGCGATGTCCACGCTCTGCTTGCCGATCAGGTTGAGCACGCCGCAGGTCTCGCCGTCGAAGCCCACGTCGGACGAGGTATAGCCGATATCGAGAATCACCTGGCGCACCAGCTCCTCGAGGTCGACCCAGGCCGAGGTGCTGATCTCGCCGGCGACAATGGCCACGCCGGTCTTGACCAGGGTCTCGCATGCCACACGGGCATTCTTGTCGCGGGCGATGATGGCATCGAGCACCGCGTCGGAGATCTGGTCGGCGATCTTGTCCGGGTGGCCCTCGGAGACAGATTCGGAGGTAAACAGGGAGTATTCGCTCATGGCGTCCTCGACCTTGTGTGAAGCAGTCGTTAGCGGCCAAGAGTTTACACGCTGAGGCATGACGGGGCATCCACGATTTGATGCCGGGCGTCAAGTCGGCGACAATATGCGACCGAATTCCATCGCGCCGCGCGCGTCCCGCGGTGAATGCCCCATCCAGACTGCATGCCCCGCTGACCGCCGGCGGTGGCCATGAACCTTATTCCGCCTCAGGCGAGGAGCTACTCAATGCCGTCTCGATTCGAACTGGCCAATGCCATTCGCGCCCTCTCAATGGATGCCGTCCAGAAGGCCAAGTCCGGTCATCCCGGTGCGCCCATGGGCATGGCCGATATCGCCGAGGTGCTGTGGAACGACTATCTCAAGCACAACCCGACGGACCCCAAATGGGCCGACCGCGACCGCTTCGTGCTCTCCAACGGTCACGGCTCCATGCTCCTCTACTCCCTGCTGCACCTCACCGGCTATGAGCTGGGCCTCGAGGAGCTGCAGAATTTCCGCCAGCTGCATGCCAAGACGGCGGGGCACCCCGAGTACGGCTTCGCTCCGGGCATCGAAACCACCACCGGACCGCTCGGCCAGGGCCTGGCCAACGCCGTGGGCATGGCCCTGGCGGAGCGCACTCTGGCGGCGCAGTTCAACCGCCCGGGTCACACCATCGTCGACCACACCACCTGGTGCTTCGTGGGCGACGGCTGTCTGATGGAGGGTATCTCCCACGAAGTCTCCTCCCTCGCGGGCACTCAGCAGCTCGGCAAGCTGATCACCTTCTATGACGACAACGGCATCTCCATCGACGGCGAGGTGGAGGGCTGGTTCACCGATGATACCGCCAAGCGCTTCGAGGCCTATGGCTGGCACGTGGTACCCGACGTCGATGGTCACAAGCCCGACGAGATCAAGGCGGCCATTGAACTGGCCAAGAGCCACGACGACAAGCCAAGCCTGATCATCTGCAAGACCATTATCGGTTTCGGGTCGCCCAACAAGCAGGGCAAGGAGGAGTGCCACGGTGCGCCACTGGGCGAGGAAGAAGTCGCCCTGGCCCGCAAGCAGCTCGACTGGCCCCATGCTCCCTTCAACATCCCCGAGCCGATCTACCAGGGCTGGGACGCCCGCGAGCAGGGCCAGGCTGCCCAGGGCGAGTGGCAGGCGCGCTTCGACCGCTATGCTGCCGCGCACCCCGAGCTGGCTCGCGAGTTCCAGCGCCGCATGAAGGGCAAGTTGCCGACGCCGCTCTCCAGCGAGGCGATGCTCGAAAAGGCCCAGCAGACCGGCGACTCCATCGCCAGCCGCAAGGCATCGCTTAACTGCCTCAACGAGCTGGGGCCGCAGATGCCCGAGTTGCTCGGTGGCAGCGCTGACCTGGCGCCCTCCAACCTGACTTTCTGGAACGGCGCCCGCGCCATCACCCCGGAGACCCCGGAAGGCAACTACCTGCACTACGGCGTGCGGGAGTTCGGCATGGGCGCGATCATGAACGGCATCGCCCTGCACGGCGGCTTCATTCCCTACGGCGCCACCTTCCTGATCTTCATGGAATACATGCGCAACGCCGTGCGCATGGCGGCACTGATGGGCAAGCGCGCCATCTACGTCTTTACCCACGACTCCATCGGACTGGGCGAGGACGGCCCCACCCACCAGCCGATCGAACAGCTGACCAGCCTGCGTTCCACGCCCAACCTGGCCACCTGGCGCCCCTGCGACGCCACCGAAACCGCCGCCGCCTGGGATGCGGCCCTCAAACGCCATTCCGGCCCCTCTGCCCTGGTGCTGTCACGCCAGAACCTGCCCCACCAGGCGCGCACCAAGCAGCAGCTGGCCAGTATCCAGCGCGGCGCCTACGTGCTGCGCGACTGTGAGGGCACCCCGGAGCTGATCCTCATTGCCACCGGGTCCGAGGTCGGCCTGGCCATGGACGCCGCCACCGAGCTGGAACAGGCCGGGCATGCGGTGCGCGTCGTCTCCATGCCGTCGGCCTTCCGCTTCGACGGTCAGGAAGTCGAGTATCGCGAGAAGGTACTGCCGAGCGGCGTCACCAAGCGCGTTGCCGTCGAGGCCAGCCACCGCGACTACTGGTACAAGTACGTGGGCCTCGAGGGACGCATCATCGGCATGAGCACCTACGGCGAGTCCGCACCGGCCGGCGACCTGTTCAAGCACTTCGGCTTTACCGTGGAAAACGTGGTCAAGCAGGCCACAGAGCTGCTCGAGGGCTGAGGCTCATCGCATTCCACTGCCCGTCATAGGTAGCCATAGGAAGGGGGCGCAGCCAGTTGGCTGCGCCCCCTTCTCGTTGGGAAGCATCCCCGGGCAGGCCGAACTCAGGCTGCCTGCACCTCGATGCGTCGCTTGCGGTGCGTGTCGCGCCGCGGCAGGGTCAGGTGAACCACGCCGTTGTCGATGCGTGCGGCGATCGCCTCGCTGTCGATCTCGTGGCTGAGGGTGAAGCGCCGCGCATAGCGCTGGGCACGCACCTCGGCATACAGCGGGCTCAGCCCCTCAGGCATGGTGATCCGCACCTCGCCCTCCAGGCTCAGCACGCCATTGTCGACCTCGATGACCAGCGACTCGCGGGTCACGCCGGGCATGTCAGCGACGATATGCACAGCATCGTTCTGCTCATGGATATCCACCACCGGCAGCAGGGTCTCTTGCTGGTGCGCCTGCTCGGTGGGCCGGGAGGCACCGGCATCCTGACGGGTGATCTCGTTCATCTCACTCACCTCCTTTGCACTTGCCTGTTGTTGCCTGACAGCACGCCGCCGGCCTCATGCCGCCTTGACCTCGATGCGGCGTGGCTTGAGCTCCTCGCGCTTGGGCAGCACGATCTCGCACACACCGTCGCGGAAGCGTGCCTCGGCGCGGTCGATATCAAGTCCCTCGGGCAGCGCCACCGCACGCCGGAAGTCACCATGAAAGCGTTCCTGGCGGAAGCGCGTGCGCCCCTCGACTTCCTCCGGCGCCGCACGGCTCCCGGCGACGGTGAGCACGTTGTCCTGCAGGCTGACCTCCAGCTCCTCCGCGCCAAGCCCGGGAGCGAAGACATAGACCCGCACCGCATCATCGGTGCGGCCAACATTGATCAACGGAAAGCTGCCGCGCGGAACCGAGCGGATATCCGTGGCACCGGCCTCGGGCAGCATCTCCTCCCTCAGTTGCCGAAACCACTCCAGTCCCTGGGAGCGACCAGTATCGAAACGCCTGAGATCTCCGAACATCACGAACACCTCCTGGGCAGATTGACCTCTGTGGTGGACGGGGGGATCGCCACTCACGGCTGACATCGCCCCGGTAATCTGCACAATAGGAGCGCTTCGACGCTTTTCAAGGGTCCCGAGGCGCCCTTCCACCCTCTTCACGAAACCTCTTCACACAAGGACACACCATGCCGGCATTGCGCGGTTTCCTCTGGCTGATCGGCTTCCTGCTGCTCGGCGATGCCCTGGTGACCCTCGCCGTCCTGCCGGTCTCCGCGGGGGTAGTCGGCATGCTGCTGCTCACTGCCTGGCTGATGATGCGCGGCACGGTATCGGCCGATATCGCCGCCGCCGCCCAGCCCCTGATCGGCGTGCTGGCCATGCTGATCATGCCCGGCGTGGTGGGGATCTTCTTCATTTTCGACACCCTGGCCGGCCAGTGGCTGGCGATCCTTGCCGCCCTGGTGGGTGGCACTTTGCTCAGTGTCTTTACCACCCTGTGGCTGATGCGCCGGCTGATGGGCAATGAGCGCCTCGACCATGAGTGAGCTTCTCGACCACCTGCTGGCCACTCCGCTGCTGGCCATCGCCCTGACGCTGGCTGCCTATTTCGCCGGCGACCGGCTGTTCCGCCTGGCGGGAGCCCCCGGCTGGTGCCCGCCCATTCTGGTCGCCGCCCTTCTGCTGGCCGGGGTACTGGCGGTGCTGGGCATCGACTACGCCGACTATCGGGAGGGCGCCGGCTGGCTCATGCTCCTGCTGGGGCCGGCCACCGTGGCGCTGGGACTGCCCCTCTATCAGCAGATGGGTCACATCCGTGCCATGTGGCGTCCGCTGCTTCTCTGCCTGCCCATCGCCGCCGCCATGGCCACCTGCTACGCGGTGGGCATCGCCTGGCTGCTGAACGCACCGCCTGAGATCCTCGCCGCGCTGGCGCCCAAGTCGGTCACCGCCCCCATCGCCATCGGCATCACCGAGCAGCTCGGTGGCTCCGTGTCGCTGATGATGGGTGGCCTGCTGCTTACCGGCGTGGTAGCGATCGGCTTTGTCGACCTGGTCGCCCGCTGGCTGAAGATTCGTGACCCGCGCCTCCTCGGCCTGGCGCTGGGCATCAACGGCCACGCCCTGGGTACGGTGCGTGCCTTCGAAATCGGCCCCACCGCCGGCGCCTTCGCTTCTCTGGGCATGAGCCTGACCGGCATCCTCACCGCCCTGCTGCTGCCGCTGGCCTGGCGGCTACCGGGACTCGTCGGGTGAAGTACGCTAGAATCCCGGTTTTGCTTTATTACGTGACATCCCGCGACCTGGAGCCCCCGCCACCGCCATGGCCCACCGCATCGCCATCAATGGTTACGGCCGCATCGGCCAGTGCGTGCTGCGCGCCCTGATTGAACAACAGCGCGCCGAGCAGCAAAGGACCGAACATCAGCAGGACGAGCAGGCCGACCGCTCAGGCCTCGCCCGCGAGCCGGCCCTTGAGATCGTCGCGATCAACGAGCTCTCCGACCTCGCCACCATCGACTACCTGACCCGCTACGACACCACCCACGGCCGCTTCCCCGCGACGGTGGAGAAACAAGGTGAGGGGCTGCGCATCGATGGCCGATCGATCCGAGTGCTCTCCGAGCCAGATCCGGATCGCCTGCCCTGGCGCGAGCTGGGCGTCGATCTGGTGCTGGAGTGTTCCGGCAGTTTCAAGGATCGCAGCACCGCCGAGCGCCATCTGGCGGCCGGTGCCGGCCGCCTGCTCTTCTCCCAGCCGGCGGAGAACGACGTCGATGCGACCATCGTCACCGGCATCAACGACCATGAACTCGCTCCCGGCCACCGCATTCTTTCGGCGGCATCATGTACCACCAATTGCCTGGTGCCGGTGCTCACCGTGCTCGACGACGCGCTGGGTATCGAGCATGGCGTTACCACGACCATCCACTCGGCGATGAACGATCAGCCGGTGATCGATGCCTACCACCAGACCGATCTGCGCCTGACCCGCTCGGCGATGCACTCCATCGTCCCGGTGGATACCGAGCTGGCCCTGGGCATCAATCGCCTGATGCCGCACCTGGCCGGGCGCTTCGAGTGCCTCCACGTGCGCGTGCCGACGATCAACGTCTCGGCCATGGACATCGCCGTCACGGTTCGCCGCGATACTACCGCCGCCGAGGTCAACGCCCTGCTGGCCGAGGCCAGTCGCGGGCGCCTGGCGGGACTACTGGGCTACACTGCGGAACCGGTGGCCTCGGTCGACTTCAACCACGATCCACGCTCCGGTATCGTGGACGCCACTCAGACCCGGGTGGCCGGCGGCCGCCTGATCAAACTGCTGTGCTGGTTCGACAACGAGTGGGGCTTTGCCAGCCGCATGCTTGACGTCAGCCGGTGCCTGGCCGCCCTGCCCCTCGAGCCTCCTGTCCCCCTTTCGGTTTCCAGATGAGGACCATCCCCCGATGAACGTGCGCAAGATGACTGACCTCGACCTCAGCGGCCAGCGCGTGCTGATCCGTGAGGACCTGAACGTACCTGTCAAACACGGCAAGGTGAGCAGCGATGCCCGTCTGCGCGCCGCGCTGCCCACCATCAAAGCCGCTCGCGATGCAGGCGCCAAGGTGATGCTGATGAGCCATCTTGGCCGCCCTACCGAAGGCGTACCCGCCGAGGAGTTCTCCCTGGCCCCGGTAGCCGAGCACCTGGGCGAACTGCTGGGGCGTCCGGTCACCCTGGTCGTCGACTACCTGGACGCCTCCCTGGACCTGGCCGACGGCGAGGTGGTGCTGCTCGAGAACGTGCGCTTTAATATCGGCGAAAAGAAGGACGATGAGACCCTCGCCCAGCAGTACGCCGCGCTCTGCGACATCTACGTGATGGACGCCTTCGGCACCGCCCACCGCGCCCAGGCTTCCACCCATGGCGTGGCCCGCTTCGCCCCGTTGGCCTGCGCCGGCCCGCTGCTGGCCACCGAGCTCGATGCCCTGGAGAAGGCCCTGGCGACCCCCGCACGCCCGATGACGGCCATCGTCGGCGGCTCCAAGGTCTCCACCAAGCTCGATGTGCTCAACGCCCTCTCCGAGACGTGCGACCAGTTGATCGTCGGCGGCGGCATCGCCAACACCTTTATCGCCGCGGCAGGCCACAACGTTGGCAAGTCACTGCATGAGGCCGACCTGATCGACAAGGCCCGGGCGCTGATGGCGAAGGTCGAGATTCCACTGCCCACCGACGTAGTGGTCGCCACCGAGTTCTCCGACTCTGCCGAGGCCATCGTCAAGCCGGTGGACCAGGTGAATGACGACGAGATGATCCTCGATATCGGCCCGGACACGGCAGGCAGACTCGCTGGCCTGCTCAAGGACGCCGGTACCATCCTCTGGAACGGCCCGGTGGGCGTGTTCGAGATCGACCAGTTCGGCAAGGGCACCGAGGTGATCGCACGTGCCATCGCCGAGAGCCCCGCCTTCTCCATTGCCGGGGGCGGCGACACCCTGGCGGCCATCGACAAGTACGCCATCGCGGGGCAGGTCTCCTATATCTCCACTGGCGGCGGCGCCTTCCTCGAATACGTGGAGGGCAAGACCCTGCCGGCGGTGGCCGCCCTCGAGGCAGCCGCCCAGAGGGGCTGATAGACTTCAGCAACCGACTCCACGCACGACCCGACTCCACGCAATACCCGCAAAAGGTGACACCATGGCACTGATCAGCATGCGTCAGATGCTGGACCACGCCGCCGAATACGGCTACGGCGTTCCGGCCTTCAACGTCAACAACCTCGAACAGATGCGCGCCATCATGGAAGCCGCCGACCGCACCGACTCCCCGGTGATCGTTCAGGCCTCCGCCGGCGCCCGCAAGTACGCCGGCGCCCCCTTCCTGCGCCACCTGATTCTCGCCGCCGTGGAGGAGTTCCCACATATTCCGGTGTGCATGCACCAGGACCACGGCACCAGCCCCGCGGTGTGCCAGCGCTCCATCCAGCTGGGCTTCTCCTCGGTGATGATGGACGGCTCCCTGGGCGAGGACGGCAAGACTCCGATGGATTACGACTATAACGTCGACGTCACCCGCCGCACCGTGGAGATGGCCCACGCCTGCGGCGTCTCCGTCGAGGGTGAGCTGGGCTGTCTGGGCAGCCTGGAGACCGGCATGGCCGGCGAGGAAGACGGCATCGGCGCCGAGGGCAAGCTGGACATGGAGCAGCTGCTCACCGACCCCGAGGAGGCCGCCGACTTCGTCAAGGCCACCCAGGTGGATGCCCTGGCCATCGCCATCGGCACCAGCCACGGCGCCTACAAGTTCACCAAGCCGCCCACCGGCGACACCCTCTCCATCCAGCGCATCAAGGAGATCCACGCCCGCATTCCCGACACCCATCTGGTGATGCACGGCTCCTCGTCGGTGCCACAGGAGTGGCTCGAGGTGATCAACCGCTTCGGCGGCGAGATCCCCGAGACTTACGGCGTGCCGGTCGAGGAGATCGTCGAGGGTATCCGGCATGGCGTGCGCAAGATCAACGTCGACACCGACCTGCGCTTGGCCTCCACCGGCGCGGTACGTCGCTTCCTGGCTGAGAACCCCAGCGAGTTCGACCCGCGCAAGTTCCTCAAGGAAACCGTCTCCGCCATGCGCGATATCTGCATCGCTCGCTACGAGGCCTTCGGCACCGCCGGCAACGCCAGCAAGATCAAGCCGGTCAGCCTGGAAGCCATGGTGGCCCGCTACGTAAGCGGCGAGCTCGCCCCCAAGGTGAAGTAAATCCTCCGTAGCGATTGCAGCCTCAGGGGCGGCCCATCGGGTCGCCCCTGTTTCATTTGCGGCCAGCGCTATACGCCTGCTCAGCGGATCCGGCCAACCCGCGTCAGCCCTTCCTCTCGCGGCCTGACCACGATGATCTCGCCAGACCCGACGCCACTGCCCGCCAGGGCCGTGATATTGACCTGATGGGTGACCATGACCAGGGTGCCCTTGCCATCCCAATTCTGGATCAATGCACGAGCCGCCCGAGTGCGAGCGTCGGCCTTGCCGCGATCGCGGAAGAAGGAGTTCAGCGCCGAGGTCGGGACCACCTCGCCGAGGCCGAGCAACCGAGCGGTCTCGAGGGTGCGACACCAGCGGCTGGCGTAGACCGCCCTCACCTCGATGCCCTGCTCATGGAAGCGCTCACCGATTCGGCGAGCCTGCTCGCGCCCTTCGCTTGAGAGGTTGCGCTGCGTGTCGCATGCCTCCAGGCGAAAGCCCGGAGGATCACCGACACCGGGTGCCAGGGCATGGCGCATCAGCGCCACATGCCCACCCTGCGCAAGGGCCCGCCACGCTTGGCCCTCCTCGTCCGGCTCCGCGGCCATGATCTGACCGGTGAGAAGCATCAACCACAGACAGAGACGCCACCACCCGGCACCGCGACGCCCTCCGCCATTGCCAGCAGGCCGGTAACCGCCAAGCTTCTCGATAAACGCCTTTGGCATCATCTTCACCCCTCCATCGCATCCTGGCCTCCACGGAAGTCCGAAGCGCCTTAACTCGTCGCACACACAGGGCCTGTGTGTCGTGTCATGGCCGGGTCTGATGACTCTTCGGCTCACGAGCGCTGCGACGACGCCGGAGCCTGTCTTCAATCCACGTAAACACGTATCCGCGAGACTCATCGACTCCCGTCAGGACATACCGGAGCGTATAGGGGTTATGGAGTGTCGCCAGCAGTTTCGGCTCCACTCGATGCACACTGCAGAAAAGAAGCTCGTCGCCGCCCCGGAGAGGAAACGCCTTGTCCGGCAACATGATCGACTGCCCTGCCCGACGAATGGCGAGTGCTTCACACGGAAGCCATGCCGGAAACGCGTCTGCGTCGCGGCACAGCGTGCCCAACGCCACCTCCCCCCCGGCATCCAGATAGTCGGTCACCGCCGGCGCTTCGTCCGGGATCAACCTGACCGACCACAGATGCGGGGGTTCCGCTCCCACGACCCCTTTTAGACGGGCCACCAATGCTTGCGTCTGGGCCGGTTCGCGTTCCGCGAGCCAGTCGATCAGCTCCTGGACGAGAGGCGAGATCAGCAGCTTCAGGATCCGGCGCGCTGTCGTCAGGCTGTGCTGGAGGACCAGGTCGGCCCGCGCGGCATCGAACGCGACCTGATTCTCGTGGCTGTTGTGCCGCACGATGCGAAACGCCTCCGGATTGAGATCCGTCACCGACAACAGCGTGCTGAGATTGTCGGAATCGCGATCCGTCGCGGCGATGACCCCGGCCGCGTCCTCGATTCCCGCCGTCATCAAGGCGGTATGATCGGCGTGCGCCTCGACGATAACCGTACCTTCTCCAGCCTCTTCGGCATCCACGTCTGGATCGATGATACGAACGCCGACGCCGTGGGCACGAAGGCAGCCCTGGATCCAGTGTCCCATCCGTCCGTAACCACACAGAATCCAGTCGCCCCGCGGAACCTGTACCGGCACACCGAGTTGGGTGCCATGTGCACCAACAAACCACGCATTGAGATTGTGCAGTTCGGGACGTGCGATCGCCCAGTAGACGAGTTGGGCGAAGATCTCGAAAGGGTCGACGACCGTCACATTATCCAGCGCACGCAGATTGGCCTCGTGGCGGGCCGAGGTCGACCGACAGATGACTCGGAGCCGCGGATTCAGATGCCGCGCCATCACCGCGATCTTGAGATTGACATCGTCATCGTTCGTCAGCGCGATCAGGGCCAGACAGGCAGGATGCTCCACTCCCGCGGCCAGGAGGTGTTTAGGCGCGCCGGCATCCGCGCGAATGCCCGGCATCGCAACCGTGTAATCGCGCACGCCCAGTGCCTTGATACGTTCCTCGTCGGCATCGAGTATCACCGCACGCATACGGTGGTCGCTCAGACCCCGGGCAAGCAGACTGCCGGTATCGCCGAAACCGCAGAGGATGACGAAAGGTTCCTTGTTGCGTTCGACCTTCTGGGCGAACCGAAACCCATCCATAGCCTGGATGAAATGGGGATTCTGAACCAGGCCTATCAGGGATCCGATGGCATAGAACCACGCGAACACGCCGGTATAGAGGCAGAATATCGTCCACAGGCGCTGCTCATCGCTGAAGCCGTTCGGCAATTCGCCAAAACCGGTGGTGGTCGCCGTGTAGGTGAAGAAATAGAAAGCATGGAAGAGATTCATGCGTGTCGTCTCACCATCGACGACGTGGCCAGGCATCAGGGCCATGCCCACAATGCCTACCGAATACACGAACAGCAGCGCGAAGAGTGGCCGGCGCATATAGCGCAGGACGATCATCGAGACACGATCGAGATCGGAGGTCTGCGTCACGCGTTCACCCCTCCGTCTGCCTGCACCGGGACACGGCCGCCATGCGGCACTGAGCTACGCACCGTGCTAACGCCGCGAGAGCAGCGTATCGCCGACCAGGATCACCGTCGCAATGATATTGGCGACCAGCGCTCCGGTGGCGATCGAGACGATATCGGCCATTTCGTCGGGCCCCGGTCCACCGCCGACAGCAGGTTCCGCGACGATCCAGACGATGCGTGCCGCAATCAGCAGAAGACCGGCCACCAGCCCAGCCGCCAGCAGCAACGCCCCTGTCTGGGAGCGATCCCCCAGTTTCAGGCCGATCGCGACCAAGTTGGCGATAATGGCGAAGGTGAGAATCCAGATGTTGTGGTAGGCGGCCGTCTCGATGCTGCCCGCGACGAACGCGACATTGAGGCTCAGGGTAAGGACGATAAAAAAACCAAATACCACGCGTTCAAGATTCATGGACCTGCTCCTGGCCGTGGGGCGTCGACAGTATAAGCATGAGCTTCCGTTGACCGCGAACGCCACCGCTGTGACGGCCTCACGATATTCAAGAACACTGTTCACAAAACACGTGAACTGGGCTTTAATATTGGGCAGGAAGGCTCGACATCTGTAACAATGTATACATAACGTTTTGTTTATTTGTGAGGTTAGGTGATGAACCGCCCCCTCTGTCTGCTCTTTGATTGTGACGGCACCCTGGTCGACAGCGAGCCCCTGCTCGCCGACGAGATGGCCAGTGCCCTCAATGCCGTGGGCCTGCCCTTCCAGGCCAGTGACTATATCGGCGAATTCCGCGGAGCGCGCTTCCGCCGCATCGTCGCAACGCTGGAGAGCCGCCACGGCAGCGTTGATCCCGAGGTACTGGAGCCTCTGGAGGCGGCCATGCGCGCCAATCTCAATCGCCGCCTGGTCACTGAACTCACCCCCATATCGGGCGCCAGCGAAGCCCTGGCCCAGCTCCACACCTACCCCATGGGCGTCGTCTCCAACGGCCCGGTCAACAAGATTCGTACCTCTCTCAAGGCGACCGGTCTCGCCAGCCTGTTCGGCGATCACCTGTTCAGCGCCTATGAAGCCAACTGCTGGAAGCCAGACCCCTGTCTCTACCGTCACGCGGCCATCGAGATGGGGTACTCGCCGGAGCAGTGCCTGGCCATCGAAGACTCCGTCGTGGGAGTACGCTCCGCCCTCGCCGCCGGCATGACGGTGGTACATCTCAACCGCTATCCCGACGTGGAGGAGACGCCAGAGGGCGCCATCATGATCACCAGCATGTTCCAGCTGCCCACCGTGATTGCCCGGCTCGCGATGGAGTCGCCCGCCTCGCGGCGCGCCGCCACTCGCTAAGACTGTCGCCCGTCTCAGCGCTCAGTCAAGCAGGCAAGCGCCCCCGACGAGCGCTATCCTCCCACTGCTGCCATTGATCATCCGTCACCCACCCGCCAGGGAGCCTTGTCATGCCGTCACTTCAGGATCAACTGCGCGGACGCGTCTACTCCACCGATCACGGCGAACTCTGTCCCGACTGCCGCCAGCCAGTGGCAGAGTGCCACTGCGCCGAAAACGCCGAACAGGCCCGCCTGGCCGAACTCGACGGCATCGTGCGCCTTCGGCGCGAGACCAGTGGGCGAAAGGGCAAGGGGGTGACCACGGTATCAGGCGTGCCGCTGCCCGACGCCGAGCTCAAGGCCCTGGCCAAGCAGCTCAAGAAGGTGTGCGGCACCGGCGGCGCCGTGAAGGAGGGCGTCATCGAGATCCAGGGCGACCACCGTGAACGCCTCAAGACGGCGCTGGAGACCCTCGGCTATACCGTCAAGCTGGCCGGCGGCTGAGAAGCCTTGCGTCGACGAACCTGAGCGACCTATCAGCCGCAGCAGGCGCGCAGGGCGGCCAGAGAGGCCTCCACCGGCGCCTCTACCTTGAGGGCGTAGAGCTCATCGGCGCGGGTGCGGCCGAGGTTGAAGCAGGCGATGGGCTTGCCATCCTGGGCGGCGGCCCGGGCGAAGCGAAAACCCGAGAAGACCATCAGCGAGGAACCCACCACCAGCAGGGCGTCGCTCTCTTCCACCAGCGCAAAGGCCCGTGCCACGCTCTCCCGGGGGACGCTGTCGCCGAAGAACACCACGTCGGGTTTCCAGATGCCGCTGCCACAGCGGGTACAGTCGGGCACCCGGAAGTCAGTAAAATCGGCCTCCAGATCGGCATCGCCATCGGGCGCCGCCCGGGCCGACACATCGGCCCAGCGCGGATTGAGCCGCGCCAGCTCGGCGTGAAGCGCGTGGCGCATGCGACTCGCCCCGCAGGCCATGCAGCGCACCCGGTCGGCGCGGCCGTGCAGGTCGATGACCCGCCGCGACCCGGCCCGCTGGTGCAGGCCATCGACGTTCTGAGTGATCACCCCACTGATTCGCCCCAGGCTCTCCAGTTCCGCCAGCAATCGATGGGCATGATTGGGCTGCGCCTGGCCGAGCACCTGAAACCCTGCCAGGGCACGTGCCCAATAGCGCTGACGCGCGGCGTGGCTACCCATGAACTGCTGGTGCTGCATGGGCGGCGAACGCTTCCACTCACCCCGCTGGTCGCGGTAGTCGGGAATGCCGCTGGCAGTGCTGACGCCGGCACCGGTGAGCACCGCCAGGCGCGGATGGTGGGCCGCGAAATCATCCAGCGCCTGCCGCGCCTCCACGCCCAGCGTCATGCTTTGAATGGCTGACGTCATGCTGATGATCTCCCTGCGGTGATCCACGATGGTTAAGTACCGACTACTAGCTGAGTGCCAAAAGACCCAAAAGTGCCGCGTGCCGAAAGAGCATGGCCCCGGCGGGTCGAGGTTGTCTAGAATGGGCCCATTGCTTCGATACTCCGCCACTCCCTCTCTGATGGGCAAGGAACCCCGATGGCCTGGCTGGAATACCTGCTGCCCCTGATTTTCCTGTTTCCCCTGGCCGCCTTGGCGGTGATCGTGGTGGCGCTGCGCAATCTGCACGATGCACGAGTGCGTTCACCCTTCGACGCCCACCCGCTGCGCGCTCCTGGCCAGGCCCTGCGTGACCGTCTCGACCGCGCCTTCGCCGGCCTGTTCCTTAACGGCGCCCTGGGGCCCATCGCCTCACTGGCGCCACTGGTCTACGGCATGGGCCGAATGCTCTTCGCCAGCGAGCAGGACTGGGTCGAGTGGGCGCTCTACGGCGTGTTCAGCACCCTGCTGGTGCTGCTGTTCTGTTTCTTGCTGATGCGCGATTTCCAGCGCATCCGACGCCTGAAGCTGGGCCTGGCCTGTGAGCTGGCAGTAGGCCAGGAACTCGAGCGGCTGATCCGTCCCGAGGCGCACCCCTTTTACGTCTTCCACGATGTGCCGGCCAAGGGCACCCGCATCGACCATGTCGTGGTCACCCCCTGCGGCGTCTTCGTGGTAGAAACCCGGGCGCGCACGCGTCCCTTCACCCCTGCAGGCCAGGAGATCAACCTGGTCACGGTAGAGCCGTCACGCCTGCGCTTTCCCGGCTGGAGCGAACGCCAACCGCTGGAGAAGACTCGCGAGCTGACGAGGTGGATGGGCGAATGGCTCTCCGAGCTCACCGGCCGCGAGGTGCCGGTCATGGGGGTGCTGACCCTGCCCGGCTGGGAGGTTGAGGTCCGCCAGGGGCCCGAGGATCTGCTGGTGGTCAGCGGCGAAAACCTTGCCGATCGCCTCGCCGCGCTCTGCCCTGGCGAATTCGATGACGACACCCACGACGCCGTGATCGGTGTGCTGATGGACCGCGCTGCCCGCCTGGAGCGGCTGCCGGGCCATGCCGACTAGAGTGGTAACGTCAGGCGCACGCTTCAGTCTCCCCGCAGCCGGCCGCCCATTTCCTGGGCCAGATCCACGGCGTAGTGGTCGGTCATGCCACCGATGAAATCGAGCATGCGCCGATAGCTGTCGTAGAGCGACCAGGAGGGGCGCGGAGTATTCTCGCCAATGAGCGCCAGCACCCGCTGATGCTTGAAGGTTGAGCGCCCGGTATGGTGGAGCTCGTGGGCCGCCCCGACAAAGGCCTCCAGCAGGATGCCCAGCGTGGTATAGGCGCCGATCTCCAGCTTGGCCTTGCGCTCGTTCTGGAAGATCCGTTCCCGGGCCAGCTGCTTGGCGGCCTTGACGCCCCAATCCAGATCCGGATGGCAGAGCTCCAGCAGGTCCTGCCGCAGGCGCCCGCCCAGCAGCTCCGCCTCGTGCTGAACAAAGACTGCCCCTACATCGTTCACCGCCCGCTCCATGGCCGCCCCGCGCAGAGCGGCAATGCGCCGCCGCTGGGAGACGCCGTGGCGCTGCATGGCTGCATAGTCTGCCGGCTCGCCGCCGGCGATCTGGATCAGCACCTCGGCGACCTCCTCGAAGCGCAGAATGCCCATCTCCAGACCATCCTCCAGGTCGAGCAGCGCGTAGCAGATATCATCGGCGGCCTCCACCAGCCAGGCCAGCGGGTGGCGACACCAGCGCCCCGGCCCCTGGGGCAACAGTCCCAACCGCTCGGCCACCTCGACCAACAACGCCCGCTCGCTCTGGTAGCAGCCGAACTTGCCGGCGGTGCCAGCGTGCTCCACCGTCCAGGGGTACTTGAGCAGGGTGCCCAGGGTCGCGGTGGTCAGCCGCATGCCACCGCGGAACTGGTTATATTCGACCTGGGTGACGATGCGAAAACCCTGGGCGTTGCCCTCATAGGTGAGCAGATCCTGGCGCTCGAGGTCCGACAGCCCCTCGAGCAGGCCACTGCCGTCGGCGCGGGCGAACCAGTCGCGGATGGCGTACTCCCCGGCGTGGCCAAAGGGCGGATTGCCGATGTCGTGTCCCAGGCAGGCCGCCTGAACGATCACTCCCATATCGGCCGGGGTGATCCAGCCCGGCAAGCGGCCACTGAGACGCTCACCGACGATCATGCCCAGCGAGCGGCCCACGCAGCCCACTTCCAGGGAGTGGGTCAGGCGGGTGTGAATATGGTCGTTGTCGGTCAGCGGGTGCACCTGGGTCTTGCGCCCCAGTCGTCGAAAGGAGCCGGCGAAGACGATGCGGTCGTGATCCTTGTGGAAGGGGCTGCGGCCGATCTCGTCGCGGCCGCCGCCGGGGCGCTCGTCGCGCCGGTCGTGCAGGCGGCTCGGATCCAGCAGCCGCTCCCAGCTCATCTGCGTCATGGGCATTCTCTCCTTGAGAGGCCCATTCTGGCACTGCCGGCCGCTACCTTGCCATCGTCGGGTTGGGCCACGGCACATGCCACGCTATCCTGTGCCGATAATACGCCCCCTGGACTTCGACTACCTGCAGCAGCTTGGCCGAGCGGGTGCGGCTGGAGCAGGAGCGCATCGACTTCGGCTGGCTCCGCCAGAGGCTTTCCGACGCTTGCCGCGCAACCGAATAAGGACTAAATTCAGTCCATATCATGTGCGGGTCCCAAACATCATGAAATACTCAGAGAATATCAAGCCGATCAGCTACCTTAAGGCCCATGCCGCCGAGATTTCTCGTTCGCTCAACGAGTTGCGCGAACCCATGGTGATCACCCAGAACGGCGAGGCCAGGCTGGTCGTGCAGGACATCAGGAGCTATGAGCAGACCCAGGAGACCCTGGCGCTGCTGAAGATCCTGGCGCTGGGTGGCCAGGAGGTCGAGCAGGGCAAGACCCTGGATGCCGCAGAGTGTTTCAGCCGCCTGCACCGCGGGGATGACTAGCGGTGGCGCTGCGGGTCGAACTCACGGCATCAGCCTTCAAGGACCTTCGCGAGCTTTACGACTTTATCGCCGAGGACTCACCTCAGGCGGCCAAAAGACTGCTGACCGCCATCGAAGCGCGCATTACCTCACTGGGGGAGTTTCCCGAGCGAGGCAGCCACCCCACGGAGCTGCTGGAACTGGGCATCCGGGAGTATCGTCAGGTCATCGAGCCGCCGGTGCGTATCCTCTACCGCCAGCATGACCAGCGCCTCATCATCTATCTGATCGCCCACAGTCGCCGTGACATGCAACGGCTGCTGGCCCGCCGCCTCCTGAGCTAGCTCACTCCCCATCCGCCAGCGCCGGCAACAAAGTCTTTAATTTCCTCGTCAGCGTATTGCGCCCCCAGCCGAGCAGCTCGGCGGCCTCGCCCTTGCGACCGCCGGTGTGGCGCAGCGCCGTCTCGATGAGAATGCGCTCAAAGTCCGGTACCGCCTCTTCCAGCAGGTGGGTGTGTCCTGCGGCCAGGGCGCGGTCGGCCCAGTCGCGAAACGCCGCCCGCCAATCGCCGCTGGGCCTGCCGCCGTCAGTCCCTCGCAGCTCCGGCGGAAGGTCCTCCACCAGAATCTCGCGCCCGGAGGCCATGACCGTCAGCCAGCGGCAGGTGTTCTCGAGCTGACGCACATTGCCCGGCCAAGGCAGGCGGGTCAGATGGGTCTCGGCCTCGGGAGTCAGCACCTTGACGTCGGTGGAGAGCTCCTTCGCCGCTTCAGCCAGGAAGTGGCGGGCCAGTTGGGCAATGTCCTCACGCCGCTCGGCCAGCTTCGGCAGGTGCACACGAATCACGTTGAGACGATGGAAAAGATCCTCGCGGAAACGCCCGTCCTCCACCAGACTCTCCAGGTTCTGATGGGTGGCGGCAATGATGCGCACATCCACCTTCACCGGCATATGGCCGCCCACCCGGTAGAACTCGCCGTCGGCCAGCACCCGCAGCAGGCGGGTCTGGGTCTCGGCGGGCATGTCCCCGATCTCGTCCAGGAACAGAGTGCCGCCATCAGCCTGTTCGAAGCGCCCCTGACGCTGAGCGGCCGCACCGGTGAAGGCGCCCTTCTCGTGGCCGAACAGCTCCGACTCGATCAGGTCCCTGGGAATCGCGGCCATGTTCAGCGCAATAAACGGCTTGCCGGCCCGCGGACTGTGCTGATGCAGGGCCCGGGCGACCCGCTCCTTGCCGGTACCCGACTCGCCGTTGATCAGCACCGTGATATGCGAGTGCGACAGACGGCCGATCGCGCGAAACACCTCCTGCATGGCAGGCGCCTCGCCGATGATCTCGGCGCCTAGGCCCTCGGGCACGCTCACCGGGCGCTGACGCTCCCTGGCATGGGCCACGGCGCGACGCACCAGCGCCAGCGCCTCGTCCACGTCAAAGGGCTTGGGCAGATACTCGAAGGCACCGCCCTGATAGGAGGCCACCGCACTGTCCAGGTCGGAGTGGGCGGTCATCACGATCACGGGCAGGTCGGGATGGACCTCGCGCATCCGGGCCATCAGGTCCAGACCATCGATACCCGGCATGCGGATATCGGTGACCAGCACATCGGGCGGAGCGTCGAGCAAGCGCTGCAAGGCCGTGTCGGCGCGCTCGATGCACTCCACGTTCAGGTCGGGTTGGGCCAGGGCACGTTCAAGCACCCAGCGGATGGCGCGGTCGTCGTCGACAACCACCACGCGTGCGGCGTCAGTCATGGCGCTTCTCCAGGGGAATCAGCAGTCGGAATTCGGTCTGGCCTGGCACGGAATCACATTCAATCAGGCCCTGGTGCTGGTGCAGGATCGCCTGGGCAATGGAGAGCCCCAGCCCACTGCCCTCGGCGCGGCCGGAGACCATGGGATAGAAGAGCGTTTCGCGCAGCCCATCGGGCACCCCCGGTCCGTTGTCGATCACCCCCACCTCGCACACCAGGCGATGCCGCTCCGTTCCCAGGGTGAACTGACGCCGCGCTCGGGTGCGCAGCACCAGCCGAGGCCCGGTCGTTGCGGCCTCGGTCATCGACTCCACGGCATTGCGCGCCACGTTGAGCACTGCCTGGATCATCTGGGCCTCATCGCCGGCCAGATCAGGCAAGCTGGGGTCATAGTCACGCTCGACCCGCACCTGGGGATGCTCGACGATCAGCAGCGAGCGCACCCGCTCCAATACCTTGTGGATATTGAGCGGCTCGTGGCGAGTCATACGGTTGGGGCCGAGCATGGAGTCCACCAGGTCGCGCAGCCGGTCCACCTCCTCGACGATGATCCGGGTAAACTCCTTCAGGTTTGGATCGTCCAGGTCGCGCTCGAGCAGTTGAGCCGCTCCACGAATCCCACCCAGAGGGTTCTTCACCTCGTGGGCCAGACCCCGCGTCAGCACCTTGATGGTTTCCTGGCGAGTCAGCAGCGCTTCCTCTCGAGAGATGCGCATCAGCCGGTCGCGAGGCTCGATTTCCAGCAGCAGCTCCTTGCGGGATAGCGGCGTCACCGTGTAGTCCACGGTAAGGCTCTCACCGGCCAACAGAACGAGCCGCGCCTCGCGCTGGGTGAAGGGGTGGAACTCGTCCCGCGCCTTGCCCAGGACCTCACCGAGCCCATCATCGCTCTCCATCAGGGCGCACAGCCGCCCTCCCTTCACCCGGCTGAGGCTGATCGCCAGCAATGCCTCAGCAGCAGGATTCATCCATTGCAGCCTCAGCTCGCCGTCCAGCAGGACTACGGCATTGGATAGGTGCTCCATCAAACGTTGGTACATCGATTCGGCCATGTCGGATCCAAGGGCATCCTGTTCAGGACACCAAGGGTTTGCAAGAAGCGCGCCAGACTTGCGAAGGCCGGGATCACTGGCCGCAAGGCGTCGGGGCGGGAGGCTAATGCACCAAAATAGAGCAAAAGAAAAAGATCTGCACGAAGCGGCGGCCGACACTGGTGCGCCAGGTGCCCCGAGAAGGCTCAGCGGGGGGTAGCGCGTTCCTCATGTCGGCGCAGAGGAGAATCATCCTCGGGCAGTCGACGGACCGGTTCACCGCGACGCAGCGGAGACGGCGTCTCGACGGGTGGTGGCGCCGGTTTCACTGGCCAGGGAGGCCGTTCGCCATCGTGTGGAGAGCGACAGGGCCTCGGACTTCCGTCCGGGCACCATGGCCAGGGTGCCCAGCGCGGGGGCAGCTAATTGGTCGGTCGATTGACGCTGGCCCGGTGCACATAGATGGTCACCGGTGAGCTGCGGTGGCGAACGGCACCGCTGCCGTCGAGCAGCTCGGCCTGCAGCACGTGTTCGCCGGGATTCATGTTGGCGACCATGAAGGCCGTGGTGTGCATCGCCGTCTGGCTCACCCTGCCATCCACCAGCAGTCGCACCCGATGGTCCTCGCGCAGCTCTGGCTGGATGCCCAGCTCCACCGGCACGTTGCCCGCCGACCCCACCGGGAAGGCTTGCTCATGGCTGGGCGATAGAATGCGGAAGCTGTCATAGGGCATGAACGGCTGACCGGGCGAGCCCGCCGCCGCTTCGCTGCCCTCGTCGCGCAGCGCGGGCTGGCCGGTGCGCACCTCACCGGTGGCGGGCACGACCGTCACCGGCGCCAGCTCCACCTGCTCGCCGCCCCGCTCTGGATTGTCGGTGAACACCACGTTTCCCTGGGCGTCGGTGGTGCGGTAGATATTCTGGGCCTGAGCGACCAGGCTGAACGTCAGCCCCACCGCCAGGACCATCAAGGCCTTGTTCATGGATACCCCCTGCGTGCCGCTTTCCTGGCGGTCTGTGGATGATATTGCATACTGCTTTATTGGATAGTGAACAAGATAAAGGGGTTCCGCCATGGCGGAACCCCTTTTTATCGACGCCAGAGCGCCGATGCCAAGCCAGGTCGCTTTGCCCCTGGCCGCTGCCGTCAACAGCAGCTCGTCATTAACAGCTGTAGTACATATCGAATTCGATGGGGTGGGTGGTCATGCGAATGCGCTCCACGTCTTCCATCTTCAGTTCGATGTAGGCGTCGATCATATCCTCGGTGAACACGCCACCCTCGGTCAGGAAAGCACGGTCCTGGTCCAGCGCCTCCAGGGCCTGGTCGAGGCTGTGAGCCACCGTCGGCACCGCCTTGCCCTCTTCCGGCGGCAGGTCATAGAGGTTCTTGTCCATGGCATCGCCGGGGTGGATCTTGTTCTTGATGCCATCGATACCGGCCATCAGCATCGCCGCGAAGCACAGGTAGGGATTGGCGGTCGGGTCCGGAAAGCGGAGCTCGACGCGCTTCCCCTTGGGACTGGCGGTATAGGGAATGCGGATGGAAGCGGAGCGGTTACGTGCGCTGTAGGCCAGCATCACGGGGGCCTCGAAGCCCGGCACCAGGCGCTTGTAGGAGTTGGTGGAGGCATTGGCAAAGGCGTTCAGGGCACGAGCGTGCTTGATGATGCCGCCGATGTAGTAGATCGCCATCTCGGAGAGACCCGCATACTCGTCGCCCGCGAACTGATTGTTGCCCTCCTTCCAGAAGGACTGGTGCACGTGCATGCCGCTACCGTTGTCGCCCACCAGCGGCTTGGGCATGAAGGTGGCGGTTTTGCCGTAGGCGTGAGCCACATTGTGGATCACGTACTTCATCTCCTGAACCTCGTCGGCCTTCTTGACCAGGGTGTTGAACTTGACCCCGATCTCGTTCTGGCCGGCGTTGGCCACCTCGTGGTGGTGCACCTCGACGGTCTGGCCAATGGCCTCCAGGGTGTTACACATCGCACCGCGGATATCGTGGAAACTGTCCACCGGGGGCACCGGGAAGTAGCCACCCTTGACGCGCGGACGGTGGGCCAGGTTCCCCCCCTCGATGACGCGGTCGGTGGACCAGGCACCTTCTTCAGAAGTGATCTTGTACATGGAGCCCTCGATATCGGACTTCCAATGCACCTCGTCGAAAATAAAGAACTCGGGCTCAGGTCCGAAGAAGGCGGTATCGCCCAAGCCAGTGGACTGCAGGTAGGTCTCGGCGCGCTTGGCGATGGAGCGTGGGTCACGCTCATAGCCCTGCATGGTAGCCGGTTCGATGATGTCGCAACGCAGCACCAGGGTGGCATCTTCGGTGAAAGGGTCGAGAAAGGCGGTGCCGTCTTCTGGCCGCAGGATCATGTCGGACTCGTTGATGCCTTTCCAGCCAGAGATGGAAGAACCATCGAACATCTGACCATTTTCGAAAAACTCCTCGTTCACATCACGGGCCGGAATGGTGACGTGCTGTTCCTTGCCACGGGTGTCGGTGAAGCGCAGATCGACCCACTTCACGTCGTGTTCTTCAATCAGGGCGAGAGTCTTGGCAGACATGGTGTCCTCCGGGGTTGAGCTTGGCTCGAAGCCTTGGGGTTGGTGCGAAGTTGTAGCATGCCGCGGACAGGCTGCCCACGGCTGCCGGCATTCTTTCCGGCGCTACTCAGTACAAAGCACACTCCATGCCAATCCTGCACCTCGATGCAACATGAAAACAACAACACCATGATTTAAAAAAATAAAACAGAAGTTTTCGGCGCACCAGCCTGAATCAACCACACCTTGGCGCCATAAGGGCCTATCGGCAGAGGCGCATTTATGCACTATAGATGTGCGAAATAATTTATAAACGCACCAATAAAGAGCATTTTGGATGCCCGGTGCGCCGCCTTATTTTCTGCCAGGCGGAGCAAAATAACCCGGCGCTGAACCAGGCTTTTCCTACCTGAACCCTTTGATACGCAGACTCACCAACGACTACACTTGCTTACAGCGCCCTGAGGCGCCGGCAGCGAATTCCTGGCAGCTGGCTTGTGCCCCCATGGTGCGGCCCTATCCAGGAGTTCGCATGATCGATTTCACCGGCTGCATCCTCATCGACGCTCGCAGCGCTGGCGCCCACCTGCCCCGGCAGCTGGCCATTGTCGCGTCCCTGGCACGTGCCGACCCTGCCCCGTTTTCCCTGCGAATTATCAATGACACCGGCGACCCCCGACTTCCTCGTATTGCGCAACGCTACGGCGCCCGTCTGATCAGCGTCTCCCCGGCCCCCCTGGGGCAGCGCCTCAACGACGCCATCGTCCGCTGTAACGGCGACGTGTTGGTCTTCCCAGGCATCGGCGATGGCACCAGCCCCGAGGTGCTGTTGCAACTGGCCCATGAGGTTGCCGCGAGTGAAGTCGATGCCGCCCTGCTCCCTACCCTGCGCCGCGGCCCACTGCAGCGCCTGCTGGCAAGGATCAGACGTCTGCCCCGAGGCGAAGGCCTGTGTCTGTCACGCAACTGGTTCGAGCGGATTGGTGGCTTTGATCCTGGCCATGACGACGATGCTCTGGACGAATTGCTGGTGCGCCTGCGCGCTTGTGGCGCTCGGGTAAAGGCCGGCGCGCCGCGTTGACAGCCCATCGAAAGCACGAATCCGCTATTACCGAACCGGGGGAGGCTGTACAATGCGCGCCCTACATTCCCTGCCCCGCGCCTAGGGTACTTAACAAAACGTGTACATAGGTGCGTACAGATCAGTGAGACACGCCTTATGAGCACGACCGATAGCCATTCAGACGTCAGTAATCTGCGCAACATCGCCATCATCGCCCACGTTGACCACGGCAAGACCACGCTGGTCGACAAACTTCTCAGCCAATCCGGCACCCTGGACCGCAAGGCCGAGGGGCAGGAACGCGTCATGGATTCCAGTGACCAGGAGAAGGAACGCGGCATCACCATTCTGGCCAAGAACACTGCCATTCAATGGCAGGACCAGTCCGGTCAGGATTACCACATCAATATCGTCGACACGCCAGGGCACGCCGATTTCGGTGGTGAAGTCGAGCGTGTAATGTCCATGGTTGACTCCGTGCTGCTCCTGGTCGACGCCGTTGATGGCCCCATGCCGCAGACTCGCTTCGTCACCCAGAAAGCCTTCGCACAGGGGCTGAAGCCCATCGTGGTGGTCAACAAGATCGACCGTCCCGGCGCACGACCTGACTGGGTCATCGACCAGATCTTCGACCTGTTCGATAATCTTGGCGCTACCGATGAGCAGCTCGACTTTCCGATCATCTACTGCTCGGCGCTGAATGGCGTTGCCGGCATGGACCCGGAGGAGCTTGCCGACGACATGGCACCGATGCTCCAATCCATCGTCGACATCGTCGAGCCGCCCAAGGTTGAGCTCGACGGTCCGTTCCAGATGCAGATCTCGGCGCTGGATTACAACAGCTATGTGGGCGTTATCGGCCTGGGCCGCATCAAGCGCGGCGCGGTCAGACCGAACCAGCAGATCAGCGTGATCGGTGTGGATGGCAAGGTGCGCAAGGGCAAGATCGGCCAGGTGATGACTCACATGGGCCTGGAGCGCGTGCAGACCAACGAGGCCACCGCCGGCGATATCGTCTGCGTGACCGGCATCGATGACCTCTCCATCTCCGACACGCTGTGCGACCCGGCCAAGGTCGAGGCATTGCCGCCGCTGTCGGTGGATGAGCCCACTGTTTCCATGTCCTTCCAGGTCAACGATTCTCCGTTCGCCGGCAAGGACGGCAAGTTCGTCACCAGTCGCAACATCAAGGACCGTCTCGAGCAGGAGCTGATCCATAACGTGGCGCTGCGCGTCGAGCCGGGCGAGACCCCCGAGAAGTTCAAGGTCTCCGGCCGCGGCGAACTGCACCTCTCGGTGCTCATCGAGACCATGCGTCGCGAAGGCTTCGAGCTTGCCGTAGGTCGCCCCGAGGTGATCATCCGCGAGATCGACGGCGTCAAGCAGGAGCCGTACGAAGAGGTCATCATCGACTGCGAGGAGCAGCACCAGGGCGCCATCATGGAAGAGCTCGGCTATCGCAAGGGCGAGTTGACCAACATGCATCCCGACGGCAAGGGGCGCGTGCGCCTGGACTTCATTATCCCGGCTCGCGGACTGATCGGCTTTCGCGGCCAGTTCCTGACCCTGACCTCCGGTACCGGCATCCTCACCAGCCGCTTCGACCACTACGGCCCGCTAAAGCCCGATGCCTCCATCGAGCGACGCAACGGCGTGCTGGTGTCCATGGTCGATGGCAAGGCGCTGGCCTATGCGCTGTTTGCGCTTCAGGAGCGTGGCAAGCTGATCATCGATCACGCCACCGAAGTTTATGAAGGCATGCTGATCGGCATCAGCAACCGTGCCAATGACATGGTGGTCAACCCGACCAAGGGCAAGAAACTCGACAACATGCGCTCCACGGGTAACGACGAGAATATCGTCCTGACCCCGCCGGTGAAATTCAGCCTGGAGCAGGCCATCGAGTTTCTTGACTCCGACGAGCTGGTTGAGGTGACACCGCACCACATCCGGCTGCGCAAGAAGCTGCTGAAGGAAAATGAGCGCAAGCGCTCCAGCAAGAAATAAGACCACCGCCACGTCTGACGACGCCCGCCCGGGAGTTTCCCGCGGCGGGAGTTATCGTTGTCTGCCCCTCAATCCACTATGCTGGTAACAACAACTGCCTGTTATTGCCCGTTGCCAACACGACAAGGAGACCCCGCATGCACAAGCACGTGGAATGGGACGACCCCGGCGCCGACAGCGTCATGCATCACTTTGAGCAGGACCCCACGGGCCATTCGGCCCCCGGCGCCGGCGATATCCTCTCGGCACGCTACCAGGGTGCCGTGGTGCGAGTGAAGGTAGAAGCCTATGTGGAGGGCACCAGCATCGGCGAGGTGGCGGCGATCATCGCTGTCAACAACGGCCGGCGACTGAAGTCCCACGGCAAGCTCGCCCTGGGCGACATCGTGCGCCTACCCGACGAGGCCCGGGCCCTGGAGCCGAGCATTGGCCAGGCGCAAGATGAGAACGAGGACGACGACAAGACCCGCTAGTCGATAGCGGCATTATCGCCGAACTTAACGTCTGCTAAACGCTGCATGACTGGCTCCCGAACGCATTTTCCCGCAAAGTTGCGGCATGGGCCCTCTTGGCCACCCGTTTCGCGTTCTGGAGCCTTCATGAGCACTCACAACGTCTGGACCCACAAGGGGACTTTTCTGCTGGCCGCCGTTGGCTCTGCGGTGGGTCTCGGCAACCTCTGGCGCTTCCCCTACCTCACCGGCGAGAACGGCGGCGGGGCCTTCATTCTGGTCTACGCCCTGACCATCTTCGCCGTGGGCATTCCCATCCTCATCGCTGAAACCATGCTAGGCCGCAACAGCCGCCGCAGTCCGATCATGGGCATGCGCTTCTTGACCCGCACCCATAAGACCTCGCGGGCCTGGGAGTCCATCGGCTGGCTGGGGGCCGTCTCCGCCTTTCTGATTCTGAGTTTCTACTCGGTGATCGCCGGCTGGGCGATCCACTACACCTGGCAGATGCTCACCGGCTCACTGGTCGGCGCCGATGCCGAAACCATCGGCGCCGGCTTCGACGCCCTGCTCGCCTCACCGGCACTCCTGACCCTCTACCATACCCTGTTCATCATCGCCTCAGGGCTGATCGTCGGGATGGGCATCCACAAGGGTATCGAGAGTGGTCTGCGCATCATCATGCCGGCACTGTTCGTCATCCTGCTGGTAGTGCTGGCCTACGGCGTGGCCAACGGCGATTTTCGCGCTGCGGCCAGCTTCCTGTTCACCTTCAATATGGCCGACCTGAGTCTCGAAGGCTGGCTGGCGGCAATGGGTCAGTCGTTCTTCACCCTGAGCCTCGGCATGGGCGCGATCATGGCCTATGGCGCCTACATGTCCAGCGAGATCTCGCTGACCCGAACCGCGTTGGCCATCGCCGTCGTCGATACCGCCGTCGCCATGGTGGCTGGCCTGGCCATCTTTTCGCTGGTATTCGGCGCCGGCCTGGATGCCGGCCAGGGCCCGGGCCTCATGTTCGTCACCCTGCCCCTCGCCTTCGCCGAGATGCCTTTCGGCGCTCTGGTCGGCGGCATCTTCTTCATCCTGGTGCTGGGTGCGGCGATCAGTTCCTCCATCTCGCTGATCGAGCCGGTGGCCGCCTTCCTGGTCGAGCGCTTCGACCTCACCCGGCCCCAGGCGGTGTTTGCCATGGTATTGGCCAGTTGGGCGCTGGGCCTGCTCACCGTGGCCAGCTTCAATGTCTACGCCGAGGGCACGATCTTCCACACCCTGTTCGGCCGCAGCGCCTTCGACTTCATCGAGCTGCTGACCAACATCTTCATGCCGCTGGGGGGCCTGTTGATCGCACTGTTTGCCGGCTGGGCGTTGACCCACTCCGAAGTGATGAAGGAGATGCGCACTAACGAGACCTGGTTCAGGATCTGGCGCTTCCTGGTGCGCTTCGTCGCTCCGGCGGCAGTCGCCTTCGTCTTCCTGCGCGCCATTCCCCAGGTGGAGGGCTACCTGATTCCTGCCATCGGCGCCCTGGTGATCGTTGGCGCCTTTGCTGCCGGCCGCACCTTCCTGGTGGACGACAGCCAGGAAAAGTGACGGTGTCGCCGCCCAGCCCCTGGGCGGCAGCGACGCAGCAGCCCTGGACAACAACAGAGAGAACCTCTTCATGGCCCCCATGATCGACGTGCGACACGTCCACAAGGCCTTCGGTGGCCTCAAGGTGATCAACGACTGCTCGCTGTCGGTGGAGAAGGGCTCCATTACCGGGCTGATCGGCCCCAATGGCGCCGGCAAGTCGACGCTGTTCAATATCATTGCCGGCGCCCTGCCGCTCGATAGCGGCCAGGTGCTGCTCGAGGGTGAGGAGATCACCAACCGCCCCGCCAACGAACTGTTCCATCAGGGCCTGCTGCGCACCTTCCAGATCGCCCATGAGTTCTCCCATATGACCGCCCTGGAGAACCTGATGATGGTACCGCCCCGCCAGGCCGGCGAGAGTCTGTTCAATGCCTGGTTAAAGCCCGGCCGCGTCAGGCAGGAAGAGGAGGGGGTGCGCCGGCGCGCTCTGGAGGTGATCGATTTCATCGGCCTGCACCATGTGCGCAACGAGCTGGCCGGCAACCTCTCCGGCGGCCAGAAGAAGCTGCTGGAGCTCGGCCGCACCATGATGACCGACGCGAAGGTCGTGCTGCTCGACGAGATCGCCGCAGGGGTCAACCGTACCCTGCTTGGCGACCTGGTCGAGAACATCGAGCGACTCAACCGCGAGATGGGCTACACCTTCCTGGTCATCGAGCATGATATGGACATGATCGCCCGGCTCTGCGATCCGGTGATCGTGCTTGCTCAGGGCAGCGTGATGGTCGAGGGCTCCATCGAGGAGATCCAGAACAATCCCGACGTCATTGAGGCTTACTTTGGAGCTCCCCAAGATGCCACTCCTTGAAGCGCGCGATGTGCATGGCGGCTACGGTGGGATGAACATCCTCAACGGCGTGAACATGACCATCGACGCCGACGAGATTGGCGTGATCGTCGGACCCAACGGCGCCGGCAAGTCCACCATGCTCAAGGCCATATTCGGCCTGCTGACGGTCAGCCAGGGCGACATCCTGCTGCGCGGCGAGCCGATCCACAACCTGCCGCCCAACAAGCTGGTGCAGAAGGGCATGGGCTTTATTCCCCAGGAGAAGAACGTCTTCCCGAGCCTCTCGGTGAAGGAGAACCTGGAGATGGGCGCCTTCCTCAAGCCACAGAACACCCAGCGCATGCTGAAGACGGTCTATGACTTCTTCCCCCCTCTCTACGACAAGCGTCGCCAGCCCGCCGGCGAACTCTCCGGCGGCCAACGCCAGATGGTGGCCATGGGCCGCGCGCTGATGGCGGAGCCCGAGCTACTCCTGCTTGACGAGCCCACTGCCGGCCTCTCGCCCCTCTACATGAACGAGATCTTCGCGCGGGTGAAGGAGATCAACGCCGCCGGCGTCGGCATCCTGATGGTGGAGCAGAACGCCAAGCAGGCGCTGGCCATTGCCGACAAGGGCTTCGTGCTGGCCGCCGGCCAGAACCGCTTTACCGATACCGGTGCCGCTCTGTTGGCGGATCCGGAAGTGGCCAAGAGCTTCCTGGGCGGCTAGAGCCGCCACCGGGAACGGGAGAGATCTGTCGTGAATGAACTGGTGTTCTTCATCAATAACGTCGTGGTCGCCGGCAGCGTGACCGGCTCGATCTATGCCATCGGCGCGGTAGGCGTGACCCTGGTGTTCAGCATCATGCGCTTCGCCCACTTCGCCCATGCCGACATGATGACCTTCGGCGCCTTTATGGTGCTGCTGCTCACCGCAGTGTTTCCGGGGGTTGGGTCGGTCGTGGGGCTGCCCACGCCGGTCGTCATGTTGCCGCTGGCCATGGTGCTTACCGCACTGCTGGCGGTGGGTATCGACAAGGCGTTCTACAAACCGCTGCGTGCCCACGGGGTCAAGCCCATTGTCATCGTGATCGGCTCACTGGGCGTCACCCTGATGCTGCAGGGGCTGATTCGCCTGTTCGCGGGCACCAGCGGCCAGAGCCTCTACATGGCCGGCGAGCGCAAGGAAATCTATCGCCTCGCCCTCCCCTTCGAGGGAGTCCGTGCGCCGATCGTGATTACCGAGCCACAGGTCATCCTCCTGGTACTCACCATCGCCTGTGTGATCGGCCTGCATCTTTTCCTCAACCGCTCGCGGCTGGGCAAGGCGATGCGCGCCATGTCGGACAACCCTGACCTTGCCCGCGCCTCCGGCATCAACACCAACACCATCGTGGCGGTGACCTGGGTGATCGCCGGGGGCCTGGCCGCCATCGCCGGCACCCTGCTGTCTCTGGACGTGACCTTCAAGCCCGACCTCAGCTTCTTCCTGCTGCTGCCGATTTTCGCCGCCGCCATCGTCGGCGGCGTTGGGCATCCTTACGGCGCCATCGCCGGCGGCTTCGTGGTGGGCTTTGCCGAAACCCTGGCGGTGTTCAACTGGGCGGTGCTGCTGCGACCCTTCCGTGACAGCCTGCCTGAGTGGCTCGCCCAGGCCGGCGACCTGGCCTTCGTGGGCACCGAATACAAGATCGTGGTGCCCTTTTTCATCCTGGTCGCCATCCTGGTGTGGCGCCCCACCGGTATCTTCAAGGGGAAGGTGATCTGATGAGCACACACGACAAGCACCGTGAGGACCTGGTTGACACCCCGTCACGCTTTCCCCTGCGTGAGGTGGTCCTGTTTACCTTCCTGTTGGCGGCCATCCTTGGCGTGTACGCCATGATGGGCGCCGCCTATAGCACCCGTATGCTGGTGGAAGCTTCCTGTTACGCCATCCTGGCGCTGGGCTTGACCATCCAGTGGGGCTACGCCGGACAGTTCAACGCCGGCGTGATGGGCTTTGTCGCCCTGGGCGGCTTTTCTGCCATGTTCTTCAGCGTGCCGGTCAATGACGCCTTCTGGGGGAGTGAACTGCCCCGAGAGCTCGCTTTCGTTATGCTCTATGGCGCGGCAGCCGTCCTGGTGGTCTTCGGTGCCACGCGGCTCGACCGCCTGGGGGTGCCCAGGACGCTGCGCACTCTCATCGCCGTGGTGCTGGGGGTGGTGCTCTACCTGGTGGTGATCAGCCTGCTTCGCGAGGTCACCGACGAGATCCAATCCCGCGCCGGCTTCGTCGGGGGTCTGGGCCTGCCGGCCTGGACGGGCTGGATCGTCGGCGGCGCCCTGGCCGGTGTCGTAGGCTACTTCATCGGCCATATCTGCCTGGGACTGCGCAGCGACTACCTGGCCATTGCCACTCTGGGCATCGCCGAGATCATCAAGGCATTTCTCAAGAACTCCGACTGGCTGACCCGCGGCACCGCCACCGTCTCGCCGCTTCCCTGGCCCACGCCGGGGCCCGCGGAGCTTGGCTTTACCCTCTCCAGGGCCATCTACCTGTCGGTCACAGCGGCCATCATTGCGGTCATCTTCTTCCTGCTGCATCGCGCCTATCATGCCCCCTGGGGCCGCATGATCCGCGCCATCCGCGACAACGAGACCTCCGCCGCTGCCATGGGCAAGGACATCAACCGTCGCCGTCTGGAGATCTTCGTGCTGGGCTGCATCCTGATAGGTATCGGTGGCGGGGCGCTGACCACCTTCAACAGCCTCTTCGACCCTCAGGGTTACCTCCCGCTCAACCACACCTTCCTGGTGCTGGTCATGGTCATTCTCGGCGGGCCAGGCAACAACCTGGGCACCATCTTCGGCGCCGTGGCGGTCTACATCATCTGGATCATGTCCGAGCCGCTGGCGCTATTCGTGATGCAACTGGCGGTAAGTTTCGGAGAGGGGGCTTTCGGTTGGGATGCCCCCTCCAACATGGACAGCCGCGCCCTGCAGGCCCGGGTGTTCGTGATCGGCCTGCTGATCACCCTGGTACTGCGCTTCGCCCCCAAGGGGCTGCTGCCCGAGAAGGTCAAGCACCACGGGTAGCGAGCACGTTCGACGAGCGAACTGTCACTTTCGACGGAAGGGGTGTCACCGAAAAGGCCTCGGCGGTTTTTTTCCCGCCGAGGCCTTCTTTCGCTATCGCCTTCTGATCATGTCATGACGGCCCGCGATCAGGGGTCGACGATGCCTTTGCTGACGAAACTGCCGTCCTCGACCACCATCTCGACCACCACGCCCGGCACGTCGCCGTTAGCGTCGAACTCATGGGTGCCGGAGGCGCCTTCATAGTTGATCTCGGTGCCGGCAGCAATCAGCGCCACGGCTTTCTCCCACTCGCCGGGCAGGATCACGTCACCGGGTTCAGTGGCGACGCTGCGCAGCGCCGCGGAGAGCCCTTCGCGCTCGGCGCTACCGTTCTGCTCGATGGCCAGAGCCAGCAGGAAGGCGGCGTCGTAGGCCTGGGCAGCGAACACCGCACTGGGGTCAAAGCCAGCCGCCTCCGCCGCCGCGTTGAAGATATCGGTGCCGGGCAGATCGGGGCTTCCGGGGCGTGTGGCGATCATGCCTTCCAGCACGTCGGCACCGATCGCCTCGACCAGGCTGTCGCCCACCATGCCATCGGCGCCGACGTACTGGGTAAACATGCCGCTCTCGTAGGCCTGGCGTAGCACCGTCTGGCCGGAGGTATCGGCATAGGCGAGCACGACCAGAGTATCGGCGCCGCTGGCAGAGAGCGATCCCAGCTCGGAGCGATAGTCGGCGCGATTGTCTTCGTGGGCAAGGGTGTCGGCCAGGCTGCCGCCGCCGGCTTCGAAGGCCTCACCGAAGGCATCCGATAAACCGCGGCCGTAGTCGTTGTTGACATAGGTTACCGCCACGAAATCGATGCCCTTTTCGAGCAGCAGCTTGGCCAGCAGCTCACCCTGGAAGGCATCCGAGGGCACGGTGCGGAACACCAGATCATTGTCGTCCAGTTCACTGACCGCGGGTGCCGTGGAAGCGGGCGAAACCATCACGACGCCGCCGGGTATGCCCGCGTTATTGGCCGCCGCGATCGTCGCCCCGGTGCACAGGGCGCCGACAATGGCGGTTACCTGCTCGGTATTGACCATGCGGTCGGCCGCGTTGGAGGCCGCCGACGCATCGGAGCAGGTCGTATCCCCGCTGGGGATCACCAGTGGCTGGCCACCCAGAATGCCGCCCTGCTCGTTGACCTGCTGAACGGCCAGCTGGGCGCCATCATAGATAGGCGGCGTCAGGCTCTCGATGCCTCCGGTGAAGCCACCGAGAAAACCCAGTTTCACCTCGGCCTGGGCAGCACCGGTGAGTGCCAGGGCGGAGGCCGCTACTGCCATCGACAATATGCGCTTCTTCATATTCTTGTTCCTGATGCTTGTGGCGAGTGAATGCATGTGACGAGTGTTAGTGGCGAAATATCACTATTACAATCTGAGAGCCGCGCGCGCAAAACTCAAGCCCCGCCTGCCAACGCTGGGACATATCTCATTATCCGACCACGGGAACTGGCGGGAAGCGTGCCCCTTCTGCCTATACTGAGGGCCCTGCACTCCCCACAAGAGGAACGGCCATGCGTCTTCTGATCCCCACCCACATGGTTCCCACTCGCCTGGTTGCCATCACGTTGGCACTTGCCGCCCTCGGCCTCACCGCCGGCACCGCCCACGCCTTCGTCCCCGCGGGCGAGGACCTCGTCTACGAGGTGGACGGCGAGGCCTTCGAGGGTTATCTGGCCAGCGCCGAGGGCGAATCCCGCGGCACCGTGCTGATCATCCACGACTGGGATGGCCTGGACGACTACGAACGCCGCCGGGCCGACATGCTGGCCAAGCAGGGCTATGACGCCTTCGCCGCCGACCTCTACGGCCAGGGCAACCGCCCTCAGGAAGTCGAGAAGAAACGCACCGAGACCGCCCGCCTTTACGAGGACCGCGAGCGCATGCGCACCCTCACCCTCGCTGGCCTGACCGAGGCCCGCCAGCGCGGCGCCGCCGAGGAGGCGGTGGTGATAGGCTACTGCTTCGGCGGCGCCGTGGCCCTGGAGCTGGCCCGCTCCGGCGAGGCAGCCAGCGTGCAGGGCTACGCCAGCTTCCATGGCGGCCTGGCCACGCCGGAGGGTCAGCAGTGGCCGGAAAACGTAGGCCCGCTTCTGATCGCCCACGGCGGCGCCGACAGCGCCATCCCCATGAGCCAGGTGGCCACCCTGGCCGAGGAGCTGGAGGCGGCCGAGGCGACCTACGAGATCCAGGTCTACTCCGGCGCGCCCCACGCCTTTACGGTATTCGGCAGCGACGCCTACCGTGAACGCGCCGACGCGAAGTCCTGGGCCGCCTTCCTCGAGCTGCTGGAGGAGGCGCTGTAGCCATGCGGCAGGAGTTGCTCTCCGTCACCGAGCTAAGCGGCAGCCGCCACGAGATCGGGCTGGCCCACGGTCGAACCCACGCCAGGCTGATCCAGCGCAGCCTGGAAGTCTATGACCGCTTGTTCCACGACTTCGTGGGCATCCGCTGGGCCCGAGCCTGCGTCGAGGCAGAGCGCTTCGGCAGGATGATCGAACGTGGTTTTCCCGAGATCCTCGAGGAGATGGACGCCATCGCCGAGGGGGCCGGGGTCGAGCCGGCCGACATCCTCACCCTCAACTGCCGCAGCGAAATCTCGCTGACCCGCGCCAGCGGCGGCTGCTCCGCCTTCGCCCTGGCGCGTGGCGGCACCCAGTGGCTGGCCCAGAACTGGGACTGGCGCACCGACCAGCTGCACAACGTGGTCGTGCTCAAGATCAGCGGGCAGGACCACGCCCCGCTGATCAGCGTCGGCGAGGCCGGCATGGTGGCCAAGATCGGCATGAACGCCCACGGCATCGGCGTCTGTCTCAACGCAATTCGTTCGCAGACCTGCGGCGAGGGCCTGCCGATCCACGTGGCGCTGCGCAAGATCCTCGAGAGCCCCGACCTGGAAAGCGCGGTAGCCGTGGCGACCCGCGACCGCGTCTGTTCCCCGGCCCATTTCCTGTTGGCCGACGCGAAGGGCCAAGCGGTAGGCCTGGAGGTGCAGCCGGGCGAGCCGGGACGTCTCGAGGCCGAGGGTGGTGTGGTCACCCATACCAATCACCTCTACGCCGCTGCCAATCAGGTGGAAGACTTTCCCCGCCCCGATTCACGCCCACGCCTGGCGCGTCTGGACGCACTGCTGCACACGTTCCTGGCCGCCCAGGGCGAGATCGGCGCAAGCGAGCTGTTCGAAATTCTCAGCGACCACCATGGCGAACCGCTGTCGATCTGCCGCCACTTCAACCCCGCCCAGCCCGAAGAGGAGCGCATGGAGACACTATTCGGCGTGGTGATGAACCTGACCGAGAGACGCCTGATCGTCCGCCATGGCAAACCCTGTGAGAACCAGAACGGGCTGTTAGTGACACTTTGACGCAGATCAGTCAGGGTCCTCGGCGAACTGCTATTCTGAGAATGTTTCTCATTGCTGCAAAGGAGATCGCTCATGAAAAAACTCGCCTTTACCGCCCTGTTGACCACGCTGCTGGCCACCCCTGCCCTTGCTGAAGAAAAGCCGGGCGAGCACTTCGAGGGAGAGCCTTCAGGCACGCTGGCCGAAGCGGTCGCCAACTTCTCCCGGTACAACCAGGAACTCGCCGACCTTCTCGCCAAGGATGAGCTGACCATGCCCGATGTCGGCGAGATCCATGTCCTCACCTACACTCTCGAAAATGCGCTGGAGAAGATCAGCGATGAGATAGAGGAGATGGCTGAAGTACTCGAGGAGGTCCACCTCGGTTCCGAAACCGGCAACGTCGAGCGCGTGCGCAGCAACGGTGAGATCTACCTGGAATCTGCCCGCATCCTGATTCCCTGACCGAGCAACAGTCCCCCCAACGACGCCGGCGGGCCATGTCACCATGGCCCGTCGATCTGTTCTCTTGCCTCAAGCCCCGAGACCGATTGCCCCCTCCGCTCTCCCACCGTGGATGGCCGGAACGCTCGCGAGTGACAAATGCCAGGCTTTGCGCTTCGCCCTGGCAGTCAACGCACGGTAACCACAGACCCGCTATGATGGAGACTGAATTTGCTGCATTGCAGTGCTCACCATCGGAGCTGCCGACATGGATGACCAGAACGACGACCGCTATATCGAGAACCGCACCTTCGACGAAATTCAGGTTGGCGATGAGGCGCACCTCGAGAAACGCCTGACACTGGACGACATCAAGCTGTTTGCCATTATGTCCGGGGACGTCAACCCGTCTCATGTGGACGATGATTTCGCCCGCAGTTCACGCTTCCAGGAAGTCATCGCCCACGGCATGTGGGGCGGCGCGCTGATCTCTACGGTGCTTGGCACCCAGTTGCCCGGCCCCGGCACCATCTACCTGGGCCAGACGCTGAGCTTCCTGGCGCCGGTCGCCCTGGGCGACGTGCTCAAGGTCAGCGTTCGCGTCACCGCCAAGGATGAAGCCCGCTCGCAGCTAACCCTGGACTGCCGCTGCGAGAACCAGAAGGGCAAGGCGGTGATCGAGGGCGAGGCCCGAGTGCTTGCGCCCAAGGAAAAGATCCGACGGCCTCGCACCGTGATGCCGACGTTCCGACTGGCTGAGCGCGGCCGCCTGCACGAGATCCTCTCCGCCGCCGACCACCCACCCGCCATTACCGTGGCCGTCGCGCACCCGGTGGATGACGTCTCGCTGACCGGCGCTGTGGCCGCCGCCCATCAGGGCTTGATCATTCCCCTGCTGGTCGGGCCCGAGGCGAAGATCCGCGCCGCGGCCGATTCCGCCGAGCTCGATATCAGCGAATTCGAGGTGATCGACGTCCCCCATAGCCACGCCGCTGCGGAGCGTGCCGTGGCCCTGGTACGGGAAGGTCGCGCCGAGGCCATCATGAAGGGGGCCCTGCACACCGACGAACTGATGCACGAGGTGCTCAAGCGCGACGGCGGCCTGCGCACCGAGCGCTGTATCAGCCACGTGATGGCCTTCGACGTGCCGACCTACCCGCGGCCGCTGTTCATCACCGACGCCGCCATCAATATCGCCCCCAGCCTCGACCAGAAGCACGACATCATCTGCAATGCCATCGACCTGGCGCATGCCCTGGGTAATCGCGACCCCAAGGTGGCTATTCTCTCGGCGGTAGAAACCATCAACCCCAAGATCCCCTCCACCCTGGATGCCGCCGCCCTGTGCAAGATGGCCGACCGCGGCCAGATCAAGGGCGGCACCCTCGACGGCCCGCTGGCCTTCGACAATGCCATCTCGGAAAGCGCCGCGCGTACCAAGGGAATCGACTCCCCGGTTGCCGGCCGTGCCGATATTCTGGTCGCTCCGGACCTGGAATCCGCCAACATGCTGATGAAGCAGCTGACCTACCTGGCCGATGCCACCGGCGCCGGCCTGGTACTGGGTGCCCGGGTCCCCATCATCCTGACCAGCCGTGCCGACGAAGCCATCACCCGCATGGCTTCCTGCGCCCTGGCCCTGCTGGTGGCCGACCACCAGAAGCTCAAGGGTCTGCCGGACCCCGAGCAAGGAGCCTGAGATGAGCCATATTCTGACCCTGAACAGTGGCTCATCCAGCCTGAAATTTGCCCTCTACCCGCTGGCGGGTGCCAGCTCCCTCGACGCCCTGTCGCCCCGCTATCGCGGCAAGTTTTCCGGGCTGAACGGCGGAACGCCCAAATTGACGCTCCAGGATGGCGAGGGCAATCCCACGACAAACGACATGGGCGAGCTGCCCGAGCGGCTCGAATTGCCAGGCGCCATCGCACGCCTGTTGAGCTGGCTCGATGATCTCCCGAACCTGTCGCTCGCCGTGGTCGGGCACCGGGTGGTGCACGGTGGCCGCGAGTACCACCGTCCAGTGGTGCTCACGCCCGAGATCACCGCCACGCTGAGAGGGTTCGAATCCCTGGCGCCGCTTCACCAGCCCTTCTGCCTGGCACCGGTGGCCCCGCTCGCCGAGCGCTACCCCGAGCTGCCCCAGGTAGCCTGCTTCGACACCGCCTTCCACGCTGACCAGCCAGACGTCGCTCGGCAATTCGCCCTGCCCCGCGACATGACCGCGCGCGGCCTGATCCGCTACGGCTTTCATGGCCTCTCCTACGACTACATCAACCAGGTGCTGCCCGACCATCTGGGCAATGCCCCCCGCGAACGGGTGATCGTCGCCCACCTGGGCAACGGCGCCAGCCTGTGCGCCATCCGCCATGGCGCCAGCGTGGCCTCCACCATGGGCTTCACCGCCATCGAAGGCATGCCCATGGGCACCCGCAGCGGTAGCCTCGACCCCGGGCTTGTCTTGCACCTGATCCAGCAGGAGGGCATGAGCGTCGAGGAAGTCACCGAGCTGCTCTACAAGCGCTCCGGCCTGCTGGGCGTGTCCGGCATCAGCGGTGACATGCGCGAACTTCTGGAAAGCCCCGCGGACGAGGCCCGCGAAGCGGTGGAACTCTTCGCCTACCGCGCCGTGCGGGAGATCGGCAGCCTAGCCGCCGCTCTAGGCGGACTCGACCAGCTCGTCTTCACCGCCGGCATCGGCGAACGCGCCAGCCCGGTGCGCCAGGCCATCTGCCGCGGCTGCGAGTGGCTGGGCCTCGAACTCGACCCCGATGCCAATCGCCGTGATGCCAGCCGCATTAGCCGAGCCGACAGCCGCGTTGGTGCCTGGGTCATTCCCACCGACGAGGAACGCATGATCGCCTGGTACAGCGCAAACTGCCTGCAATAAGCGCCCGAAGCTGGCCAGAAACCTAGACTAAAGTATATAATTTATGATTCTTAGTTTATACGCCAAGGTGCTTAGATGTTCTCTCGTGCGTACCGGCGAGCCTGGGTGAAAGGCTTTATCGATGGCGAACGGGGCAGCCCACACCAAACTTGCAAGGGGATTGCCGGCATTCGCTACACCAGCGGATGGATCGAAGGTCGCGCCAAGTGCAACGGCCACCCTTATGGCTTGGGCGACGTCTCCGAGCAAGAGCTGTCAGAGGTCCGCGGCAACACCGCGAACCGCAAGATCTATGCCTGGGAAAGCGGGCTTTACACCACGTAATGCAGGAAGGGGCGCCCCGCACACTCGCCCCAGTGGCCGATGCACCAGGCGCTACCCCGCCAGCGCCTCCTCCACCAGGCTTCGCGCCTTATCGCCCATGGGCAGGCCAAGTGCCAGCTCATGGGCCGTCGGCGACATCTTCTTCCAGGTCATCTGCACGATGCGAATCAGGTGGTCGTGGTCGATCTGCTTCGAAAAGTCCGCGAAATAGTTCTCCAGGAACACCAGGCAGGCACAGTCCTCTACCGCCTGGGCCCCCGGGTCCCGCCCCAGGCCCTGCTTACGGATCATGCGCAGCACCGCCTCGGCCGCCTCATCATCAAAGCCTGCCTCGCGCATCAGCCCAGCGGTAGTCTCGCCGGCACGCTGTCCCTGGTCGCGCCGCCAGGTCAGGTAGCCCACCCGCCCTTCCGGGTAGTCGCTGCGAGGTACCGTCCAGCGCTGCAGGTGCTGACCGCGCACCGCCAGCTGCATCAGCGCGTCGGGGCGATCATGCAGCCGCTCCAGCCAGGCGCTCATGCGCCTGGCGTGCCAAAGCTCCCGAGGCACGGACTCACCTTCCACCTCCACGCACCGGGGATCCTCGGCGTGCAGCGCATCCAGGGCGGCCAGGGTCTTCGCATAGCGGGTGTCAGACATGCTTGCTCCTTGTAATCCTGAATCCAGGAATCAATGGCGGACCGGATCCAACAGCCGACCGCCTGAAACCTCGATACGCTCGGCGCGTCGATAGCGTTCGGCAGGCCACCTGCAACGGGGTGGAACCTCTTCACCAGAAGCCGACTCTTCACCAGAAGCCGAGTAGCTTCCACCATAGACCGCCCACCACGACCCATACCGTAAGGTTGACCACGCTCATGATGAAACCCGCTCGCCACCACTCGCCCAGGTCAACATAGCGGGAGCCAAAAATGACTGGCGACGTACCGGTGGCATAGTGAGTCAGCGTCATCATGATCGAAGAGGTCGCTGCCATCATCAGCACGAACGGCATCGCCGGCGCGCCCATGGCAAGCCCGACCGTCAGGAATGCCCCCATCATGGCGGTGATATGGGCCGTGGTGCTGGCGAAGAAATAGTGAGAGTAGAGGAACACCAACACCAACACCGCACTGGCCCCTGCCCATCCTATTCCCGTCTGGGTAATCAGGCTCTGAATGGTGAAGGAGAACCAGTCAATGACACCGAGCTGGTTGAGCTGGGAAGCCATCATGACCAGCGCACCGAACCACACCAGCGTATCCCAGGCACTTTTCTCACTCAGCACATCCTGCCAGGTCAACACACCGGTCAACAGCAGAATGGACAAGCCAATGAAGGCAGTAGTGGTGGGGTTGAGCTGGTAGCCTTCGCCGAATAGCCACATGGGCACATCGGCCCACAGCAACAGCAGGGTCAGGAAAACGCCGAGCATGATCTTCTCGTCCCGCGTTACCCGGCCCAGGTCAGCCAGCTTCTGCCGGGCAAAACTGGTCGCATCGTCGGTCTTCTTGATCTCGGGCGGATAGAACGCATAGAGCACCAGCGGCATCAGCGCAATCGCCACCAGGCCTGGCAGCAACATAGCCAGCGCCCAGGTGGTCCAGCTCAGCGTGATCGCTGCTCCCGTAGCATCGGCAATCAGCTTGACCGTCAGCGGGTTCGGCGCCGTAGCAGTAATAAACATGGCCGAGGTAATCGGGTTCGCGTGGTAGTTCACCAGGGCCAGATACTTGCCGATCTTCCCGGTATTGTTGTTCTCGGGCGTGGAACCGAAGCTGTGGGCAATCGACAGCATGATGGGGTGAATGATGCCACCCCCGCGGGCGGTGTTGCTGGGAGTCACCGGGGCGATCGTCAATTCCGAGAGGGCCAGCGCGTAGCCGATGCCCAGGGTTCGTTTGCCGAAGATCGAGATGAAGTAGTAGCCGATGCGCGCGCCCAGTCCCGTCTTGATCAGGCCGCGGGATATCATGATGGCAATCGCGATGAGCCAGATCAGCGGGCTGGTAAAGCTGCCCAGGGCATCGGCGATGGCCCTGCCAGGATTGTCGCTGGTCACGCCCGAGGCAGCCACCATCGCGATGGCAATAATCGAGATCGCACCGATCGGCATTGCCTTGCCGATGATGGCGGCAATGGTGCCGATGAACATGGCCAGCATCAGCCAGCCCTGATCGGACACAGCGGCCGGCTGTGGCAGCAGCCACACCACCACACCGATCATGACCGCTGCCAGCGCTGGCACCAGCCGAAGGTCAGAGGTTCTTTCGTGGGACTTGGGCATGAGTGCGCCCCCTGTAGCATTGAAACGCGAAACCAGGCAGGGGCCTTCTGCAGGGCACCGCACATGTCGCGATGCGACTTGCTTTATGCTAGCAGCACTACACGAAGGTTTTATTGACCCAGACAGGCCTTAAATGGCCAAGCCGTTATTGCTCAAACAATATCCGGCGGCACGCAGCCCGCCCGGACCAGGGTCGACGGACGGTAGCTCCTGTCTTCCTTCCAGCGGCGCCACACCGAGGGATCCACGGTTATGCCAACCGCCGGATTGCCGCTGTGGTCCTGGGCATGGAGCCGATAATGCCGGCCATCGCCGCTCCGGTCACGCAGGGAACGATAGCGACGGTACATGCCTTTCATGAATTCCTGGTAGGAATCCACCGGGTCCTTCCGATGGGCATCGGGCAGCGATTCGGGCATCCTCAGGGCAAGCCCGGCCTCGTGTGCCTTCCCGCAAACCCACTCATAGCCCAGCGTAGCCAGCGGGTCGAACCCCCCATCCTCCATGCGGTAGCCGCCGCCCACATTGGCATGGGCCCCGATAAACCAGCGCTGCTCCACCTCCTCCTGGCAGGGCTTCTCCTTGCCGCTGGGATGCGTCCACAGGGCGACATCATAGGCCTTGCGGTGCTCATCCAGCGCCACCGCCTGATAGGCGCGCCGCACGATGGACGACAGCTCGGTATCGTGCCAGGCGAAGCGGCCATGCTCCGAGAAGTTGGTACCGGGAATCCCCAGCGCACCCACGGTATCCCAGACGCCGATAAAGTGAATCTCTATCTCGCGGCTGTAACGCTCGCGGAATTCGCAACACCGCGCATCGTTGGGCGCCAATGCCTTGTCGCGATAGAGCGATTCGGCCTCCTTCAGCAGGGAGGGGGTGGAGACCCGTAGCAGCCCGCATTTGCGGATCATACCCACCAGGCTGCGCGCCGTGTAGGCACCTCGGCTGAAGCCAAAGATGAACAGCTGCGTGTTTTCCACATAGTGTCGAATCAGCCAATCGTAGCCGTTCTGCAGGTTGCGGCTAAGCCCCATGCCGAACACCCCGCCGACGAATCGCTCCCACTGCCGCGTGCCTACTCCGGGCTCATAGTAGAAGCGCTGGCGGACCACATGCTCGTCGTAGTCATGGATATCCTGCGCCAGCCGATAGACATTGGTGCGATCCTGAGGATCGTTCCAGGTGCCATCGAACAGCAGGACCAGGCGCTGCGTAGGTTGAGACATGAGGATACTCTCCTTTGCCGATCTCCTTGCTGCGGCCCTGAGTGCACCGCCGTTCGTCAAGGCCGTGGCCTGGATTCAAGATAGGAAAGGGAGGAGAACCACGCCATGGATGCCGCCATCCGGCCGCATATCTCGTATCCTCGAAGAGTGAGCCAGAAACCGGTGAGGAGAGGCGCCATGAAATATATCTTCGAAGTGCATATCCGCGACGGCTATCAGGCCGAGGACTATGCCGACGCCTGGGTTCGCGCCAGCGAGATCATCCAGCGGGCACCAGGGGCGCAAGGCACCGAACTGCACCGCAAGATCGATGATCCGACCACCCTGATCGCCATCGCCCACTGGGACAGCAAGGCCAGCCGCGACGCCATGGAAGCCGAGCCGAACCCGGAGGTGAAGGAGATCATCCGCAGCGCAGCCCCCTGCTGCGAGATCCGCCTGATCGGCGAATTCGAGGAGCCCGAATGGGTGGTGATGCCGGCCAAAATAACGCAGTGACCTTTGGCTAAATCACCAGACCCCACGCTCACGCCACTAATCTGGACACAGCACCAGCGAGATCAACCAGGGGGTACTCGGCCCGGGGTTGTTCAAGACTTTTACCGGTGGCAACGCCGACACCCCACTGAGTGCCGACTCCAGCACCGGGCCCTCGCCGGCCTCCGCATGCCCGGCATCCACAATCATCGTCGAAAAGCCCCGCAGCACGCTCTCGGGCGCCTCCTGGTAAAGGTTCCCTTCCCATACCTTGAGGGCGACTCGACCGAACTGCCCGGACTCATTCAAGGCTTGATGAACGCTATCGACCAACGCCTTGGCGCTCGCGCTCGACTTGGCAGAGCCGCAGACGAACAGATCGATATCGGTCTGACTGGCATTGGCCTCAGTGGTAGGCGTCAGGGTGACCCTTTCGCCGCTCTGGATGAACGACGCAACCTGCGGAGGCGTCCGCGGCGATGCGCCCTCGAAATACTGCTTCAAGCCGTCTCGCGTCTGCTCATCGGCGATCAGCCTGGCGTCTACCAGTAGCCGCAGGGTCTCGCGCCGCGAATCCTCGGAAGAAGACCCCAGCGCGCCGATGATAAGCTGAGAATCCAGCCTCGCTCTCTCGAGATGCAGATCGGCCACGCCCTTCGCGCCAATGCCGGCGATGGCCAGAAAACCAGAGATCAGGGTTACCCAAAGCCCTTTCGACGCATCGCTCGCCATTGAATTGCCCTCGCAAAAGGGGGTGCCGTCTCATGTCCGCACCCGGGACAGAACCGCTGGAATAGGGAAAACAATAAGACAAAGGATAGCTGACATTCCGCCAACGCCATCGGTCAAGCTCTCCCTGACCCACCGTGCCAACAAACAGGCAATACCGTAAGCGTGGGTAACCAACGCCCGCCCCGCCATCGACAAGCAGGATGCTGCCATGGACAAGAAGGCCCTCAGCGAACGGGATATCTGCACCAAGTTCATCACCCCGGCGCTGGAGCGCGCCGGTTGGGACATCCAGGTGCAGGTGCGCGAGGAGGTGTCGTTCACCGCCGGGCGCATCATCGTGCGCGGGCGGCTGCATACCCGCGGCAAGCGCCGCCGCGCCGACTACCTGCTCAGCTACCAAAAGCACCAGCCCATTGCGGTGATCGAGGCCAAGGACAACAAGCACGGCCTCGGCGACGGCATGCAGCAGGCGCTGGCCTACAGCGATGCCCTGGACGTGCCCTTCGTCTTCTCAAGCAACGGCGATGGCTTCCTGTTCCACGACCGCACCGGCCTGGGCGGGCACACCGAGACCGTGCTCGGCCTCGACGACTTCCCCTCCCCCGATGCGCTCTGGGAGCGCTACTGCCAGTACAAGGGCATCGGCCCCGCCCAGCGCCCGGTGGTGGAGCAGCCCTACTACGATGACGGCAGCGGCCGCAGCCCGCGCTACTACCAGCGCATCGCCATCAACCGCGCCGTGGAGGCGGTGGCCCGCGGCCAGGACCGCATCCTGCTGGTAATGGCCACCGGCACCGGCAAGACCTTCACCGCCTTCCAGATCATCTGGCGATTGTGGAAGGCCAAGCAGAAGAAGCGCATCCTCTTCCTGGCCGACCGCAACATCCTGGTCGACCAGACCAAGAACAACGACTTCAAGCCGTTCGGCCAGGCGATGACCAAGGTCACCAACCGCACGGTGGACAAGTCCTTCGAGATCTACCTCTCGCTCTACCAGGCGGTAACCGGCAGCGAGGAGGCGCAGAACATCTACAAGCAGTTCTCGCCGGACTTCTTCGACCTGATCGTCATCGACGAATGCCACCGAGGCAGCGCGGCGGTGGATTCCGCCTGGCGCTCGATCCTCGACTATTTCTCCTCGGCCACCCATATCGGCCTGACCGCCACGCCCAAGGAGACCAAAGAGGTCTCCAACATCGATTACTTCGGCGAGCCGGTCTACACCTACTCGCTCAAGCAGGGCATCGAGGACGGCTTCCTAGCCCCCTACAAGGTGGTGCGGGTGGATATCGACCGCGACCTCCAGGGTTGGCGGCCCAGCAAGGGCCAGGTGGACAAGCTCGGCCAGGAGATCGAGGACCGCATCTACAACCAGAAGGATTTCGACAGGCACCTGGTGCTGGAGAAGCGCACCGAGCTGGTGGCGCGCAGGATCACCGAGTTCCTGGAGGGCAGCGACCCCTTCCAGAAGACCATCGTCTTCTGCGAGGACATCGACCACGCCGAGCGCATGCGCCAGGCGCTGGTCAACCTCAACCCCAGGCGCGTAGCCGAGAACCGCAAGTACGTGATGCGCATCACCGGCGACGAGAACGAAGGCAAGGCCGAACTCGATAACTTCATCAACCCGGAGGCGCGCTACCCGGTCATCGCCACTACCAGCAAGCTGATGACCACCGGCGTCGACGCCCAAACCTGCAAGCTGATCGTGCTCGACCAGCGCATCCAGTCGATGACCGAGTTCAAACAGATCATCGGCCGTGGCACCCGCATCAACGACGACTATCACAAGCACTGGTTCACCATCCTCGACTTCAAGAAGGCCACCGAGCTGTTCGCCGACCCGGACTTCGACGGCGACCCGGTAAAGGTCTACCAGCCCAGAGGCGACGACCCCGTCGTGCCCGATGACGAGCTGGCCGAGGACGACGTGGCACCCGGTGACAGCGCCGAGTCGCTCGCCGACACCCAGGCGGAAGGCGTCGAAGAGGGCCTAGCCGGCTACGAACTTGAGGAAGGCGCCATCTGGCAGAGCGACGACGTCTTCGGTGGCAATGGCCTCAGCGACGACGAAGGCCCCGGCAAGCGGGTGAAGTACGTGGTCGACGACGTGGAGGTCAGCGTGGTCGCCGAACGGGTGCAGTACCTCGATGCGAACGGAGACCTGATCACCGAGAGCCTGCGCGATTACACCCGCAAGAAGGTGAAGGAGCAGTTCGCCTCCCTGGACGACTTCCTGCGCCGCTGGCACGACGCCGAGCGCAAGCAGGCGATCCTCGACGAGCTGGCCGAGCAGGGCGTGCTCTGGGAGGAACTGGCGGCCGAGCTTAGCAAGTCCTGGGGCGACGAGCCCGACCCCTTCGATGTGATCTGCCATATCGCCTTCGACCGCCCGCCGCTGACCCGCCGCGAGCGCGCCGAGCAGGTGAAGAAACGCGATATCTTCACCCGCTACGAGGGCCAGGCCCGCCAGGTGCTGGAATCCCTGGTAGAGAAGTACGCCGACTCGGGCATCGAGCCTATCGAGGACCCCAAGGTGCTCACCCTGGCCCCCTTCAGCGCCATCGGCGCGCCCATGGAGCTGGTGAAAGCCTTCGGCGGCAAGCCAGGCTATACCCGCGCCGTGCACGAACTGGAAGACGCCCTCTACCAGACCCGCGGCTGAGCGTTATCCTGTGGCTTCTCGTTACCAAGCTGCCAAGCGTTATCCACACCCGATGCCGGCCCAGCCCCTGTGGATAGTCCGGCATCCACCCCGAATCGCAAGGAAACGACACCCCCATGAGCATCAGCAGCACTATCAAGTCCATCCAGGACATCATGCGCAAGGACGTGGGCGTCGACGGCGACGCCCAGCGTATCGGCCAGCTCGTCTGGATGCTGTTCCTGAAGATCTTCGACGACCGGGAGCAGGAGTGGGAGATGTTCAATGAGGACTACCGCTCGCCGATTCCCGAGCCGCTGCGTTGGCGCCGCTGGGCCGCCGACCCCGAGGGCATGACCGGCGACGAGCTCAAGGACTTCGTCGACAACATGCTGTTCCCCGGCCTGCAGCAGCTGCAACCCCGCGGCGACGACACCCGCGGCGTGGTGATCCGCAACGTCTTCGAGGACGCCTACAACTACATGAAGTCCGGCCAGCTGATGCGCCAGGTCATCAACAAGCTGCAGGACGGCATCGACTTCAACACCCAGGATGACCGCCATCAGCTCGGCGACATGTACGAGCAGATCCTCAAGGACCTGCAGAGCGCCGGCAACGCCGGCGAATTCTACACCCCCCGGGCAGTCACCGAGTTCATGGTCAACCGCGTGGACCCGACGCTCGACGAGATCGTGATGGACCCCGCCTGCGGCACCGGCGGCTTTCTCACCTGCACCATCGAGCACAAGCGCGCCCGCTACGTGAAGACCCCGGAGGACGAGCATACTCTGCAGCGCAGCATCCACGGCGTGGAGAAGAAGCCCCTGCCCCATTTGCTGGCCACCACCAACCTGATCCTTCACGGCATCGAGGTGCCCAGCCAGATCAAGCACGACAACACCCTGGCGCGCCCGCTGATCAGCTGGGGGCCCCGGGAGCGGGTGGACGTCATCATCGCCAACCCGCCCTTCGGCGGCATGGAGGAGGACGGCATCGAGACCAACTTCCCCCAGGCCTTCCGCACCCGCGAGACCGCCGATCTCTTCCTGACGCTGTTCATCCACCTCTTGAAAGAGGGTGGCAGAGCCGCGGTGGTACTGCCGGATGGCTTCCTGTTCGGCGAGGGCATGAAGACCCGCCTCAAGGAGAAGCTGCTGACCGAGTGCAACCTGCACACCATCGTTCGCCTGCCCAACGGGGTGTTCAACCCCTACACCGGCATCAAGACCAACCTGCTGTTCTTCACCAAGGGCCGACCCACCGAGGCGGTGTGGTACTACGAGCATCCCTATCCCGAGGGCGTGAAGAACTACAGCAAGACCCGGCCGATGAAGGTCGAGGAATTCCAGACCGAGATCGACTGGTGGGGCGACGAGCGCGATGGCTTCGCCGATCGCGAGGAGTCCGAGCAGGCCTGGAGGGTGGGCATCGAGGAGATCCAGGCGCGCCATTACAACCTGGATATCAAGAACCCCCACCAGGGCGAGCAGATCAGCCACGACCCTGACGAGCTGCTGGCGACCTACGCCCGACAGCAGGCCAAGATCCAGGAACTGCGCGACCAGCTCAAGACCATCCTCGGCGATGCGCTGGGTCATTCCAGCCAGGAAACGGCAACACCGGATCAGACCGCTCAGCAAGATCCTCTGAAAGAGGAGCAGCAGGCATGAGCGCGCGTGAGCTGATTACCGACCACCTCGACCTCTGGACCGGCGCCGTGACCAAGAAATCGACGGCGGGCCGAGGCAGCTCATCTGGAAAGAGGGGGAAGATCGAGCTCACGGGTATCAAGAAGCTGCGCGAGCTGATCCTGGAACTCGCCGTGCGCGGCAAGCTGGTCGACCAGGATCCCGACGACGAACCCGCCAGCGTGCTGCTGGCGCGCATCGCCGAGGAAAAGGCAAGGCTGGTCAAGGAATGCAAGATCAAGAAGCCCAAGAAGCTGCCGGAGATTACGGAGGAAGAGAAGCCGTTTGAGCTGCCGGAAGGCTGGGCTTGGGCTCGCCTTGGCAACATCAGCCAGATCAACCCACGAAATGATGCTGATGATGAAGTTATCGCATCGTTTATCCCAATGCCGATGATAACCACCTCATTCCATGGAGAACATGAGCAGGAGGCTCGCCCTTGGGGGGAAATTAAGAAAGGCTACACACATTTCGCGGATGGCGATATTGCAATAGCTAAAATCACACCCTGTTTCGAGAACAGCAAGGCGGCAGTTTTTCGGAACTTGAAAAGTGGTATTGGCGCTGGTACTACAGAACTCCATATTGCTCGTCCCTTAGGGGAAACGCTGAATCCGTTCTACATTCTCCTGTGCCTGAAATCTCCTCGCTTCCTAAGTATTGGCGAGCAGAAAATGACAGGCTCTGCCGGTCAAAAGCGCATACCCAAGGACTTCTTTTCTGGCGAGCCGCTGCCCTTTCCTCCGCTGAAAGAGCAACACCGCATCGTCGAAAAAGTCGATGAGCTGATGGCCCTCTGCGACCGGCTGGAGCAGCAGATCGGCGATCAACTGGAAGCCCATGAGGTGCTGGTCGAAACTCTACTCGACACCCTGACCCGCTCAGCGGACGCCGCCGAAGTAGCCGCAAACTGGACCCGTATCGCCGAGCATTTCAATACCCTTTTTATCACCGATGCCAGCATCGACAAGCTCAAGCAGACCGTCCTGCAACTAGCAGTGATGGGGCGGTTGGTGGAGCAGGACCCCAGCGACGAGCCCGCCAGTGTGCTGCTAGAAAAGATTGCCGAGGAGAAGGCGAGGCTGGTGAAGGAAGGGAAGATAAAGAAGCTGGCGGTG
>JBNJLE010000020.1:0-82906 GCA_051751685.1 Pseudomonadota bacterium | reverse complement strand
AACGTTACTTGAACCAAATTCTTCGCAAAGCTCTCGATACAACGTTTCCTGCATGCAGTTGTGCCTGAGATCAATAGAAAGTGCCCGCTCAGTCGAGTTTCCGATAGCGCGGGACTTTTTTGAAGCATTGCCAGGACGGAACGCGAATTTGCTCGTTGTGTGGGCTGGCACACCACTACCTTCCACGAAGCGATAAAGTGGGAGCAACCTATCAAATGCTGAAAGAACCTCACTTGCGCTGACTATCTCCGACGGCGAATATGCACCGAGGAAGACAAACGTACCACCGTCTACTAGATCGGCCGATATGGGTGTGGGAATACGATTTGCCGACCGAACTCCATTTTGGAAGTGCCACATCTCAAAGCCGGACAGGAGGTCAAAATTAGTGCGTACGTATTCGTTGAACAAGGCTACCTTCGGCACCAAGACGTCGATCGTTGGGAGCGAGCGGCTTGTCTCAAAGGAGAAAGCTACTCCATAGCGAGTAATAGCTACGCCTCCAACCTGCTCCGAACCAATGTTGAATTGAAGCTCAGACCGACCGCCATGGTGGAAGGCCCAATCATCGAATGTAGTCTGGGAGCTGAAGATTGCTGAGCCAGGAATTCGTTTCAAGCCTTTCAGTGTTGCCCGCAACTCTTGCAACCCGCCCACCGAATACGCGCTGGACTCTGAATTGACAGCCCGTGCAATAGTCTTTATATCCATTGTGCGCAAATCGTCCCCGGTATTGCCCAACAGTTGTATTAAACAGCATACTTGATATTCCACTTGAACGCGCACGCGCGTTCAATAATGTTATACTGCGCGCTCAAACACATCTCATCCTATTGAAAATCCTATGAATTAATTATAGATCGGCAGCATAACAACAATCATCGTGCATGCTATATATCCCCAATGAACGTGCATGTTGCCTGTGTTGGTATAGCCGCATTGGGTCGATCGCTGCCTTTCGACCTTTCAGCCCCTCACCCTGACCAGTTCCTCCCAGCGCGTTGTGTATCTCGGCGTCCTCCGCTCACACCTTAGCGCCCAGGCATTGCCTTGGCGAGGGTGGCCGAGCCGAACACTATCCTTCCCCAGCTCGCGGTTGAGCTTGTCGAGGGTAGCCATGAGTCGCTGGCCGCGCTGCCGGTCGACCTCGCTCTGCGGCGTCTCATCCAGGGAGAGCTGGCGGTTGTCGTCGGCGCTGAGGTCGAGCAGCATCACGCCGGCTTTCTGGTAGCGGTAGCCCTTGAGGAAGATGGCCTGCAGGCCATGTGCCGCTGCCTGGGCGATGTCGCGGGTGTCGTCGGTGGGACGCATCAGGGGCATCACCACGCTGTTGCGGTACTGCGGTTGGTCGAGCTGAAAGGGGTTGGTGCGCACGAACACCATCACCGCGTTGGTGACGCCACCCTGGCGGCGCAGCTTTTCCCCTGCCCTGGCGGCGTGCTGACGGACGGCTTCGCGCAGGTCGGCGGGATCGCTGGTCATGCGCCCGAAGGAGCGCGAGACCATGATCTGTTTCTTCGGTGCGGCCATGTTGTTGAGCTGGATGGCGGGGCGACCGCGCAGCTCCCAGACGATGCGCTCCATCACCACCGAGAAGGCGCGGCGGATCCGCTTGGGATCGGCCTCGCGCAGCTCCCCGGCGGTCTTGATATCCATCACGGCCGGGCGCTCGCCGGTGCGCCTCGCCACGCCCCACAGCTCGGTGACGGGCAACTGCTGCAGCAGCGACCGGGTGTCGGGGCCATCCGCCTCGAGCTTGCAGACACCCTCGTAGGCGGGGATCTTCTTGGCCACGCGCTTCGAGCGTGGCCGGGTCGAAGCCCTGGAAACCGACGAAACTTTCGTCGATCGAATACACCTCGACGTGGGGCGAGAACTCGCTCAGCGTCTCGGTGACGCGGCGGCTCATGTCGCCATAGAGCGCGTAGTTGCTGGAAAGCAGCACGGCCTGGCGGCGGATGTAGGGCGGCAACAGGTGCAGGGCGGCGCCCATTTCCACACCCAAAGCCTTGAGTTCGTTGGAACGGGCGACCACGCAGCCGTCGTTGTTGGAGAGCACGCCCACCGGGCGTCCCTCCAGTCGCGGATCGAAAACCCGCTCGCAGCTGACATAGAAGTTGTTGCCGTCCATCAGGGCGATCATGGGCGCCCTCCCCTGAGCGATGGCCGACATCGCTGTCTTGCGGTGCAAGCGATCACCTACGCCGGGTAGAAGGCGAAGCGTGAGCCTCGTTGCTCCTCTCCTGTGATTCGCGGCATGACAAGCCCCGTCCAGCCATCGTCCTCCCTGCATGCGAAAAGCCACCGATCATGGATCGGTGGCCTCGGGTATCGCGTCCTGCCGGCGTGAGCCGGCGGGTGCCTTTTTAGGCGGTCTTGGCAGCCTTGGGCGCCGCTTCCTTGACGGCCTTGGTGGCAGTCTCGGTGGCTTCCTTGATGCCTTCCTGGGCCTTCTGGACGTTCTCTTCGGTCAGCTTCTGGCTGTCCTTGGCGAAGTCCTGCTGCAGGGCGACAACCTTCTCGGTGTCTGCCTTCAGGCGCTCGGTGAGTTCCGTGGCGATCTTCTGCTGGCCTTCCATGAAGCTTTTCAGGCCTTCGGCATCCTTGACTTCCATCAGGCTGCGCAGCTGCGCCAGGTTGGTGTCGGTGTAGGCCTTGGCGGCGTCAAGCTGAGCGTTGAACAGCTTCTCGGTGAAGTCGACGGACAGGGCAGCGTAGGCACGCGCCGGGCCGAACATCATGGTCTCGAACTGCTTGGTGTCGAAGTTAACGTTGCTCATCTGAAGAACCTCCGGGTTCAGAACGAACGGGAGATCCCCGCTCTGATGTTGTACAGAGTAACAGGGTTTTTTGTGCAGTGCAACATGGCGTCCGGTCGTCGCCTCCCGACACCGACGGAGGCCGATAGACAGCCTTCCAGAACCCCGCATCCGCCCCCGTGATAACGCCATGGGCAACTTGGCCTTTATGCAGCCCCGTCCGCATACGGCGCTGATCGAGACACCGTCACGCGCGACCGAAGATCCCTTTTCACCGCTCACCCGCACAGCAGCCCGCTCGCCTGGATCGCTTCCAGGCGAGCGCCTCCGATGCCGTTCACCACGGTGAGCGCTTCCGGCGTCGCCCAGGGTCGCCCCTCCACGATGGCCTCGGCCCGGGCAGGCCCGACGTGCGGCAGGTCCTCGAGCCGCAGCGCGGTGGCGGCATTCAGGTCGATGCAGACCGGAGATGCGATGCCGGCCAGGGCCTCTCCGCCATCGACATGCCGAAGCGCGAGCCGGGCGCCATGGAGTCCGAGGTAGACCGGGGCATGGTCGGAGACATGGGCACGCGACGCCTGGTGATCCAACGCCAGCAGATCCGGAAACCGCAGGATGCCGCGATCACTCGGCTCGAGATCGCCGGCGTCGTACCAGAGGTTGTCGTACAGGTTGGCATAGTCGCCCGCCGTGGTGGACAGCGTGGTGCGGCCACTGGTGATGACCGGCTGAGCGCCCTTGGCGCGCAGAGCGGCCCAACCCTCGTGGTGCGGCGCGAGGTTGAAGTCACCCATCAGCACCCGCGGCGTGCCCTGGGCAATCCCGGCCAGCCATTCCCAGTAATCGGCCAGAGCCGCGATCTCCGGCAAGCGGTCACCGACGCTGTGGCCGTAGACGACGTGCACGGTGGCCGCGGTGAACAGTTCACCGGTTTCCACGTCGCGAAAGCGTGCCGCATAAGGCGCACGGCTGAAGACATCGCCATGGTCCAGGAACACCACCGCGCTATCCTCGTAGGCGACCTCGCTCTCGCGCCACAGGAAGGCGTAATGCTCGGTGTAGGTGGAGCGGCCTAGCGCATGACTGGCCATGGACGACCACGCCTCACCTGAGAGGGCTTCCACCTTGCGTTCCAGCCGCGCCAGGGCCGACGTATCCATCAGCTCCTGGATCGCCAGCAGGTCGAAGTGGTTGGCCACGTGGGCCACCTGCTGGAACGCCTTGTCGTTGTTCCAGCCGAGATGCTTGATGTTCCAGCTGCCGATCAGCACATCGGCCTGGACCAGCCCCGGAACGGCGACCATCAGCAAGAGAAACCCACGTGCGCGCATTCGTACCTCCTCATAAAAGAGGGGGCATGGTGGCCTCTGGGCGGCACGGGATCAATCGAATCGTACAGCCGCTGTCAGCGCTGGCTTACGGCAGGTAGGTGACAATCGGACTACGCTGATTTTACATGGCGGGAGAACGATCATGGACGGGATCGAAATGATGCCGATCGCCAATCGCATCTGGATCATGGTCTGTCCCTGCGGGCAGACCGAACGCCGCGGGGGTGGCGTGAAGGCCTGGCGGAAGTTCAAGGCGACGATCCTGCCCAATCAGCGGTATCGGGTCTGCTGCACAGCCTGCGGCCTCTGCATGGAGCAACGCTTGACCTATGTGGCCACTGGCTCCACCAGGCTGCCCCCCTCCTGATCCGACCGGTTGACCCGCGTCGACACCGGCCAGGCCGCCAATTCGCCCTGCATCGGATTGGCGAGCCACGAATCAGCGAAAAACCCTGGCGGGAAATCAATCGAAACAAGCCGGGCCCCTGAACGGGGCCCGGCTTGTTTGCTGGTGGCAGTGGCCACTCTGCTGGAGAGATCTGCAGATCGCGAAAAGGAATGCGAAGGCGGTGCCACCCGATACCTGGGTAACACCGCTATTCACGCAGCCAGCTGCGCTCCCACAGGGTCAGGGATCGTTATTCGACGCTTAGGCGCAGGGCGACAAACATCGAGCGGCCGTCGCGGTAGAGTCGAACCGGCACGGCACGGTCGGCGGGCAGCTCGCTGACCATCTCGATCAGCTGATCAGGGTCACTGACGGCCTGATGGTCGATGCTGACCAGGATATCGCCGGGGCGAATGCCAGCCGCGGCGGCGGCACCATTCGGGTCGACATCGAGCACTCGCACGCCGCCGTCGATGCCGAGCGGTTCACGCTCGGCGGCCTCCAGCTCGCCCACCGAGATGCCCAGGCGGGCCTGACGGCTCTCCTCGGGGCGGCTGGCGGTGGCGGGCTCGATGTCGGGCCAGTCACCCAGGGTAATGCTGAGTTCACGACGCTCGCCATCACGCATCAGCTTGAGTTCCACGTCGCTACCCGGCGCGATACCGCCAATCAGGCGCGGCAGGGTGCTGGAGTCGTGCACGCGGCTTCCATCCACTTCGAGGATGACATCGCCCGCCTGCAGTCCATCGCGAGCCGCCGGCCCGTCGGGGTCGAGGTCGGCGATCAGCGCTCCGCTGGGGCCGTCCATGCCGAAGGATTCGGCCAGGTCCCGGGAGACCGGTTGGATCATTACGCCCAGCCAGCCGCGACGTACCTGACCGTCGTCGCGCAGCTGGTCGGCCACGTCCATGGCGACGTTGATGGGGATGGCAAACGACAGGCCCATAAAGCCGCCGCTGCGCGTAAAGATCTGGGAGTTGATGCCGATTACCTGTCCATCCAGGTTGAACAGCGGCCCGCCGGAATTGCCCGGGTTGATGGCCACGTCGGTCTGGATAAAGGGTACATAGGCATCCCGCGGCAGGGTGCGGTCGATGGCGCTGATAATGCCGGCCGTGACCGAGTGGTCGAAGCCGAAGGGTGAGCCGATGGCGGCGACCCACTGGCCCACCTTGAGAGAATCGGAGTCACCCAGCTTGAGCGGGGCGAGGTCCTCAGCATCGACCTTGAGCAGCGCCACATCGGTGCGCGCATCGCTGCCCACCAACTCGGCCTGGAGCTCTCGGCGGTCGCTGAGGCGCACCAGAATCTCGTCGGCGCCATCTACCACATGAGCGTTGGTCAGCAGATAGCCATCCTCACTGATGATAAAGCCAGAACCCAGCGACTGACGCTCCTGAGGCCGACCGGGCGCCTGTCCACCGGGAGGGGCCGGGAAGCGGTCACCGAAGAAGTGACGGAAGATCTCGGGCAGCTCCTGGCCGCCAAAGCCCTGGGTGGGGCTGTCGCGACTCGCCATGCGGGTGGTGGAGATATTGACGACGCCCGGGGCAGCCTCTTCCACCAGCACGGTGAAATCGGGCAGTTCCTGGGCCGCAGCCGACTGCCAGGCCAGCAGCGTCGCTGCCAGCAGCATCCACAAGGAGAGAGGACGGATAATGCGTTTCATGCAAGGCTCCTGCGATGGGTCGGAACAACGAATATCGTGTCAGGGACGGCGATGATTCTCGGTGTAGCGATGATGAAACAGATGAGGGTGATACAGGGTGATGACAAGGCCGTCATCACGGCGACTCCCAGAGCAGACTATCAGCGACCCGAAGCAATACCCGGGGCGGCAGCTCCCCCATCACAATCAACTGGCGTGGTTCACCGCCCAGGTTGCGATGGCGCACTGCGGCGTTGGAAACGCCCAGGCGATGCAGCCCTGGCGCCAGCAGTTCGACCTCATCGACGGGTGCCACGAAGAGGCTCAGCGTGGCAAGCCCGTCGCTGTAGAGGCGGTGAATGACCCCATCGCCATGGCGGGCGCTGCGCGTATCCGCCGGCTGCGCGGTGAAGCCCTCAGGCAACCAGCCAAGCCGCCAGGGGTCGGTCGGCGCTTCGCGCTGGCGATCGAGGCGTATCTCTCCCTGATGCAGACGCGGCTGGTCCAGGGTAGTGAGCTGGAAGGTCTCCAGGGGTCGGCCGGTTTCGTCAAGCAGGGACTGCTTGAGGGTCAGACCGGTCGCCTGATCCAGCCAGAGTCGATGACCGAAGCGAAAGCTGTCCAGGGGGGCAATGTCCAGGCGCAGGGCGCGACGATTGGCGATGCGCTCCTCACCACCGAGCTGCAGGCGGTAGTGGGCCCCGGCGCGTTCAGCAATACCGACGGGCGATGGCGGCGCCTCGCTACCTCCCCCTGCCACGCCCAAACGTCCGATGCGACCGCGGCGCTCGAACACGATGGGAGGACCGTCGAGATAGCTGGCAACACCCCGTTCGATACCGTCATGAATGTCGTGGATGAGCGTCAACGTGCGCACGCCATCGTAGCTGATGCGCACCGCATGGGCGTTGTATTGATAGCAGTGGCCGGCCCATAGACTGCGCTCGAACCACTGCTGGGCGGTGGTGGGCGAGGCATCCTGGGCCAGAGTTTGGCAGTCGAAGCGTTCCTCATTGGACTCGGTCGAGGCTGCCGGGAGGGCCCCGCTGATTAGCAGGCCAACCAGACAGCTCGCGGCAAGGAGGCGCAGACGTGACGCCGTCATCGTCACCCCGCTTCGCTCAGCGCTGGCCGAGACTATCGGCGCCGGAGGCGCGCAGCAGCGGCAGCCAGGTATCACCGCTGCGGAAGGCGGCGCCCTCGGCGTGGCGGTCCAGGTAGGACTGAAGCAGGCGGGCCTGCTCCTCGTCGGCAAGCAACGACTGGCGCTGGCCCGGGGCCATGAACATAGGCGCAGACTCACCGCCGGCGCCCACGGTCATCAGACCCTGCCCACCCTGGCCACTGTTCTGGGGGAGTTGGAACAGTGGCAGGTCAACCAGCGAGGGACGAGATGAGGTGGTATCACTGGCGGTCAGGCTGGCAGGGGCCGACTGGGGAGCACTGGCGCCGGCGACCACGCCAGACTCCGCTCCGTTGTTGCCACCGCTGGGGGTACCGCCTGAGTAGAACTGCACCCCGGTAATCACCATCAGCGATACCGCGGCGGCAATACCGGCACTACGTGCGAAAGGCAAGGCGCGGCGCGGGGCCGGGGGCGCCGCTTCCATATGCGGCGGCTCTTCATCTTGCAGGCGGGCCATGATGCCGGCGGAGAGGTCGGTAGAGACATCGACGCCGGGTTCCCGACGCATCAGGCTGCGCATCAGATGGTAGCGGCGCCAAGCCTCTGCAGAATCGGGAGAGGCGTCAAGCGTCTTGAGTAGCCGGCGAAGCTCGAGCTCGTCTCCCTCGTTGTCCATCAGGGCAGAAAGCGATTCCCGTGCGTTCTGACTCATTCTCAACACCCCCTACAGTGGCAAGGCGCTCTGCCCTGCTCCCTTGTTTCAGCCTGGAATCGACATTCCCGGTCAGGTCCGGGAATGTCGACGCTATCTCCGCCGCACGGCGGATCGAACACTGCTTATGACGCCAAAGGCCATGGACAGTTCAGCCAATCGACAAAAAGTGTGCAACCTGCCTCGCTGGACGGCTACTCCTCTACCGTCTCGCGGTTGCGGGACGTGGTGACCAGCGGCTGTATGTGCTGGTCCACGGCCTCACGGGCGCGAAAGATCCGCGAGCGCACCGTGCCCACCGGGCAATGCATGATCTGGGCGATATCCTCATAGGAGAGTCCCTCTAGCTCACGCAAGGTGATCGCCGTACGCAAGTCGTCGGGAAGATTGTCGATAGCCTCGAACACCGCGGCCTCAAGCTGGTCGCGAGCCATGGCGGCCTCCGGCGTCTCGGAATCCGCCAGGCGTCCACTGTGGTCGACGATCTCGGCATCGGCGATATCCAGATCGCTGCCGGGTGGACGGCGCCCTCTCGAGACCAGATGATTCTTGGCCGTGTTGATGGCGATGCGGTACATCCAGGTATAGAACGCGCTTTCGGAGCGGAACTTGCCCAGCGCCCGATACGCCTTGATGAAGGCCTCCTGGGCCACATCCTGGACCTCGGAGTGGTCGTGGACGTAGCGCCCGATCAGCCCGATGATCTTGTGCTGATACTTCTTCACCAGCAGATCGAAGGCGCGGTTATCGCCCTGCTGGGCACGCTCGACAAGCTGCTGGTCTGTCTCCCTGGCACTCATTCACGGCCTCCCCGACAGATGAGAAGAGCGCGAAGGGTGCGCCTGCGGAGCGGCGGTCATGTTGGACATTGCGTACATGGCGTCAACCTGGGGCCCTTGAGGGCGGCGAAGTGTCCGGAGGCCGTAGCCAAAGTTGTACAAGTGTTCCCTTTTCCTGGCCATCCATCAACCCGGTGTAGCGGATCGAGTCACCGAAAAACCAGATAGACCGCCTGTCCCGCGCTCGGACCACGCCGGCGGACCGAGGTTCCGCGATTGATCTCATATGGTCCCTCCGGTGTATAGTAGGAGGAACGTTATCACGTGCCCCTGGGGCATCAGCGCAGACACGACATACAGGTAGCCGCATGACAGATCAGCAGGTCAGCAACCTCAACGTCCTCTCCCAGGACGTCCTTATCACTCCCGAGGCCCTGAAGCAGGAGATTCCCCTCACCGAGGCCGCCGAGCGCACTGTCATCGAAGGGCGCGAGACCATTCAGCGCATTCTCGACGGTGACGATCCTCGCCTGCTGATGGTGGTGGGCCCTTGCTCGATCCACGACGTGGACGCCGCTCTCGACTACGCCCGCCGTCTGCGCCGCCTGGCCGATGAAGTGAAGGATAGTCTCTACATCGTGATGCGGGTCTACTTCGAGAAGCCGCGCACCACCGTGGGCTGGAAGGGCCTGATCAACGACCCGCACCTCAACGGTTCCTTCGAGATCGAGGAGGGCCTGCATATCGCCCGCCGCCTGCTGGTGGAGCTGGCCGAGATGGGGTTGCCGCTGGCGACCGAGGCCCTCGACCCGATCTCGCCGCAGTACATGCAGGATTGCATCAGCTGGTCGGCCATCGGTGCCCGTACCACCGAGTCCCAGACGCACCGCGAGATGTCGTCTGGGCTGTCCTGTCCGGTCGGCTTCAAGAACGGCACCGATGGCAGCCTGGAAGTGGCAGTCAATGCCCTGCAGTCGGTCGCTCACCCCCACAATTTCCTGGGCATTGACACTGCCGGTCGGGTGGCGATCATCCGCACCCGCGGCAATGCCTACGGCCATGTGGTGCTGCGCGGCGGCAACGGCAAACCCAACTACGACAGCGTCAGTGTGGCCTTGGCCGAGCAGGAGCTGAAGAAGGCGGGCATCAAGCCCAACATCATGATCGACTGCTCCCACGCCAACTCCAACAAGGACGCTGCCCTGCAGCCGCTGGTGCTGGAGAACGTCACCAATCAGATTCTCGAAGGCAACCGGTCGATCATCGGCCTGATGGTCGAGTCGAATATCGGTTGGGGTAGCCAGAAGGTACCCGAGGATCTCAGCCAGCTGCAGTACGGCGTTTCCATCACCGACGCCTGCATCGACTGGGACGCCACCGATCGCGCCTTCAAAGCGATGAACGACAAACTCGCCCCGGTGCTGGCCAAGCGCCTCGAAGCGGCGTGAATTCATTCAGGCAGCGCCTCTAACACAATGAAGTCGACGCACAGCGGGCCCGCCACTTGGCGGGCCCGCTGTCGTTGGCTGCCCCGCTACTGGCGGACGCCGTCGATCTCGCGGACAAAGGGGGGAAGCGAATCGAGGAGGGCCCGGCCGTAGCGGCGGGTGAGCACCCGGCGATCAAGCAGGGTGATGCGACCGCTGTCGGACTCCTTGCGGATCAAGCGGCCGCACGCCTGCACCAGCTTGATGGAGGCATCGGGCACGCTGATGCGCATAAAGGGATTGCCGCCGCGGCTTTCGATCCACTCGGCAAGGGTGGCGCCCACCGGGTCATCGGGCACCGCAAAGGGCAACCGGGTGATCACCACGTGGGTCAGGTAGTCGCCGGGCAGGTCGATCCCCTCGGCGAAGCTGGCCAGGCCGAAGATGATACTGCCCTCCCCCGCGTCGACCCTGGCCCGATGCCGAGTAATCAGCTCACGCTTGGGCAGGCGATCCTGGGCCAGCACCCGCTCGCCCAGTGCCCTGGGCAGGGCCTTCTCCACGGCACGCAGCTGGGCCCGCGAGGAGAAGAGCATCAGTACCGCCTCCTGCTTGCCCAGCGCCTGGACGAACTCGACGATGGCACGCTCGTGACCCTCGCGATCGGCCGGATCGACGGCTTCCCGGGGCACGCTGAGCACCGCCCGGGAGTAGTCGAAGGGGCTGGGCAGGCGCTGGTAGCGATAGCGATTGGCCAGCCCGGCGCGCTCCTGAAGACGCTCGAAGCGCCCGAGTGCGGTCAGCGTGGCCGAGGTGATCACGGCACCGAAGGTGGCCCCCCACAGGCTCTTCGCCAGGGTATGCGCCGCCGAGACGGGGCTCGCCGAGAAGGTCAGCTCCGGGTCGGCTCCGAAGCGTTCGAGGACCAGCCAGCGGGCTCGGGGCGGTTCGCCCTCGGGGTCTGTCTCGGCAAACGCCTGCCACAGGGCATGGGCCTCCAGCGCCCGGCCATGCAGCAGCGCCAGCAGCGGCAGCCAGGCCTCGGCCTGCTCGCGCGGCAGGCCGGTATGCTTATCGGGGTCGAGGCTCTCGCGCAGGATATCGGCCATGCTCTCCAGGGTGCGGGAGAGCTCGGCGAAGATCACCAGCAGGGCGCCGGCCAGCTCGCGCAGCGCCTCGGGGGCACGCCCCATCTCGAAGCGATGCTGGCGAGCCTCCTCGCCATCGCCCAACCCTTCGGGACGCCCGGCCAGCTGGTGGCCCAGGGCGAAGGCCTCGCCGAGTTTCGGCTCCAGCGCTTCGATGGCCTGGGGCAGCGAGGCCAGCAGCCGTGCCAGGGTCGGCTGGACGGCCAGGGCCTGGTTGAGCTCGGTCAGCGACTTTCTCAGGGTCCGCAGCCAGCCAAGGGCGCCGCCCACGGCGAAGCGATGGGTAAAGTGGTTGAGGGCCTTGTCGGGAAGGTGGTGGCCCTCGTCGAAGACGTGGATGCAGTCGCTCGGGTCAGGCAGCACCACGCCGCCGCCCAGCGAGAGGTCGGCCAGCACCAGGTCATGGTTGGCGACAATGATGTCGGCCTGCTCCAGGTCACGCCGGGCACGAAAGAACGCGCAGGCAGCGAAGTGGCCGCAGCGGCGGTTGGTGCACTGGCGATGATCGACGGTGAGCTTGCGCCAGTGGTCGTCGGGGATCGCCTCGGGCCAGCTGTCGCGATCGCCCTCCCAGCGGCCGTTGCCGTAGGCCTCGCCGAGAGACTGGGCCAGGGCCTGGAAGTCGTCGCCGCTGCTGGCAAGCTCACGCTCGAACAGCGAATAGGTGGGATTGTCCTCGGTGCCATCGAGGGTCTGGTCAAGGCGCGCCACACAGATATAGCGGCCGCGCCCCTTGGCCAGGGCGTAGCTGAAGTCGATACCGCTGTGGGCCTTCAGCGAGGGGAGATCCTGATGCAGCACCTGCTCCTGCAGGGCCACGGTGGCCGTGGCCACCACCAGCCGCTTGCCGCGGGCCTTGGCCACCGGCAGCGCGGCCAGCAGATAGGCCAGGGTCTTGCCGGTACCGGTGCCAGCCTCGAGCACGCAGACGTGCTCGTCGCTGATCCGCTTGCCGGCCTCGTCAACCTCGATGCCCGCCAGGGTGCGGGCAATCTCGGCGATCATCAGCCGTTGGCCATAGCGGGGCGTCAGATCGAGGCCTTCGAGCACACGGCGGTAGGCCGCCTGGATCTCGCCCTTCAGCGCCTCGTCAAGCATGGGCTCAGAGCAGGCCTTCGGGCGGATGTTCGCAGGGCAGCTTGTCGCCGATAAAGCGCTCGATCTCGGGCAGCGAGAAGGCGTCCTCCTCACCCACGAAGCTGATCGACACGCCCTTGGCGCCGGCGCGGCCGGTGCGGCCGATACGGTGGACGTAGTCCTCCGGATCCTCCGGCAGGGTGTAGTTGATCACGTGGCTGACATCCTCGATGTGGATGCCGCGACCGGCCACGTCGGTGGCCACGAGCACCTGAATCTCGCCCTCGCGGAACTGCTCGAGGGTCGTGATGCGCTGGTTCTGGGGCACGTCGCCGGAGAGCATGGCGGCGTTGATGCCGGCCTTCCTGAGTAGCTCGTCGAGCTTGCGCACCAGGTCGCGGCGATTGCCGAAGACCATGACGCGATCGAAGCTCTCCTGCCGGAGCAGGTTGATCAGCAGGCGCTGCTTGTCCTCGTCGCCGACCAGGTAGACGCGCTGATCGATATCGGCGGCATTCTCCACCGTGACCGCGATGTCGACGTGGGTCGGGTCAAAGGTCCACTGGCTGGCCAGGTTGAGGATGTCCTCGGTGAAGGTCGCCGAGAACAGAAAGGTCTGGCGCTCCTCCGGCTTCGGCGTATGGCGAATGATGCGCTTGACGTCGGGGATGAAACCCATGGAGAGCATGCGGTCGGCTTCATCGAGCACCAGCACCTCGACCTGGGTGATATCGACATCGCGCTTCTGATGGAAATCGAGCAGCCGACCCGGGGTGGCCACCAGAATATCCACGCGATCGGCCAGCGCCTCTCGCTGGGCCTGGTAGTCCATGCCGCCCACCACGCTGGCCACCTTGAGGTCGGTAAAACGGGCCAGGGCCTTGGCGTCCTTCTCGATCTGCAGGGCCAGCTCACGGGTCGGCGCAACGATCAGGGCACGCGGGGCGCCGGGCTTCTGAGCGTTGGGAGCCTCCTCCTCGAGAAAGTAGGCGAGGATCGAGATCAGGAAGGCGGCCGTCTTGCCGGTGCCTGTCTGAGCCTTGCCGACCACGTCGCCACCCAGCAACGTGTGGGTCAGTGCCTCGGCCTGGATCGGGGTGCAGTACTCGAAACCCAGGGCGTGGATGGCGTGCATCAGCGGCAGCGGCAGATCGAAATCATGGAAGCGCCACTTGCCCGCCACGGCAGGCACCTGAAACTGGCGCAGGTCCCAGCCGGCGGCGTTACGGCGACGCGGTTTGCGACGACGACGCTTGGGCTTGCGATCCTGGGCCGGTGCGTTGATCTGATCCGACTCGCTCATAGGCTGCTGTCTGTCCGTTTGGCTGGTTGAGTACATGACACAAACGCGCATTGTAACAGCCAATGCGACGAAGGGCGCGTCTCGTGAGCGCTTCGCCTGTGGCCGGCGCGGCAGGACTGGTAGAATGCGTGCCAGAACACAGGAGTTTTTCCATGACCCGTCGCAAAAAGACCCGTTCGCTGGCCGACAAGGTGCAGATCCGCACCGGCCGGCGCAAGGATTTCAAGAAGTGGCGCCACGAGAATCCCGACCAGGTGACCTCGTCCACGCGCTATACCCAGAAGAAACGTCAGCAGCGCAAGCTGCAGGCGGCACGCAAGATTGCCCGCCACGAGGCCGGACAGGACATCGCCATCCATCCCGAGCCGGCGACTGAGACCACCGAAACAGCGCACCCGCGCGCGGAAACGCTCCCGCGCACGGAAAATCCCGGTACGAAAGGTTCCAGTTCGGGGAGCTCGGAGAGCTGATGCGTCTGGTCTCGTTCAATATCAATGGTATCCGCGCCCGTCTTCACCAGCTCGAGGCGCTGGTGGACAGTCAGCGCCCGGCGGTGATCGGCCTCCAGGAGACCAAGGTTCAGGACGCCGACTTTCCCCGTCAGGCGGTGGAGGCGCTGGGCTATCGGGTCTTCTATCACGGCCAGAAGGGCCATTACGGGGTGGCGTTGATGATCGACGTCGCCCAGTGCGGAGAACCCGAGACGGTTTACTATGGCTTTCCCGACGACGGCGAGGCCGCCCAGCGGCGCATCATCGGCGCACGCCTCCGTCCTGCCACCGGCGAGCCGCTGACGATATGGAACGGCTATTTCCCCCAGGGCGAGAACCTCGAGCACCCCGTGAAGTTTCCCCACAAGCGCGAGTTCTATGCCCAGCTCGGGCGCCTGCTGGCCCGCCAGCATCGCCCCGACGAGCGCCTGGCGGTGATGGGGGACTTCAATATCTCCCCCGCGGACATCGATATCGGCATCGGCGAGCCCAACCGCAGGCGCTGGTTGCGCGAAGGCAAGACCAGCTTCCAGCCGGTGGAGCGGGAATGGCTCACAGGCATCAAGGCCTGGGGGCTGTCCGACAGCTACCGGGTACGCTACCCGGAAACGGACGACCGCTTCAGCTGGTTCGACTACCGCTCGAAGGGCTTCGACCGAGACCCCAAACGCGGCCTGCGCATCGACTACATCCTGGTCACCGCGCCGCTGGCCGATAAGGTCATGGACGCCGGAATCGACTATGCCCTGCGCGGCATGCAGAGGCCCTCCGACCACGCTCCGGTGTGGACCGACCTCGACCTCTGAACCACACCGCTCCCCGACCAGGATCCCCCCGCCCGCTTCACCAGGAATCGTCATATGTCGGACACGTCACGCCTCGCAGGTATCGACGCCTTTCGCCTCTCGGCCCTTCCCGAGATCCACTTCGGCGGCCAGGTCATTGGCCGGCTGCCGGCGCTGATCGCCCGGCACGGCAGGCGCATCCTGCTGGTCACCGGCCAGCGCTCCTTTGTCGCCTCCCCCCGCTGGCCGCAGCTCCAGGCGGCGCTGGCCGAGCACAAGGTGAGCTGGGAGCACGTCAGCGTCGCGGAGGAACCCTCTCCCCGCCGGGTGGACGAGATCGTGGCGGCGTACCGCGAGGCGGGAATCGAGGTCGTGGTGGCCATCGGCGGCGGCAGCGCCCTGGATGCCGGCAAGGCCGTGGCCGGCCTGCTGCGCACCGGCACCTCGGTGATGGACCACCTCGAGGGAGTGGGCCGGGGCCTGCCCTACCCCGGGCCCGCGGTGCCGCTGATCGCCGTGCCCACGACCGCAGGAACCGGCAGTGAGGCCACCCGCAACGCGGTCCTGAGCGAGCAGGGACCGGACGGCTTCAAGAAATCATTCCGGGATGACCGGCTGATGGCCCGGGTCGCCCTGGTCGACCCGGACCTGCTGGCCAACTGCCCCGCCGACCAGTTGGCCGCCAACGGCATGGATGCCTTTACCCAGCTGCTGGAATCCTATGTCTCCGCCAACGCCAGTGCCCCCACCGATGCGCTGGCCTGGTCCGGTATGCAGGCGTTCTGCCAGGGCTTCTGGACCTCACTCGATAGCGATCCGCAGCATGCCGCGAAGGGCTTTTCGGGGCTCGCCTATGCTTCGCTGACGTCCGGCATCACCCTGGCACAGGCGGGCCTGGGGGCCGTTCACGGCCTGGCGTCGCCGCTCGGCGCCTTCTTTCCGATCCCCCACGGCGCGGTGTGTGGCACCCTGCTCGCCGAGACCACCGCGGTGAACATCGCGGCCCTGCGCGAGCGTGGGGAAGCCCGCGAAGCGCTGGCAAAATATGCCCGCGTTGGCCGACTGCTCGGCGATTCCCCTGATCGTAATGACCAGGCGGCCTGCGACGCCCTGGTCGAAACCCTGCGCGACTGGACCCATCGCCTGGCCATGCCGCGCCTGGGCGAGTTCGGCATGGTCACCGACGACCTGGCACGGGTAGTGGCCGCAGCGCGAAGCGGCAGCATGAAGACCAACCCGCTGGTGCTTAGCGACGAGGCGCTGACCGACCTGCTCACCCGCCGCCTCTGACCGCGCTGGAAACGCATCGTCAGCGGGCGAATCGGCGGCGCAAGAGCCCGCGTGGCGTCCCGCCGGAACACCACGCTTCCCCCCTCACCGCAGCCGGAACTCCAGGCGCTGCCGGGCGCGACGCAGGCGCCCGTCGGCCTCGAAGCGCCACTCCCCTACCGCCTGTTCGGCGGCTGCCTCGAAGACCCGGGTCGGTCGCGCATCCAGCACCCGGAGACTGGCGCGATCGACGCGGCCGTCGGGTTGGATCAGAAACTCCAGCTCCACGTATCCCTCGACCCCGCGCCGCTGGGCCCGTCGCGGATAGCGGGGCGGCACCCGGCTGAGCGGCACAGCCTCGCCCACCTCCACCGGCCCGCTGTCGGCGGACCCAGGGACGCTGTCGGCATCGCCATCGTCCGGCCCCCCTGTGGGCACGTCGCGAGACATATCGCCAGCCACTGGAGCTGGCTCAGGACGTGGCGCCGGCCGAGCCTGAGGCTCCGGCGACAAACGGGGTTCGGGCTCGGGGTCGGGCTCGGGTAGGGGCTCGGGTTCAGGGTCGGGCTCGGATAAAGGCTCGGGTTCAGGTATGGGGTCGGGTACGGGGTCGGGCTCGACAGGCGCCGCGTCCGGTGCCTGCGGCTCGGCGGCTGATTCGGGCGCCGGTCCGGGGGTCATGGCGGGCTCAGTGGCGACCTCTGCGACCGCCGCCAGCCGAAGCGGCATCGTCATCTGCGGCGGCGTCACCTTCTCCGCGGGTGGCATGACCAGCAGCGCCAGCAGCCAGAACAGCGCCAGCGCCAGCGCCGAACCGCCCAGCGCGGAGAGCGCCAGCCGGATCATGAACCTCCCCGGGTAGCGGCGACCGCCATGTCCTCGACCCCGGACTCGCGCAGTCGATCCATCACCTCCAACAGCCGCCCGGTGGTGGCTAGCCGATCCGCCTGGATCACCACGCTGCCCTCGCTGCCGAGCAGCTCGGCCACCTCGGCCCCGACGCGATGGAGATCTACCGGCCGGCCATCAACCCAGACCGCCCCCTCTGGAGTCAATGCCACCATCACCTGGGCCTCTGGCCTGGGGCTGGCGGCGCTGGACTCGGGGCGTTCGATCTCCACCCCGCTCTCCTTGATGAAGCTGGTGGTGACGATAAAAAAGATCAGCATGATAAACACCACGTCGAGCATCGGCGTCAGGTTCACTTCGCTGGCCTCGTTCTCGACCTCCAGGCGACGCCTACGCATCCCTCTTCTCCCTCTTCACCTCGACGGCGCGGGCCAGGCGATCTTGCAGCCGCTGACGCTCACGACGAACGATCACTTCCATACGACTGGTGACCAGCAGGCCAGCCACCGCTACGGCCATCCCCGTCAGGGTAGGCAGAGTGGCCCGGGCCACGCCGTCGGCCATGGCCCGCGAGTGGTGGGTCTCGCTGAGCGCCAGGCTATCGAACACCACGATCATGCCGGTCACGGTACCCAGCAGCCCCAGCAGCGGGCAGAGCGCCACCAGCAGCTTCATCCACGGCAGCGGACGGCGCAGACGGGCGACCAGCTCGCGGCTCCAGACCTCGCGCAGGGTGCGGGCGCTCCAACTGGCATGGTCCTGGCGCTCCGACCAGCGGCGAAGCAGCGCATGGCGCTCCGCCCGCCAGGTGACCCGGAAGTACCACCAACGCTCCAGAGTCAGGGCGAACAGCAGTGCGGCCACCAGCATGATGCCCACCAGCACGGCCCCGCCCGCCTCCACCAGGCGCAGTAGCGGCTCGGCCCAGGCCCACTCGGCATCAGAGGGAAACGGCATGGGACTCACGCGGTGTCAGGTTAGGGGATGCTGCCGTGGTTTCCAGATGCTCGGCAAGCGCCGCACTGGCGGACCCCTCCAGCAGGCCGACCAGATGCCGACAGCGGCTGACCAGGGCGGTATGGGCAAACAGCAGCGGCACCGCGGTGATCAGGCCCAGCACCGTTGTCACCAGCGCTTGGCTGATACCGCCCGCCATCAGCTGAGGGTCGCCGGTGCCGTAGGCCGTGATCGCCTGGAAGGTGACGATCATGCCGATGACGGTGCCCAGCAGGCCGAGCAGCGGCGCCACCGCGGCCAGCAGCTTGACCAGCCCCTGGCCCCGCTCCAGGCGCGGCAGCTCCGCCAGCAGCGCTTCATCGAGGCGCGCCTCCAGCGCCTCGGGCGGCAACCCATCGGGCAGAGTGCGAAAGCGGCCCAGCACCCGCCCCAGGGGATTATTGTCGCGCAAGGGTGCCGTCACCCGCAGCTGACGGCGCAGTCTCAGGCTGACCACCAGCAGGTAAGCGTACTGGAGCAGCGCAGCGAACAGCCCAAGGCCCCCCAGAGTGGCCACCACATAGCCCACGGCGCCGCCCTGGTGGAAGCGCTCCATCAGAGTGGGCTGGGTCGCCAGGGCCTCCAGCAGCCGGCCGGCCGTCGGGTCCAGCAGCAGCGGTCCCTGACCGGTCCAGGCCGACACCAGGCGGGCGCGCTGCGAGGCGGAGAGTCCTTCGACCACCGCCAGGCGCGGGGTCTCGTCGTTGTCGACGGCGCTGCGGCGCAGCAGATCACCGCCACCAAAGGCCAACAGGTCGCCCAGGCGCGCCACCTGACGCGGCGCGATATGGCCCCCGGCATCGGCCACCGGCGCCTCGAGGCGCCGCCAGCGCCCACTCTCCTCGGTCCAGGCCTCTAGCCCCCGCAGCAGGGCCGCGCTCGCCTCGATGCCACTCACTGACGCATCGGGGCGCGACGGCAGCGCGAGCCCGCTGCCCAGGCGCAGCCAGCTTTCGGCCAGATCGTCGCGCAGTTCTCCCACCTGGCGATTCACCCGCGTCAGCAGCTCAGCGTCGGCATCATCGTCGACGCGATCCTCGTTAATCGCCACACCGCCCATGGCGACGGGGGGCAGCACCTGCCGTGACGTGCCGGTGTCATCGTCATGGGGCAACAGCGAGACGGGCAGGGCCAGCAGCGACGGGGCACGCCGTTCACGAGCCATAGCCAGCCCCTTGCGCAGCTCGGCCAGTTCGTCTCCCGACAGGGCCTGCCAGCCGGCCTCGGCCAGGGACCAGACGCCCCCCTCACGACCGTCCGGCGTGAGGAAGTAGAGTCCGACCCGGCCCAGGCGCAGGTAGTCCACCTCCCGGGTGGGGTCGCCCACCAGCAGGTCCCGCCAGCTATCGGTCTCGCGGCCGTAGGCCAGCTCCTGGCGCCAGGCGGCCACCAGGGGCTCCCACTGCTCATGGGCCAGCCACGGGTTGGCGGCCAGCGCCTGACGCAGGTCGATCACGCGTGCCTGGCGCTGCCGCTCCAGAAACGGCAGATCGCCGGCGATAGAGCTCTCCAGGGCCTCCAGACTTCTCGCGATCTCGGCGGCCAGCGGCAGGGCCAGGCCCAAGGCGCCGGGGTCCAGCACTTCCTCGGGGGGGCCGTTGCTCTGCTCTTCGCCCAGTGCCAGACCAGGCAACAGCGCCAGACACAGGCAGGCGGCCCTGACCAGGCGCACGGCCCACGTATTCCCTCTGCAATTGGTCACCCTTGTCTCCCGAACCCTTTTCTCTCGAACCCTTGTCTCTCGAACCCTGCAGGCACAGGCGCGATCTTCTCCCATGGGGGGGCTCCTCTGCCATGTGCCAGATCAATGGCACGCTTTATTGCAAATGATTCTCTATTCTATCCAGACGGCAAGGGGAAAAAAACCGGCCTCCGTTCGGAGGCCGGCGACGGCATGGTCGACACTCTTGCCAAGTGGCGGTTAGAGCTTGCTCTCGAGCTCCGGCAGGACCTGGAAGAGATCCGCCACCAGGCCGTAATCTGCCACCTGAAAGATCGGCGCCTCCTCGTCCTTGTTGATGGCGACGATTACCTTGGAGTCCTTCATGCCGGCCAGGTGCTGGATGGCACCGCTGATGCCCACGGCGATGTAGAGCTCCGGGGCGACGATCTTGCCGGTCTGGCCCACCTGCATGTCGTTGGGCACGAAGCCGGCGTCCACCGCGGCACGCGAGGCGCCGATGGCCGCGCCCAGCTTGTCGGCGATGCCGTCGAGCAGCTTGAAGTTCTCGCCGTTGCCCATGCCGCGGCCACCGGAAACGACCACCTTGGCGGCGGCCAACTCGGGACGGTCGGACTTGGCCAGCTCCTCCTTGACGAAGGTGGACTGGGCGTTGTCGGCGACAAAGTCCACCGCCTCGATGGCAGCGGAGCCCCCCTCGCCGACGGCATCAAAGCCGGTGGTGCGCACGGTGATCACCTTCAGCGCGTCCTCGCTCTGCACGGTGGCGATGGCGTTGCCGGCATAGATCGGGCGCTTGAAGGTATCCGGAGACACCACGGCAATAATCTCGGAGATCTGCGCCACGTCCTTGAGGGCGGCCACACGGGGCAGCACGTTCTTGCCGTTGGTGGAAGCGGCGGCCAGCAGGTGAGTGTAGTCGCCGGCCAGCTCCGCGATCAGCGCCGCGGTGGGCTCGGCCAGCTGGTGGGCGTAGGCGGCGTTGTCGGCCACCAGGACCTTGGCAACGCCATCGAGTGTCGCGGCGGCCTCGGCGATGGCGCCGACGTCACTGCCTGCCACCAGCACATGGATGTCGCCACCGATGGCCTGTGCCGCGGCCACCACATGGGCGGTGGCACCGGCCAAGGCGCCGTCGTGATGTTCCGCGAGTACCAGGATGCTCATGAGATCCGCTCCTTTCAAAGCACTAGTGTTAAAGAACTTTGGCTTCGTTCTTGAGTTTATCGATCAGCTCGTCCACGGAGCCCACCTTGACGCCACCCTGGCGCTCGGCCGGCGGCTCGACCGTGAGCAGCTTGACCTTGGAGGCCACCTCGATGCCGAGCTCTTCCGGGGTCTTGACGTCCAGCGGCTTTTTCTTGGCCTTCATGATATCGGGCAGCTTGGCGTAGCGCGGCTCGTTCAGGCGCAGGTCGGTAGTGACGATGGCCGGCAGGCTGAGCTCGATGACTTGCAGGCCGCCGTCGACCTCGCGGGTGACCTTGAGCTTTCCATCTCCCCCGTCGCCGCTGACCACCACCTCGGAGGCGAAGGTGCCCTGGGGCAGGCCGGTCAGGGCGGCGAGCATCTGGCCGGTCTGGTTATTGTCGGTGTCGATGGCCTGCTTGCCGAGGATCACCAGACCGGGCTGCTCCTCTTCCACCAGCTTAGCCAGCGCCTTGGCGGCGCCCAGGGACTCGACGCGCTCGTCGGTCTGGACGTGAATGGCGCGATCGGCACCCAGTGCCAGGGCGGTACGCAGCTGCTCCTGGGCGGCCTTGGGGCCGATGGTGACGGCAACGATCTCGGTGACCACACCGCGCTCCTTCAGGCGCACCGCCTCTTCCACGGCGATCTCGCAGAAGGGGTTCATGGCCATCTTGACGTTGGTGAGGTCGACGTCGGAGTGGTCCGGCTTGACCCGGATCTTGACGTTGTAATCGGTGACGCGTTTGACCGCGACGAGTACTTTCATGGTGTCCTCGCTTGGCTTCTGGTGCGACATTGCCATTCGCACCGTCCTGAAACGGGCCGCATGGAACGGCGCGGCATGCCCTGTTAGGTTTCATGCGAGCGTTTGATAGGCGCCGCATGGAAAAACTCTGTCAATGTGCCATAGCCGGCGGCCTGGCAACAATCCCACGTTCGGACGCCCGCCTCGTCGACACGAACACATCGAGGGGGTGACCTGAGTCCGCTATTATGCCTATCATGGAGACAGGCAAGAAGCAAACGACCGTTTTAATTGCTATCGACGTTGGTGGTACGCCATCGGCGGCGAAGCGAGGGAGGACACCCAGGTGGAACAAGTAGAACGCGATTCAATGGACTTCGATGTGGTCATCGTGGGCGCCGGGCCCTCGGGCCTGGCCGCAGCGTGCCGACTGATGCAGCAGGCGAACGAGGCCGGGCAGGAACTGGCCGTCTGCGTGGTGGAGAAAGGCTCCGAGGTAGGCGCCCATATCCTTTCCGGCGCCGTCTTCGAGCCCCGCGCCCTGCAGGAGCTCTTCCCCGACTGGGAGGAGCGCGGCGCCCCATTGACGACCCCGGCGACCCGCGACGAGCTCTACCTGCTCAAGGACGCTGACAAGGCCCAGAAGCTGCCCAACGCCCTGGTGCCCAAGTCCATGCATAACACCGGCGGCGATCAGACCCACTACGTGATCAGCGCTGCCAACCTGTCCCGCTGGCTGGCCGAGCAGGCTGAGGAGCTGGGCGTGGAGATCTTCCCCGGCTTCGCCGCCCAGGAGGCTATCGTCGAGGATGGCGTGGTCAAGGGCATCCTGATCGGTGACATGGGCATCAGCGCCGAGGGGCAGCCCAAGGACAGCTATATGCCGGGCATGGAGCTGCGCGCCAGGTACACGCTCTTCGCCGAGGGCGCACGCGGTCACCTGGGCAAGCGACTGATCCAGCAGTACGACCTCGATGCCGGCAAGGATCCCCAGCATTACGGCATTGGCCTCAAGGAACTGTGGGACGTTCCCGCCGAACAGCACGAGCCCGGCCTGGTGCTGCACGGCTCCGGCTGGCCGCTGGACAAGCACACGCATGGTGGCTGGTTCCTCTACCACGCGGAAAATCAGCAGGTGGTCGTGGGCCTGATCATGGACCTGGCCTACCAGAACCCCTGGCTGTCGCCCTTCGATGAATTCCAGCGCATGAAGCACCATTCGGTGCTGGCCAAGCACCTCACCGGCGGCAAGCGCATCGCCTACGGCGCCCGCGCCATCACCAAGGGTGGGCTCAACTGCTTGCCGAAGATGACCTTCCCTGGCGGTCTGCTGATCGGCTGCGACGCCGGGACGCTCAACTTCTCCAAGATCAAGGGACTGCACACTGCCATGAAATCCGGCCTGGTAGCCGCCGAGGCGGTCTTCGAGGCGATCGCCGGCGGCGACGAGGGGGGCCAGGAGCTCACCGCTTTCACCGAGAAGTGGGAGTCGAGCTGGGCCTTCGCCGAACTCAAGGAGAGCGCCAGCTTCGGCCCGGCCATCCACAAGTACGGCACCGTGGCGGGAGGGGCCTACAACTTCCTTAACCAACTGCTCGGCAGCAAGCTGCCCAATGTCCACGACACCACGCCGGACCACGCCACGCTCAAGCCCGCCAGCGAGTTCGAGAAGATCGACTACCCCAGGCCCGACGGCAAACTCTCCTTCGACAAACTCTCCTCGGTGTTCCTCTCGAACACCAACCACGAGGAGGATCAGCCCTGTCACCTGAAGCTGGCCGACCCGGCGCTGCCGATCCGCGACAACCTGCCCGAATACGCCGAGCCTGCTCAACGCTACTGCCCGGCCGGGGTCTACGAGGTGGTCGAGGGCAATGACGGCAAGCCGCAGTTTCAGATCAACTTTCAGAACTGCGTGCACTGCAAGACCTGCGACATCAAGGACCCTGCCCAGAACATCACCTGGGTGGCACCGGAAGGCGGCGGCGGGCCGAACTATCCCAATATGTAAGGCTTACTCCCCGGTTGCCACCGGCCGCGAGGGATCTCGGATCCACTCGCTCCAGGAACCGGGGTAGAGCCGTGGCAGCGGGCGGCCGGCCACGGCGTAGGCGAGAATGGTGTGGCAGGCGGTGACGCCGGAACCGCAGTAGGCGATCACCTCGTCGGCCTCGGGAAGCTCGGCGGCAAGCTGGGTGGCGGGCTTGAAACGACCATAGGGGGTCAGGTTGTCCGCGCTGGGCCGAGACACCGCGCCGGGAATGTGTCCCGCCACCGCATCGATGGGTTCGGCGTCGCCCCGAAAGCGCTCGCGGCTGCGTGCGTCCAGGAGCAGTGCCTGTTGCGATGACAGCTGCGCTGCCTCTACCCACTGTGCGTCGCGAAACCCTGGCACCCAGCGGCTGACCTTCGGCGCTGTGCGATCCCCCTGGACGAGTTCCCCGCCGCTTCCCAGCCAGGCCTGGATGCCCCCGTCGAGCACGCGAACATCAGGATGTCCGGCCCAGCAGGCCAGCATCCACCAGGCCCGTGCCGCCGCCAATTGCCCTCCCATATCATCGTAGAGCACCACCGGCACCTCGGGCGTGATGCCGAGGCGCTGCAGGGTGGCAGTGAAGACCTGGCGGGTGGGCAGCGGATGACGACCACCCTGCCCCGGGGGGGCCGCCAGATCACGATCCAGATCCAGATGGTCGCTGCCGGGCAGATGGGTCTCCCACCACAGGGTGTGGCCGGCATTGGCATCACCCAGCCGGGCACGACAGTCGACCAGACGCGGTGGCAGGCGACTCGCGAGGGCCTCGGTCAATTCGGAGACGGTTATCAGGGGGGCGCTCATGGGCGGGCTCCTTCCAGCAGTTCGATAGGGGCGCGACGTGCGATCAGGCGTCGCCGTCCGGCGTGGCGAAAGCATACCTCGATCACCGGATTGTCCGGGTCCCCCTCCACCAGATCGATCTGACCCTCACCAAAGACAGCATGACGCAGCCGCTGCCCCACGTCGAAGATCCGATAGTCCGCGGGAGACTCGGCCACGACTAAGGCCGCTGGCGTCAGCGGTAACGACGCGCCAAGCCTTGCCAAATAGCGCTCCATCAGAGGCAGATGCTTCACCGCAAGCGGTGGCCCGATATCCGCGCCCTGTCCTTCCGAACGCTCGTCAGGACTCTCGGCCAGGCGCTCCGCCACCCGCTGGCACTCCTCCCAGGCGCTCTCGACCAGAAAACGGCTCGGCCGATGGTCGCCGGCGTCGTGAAGCAGCAGCAGCCGTTCCCGGGCCCGGGTGATGGCCACATAGAAGAGCCGGCGCTCCTCTTCGAGGCGCTGAGCCGTCAGCGGGTTATCGCGGCTATAGTGGGGGAAATCCTGCTCGTTGACTCCGGCCAGGGCCACCAGCGGCCACTCCAGTCCCTTGGCGCCGTGCACCGTGGTGATCAGCACACCGTCCGCATCGCTCTGCACCGGCCGCTGTAGCAGCTCGATGAATGCCTCCGGGTCGTTGCCCAGCTCGACGGCCTGCTCCAGCAATACATCGAGCAGCCTCACGTCCTCCTCGCCCTTGTCGCGGCGCGCTGCGGCGCGCTTGAGTACCTTCTCGGCCTCGACCGCCTCGACCACATGCGCGAGCAGCCGCGCCGGCGGCCAGGCCGCACGTGTCGGCAGTTCGCAGAGCAGCGCCCAGCGTTTCTTGAGCGTACGCTGCTGGTGGGGCTTGAGGCCGGCCAGCAGCGGGTCATGGCGCGCCGGCCAGCGCTGGGTCTCGGCCAGCAGCGTGGCGAGGCGCACCAGCCGCTCCCGGGCCACGAAGGGGGTCGGCTGACTCAGCAGCAGCGTCAGATGTGCCGGGTCGGCCAGCAGGGTCGGCTCCCGGGCCAGGCGCAGGTAGCCGGCCAGGGCCTGCACCAGCGGCAGGCGAAACACGAAGCGGTCCTGCCGGGAGAGCCGGAAGGGGATTCCCTCGCGCAGCAGCGCCAGCTGCAGCGGCACCGACAGCGACCAGCTTCGCACCAGCACGCAGGCCTCGTTCAGATTGCGCCCCCCCGCCTGCCAGGACACCAGGGACTCGAGCAGGACGCGACTGCCCTGAGCCTGGGCCAGGCGCGTCCTGGGATTGCCGGGGGCAGCCAGGCAGAGCTGGTCCGGACGGCGCCGGTTGGCCTCGATGGCGTGGTTGGCGGCCAGGGCCAGGGCGTGGCCGTGGCGAAAGGTGGTAGAGAGGGGGTAGTCGATAGCGGCACCGAAGGTCGCGGTGAAGCGCTCCAGCATGGTGTCCGGATGCGCGCCCCGCCACTCGTAGATGCACTGGTTGGCGTCGCCCACCGCCATCACCTCGGCCCGGTCGCCGACCAGCACCGCCAGCAGACGCTGCTGGACGACGTTGATGTCCTGGTACTCATCGATGATGACGTGATCAAGGAATCCCTGGACCCGGTCGCGCAGAGCAGCGTCGGCCTCCAGGGCACGCAGCGGACGGTAGAGCAGATCCGCGTAGCCCATCAGGCCGTGGTCGGCGAGAAGTGCCTCGGCATGGTCAAAGGCCGACACGAAGTGTTCGGTGGCGTCACCGAAGTCGAGCCCGGCGTAAAGCTCTGCCGCTGGCACCATCTCCGCCTTCACCAGGGCGCAGAAGTGGGCCAGGGCCTCGAGGCGCTCGGCGTCCAGGGCCGCCTCTCCCGCCTCGGGAGCGTCTCCCAGGGCACGCTGGGTAGCCTGGCGCAGCAGCCGCTCGGCCTGCCAGTCGGCGGTGAGCAGCTGGCGAGGGGCCAGGGCTCCCCAGCGGGTCAGGCTGGCGGTCAGGCGGTGCCCCAGGGAGTGAAAGGTACGCACGTCGGGCAGCGGCTGCCCCACCGGGGCCATGGCGGTGAGTCGCGCCTGGAAGTCTTCCCGGGCCGAGCGGTTGAACATCAGCACCAGAATGCGCGACGGGGAGACGCCCCGGGCCAGCAGATGCAGTACCCGGGCCACCATGGTGGTGGTCTTGCCGGAACCTGCCACGGCGGCGACCCGGGCGTGGCCGGAGGCGTGCTCGACGACGGCACGCTGTTCGTCGGTGAGCCTCACGCCGTCTCGCCGGGGTCCAGGCGCCCGAGGGGCTGCCAGACGCCATCGCTGACCAGGCCGAGTTCCTCCCCGCCGCCGGGCAGGGCGCGGCGCTCGGCGACCTCTACCAGGCGGTAGTAGACGTTGCGCCCCAGTCGCGCGGCCATCCCGAAGCGAACCGCCACCTCGGGCACCGTCTCGCTGGCCGGTGTCTCGCTGAGCGAGAGACGGCGCGCCTCGCCCAGCGCCAGGCGGTCGCCCACGTTGGTGGTCAGCCACCAGGTGCCGGACGGATCCTGATCGGCATCCACCACCAGGAAAGGGTGATCCTCCACCCGGATGAACTGCTTCTCGGCCGGGGTGACCAGGGCGTAACGCCCGTCGGCCTCGCGGCGCAGGATCGTCGAGAGCAGCCGCACCAGCCGGGGCCGGGCGATCGGGGTTCCCTCATGGATCCAGCGGCCGTCGGCGACGATAACGAGATCCATCTCGCCGGCATGTCCGGGATGCCAGCGGTCCACGGGCGGAATCTCGCCCGCGGGGTCGATCTGGGCCAGCAGCGGATCGAGGTTCATGTCGGCTCCCTGGTCATGCGATGGATCAGCCCAGCAGGCCCGCACCCCGTAGGGTCTCGCGCAGCTCGGCAGAGGCGTCGGGAGCGGCGGCGGAAAACAGACGGTAGAAGTTGGCGGTAGTCTGCATGGCCACCTCTTCCACGCTGATGCCGCGCTCGGCGGCAATACACTCGGCCACCTCCACCACCCAGGCCGGCTCATTGGGCTTGCCGCGGTGGGGAACCGGGGCGAGATAGGGACTGTCAGTCTCGATCAACAGCCGGTCAAGGGGGACCCGGCGGGCCACGTTCCGCAGCGCCTCGGCGTTGCGGAACGTCACGATACCGGAGAGCGAGATATAGAAGCCGAGACGCACCGCCTCTCGCGCCATATCGAGATCCTCAGTGAAGCAGTGCAGTACGCCGCCGACGGTGGGGGCGGTGTGCTGGCGGATCAGCTCGAGGGTCTCCTCGCGAGCCTCCCGGGTGTGGATGATCACCGGCAGCGCAAGCTCGGTGGCAGCGATAAGCTGGCGCCGGAATCGCTCGCGCTGCACGTCCCGGGAGGGCACCTTTTCCGGGGCCTTGTCCAGGTAATGATAGTCCAGGCCGCACTCGCCGATGGCCACGGCACCGAAGCGCTCCGCGGCCTCCTTGATCACCTCGATGCCGGGTTCCTCGGCGACAAGGTGCAGCGGATGTACGCCGGCGGAGAGCACCACGTCGTCGTGCTCGCGAGCGATGGCAGCGACCCCGGGGAGTGCCTCCAGGGTCACACCGATGGCCAGGAACTGCTTGACCCCCCGGGCGCGGGCGGCGTCAAGCGTAGCGGCAAGATCCCCGCCGTGGGTGGCGAGATCCAGGCGATCGAGATGGCAGTGGGAGTCGACAAACATGGTAATCCCGATAGCAGAACGGTGAGTGATGGACAGGGGAGGCGCGCGTCAGCTCGCGAAGGAGCAAAGCCGCTTGAGGCATTTGCCACCACGGCAGCCAGCGCCTTCGCCCAGCAAGCGGCGCTCCCACAGGGGACCTGGCGCCGACTGCTCGCTAAAGCGTGTAGGTCGGCGCGCCCTTGTCCAGTTGGCCGGCGAGGAGGTTCTCGATACGGTCGCGCACCGCCTGGTCGCCGGCGCTGAAGTGGATACCGACACCGGGCATACGCCTGCCGCTCACCCCTTCGGGAGAGACCCACACCACCTGGCCGGTGACCGGCGCCCGGTCGCTCTCGCCGGGCAGGGTCAGCAGCAGGTAGATCTCCTGGCCCAGCTCGTAGCGCTCCCGGGTCGGCACGAAGATGCCTCCCCTCTCGAGCATCGGCATATAGGCCGAGAGCAGGGTCTGAACGTCCTGGATGTTAAGGGACAGTGCCTTCTGTGCGACCATCAGCCTCTCCATATTCACGAGCGCAGCAGCGCGGACCAGCGCACCAGCCAGGCTTCGAGCACCAGCTGGGGATTGGGGTTGCCACCCGAGGCGAGCAATCGTCGCTGCTCCCGAGCGTAGTCAAGCAGGCGGAACCAGTCACGCACCCGGGCATTTTTCACCGCCTGGCGGTAAAGCGGCAGTAGATCGGGATTGCGCAGCTCCCCGTGCTCTCCCGAAAGACCCAACCGAATCAGGTCCTCCAGCCAGGCGATACCGTACCACAGGATTGCCTCGGCCGACTGTCGATCCAGGCGGGCGGCCTCGGCCACCGGCTCGGCGCCGCGTACCAGCGCCTCGAAGGTCTCGAGCAGTTGCTGGCGCAGCGCCCGAGACGCTGGCTCAGCCTGGGCCTGGGCGGCCAGCGGCAGGCCGCCGGCCAGACCCAGCCAGAACCTTGCCTCCTGCTCGTCACCCAGGCGCTCGACCAGCCAGGGCAGGCAGGCCGCCTCGGAAGGCACCGCCAGGCTCCAGTGCTGGCAGCGTGAGCGGATGGTGGGCAGCAGGCGCGAAGGAATGTCGGCGAGCAGCACAAACAGGGTGCGTTCACCCGGCTCCTCCAGGCTCTTTAGCAACGCGTTGGCAGCGGCCTGGTTCATGGCCTCCGCCGGCGAAATGAGGATCACCCGGTAGCCACCCTGCTGAGGCGTCTGGGCCACGAAGGCGTTGACCTCGCGGATGACATCGATGCGGATCTGGCGCTTGCCCTCCTCCGGTTCCACCCGCAGCAGATCCGGGTGGTAGCCCGATGCCAGCATGCTGCAAGCGTGGCAGGCGCCACAGGCGCTCTCACCCGGGGCCGCGCAGAGGGTGCGGGCGACCAGGGCGTCGGCCAGGGAGCGCTTGCCCACGCCGCGCGGCCCCGATAACAGCAGCGCATGAGGCAGCCGGCCGCCATCGGCCAGGCGCGTCAGCTCGGCGAAACGCGGCCGCAGCCAGGGCAGCGGCTGCAGCGACGAAGTCGGTGCCGTTACGCCCATGCCGACACCCGCTCGGCCAGAATCGCCTCGATCTGCTCGCCCACCGCCGCCAGAGGCCGTGAAGCGTCCACCACGGTGATGCGGCCCGGGTCGGCGGCGGCGCGTGCCAGATAGGCCTGGCGCACCGCCGTAAAGAAGCTGTCGCGTTCGCGTTCGAAACGATCCTGTTCCCCGCCGCGCGCTGCCAGTCGGCCCCGGGCCGACTCGACGGACATGTCCAGCAACAGTGTCAGGTCGGGGGCAAGGCCACGCTGCACAAAGCGCTCCAGCTCGGCGATGCGCGCAGGGTCGATGCCGCGCCCTCCGCCCTGGTAGGCGAAGGTGGCGTCGGTAAAGCGGTCGCACACCACCCAGGCACCGCGCGCCAGTGCCGGGCGGATCACCTGTGCCAGGTGCTGAGCGCGGGCGGCGAAGACCAGCAGCAGCTCGGCATCGGCATCCAGTGGCTCATCGAGGCCGGGATCCAGGAGCAGTTCGCGGATCGCCTCGGCCCGCAGCGTACCGCCGGGCTCGCGGGTCTGCACGACATCGAGGCCGCGGCCCTCTAGCCAGGCGACCACCCGGGCCAGGTTGGTGGACTTGCCGACCCCCTCGCTCCCCTCCAGGGTGATAAATCGACCGGGCCGCTTCGGCCTATCCCTGGCGTCCCTCGCTGGCCGATCGGGGTCGTTATTGCTCATGACTGCTCCAATCAGCGATTACGGATATACCGGTTGACCGCGTTGTTGTGCTCGCGCAGGGTACGCGAGAAGTGGTGGGTACCGTCACCGCGGGAGACAAAATAGAGGGTCTCGCCGGGCAGCGGGTTCACCGCGGCTTCGAGTGCCGCACGGCCGGGCATGGCGATGGGCGTCGGCGGCATGCCGTCGATCACGTAGGTGTTGTAGGGCGTGGCCTCGCGCAGGTCGGCGCGCGTGATACGGCCCTCGTAACGCTCGCCCATGCCATAGATCACCGTGGGATCGGTCTGCAGGCGCATGCCCTGCTCCATGCGCCGCTTGAAGACGCCGGCAATCTCGCGGCGCTCCTCCGGCGCCCCGGTCTCGCGCTCGATCAGCGAGGCCATGATCAGCGCCTCGTAGGCCGAGTCGATGGTCAGATCGTCATCGCGGGCTTCCCACACGTCTTCGAGGATGCCTTCCATGCGGGTCAGCGCCTGGCGCAGGATCTCCAGGTCGCTCATCCCCTTGTGGTAGCGATAGGTATCGGGAAAGAACCAACCTTCGGGGTAAACGCCTTCACGGTCCAGCAGCACCATTACCTCGTCGTCGCTGAGCCCCGCCGTGCGGTTCTCGAGCTTGGGAGCGTTATCGAGCAGTTCGCGCATCTGGCGGAAGGTCCAACCCTCAGGCACGGTCAGCGGATAGCTGACCACGCGGTCGCTGCCCAGCAGGGCAACCAGCTCACGCCCGCTCATGCCGGGCTCCAGCATGTACTCGCCGACGCGCAGGCTCGGTACGCTCTCGGGCTCCAGGCGGGTCAGCAGCCGAAACGCCCAGTCGTCGGTGATCACACCGCGCTGCGCCAGCTCGGCGATCACACGGTTGTAGCCGGCGCCGCGGGGCACCTCATACAGCATCGGTTCACTCACCGAGATGGGCGCCTCGAGTCGCGACTCCCAGAAGCGGTAGCCGCCGAACAGGGCCGCGCCGGCCAGGATGGCCAGTATCAGGAGAGTTTTCAGCATACGCTGCATCGGCGTCCTCGTCTCGTCGTGTTATCTCAAATCGGGTCAGGAAACGGGATAGCCCAGCAGCCGATGGGCCTCGCCCTGCAAGGTTCGATGCAGCGGAGAGAGCGACCAGCGCTGACGCTCGATGCCGGCGGCGTCGTCAAGGCGTATCACCGGCCAGACCCCCTGCACCGAGTTGACGAGCCATACCGCCTCGGCCGCTTCGATCTCTTCGGGACGGATATCCACCTCGTGGATCTCCAGGCGCTCCATCAGCGCGTCACGCAGGGTGCCCGCCACGCCGCAGCGGTCGAGCCGCGGCGTCTCCAGACGGCCGGCACGCTGCCAGACAAGATTCATGGCGGTGGCCTCCACCAGCCGACCATCGCTATCGCAGAGCAACCCCTCGGCGATGTCCTCGTCATTCCACTCGGCCCGGGCCAGCACGCTCTCGAGTCGGTTGAGGTGCTTGAGACCGGCCAGCGCCGGCTGCAGGCCGAGCCGCAGGCGGCAGTGGCGCACCCGCACGCCCTGCTGCCAGTGCGCCTCGGCCGGGGCGAAAGCGGCGAATTGCCAGCGCAGCCGTGGCACGGGAGAGACAGGCGGCCGGTAGCCGCGTCCGCCACTGCCGCGGGTCAGCGTCAGCTTGAGCACCTGGAGGCCGTTGCCGGCCTCGGCCAGGGGAGCCGCCAGCTCGTGCTCGGCGGGCATGGGCATAGCCAGGGCGTGGCAGCCGCGAACCAGCCGCGACAGGTGCTCGTCCCATAGCAGCGGCCGACCATCGCGCAGCAGTATCGTCTCGAACAGGCCGTCACCGTAGGCGGCCCCGCGATCGTCCAGGGGCCAGGCAGCCTCTGATCTCACACCCGGGAAAAGACCAGAGTGCCGTTGGTACCGCCGAAGCCGAAGGAATTCGACAGCACGACATCGATCTTCATCTCGCGAGCGGTGTGGGGCACATAGTCGAGATTGCAGCCCTCCTGGGGGTTATCCAGGTTGATGGTGGGCGGCGCCACCTGATCGCGGATCGCCAGAATGGAGAACACCGCTTCCACCGCACCGGCAGCGCCCAGCAGGTGGCCAATCATCGATTTGGTGGAGCTCACTGCCACCGACGTCGCCGCTGCCCCCATCACCTTTTCCACGGCACGGCTCTCGGCCAGGTCGCCGGCCGCGGTCGAGGTGCCGTGAGCATTGATGTAGTGAATGGCCGACGCATCAAGGCCGGCATCGCGAATGGCATTGCTCATCGAGAGCGCCGCCCCCCTGCCATCCTCGGGAGGCGCCGTCATGTGGTAGGCGTCGTCGCTCATACCGAAGCCGGTCAACTCGGCGTAGATGGTGGCGCCGCGCGTCTTGGCGTGCTCGTACTCCTCAAGCACCAGCACCCCGGCGCCGTCGGAGAGCACGAAGCCGTCACGGTCGCGGTCCCAGGGACGGCTGGCCGCCTCGGGGTCATCGTTGCGGGTGGAGAGCGCCCGAGCTGCGGCGAAACCGCCCAGCCCCAGAGGAGTGGTCGCCATCTCGGCCCCGCCGCAGATCATCACGTCGGCATCGCCGTAGGCAATGGTGCGGGCACTGTAGCCGATATTGTGAGTCCCGGTGGTACAGGCGGTCGTGATGGCAATATTAGGGCCGCGAAAGCCATGCAGAATGGCCAGATTCCCCGAAATCATGTTGATGATCGAGCCAGGTACGAAAAACGGTGAAATACGCCGCGAGCCACTCTTCAGCATCGCGCTGTGATTTTGCTCGATCATGGGCAGGCCGCCGATACCGGAGCCGATCGCCACACCGATTCGTGAGGCATTCTCCTCGGTACACTCGATCCCCGAATCCTGAATTGCCTGAGCCCCGGCGGCCACGCCATACTGGATGAAGTGATCCATCTTGCGGGCCTCCTTGGGATTCAGATAGGGACTGATGTCGAAGTCCTTGATCGAGCCACTGAAGCGCGTACTGCAACCGCTGGCATCGAAGTGCGCAATGGGGGCAATGCCGCTTTTGCCGGCCTTGATGTTGGCCCAGCTCTCCTCGACGCTATTCCCCACCGGCGTGACCAGTCCCAGACCGGTCACCACAACCCTTCTACGTGCCATCAGTGTTCCTCCCGATATCCCGTATGACAGGCCCCCAAGGGGAGCCGTCCGCTTGCGCGCATTATACCGAGTCTCCCCGCCCTATGCTGCCCTGGCAAGCCTCGCACCAGCCTGCCACGAAAATGCCGCCTCGGCGGGCGGCATTTTCCGGGGAACGAATTCCCCGCGTCAGGCATCATCGACCGCTACCAGATTTACTGGTGAGTATTGACGTAATCGATGGCTTCCTGAACGGTGGTGATCTTCTCGGCTTCTTCATCCGGGATCTCGGTATCGAACTCTTCCTCGAGCGCCATGACAAGCTCGACGGTATCCAGGGAGTCGGCGCCCAGGTCCTCGGTGAAGGAGGAGCTGTTCTGGATATCCTCTTCCTTGACGTTCAGGCGCTCAGCCACAACCTTCTTAACGCGCTCTTCAATGGTGCTCATTATGACGTACTCCAGTCGTTCAAATTGGCCGTCCTGATGACCAGCCGTTGGGGTTCCAGATCCGCAGACGGAAGCTGCGAGGTAGTTTATAGACGCCCTGAGGCCGGCGCAACCGCCGTCCCCGCGTGGGCTCAACGCATGTTCATACCGCCGTTGACATGCAGTGTCTCGCCGGTAATGTAGCTCGCCGTGTCGCCGGTGAGGAAGCCCACCGCGGCGGCGATCTCCTCCGGCTGACCCAGCCGCGCCAGAGGAATCTGGCCCAGCAATGCCTCTCGTTGAGCCTCTGGCAGCGCCTGGGTCATGTCGGTGGCGATAAAGCCTGGGGCCACCGTATTGACGGTGATCGCACGGGAGGCCACTTCACGCGCCAGGGCGCGGGAGAAGCCTTCCATACCCGCCTTGGCGGCAGCATAGTTGGTCTGGCCCATGTTGCCCATGGTGGCCACTACCGAGCTGATATTGACGATGCGACCGAAGCGGGCCCGGGTCATGCCACGGAGACACGCCTTGGTTACGCGATAAACCGACGTCAGGTTGGTGCTGAGTACGTCATCCCACTCCTCTTCCTTCATGCGCATCAACAGGTTGTCGCGGGTGATACCGGCACTGTTGACCAGGATGGTCGGCGCGCCGAACTCCTCGGTGACGGCCTTGACCAGAGCGTCGACGCTGTCCGGGTCGTTGACATCCAGCTTGCGACCAGCGCCGGGAATCCCCTGGGCCTTGAGGTCGGCGTCGATTTTCTCGGCGCCGGCTTCGCTGGTGGCGGTGCCGATCACGATACGCCCCTGACGGCCCAGCTCATGAGCAATGGCGCGGCCAATGCCACGGCTGGCGCCGGTGATCAGGGCGACTCTGGTTTCGGTTGTCATGGTGGTTTCGCCTTCGTCCTGAGAAATGATTCAGCCGTTTACCGGGGTGCCGTTGGGGCCGCTGCGTGCCAGCTCCAGGGCTGCCTCCAGACTGTCCGGATCATTGACCGCCAGTCCCTTGCTGCTGCGAGCGATACGCTTGCCAAGACCGGTGAGCACCTTACCCGGACCACACTCGATAAATACCTCGGCGCCGCCCTCGATCATGGCCTCGACGCAGGCGGTCCAGCGCACCGGGCGATAGAGCTGCTCGATCAACCGGGTGCGCAAGGTCTCCGGGTCGGCGTGGGCCTGGGCATCGACGTTCTGAAACACGGTATAGCGCGGCGCGCGCAGCTCGATGGCGTCCATCGCCTCGGCCAGGCGCTCGGCGGCAGGCGCCATCAGTGCACAGTGCGACGGCACCGACACCGGCAGCGGCATGGCACGCTTGGCTCCGGCTGCCTGGCAAGCCGCCACCCCTCGCTCCACGGCGGCCTTGTCGCCGGCGATCACCACCTGACCAGGTGCATTGTAGTTGACCGCAGCAACGACCCCGCCCTGGGCGGCCTCGGCGCAGCACTGCTCCACCACGTCATTGTCGAGGCCAAGGATCGCCGCCATGGCCCCCTCGCCTGCCGGCACTGCCGCCTGCATGGCATCACCGCGCAGGCGTACCAGCTTGACGCCTTCGGCGAAGGACATCACTCCGGCGCACACCATGGCACTGTACTCGCCGAGGCTATGCCCGGCCATGGCTCCGGGTCGTGCGCCCTCCAGCTCCTGCCAGACCCGCCAGATGGCGACGCTGGCCGTCAGCAGTGCCGGCTGTGTACATGCGGTGGCATTTAGGGCGTCCGCGGGGCCTTCCTGAACCACCTGCCAGAGGTCATACCCCAACGCATCGGAGGCCTCCTCGAAGGAGGTGCGTACCACGCTGTAGCGTTCCGCCAGCTCCCGCAGCATGCCGATCTGCTGGGAACCCTGCCCGGGGAACACGAGGGCGAGGGATTGAGTCATCATGGTCACCTTTGCTCTTGTTGGCTGTCATCGCCACCGGGCTCGCCCGGTGCGAGGATGTCGGGATCGCTGGCGACTCGTCCGGCCCTGCCGACCGACTCGCCAACACCCCGCCGCGGCGCCAGACCTGCGGCCAGGCAGCTCGGCAGGTCGTGACGCACCTCCTGTACCGCTCGCAGCACCGCATAGTGAAAGCCGGCGGCGTCGGCACCGCCGTGACTCTTCACCACAATGCCGGCCAGACCCAGCAGGCTGGCACCATTGTAGCGCACGGGATCCAGTTCGCTCTTGAGGCGGCGCAGCGCAGGCCGCGCCAACGCGCCCACAAGACGACTGCCCCAGTGGGCTTCAAACGTCGCCTGCACTCGCGCCACCAACATCTTCGCCAGGCCTTCGCTGGCCTTGAGAACGGCATTGCCAACGAAGCCGTCGCACACCACCACGTCCACCTGGCCCGCAAAGATGCCGTCGCCCTCGACGTAGCCTCGATAGTCGAGATGTTGCAAAGCGCGCAGACGCTCGTCCGCGTCGCGCACACTGGGCGTGCCCTTGGTCCCTTCCACCCCAACGTTGAGCAGCGCCACCCGCGGGGCATCAAGTCCATCCACGTGACGAGCCATCAGCTCGCCCATCAGGGCGAAGTCCACCAGTCGCTCAGCGGAGGACTCGACGTTGGCACCCAGATCGAGCAAGTAGCAGCGCCCCTGACTGCGTGTGGGCATCGCGGTGCTGATGGCGGGACGCGGAATGCCGGCGACTGTGCCCAGCGCCTGGCGACCCAGCGCCACCAGCGCGCCGGTGTTGCCCGCACTGACGCCAGCGGCTGCGTTACCCGATGCCACGTAGGCCAGCATCCTGGCCATGCTGCTGGCCTGGCCACGGCGCAGCGCAGCGGCGGGGCGCTGCCCCGGTGCGATCACCTCGGCGGCATCCACAACCTCCATGCGCGGACCCGCCGCGGCGAGACGCCGCGGCAGGCAGGAGATCTCACCCTCCAGCTGAGCCAGGGGGCCAAACAGGCAGATCTCCAGGGAGGGGTCATGCAAGACCGCACTGGCCGCCCCGCGCACGGTGGCACGGGGACCGAGATCACCGCCCATCGCGTCGATGGCAATCTTCACGACAGGGTCAGCGGCCAGGCATTATGAAAGGATGCGTCGTCGCCTCAGGCGTCGACGATCTTGCGGCCACGGTAGAAACCGTCCGGAGCGACGTGGTGACGCAAGTGAGTGGTACCGGTTTCCTTGTCCTGGGACAGGGCCGGAGCGCTCAGGGCGTCGTGGCTACGACGCATGCCGCGCTTGGAACGTGTCTTGCGGTTCTTTTGAACTGCCATGGGATGTCACTCCAGAATGAAACGATGATAGATCAGGATTTGCCCTTGAGGTGCTTGAGCACATCAAAGGGACTCGCTGCGGGCCCCCGGGATGCCGCGGCATCCTCCCCGCTGGTCAGCTGGTCGCGGGAGACCTGACAGTCGGCCTCCTCGTGGTAAACCACCTGCGGCAGGCTGAGGATCAGTTCATCCTCGACCACCGTCAGCAGGTTCAGCTGTTCGTCTTCCACCAGCACCGGCTCATGGGTGCTCGGCAACTCGGCTGCCAAGTCGTCGCTGGTGACCATGCCCAGCAGGAACTCGCTCTCCACATGCCGTGCCATTGGAGTCAGACAGCGTCGACAAGGCAGCTGCAGATCCGCCTGAAGGCGACCGTGAATCACACGGCGGCCTTGGGCGTCGATGGCGAAGTCGAGGGTAACCCGAAGCTCGCCGCTCTGAGGGCCAACCTCTTCGGTCAGACGCTCAAGGTCGGCGAGAGCCACAAGGCCCTCGAGCCGCTCGGAACGGGCCGCAAGCTTGTAAGGCTCGACCCTGCTGGGAAGTCGTGTAGTTGACATAGGCGCGCAATGATAGGCACTCCCCCCGCCCCTGTCAAAGCCGCCGTTGACCGTCCGTGTCGTGCTAACCTCGATCCTGAATCAGCGACCAGGAAAGCCGCCATGCCACGACTTGTACTCGCCTCCGGTTCTCGCTGGCGCCGCCAGCTGCTCGACCGCCTGGAAATGCCCTACGTCTGGCAGAGTCCGGACATCGACGAGACCCCGCAGCCGGACGAGGAACCCATCGCCCTGGTGGAGCGACTGGCGCTGGCCAAGGCCCAGCGACTGGCAGAGGACTGGCCGGATCATCTGATCATCGGTTCGGATCAGGTGGCACTGTTCGAGAGGCAGATACTCGGCAAACCGGGGAATATGGCCACCGCCCGCGCCAACCTGATGCGTTTCTCTGGCCACCGCGTCCGCTTTCTCACCGGCCTGGCGCTGCTGGATACCCGACACGGCCGCCACTGGGTCTGCCATGAGCGCTACGACGTGGTATTTCGCCGGCTCGGCGAGGACGAGATCGCCCGCTACGTGGAGAAGGAGAAGCCCCTGGACAGCGCCGGGAGCTTCCGCATGGAAGGACTCGGAATCGCGCTCTTCGAGCGACTCGAGGGCGATGATCCCAACACCTTGATCGGCCTGCCCCTGATCCGCCTCTGCGCCATGCTGCGCGAGGCAGGATTGGATCCGCTAGGGTAGCTGGTAGCGCAGCGGAGAGTCCGCGCGGGGCACGCCCAACCACTCCATGGCGACGCGACCGAACTGGCGTGAAAAGCGTTCGAAGGGATCGAGGCGCGGCGTGTAGTCGCGCACCTTCGGCTCGGGGAGCCGCTCACGAGCCAGGCCGTCCAGGCTACCGATGCCGTCCACCAGGCCGAGCGCCACGGCCTGCTCGCCGCTCCACACCAGGCCGCTGAAAAGTCGTTCATCGTCACTCAGGCGATCGCCTCGCCCTTCTCGCACTGCGTCGATGAACTGCCGATGAGTCGTCGCCAGCACCGACTGCCAGAACTGGCGTTGCTCGGGTGCCAGCTCCGAAAATGGGTCGAGAAAGGCCTTGTTATCGCCCGCGGCGAAGACGCGGCGTTCCACGCCCAGGCGCTCCATCGCCTCCTCGAAGCCGAAGCTGGCCGAGATCACCCCGATGGAGCCCACCAGACTGGCCGGGGCGACAAGGATCTCGTCCGCGGCCGCGGCAATATAGTAGGCACCGCTGGCGCCAACGTCCTCGATCACCGCAATGATCGGCTTGCCGCCCTCGGCGCGCAGCCGCATGATTTCGTCGAAGATCCGTTGGGATTGCACCGGGCTGCCACCGGGGCTATCGATATGCAGCACGACGGCCTGGCTCTCCTCGGCCTCCCAGGCGCGCTTCAGCCCGGTCACGATGCGCTCGGCGCTGGCCGGTGACTCCGAATCGATCACGCCGCGAACCTTGACCACCCCCAGATGCGGGCCAGCAGGGGCGCCACTGCCGGGGGGGCCGGCCAGCAGGCTGAAAAGAGCTGCCGACAGCGAGGCCAGAATGAGCGCTGAAAACAGGAAGCGAAAGAACAGTTTCCAGCGCCGCGAACGACGCTGCTCCGTCAACACACCCCCAATCCAGCGATCCATCATCTCCATCTGCTGGAGACGCTGTCGCTCACGCAGGGTCTCGGCGCTTTCCGCCCGCGCTTCCCCCCGCGGCGCCTTTCGTGCCTCACGCTCCTCCCGAGCCTGCTCGGGGGTTCGCTCCGGCCCCTGGGTCCAGGGATCCTGGCTGTCGCCGCGCTTCTGATCGTCGTCGCTCATCACTTATTTTCCTTGCAGCCAGTCGAATAACTCGGGAACCGCCTCGGCGGTGAAGGTCGGCCGACTGGCGGCGAGTCGCTCAGGCGCATGCACGCCCCAGGTCACCCCCACCCGGTCCATGCCGATGGCGCGGGCCATCTCCAGGTCATATTCGGTATCGCCCACCATTACCGCCTCCTCCAGCGGCACGTCCAGCTCCAGCAGAAGCTCCTCCAGCATCAGCGGGTGTGGCTTGGAGCGGGTCTCGTCCGCGGTACGGCTGGCATGGAACCAGCGCCCGCTATCACTCTCTTGGAAGATCCGATCGAGGCCCCGGCGGCTCTTGCCGGTGGCCACCGCCAAGCGCTGAACACCGCCACCGTGCAAACCGACAAGCCCCTCCTCCACCCCGGAGAAGAAGCGCATCGGCGTGTCGTTGCCCTCGACAAAGTGCCAGGCATAGCGGCTGCGCAGCAGCTCGGCGCGATCCGGATCGATACCGGGGCACAGGCTGGCGATCGCCTCGGGAAGCCCCAGGCCGATGATGTTGCGAACGCTCTCTGACGTGAGTTCCCCCCAGCCGGCTTCCCGCGATGCCGCCTGCATGCAGTCAACGATACGCGCCACCGAATCCATCAGGGTGCCGTCCCAGTCGAAGATCACCAGTCGATAGCGCATTCTCGTCTTCCTGTTGTCGATACGAGTGGTCGATAAGGGCGGTCGCTGCCGGCCTCAGGCGTCGCGACGAACACGAGTCAGCACCGCCTGCAGTTCCTCGGGGAGCGGCGCCTTGATCTGCACCGGGCGGCCGCTGGTGGGCTCGGGGAAGGTCAGCGACTCGGCGTGCAGGAACAGCCGCCCCACCCCGAGCGAGAGACTGAGACGCTGGCTGGCGCGGCTGGCGTACTTGTCGTCGCCGAGCAGCGGTTGCCCAGTGTGTGCCGCATGCACGCGGATCTGGTGGGTGCGCCCGGTGACTGGCTCGGCCTCCATCAGGGTCGCCCTCGCAAACGCCTCTCGCACCGCAAAGCGGGTACGCGATACCTTTCCCTTCGGGTCAACCCGGACCCGACGCTCGCCGTTGGCCAGGATGTAACGATCCAGCCGCGCCGCCACATAGTCGCGCCGCGCCGGCCAGCGGCCGGCCACCAGCGCCAGGTAACGCTTGTCCATCTTCTGCTCCTTGAGCGCCGTGTTAAGCGACAGGAGTGCCGGGCGCGACTTCGCCAGCAGCAGACAGCCAGAGGTGTCGCGATCCAGTCGGTGGACCAGTTCCAGAAAGTCGAGATCCTCCCGCACCTGCCGCAGCGCCTCGATCAGGCCGATCTTGACGCCGCTACCGCCATGCACCGCAAGCCCTGCGGGCTTGTTGATCACCAGCCAATCGCGTCCTTCCACCAGCACGCTACCGGCCAACAGGTTACGCAAATTGTCGCTCACCTCCAGCACCGCCTCACGGGGGGAAAGCTTGAGTGGCGGGATGCGCACCAGATCTCCGATGGCCAGACGCGTGTCCGGCTTGACGCGTTTCTTGTTGACTCGCACCTCACCCTTGCGCACGAGACGATAGATGAGCGACCGCGGCGCCCCCTTGATGCGGGTCAGCAGGAAGTTGTCGATCCGCTGGCCATCCTGCCCTTCCGTTACCTCGACCCACTGTACGTCGCGCCCTTCGGCCATGCCGAGACTCCACTGCCGGATACTGCCAAAAGGCGCATTCTATCGCAGTGGGCGCTCCGGCGCGCCAATTGCTGGCGCGGGCCTGTTGCTGTTATATTGCCCGCTCGCGTCAATGGGCTTAGTTAAGCCTGCCAGGCGCCTGCACGACAAACACGCAGGCCGAAGCGAAGAGTTCAGGCCGCGAGGACGTTGATACGCCTCGCCGCCCGCAGCAACAGAAAGACAGCAACACAGCGCCACGCCCGGATCCCCCGATGTTTTCTCGTCATAAAACGTCGGCAGGTAATGGGACACGTTCAACAGCGTGCCGGAGACCGGCGGCGGCGAATCGATGAATGCCAGGTGTTGGCGGTGACCGCAGGGCCGGATGGGTGACCCCCCACCGAGACATGTCCTGCCTCCGCCCCGTACTCAACCACTCGTGTCGTGACGCGTCGTTATCGAACCGTCACGGCAATAGATGCGTATCTTCCCGATACGCTGAGCACAGGCACGCAGCACACAGAGGTTCGCCACGTCGTACTCGCCGGCGCCCCATAGTGCGAGACAACATGAAACGGATGCTCATCAATGCGACCCAGCCGGAAGAGCTGCGCGTCGCCCTGGTCGATGGACAACGCCTCTTCGACCTGGATATCGAGTCCGGCGCCAGAGAACAGAAGAAAGCCAATATCTACCGAGGCAAGATCACTCGAATCGAGCCTTCCCTGGAAGCCGCCTTCGTCGACTTCGGTGCCGACCGACATGGCTTCCTGCCCCTCAAGGAAATTTCTCGAGAGTACTTCGTCAAGGAACCCGCCTCGGGCCGTCCCAGCATCAAGGAGGTGCTGAAAGAGGGACAGGAAGTCATCGTCCAGGTCGACAAGGAGGAGCGCGGCAACAAGGGAGCGGCGCTGACGACCTTTATCAGCCTGGCCGGCCGCTTCCTGGTGCTGATGCCCAACAACCCCAAGGCCGGCGGCATCTCCCGGCGCATCGAGGGCGAGGAGCGCAGCCAGCTCAAGGAAGTCATGGGTCAGCTGACCCTGCCCGACCGTATGGGCCTGATCGTGCGCACGGCCGGTATCGGCCGCTCCCCCGAGGAGCTGCAGTGGGATCTCGACTACCTGGTCCAGGTGTGGGAGTCGATTACCGCCGAGGCCGGCAAGCGCTCAGCGCCCTTCCTGATCTACCGCGAATCCAATGTCATCATCCGCGCCATGCGCGATTACCTCCGCCAGGATATTGGCGAGGTGCTGATCGACAGCGAAGCCGTCCACGAGGAGGCGCTGGCGTTCATCCGCCAGGTGATGCCCTCCTACCAGCAGAAGATCAAGCTCTACGTCGACGAGGTCCCGCTCTTCTCGCGTTTCCAGATCGAGTCGCAGATCGAGACCGCCTACGAGCGTGAGGTGCAGCTTCCCTCCGGTGGTTCCATCGTCATCGACCACACCGAGGCGCTGGTCTCCATTGACATCAACTCGGCCCGTGCCACCCGCGGCAGCGATATCGAGGAGACGGCGCTGCAGACCAACCTCGAGGCCTCCGACGAGATCGCCCGCCAGCTGCGTCTGCGCGATATCGGTGGCCTGGTGGTCATCGACTTCATCGACATGAGCCCGGCGCGCAACCAACGCGAGGTCGAGAACCGTGTGCGTGACGCGTTGAAGCTGGATCGCGCTCGGGTGCAGATCGGCCGTATCTCGCGCTTCGGCCTGATGGAGATGTCCCGCCAGCGCCTGCGCCCGTCACTTGGCGAGACCAGCGGCGTGGTCTGCCCACGCTGCAACGGCCAGGGCACTATCCGCGACGTTCGCTCCATCTCGCTCTCGATCATGCGCTTGATCGAGGAAGAGGCCATGAAGGAGCGTAGCGCCCAGATTCGCGCCATCCTCCCGGTACCGGTCGCCACCTATCTGCTCAACGAGAAGCGCACCGTGCTGGCCGACATCGAACGCCGTCAGGGCGTCAGGGTCCTGCTGCTGCCCAGCATCGAGATGGATACGCCTCACTACGATGTCCAGCGCCTGCGCGATGACCACGTCGATGAGGATGGCACCGCCTCACTCCCCAGCTTCGAGCTCTCTACCGAGACCGAGGTCGGCCGTGAACCCGAGTCCACCTTCACCAAGCCGGCCCAGCGCGCCGAGGCAGCGGTAAAGACGGTGATCCACCACGAGCCCGCGCCCGCCTCCCTGCAGAAGGAAGAGGCTCCCGCGGTCCAGGAAGTGGCCCCGGCGACGCCTGCTCCAGCCGCTACCGCCCCGACAGCACCGCCCCCCTCGGCGAAGAGCCCCGCCAGACCGCCGGTAGTGCATCAGCCTGTCGTCGAGCCTCAGGCCGGCGTACTGGGCCGCCTGGTCAAGGGCCTTGCCAAGCTGCTGGGCGGTGACGACACTCCGGCCGACAGTGGTCAGAAGACGCCCGCCCGCGCCGAGGCGTCGCGCGACAATAACGACGCTCGCAAATCTTCGCAGCGCGATGATGAACGCAGCGGCCGCAACACCAACCGTCAGCGTCGTCCGCGCAATGATGAGCGCCGCAGCGCCCCGCGCCAGGAGAATGATCGCGGCGATAGCGGGACCGATAACGCCGAAAACCGTGACAATCGCGGCAACGCCGGCCGCGGTGGCCGTGGTCGCGGACGCCAGGACGACCCTCGCCAGACGCGTCAGCAGGAGGCGCCCAAGGCTCGTAATGAAAAGCCCCGGGATGACAAGACTCGCGACGAAAAGCCCAGGGAAGAAAAGCCCCGAGACGAAAAGCCGAAAGACGAGAAGGCTCGCAACGAGAAGTCACGGGATGAGAAACCCCGTGCCGACGCTCGGCGGTCCCGCGGCAGCGACAAGCGCGACGAGCGTCCTGTCGAGAAGCCGGCCGAAGGAAAGGGCGAAGCAGCCAGCGTCGAGATGCCGGTAGACGATGGCAAACCCAAGCGCACTCGCAATAATCCGCGCAATCGCAGCCGTCAGCACGCCATCAACCCCAAGGCCGAGGCCGAGCAGCTGCGGCTCCAGGCAGAAGCCGTCGAGGCTCAACCGGTCGAGGCTCAACCGGAAGCAACAGTCGACGCCCCGCAGTCGGACAAGGTCGAAGCTGCCAAGCCCGAAGCCAAGGCGGAGCTCAAGCCGGAGGCGAAGAAGGCAGCAGAAGCCGACGCCCCCAAGGCCGAGCCTGAAGCCGAAGCGAAGCCCGAGGCCAAACCCGAAGAAACGTCAGCACCCAAGGCCGACGTAAAAGCGGAAGCGCCCAAGGCCGCGCCTAAAGCGGAAGCGCCCAAGGCCGCGCCTAAAGCGGAAGCGCCCAAGGCCGAGGTGAAAGCCGATGCCCACAGGGCTGACGTGAAAGCTGAAGTCTCCAAGGCAGAGCCTGAAGCCGAAGCGAAGCCCGAGGCCAAGTCCGAAGAAACGTCAGCGCCCAAGGCCGACGTAAAAGCGGAAGCGCCTGAGGCTGAAGCCAAGCCCGAAGCCCCCAAGGCCGAGCCTAAAGCGGAAGCGCCCAAGGCCGAGCCTAAATCGGAAGTGCCCAAGGCTGACGTAAAAGCCGACACCCCCAAGGCTGACGTAAAAGCCGACACCCCCAAGGCCGACGTAAAAGCCGACGCCTCCAAGGCCGATGTAAAAGCCGACGCCCCCAAGGCCGATGTAAAAGCCGACGCCTCCAAGGCCGATGTAAAAGCCGACGCCTCCAAGGCCGATGTAAAAGCCGACGCCTCCAAGGCCGATGTAAAAGCCGACGCCCCCAAGGCCGAGCCTAAAGCGGAAGCGCCAAAGGCCGAAGCGAAACCCGAGGCGAAGCCCGAAGAAACGTCAGAGCCCAAGGCAGAAACGAAGCCGGAGGAAGCCAAGGCCGAGGAAACGCCAGAGGAGCGCCGCGCCAACCGTCGTCGTCGGCGTGCTCACAACGACCCGCGGGAGATCCGCCGTCGTGAGCTGGAAGCCAAGGCCCAGGAGGGCAAGCAGGGCTGAAGCCCCGCTTCTCTCCCCTGAAGCAACAGCGCCCGCAGCCATGTGCTGCGGGCGCTGTCGCTTCCGGTCAAGCCGTCAGGCCCATCGCTACCGTCGAGGGTCACCGGCCAGGCGTGGTTCCCGCTCCAGCAGCACGCCAAAGCGCTCGCGCACGGTATCGGTTACCCGGTCGGCAAAAGCGAGCAGTCCGCCGGCACTGCCGCCGCCGAAGTGCACCAGCACCAGTGCCTGGCGATCATGGACACCGAAGTGGCCCTCGCGGAGGCCCCTGAGACCGCACTGGTCAATCAACCATCCCGCGGCCAGCTTGACTCGACCATCGGGCTGGGGGAAATGCGGCATGGTGGGATGCTCGGCGAGCAGCCGTTCGGCCTGCTTGCCCGACACCAGGGGATTCTTGAAGAAGCTGCCGGCGTTGGCGAGCCGCGCCGGATCGGGCAGCTTGTTGCGACGAATGGCACACACCGCCTCGGCCACCTCGAGCGGGCCGGGCGAGACGCCGACCCGGGCGGCCAGGTTGCCGTAGCCAAGGCGCGGGACCGCCAATCGCGACAGCTTGACAACCAGGCGAGTGATCACCACCCGCCCCGCCAGCCGCCCCTTGAAGACGCTGTCGCGATAGCCGAAGGCGCACTCCTCGGATGTCATCCACGCCGCTCGACCGTCCGTCAGGTCCACCACCTGAAGCGCTTCCAGCACGTCGCCGAGTTCGACACCGTAGGCGCCGATATTCTGGATCGGCGCCGCGCCACAGTGTCCCGGGATCAGCGCCAGGTTCTCGGTGCCCCAAAGGCCCCGCTCGGCCAGCGCCATGACCAGCTGATGCCAGATCACCCCCGCCTCGGCGTGGACCCGCACTGTCTCGCCCTCACCTTCCTCGATCCACCAGCGGTCCATGGCCAGCCGAATGACCAGTCCTGTCAGCCGTTCCGGCAGGATCAGATTGCTGCCGCCGCCCAGCAGGGTCAGCGGCCAACCATGGGCACGGGCCTCGGCCAGAGCCGCATGCAGCTCGGCCAGGCTGTCAGGGGCAGCGAAATGCTCTGCCACGCAGGGCAGGCCCAGGGTATTGTCTGCCGTCAGGTCATGCTCGCGCGTGAGCACCGGACTCAAGGACGCGGCTCCAGGCGCGTCTCGATCTCGGCCAACAGGCCAAGGGCCCCCTGCTCCACCAGATCGAGCACCTCGTCGAATCCCTGTTCGCCGCCGTAGTAGGGGTCAGGCACGGCGCGGTCAGGCGGACCGGCAAAGTCGAGGAAAAGGCCAAGGTGGGACTCGAATCCGGCCGGTGCCAAGGCGCGCATCGCCGCCAGGTTGTCATGATCCATGGCCAGCAGATAGTCGAAACGAGCGAAGTCATCGGCGGCCAGTTGCCGGGCACGCAGGGCCGAGAGATCGATACCGCGACGGGCGGCCGCCTCATGGGCACGTGGATCCGGCGCCTTGCCCACGTGCCAGTCACCGATGCCGCAGGAGTCGACCTGGACCCGATGGGCCAGGCCGCGATCGTCCAGCAGCCGCCGGAACATCCCCTCGGCGGTGGGTGAACGACAGATGTTCCCCAGGCAAACAAACAGGACGCGCATCAGTCATCTCCCCTGTCGTCAGCGGTTTCCATCAGCGCACGCACCCGGGCCAGATCCTCGACGGTATCGACGCCGGCGGGATGCGGCTCCCGGGCCAGCGCCACCTGAATGGCGTGACCGTAATGCAAAGCCCGCAGCTGCTCGAGGTGCTCGAGGTGCTCCAGGGGCGAGGGTGTCCAGTCGCCATACTCGGCCAGAAACCCCGCCCGATAGGCGTAGAGGCCGATATGACGGAGCCAGGCGTCGATCTCGAGCCGCTCGGGGCGGGCGGCGAATGCGTCTCGATCCCAGGCCTCTCTATCCCAGGGCAGGGGCGCCCGAGAAAAATAGAGGGCGCGTCCAGAGAGCGCGCGCACCACCTTCACCACATTGGGATTGAACAGGGTCTCCACGTCGCTGATCGTCTCGGCCAGGGTAGCGATGGAGGCCTCGGGGTCATCGAACAGCCGATCGGCCACCTGGTCGATCAGCGTCGCCGGAATCAGCGGTTCATCGCCCTGCACATTGACCAGCACGGCGTCGTCGGCCAGGCCCAGTCGGTCGGCTACCTCGGCCAGACGGTCGGTGCCGGTGGGATGATCGGGGCGAGTCATCAGCACCTCGGCGCCGAGCTCCGCCAGGGCCGTCTCGATACGGGCGTCGTCGGTGGCGACCACCACTCGGGTGGCGCGGCTTTCACAGGCACGCCGCCAGACGTGGGCGACCATGGGCTGGCCGGCAATCTGAGCCAGGGGCTTGCCGGGCAGCCGCGAGGAAGCGAAGCGCGCCGGAATGACGGCGATGAAATCGCGCTCGGCCATCAGGCCTCTCCCATGCGTCCAGGCGAGTCGTGGAGCTTCTCGTCGACGCTGAGCTGACGCGCCTCCTCGGGCAGCATAACCGGAATACCATCGCGCACCGGATAGGCCAGTCCGTCGAACAGGCAGAGCAGCTCCTCGGCCTCGCGCTGGTACTTGAGCTTGCCCTTGCACAGCGGGCAGACCAGCATGGCCAGCAGTTCCTTATCCATCGTGTTTACCTCACTCCTGATGGCGAGCCGGCACGCTGCCGGATCGCGAATTCGATTCGGGGCCGGACTCGACCAGCCGCGCAAGGCGTCCGTCGAGCCAGTCGGAAAAGCCAGTCTCGGGGGCAGCCTCCACCTCCAGCACCCAGCTGTCGGCGGGGGCTACCCCCCGGCACTTCACAGCATCCTTGGCGGTCATCACCAGCGGCCGACCGTCGTCGAAGGCGAGGTCTTCGCTGCGATAGACGTGATGGTCGCCGAAGGGATGCGGCAACGCCGCGACACCGAGCTCCTCGAGGGTCTCGAAGAAGCGCGCTGGCCGGCCGATGCCTGCCACGGCGTGCACCGGCGCAGAAAACGGCAGCGGCGCCAGCGGCAGGCGCCCACCATCGCCAAGTCCCCGCCAGGCAGTAGGCGCCAGGCGCATGGTGAAGGCGCCGGACGGCGGCGCGAATCGCGGCTCGCCGTTAATGACCACGGCATCGACGCCCTCCAGGCGCGAGAGAGGCTCGCGCAGAGGGCCAGCCGGCAGGCAGTGGCCGTTGCCAAAGCCTCGAACGCCGTCCACCACCACTAGCTCGAGGTCTCGGGCGAGGGACAGGTGCTGGAGGCCGTCGTCGCTGACCAGGATATCGCAGCCTGTCACCAGCAGGCGACGCGCGCCACGCGGACGGTTAGGGTCTACCACGACCGGCACGCCGGTCTGGTCGGCCAGCATGCGCGGCTCGTCACCGCACTGTGCCGCTGGCGTCCGGTCGTCGATCAGTAGTGGATGAACGCCGTTCTTGCCCCCATAGCCCCGGGAGAGGATGCCCGGTCGCCAGCCCTTGGCGGATAGATGACGCACCAGCCAGGCCACCAGCGGTGACTTTCCGGTCCCCCCCAGGGTCAGGTTCCCCACCACGATCACCGGCACCGGCGCTCGCCATACCTCTCGACGGCCTGCGGCATAGGCGAGCCTGCGACGCGCCACCGCTGCGCAATAGAGTCTCTCCAGAGGACGCAGGAGAGCAAGCCAGGGCGACCCCGAATAGGCCGCCTCCAGCCAGCGCTCCCCCACTCCCCTCATGTCGGCTCCGCGTCCTGGAACTGCAGGCGATGCAGCGCGGCGTAGGCGCCGCCGCGGGCCAGCAATTCGGCGTGGCTGCCCTGCTCGATCACCTCACCCTGCTCCATCACCAGGATGCGATCGGCACGCTCGATGGTCGAGAGGCGGTGGGCAATCACCAGGGTGGTGCGCCCCTTGCACACCTCCTCCAGAGCCGCCTGGATATGGCGCTCGGATTCGGTGTCCAGTGCCGACGTCGCCTCGTCGAGGATCAGCAGCGGCGCGTCCTTGAAGATGGCGCGGGCAATGGCCAGGCGCTGGCGCTGACCGCCCGACAGCATCACCCCGTTGTCACCCACCACGGTGGCATAGCCGCCGGGCAGGCGCTCGATGAACTCGTGGGCGTGAGCGGCCCGAGCGGCAGCCTCAATGGCTGCCGGGTCGGCATCCGGCACCCCGTAGGCGATGTTGTCGGCGATGCTGGCGTTGAACAGGGTGACCTGCTGGGAGACCAGCGCAATCTGACGGCGCAGGGGCGCCAGACGGTAATCGTCCAAGGGCACGCCGTCGACCAGCACTCGCCCCTCGGTGGGCCGATAGAAGCGTGGCAATAGCCCCACCAGGGTCGATTTTCCACTGCCCGAACGGCCGACAATGGCAATCATCTCCCCTGCGGCCACCTCTAGATCAATCCCTTTTAGCACTTCGGGCTGGCCCTCGGCGTAGCGAAAGCGCACGCCCTCGAGATGCACCCGGCCCTCGAGACGCTGGGGCTCATGCTGGCCCTCGTCGCGTTCGGCGGGCACCTCCAGCAGGCCGAACAGCTCGGCGGCAGCGGCCAGGCCTTTCTGGATCTCGCTGTTGATCTCGGTGAGCTGACGCACCGGCTTGGCCATCAGCGAAGCCGCCGTGATGAAGGCCACGAACTCACCGGCCGTCATGTTATCCATCAGCGCCGGGGACATGGCCAGCCACACCAGCACGGCCAGGGCCAGGGCCACCAGCAGTTGGATGATCGGGGTACTGACCGCCTTGGTGAGTGCCTCCTTCATGCTCTGCTGGCGGTTGTATTCGCTGGCCGCCGCGAAGCGGGCCTTCTCGAAGGTCTCGGCGCCATGGGTACGCACCACTCGATAGCCGGAGAGTGCCTCGGAGGCCACATGGGTGACGTCTCCCATGGAGGCCTGGATCCGCGCCGAGATACGCCGGAAGCGCTTGCTGGCATAGCTGACCACAAAGCCGATCAGCGGGGTCACGGTCAGGAACAGCAGGGTCAGCATCCAGTTGGTCCACAGCAGATAGCTCACCAGGCCAATGACAAACAGCCCCTCGCGCAGCAGGATGGTCAGCGCCTTGGTGGCTGCCCCCGTCACCTGCTCCACGTGATAGGTGACCCGCGAGATCAGGTGACCGCTGGAATGGCTGTCGAAGAAACGCCCCGGCAGGTGCAGCATGTGATTGAAGACGTTGCAGCGCAGGGTGTGGACCACGTTGCGGGCCACGTTGCTCATGAAATAGGTACCGAGAAAGGTCCCCAGCCCGCGGGCCGCGAACATGCCCACCACGAACATTGGCAGGAAGAGCCGAAAGCTGGCGTCAGGGTCCTGGATACCATCGATCAGTCGCTTCATCATCTCGGCCAGCGCAGTACTGGAGGCGGCATAGATGACATACCCGACGATCGCCAGGGCAAAGGAGCGCGAGTGAGGGCGCACATAGCTCAGCAGGCGCTTGTACAGCGTCCAGCCCGAGTGTTGAGGTGTCCCGTCCGTGTTCACGGCGTCTCCGCTTGTGGGAATGTGGTCTCGCTCGCGCGACTCTCGGTGGTGGCGATGCGCACCCGCTGGATGCCTTGCAGGCTGGCCTCGTCCAGGACGCGCACCACGCTGGCGTGGCTGGCGCGGCCGTCGGCCTCCACGACCAGGCCGAGCTCGCGGGCCTGCTCGGCCTCGGCGGCCAGCGCCCCGGGCAGTTCGGCCGGAGACAGTTCACGCTCACCCAGCCGGTAAACGCCGGCTGCCGTGATCACTACGGTGACCGGCGAAACCTCGGCTGCCACTCCGCTGGTCGATTCGGGCAGTTCAAGCTCCAGCGCCTGACGGGTCTCGAAGGTGGTGGAGACCATGAAGAAAATCAGCAGCAGAAACACCACATCGATAAGCGGCGTGAGATTCACCTCTACCGGATCACGCCGGGGGCGCGGAAACCTCACGGGCGCTTCACCCGGGGAGCCAGACGGCCGTCGGCTTCGAGGCGATCATCCTCTGCAACGGATTCTCCAGCGGGCTCGTGGCGCTCGGCCAGGGTCAGCTCGCCGCCGTAGTGGGCGAGGAACTCCACCACCTGGCCCGACTGCTCCTCCATGCGCACGGTAATGTCTTCGATGCGGCGCAGGAAGTAACGATGGAACATCAGGGCCGGGATCGCCACGGTCAAACCCGCCGCGGTGGTCACCAGAGCTCGGGAGATGCCGCCGGCCAGGTCAGCGGTTCGGCTGGCGCCGTCGCCGGCGACGATCACCGAGAAGACCTCGATCATCCCCACCACCGTCCCCAGCAGGCCAATCAGGGGGGCGATGGCCGCAATGGTGCCCAGCGGACTGAGGAAGCGCTCCATGTCGTGGATGACCGCGGTGCCTGCTTCCTGCAGTCGAGCCCTCACCTGCTCATGCCCTAGCCGGGCGTTGCGCATGCCTGCGGCCAGCACCCCACCCAGCGGCGAGTGACTCTCCAGCCAGAAGAGATTGATCTGGCCACGGGCGACCAGGGTGCAGACCTCCTGACCGAGCCCCCGGGGGGCGATACGCGCGGCGCGCAGGGTCCAGAGGCGTTCGATGATGATCACCGTGGCCAGCAGGGAGCAGCCGAGCAGCGGCAACATCAGCCAGCCTCCAGCGATCAGGGCCTCCATCATGTCCATGCAGTTTCCCTCGAAGATGCCGCGTTATCCGTGTTCCCGATCTCACGGCGATTCTAACGCAAGGCAGTCGGCTCCGACACCGCCCCACCGCCAGGGCTGACGCCGCGTACTGTCAACGGACCGCTGCGGGCCGCCTCCGAGCCGGAAGGTCAGGGCCCCATCCAGCGCGGTGCTCCATTGGCAGCTCTCCGCCGCCCGAAAGCGTCTTACCACGTCGTCGTGGGGATGACTGAAAGGGTTGCGCCGACCGGCACTGTAGACCACATGACGCGGGGTAAGCCACTGGACCAGCTGAGGGCCAGAACTGGTGTGGCTGCCATGGTGGCCGGCCACCAGCAGCGTCAGCGGCCCCTCGGCGTCGAGCAGAATGGCACGCTCCACCCGACGTCCCACGTCGCCAGTGATCAGCAGGCGCTGCCCGCCTACGCTTGCCTCCAGCACGCAGGAGCGGTCGTTGCTGGTGAACGCGTCGGTCTCTTGCGGCGGCCACAGGAAGCGAAAGTGGATACCGTCTCGTTCCCAGCGCTCCCCGGCCCGACATGTCGTGAACGGAACGCCAATGGCCTCGCCGGGCGGTGCCAGGAAACGACCCACCCGGTGACGCTCATCCAGCAGTGCCACACCGCCGGCGTGGTCGAGGTCGTCGTGACTGACGATGACCTCGTCGAAGCGCTGCCCCGGAGGCCACAGCACGCTGACCGGAGCAAAACCCGAAGCAAAACGCGGCCCTGCATCATAAAGCACACGATAACCCGCAGTCCGCAGCTCCACCAGTTGCCCCTGCCCGACATCCAGGACCCGCACCTCCAACTGGCCATGGGGAATGGCGGATGGCGCAAGCCCCATGGCTACTGCGGCCAGTGCCAGACTGCCCGCCATGCGCAGCGGAGCCGACAGCCCGGGCAGCGCCCAGAGCAGCGCCACCAGCGCCAGGCAGAGCGCCAGGGGCGTCACCAGCGCCGGCTCGGGAAGCCATAGGGGAAGCCAGACCACCGCCGTCTCCAGCCACCAGGCCAGCGCCTCCGTTAGGTGGACGAACAGCCACCAGCACAGCGCCGAGAGTGGCGTCAAGGGAGTCAGCAGCCAGCCCAGCAGCCCCAGCGGCACCAGCAGGCTGCTCACCACGGGCACAGCGACCAGATTGATCAGCGGCGCCGCTGGCGCCAGACGAGCGAATGCCAGCAGCACTGCCGCCGCCATCAGCGGCGCCAGCAACAGCTGGGTCCTGACCAGCGCCCATAGCCAGCCGTGCCACCCCCGGGGACGTGGCCGGCCCTGCCAGGCCAGGATCAGCAGGGCCACTGCCAGGAAGGAGAGCCATAGCCCTGGACGCCAGGCGCTAAGCGGGTCGATCAACAGCACCATGGCCAGCGCCAGCCACCACCCCTGCCAGGGGCCCGGGGCATGTCGCCCGCTGGCCACCCAGAGGCCCACCAGCGCCATCACCAGGGCACGCAGCGCCGGCGGCGCCAGTCCCGAGAGGGTTGCATAGCCCGCCGCCGCGGCGCCGGCCAGCCACCAGGGCCATACCGCCAATCGCCAACGCCCCGGCGTAACCAACCGAGCCGCCCCGCGACCCAGCAGCAGGGCGAAGCCTGCCACAAGCCCCACGTGGAGACCCGAGATCACCATCAGGTGGGTGGTGCCGCTAGCATTGAGCAGCGCCCAATCCTCGTCGGTCAGCCGCTCGCCGGCGCCCAGGGTCAGTGCCGCCAGCCAGCGTTCGGCGCGGGGCGGAAGCGCACGTGACGCCAGATATGTCAGGGCCCGCTCGCGCAGCCCGGGGGCGGACTCGGCCAGCCGCCGCGGCGGCGGCTCGCGGCGAACATGGCCGGTCGCCTGAATGCCCTCGCGCCACAGCCAAGCCTCATAGTCGAAGGTGTGGGGATTGGCGAAGCCCGCCGGCGGACGCAGACGGACGGCGAAGGCCCAGCGCTCGCCAGGCTGCATGAGCGGTGCCTCGAAGGCGCTCAATCTCACCCGCCGCAGGCGATCGCAGCCGGGACGCCCTTCTACCATCGGGCGACACGCCATGACCTCCATCGTCAGACGGGACAACCTGGGCTCCTGCGTGACGGCCACCAAGCGCCCCTCCACGGCGAGATCCTCCCGGACCAGTCCCTCGGGCAGGCTGGCCCCGCGGGCCAGCAACAGACTTGAGGTAATCCCCACCAGCACCGTGAGCAGCAGACAACCTGTCGGCCATCTCAGAGCCAGCACCAGCAGGGCGAGGAGCCCGAGACCCTCGAGCAGTCCCGGGGGTGGGCGGCTGCCAAGCCCTAAACCGCAGAGCACGGCCAGGGCAAGAGGGATGGCCATTCCAGGTCGCATTCCCTTGCTCCAGGTTGGTGCATGACTGCCCGTGCACGGCGCCCTGAAGAGAAGCGCCGCCATGGCGGAGGCAGGCTCTTGTATGGATAATAGCCTGCGTCAAGAAGCTGCGAGCCTGACAACATGCCGCGCCGCTTACTCCAGCGCTACCTGCCCCACCCAGAGACGCTCAGGCGCCAGCGCTCGCTGCGTTTCATGAGCCATCTCATCGGCAACCCCACCCTTTGGGTGCTAAGTCGACGTAGCGTGGCCAACGCCTTCTCGGTGGGTCTGTTCAGCGCCATGCTACCGATTCCCTTCCAGATGGCGATAGCGGCCCTGGGCGCCTGGCTGGCCCGCGCCAACCTGCCGCTCTCCGTGGGCCTGGTGTGGATCACCAACCCGCTGACCATGCCGCTGATCTTCTATGGCAACTACCGGGTAGGTGCCTGGCTGATGAACACGCCGGCCCGCCAGGTGCCGGAGCGACTCTCCACCCGCTGGATCGCCGAGCAGATGGTCGACATCCTGCCCGCCCTGGCGGTGGGCTCGGTGGCCAACGCTATTGTCCTGGCGCTGCTTGGCAACCTGATGATCCGGCTGATCTGGCGCTGGCAGGTTTCGCGCAGCTGGAGGGCACGTCGGCGGCGGCGCAAGGCACCCGGCGAGGATGATCCACTCTAGTGTCCTGCTGTCTCGCCGACGCAAACGGCCGACCCCTGAGGGGCCGGCCGTTGGTTGTTGCCAGATGATCACATCGTGCCGGAAGGAAGAGGGCTCAGTCAGCCGTTGAGGGCCGCGGCTGCTCTGTCAGGCGCCCCTCGTCCAGCCGCATGACCCGGTCCTGATGGGCCGCCAGGGCCAGGTCGTGGGTCACGATCACGAAGGCACAGGCAGAGGAGCGCGCCAGCTCATCCATCAACGCCAGAATGCTGGCCGCAGTGTACTGGTCCAGGTTGCCGGTGGGCTCGTCCATCAGTACCAGGCTAGGGTCGGTGACCAGGGCGCGGGCGATGGCCACCCGCTGACGCTCTCCGCCGGAGAGCTCGCCGGGTTTGTGATCGGCGCGCTCGGCCATGCCCACCCTCTCCAGCAGCTTGCGGGCACGGGCCTCGGCCTCCTTCTTGCGCTGCCCACGCACGATCAGCGGCAGCGCGGCATTCTCGAGCGCGGTGAACTCGGCCAGCAAATGGTGGAACTGGTAGACGAAGCCGATATGCCGGTTGCGGAACCGGCCCAGGGCCGCGTCGCCCAGCGTCAGCAGCGACTCACCGGCGATACGCACCTCGCCACGAGTGGGTTGATCGAGGCCGCCCAGCAGATTGAGCAGGGTGGTCTTGCCGGAACCGGAACTGCCGACGATGGCCACCCGCTCACCGGCGTAAACGGTCAACGCCAGGCCGTCCAACACAGTGACATCCTGAGGACCTTCGCTGTAGACACGGGTCAGGTCGAGGCACTCCAGCATGGTACTCCCCTGTACCGCGCGGGCGCCCTGCTCGGCTGTGGCTTGCATGGTCGTCTCACTCATAGCGTAACACCTCCGCCGGCTGGACCTTGGCCGCCCGCCAGGCCGGATAGAGGGTGGAAAGGAAGGTCAGGACCAGCGCCGATGCGACGATATCGCGCACGTCCGTCCAGTCGAGGCGGGAAGGCAGGTTGCTGATAAAGTAGACCCCGGCGTCGAGGAACTGGATGCCGAACAGACTCTCGACGCCGTCGATGATATTGGAGATGGTCAACGCCAGCAGCACGCCGAGCACCACGCCAACCAGGATGCCGATCACTCCGATGGCCAACCCCTGGACAATGAAAATGCCCATGATCGAGCGCGGCGTGGCACCGATGGTCCGCAGGATGGCGATATCGGCATGCTTGTCGGTCACCACCATCACCAGAGTCGACACGATATTGAAGGCCGCCACGGCGATGATCACCGTGAGGAGAAGTCCTATCATGCGCTTCTCCATCTGGATCGCCTGAAACAGGTTGCCGTGGGAGAAGGTCCAGTCGGCGCCGTGGTAGCCCGGGCCCAGCTCGTTGACGATGCTGCGCGTTTCTGCGCTGGCCTGGAAAAGATCGTCGAGCTCCAGCCGCAGGCCGCCCACCGCGTTGCCCAAGCGGCCGAGCGTCTGCATGTCCTCGATGTTGGCGTAGGCCAGGGCCGCGTCCAGGTCCGCACCAACGCTGAACACCCCGCTCACCGTGAAGCGCTTGAGCCGCGGAAAGACCCCGGCCGGCGTGATCGAGGCCTCCGGCACCAGCAGGGTCACAGCGTCACCGACCCCGACCCCCAGCCGGCGGGCCAGGATCGAGCCCAGCACGATGTTCCACTCCCCCGGCTGCAGGTCGTCCAGCTCTCCCTGCTGCATATGGTTGCCGATGATCGAAACGCGGCCCTCCCACTCGGGGTGAATACCGTTGACCATGGCGCCCTCGTTCCGGCCCCCCACCGAGAACATTCCCTGCTGCTCTACATAAGGGGCGGCACCAATCACCCGCTCTCGCTCCATCAGCCGCGCGGCCAGGGACTCCCATTCCACCATGCCGGTTCGCGACTCGATCTTGGCGTGGGGCACCATGCCGAGAATGCGGGTGCGCAGCTCGTGGTCGAAGCCGTTCATCACCGAGAGCACCAGAATCAATACGGCGACGCCCAACATCAGGCCCAGCATGGAGGTCAGCGAAATGAAGGAGATGAAGTGGTTGCGGCGCTTGGCGCGCACATAGCGCAACCCGATCAGAAAAGGCAGGCGGTCAAGCATGGGGGCATTCCTTGTCAGCGGGCGCCCATGGTAAGGCTTTTTATCTGCCGCTGCACCGGGACGTCCACGCCTTGCCGTGGATTTGCACCGTGACATAAGGCACTTCGCGGAGCGGCGTTGGGTGATAGCGCCGCCACTTGCATCGTTGCGCATTGATGCCTACATTCGCGACCTGACCCAACGATCCACCCAGCGGGACTTTCTCAGACCATGGCCAAACGCCTGCTTCCCGAATGGCATCCCCAGGATGCCGTCCAGCTTACCTGGCCCAGCCCCGACAGCGACTGGGGCCCCATGCTCGAGCGTATCGAGGCCACGATGGAGGCCATGGTGGTCGCCATCGCACGCTACCAGCGCGTCCTGGTCAGCGTCCCCGATACTGCCACCCGAACCCACCTGGCCAGCCGCTTCGCCGCGCTGGGCGTCCCAGCCAAGGGTCTCCACCTGGTGGTGGCACCGGCCGACGACACCTGGGCCCGTGATCATGGCCCCCTGGCCGTGGAAGAGAGCGGTACGCTGCGGCTATACGACTACGTCTTCACCGGCTGGGGCGGCAAGTTCCCCGCCGCCCGGGACAATAGCCTGACCCGCCGCCTGGTCGATGCCGGCGTCTACGCCTGCCCGGTCAGCGAACGTGGCCTGGTTCTGGAAGGCGGTGCACTGGAGAGCGATGGTGCCGGCACCCTGTTGACCACCGACGCCTGCCTGCTCAATCCCAACCGCAACCCGGGCCTGGATCGTCAGGCGGTGGAGGACTGGCTGCACGAGGACTTCGGGGTGACCCGGGTGCTGTGGCTGGCCAACGGCCACCTGGAAGGCGACGACACCGACAGCCACGTGGACACCCTGGCACGCTTCTGCGACCCGGCCACCATTGCCTATGTACGCTGCGACGACGAGAGCGACCCCCATTACCCGGCGCTGGCCGCCATGGAGGCGGAGCTCAAGGCGCTGCGCCGCCGGGACGGCGAGCCCTACCGGCTGGTGCCGCTGCCCTGGCCGCGCCCCTGCTTCGACCCGGTGGACGGTCACCGCCTGCCGGCCACCTATGCCAACTTCCTGATCATCAACGGTGCGGTGCTGGTACCCACCTACGGCGACGCCGCCGACACCCGGGCGCTCACCGCCCTGGCCGGCGCCTTCCCGGGGCGCGATATCATTCCCATCGACTGCCTGAGCGTGATCCGCCAGCACGGCAGCCTGCACTGCCTGACCATGCAGCTGCCTAAGGGCAGCCTAGCCACACTCACCTGAATCAAGAGGCGCCGGGGGACAATCCGCAGAGGGTCCTACGCCAGGGATGGCGTCGGTAGCGTACAGGGAAGTATGCATAGCGCCCCCTCGGAGGACTGTCGCCGGAAAGCCTCGGATACTTAGCAACCGAGGAGGCTTTATCATGCCCCGCCAACTGAAGGTCGGCCTGGTCCAGCAGCCCGCCTGGCCCGACAAGGCCCGAAGCCTCGCCGAGAGCGAGGCCGGCATCCGCGAGCTGGCCGCCGCCGGCGCCGAGCTGGTCCTGCTCCAGGAGCTGCATGCCACCCACTACTTCTGCCAGTACGAGGACATCGAGCTCTTCGACCTGGCCGAACCCCTGGACGGCCCCACCGGCACTCGCCTGGCGGCGCTGGCCGCCGAGCTCGAGATCGTACTGGTGGGCTCGCTGTTCGAGCGGCGTGCGCCGGGCCTCTACCACAACACCGCGGTGGTCTATGACCGCCAGCAAGGCGCGGTGGGCCACTACCGCAAGATGCATATCCCCGATGATCCGGGCTTCTACGAGAAGTTCTACTTCACCCCGGGCGACGCCGATGATTCCCGCGGCCAGGGCTTCCAGCCCATCGACACCTCGGTAGGCCGACTCGGCCTACTGGTGTGCTGGGACCAGTGGTACCCGGAAGCGGCGCGCCTGATGGCGCTGGCCGGCGCCGAGCTGCTGCTCTACCCCACCGCCATCGGCTGGGACCCCGCCGATGACGACGCCGAGAAGACCCGCCAGAAGGACGCCTGGACGTTGATCCAGCGCAGCCACGCGGTGGCCAACGGCGTGCCGGTGGTCGTCGCCAACCGGATCGACCACGAGCCGGACCACTCCGGCGTTGGCCGCGGCATCGACTTCTGGGGCGGCAGCTTCATCGCCGGCCCTCAGGGGGAGCTGCTGGCCCACGCCGGGGTGCAAGCCGAACGGCTGCTGGTGACCCTGGACATGGACAGGGGCGAAGATGTGCGGCGGATATGGCCGTATCTCAGGGACCGCCGCATCGATGCCTATCAGGATCTGGTGCGTCGTTATCGAGATTGAGTCCTACTCGTCTTCCTCCGCGCGCGGCAGCACCCAGTTCAGCACAATACCCACCAGGGCGGCCAGGCTGACTCCCTGAAGGGTGAACTGGCCGCCACCCAGCTGCATGCCGCCGATACCGAACACCAGGATCAGCGAGATCACCACCAGGTTGCGCGGCGCGGTCAGGGAATGACCGGCGCGCACCAGAGTGTTCATGCCCACCACGGCAATGGAGCCGAACAGCAGGGTCATGATGCCCCCCATCACCGGGCCGGGGATGGTCTGGAGCAGAGCCCCCAGCTTGGCGACGAAGGCCAGCGCGACGGCGATGCAGGCGGCCACCACCATGATTCTGGGATCGAAGGCGCGGGTCAGGGTCACCGCCCCGGTCACTTCGGAGTAGGTGGTGTTGGGCGGCCCGCCGAACAGCGCCGCAGTCGTGGTGGCCAGACCGTCACCCAGCAGGGTGCGATGCAGACCGGGCGTCTCCAGGTAGTTCTTCCGGGTGACCGAGCCGATGGCCACCATATCGCCGATATGTTCCACCGCCGGCGCAATGGCCACCGGGATCATGAACAGGATCGCCGCCCAGTGGAAACTCGGCGCGGTAAATGCCGGGATAGACAGCCAGGACGCCTCCTGCACCGGCGTAAAGTCCACCAGGCCCATCACCAGCGCCAGCACATAGCCGGTGACGATGCCACCCATGATCGGGATCAGCCGCACGATACCGCGGCCGAACACCGCCAACACCAGGGTCACCAGCAGGCTGGTCATGGAGAGGAAGATCGCCGGGCCATAGCCGATGTTGTCGCTGGTCTCACCAGTGGCCATGCTCACCGCCACCGGCGCCAGTGCCAGGCCGATCACCATGATCACCGGCCCCACCACCACCGCCGGCAGTAGACGATGCAGCCAGGCGGTGCCCTTGAGGCGCACGGCCTGGGAGATCACCACGTAGACCAGGCCCGCCGCCATCAGGCCGCCCATGGTGGCCGGGATGCCGAAGTTGGCCACCGAACCCTGGATCGGTGCAATGAAGGCGAACGATGACGCCAGGAACACCGGCACCGTGACGCGCGTGATGCCGTGGAACAGCAGGGTCCCTACCCCGGCGGTAAACAGCGCCACGCTGGGGTCCAGCCCGGTGAGCAGCGGGACAAGTACCAGGGCACCGAAGGCCACGAAGAGCATCTGGGCGCCGGTGAGCAGGGTCTTGAGCAGGGAATCGGTCGGCGTCGACGCCGCGGTGTCGTTCATGGCAAGGCTCCGGAAACATCAGGGGATGAAAGCGCGCGGCATTCTAGCAGCCTCCGCTCGCCCGGACGATGGGCCTGCTAACCTCTCTCCTTCACCCGTGCCTCATATGTCTCCGTCGACTCCTCCTGCAAGTACTCTTCCAGCCGTTCCCTGGCCTGGTCGCCGAACAGGATATCGCAGGCTTCGCGAAGGCCGGGGGAGCGCCGAATGCTGTCCTCCGACACCACCAGCGAGACCTTCGAACGCCGGCGCAGGAAATCCTCGAGCCGGGTGACCATCTCCCGGCGCCGCGCCTGCTCGAGCTCCACCCGCAGATACTCGGTGCCTTCGATCAGCACCTCGGCCTGGCGTTCATCCTGGCGTATCGCCTCGAGCATCTCGAGCGCCTGGGACCCGTAGCGCCGCCACAGCCGCTGGCTGAGGGGTTCGGAAGCCTGCTCGGCCGTCATGGCGTCCAGATCCATCAGCCGAGCCTGATGCATGAAGGCCTCGCGCACCGAAGCGTCTGGCTCGCCATACCAGCGCTGCTCCGGGTAGGGCAGCTCAATGCCCAGGTCGCGCACCGCCTCGACCACCTCTTCCCCCACATTCAGGCAATCGGTGAGCTTGCCACCAAAAATGCTGAGATGGGCCTGCTGGCGGTCGAGGTCGATGGCATGCTTGCGTGACAGATTGAGGAAGTCCCGCTCACCGCCTCCACTGGGCTTCACGGCCAGTGGCCTGACACCGCAGCGCGTGGCGATGATATCCGACGCCTCCAGCGGCTTCGAGAGCGCCAGGCGCTTGTTGATGTTATCGAGCACGAAGCGAATGTCTTCCTCCGTCGCACCTACCTCGGGGGTCTCGACCCGGGTGTCCGTAGTACCGATGCAGGTGCGTGGCCCCATGGGAATGACGAAGAAAAGCCGCCCATCGTCGGCGAAGAAGGCCAGCACCCGACGGCTGTCGGTGAGCTGTGGGACGATCAGATGGATGCCCTTGGAGAAGACATGGTGGTGCTGGGTACTCTGTCCGGAGCGCTGGTTGAGCTGGTCAACCCAGGGGCCGGCCGCATTGATCAGAACCTTTGAGCGAATCTCGAAGGTATCGCCCGTCATCACGTCGCGGGCCTGAGTGATCCAGACGTCCTCCTCGCGTCGCGACGCCAGATACTCGACATAGTTGGCCGCCACGGTGCCGAAATCCAGCGCCGCGCGAACAAAATTGAAGACGAAGCGCGCGTCGTTGTCGTGCAGATAGGCGTCCGAGTATTCGAAGCCGCCCACCGCCGAACCCACGTCGATGATCGGCTCCCGGTTGTGTAACGCAGAGGGCTTCAAATAGTGGGGCCGCTGGGTGAAGAAACTGCCCATCAACCAGTAGAGCCAGGTCCCCGCCCAAGGCACCAGGGGATGGTGGCGAAACCCCTTGTTGATGGTGGTAAGGAAACGAATCTCCTTCACCGATGAGGGGTAGCTCTTGATCAGGTGATTGCGGCTACGGCAGAGCTTACGCACCAGAGCGAAGTCGCCGCTCTCCATGTACTTGATGCCACCCCACACCAGATTGGAGGAGTGCATGCTGGTGCTACCGGCGAAGTCGCCCTTGTCGATCAGCGCCACCCGAGCCCCCTTGCCGCTCATGGCAGCCGCCGCGGAGGCTCCGTTGATACCACCGCCTACCACCAGGACATCGAAACAGCGCTGGGGCAGCTTACGCAGATTATTCTGTCTGAGTTGCATCTCTTGCCCTTCCTGAAAGCAAAGGGCCCCGCTCGGTGTAACCGAGCGGGGCCTGGGACCCGTTCGGGCAACCGGTCACACGTTGCTGATTCCCGGTAGTGCCGGGAGCATGGCGGGCGCCAGGCGCCCGCCAATCGGCCGTTACCGTGTGCCAGCCGCCATCCACGCCTCCATCATCTCGTCGTAGGGAACGGTAGTGCCCTGAGGCATCTCGTTGTCGAGTTTCGCCTTGGGCGAGCCCGGCTGGGAGAGCCAATACTCGGCCTCCCGCTCCTCGTTAAGCTGGGGCGCATAGACCTCGAACACCCCGGCACGGGCCAGACGCGCCATGACGTTATCCATGTCTCCCGCCAGGTTATCGAGCCCCTCCTGAGGGGAGATCTCGCCGCTGATGACCGGCGCCAGGTTCTGCCACCACAGCGGTGCCATGCGCGGGTAGTCAGGTACGTTGGTCCCGGTGGGTGTCCAGTTGGACTCGTTGGGGCTGCGGTAGAACTCCACCAGGCCGCCCAGCTTCGGCGCCATCTCGGTCATCTGCTCGGAGAAGATGTCGGACTCGCGAATCGGTGTCAGGCCGGCCATGAGCTTCTCCAGGGAGACGCTCTTGGCAGTGGTGAACTGCGCAAACAGCCAGGCGGCGGTGCGGCGGTCCTCGGGGGTCGAGTCGAAGAAGGTCCAGGAGCCCACGTCCTGGTAGCCGACCTTCATGCCCTCCTCCCAGTAGGGTCCCGTCGGCGACGGCGCCATGCGCCACAGCGGATTGCCTTCGTCGTCGGTCACCGGCAGGCCCGGATCGGTCATGTCGGCAGTGAAGGCGGTGTACCAGAAAATCTGCTGGGCGATCTGCCCCTGGGCCGGCACCGGGCCGGCTTCACCGAAGGTCATCCCCTGGGCCTCTTCGGGGGCGAAGTCGCGAAGCCAGTCGACGGCTTTCTGCATGGCGAAGACCGAGGCCGGCGCGTTGGTGCCGCCACCGCGGGTCACGCTGGCCCCCACCGGGCGGCTCTCCTCGTCGACACGAATGCCCCAGTCATCCACCGGGTTGCCGAAGGGGACGCCGACGCTGCCCATGCCGGCCATGGAAAGCCAGGAGTCGTGGAAGCGCCAGCCCAGAGATGGATCGCGACGCCCGTAGTCCATATGCCCATAGATTCGGGTGCCGTCGATCTCGCCGACGTGCTCGGTGAAGAACTCGGCGATTTCCTCGTAGGCTGTCCAGTTGGTGGGCACACCCAGGTCGTAGCCATAGATATCCCGGAACTGTTCCTGGAGGTCCTCGCGCTGGAACCAGTCATAGCGGAACCAGTAGAGATTGGCGAACTGCTGGGTGGGCAGCTGATAGATGCTGCCATCGGGGCCGGTGGTGTACTGGATGCCGATGAAGTCGTCGAGGTCCAGGCTGGGCAGGGTGACGTCAGCCCATTCGTTCTGCATCGCCTCGGAGAGATTGATGGTGGTGCCATAGCGGATATGAGTGCCGATGGCATCGGAGTCGTTGACGAAGCCGTCGTAGATATTGCGACCCGACTGCATCTGGGTCTGCATGTTATTGACCACATCCCCCTCACCGATGATGTTGTGGGTGAGGTCGATCCCGGTCAGCTCGCTGAAGGCACTCGCCAGCACATCCCGCTCGTAGATATGCGTGGTCAACCCTTCGGCGACGGTGTTGATGGACATGCCGCGGAACGGTTCCGCTGCCTCGGCAAACCAGAGCAGCTCCTCGATCTGCTCATCGCGGGTCAGCGTCGAGTTCTGGAAATGCTCATCGACCAGTCGCTCGGCAATGGCGCGAGCATCATGGTTGTCGGCGTGCAGCGCCCCGCTTGCCAGCATGACACCGGCAGCGAGTAGAGAGAGTCGCATTGTTGTCGCTTTCATATTGACCTCTTCGGTTGTGATAGCTCGTCCATGAACGTTCATGCATTCAGCTCCCTGCATTACTGTCAGCCCCAGCGCATCAGGATCAGTAGCCACAGGATCGAGATGCCCAGAGCCAGCCAGAGACTGAGTGAGGTAAAGCCCACCACCATCAGGTGGATATAGGCGGCGCAGAGCAGCCCGATAAAGAGCCGGTCACCGCGGGTCGTGGCGATAGGCAGAAAGCCCTTGCGCTCGATGGTCGGTGAGGCGAGCTCCCAGGCCGTCATGCCCACCAGAATGGCGGCAATGGCAGAGAAGAAGATCGCGGTGGGCGTGGTCCATACCATCCATTCCATGACGCATTCCTCCTCAGGTGCGGCCCAGGGCAAAGCCCTTGGCGATATGGTTGCGCACGAAGTAGACCACCACGATACCTGGCAGAATGGTCAGTACCCCGGCGGCGGAGAGCGCTCCCCAGTCAATCCCCGACGCCCCTTTGGTCTGAGTCATCACCGAGCCGATGGGCTGGGCGCCGGTGGAGGTCAGGGTGCTCGCCAACAGCAGCTCCACCCAGGAGAACATGAACAGGAAGAACAGGGTCACGCCGATGCCCGAACTGATCATGGGAATGAAGATCTTCACGAAGAAGCGCGGGAAACTGTAACCATCGATAAACGCCGTCTCATCGATCTCCTTGGGTACGCTGCTCATGAAACCCTCCAGAATCCAGATCGCCAGCGGGATATTGAAGAGACAGTGGGCCAGCGCCACGGCCACATGGGTATCGAACAGCCCGACGGTGTAGTAGAGCTGGAAGTAGGGCAGCAGGAACACCGCCGGCGGCGCCATCAGGTTGGTCAGCAGCCAGAAGAACAGGTGCTTGTCGCCGATAAAGCGATAGCGGCTGAAGGCGTAGGCCGCCGGCAGGGCCACCGCCAGACTGATCAGCATGTTCATCAGCACATAGGCAATGGAGTTCACGTAGCCCATGTACCAGTTCGAGTCGGAGAAGATCTTGGCGTAGTGCTCCAGGGTGAAGTCCTGGGGCCACAGGGTCAGAGTCCCCAGAATCTCGCTGTTGGACTGGAACGACATGTTGAGCAGCCAGTAGACCGGCAGCAGCACGAAGACAATATAAAGGGTCATCAGACCGCGACGACGCCACTGGCGGGAGACCGGGCGGGCGTGACGGCGGCGGCGATCATCGGTCGCCGCGGCCTGCTTGCGTACCGCTTCCGGCGTGGTAGGAATCGAGTGGTTCATGACACGCCTCCCTTGTCCTGTTGCTTGTCTTTCTGGAGATTCATGATCGCGGTGTAGAAGACCCAGCAAACCAGCAAAATGATCAGGAAATAGATCAGCGAGAATGCCGCCGAGGGCCCCAGGTCCTGTTGCCCGATCGCCATGGTGGTCAGTGACTGACTGAGGAAGGTGGTGGAGTTGCCTGGCCCTCCCCCGGTCAGCACGAAGGGCTCGGCGTAGATCATGAACGAGTGCATAAAACGCAGCAGAATCCCGATGACCAGCACGTTGGTGAGTTTGGGCATCTGAATGTAGCGAAACACCGCCCAGCGCGAGGCACGATCAATGCGTGCCGCCTGGTAGTAAGCATCCGGGATGGAGCGCAGACCGCTATAGCAGAGCAGCGCGATCAGGGGGGTCCAGTGCCAGACATCCATCAGGATGATGGTTCCCCAGGCGTCCACAGCGCTGCGGGTGATGTTGTAGCCGTAGCCCAGCTCGCGCAGGCCCCAGCCCATCAGGCCGATGTCGCCACGGGTAAAGATCTGCCAGATGCTGCCCACCACGTTCCAGGGGATCAGCAGCGGCATGGTCACCAGGATCAGAATCGCCGAGGCCTGCCAGCCCTTCTTCGGCATGAGCAGGGCGATGCCGATGCCCAGCGGCACCTCGATGGCCAGCACCGTCAGCGAGAAGGCGAACTGGCGCACCAGCGCCGCCTGGAGCGCGGGGTCATTAAGGGTGGCCTGGAACCACTCCACACCGGTGAAAAACCGGGTATTGGCGTCGAAGACATCCTGGACGGAGTAGTTCACCACGGTCATCAGCGGGATGATCGCCGAGAAGGCCACCAGCAGCAGCATGGGCAGGATCAGCCACCAGGCCCGGTTGTTGTAGATCTTGTTATTCATGGGGAATCTCCACGCGGAACTCGTCGACATAGAGGCCGAGATGCTCGATTGGAAAACGCAGCCAGGCCTTGCCTCGAGGCAGGGTGTCGTCCTCCTCGATGCGTGCCTTGAAGGGGATAGTCCCCAGCCGCAGCGAGAGGATCGCGTAGGTACCGAGGTCCTGTACGTCCTCGACCAGGGCTTCCATGGCCTCGTCGACCGGGTCGGCATGCACCTCGACAAACTCGGGTCGGATGCCCAGCTTGATGTTCGCCGAGCCTGCCTGCGCCACGGCGTCGTGGACGGCAGGGGACACGTTCAACGGCAGCTCCCCCGACATCACGCGGCCATCGCGAAGCTCGACCTCGAGGAAGTTCATCCCGGGGCTGCCGATGAAGTAGCCGACAAAGGTGTGGTTGGGCGTCTCGAAGAGCTCTCGGGGCGTGCCGAACTGCACCACCTGTCCCTCGTACATCACCGCGATCTTGTCGGCAAAGGTCGACGCCTCAAGCTGGTCGTGGGTGACATAGACCATGGTGATATTGAAGCGCTGGTGGATCTCCTTGAGCTTGCGACGCAGCTTCCACTTCAGCTGAGGATCGATGACCGTCAGCGGCTCGTCGAAGAGGATCGCCGAGACGTCGTCACGCACCAGGCCGCGCCCCATGGAGACCTTCTGCTTCTCGTCGGCAGTGAGGTTCTTGGCCTTGCGTTTGAGCTGAGGGGTCAGCTCGAGAACATCGGCCACTTCCATGACCCGCTCGCGCACCCTGTCGGCGGGGGTGCCGATATTGCGCAGCGGGAAGGCCAGATTGTCGTAGACGGTCATGGTGTCGTAGACGACCGGGAACTGGAACACCTGGGCGATATTGCGCGCCTCGGGAGGCAGTGCGTTGACTCTCTCGCCGTCGAAAAGCACATCGCCGCTGGAGGGTTCGAGCAGCCCCGAGATGATATTGAGCAGAGTCGACTTGCCGCAGCCGGAGGGACCGAGCAGCGCATAGGCGCCACCCTGGTGCCAGACGTGGTTCATCTCGCGGATGGCGTAATCCGCAGGCGAGGACGGCTCTGCCACATAGGTGTGGGCCAGGCCCTTCAGAGTGATCTCGGCCATGTCATGCCCTCCCGGCGTGGGTCGGAATGTGGACCACGGCACCCTGGCGGTCGAAGGCGTAGACCTTGCGGGTGGGAATGTAGAGCTTGACCGCCTTGCCGGGCGTGAACTCGTGGACGCCCTCAAGATGAACGGTCAGGTGGAACAGCGCACTGGTGACGTGAAGGAAGGTCTCGGAGCCGCTGATTTCTGCCATATCGACTTCCATCTCTACCTCGATATCATCGGCGGATCGCGGCGAAAGCGAGATATGCGCGGGCCGAACCCCGAAGCGATACTCGCCGGGTGCGAGGGTGCGCAGGTCGTCGGTGAGTGGAAAGTGGACGCGCTTGTCGAAGGTCACCTCCGATCCCGAGATGATGCCGCGCATCACATTGATGGGCGGCTCGGAGAACATCTCGGCGGTGAGAATATCCAGCGGACGGTGGTAGACATCGTCGGTGCGGCCGTACTGCAGCAAGCGCCCCTCGTGGAGCACCGCGGTGTGGCCGCCCAGGGCCAGGGCCTCTGCCGGCTCGGTGGTGGCGTAGACGGCGATGCAGTGGCGCTCGCTGAACAGGGTGCGCAGCTCCTCACGAAACTCTTCACGCAGCTTGTAGTCGAGGTTGACCAGCGGCTCGTCAAAAAGCACGACATCGGCATCCTTGACCAGTGCTCGCCCCATGGCGGTGCGCTGCTGTTGCCCGCCCGACAGCTCCAGAGGCAGGCGGTCAAGAAGATGTTCGATATGCAACATTTCGGCGGTTTCACGAACCCGCCTATCGATCTCGGCCCTGCTCACCTTGGCGAGACGCAGCGGCGAGGCGATGTTGTCGTAGACGCTCAGCGAGGGATAGTTGATGAACTGCTGGTACACCATGGACACGTTGCGATGGCGGACCGAGACTCCTGAGACGTCCTGACCATCCATCAGCACTCGGCCGCGGGTAGGCGCGTCGAGCCCGGCCATCAGCCGCATCAGGGTGGTCTTGCCGGCCAGGGTTCGTCCCAGCAGGACGTTGAAGGATCCGGGCTCCAGTTCAAGGTTCACATCCGCGACGTGAGTGGCGCCACCTACCGTCAGATCAATATTTTCCAGGATCAATGACATGGTGAATCTCGGTTGTTCGTTTTTGTATGACGACGATCATGCCGACGTCCGAACACCATAGAGCAGGCGCAGTTTGATGACACCCATGTTGCTTAACGAAAATACCACGCAGGTGGCCCAGGAGCTTGTAAATATCAGTAGGCCCTTGATTTGTAGTTATTTATCTTGGAATTATACTTTAGACGAAACGAGGACAACTTTAGGAGAGATGAAAAGCAAAGACGGCCGTGTTCGGGTATGAACACGGCCGCTTCTGGAGTGCGCCCGGGACCGGCGCCGAGGGAAAAAGGCAGGCAGGAAAGAAAAGGCGAACGCTAGCGGGTGCCGAAAATCTTGTCGCCGGCATCACCCAGACCGGGCACGATATAGCCGTTCTCGTCCAGGTGGTCGTCGATACCCGCCGTATAGATCTCGATGTCAGGATACGCATTCTGGACGCGCGTGATTCCCTCGGGCGCTGCCACCAGCACGATCACCTTCATGTGCTTGCAGCCACGCTCGCGCAACATGTCCAGTGTCGCCACCATGGTACCGCCGGTGGCCAGCATCGGATCGATGACGATGGCCATGCGCTCGTCAAGGTCGCCCGCAAACTTGGCGAAGTAGGGCACCGGCTCGAGGGTTTCCTCATCGCGATAGAGCCCCACCACACTGATCCGGGCGCTGGGAATCAGGTCTGTCACCCCATCAAGCATACCCAGACCGGCGCGCAGGATCGGCACGATGGTGACCTTCTTGCCCTTGAGCAGCTGCACCGGAATTTTCTCTCCGCTCCAACCATCGATCTGCTGGGTCTGCAGCTCCAGGTCCTGGGTTGCCTCGTAGGTCAGCAGCTTGGCCAGTTCCCCGGCCAGCTCGCGAAAACTCTTGGTGCTGATGCCGGCTTCACGCATCAGGCCGAGCTTGTGCTGGACCAGAGGGTGCTGGATGGCATGGACGCTCATGGGCGGACCTCTTCACTATTGGGAACGGGCGGCAGAAGACGATGCCTACCTTGGTCGCATGGACCAGGCCAACAACGTGAACATCATTCTACCTGCATGGTGCCCCGAGGTTAAGGCGTCTCCGGCAGCTGCCAGTCGATGGGAGCGCGACCATGCTCAACCAGATAGGCATTGGCCAGGGAGAAGTGGTGGTTGCCGAAGAAGCCGCGATGGGCAGAAAGCGGTGAGGGATGCGGCGACTCCAGCACCAGGTGGCGAGACGCATCGATCAGCGCCTTCTTCTGGCGAGCGTGGCTGCCCCACAGCAGGAACACCGAGGGTTTGGCGTGTTCGCTCACCGCGGCGATGACGCGGTCGGTGAAGATTTCCCATCCGCGACCGCGATGGGAACCGGCATTGCCCTGCTCCACCGTCAACGAGGCGTTGAGCAGCAGCACCCCTTGACGTGCCCAGGACTCCAGGTTGCCATGCGCCACCGGTCGGAAACCCACATCTGCCGCGAGCTCCTTGTAGATATTGACAAGCGATGGCGGCACGCGCACTCCCGCGCGCACCGAGAAGCAGAGCCCATGGGCCTGGTTCGGGCCGTGGTAAGGGTCCTGGCCCAGTATCACCACCTTGACGGCGTGCAGCGGCGTTAGCTCGAAGGCCCGAAACCACTCCGAAGAGTGCGGATAGATCGCTTTCTTGGCCGCCTTTTCTCCCGCCAGGAAGTCCCTCAGCGCCTGCATATAGGGCGCCTCGAATTCGTCTCCCAGCCACGGCTGCCAACTGTCGGGGAGTGGACAGGCCATGATTCAGCGCTTCGCCTGGTCGACCAACGGTTCGACGTAGGCCACCCCCATGTCCCAGGGGAACTGGATCCAGCAGTCCTGAGCCACTTCGGTGAGGTACTGGTCCACCAGCGGCTTGCCCTCGGGCTTGGCATAGACGGTGACGAAGTGGGCATGGGGCAGCATCTCGCGCACCTTGCGCGCGGTCTTGCCGGTATCCACCAGGTCGTCCACCAGCAGCCATCCGTCGCCGTCATGGTCGACCCCCTTCATCACGTCAAGCCCACCCTGCTCCATGTGGTCATAGCTCTTGATACAGACGGTATCGATCAGTCGCACGTTAAGCTCGCGGGCGATCAACGCGGCGGGTATCAGCCCGCCGCGGGTGATGGCGACGATACCCTTGAAGTCACGCTCGACCAGCTGATGAGAGAGCTCGCGCACGTCGCGATGCAACTGGTCCCAGGAGACAGTGAAGTGCTTGTGGTAGCGGTTGCTGCTCATGAGGTCATTCGTCCTCGGTAAAGGAACAGACGGCGAAGACGCTGTAACCCGCCTCGTGAATGCGTCGGGAACCGCCAAGGTCCGGCAGATCGACAATGGTGGCGGTCTCCACCACCTGGCCACCGCTGCGGGTGATCAACTTGGCGGCGGCCAGCATGGTACCCCCGGTGGCGATCAGGTCATCGACGATCAGGATGCGATCCCCCTGCTTGAAAGCGTCGGAGTGCAGCTCCACCTCGGCCTCGCCGTACTCCAGGGTATAGGTCTCGCTGATGGTGCGGAACGGCAGCTTGCCCTTCTTGCGCACCGGCACGAAGCTGCAGCCCAGTTCGTAGGCCAGCGGCGCGCCAACAATGAAACCGCGGGCATCGATGGCGGCGATAGCGTCGAGGTCCATCTCCTGGTAGCGATGCACGAAGCTGTCGATCAGCTTGCGGAAAGCCGCACTGTTCTGCAGCAGCGGCGTGATGTCACGGAAGTTGACCCCCGGCTGCGGCCAGTCGGGGACGGTGCGGATCACGGACTTGATGTAGTCGCCGTATATGCTCATCGATTCGGGTCTCGGTGAGTGAGTGCAATCAGGGAATCAGTCGAGGAACAGAAACTTGGCCGCGAACAGCAACGCCAGCACGATCACCGCCGGGTTCAGATCCTGAAAACGACCGGAGAGCGTCTTGATGGCAGCGTAGCTGATGAAGCCCAGCGCGATGCCCTCGGCAATCGAGAAGGTCAGCGGCATGGCCAGTGCAGCGATCAATACCGGTGCGGCTTCGGTGGGGTCCTCCCAGTTGGCATGGGCCAGGCTGCCGGCCATCAACACGGCCACGTAGAGCAGAGCCCCGGCGGTGGCGTAGGCCGGAATGGAGCCCGCCAGCGGCGCAAAGAACAGGCTGATCAAAAACAGCGCAGCCACCACCACGGCGGTCAGACCAGTGCGTCCGCCGGAGACGATACCGGCGGTGGATTCGATGTAGCTGGTGGTGGTGGAGGTGCCGAGCACCGCACCCGCCATGGAGGCGCTACTATCGGCCATCATGGCGCGGCCGATACGCGGCAGCTTGCCGTTTTCATCGAGCAGCTTGCCGCGATGGGCCACGCCCACCAGGGTACCCGAGGTATCGAAGAGGTCGACGAACAGAAAGGCGAAAATCACGCTGAGCATGGCGACGTCCAATGCCCCCCAAAGATCCAGCGCCATGAAGGTCGGCGCGATGGAGGGTGGCATAGACATCAGGCCGCCGTACTCGTTATGGCCCAGCAGCATGGCGATCACGGTGATGCCCAGAATGCCGATCATCACTGCCCCGGTAACCTTCAGGTAGGCCAGCGCGGTGATCACGAAGAAGCCGAGCAGCGCGTAGATGGCCGCCGGCTCTGAGAGATCTCCCAGGGAGACATAGGTCGCCGGGTTGGCGACCACGATGCCGGCGTTCTTCAACGCGATCATCGCCAGGAACAAACCGATACCGGCCGCTATCCCCAGGCGCAGAGAGAGCGGGATCGAGTTGATGATCCACTCGCGTACCTTGAAGAGGCTGAGCAGCAGGAAGATAAAGCCAGAGAAGAATACCGCCCCCAGCGCCGCTTCCCAGGTGTAGCCCATGCCCAGCACGACGCCGTAGGTAAAGAAGGCGTTGAGCCCCATACCCGGCGCCTGGGCGATGGGATAGTTGGCCCATAATCCCATGATCAGACAGCCAATGGCCGCGGCCAGGCAGGTGGCGACGAAGACGGCGCCGTAGTCCATGCCCGCCTCGGAGAGGATGCTGGGGTTGACGAAGATGATGTAGGCCATGGTCAGGAAGGTGGTGATCCCGGCGATGACCTCGGTCTTCACGTTGGTATTGTTGTCTGCCAGCTTGAACTGGTTGTCGATCAGGCGTTTCAGCATGGGGCTCGTTCCTGCGCGCGTGGACGGGGCGATAGTCCTGGAGGGTGCGAGAAAGGTCGCGAGAAAAGCCGACTATGGTACTCACATCTCAGACGGGATGCGATATACCCTCAGGCAGCCAGTCAGTCCTGTATAAGCAACTAGCGGGCCAACCGCCAGTCAAGCTGCCAACGCCATCTCGACGAAGCGATCAGCCGCGTAGCAGACTCAGATCCCGCGGGATGCCAGCACCCGCTCGACGGTTTCGACGATGGCCTGTGTCTGGGGATCGATCTCGATGTTGACGTGGTCGCCGGGCACCCGGTCCACCAGGGTGGTGCGAGCCAGGGTCTCGGGAATCAGGTTGACGCAGAAGCGCGGCCCCTGGGTGGCGCTTTCCGGGCGAACCTCACCGATGGTCAGGCTGATGCCGTCGACGCCGACATAGCCCTTGTCGAACAGGAATCGTCCCAGGCCAGAGGGTAACTCGAACCACAGCCGCCGGTTGTTGGGCGCCTCATCGAGCTCCGCCAGTTCGGCCACGGCCATCACGTGGCCAGACATCGCGTGCCCGCCGATCTCGTCACCGAAGCGCGCAGCGCGCTCGATATTGACGCGACTTCCCACCGCCACTGCACCAAGGTTAGTCACACGAAGCGTCTCGCGCATCAGATCGAAGCTGACCCGCTTACCCTCGATGGCCGTGACCGTCAGACAGACTCCGTTGTGGGCCACCGAGGCCCCGATCTCGAGTCCCTTGCGCAGGGCCTTGGGCAAAGAGATGACATGGGTGCGGAACAACTCCGCCTCTTCAATGGCGACCACCTTGGCGGTGCCCTGCACGATCCCGGTGAACATGGCGTCTCCTCGACTGCGGGGCCCCGAACGGGCCAAGGGCACCAAGTTTAGAGAACTCGCCCCTGCCGCGTCCACGTCAAAGCCACTCACCTCAGAGTTTTCTCCTATTGAGTTTTGATATCCAGAAAATCCCTCTACTAGTCAGCGCGCTTGACAACAACAACGCCCATGGAGATTGACAGCCATGACCTCCGCGCCTAGGCTTGCCGGCTACTTTAACAGCGCCGATTTGAGCCGGCTTGCGGGCGCCCGCGCGGCGGCACGCTCATAGCGAAGCGGCCAAGGCGTTAGTGCAGCTAAAAGAGTGTGTCCAGCATTGATGGCGACCCGCGAGGGAGGCCTCTTTTCGTAACCTGCCCTGCAATGCCCACCTCGGCGCCCCGCTTGCGGTGCTTCCATGATACGACTCCACAACGTTTCCAAGACCTTCGTTATCAAAGGCCGCAAGCGAGGCCCGGGCGCAGGCGGCCCCGACGGCGGCGCCAGAACGGTCCAGGCTCTGAAAAACGTCGACCTGCACGTCCCCCGGGGCCAGATCCATGGCGTGATCGGCCTCTCCGGGGCCGGCAAGTCGACTCTGATCCGCTGCATCAATCTGCTGGAGCGCCCGACAACTGGCAGCGTCAGCGTAGACGGCCAGGAGCTCACCGGGCTGTCGCGTCAGGCCCTTAACCAGGCGCGACATCGTATCGGCATGATCTTCCAGCATTTCAACCTGCTTACCAACCGCACGGTGTTTGCTAACGTGGCGCTGCCGCTGGAGCTGATGGGCATGAAACGCGCCGAGATAGGCGAACGGGTGACGCCATTGCTGGAGCTGGTCGGGCTTGCCGACAAGGTCACCCAATACCCGGCCCAACTTTCTGGTGGACAGAAGCAACGCGTGGCCATCGCTCGGGCCCTGGCCAGCCGCCCCAAGGTACTGCTCTGCGACGAGGCGACCTCGGCGCTGGACCCGCAGACCACCGGCTCGATCCTGGCCCTGCTTCGCGACATCAATCACACGCTTGGCCTGACCATTCTGCTGATTACTCACGAGATGGAGGTGGTCAAGTCGATCTGCCAGAGAGTCAGTCTGATCTCCGACGGCGAGCTGGTCGAGGAAGCCGACGTTGGTGACTTCTTCACCGCCCCCCGGACACAGCTGGGGCGGGAGTTTCTCAACGACTTCCTTCAGTTGGAGCCGCCCCGAGCGCTGTTCGATCGACTGGAGGCGATGCCCGGCGAGCACACCCACCCGGTGGTTCGGCTGGCGTTCTCGGGAGACGCGGTCTCCACACCGCTGATCTCGAGGCTGGCCCGGGAGTGCAGCGTCGACGTCAGCATCCTGCAGGCCAAGGTGGAATCGATTCAGGAACGCACACTGGGGCTGATGATCGCCGAACTGATGGGCCCGCCGGCGAAGACCCGCGAGGCCATCGACTACCTCGAATCCCATGATCTACACGTGGAGGTGCTCGGCCATGTCCAGCGCAATGCTTGATCTGATTCTGCGGGCCACCCTGGACACTCTCTATATGGTGGCCATCTCCGGGGTGATCGCGGCCCTGGTGGGCATCCCTCTGGGCGTGCTGCTCTACGTGACTCGCCCCGGCCAAGTGCTGGCGCAGCCTGCGATGAACGGCGTGCTCGGCATCGTCACCAACATCGGCCGCTCGATCCCCTTCATCATCCTGATGGTGGCGATCATCCCCTTCACGCGCATGCTGGTGGGAACGTCCATCGGCACCAATGCCGCCGCGGTCCCGCTGACCATCGCCGCCATCCCCTTCATCGCCCGCCTGGTGGAAGGCGCGCTCAACGAGATCAATCCGGGCCTGGTGGAGGCCGCCCAGTCCATGGGCGCCACCCCGTGGCAGATCATCACTCGCGTGCTGCTGCCCGAGGCCCGCGGCGGCATCTTCACCGCCTTGACCGTCACCCTGGTGACCCTGGTGAGCTATTCGGCCATGGCCGGCGCGGTGGGCGGCGGCGGCCTCGGCGACCTGGGCATCCGCTATGGCTACAACCGCTTCAATCCCACCGTCATGCTGATCACCGTGGTGATTCTGGTGGTGATGGTTCAGGGCTTCCAGAGCCTGGGGGATTATCTGGTCCGCAAGAGCGACCACAAATAGCAAAAAGCAAAAAGCAAAAAACAAAAAGCTATGTATGTTTTATTTTTTATTCTTTTACTATCGAATTCTCACCACTGGAGATCTCCCCCATGCGCAAGACACTGCTTTCCACCCTGCTCGCCTCCAGCCTCGCCTTGGGCGCAGGCGCCGTCCTGGCCGATGAGCACCGTCTTAAGGTGGGCACCGTGGCCGGCCCCGAGACCGACGTGATGCAGGTGGCTGCCGAGATCGCCCTGCGCGAGTATGGCCTGACCGTCGAGATCATCGAGTTCACCGACTACGTGACCCCCAATGCCGCCCTGGCCGACGGCAGCCTGGACGCCAACGCCTACCAGCATCAGCCCTACCTGCAGGCGATGGTCAGCGATCGCGGCTACGATCTCGCCATCGCTGGACTCACCTTCGTCTATCCCATCGGTGCCTACTCCGAGAAGTACCAAAGCGTCGACGAACTGCCCGAACGGGCCCAGATCGCTCTGCCTAACGATCCCTCCAACGAAGGCCGCTCGCTGATCCTGATGCACAACGAGGGCTTGATCCAGCTTGACGATCCTAGCAACCTCGAGGCTACGCCGCTCAACGTGGTGGAGAACCCGCTCAACTTCCGCTTCCGCGAGATTGAGGCCGCCCAGCTGCCCCGCGTGCTGCCGGATGTGGACATGGCCTTCATCAACAATACCTTCGCTCAGCCCGCCGGCCTTAGCCTGGACGACGCCCTGATCAAGGAAGGACCGGAGTCGCCCTACGTCAACCTGATCGCCGTGCGTGGCGGCGACCAGGAGCGCGAGGCGATCCAGCAGCTGGTACGTGCCTACCAGACCGAGGAAGTGAAGGCCAAGGCGGCCGAGTTGTTCGGGCCGGCGGCGGTACCCGGCTGGGAATAACAGAGTGACAGCCGACTATGCCCTGCTCGTCCGCCAGCTCGGGGCGCTGCTCGACACCCGCGACTGGCTGACCAACAGCGCCCAGACCAGTGCCTTCCTGATGGAGGCGATTCCCGAGCTGAACTGGGCAGGTTTCTACCTGCATCGAAAGCCCGAGACGCTCTGTCTCGGCCCGTTCCAGGGCAAGCCGGCATGCCACCCCATCCCCTTCGCCAAGGGGGTGTGTGGCGCGGCGGCACGCACCCGCCGGACCCAGCGCATCGACGACGTCCACACCATCGCCGACCATATCGCCTGCGATGCCGCCTCCCGCGCCGAGCTGGTCGTTCCCGTCGTGGTGGACGGCCGACTGTGGGGAGTGCTCGACCTGGACAGCCCGATGAAGGGACGTTTCAGCGAGGCCGACCAGGCTGGCATCGAGGCGCTGGTCAGCGTGTTTATGGACCGCACCGATCTTATGGCGCTTTTCTAGCCAGCGTACCCAAGACACGCCAGCCCATCCGAAAGATAACCACAGCAAATCGCCCCCACAGCAACGCTGCGGGGGCGACTCGGTATCTGGTAGGACCAGGCGGATTTGAACCGCCGACCTCCACGATGTCAACGTGGCGCTCTAACCAACTGAGCTATGGTCCTGCTGTTACGTGATGCGAGGCTGGTAGGACCAGGCGGATTTGAACCGCCGACCTCCACGATGTCAACGTGGCGCTCTAACCAACTGAGCTATGGTCCTGCATTCAGCTTTCTGCGGCGACCGAGGGCATTATTCGTCTCGTCGACGGATGCATATCCTACCGATTCCGCTGGCTTTTGCAAGCCTTCAGCGATCGCTTTTGACCCGCTCCACCGCTTCCTGCCAGCCGTCATAGAGCCGCTCGCGCTCTGGCGCCTCCATGAGCGGCGTAAAGCGCCGCTCGCACTGCCACAGTTCAGCGATCTCGTCGAGGTCGCGGTACCAGCCAAGGCGCAAGCCGGCCAGGTAAGCGGCCCCCAGGGCGGTGGTCTCGAGTACCGTGGGCCGGTCCACGGCCTGTCCCAGCATGTCGGCGAGGAACTGCATCACCCAGTTGTTGGCCACCATGCCACCATCCACGCGCAGGATGTCGGGCTCTGCGGCCATGTCGTCACTCATGCAGGCCTGCAGATCGCGGGTCTGGTAGCAAACCGCCTGAAGCCCCGCAGCCACGATCTCGGCAATACCGGTATCCCGGGTCAGGCCGAAGATCGCCCCGCGCGCCTTGGGATCCCAGTGGGGCGCGCCAAGGCCGGTAAAGGCCGGCACGAGATAGACGCTGTGACCGCTGCGCGTATTGCGAGCCAACGCCTCGGTCTCGGCGGCGTCCGCAAACAGCTGAAGGCCATCGCGCAGCCACTGCACCGTGGCACCGGCCACGAAGATACTCCCCTCCATGGCATAGGTGGTCCTGCCGTCGATGCGATAGCCCACCGTGGTCAGCAACCGGTTACGCGACAGTTCGGCCTTGTCGCCGGTGTTGACGATCATGAAACAGCCGGTGCCGTAGGTGCTCTTGCCCATCCCGGGAGAAAAGCAGGCCTGACCGACCAGCGCCGCCTGCTGATCACCGGCGACCCCCGCGATAGGCAGTTCGGCACCCAGCCACTCGGCATCCACGACACCGAAATCATCGCTGGAATCCTTTACCTCGGGCAGCAACGATTCGGGAATATCGAACAACTCGAGCAGCACCGGATCCCAGCGCTGTTCATGGATATTGAAGAGCGCGGTGCGCGACGCATTGGTGGCGTCGGTGGCATGCACCTTGCCGCCGGTAAGCCGCCAGATCAGGAAGGTATCGACGGTACCGAAGGCCAATTCGCCACGTTTGGCACGTTCCCTTGCGCCGGCCACGTGATCGAGGATCCAGGCCAGCTTGGTGGCCGAAAAGTAGGGGTCAATGAGCAACCCTGTCCGCGCCTGAACCTCGCCGAGATGCCCGGCCTCTCTCAGTTGCTCACAGGCATCGGCGGTGCGCCGATCCTGCCAGACGATGGCGTTGTAAAGAGGCTCTCCGGTCTCGCGATCCCATACCAGCGTGGTCTCACGCTGGTTGGTGATCCCCACCCCGATGACAGGGTCGGGACCCGCACCGGCTCGTTCGATGGCCTCACGGCAGGTGGCCAGGACGGTGGACCAGATGGACTCGGGATCATGTTCGACCCAGCCATCATTCGGGAAGATCTGAGGAAATTCCCGCTGGGAAGAGGCGACGTTGTGGCCTTCGCGATCGAAGAGAATGGCGCGCGAACTGGTGGTGCCCTGATCAATGGCAAGCAGATAATCGGCCATGGAGGCTCCTGTCGTTTATCATTGTATGTTCGTTTGTGATCACCAAGAGTACTCCAGCATGTTCGGAATTCTCTGCTACCTTGGTCGGATATGGACAAATCGGCGGCTGCCGGACGCGGCGATCATCGCCTACAATGGCGGAATCACAAGGAGTCAGCATGAACCAGCAACAGCGACAGGAAGCCATCGTCGACCTGGTGCGCCGACAGGGATACGCCAGCATCGAGCAGCTGACCGAGCATTTCACGGTTACCCCTCAGACGATTCGCCGTGATCTCAACGCACTGGCCGAGGAAGGCCTGATCCGTCGCGTCCACGGCGGTGCCGGCCTGGAATCGAGCACCGTCAACACCGCCTACAGCACCCGCAAGACCCTCAACCTCGATGCCAAGCAGCGCATAGCCGCATTGCTGGCCCGTCATATTCCCGACGGCTCATCGCTGTTCATCAATATCGGCACCAGCAACGAGGTGGTGGCCGAAGCCCTGCTGGAGCACCGCGACCTCGAGGTGATCACCAACAACCTCAACGTGGCTGCCATCCTCCAGCATAAGGAGGACTTCAACGTGATCATCGCCGGCGGTCAGGTTCGCTCCCGTGACGGCGGGATCATTGGCGAGGCCACCATCGACTTCATCAATCAGTTCAAGGTCGACTACGGCATTATCGGCATCAGCGGCATCGACGAGGATGGCTCCCTGCTGGAGTTCGACTACCAGGAGGTACGCGTTGCCCAGGCCATCATCCGCAACTCACGCCAGGTCTACCTGGCCGCCGACCACTCCAAGTTCCACCGCAACCCCTCGGTACGCCAGGGCAACGTTTCCCAGATTGGCGCTCTCTTCACCGACCGTCGCCCGCCTCAGGCAATTTGCCAGCTGCTGGCCAATCACGATGTGACATTGCATATCGCCGACTAACGCTCCACCGCTCTCGTTAACGGAACCCAATGCGCCTTGCCACGCGCTCCCCCATGTGACGAATACGGCCAAGCTCGCCCTCGCCGGTTTTGTTCGAATTCGAATACACCATGTTCGTATCCAGTCAAACCTTATGGAGCAGAAGCTCATCTGGGATTCGAATATTTCGACCATTGCGCTTGGCGCGAGGCGACCTGCTGCTGACCGCGTGAAAGGAGAGCTTCCAGATTGCCATTCTGGCCACCCTGCTCGGCGTGATGCTGTCGATTTCCTGCGCAGTGATGGCGGCACGCAACGTTGCCCCCTTGCCGGTCTACCGGTTCGGCCGCGCGGTGATCATCATCCTGCGCAGCGTCCACCCGGTGATCGTCGCCATCCTTTCTGTCGCCGCGGTCGGCTGCGTCGCACAGTGACGTGAGCATTCACGGCCAGTGATCTAGGGCGTACGCTGAGTCCGGGACGTCACCGAGACCACAGAGAGGTCATAACGTGTTCTCCATTCTGCTTGCTGTATTCGCTATCTCGCTTCTGGCGGCCACCCTGGTCGCGAGATCGCCCTTGCACTGGTGGTGGATTCGCGCCTGCGAGTTTCCCCGGCTTCAGCTGGCCGCACTGGCGGCAGTATCAGCGGTTTTGTCAGCACTGGCAGAGTCGCCCTGGTCATCGGTCGCCCTGGTGGCAAGTGTCACCACCCTGGGGCTTCAGGCGGTCCGAATCATGCCCTGGACCCCGCTGTGGCCGGTCCAGGTGAGGCGCGCCGAGCCTGGGCAGGAGAATCACTGTCTCACGCTGTTGATCGCCAATGTGCTCACGACCAACCGCAACGCCGAGATCCTCACCCGGCTAATCCGTGAACACCGCCCCGATCTGGTGTTGACCCTGGAATCAGACACCTGGTGGCAAACGCAGCTCGACAAAGCGTTAAATGAAGGTTGGCCTTATTCGGTTCGAGTGCCGCAGGACAACCTCTACGGTATGCATCTCTATTCCCGGCAGCCGCTCGTCGACCCCAAGATACAGTGGCTGATCCAGGACGATATTCCCTCGATCCAGGCAGGCGTCACCCTGCCCAGCGGGGATGTGATCCGACTGCATGCCATCCATCCTCGACCACCGGCACCCAACGAGAGCAAGGAGTCGCTGTGGCGCGATGCCGAGTTGCTGCTGGTGGGCAAGGCAATCCACAAAGACCCGATACCCACACTGGTGGCAGGCGACCTCAATGACGTGGCCTGGTCACGCACCACCCGGCTTTTCTGCCGCGTCAGCGGCATGCTCGACCCACGGCGTGGACGCGGGATGTTCAGCACCTTCCATGCTGATTACCCGCTACTGCGCTGGCCCTTGGACCATGTCTTCAGCAGCGAACACTTCACCCTGGCGGCCATGCAGCGCCTGCCGCATATCGGCTCCGACCACTTCCCGATACTGGTCACCCTCTGCTACCGACCCTCCCGCGCCGACGAGCACGAGACCCCAGAGGCCGACCAGGAGGAGCATCGCGATGCGAGGGAGACCGTCAAGGAGGGGCAGGAGCGCGACCAGCAGCCCTGAGCGCTATTCCGGCAGGCCACCTCGCGTCAGGGCCGCCGGGTCAAGCAGGCGCTCGAGCTCCCCCCGCGAGAGGTCGGTCTGCTCATCGGCCACGTCCAGTATCGGACGTCCGGCCCGATAGGCCTCTTTGGCGATGGCCGCCGCGGTGTTATAGCCAATTACGCCGTTAAGCGCCGTGACCAGGATCGGATTTCGCGACAGCGGCTCGGACAGGTTCTCCTCGCGCACCGTGAAGGTGGCGATGGCCCGATTGCCGAGCAGCCAGGCGGTATTGCTCATCAGGTTGATCGAGGTAAGCAGGTTATGGGCCACCAGCGGCAGCATCACGTTAAGCTGGAAGTTGCCGCTCTGCCCCGCCACTGCCATCGCGGCGTCCATGCCGATCACCTGGGCGGCGGCCTGGGCTGCCGACTCCGGAATGACCGGGTTGACCTTGCCCGGCATGATAGAGCTGCCAGGCTGCAACGCCTCCAGCTCGATCTCACCGAGCCCTGCCAGGGGCCCGGAATTCATCCAGCGCAGATCATTGGCGATCTTCATGATCACGCAGGCCAGCCCGCGAAGCTGCCCTGAGAGCTCCACAGCAGCGTCCTGGGAGGCCAGGCTGGCAAAGAAGCTGTCGTTGGGCACCAGCGCCAGGCCGGTCTGGGCGGCGAGATCGGCCGCCATTCGCTCGGCAAACTCGGGATGGGCGTTGATACCGGTTCCCACCGCAGTGCCGCCCTGTGCCAGGCGACAGAGACGCACCAAGGCGCTATCGAGGCGCTCGATGGCCTGCCCGATCTGGCTCGCCCATCCCCCCAGTTCCTGGCTCATGCGGAGTGGCATAGCGTCCATCAGGTGAGTGCGGCCGGTCTTGACCACGTCATCGAGCTCCACCGCCCGGGCCTCGATGGTCTCGCGCAGATGCACCAGCGCCGGACGCAGCCGCCGGGTGACCTCCAGCGCCGCCGAGACGTGGATCGCCGTGGGAATCACGTCATTGCTCGACTGCCCCATGTTGACATGGTCATTGGGCCCCACCTCGACACCCTCGCGGCTCGCCAGATTGGCCAGCACCTCGTTAACGTTCATGTTGCTGGAGGTGCCGGAACCGGTCTGAAAGATATCCACCGGGAACTGATTGTCATACTCCCCGCGGATCACCGCCTCTGCGGCGGAGATGATTGCTGCAGCCCGGGGAGCATCAAGCAGGCCAAGCTCGGCATTGACCCGGGCCGCGGCCAGCTTGATACGCGCGATGGCGTGAATAAAGGGCGTCGGCATCGGCTGGCCGGATACCGGAAAGTTGTTGACGGCGCGCTGGGTCTGGGCGCCGTAGAGGGCGTCGACCGGTACTTCCAGCTCGCCCATGCTGTCTCGCTCGAGTCGCGTCTTGTTCATGGCTGGCTCCTTTCAGGCGGCGATGGCGATCTCCCCCCAGCCTCGCGCCGACGCCTCTGGATCGCAAGCGAGACTTGGCGCATGGGGCATGATAATTTTCATTTCGGAGATGTTGCAGTGCACAAACCGCTTTGATATTGTGCATTGCAACAGGGCAGGCTTCCTGCTCCTCAACACCAGATGAACCAGGAGGTTCTACCATGATGAACGCCTTCAACTTCGACACCAAACAGTTCGATACCCAGCAGATCGACGCCCTGTTCTTCGGCCCGGCCCGCGCCTACGCCGCCATGAGCGTGGACTACGCCGAAAAGCTGGCACATGCCCAGCTGGAAGCCACCAAGGCCTACACCGACACCGGTTTGGCCCAACTTCGCACCCTGATGACCGTCAAGGATGCCGAAGGCCTGAAGAGCTACATGGAAGGCCAGCAGAAAGTCGCGAAGGACCTCGCCGAGCGTATGAAGGGCGATGCCGAGAAAGTTGTCGCCTTGCAGCAGGACTTCGTCCAGCAGAGCCAGAAGATGACCGAAGAGAACGTCAAGCAGGCCCAGGCGACCGCCACCAAGGCTACCGCCCAGAAGTAAGCCGCCGTTGCCGGCCAAGGCCGGCAACCGCCGCACTTCAAAAAGCCGCCGCCCT
>JBNJLE010000019.1:0-84019 GCA_051751685.1 Pseudomonadota bacterium | reverse complement strand
AGGCGCGGGTTTCTTTCAAGCGTGTCGTGGGGAGCGATCAGGCCTGAGCAGTCCAGGACTGACACCACCCTTTGGGCTCGACGCTGTTCTGCGGGAAGAGCTGGCAGCCTTCGGTGTCCGCCTGGTAGAACATGCAGTTGTCACAGACCTCGCCTTCCTCGTAGGCCGGGTGATCGGCGGCGTCCGCGGCGTCCTCGACATAGTTCAGGGCCTGGGCCTGGTCTGCGCTCGGGTCGAGGCGCGGCAGGTCCTGGGCAAAGGCAGTCTTGGAGAGGATGCCAACGCCCAGCGGCAGGGCGGCGAGGCCCAGCAGGCTGTTGCGCATAAAGTCACGACGGCTATGGTTGGCCATGGGATCTCCTTTTCGTCACGGTTTCAGGAACAATTCCTGTTCTTCTTTTTAGCGAGTGGTAAGCCGCTACCGCTTACGACAGGGGCTGCTCCACAGAGTTCGCTGCCTTATGGTAGTAGAGTGACTATGTCGATGCGAACCAGCCATCCACGATGCGGCAATCTGCCGCGTAGCATGCCAACGCTCAGGAGAGCCGATGATCTTCACCCGATTTGTTTCCCCCCTTGGTGAGATCCTGCTGTGTGCGGATCCCGCGGGCTTGCGGCAGCTGATTCTGACCGCCGAGGGGTTGCCTGACCCCGAGGGAGCCCGCCGAGATGACGATGCGTTGATCGAGGCCCGTGAGCAGGTTCTGGCTTACCTGGACGGCCGTCGGCGGAGCTTCAGCCTGACGTTGGCTCCAGGTGGCAGCGAGTTTCAGCGCCAGGTCTGGGCCGCCCTGTTGCGCATTCCCTGGGGGGAAATCCGCACTTACGGGGAATTGGCGCGGCGGCTCGGTCGCGAGGGCGCCGCTCGCGCTGTCGGTGCCGCCAATGGTGCCAACCCGCTACCGCTGCTGATTCCCTGCCACCGAGTGGTGGCTGCCGGAGGCCTGGGTGGCTATAGCGGCGGACTGATGCTCAAGCGCCGGCTTCTTGAACTGGAAGGCAGCCTGCCTGGCTGAACCGCGATTCTGCGGGGCTGCCGGCACTGGTATACTTCCACCCTAGCCGGTTGCCACCAACCGCGTATCCACCGAGCCCAGTGGGGCCGCAGAAGGGAGAGTGCACGATGCAGAATGCCGTGATCCTGATCAATGCCGAGAAGGGCCAGGTCAAGGCGGTGGCTGAGCGCCTGGCTGACGTAGAGGGAATCAGCGAGGTCTATTCCACCTGCGGACGCTATGACCTGGTGGCCATCGCCCGCACCCGCGATTTCGAGAGCCTGGCGGAACTGGTGACCGAACGGTTGAACGCCGTGGAGGGTGTCCGCGACACCGAGACCCTCAATGCCATGCAGGTGCATTCCCGCCATGATCTGGAGACAATGTTCTCACTGGGCTGGTAGCCGTCATGAGCCGGGTGCCAACGATGCCTGGTTGGCGCTTCACGGCACTGTTTTCCCACCGCTCGCTGGAAGCCGTTTCAAGGATGAGTCGTCGTCGTTCCTCCGTCACGCGCTGGCGCCGCCAGGCGCGTCGTTTCGGTATTACTCTGCTTTTCGTGCTGGTTGCCTCCGGCCTCTGGTACGGCCAGGAGCGCCAGGTTCGTGATCGGCTGGTGTGGATGGGCGTGCCCGAGTGGCAGAGCCTGACGCCCACCAGCGTTCATCGTGTGCTGCGTAATGAGGGTTTTCTGGTTGGCTGGTCCGACGTTCGGGTCAATCCGCTGTGGGTCAGCTATCAGTTACGGGCGGTGGAGGACCCCGATGCCGGTCCGCGACCCGGCTTTCGACAGGACTGGCGGACCCTGTGGCCGGTCGGCACCGACCACTACGCCGGCAGCGGTTACGACCGTGGCCACTTGGCGCCCAACTATGCCATTGCGGCGGTGCACGGGCGGGAGGCGCAGCTCGACACCTTCTATATGAGCAATATGTCGCCCCAGCGCCCGGATCTCAACCGGCGGTTGTGGCAGCGCCTGGAGGAGGTGGTGATCGACCGCTTCGTGCCGCGTTTCGGTGAGGTGCAAGTGATTACCGGGCCGGTCTTTCCAGAGCGCTTTTTCGACAACGTCTTCAATCGTGTGGGGCTTGTGGAGGTTCCCGAGGCCTTTTACAAGATCATTGCCGTTCCGGGGGGCGAGCCTCGCGTGCTGGCCTTCCTTATGCCTCAGGAGGTGCTCGGCGATGAGCCACTGGACGCCTACCTTGTCAGCATCGACGAGATCGAGGGGCGTACCGGGCTCAACTTCTTCCCGCGCCTGCCCGATGACGTCGCCGAGGTGCTGGAGGGAGAGGTGGTAACGCAAGGCTGGGCTCTGGAGGAAGTGGCGCGCCTGCCGGGACGTTTCTGACAGGGACGTGTCGAGCGGGCACAAAAAAGCCGCGAACCATGTCGCGGCCTCTGTGAGATTCTTTGCGTGAGATTCTTGCTGATATGCGCTTGTCTGATTCTGTCGGCACGATACGTTGTCAAGAGTGGTGCCCAGGAGAGGACTTGAACCTCCACATCCATACGGATACTAGCACCTGAAGCTAGCGCGTCTACCAATTCCGCCACCTGGGCGTATCATGCATCTCGTCGTGTTCGCGATAACCCCGAAGGATTCTGGTGCCCAGGAGAGGACTTGAACCTCCACGTCCATACGGACACTAGCACCTGAAGCTAGCGCGTCTACCAATTCCGCCACCTGGGCGAACACGAGCGATTCAGACTGACAAAGAGCAGAGAGCGAACTCCCAATCATCTTTCCCGAAGGAGAGATGGTGCCCAGAAGAGGACTTGAACCTCCACGTCCTTACGGACACTAGCACCTGAAGCTAGCGCGTCTACCAATTCCGCCATCTGGGCAGGCGATGCGCATATTACCCGATTCCCTCGCCAATGCAAGCGCCGTAAGGTCCTCTGGCCGCCGTTTTCTCACTTTTCACTGTGGCAGCGAGGGTCACCATGGTTGGGTGGTGGACGGCGCGGCGCTATACTGCGGGTATGACAATTGAAACGCTATGCCAGACCTCATGCTTGCGGCGCCTTTGCGCCATTTCTCTCATGCCGTCATCGACCCTGCCAAGGATGCTCAACGCATGACCCATTGGACGCTCAGCGACGACCCGCACGCCAGCCGCGAAGCCCATAAGTACGACAATCCCGCCCCCAGCCGAGAGTATTTGCTCGCTCGGCTCGAGGAAGTCGGCAAACCGATCACCCACGAGACGATGAGTCGCCTGCTGGGCCTCGACGACGAGGACCTGCAGGAGGCGGTGCGTCGTCGTCTGGCCGCCATGGAGCGGGATGGCCAACTGCTGCGCAACCGCGCCGGTGCCTACGCGCTGATCGACAAACTTGATCTCATTCGCGGCAAAGTCCTGGGCCACCGAGACGGTTTTGGTTTCCTGCTCCGCGAGGACGGCAAGAAACCCGATCTGGTGCTGCCGCCCAGGCAAATGCGCCGTGCCTTTCACGGTGACTACGTGCTAGCCCGCGTCAGCGGAAGGGATCGTCGCGGCCGCGACGAGGCGACCATCGCCGAGGTACTCTCCCACAACACCCAAACCATTGTCGGTGTCTACCGCCAGAACACCTCCGAGTTCGGGGTGCTGATACCCGAGAACCCGCGCATCACTCAGGAAGTGATCATCCCCCATAGCGCCTGCGGCGGGGCCAAGGATGGCCAGGTGATCTCGGCAAAGATTGTCCAGCAGCCCGAAACCCGGGTGCAGCCGGTCGGCGAGGTGATCGAGGTGCTCGGTGAGCGCATGGATCCCGGGATGGAGATCGACATCGCCATCCGCAGCTACGAGATCCCCGCCGAGTTTCCGCCGGAGGTCGATGATCAGATCGCCAGCATGTCTGCCGAAGTGGCCGATGAGGATAAGCACCGGCGCATCGATCTGCGCGATGTGCCGCTGGTGACCATCGACGACGAGACCGCCAAGGATTTCGACGATGCGGTTTGTGCCTGGAAGACCAAGTCCGGCAGTTGGAAGCTGCTGGTGGCCATCGCCGATGTCTCCCATTACGTGCGCCCTGGCAGTGCCCTGGACCAGGAGGCGATTCGGCGCGGCAACTCGGTCTACTTCCCCGGGCAGGTCGTGCCAATGCTGCCCGAACTTCTCTCCAACGGACTCTGCTCGCTGAACCCGTCCGTCGACCGGCTGGCTCTGGTCTGCGAGATGAATATCTCCCAGAGCGGTACCATCAGCCGCTACCGCTTCTACGAGGCAGTATTCCAGTCGCATGCGCGCCTCACCTACAACAAGGTGGCGGCGATCCTCGACGAGGAGGATTCGGCGGGTGATGCCTTGCGCGAGGAGCATTGCGAGCTCGTGCCGTCGCTGCAGAATCTGCATGCCCTCTATCGGGTGCTGCGTGAGGCTCGCGTGGCACGCGGTGCCATCGACTTCGAAACCACCGAGACGGCCATCGTCTTCAATGACGAGCGCAAGATCGAGAAGATCGTTCCGCGTTCGCGCAACGATGCCCACAAGATCATCGAAGAGTGCATGCTGGCGGCCAACGTCGCTACGGCCCGTTTTCTTGACAAGCACGACCTGCCGGCACTCTATCGCATCCACGAGAAGCCCTCGCCGGAGCGCCTCGACAAGCTGCGGTTGTTCCTGAATGAGCTGGGTCTGTCACTGGGTGGCGGCGACGATCCCAGCCCTCAGGACTATCGGGAGCTGGCCGAGGTCATCAAGGATCGTCCCGATACCGACGTCATTCAGACGGTGATGCTGCGGTCCATGAGCCGAGCGGTCTATTCGCCCCAGAACGACGGCCACTTCGGCCTGGCTTATCCGGCCTACGCCCACTTCACCTCGCCGATACGCCGCTACCCGGACCTGCTGGTCCACCGCGCCATCCGCTCGGTGATTCGCGGGCCACGCCAGACCAACACGGTGCTGCGCGCCGAAGGCGCGCTGGTGGAGCCGCCAAGCAAGTGGGCGCCTTATACCTTCGAACAGATGCTCGAGCTCGGCGAACACTGCTCGATGACCGAGCGTCGCGCCGACGACGCCACCCGCGACGTCGAGGACTGGCTGAAGTGCGAGTTCATGTCCGACAAGCTTGGCGATGTGTTCGACGGCACCATCGCCTCGGTCACCCAGTTCGGTATCTTCGTACGCCTCGACGAGGTCTATGTCGAGGGACTGGTCCACGTGACGTCTCTACCTTCTGATTACTACCACTACGAGCCCGAGAAGCACCGCCTCAAGGGTGAACGCAGCGGCATGAGCTACCGGCTCGGGGATGGCGTCACCGTGCAGGTGGCCCGTGTCGATCTCAATGATCGCAAGATCGACTTCGCCTTGGCCGATGATAAGCCCCGTCCCAAGCGGGCGCCGCGCCGCCGCCGCGGGGTGGATGATGCTGCCGACAAGGGGCAGGCGCGTCCCGGTGGCAAGCAGGGCAAGACCGAGGCCGCTCCGGCGGCCAAGGCCGAAGAGAGTGACGGCAAGAAGCGCGGCGGCGGCCGTCGCCGCCGCTCGCGGCGCTGAGCGTTTCCTCCACCACGGATGTAAAGGATGGTCATGAAGCAGCAACGACCGCACCGGCCTGACGGCGGCAAACCGGCAATACCCGGGGGTCTGGAGGCAGTGTTCGGCGTGCATGCGGTGCGCGCCCTGCTTGAGCGTGGCGAGACGCCGCGGGAGCTGTGGGTTCAGGAGGGCAGTGCGGGCGGCCGTCTCGCCGAGCTGGTCGAGTCGGCTGTGAGGCGCGGTGCTCGCATCCTGACGCGTCCCCGCGACGAGCTCGACCGGCTCGCCCAGGGGGCTGCCCACCAGGGAGTGGTCGCTTTTGCCACGCCGCTGGCCTTCGAGAACGAGGCATCGCTGTGGTTCAAGCTGGAGGCCTGGCCTCTGGCATCGCCACCGCTGCTACTGGTGCTGGACGGGGTGACCGACGTGCATAATTTCGGCGCTTGCCTGCGCAGCGCCGATGCGGCCGGCGTCCACGGTGTTATCGTGCCCAAGGACAAGGCGGCGCCGCTCAACGCCACGGTGCGCAAGGTGGCCTGCGGGGCCGCCGAGAGCGTGCCGGTCTATCAGGTCACCAATCTGGCCCGTGCCCTGGCCAGACTCAAGGAACGGGGGGTGTGGATCACCGGTACTGCCGGCGAGGCCGAGACGCTGGTCCATGAGGCCGATCTCACCGGCCCTACGGCACTGGTAATGGGGGCTGAGGGAAAGGGCATGCGTCGCCTGACCCGTGAGGCCTGCGATCTGCTGGTCAAGCTGCCGATGGCGGGAAGCGTGTCGAGCCTCAATGTCTCGGTAGCCACCGGCATCTGCCTGTTCGAGGCGGTGCGCCAGCGACACGGCTGAAGCGCCAGGCGCTTGCTATCGCCTCCGCCACTCTCTACAATTCCTGCGCCCGTGCGTCCTTCGAGCGGGTACTCGTGATTTTTTACTATCACCTCCTTGCTTCCCCGGAGCCAGGTCTCACGCGGAAGCTGCCAAACCGCAAGGAGATTTCATGCGTCATTACGAAATCGTGTTCATGGTCCACCCGGACCAGAGCGAGCAGGTCCCGGCCATGGTCGAGCGCTATACCAGCCTCGTTACCGAAAAAGGCGGTATCGTGCATCGTCTCGAAGATTGGGGCCGTCGTCACCTGGCCTACCCGATCAACAAGATTCACAAGGCTCACTATGTGCTGATGAACGTCGAGTGCGACGGCGAGACTCTCGACGAGGTCGAGAACATCTTCCGCTTCAACGATGCCATCATTCGTAGTCTGGTGGTGCGCTGCAAGGAAGCGGTGACTGAAGCTTCCCCGATGATGAAGCCGGTGGAAGAAAAGCGCGTGCGTCGTGACGATCGCGACGAGAAGCCCCGCGCCGAAACCGCCTGATCTCACCCATCGCACCTCTGAAGGAGTCTTCACATGGCACGCTTTTTCCGTCGCCGCAAGTTTTGCCGCTTCACCGCCGAGGGCGTGAAACAGATCGATTACAAGGATCTGGACACCCTCAAGGCCTACATTACCGAGACCGGCAAGATCGTTCCCAGCCGTATCACGGGTACCAAGGCTCGCTATCAGCGCCAGCTGGCCACGGCCGTCAAGCGCGCCCGTTATCTGGCTCTGCTGCCCTACACCGATAGTCACCAGTAAGCGTCTGGCGTGATGCTCGCGATTGCCCGCTGGATGATGCGGGGCACTCCCTACGCCGTTGGTGGGGCTGCCCTCTCCACACTCATTCCCTGGCTGTTCTGGATGGGAGCTGCCATAGCCGCACTCGTCACTCTGCGCCGTGGTCTTTCAGCGGCGCTGCCGGTGATCGTGGCGGCAGGCATTCCGGCCGGTTGGTGGTGGGTCCAGGGCGACGTCATCCCGTTGACCAGCGTACTGCTGGTTACCCTGATGGCGATTGTGCTGCGCTCCCGCATGCGCTGGGGCGAAGCAATGATCACCGGCGCCCTGGTGGGTGCCGGTATGATTCAGCTCGGCGTTTTTCTGCCACCGGGCGGTGCGGGCCCCATGCTGGAGCAGCTTCGGCAGGGCTCGCCCGAGGTGGAACGTCTGCTCAGCGAGTTGGCCAGCCAGGGGCTCGATACCGAGCAGTTGGCGGGTGTGCTGATCGGTGGCATCACCGGCCTGGTGGTGCTGATCGCCGCGATAGCCTGTCTGGCGCTCGCGCGCAGCTGGCAGGCGGGGCTTTATAACCCCGGTGGCTTTCGCGAGGAGTTTCATGCCCTGCGCCTGACACCCCGAGAGCTTGCTGTGCTGGTGCTTCTCGGAGTGGTGGGTGCGGTACTGGGCCTTCCGGTTCTGGGCATGTTGTTGTGGATTCCACTGCTGGTCGCCGGCATTGCGCTGGTGCATGGTTATATCGGATTGAAAGGGATGAACGGGCTGTGGCTGGTTGTCTTCTATGTGCTGCTGATCACCACCTGGCCCATGATTCTGATTGTGCTGCTGCTGGCCTTCATCGACGTCTTCGCGGATTTCCGCAGGCGTGTGGCCAGCCGCAACTGACAAGAGGTTAACGAGATGGAAGTCATTCTGCTCGACAATATCGGCAAGCTTGGCGGCCTGGGTGACCAGGTGACCGTCAAGCCCGGCTACGGCCGTAACTACCTGATGCCCTACGGCCTCGCCGTACCGGCTTCCAAGGAAAATATCGAGGCGTTCCAGGCCCAGCGTGCCGAGCTCGAGGCGCAGGCCATCGAGCGCAAGGCCGAGGCCGAAGCGCGTGCTGCTCAGCTCAACGAAATCGAACTCTCTCTGGTTTCCAAGGCTGGCGATGAGGGTAAGCTGTTCGGCTCGATTGGTCCCCGCGACCTGGCCGAGGCCATTGCCTCTGCCGGCTTCGATGTGGCCAAGAGCGAAGTGAAAATGCCGGAAGGCCCGATCCGGGCCACCGGGGAGTACGACATCCACCTGCAGCTGCATGCGGAAGTCGACGCCACCGTGCGCGTGGTGGTGGTGGCCGAGTAAGTCCCGGACACCGCCTGACAAGGGGCGCAGGGAGTCATTCCTGCGCCCCTTGTCACGTCTGGACATCGGTGCCCATGGGGCCCGCCGCACGTCTGAGTTAGAATAGCTTTCCCGCCATGTCCAGGGTGAACCGTCGCGATGCCAGAAATGCTTGTGCACGACAAGGAAACCGCTGCCCTCAAAGTGCCGCCCCACTCTCTGGAGGCAGAGCAATCGGTGCTGGGCGGTCTGATGTTGGATAATCAGGCATGGGATAACGTCGCTGAACGCCTGGTATCCGACGACTTCTATCGCTACGAGCATCGGCTGATCTTCAACGTCATGGCGGGGCTCGCCGAGGGAGGGCGACCGCTGGACGTCGTGACCCTCTCCGAGGCGCTGGAGGGCCGCGACCAGCTTGATACCGTGGGCGGCCTGGCCACGCTGGCCGAGCTGGCTCGCAATACGCCCTCCGCCAGCAACATCCGAGCCTATGCCGATATCGTTCGCGAGCGGGCCACCTTGCGCAAGCTGATACGTGCGGCCAGTCAGATCGCTGACGGCGCCTTCAGTCCCCAGGGGCGGCCGGCGGACGAGCTGGTGGACGAGGCCGAGCGCCTGGTGTTCCAGATCAGTGAGGAGCGCCCCAAATCAGGGGGGCCCATCGGCATGAGCGAGCTGCTGGCCAAGGCGGTGGATCGTATCGACGAGCTCTTCAACATGCAGGGAGAAATGACCGGGCTCTCTACCGGGTTTCGCGATCTGGATGAGATGACCACGGGCCTGCAGCCCTCTGATCTTGTGATCATTGCGGGTCGCCCTTCGATGGGCAAGACCACCTTTGCCATGAACGTGGTGGAGCATGCGGTGATCTCCAGCGACAAGCCGGTGATGGTGTTTTCCATGGAGATGCCATCGGAGTCGTTGATGCTGCGTATGCTGTCGTCGCTGGGTCGTATCGATCAGACCCGGGTGCGCACCGGCCAGCTGGAGGATGAGGACTGGCCTCGACTTACCTCGGCGGTGAACCTGCTCAAGGACAAGCAGCTGTTCATCGACGATACCGCGGCGCTGTCGCCCAACGAGATGCGCTCACGGGTTCGGCGGCTGGTACGCGAACACGGCAATGTCGGCCTGATCATGATCGATTACCTGCAGCTGATGCAGATCCCGGGCTTCTCCGAGAACCGCACCGGCGAGATCTCCGAAATATCGCGCTCGCTGAAGGGTATGGCGAAGGAGTTCGGCTGCCCGGTGGTGGCGTTATCCCAGCTGAACCGCTCGCTGGAGCAGCGCCCCAACAAGCGCCCGGTGATGTCGGACCTGCGCGAATCAGGTGCCATCGAGCAGGATGCGGACGTGATTGCCTTCGTCTACCGCGACGAGGTCTACAATCCGGACAATCCTGACAATCAGGGGCTGGCCGAGCTGATCATCGGTAAACAGCGCAACGGCCCCATCGGCACGGTACACATGGCCTTCATCGGCAAGTACACCCGTTTCGAGGACCTGGCGCCAGACAGCTACGGTGATACCTTTGGTGAGTAGGCGCATCCTTTGGCAAGCCGACCCGCTTGAGCTCGGCGAGCAGGGCCGTATAATTCTCTCCCCTGGTAACAGGGCATAGAGCACAGATCAGAGGAGATGGCATGGCAGGTGGATTTCGGCGCGGCAATCGCCAGCGCACACCGAAACTTCAGGCTCGCGGCGAACTGCAATCCCTGGAGCGGGAAGGTCCCTTCAAGGAGTGGTTGGGCATGCCTGACCTCTACCGTTATCAGCTGGTGGTAGAGGATCAGCCCTATAGCTATCAGACCGAAGAGGCTGAGCTGCCGGTGAAAGTGGGCGATCAGGTGGTGTTCCGCTACAAGGAGACCAAGGCAGGTAAGTGGGTCGATCGCAATTCCCTGGGCAAGGCCATTGATCCCTCAAGCTATCAGTGACTTACTGAACCCTCCGGCGTGTCGATGGTCATAGATTTTATTGTTTGCCGTCACCGTGGCGTCATCCGATGGCGCCATACTGTTCCACAGTGCACTTACAAGAACCCCCGGAGGGAACCATGGAATTCAAGGACCTCAAGGCCTTCGCGGCCCATCACGATAACTATGAGATTCGCGTCATCGGTCATGCCGGCAGTCGTTTCTATCAGATAGAACTGGAAGATATCGAGGCGCAGCGCCACATGTTGACTCGCCAGGGCAAGCCGGTGCTGTTCCGCTCGCTGGATGACGTCTATCTGGAGCTCAAGCGTGCTGGCATTCATCGAGCCTATCTGGTGCAACATGTGCCCCACGACGAGATGATCGGTCGCGAGGCGCACTACCATGACCCGCTCTCTTCGCGCATGCCGCTGGTATTCTGAGTCAACGCACGTTGATATATTTCCGACAATGCTCAAGTTTCTCGTGAGTCCCGAACTGGACGAGTGACCCGATTATTTTTGCTGCCGCTTTTCTATCCAGCGCCCCAGGCGTACACGGCGGCGAGCGAACCAGCGATACCCTGCATCCATTAGCGGCGCGATACCTGGAATGCAGCTCAACCATACCAGCCGCCGATAGCCGAGTACGGCATACAGCGCGCGGCTGGCATCCATTCCGATGAACCAGCGTCCACCACCATCCTGCAGATGAAGCCGACCCATCATGGCGTCGAAACTTTTGCCCACTGCTTCAGCGTCAAAGTCTGCCGCCTGGATATCCACCAGCGCCACCCGCTCACGGCGAGGATGCCGCGAGAGCCAGACGACCTCTCTCTGGCAGAGCGGACAGTGGCCGTCGTGGTATAGGGTCACCGGTTCGCGTGCATGCAGGGTGTCTCGTCGACTCATGGGGTCTCCTCATGGTAACCGGCCAGGTGAATGTCGCGCTGTCCCTGACTGTTATCGTGCCAGGCGGTTGTGCGCGGCAGGCTAGCAAGAAAGCGTTCGGCCTGGTCGCGGATGGCTTCACGCTTCTCTTCTTTCATCTTGGCAAGGGAGCCGTAGATCAGCTTCATGCGCGGGTTGGCCGAGAGCGTCTCGGCGTGACGCTCAAGAAAGTGCCAATAAAGACTGTTGAGGGGGCAGGCGCCCTCACCGGTGACTTTTTTGGGATCGAAGCGGCAGTGCCGGCAGTGGTCCGACATGCGATCGATGTACTTGCCCGAAGCACAGTAGGGCTTGGAGCCCATCAAGCCGCCATCGGCGTGCAACACCATGCCAAGCACGTTGGGCAGCTCCACCCACTCGCAGGCATCGGCGTAGACGGCCAGATACCAGTCACCCAGGGCTTCGGGGGATACGTCGCAGAGCAGGGCGAAGTTGCCGGTGACCATCAGCCTTTGGATGTGATGGGCATAGGCGTTCTCTCGGGTCATCTCGATGGCTCGCCGCAGGCAGCGCAGCTCGGTATCGCCGCTCCAGTAGCAGGCAGGAAGCGGTTGGTTTGCCCCCAGGGCGTTGCCGCGCTTGTAGTCGGGCATCTGCGTCCAGTAGAGGCCGCGGACATACTCCCGCCAACCCAGTATCTGGCGGATAAACCCTTCCACCGCATTGAGCGGGGCTCGCCCCTCGAGATATTCACGCTCGGCAGCTTCGCACAGCTCTCGAGGCGATAGCAGCCCCATATTGAGCGCCGGGGCGAGTCGCGAGTGAAACAGAAAGGGCTCGCTGTCGCTGATGGCATCCTGGTAGCGGCCGAAGTCGGGCAGCAGGTGGTCGATGAAGTGGCGAAGATCCACCAGCGCCTGGCGCCGTGTCACCGGCCAGTGGAAACCCTCCAGGGTGCCGAAGTGGTCGCCGAAGTGTTCTGCCACCAGAGCGAGCACCGCCTGGGTGATGGCGTCTTGGCCATGACGTGGAGGCTCGGGTACCGCCAGGTTGGCAGGTACCGGCTTGCGGTTGTCATGGTCATAGTTCCATTTGCCGCCAGCGGGTGCGTCCCCCTCCATCAGCAGGCCGGTGCCACGCCGCCGCTCGCGATAGAAGTACTCCAGGCGCAGGGAGTGGCGGCCGCGCGCCCAGGCGGCGAAGTCGTCCGGGGTGGTAAAGAAGCGATCGTCCTCGAGTAGCCGCCAGGGCAGGGTAGGCGTATCCCGTGACTGGATATCATGCCACAGGCGCCACTCCCCTGGACGTACGCTGAGGATCTCGTCGCAGCCGTAAAGGGTGGCCAGACGTTCTGCTTCCGGGATCAGCGCCTGGGCATTGTCGGTGTCGTCCAGGGCGCTGTAGTGAACCCGGTGGCCTTGCTCGCGTAGTTCCTGGGCGAAGTGGCGCATGGCCGCCAGTATCATGGCGATCTTCTGGGGATGGTGGGGCACATAGGTGCCCTCAGCGACCACCTCGCAGAGCGCCACCACGGCGCCATCGGGCAGGTCGCGCAGGCTGGCCAGGTCGGATGTGAGCTGATCGCCGAGTACCAACACCAGGGGGCGGGGCATGTTGCTGCCTCAAGTTGTACAAGATCGGTAGATGGTACAACTTAATGCCCGCCGCCGCGAGGGCCTGATACACTGGGGGCCGATCTCAACCACACCCTGCGCGTATCGACCAAGGAGCCAACCCATGACCAACGCGACCACGGACTCGGCCAACCCCGACATGGACTGTCCCGGCAGCGGCCGCCTGGCCCACGCGGAGAGCGATCATCCGCCAGTACCGCGTGCGAAAGTGGGCGTGCTGCTGGCCAATCTGGGCACGCCGGATGCCACCGACTACTGGTCGATGCGCCGCTACCTGAGTGAGTTTCTCTCCGACAAGCGAGTGGTCGACTATTCCAGCTGGTTGTGGCAACCGCTGCTGCAGCTGATCATCCTGACACGACGGCCCTTCAAGTCCGGCGAGGCCTATCGAAGTATCTGGAACACCGAAAAGGACGAAAGCCCGCTGCTGACTACCACCCGGGAGCAGACCCGCAGGGTGACAGAGGGATTAGCGGCGATGTACGGCGACCAGGTGATGGTCGACTTCTGCATGCGCTACGGCAACCCCTCCACCGACAGTGTGATAAAGCGCATGCAGGCAGCGGGCTGCGAGAAGATCCTGTTCTTTCCGTTATATCCTCAGTATGCCTCGCCGACGACCGCCACCGCCAACGACCAAGCGTTCCGCACCCTGATGACCCTCAAGTGGCAGCCTGCGCTGCGCACCGTGCCCGCCTACTTCGATCATCCGCAATATATTGAGGCACTTGCCAATACGGTCCGCGAGGCCTATTCGGCTGCCGCAACGCCCCCCGAGGTGTTGGTCGCTTCCTATCATGGTGTGCCTAAGCGTTACCTGATGGAGGGCGACCCTTACCACTGCCAGTGCCAGAAGACGACGCGGCTGCTGCGCGAGACGCTGGACTGGGAGAAAGAGGCGATCCAGACCGCCTTCCAGTCCAAGTTCGGGCCCGAGGAGTGGGTGGGACCGGCCACCGTGGAGCATGTGGCCGAGTTGGCCCGGCAGGGCAAGAAGCACATCGCCGTCATCTCGCCGGCGTTCTCTTCCGACTGCGTGGAGACGCTGGAGGAGATCGAGGAGGAGATTCGCGATGCCTTCCTCGAAGCCGGCGGCGAGACCTTCACCTATGTGCCCTGCCTCAACGAGCGCAACGATCATATCGCTGCGCTGCTCGCCATCATCAACAACGAGCTGTCAGGCTGGGTGTCTCCCAACGCCTGATGGCTGGCCGCCCTGTTAGTGGTGTTAACGGGGCAGGTGGGACTTCTGCCGGGACTTCATTTGCTGGGACTTGCGGCGTGTGCGCCAGGGATGGCGAGCCTTGGCGGGACGCGCCACCCGGCTCTGTCCGACGTCCTCGTCGCGCAGCTCCGGCAGCGAGCCGCGAGTACCGGTGATGAAGCGCAGGTGCATGTGAAGGCCGGTCTTTGCCAGCATGTGGCCGGTGACGGGCGCGGTGATGAACAGGAACAGGGTGATCAGCAGTTCCTGCACATGGAATTCTCGTTGGGTCACCGTGAAGTAGAGCATCGAGGCGATCAGTATGCAGCCAATTCCCAGGGTGGTGCCCTTGGTGGGACCATGGAGGCGCATGAAGAAATCCTTGAGCTGCAGCATGCCCAGCGAGCCGGTGAAGGCGAACACGCCGCCTGCCACCAGCAGGAAGGCGACGACGCCTTCGGCCAAGAGGGTGAAGGTCATATGAGCTTCCTCACTCGATGATGTCGCCGCGCAGCAGGTAGCGACAGATGGCCATGGTGCCGACGAACCCCAGCATCGCGATCAGGATCGCCGCCTCGAAGTAGGTCTTGGTGTTGAGCCATAGTCCCAGCAGCACGATCAGCGCAATGGAATTGACGTAGAGGGTATCCAGAGCCAGCAGGCGGTCAGGAACATCGGGACCCTTGGCCAGGCGCACAACATTCATGGCCATGGCCGCGACGATCAGGCTCAGGCTGATCATCAACGCGGTGTCTAGCATTCGAAGATCTCCTTGAGTGGTCGCTCATAGCGCTCCTGTATCTCGCGCACCAGCGCCTGCTCGTCCTCCATGTCGAGCACGTGAATCAGCAGCGATGAGCGATCCAGGCGGACGTTGGTGGAGACGGTACCCGGTGTCATGGTCACGGTGTTAGCCAGCAGGGTAATGGTCAGCGGCTCCTTGACCTGCAGGGGGTACTCGATGAACCCGGGGTGGGGCTGGCGCTTCGGCGACAGGATAAGCAGGCTGACTTGGATGTTGGCCTTGACGATGTCGTAGAGCACCACCAGCACGAACCGAACCAGCTTGAGGGGGTGCCTGACCCGGGGCAGTGGGTCCCAGAACCCCTTGGTGAGCAGTGGAATGACTACCGCCAGGAAGGTGCCGAGGATCAGCTGCCCGGGGGCGATACTGCGCACCAGCAGCAGCCAGACGGCCAGCAGCACCAGCGACAGGGTGGGGGTAGGCAGCAGGCGGCCCATGGCTTTCATGGTGACTCTCCCTCGTCTGTGGTGAGCCGACCGAACTGCAGGGCGGGCGATTCACCGAGTAGCCTGTAGACCACGACCTGCGGCTCGGCCAGCTGTTCCGCAGTCGCGCGGGCGTAATCGCTGACCGGTCCGGCGAAGCCCACCAGCAGCGGCGCGCTGGCCAGCAACCAGAGCACACCGGCAAGCTGCGGACGTGTGACTCGGCCGCTGTCCGCTGCGCCCTTGTAGCTGGCCCAGAAGAACACCGAGCCAGCTCGAGACATGGCGATCAGCGCAGACAGGCCGGCCAGCAGTAGCAGCGGCCACAGCCATAGCCGTGCGGCCCCTTCGGCGGCCTGCAGCAGCAGCAGCTTGCCCAGGGCGCCCGCCAGTGGCGGCAGGCCGGCCACCGCCACCGCGGCGACCAGAAACATGCCGCCCAGCAGGTGGCGCTGGTAAAGACGTCGGCCTCGTACCAGTCGCGTGCCTGCTTTTCCGCGCTGCTGGCTGATCAGTTCGGCGATCAGATAGAGGGCGCCGCACGCCAGGGTGGTGTGAGGCAAGTAGTAGAGAAGGGCGCCGACCGCTTCGACCGATCCCAGCGCCTTGCCGGCCAGCAGGGTGCCCACCGAGACCAGCACCAGGTAGGCCACCAGGTTGCGCAGGTCGCGTGCCGCGAGTACGCCCACACCGGCCAGGGTGATGGTCGCCAGCCCCGACCACCATAGCCAGGTGGTAATTGCCTCGGCGGCGGGGGTGTCGACGAAGATCAGCGACTGCACGCGAAGGATGGCGTAGAGCCCGACCTTGGTCATGATCGCAAACAGCGCGGCCACGGGTGCCGGGGCAGCCGCATAGGTGCGTGGCAGCCAGAAATAGAGAGGCAGCAGGGCCGCCTTGAGGCTGAATACCACGATCAGCAGCAGCGCACCGGCGGTCACCAGCGCGGCCTGATCGCCGTCCATGACCGCCACCCGACGTGCCATGTCGGCCATGTTGAGGGTGCCGGTGGCGCCGTAGAGCACGCCCAGCGCCACCAGGAACAGCGCCGAGCCTGCCAGGTTCAGGATCACGTAGTGCAGCCCGGCACCGATACGTTCCTTGCCGCCGCCATGCATCAACAGGGCATAGGAGGCCAACAGCAGGATCTCGAAGAAGACGAAGAGATTGAACAGATCGCCAGTGAGGAAGGCGCCGTTGAGACCCATCAGCTGCAGATGGAAGAGGCCGTGGAAGTGGCTGCCTCGGATGTCCTCGCCGGCGCAGGCGAACAGCACGCAGCCCAGGGCCAGGACCGCGGTCAGGGTGAGCATCAGCGCCGACAGGCGGTCGAGCATCAGCACGATGCCGAAGGGGGCCTGCCAGTTGCCCAGGGCGTAGAAGAGCAGTTCGCCGTTGGCCGCCCGAGCGAGCAGCCAGGCGCTGACCAGCACCTGGGCCACGCACAGCGCGATGCTCAGCTGACGACGACGGGAATCGCTGGCCTGGCTGACCAGCAGCAGGACCACGGCGCCGATCATCGGGATCAGGACCGGCAGAATGACCAGGTGCGGTATCATTTGGCGTCTCCCGCCTCACCCTGCTGACCGTCGACGTGGTCGCTGCCCAGTTCGCTGCGCGCCCGAATCGCCAGGATCACCACGAAGGCGGTCATGGCAAAGCCAATGACGATAGCGGTGAGCACCAGCGCCTGGGGCAGTGGGTCGGCCGGGCTGAACGACTCGCCGATGACCGCCGCGGCGTGGGTATGCAGGCCGCCGGTGGAGAAGAGGAAGAGGTTCACCGCATAGCCCAGCAGGGCGAGGCCGACGATGACCGGGAAGGTGCGTCCGCGCAGCAACAGGTAGATGCCGCTGGCGGTCAGCACGCCGACCACCAGCGAGAACAGGGCTTCCATCAGCGTTCCTCCAGCGTGGGGCGGTGGATCGTGGTGACCCGGCCCAGGTTGATCAGGATCATCAGAGTGGCGCCGACCACGGCCAGGTAGACCCCCAGGTCGAAGAGCATCGCCGAGGCCAGCTCGATCTCACCGATCAGCGGGATGTGGAAGTGGCCGAAGGCGGAGGTCAGGAAGGGGTAGCCAAATAGCCAGCTGGCCATGCCGGTGACCACGGCGATGGCCAGGCCGGAGACCGCCACCACCGGGTAGGAGACTGGCAGGCGTTCGCGTGTCCAGTCATAGCCGCGGGCCATATACTGAAGGAGCAGCGCCACCGCGGTGATCAGGCCGGCGATGAAGCCGCCGCCGGGTTGGTTGTGGCCGCGCAGGAAGATGTAGACAGAGACCAATAGTGCCAGGGGCAGCAGGACCTGTGCCACCACGGCGAGGATCATCGGGTGGCGGTGCCGCGACCAGCGGATGCCCTCGACGTTGCCCGCCGGCATGAACAGCTTCATGCGGTTGAGCAGCTTGAAGGTGGCCAGGCCCGCCAGGGTCAGCACGGTGATCTCGCCCAGGGTATCGAAGCCGCGGAAGTCCACCAGGATGACATTGACCACGTTGGTGCCGCCGCCGCCGGGCAGTGCCTCGCGCAGGAAGTAGTCGGCAATCGACAGGGTTTCACGGGTCAGCAGTGCATAGTTGAGCATTGCGACCACCAGGCCCAGCGACACGGCGAGCAGCAGGTCGCGCAGGATGCGTCGGCTGGAGACCAGCAGCGGCGGGCGCTGGGGCAGGAAGAACAGCGCCAGGATAAAGAGGATCATCGACACCACCTCCACCGAGAGCTGGGTCAGCGCCAGGTCGGGGGCGGAGAAGCGCACGAAGGTGAGCGAGACGGTGAGGCCCACCACCGAGAGCATCAGCAGCGACACCAGCCGCCAGCGGTGGCTCAGGGCGCTGCCGATGGCGCCGAACACCATCAGCGCCGCCCCCAGCACCAGCATGCCGTCAACCGGCTGGTGACCCAGCGGGCCGGTCAGGGCGTCGAGGTTGGCCAGCCCCACCGCCACCATGGCCAGAGCGCATAGCAGGAGCAGTGCCTGGTAGCGCTGCAGTGAGCCATTTTCCAGTCGCTGGGTGAGCCACAGTGCCGCCTTGACCATCCGCAGCACTGCCGCTTCGAAGATCCGCCCGGCATCTCGGGCGGGAAACAGGGCGGCGACGTCGGCCAGCCGCTTATGCTGGCGCAGCACCAGTACCCCGGCAGCGACTGCTGCCAGACTCATGGCCAGCGGCAGATTGAGGCCGTGCCACAGCGACAGGGCGATCAGCGGCGTGGTGTCTCCTTGCACGGCGAGACTGGCGGCGTTGACCAGGGGCGCGGCCAGGGTCATGGGGAACAGGCCTACTGCCAGGCTCATGGCGGCCAGGAACAAGCCGGGGGCCAGCATGCCGCGGGCTGGATCGTGTGCCTTGAGCGGCGGCTGAGCCTTCTGCTCGCGTGTCAGCTTGGGTGCGGCGAAGAACAGGCTCCAGATCAGGCGTAGCGAGTAGGCCACCGAGAGGGTGGCCGCCAGCATCACCAGTAACGGGATCAGGGCGCTCAACGCCCCCAGCACGTTGTTGAGAAGGCTCTGTTCGAAGAGCATCTCCTTGGAGAGGAAGCCGTTGAAGGGGGGGAAGCCGGCCATGGCGGCACCGGCCAGGATCGTCAGGGTGCCGGTAAGCGGCATCATCGCCCACAGGGCGCCCAGGCGGTCGATGTCACGCGTGCCGGTCTCGTGGTCGATGATGCCCACGCTCATGAATAGCGCCGCCTTGAAGGTGGCATGGTTGAGAATGTGGAATACTGCGGCGACGATAGCCAGCGGGCTGCCCAGGCCCAGCAGCAGAGTGATCAGACCCAGGTGGCTTATTGTCGAGAAGGCCAGAATACCCTTGAGATCGCGCTCCAGCAGGGCAAACCAGGCGGCATAGAGCATGGTGGCGAGACCCACCAGGGAGAGCGATACGGCCCACAGCTGGCTATCGCCCAGCGCCGGCGTGAATCTTGCCATGAGGAAGACGCCGGCCTTGACCATGGTGGCCGAGTGCAGGAAAGCGGAGACCGGGGTGGGAGCGGCCATGGCATGGGGCAGCCAGAAGTGGAAGGGAAACTGGGCCGATTTGGTAAAAGCGCCGAACAGTACCAGAGCCAGGATCAAGGTGTAGTGATCCGAGGCGCGGATAAGATCCCCGGCGGCCAGCACCTCGCCCATGTCGAAACTGCCCACCGTTTGGCCGATCAGCAGCAGGCCGGCCAGCAGCGCCAGGCCCCCGGCGCCCGTCACCGCCAGCGCCATGCGCGCCCCGCGCCGGGCATCGCTGCGGTGGCCCCAGAATCCGATCAGCAGGAAGGAGGTAATGCTGGTCAGCTCCCAGAACAGCCACAGCAGCAGCAGGTTATCGGCCATGGCGATACCGATCATGGCGGTCATGAACAGCATCATGTAGGAGAGAAAGCGGCCGTCGTCCTCATCGGCACTCAGGTAGTGGCCGGCGTAATAGAGGATCAGGCTGCCGATGCCGAGGATCAGCAGGGCAAACAGCATCGTCAGGCCGTCGATGCGCAGCGCGAGATCGAGGCCCAGCAATGGCATCCAGGACAGTGAGAAGCGGGCAACCTCACCGTCTATCACCGCTGGGCCTTGGAGCAGCACCAGGCCGAGCGCGAGCAGCGGAGCGATCAGGGTGGCGAGGGTGCAGGTGCGTCGACCGTAGCGGGAGGTGAATACCGGTACCAGGGCACCGAGAAGTGTCAGGAGGGGTATCCACAGCAGTGCCATCGGTTAGCTCATCCACGCAATGGCGGGGAGGCGCAATTGGCCAGGCCTGGCACCGAGGAGTCAAAAAGGTGCGCTGGGGCCCAGGCAGCCACGTCACCGCCTGGCTCGTCTTTCATCGACGGATGCAGCATCGTCGAAGCGTTGGCGCGCGACAAAGGGTTGCGACGAAAACGACGGGATAATCATTCACCAATGATAAAACGCCGCCTTTCGTTTAAGGTGTGGTCACGCCCTTTCTTGCCACTCGCCGGCGTGAGTCTATAGGCTTTCACTATTGATAAAAAGGCTGTTGGGTGCTGCGCTGCGTCATCCATTAGGCGAATGCTCGTGCATGCTCCGTCCCCACCCCTGGGCGGCTGATCCAGATCAGGAGAACATCGTGTGATGCAATTAGCCGTGCTATCGGGATTTGCGCTGGCCATTTTCGCGCCCCTTTTTCACCGCTGGTTTGGTGATCGTGCCAGCTTCGTGTTTGCCGCTTATCCGGCGGCATTGGCACTCTGGTTCCTGAGTTTGTTGCCGGCGGTGATGGCCGGCGAGACCCTGGTTCTCGCCATGGATTGGGTCCCATCGCTTGGCATGAGTCTGACCTTCGTGGTCGACGGCCTGTCGCTGCTGTTTGCGTTGCTGGTCACCGGCATCGGCTCACTGGTGCTGATCTACGCCGGGGGCTACCTGAAAGGACACCCGGATCTGGTGCGCTTTCACCTGGCAATACTGGCCTTCATGGTCTCCATGCTGGGGCTGGTGCTGGCCGACGGGCTGATTACCCTGTTTGTGTTCTGGGAGCTGACCAGCATTACCTCCTATCTGTTGATCGGGTTCACTCACACCGATCTCGAGGCCCGCAAATCGGCGCGTCAGGGGCTCTTCGTCACCGTCGCGGGGGGGCTGGCGCTGATGGCGGGGTTGGCAATGCTGGGAGTGGCCGGGGATAGCTGGTCGCTGAGCGAGCTCAATGCCATGGGGGATGTACTGCGCGATCACGACCTCTACACCCCGTTGCTGATCTGCCTGCTGCTGGGCGCCTTCACCAAGTCGGCCCAGTTCCCCTTCCATTTCTGGCTGCCCAACGCCATGGCCGCTCCCACCCCGGTCTCCGCCTACCTGCACTCGGCGACCATGGTCAAGGCGGGCATCTATCTGCTGGCGCGTCTTCAGCCGAGTCTGGGCGGCACCGAAATGTGGACGGTGACGCTCTCGGTGGTGGGGGCGTTGACCATGTTTACCGGCGCCTTCCTGGCCATTCGCCACACCAACATCAAGAAGTTGTTGGCCTATTCCACGATCATGGCGCTGGGCACATTGACCATGCTGCTGGGTATCGGCACCGAGGGGGCGATGATCGCCTTCGTCACTTTCCTGCTGGCCCACTCCCTCTACAAGGGCTCACTGTTCATGGTGGCCGGCATTCTCGACCATGAGACCGGGACCAAGGACGTCACCGCCATGGGAGGGTTGCGACCGCTGATGCCGATCACCGCGGTGGTGGCCATGGTGGCAGCGCTGTCACTGGCCGGTGTGCCACCGCTGTTCGGCTTCATCGGCAAGGAGCTGATGTTCGAATCAGTGCTCGGGGCTAGCGCCTGGCGGGGATTGGTCGTCTTGCTGGCGTTCAGTGCGGCGATACTGACCATCGCCGTGGCGGCCATCGTGGCGCTGCGACCCTTCTATGGTCAGCGCCGGCAAACCCCTCGAGTGGCCCATGAGGCCCCGGCCTCCATGCTGCTGGGACCGGCGCTGCTGGCCTTGCTTTCGCTGCTGCTGGGCCTGCTGCCGGGGCTGGTCGGGAGCGGGCTGCTCGCCGCGGCGGCCTCGGCGGTGGCCGGAACGCCGGTGGAGGTCAAGCTATCGCTGTGGCACGGTATCAACGTGCCGTTGATGATGTCGCTGGTCAGCCTGGCACTGGGCTACCTGGTGTTCAAGCGCTGGGATCGTATCCGGGCACGGCTGGCGCGCCTCGACCCGCTGCTCTCCCGCGGCCCGGAAGCCGGCTATGACGCCCTGATGGAAGGGGTGGTCGTGGTTTCCGAGTGGCAGACTCGAGTGCTGCAGAACGGCTACATGCGCAACTACATTCTGGTGATGATCGTTACCCTGATCGCCCTGATCGGCAACTCGCTGCTGCTGCGTCATGGACTCCAGTTCCACGTTGTCCTGGACGTTCAGTTCCACGAGGCCGCCGTGGTCGGCACCATGGTGATGGGCGCCCTGTTCGCCACTATTTCTCGCTCACGACTCGGTGCCGTGGTCTCGGTGGGGATCATGGGCTTCTCCATTGCGCTGATCTTTATTCTTTTCAGTGCGCCCGATCTGGGTATCACCCAGCTGCTGGTGGAGACCCTGACGGTAATCCTGCTGGTGCTGGTGCTGTTTCGCCTGCCGCGCTTCTCGAACCTTTCCACCCCCCTGGAGCGAGTCCGCGACGTGGTGGTGGCCGGCAGCCTGGGCGTGCTGATCACCCTGCTGATTCTTACCGCCTGGAGCATCGATCAGTTCGTGCCGATCTCCGACTACATGATCGCCAACAGCGCGACGCTGGCCCATGGGCGCAACATCGTGAACGTGATTCTGGTGGACTATCGCGCGCTGGACACCCTGGGTGAGATATTTGTGCTGGCCCTTGCTGCCATCGGGGTCTTCGCCATGCTCAAGCTGCGCGCCCCGGAGAAGCCGAAGAAGAGCGCTCCGGCCAAGGAGAACGCCGATGGTTAAATCCGGCACCATCATTCTCAACACCGCGGCCCGGCTGCTGATGCCGCTGCAGCTGTTGTTCTCGATCTTCCTGCTGCTGCGCGGCCACGACGAGCCCGGCGGCGGTTTCATCGCCGGCCTGGTAGCCGCCGGCGCCTTTACCCTCTACCTTTTTGCCTTCGGGGTCAGCGCCACCAAGGAGGTGCTGCGCATGCTCGACCCTCGAGATCTGATCGGCATGGGCCTGTTGCTGGGCATGATCTCGGTGGTACCGGCCTGGTTCATGGGGGAAGCCTTTCTTACCGCCCAGTGGTGGACGATCCCCGGTATCGACTTCAAGGCATCGACGCCGCTGATCTTCGATATCGGCGTTTACCTGGCGGTGCTGGGCTCGGTGCTGACCATGGTCATGACCCTGATGGAGGTCGACAAGGATGAGCCCTGACAACGCCGCCCGTCGGACAGGAGATGCCTTATGGAACCCTTGATGGCTATCGCTATCGGCATGCTGTATGCCGCCGCGATTTTCCTGATGCTGCGCCGCTCCATCGTCAAGCTGGTGATCGGCCTGATGCTGATGACCAATGCCGCCAACCTGTTGATCTTTACCTCGGCGGGGATGACGCGTGGCGCGCCGCCGCTGATTCCCGAGGGCATGTTGGCGCCTGAGGGAGTGGTGGCCGACCCGCTGCCCCAGGCGGTGGTGCTGACGGCTATTGTAATCGCCTTCGGCGTGCTGGCTTTCGCCGTGGTGTTGATTCGACGGGCCTACGAGATCGTCAAGGCCGATGACCTGGACATGATGAAGGATACCGATACGTGAGGCCCGAAGTCGCACTTCCTGTCCTCCTGCCGTTGCTGTCGGGCGCCATCTCGCTGCTGTTCTGGCGTTCGCGCCCTATGCAGCGCTTTACCGCTGTGGCAGGCAACCTGACGCTGCTGGCCATAGCACTCTGGCTGTTCACTTCTGTCCATCAGGACGGCTACGTGACCATGCAGATGGGCGGCTGGGATGCGCCTTACGGCATCACCCTGGTGGCCGATATGCTCAGTGCGGTGATGATCGTGCTGACCGCATTGATAGGGCTGATAGTGGCGATCTACTCGCTGGCGTCCACCGGTCCGGATCACGAGAAATTCGGCTTCTATCCGCTGATGCATCTGCTCCTGGCGGGGGTTTCCGGTGCCTTTCTTACCGGGGATATCTTCAACCTCTACGTGTGGTTCGAGGTGATGCTGGTGGCCAGCTTTGCGCTGCTGATCCTCGGCGGTGAGAAGGCGCAGATGGAGGGAGCCATCAAGTATGTCACCCTCAACCTGCTGGCCTCGGTGATCTTCCTCACCGCCGTCGGCCTGCTCTACGGCATGGTGGGGACCCTCAACATGGCTGACATTGCCCTGCGCCTCCATGAGGCGGAACATCAGGGCATGGTCGAGGTGCTGGCGGTGATGTTTATGGTGGCCTTCGGCATCAAGGCAGCGGCGTTTCCACTGTTCTTCTGGCTGCCGGCCTCCTACCACACGCCGCCGGTGGCGGTATCGGCGCTGTTCGCCGGCTTGCTCACCAAGGTCGGGGTCTACTCGCTGTTTCGGGTCTTTACCCTGATGTTCGACCAGACCATGGATTACACCCAGGATCTGCTGATCTGGGGAGCTGCCCTGACCATGGTGACCGGGGTGCTGGGCGCGGCGGCTCAGTTCGAGTTCCGCCGCATCCTGTCGTTCCATATCGTCAGCCAGATCGGCTATATGATTCTGGGGTTGGCGCTCTATACGCCGCTGGCGATCGCCGGCGGGGTCTTTGCGATCATGCACAACATCGTGGTCAAGACCAATCTGTTCCTGATCAGCGGCATCACCCGGCGTCTGCAGGGCACCTATCAGCTCAAGAAGATGGGCGGCCTCTACAAGGAGCGCCCCTGGCTGGCCGTGGCCTTCTTCCTCTCCGCTTTCTCTCTTGCCGGGATCCCGCCGCTGTCGGGTTTCTTTGCCAAGTTCCTCATCGTGCGTGCCGGCATCGAGGCCGAAGCCTACGTGGTCACCGGCATCGCCCTGGCGGTTGGCTTCATGACGCTCTACTCCATGGTCAAGATCTGGAACGAGGTATTTTGGAAGTCGCTGCCCGAGGATAACCTGGTGCCCGAGCGCGAAACCGCGGTGGGCGATGACGGCCGCATGGTCAAGCCCAACCTGTGGCTGATGACCCTGCCGGTAGGGGTGCTGGCGGGGATGTCGCTGCTGATCGGCGTTTTCGCCGAGCCGCTGATGGGCTTGATGAATACCATCGGCGAGCAGCTGATGAACCCACAGGGCTACATCGACGCCGTGCTCGGCGATAACGTGGATGTCATCGAGGCCCTGATCGAGACGCCGGCACCCGAGGAGGTGAGTCCATGACTGGCGCCATCTGGAACCTGCTGCTGGCCCTCGCCTGGGTGGTGCTGAGCGGGGACTTTACCGGACTCAACCTGTTGGTGGGGCTGGTGTTCGGCTACATCGCCCTGCTGCTGATCGAGCCCCAGGTGGAGTCCCTCACGGGCTATCCGGCGCGTATTCCACGAATACTGGGTTTTATCGGCTTCTTCATCAAGGAGCTGTTGATGGCCAACCTCAAGGTGGGCTTCGATATCCTGACGCCACCCTGGCACATGAAGCCCGGTGTGATTGCCATGCCACTGGAGGCGCGCACCGAGTTGGAGATCACCATGGTGGCCAACCTGATCTCATTGACCCCCGGCACCCTGAGTCTGGATGTTTCCGACGACCGCAAGGTGCTCTACATCCACGCCATGTTCCTCGATGATGAGGAGGAGCTGCGCCGCAACCTCAAGGAAATGGAACACCGTGCCCTGGAACTATTTCGCTGAGCCTGGCCGTGAGGTGCCGACATGGATATCGTGATCCTGATCAGTCAGGTCATCATGAGTCTGGCGCTGATCCTGTGCTTCGTGCGCGTGGTGCGCGGACCTAGCCTCCCCGACCGGGTGGTGGCCCTCGAGCTCTTTGCCAGCATCGTGGTAGGCCAGGTAGGCGTCTATGCCATCAAGTCCGACGTCTCGAGCTTTATCGATGCCGCCATCGTCATTGCCCTGATGGGCTTTCTGGCCGCCATCGGTTTTGCCCGCTTCCTGGAACGGGGAGGGCCGCGCGATGATTGAGTTCATCAAGGGCACCTTCGTTATTTCCGGTTCGCTGCTGATGCTGTTGGCCTCACTTGGCATCCTGCGTCTACCCGACCTGCTCACCCGAATGCACGCCACCACCAAGGCCGCGGCTCTGGGGGTGATCCTGATCATGCTGTCGGTAGCGATTCACTTCGCCGAGGTGGGAGTGGTGGCGCGCGCCTTCGCCATCATCGTCTTCATCCTGATGACCGCGCCGGTGGCGGCCCATGTGATCGGCCGGGCCGGCTACTTTGTGGGCTCCAAGCTGTGGAGCGGCACGGTCAAGGATGAGCTGAGGCCCAATTACGATCCGCTGACCCATAAACTGAAAAGCGGTCACGAGACCGAGGCCAATGCCCGACGCGAGCCGAAGGAGCGCGATTCCTCCTGAATCACCTCGTTATCTTGCTGAACAGGGCCGCCCAAGGGCGGCCCTTGCCGTTGGGGCGCTGGAAAAGTCGGGACTTTAAGTTATACATTTATTGTACGATAATAAGATCCTGTCCATGACGATAGGCTGTTACCGTGCATCGCAAATCCCACTTGCCCAGCAAGCCCTGCGGCCACTGCCAACGACCCTTTGCCTGGCGCCGCAAGTGGGCGCGCGCCTGGGAAGAGGTGCGCTATTGCAGTGAGCGCTGCCGGCGCGAGGCGCGTCGTCCCGGGGTGAGTCCATGAGTCTGACACTCATCTGGCTACGCCACGATCTGCGCCTGGCAGACAATCCGCTTTTTCACTTCGAAACCCCGCCTGAGCAGCTGATGTGCGTCTATGTGCTCGATTCTTCCTGGCTGTTGCCGCTGAGTGGGATCAATGTTCCGCGAATCGGTCCTGCCCGACTGCGCTTTCTGTGGGAGAGCCTGATTGCCTTGCGTGGGGAGTTGCTCAAGCGCGGCAGCGATCTGCTGGTTCGGATCGGTGACCCGGCGTCAGAAGTGACTGAGCTGGCTACCCACCACGGGGCAAGTCAAGTACGCGTGCGTCGCGACGCGGGCTGGGACGAGACCCAGGCCACCACAGCGCTGCAAGAACGGCTGGGCGAGGGCGTCTCGCTGTGGCAGTCCGACGGTGGCCTGCTGTTTGACGAGGCCTGTCTGCCAATGCCGTTGGATACCCTGTCGAGTGGCTTCTCGGCTTTTCGACGCAAGGCGGAACGCCAATGGGCGGTGTCTGACGCCGCTCCGGCTCCGGTGACTCTGCCGCCCTGGCCTGATGCAGCGCCTAGAGGATTTCCTGCGCTGCTAACGGTGTGCAGCAGAGCGGCACGCTGGACGTGCGATAGTCGCGCCGCTTTACGCGTTGCCGGCGGCGAAGCCGAGGGGCGCTCCCGCCTCGATCACTATCTCTGGCAGAGTGGTGCCGTTTCCTGTTACAAGCAGACCCGCAACGGCCTGCTGGGTACCGATTTCTCGACGCGATTCTCGCCCTGGCTGGCCCAAGGTTGCCTGTCGGCACGCCAGGTGCATGATGCCGTGCGCGCCTGGGAAGCCGAACACGGCGCCAATGAGTCGAGCTACTGGGTCATCGTCGAGTTGCTGTGGCGTGAATACTTTCATTGGGCGGCACGACAGGAGGGGGTAGCGCTGTTCGGCGCGCGTCGGCTTCCTCAAGCCGACGCGCCCTTCCGGGCCTGGTGCGAGGGTCGTACCGGCCTGCCTTTCATCGACGCGGCCATGCAAGAGCTTGCCGTGACCGGCTGGCTCTCCAACCGAGCGCGCCAGAACGTGGCGAGCTATCTGGTGCATGAGCTGGGGGGAGACTGGCGCATGGGAGCCGCCTGGTTCGAGCATGCGCTGCTCGATTACGATGTGGCCAGCAACTGGGGCAACTGGCGCTATGTGGCCGGCATCGGCCGTGACCCGAGAGGGCACCGCTTCGATGTCCTCTGGCAGGCTGAACGCTACGACCCCGAGGGGGCCTACGTGGCGCACTGGCTGCCCGACATTGCCAAGCTCCCGCCCGGAAAGTCTCGCCACCGTCCCTGGTCGGTCTCTCCCGAGCGTTTTTCGCCACCCCTGGTCATGCCCCGGCGGGAGTCAGAGGCGTGTCAGGCAAATCCGATTCTGGCCGATGACCCGGGCGCCTAGTCCACCGGTCGGGGGAGTCTGGTGCGGCGCTGAAAGCGGATGATCCAGGAGGCTCCGCAAAGGCCGGAGGCGCGTCGGGACAGCACTGCCCTGGTCGAGCGACTCTCCAGCCGCTGTGGCATTCGGCGCCCAACGCCGTCCCCGTCACCCGAGCTTTCGCTCGTTTCCGAATCCGATCAGGAGTCCCCATGAACGCTGCTTACTTTCCTCGACTGCCCTGGGGCCTTGGTCTCGCCGGTCTGACTCCGTTTCTGGCGCTGGCAGGAGCATCCTGGCTGGCACCGGTGACCTGGCAGGTCATCGCCGTCCCGGCTTTTCTCTATTACAGCGCAGTGATTCTCTCGTTTCTGGGCGGAGTGCAGTGGGGCGTGGCGATGTCCCTGGAGTCGGACGACAGTGAGGGTTTCCGGTCTCGACTGTTCCTCAGCATGGCCCCCAGCCTGATCGCCTGGCCGGCACTGCTGCTGCATCCAGCCATCGGGGCCTGGGTACTGATCGTCGGCTTCCTGTTGGTGCGCCTCCACGAGTGCGGAAAGATGAGTCGTGAGCTGTTGCCCGTCTGGTACCAGTCACTGCGTAACCTGCTGACGGTGGTGGTAGTGGCCTGCCACGGTCTGGTGATCTGGCGCCTTGCCGGTGGGTAGATAGGGCTGGTGGCATCGCCGATTCTGCGCGATGATCGCCCCCTGATCTTGCCATGGAGAGCCCAATCGTGATGAAACGGACCCTAATCCTGGGCCTGCTGCTGGGCCTGACGGCCGGCTGTCAGAGCGGTCCTGCTCGAGAAGCCAGGGCGATGGATGAGCCCACCCCCGAACCGAGTCAGACGGCGGCATCCGCCCACTCTGGCACAGCCCTTGCCGCGACCGAACCGGCCTCTCCCGCCGATTTCGACGGCTGGCTGGCCCAGTTCCGCCGGGAGGCTCGCCGTGAAGGCATCTCCGAGGTGACCCTGGCCGGCGCACTGGATGGCGTCCGCTATCGCCCTCGGGTGATCGAGCTCGACCGCTCCCAGCCGGAGTTCGTCCGCCCCATCTGGCAGTACCTGGATAGCGCCGTCTCTACTCAGCGAGTGACCCAGGGCCGAGAGAAGCTGGCTGAGCACCGCGAGACCGCACGCCGCATGCAGGACCGCTATGGGGTGCCCGCCGAAGTGATCGTGGCGATCTGGGGCATCGAGAGCAACTACGGTGGCAATTTCGGCAGCTTTTCCACCCTGGAGTCGCTGGCGACCCTGGCCTATGACGGCCGCCGCCGCGACTTCGCCCGCGGTGAGCTGCTCGCTGCCCTGCGCATCATCGACGCGGGCGATATCGCCCCGCAGCGCATGATCGGCTCCTGGGCCGGCGCCATGGGCCATACCCAGTTCATCCCCTCGAGCTTCGAGGCCTATGCCGTGGATGGCGATGGCGACGGCCGCCGCGACATCTGGGGCAGCATTCCCGACGTCATGGCCTCCACCGCCAATTATCTGGCTCGGGCCAACTGGCGCGACGGCGAGCCATGGGGGGTGGAGGTCGTTATTCCCGACGGCTTCGATTACGCCCAGGCGGAGCTTGCCATCCGTCGCAGTGCTCGGGAGTGGGCCGAGCTGGGGGTGCGCCCGATCGCAGGCGGCAGTTTGCCGGCATTCGATGCCGCCTCGGTGATCGTGCCGGCGGGTGCGCGCGGACCCGCCTTCCTGGTGGGCCCGAACTATCGATCGATTCTGCGCTACAACAATGCCACCAGCTATGCCCTGGCAGTGGGTACCCTGGCCAACGAAATCGCCGCCCGTGGTGGTATCCGCGCCGGCTGGCCCCGGGATGAGCAGCCGCTGAGCCGTGGCCAGGTTCGAGAGATGCAGCACTCGCTCAATGCCCGCGGCTTTGAGGTGGGAACCCCTGACGGCATCATGGGCCCCAACACGCGGCGCGGCCTACGCGCCTACCAGCAGTCGATCGGCGCCATTCCGGATGGCTTCGCTACGCTGAGTCTGCTGGAGCGTCTGACCCGATGACGTCTCGATGATCGGGTTTTCTGCAAGGGAGTAAGCCAATGAAACGAAGGGCTAGTACGTTGATGCTGATGGCGGGGCTCCTGCTGGTCGGTACGTCCCCCGCAGCGCTGGCCGATAAGGTGTTTGGCTGGGTGGAGCGCGCCACCATCGAACCGTGGGGGGTGTCGGTCAAAGCAAAGTTGGACAGTGGCGCCCTGACCTCGTCGCTGGATGCCCGTGATATCGCGTCTTTCGAGCGAGAGGACGAGGAGTGGGTGCGCTTTCGTCTCAAGCTGGAGGACACCGCCAGCGGCGAGGTCTTCTCCGAGGAGCTTGAGCTGCCGCTCTATCGCGATCTGCGCGTGCGCGGTGCGGGCGGCAGCGATGAGCGCCCGGTGGTACTGATGAAGGTCTGCCTGGGCGATACCATCTACGAAGAACAGTTCAGCCTGCGCGACCGTGAGGAGATGAACTATCCGCTGCTGCTGGGACGGCGCACCCTCGCACATCTGGGTCTGCTGGACGTCCGCGAGACCTTCCTGCAGCGCCCGAGCTGCAACGCGGAGTCGCGGCTTCGCGAGCATGAACCGGACGAACCGGAGGAGGCACACGACGGCTGAGCCGTCGGTGTGCCCCGGGATTAGAACAGACGTGCCAGTAGAGCGGTGACCGCAGTCTCCACCCGCAGGATGCGCGGCCCCAGGTGAATCCCCTCGCAGCCTGCCTCAAGCAGCTTTTCCACCTCCCAGGGAATGAAACCTCCCTCCGGCCCCACCAGCAGCAGGGTGGGGGCATCAATCCCCCGTGGGCAGGCAGTGGCCAGGCCCGGATGAGCCAGCAGGCCTCGACGCCCCTCGAGCAGGCTGGGCAGGCGATCCTCCACGAAGGGACGAAAGCCCTTTTCAAGGGTGACGGTGGGCAGCAGAGTATCGCGGGCCTGCTCCAGCCCCAGGACCAGATGCTGGTGGATCTTCTCCGCAGCGAGCTCCGGGGATTGCCAGTAGCTCTTCTCTACCCGGCGGGTATGCAGCAGGGTGATCGACTTCACCCCCAGGGCGGTGACATGCTCCAGGCTTCTCGCCAGCATGCGCGGCCGCGGCAGGGCCAGCACCAGATGCACCGGCAGCGCTGGGGGCGGCGATTGATCGAGTCCCTCCAGGGCAAAGGTGGCTTCCCGGTCGGTCAAGGTGAGCAGTTCTCCCTGACCGATGCCGCTATCCATGACGCCGAGGGTGAGGCGGTCACCGGGGGCGGCCCGATGCACTTCGCGCAGGTGACGCAGCCGGCGTGGGTCGGTCACCCGGACCAAACGGTGGTTCTCGATATCCCCCGGAGCCAGCAGGATCAGATTCATCAGGGCCTCGCGTTGGCGACTATGCCTTGCATGGATGGTGTCGCGGTGCACAATGGTCCCACAGGGGCAGTCGCCCCCACGTTGACCGAGGAGCAGCGCCGTGCGCGTGATTCGCAAATATGCCAACCGCAGGCTCTATGATACCGAACAGAGCCGTTATGTGACCCTAGAGGATCTGCGCAAGCTGATTCTCGACGAAGTGCCGTTTCGGGTCGAGGACGCCAAGAGCGGTGAGGACCTGACCCGTACCATCCTGCTGTCGATTATCATCGAGCAGGAGCAGGCCGATGGCGATTCGGAAGTGTTCTCCAACGATTTGCTGGCGCAGTTCATCCGCGTCTACGACATGGCACAGCCGCTGCCCCTGGCGCGCTACCTCGAGCAAGGTACCCAGCTGATGCTGGAACAGCAGAAGCGCGTGCAAGACCAGTGGCAGCAGGCCTTGCGCCACACACCGATAGAACTGATGCGCGAACTGACCGAAGAGAACATGAAGTTCTGGCAGAAGACCATCAGCCAGGGTGGTACTCAGGACGACGATGAGAAGTCGTGAAGCGACCGGCAGAGGACGGGCGTACGCCAGTGCTTTCTGACATAATGCCGCGACATTGCGCGTGGCCCGGCGGGAGATCGCCGTCGGGTAGCGTGGGAGGTTTCGGTGTGCAGAACAAGGTGTAACGGATGAAGGTGCTGATCATCGGCGGCGGTGGCCGCGAACATGCCCTGGCCTGGAAGGTGGCTCAGTCACCCCTGGTGACATCGGTCCTTGTGGCGCCCGGCAATGCCGGAACTGCCCGGGAACCGGACCTGGTCAACGTCGATATCGGGGTGGATGATCTCGATGGTCTGGTGGCCTTCGCCCGCGACGAGAGCATCGACCTGACCATCGTCGGTCCCGAGGCCCCGCTGGTGGCCGGTGTGGTCGACCGCTTCCGCGACGCGGGAATGGCGATTTTTGGTCCTGACGCCGGCGCCGCTCAACTGGAGGGCTCCAAGTCCTTCACCAAGGATTTCCTGGCCCGTCACGCCATCCCTACCGCCGATTACCGCACCTTCACCGAGGTTGCGCCAGCGCTTGAGTACCTCAGCGAGCAGGGTGCCCCCATCGTTATCAAGGCCGACGGCCTGGCTGCCGGCAAGGGGGTGATCGTTGCCATGACCCTCGACGAGGCCGAGGCGGCGGTGCATGACATGCTCGAGGCCAATGCGTTTGGCGACGCTGGGGCGCGGGTGGTCATCGAGGAGTTCCTCGACGGCGAGGAAGCCAGTTTCATCGTCATGGTGGACGGTGAGACCGTGCTGCCCATGGCTACCAGCCAGGACCATAAGCGGGTGGGGGAGGGTGATACTGGTCCCAACACCGGCGGCATGGGCGCCTATTCCCCGGCGCCGGTGGTCACTGACGAGGTGCATCGGCGAATCATGGAACGGGTCATCCTGCCCACGGTGCGCGGCATGGCCGAGGAGGGTCACCCCTACACCGGTTTTCTCTATGCCGGACTGATGATCGACACCGAGGGCAATCCCAGGGTGATCGAATACAACTGCCGCTTTGGTGATCCCGAGACCCAGCCGATCATGCTGCGCCTTACGTCCGACCTGGCCGACCTGTGCCTGGCCGGTGCCACCGGCAAGCTGGTGGGCAAGACTTGCGACTGGGACCCGCGCGCCGCGGTGGGTGTCGTGCTGGCTGCCGGCGGCTACCCCGGTCCCTATCGCAGGCACGACCCCATCGAGGGCATCGAGGCCGCTGAGGCTATCGGCTGCAAGGTCTTCCATGCCGGCACCGGGGAGAAGGGAGGCCGGCTGGTCACTACCGGCGGTCGCGTGCTCTGTGTCACCGCCCTGGGCGAAGGCGTCTCGGCCGCGGCCGAGCAGGCCTACCGAGGCGTCGACGCCATTCACTGGGAGGGTGTGCTGTGCCGTCGTGATATCGCCTACCGGGCCATTGCTCGAGAACTCGGCGATCGCTGAGCCACCGCGATCCCCGGCATGATCAGCCCGCTCGATTCAGAACAACACCAAGATAAGGAGGCGAGCATGGAGCGCGTCAGGCTCGAGTTTCCCGAGACGGATATCCTGCACCGCCATCCGCTGACGGTTCGCGTCACCGATATGAACTACGGTCGCCACCTGGGACACGACACGTTGGTGTCGCTGCTCCACGAGGCACGCATCCAGGCCTTCGGTGCTCTGGGGCTCACCGAGTGGGACATGGGCGGCTATCCCAGCGTGGTGGCGGATCTCGCCGTGCAATACCAGTCCGAGGCGCGCTGGCCCGATGCCCTGGTGGTGGAGACGGCGATCCCGGCTCCCTCGGGGCGAGTGATCACCGTTTATCACCGTGTCTGCCACGCCGAAGGCGGCCGCCCCGTGGCGACGGCCCGGCTCAACGTGATGCTGGTCGACCCGGCCGCCGGGCGGCCGGTGGCGGTGCCCGAGGCGGTGGCGGCGGCGCTTGCCGGAGCAGGGGGCGCCTGATGTCCCGCGAATATCCGATCATCGCCGTGACCGGCTCCTCCGGTGCCGGCACCACCACGGTCAAGCGCACCTTCGAGCGCATGTTCGCTCGTGAGGACGTCCATGCCGCTGTCGTCGACGGCGACGCCTTCCACCGCTATACCCGGGAAGAGCTGGCACGGATCTTCCGCGAAGAGCCGGAGCGCAAGGACGAGCTTTCCCACTTCGCCGTGGAGGCCAATCTGCTCGATGAACTCGAGGCGCTGTTCCTTGAGTATGGCGAGCAGGGCAGTGGCACCTACCGCCACTATATCCACGCCGAAGACAAGCAGATGATCGAGGCCGGCTATCGAGTCGGCACCTTTACCGAGTGGCAGCCGCTGCCCTATGGTACCGACCTGCTCTTCTACGAAGGGCTGCACGGCGGTCTGGTAACACCCGAGCATGACATCGCGCGCCATGTGGACCTGCTGGTGGGCGTGGCGCCAACCATCAACCTGGAGTGGATCCAGAAGATCGTGCGCGACACCAAGCTGCGCGGCCACTCCCAGGAGGCGGTGATCGATACCATCCTCGGTCGAATGGATGATTACGTGCGATACATCCAGCCGCAGTTTTCCCGCACCCATATCAATTTCCAGCGGGTCCCCACCGTGGATACGTCCAACCCCTTCGAGGTGCAGGACATTCCTGCCGACGCTGAATCCTTTGCGGTGATCCGCTTCCGGGAACCGGCCACCGTGGACTTCCCCTACCTGCTGGCGATGATCCCGGATGCCTTCATGAGTCGGCCCCACACCCTGGTGGTGCCAGGTGCGCGGGTGTCGCTGGCCATGGAGCTGATTCTCGCGCCGCTGGTGCGCCATCTGCTGGCCCAGCGCCGCTTTCGTTAAGCCCCGAAGGACTAGAGTCCCAACCCAAGGAGAGACGCCATGGCCTGCCTGTTCTGCCAGATCGTCAACCGCGAGATTCCGGCCGACATCGTCTTCGAAGACGACGAGGTACTGGCCTTCGAGGACATCGCCCCTCAGGCGCCGACCCATCTGCTGGTGATCCCCAAGCGCCATGTTGCGACCCTCAACGACCTCGAGGAGAGCGACCAGGCACTGGTCGGCCGTCTGCCCATCGTGGCCGCCAGGCTGGCCAGGGAGCGTGGCTTCGCCGAAGAGGGTTACCGGGTGGTGATGAACTGCAATGACGACGGTGGCCAGACGGTCTATCATCTTCATATGCACCTGATGGGCGGTCGACGTTTCACTTGGCCGGCTGGCTAGCCGGCGCCCTGCGGACAACCGCGCTAGCTAAAGCGCTCGACGCATCGGGTGCAGCCTCTTCCGACGCCACCGACCGGTGGCGCCGGTCCTTGGAAGTGACGCTTCTGGTGGCAAGAGCCCTCGGCTACAATTGGGCCCCTATTCCGGATCGAGGCGCGACGAGGTCGTCATGAACCGCAATCCCTCCCGAAGCGACAACCTGATCCACCAGTTCGACACCGTGCTGCGCACCCTGGTGCCCCATGCCGCCCAGGCTTCGCGGCCCTCCCCGGCCACTCCCGAGGTGCAGGACGACACCATGGGCGAGGAAGAGCGCCGCCATGCGGCCGGGCTGATGCGCATTAACCACACCGGTGAAGTGTGTGCCCAGGCGCTCTACCAGGGCCAGGGGCTGACTGCCAAACTGTCCGATGTACGTAGCCAGATGAAGGAGGCGGCCAGGGAGGAGATTGACCATCTGGCCTGGTGCGAAGCGCGTCTCGAGGAGCTGCATGACCGGCCCAGCCTGCTTAATCCGCTCTTCTATGCCGCGTCCTTTGGTATTGGCGCCGTGGCAGGGGCCGTGGGCGACCGCGTGAGCCTGGGCTTTGTGGCTGCCACCGAGCACCAGGTGGGCCGCCACCTGGAAGATCATCTGATACAGCTGCCGTCAGCGGACCAGCGCTCCCGGGCAGTGCTGCGTCAGATGGCCATCGACGAGGCCCACCACGCCCAGCTGGCGCTGGAAGCTGGCGGCGCCCGCTTCCCCGCTCCGGTCAAGTTCGGCATGTCGCTGATGGCCAAGGCGATGACCACCAGCGTCTATCGGGTCTAGTGCCGGCCCCGGGTCAGCGTCGAGAGCTGGCTTATTCTTCCACAATCGTGAAGGAGTGGGTCACCTCGACGCCGCCCTTCACCAGCATGATCGAGGCGCTGCAGTACTTCTCTGCGGAGAGCTCCACGGCACGTGCCACCTGCTTCTCCTTCAGCCCCTTGCCGCTCACGATGAAGTGCACGTGGATCTTTGTGAAGACGCTGGGTGTGGTGTCGGCGCGCTCCGCCTCGAGGCTGGCCACACAGTCGGTCACCGGAGCGCGGGCCTTCTCCAGAATGTTGAGGATGTCGAAGGAGGTGCAGCCGCCCAGCCCCATCAGAAGCAGTTCCATGGGTCGCGGGCCGGTGTTGCGTCCGCCGTGGTCGGGCGGGCCGTCGATCACGACGCTGTGACCGCTGCCGCTCTCGGCAACGAACTGACGACCATCGGTCCATTTCACAGTGGCTTTCATGCGATTGATTTCCTTCAGTTGAATTCGATGACAGCGGGTAGAACAGCATAACAGCTGTCTAGCGGGCGCTCAGCCCTCGGCTCCTGGGCTCGTATCGCTCGAGTCGACTCCGGCGACAGGTCTGCGAGGGAGCGCTGTGACCCCTTCCCTGGGCGCTACCGATGCTATCCCTGGTATAGGACCCCCTTTACGACCTGTCCCCGGCGCCTCTCGCTTCGGCGAGCCTGGCTTGTTGTGAGAGGAGATATCTATCGAGTTCGGCCAGCCGCTCCGGGGTGCCCACGTCGACCCAGTGGCCGCGGTGGTGGTGGCCGCCCACGCGGCCCTGGGCCATGGCGCGGCGCAGCAGCGGCGCCAGGGGAAAGGCGCCCGGGGACTCCTCGACCACCAGCCTCGGGTCGAGCAGGCTGATCCCGGCGAAGGTGAGGCGTGGCTCGCCCTCGGCGTGGATTCGGCCGTCATGGGTCAGGTGAAAGTCGCCCCCCGTGTGGTGGTCGGGATTGTCCACCAGCACCAGTTGGGCCAGGTCGCCGTCGCCAAGCGTGAGAGGGGTCGGGTCCAGATCGCACCAGACGTCGCCGTTGACCAGCAGGAAGGGCGCCTCGCCCAGCAGGGCCAGCGCCTGGCGGATACCGCCGCCGGTCTCCAGCGGCAACGCTTCACGGCTCCAGGCGATCTGCACCCCGTAGTTGGCGCCGTCGCCAAGGGCCGCCATGATCTGCTCGGCCCGGTAGCTGACGTTGATCACTATCTCGATGATGCCCGCTGATCGTAAGCGCGCCAGGTGATGAACAATCAGCGGCTGACCGGCCACCGGCAGCAGTGGCTTGGGGCAGTGGTCGGTCAGGGGGCGCATGCGGGTACCGAGCCCTGCGGCGAGAATCATCGCCTTCATGGCGTGTCTCCGAGCCGCGTCATCAGGGCCGGGCGAAAGGTCTCGGCCAGCCAGCCTTCGAAGGCGTCATGGCCGTCGAGCCCCGCCAGGCTGTCTTCCAGGTGGGAGAGGAAATGAGGGAGCCGCGCGAGATAGCCGGATTTGGCGTCGCGCAGAGTCAGCCGGCAGAAGATCCCCAGCACCTTCAGCGAGCGCTGGGCGGCCATGGCCTGGGCCTGGGCCAGGAAGGTCTCGGCATCGACCCGCGAGAGGAGGCGGCCATCGGCTGCGGCGCGCTGCCGGAAGGCCTCCACCCCGGCGGCGAAACGTGTAGCGTCGAAGCGACAGTAGCGTCCGCGCAGCAGCGAGATCAGGTCGTAGCTGATCGGACCTGCCACGGCGTCCTGGAAGTCGATCAGATGCAGGACCCCGCCCTGTACCATCAGGTTCATGGCGTCATAGTCACGGTGCACGGTGACCACCGGCTGGGCCAGGGCCGAGGTGATCAGCGCCTCACGTAGCGCCGCCCAGCCCGGCGGTGTCGCCATGCCCAGCCACTTATTCAGGCACCACTCGGGGAAGAGGTCGAGCTCACGGCCCAGTAGGTCGGCATCGAAGGAGGGCAGCCCGTCCGGCCCCGCCCGGTTCTGCAACTCATCGAGCAGCGCCATGGCACGCTCGTGCCAGCCCAGGGTCTCGGCCTCGCTGCCGAGGCAGGCCTGCAGGGGGGTGTCACCAAGATCATCGAGCTCGAGGAACCCCTGTCTCAGGTCGACCCCGTGAAGCGTCGGCACCGCCAGGCCGGCGGCGGCCCAGCGCCGGGCGATGGCCACAAAGGGACGGCTGTCCTCCTGCTCCGGCGGGGCGTCCATCAGCATGCGGGTGGTGCCGTCTGGAAGCTGGAGGCGATAGTAGCGACGGAAGCTGGCGTCGCCGGCGGCCAGCCGCAGGTCGACCACCTGCCGGGAGAGGCCATGGCGCTCGGCGGCCCACTGGCTGAGGCGGTCGAGGCGCGAAGGAGCGGCATCGGACATGGTGGTCGGACTCCTGTGTGGTGTGAACGGTTCCGGTGGCGGCTTGGTTGACGGCCGGTGGGGGGCGCCGCATGCTGAGCGCATCATGGCCCGCCGGCAGCACAGGCGCGGTGCGGCCTGTATAATACTGATTCACCCCGCCAAGGACATCGAGGAACATGGGTAAGCGACTCTCATGGACGGCTCTTGCCGGCCTGGCGACTCTGAGCTTGGCCGGCGCCCCCTTTGTGGCGGCCGCGCCCGCTTCCCTGCCGGCCGAGTCGCTGGATTTTCGTTCATGGGGCGACGACCCTCCCGCCGGTGCGCTGTGTCGAGGTGTCTATGTGATGCCCGACTATCGCCTGCCCACGCCACCTTCGGGGCAGATCGCCAGCGAGTCAAACAGCGCCAGCTACGGCGAGGATGGCGAGACGATCCTGCTTGGCGAAGTGGTCCTGCGCCGCGACACCGCTCAGCTCGAGACCCCCGAGGTGCGGGTGCCTGGCTCACGCGAGCGTGTCTTTGCCGAAGGACCGCTGGCGCTGCGCGACCAGAACCTGCTGGTACGCGGCGATGCCGCCCAGCTGTCTCTGGTCAGCGATGCCGCGCGTATCGATAATGCCCACTACGTCATTCATGATCGTCACCTGCGCGGCGATGCCGTTCAGCTGGAGCGCCTGGAGGACGGTCGCTACCGGCTCACCTCGGCACGCTTCACCACCTGTGACCCGGGCGACAACCTCTGGCAGCTGGTGGGGGGCGATGTGGTGCTGGACCGCGAGAGAGGTTACGGCATTGCCCGCCATGCGCGGCTGGAAGTGGGATCGGTACCCGTTTTCTACTGGCCCTGGATACGCTTCCCCATCGATGACCGTCGCCATACCGGCTTCCTGTGGCCGGCGGTAGGGGTCTCCAGTGGCGATCTGGATTATGCCCAACCCTTCTACTGGAACATCGCTCCCCACCAGGACGCCACCATCACGCCGCGCTGGATCACCGATCGCGGCCTGCTGCTGGGCGGCGAGTACCGGTATCTGCTACCCAGCGATGCTGGCCAGATCGAGGCAGCCTTCCTCGGCAGCGACGATGGCGGCTCCAGTGACAACCCCAACGATGCCGCCCGCCGTTTCGAGGGCGAGGACCGCTGGTATGTCGACTACCGTCATGCCGGTAGCTTCAACTCGCGTAGCCGTTACCAGCTGCGCTACGGGGCGGCCAGCGACGGGCGCTATTTCGACGACTTCGGCAGCGACTTCGCCGATCAGAACACCTCCGCCATGCCCCGCCTGGCGCAGATCGATTATCGTGGCGACGTCTGGCGACTCGACGCCCGCGCCCAGGGTTTTCAGAAGCTCGACGATCCCCTCGCTGACCGCGACAAGCCCTTCTACCGACTGCCGAGCCTCTCCGCCAACGCGCGCTGGAATCAGGGCGGCTTCTATCAGCAGTGGGGCTCAAACGTCAGCTATTTCTGGCGCGACGTCGATCAGAACGAGATTCCCCTGGACCGTGAGTCTGCGGTGGGCTCACGACTGCATCTCTCCCCGGCCGTCGGCTGGCGCTTCGACGAGGGTTGGGGACATCTGGAGCCGCGTCTGGAGTGGCTGGCCACCGCCTACGAGCTCGACTACGGGGACCGTCGTAATGTCGAAGAGCGCGACACCAGTCTGACCCGTGAGGTGCCGGTGGTCTCCCTCGACGGCGGGCTGGTGTTCGAACGCGAGCTGGCGCTTGGTGGGCGCGGCTACCGCCAGACCCTGGAGCCCCGCGCCAACTATGCCTACGTGCCGGCCCGGGATCAGTCCGAGTTCCCCGACTTCGACACCAGCGAACGGGCCTTTTCCTGGCAACAGCTGTGGTCACCGTACCGATTCTCGGGCAGTGACCGGGTCGGCGATCTCAATCGTCTCTCACTGGGCGTCGACTCGCGTCTGCTGGAAGATACACGCGGCCGCCAGCGCCTCGCCGTGGGGGTGGGCCAGGCCTACTACTTCGAGGATCGCGCCATCGATATGGACGGCGATCCGAATTCCTTGCCGGCGCAAGATCCGAATAACAGGCTGGATGCTTTTTATCAGGCAACTCGGAACCGCTCGCCGCTGCTGGCGCGGGCCGACTGGCAGATCACCGACCGCTGGCGCACCCGCTGGCAGTGGCTCTATGACGACAATCTCGAGCAGACCGAACGCACCTCCCTGGACCTGCAGTACCGCTCCCCGGCGGGCCATGCGTTGAACCTCGGCTACCGCTGGGAGCTCCAAGGCTTTGATCCCTCGGCGGCGCTGGGCGACGACGACTTCCGCGACTTCAACCGCGAAGAATACGACCTGTCGTTCGCCTGGAAGGCCAACCGCCGCGTCGACCTGATCGGTCGCTTCCTCTACGACAACACCAACGACCGCGCCCTGGAGCAGTTGGCGGGTGTGCAGTGGAACGACTGCTGCTATGGTCTTCAGCTGGTCTGGCGGGAGTGGATCGACGACAACGACACGGCGATCGCGATCGACGACTTTACCGATCGCGGAATCTTCCTGCGTTTCGTGTTCAAGGGCCTGGGCGGCGTGGGCCGCGAGGCCGACAGCTATTTCGAGCAGGCCATACCCGGCTATCGTTCCACCGCCTTTTGATCGTGCGACACCTGCTGTTGCCAACTTCTAGAGAGGAAAGATGAAAAAGACGCAGACAGTGAGCCGCCGCCGTACTGCCGTGCTGGCCGCCGGCCTGGCCACGGCACTGGGTCTCGCCGCGGTGCCGCTGAGCCTCCCGGCTCAGCAGTTCCAGCCCATCCAGCGCCAGGCGCTGGATCGCATCGTGGCGGTGGTCAACCAGAGCGCTATCATGGCAAGCGAGCTGGAGGAGCGAGTGACTCAGACGCGCAGCCAGCTCACCGCCCAGCAGATCGACCTGCCCCCGGAGCGGGTGCTGCGCGAGCAGCTCCTCGAGCGAATGATTCTCGAGGAGATTCAACTGCAGATGGCTCGCGAGGCGGGACTCGCCATCGACGATACCGAGCTTAACCGACAGGTACGGTCCATCGCCGAAAGCAACGGCATGAGCCTGGAGCAGTTCGCCGACGCCCTGGAGGCCGACGGTCTGGCGCTGGCCACCGTTCGCGAGGAGATCCGCCGCGAGCTGGTGTTGCGTGAGCTGCAGCAGCGCCAGGTGGGCAGCCGCGTTAACCTTTCCGAGCGGGAGGTGGAAAGCCTGATGGAGCAGGAGGGCGTCAGCCGACAGCAGGCTCAGCAGGCGCTGTTCCAGCGTCGGGCCAACGAGGAGCTGGAGGTCTGGCTGCAGGAGATTCGCTCTCAGGCCTTCGTCGACAACCGGCTCGACGACCGCTGATGTCAGTGTCCTCGGTGCTGGCGCTGACCACCGGTGAGCCCGCCGGCATCGGCCCGGAGCTGGCCGCTATGCTGGCCGCGGCGCCGGTGGCGGGCCCTCGGGTGGTGGCAGTGGGGGATCCTGAACTGCTGGCCGATCGTGCCGCCCGGCTGGGCCTGGCAATCGAGATTGTCGCACTGGCTCGGAACGAGGCGGTACCTGTGACAGCCCCTGGCCGACTGCCCGTGTGGCCGGTAGCGTTGCGTGCGCCGGCGAGGCCAGGCGAACTGAATGCCGCCAATGCCGACTATGTGCTCGAGACCCTGGACGTGGCGATCGCCGCCTGCCGCGCCGGCCATGCCGCGGGCATGGTCACCGCGCCGCTGCACAAGGGAGTGATCCTGGACGCCGGACACACGGGCTTCAGGGGGCATACCGAGTATCTTCGCGACGCCTGTGGCGTGGAGGAGGTGGTGATGATGCTCGCCACCGATCATGCCCTGCACGCCTCACGCGCCGACTGGCGGGGGCCTGCTTCGCTGCGCGTGGCGCTGGCGACCACCCATCTGCCGCTGCGTGAGGTGGCCGACGCCATCACGGCCGCGGGCCTGGCGAGGGTGCTGCGTATCCTCGCTAGCGATCTGAAGCGCTGGTATGGCCTGGCTGCGCCGCGCATCGCGGTATGCGGATTGAACCCCCACGCCGGTGAGGGTGGCCACCTCGGACGCGAAGAGCTCGAGGTGATCGAACCGGTGCTTACGACATTGCGCGCCCAGGGGCTGAGGCTTGACGGCCCGCTGCCCGCCGATACCCTGTTTACGCCACGCCATCTTGAAGGCGTCGATGCGGTGCTGGCCATGTATCATGATCAAGGCCTGCCGGTGCTCAAGTACGCCGGTTTCGGCAGTGCGGCCAATATCACCCTGGGGCTCCCTTTTCCGCGCACCTCGGTGGACCATGGCACCGCTCTGGATCTGGCCGGCAGCGGCCGCGCCGACCCCGGCAGCCTGCGGGTGGCGGTGGCCCTGGCCGCCCAGATGGCGGGAAGTTCTTCATGACACCTGCGTGAGCGGTGCCGTGGGCAAGCCGAAGAGGCGCTCCTGCGCCATGGATGGCGTCGGTAGCGTATCAGGATGGATTGACTGCGCCTCCGGAAGGCGGGCCCGCTCGCTGGCTTGTCGCCAGATCAGCGGCGCATTGACGTCAATATTGCCTCCAAGACAGAGAAAGAAGGACACCCCTGAATGTCATCTCGACCCCCGGCTCACCGGGCTCGCAAGCGCTTCGGCCAGAACTTTCTGCGTGACCGCGGCATCATCTCGCGCATCGTGCGCGCCATCGGGCCTCGTCCCGGTGAGCGCCTGGTGGAGATCGGCCCCGGCCAAGGCGCCCTCACCGAACCGTTGCTGGAGGCTGCCGGGGGAAGTCTCGAGGTGGTCGAGCTCGATCGGGACCTGATCCCCGGACTGCGGGTGCAGTTCTTCAACTATCCCGACTTCGTGATTCATGAAGGAGACGCCCTCAAGTTCGACTTCCGCACCCTGCGCGGGGAGGGCGAGCCGCTGCGGGTGGTGGGCAACCTGCCCTATAACATCTCCACCCCGCTTATCGCCCACCTGCTCCAGGCGGGTGATGCCATCGCCGACATGCACTTCATGCTGCAGAAGGAGGTGGTAGACCGCCTGGCTGCCGCGCCGGGCGGGCCCGACTGGGGACGACTGTCGGTGATGGCCCAGTACCGCTGCCGGGTGGAGTCGCTGTTCATGGTGCCGCCGGAGGCCTTTGTGCCGCAGCCCAAGGTGGATTCCGCCATTGTGCGTCTGACGCCCCATGCCGAGCTGCCGCATCCGGCGTTTGACGAGACGCTGCTCTTCACCCTGGTCCGCGAGGCCTTCGGCCAGCGCCGCAAGACCCTGCGCAACAACCTGAAGGGACGCATTGCGGCAGACGACCTGAAGGCGTTGAGCATCGATCCCGCCCGCCGTCCCCAGACCCTGACGGTGGAAGAGTTTGTGCGTATCGCCAACCACCTGGCTGCCATCGGCGCCAAGGGTGCCGAGGAGGTGCCACAATGACCCCCATGTTGCCGGAGGCGCTTCAGAGCCAGATCAAGGTCGACGTCGAGCCTGAATACCGCGAGGAGGAGTCCGCACCGACCGAAGGTCGCTACGTGTTCAGCTATACGGTGACGGTGCATAACGCCTCACGCCACAGCATCCAACTGATGGCTCGCCACTGGAAGATCACCCAGGGCAGCGGCAATGTGCAGGAGGTGCGCGGCAAGGGGGTGGTGGGGCAGCAGCCGATGATCGGACCGGGGCAGCAGTTCCGCTACACCAGCCGGGCGATCCTCGATGGACCGGTAGGCGTGATGGAAGGCGACTACACCTGTGTGGACACCGCCAGCCAGCGTCCTTTCGAAGTGGCTATCTCACCCTTCCGCCTGGCCAGTCCCAATCAGGTGCACTGAATCCGCCAACTCTGAAACAGGGAGAGTCCATGAACACCTATGCCGTCGGCGACCTTCAGGGCTGTCATGCCGAGTTCATCGAGCTGCTCGAGGCCATCGACTTCGACCCCCGCCGGGACAGGCTGTGGCTGACCGGGGATCTGGTCAATCGCGGTCCGGGGTCGCTTGACTGCCTTCGCGAGGTGAAGGCGTTGGGTGATGCCGCGCTGACGGTACTGGGCAACCACGACCTGCATCTGCTGGCGGTTGCCCGCGGCGGGGCTGCGCTCAACCGCAAGGACACCCTGGACGCCATCCTCGCTGCTCCGGATCGCGACGCGCTGCTGGATTGGCTGCAGACGCGCCCGCTGTTGGTGCGCGAGACGCTGGGCCACGACACGCTGATGTCCCACGCCGGGCTGCTGCCCCAGTGGTCGCTGGACCAGGCCACCCGGCTTGCCGGCGAGGTCGAGACGATGCTCGGCAGTGAGAGCGCCGGCACTTTCCTTGAGCGCATGTACGGCAACGCCCCAGCGCGTTGGCGCGACGACCTCGACGGTATCGACCGACTGCGCGGTATCGTCAACGTCTTCACGCGAATGCGCTTCATCGACGCCGCCGGCCGGCTCGACTTCGCCGCCAAGGAGGGGCTCGACAGCGCGCCACCGGGCTTCGCTCCCTGGTTTCAGTACCCTCGTGCCGACAACGCTCGACTGTTGTTCGGTCACTGGGCAGCCCTGCAGGGAAGCACCCCGGATAGCCGCGTCAACGCCCAGGCCCTGGATACCGGCTGCGTCTGGGGCGGCTCGCTTACCGGGTTGAACCTCGCGAGCGGAGAACGGACCAGCGTGCCCAGCCGCAAGCGCTGATGCCCGCCGCCCCCTGCCACGACACACCTGACGACATGAGGTCACCATGAGCTTCCAGCACCTCGCTATCCCGACCCTGCAGGCCTGGCTCGATGAGGGGCGGGAACTGGCACTGGTCGATATCCGCGATCCCATGAGCTTCTCCCAGGGCCATATCCCTGCCAGTCGTCGCCTCGACAACGACAGTGTTGATCTTTTCCTCCATGAGACGCCGGCCGAACGGCCGGTGGTGGTGGTCTGCTATCACGGCCATTCCAGCCAGCAGGCTGCCGATTGGCTGGCCGGTCAGGGGCTTGCCGAGGTCTACAGTCTCGACGGCGGCTTCACCGAGTGGCAGCGGCACCATCCCGACCGCGTGGAGGCTTGACGCGTGGAGGCGAAGCGAGATCCCGCCGTGAAGGGCCTGGAGGTCTACTGTGTGGGCGGGGCGGTGCGTGATGCACGTCTGGGCTGGCCGGTATACGACCACGACTGGGTAGTGGTCGGTGCCACGCCGGAGGAGATGCGGCGCCGCGGTTTCAAGCCCGTGGGCCGAGACTTCCCGGTCTTCCTGCACCCCGAGAGCCATGAGGAGTATGCCCTGGCGCGCACCGAGCGCAAGACCGGCCACGGTTACACCGGTTTCGTGGTGCACGCCAGCCCCGAGGTGACCCTGGAGGAGGACCTGGCCCGCCGCGACCTGACCCTCAACGCCATGGCCGAGACCCCCGAGGGTGAGCTCATCGACCCCTATGGCGGTCTGGCCGACCTGGAGGCGCGGGTGCTGCGCCACGTGTCGTTGGCCTTCGTGGAGGATCCGCTGCGGGTGCTGCGCGCCGCGCGCTTCCTGGCGCGCTACGCCGGGCTGGGCTTTACCATCGCCGAGGAGACCCGGAGGCTGATGCGCCAGCTGGTCACGAGCGGCGAAATCGGCCACCTGGTGGCCGAGCGGGTATGGACCGAGACCGAGAAGGCGCTCACCGAGCCCTGGCCGGAGGTCTATTTTCAGACCCTGGCAGATTGCGGTGCCCTGGCAGTGTTGATGCCTGAACTGGCTGACGACTCAGAAGCCCTGGACGACGCCCTGGGCCGGCTCCACTGCCTGCCGGAAGAGATTGACGGGGAGGCACGGGCGCGCTGGCGCTGGGCGCGACTGACGGAGCATCTGGATGAGGCAGCACGCTGCTCCCTGGCCGAGCGGCTGCGGTTGCCCAAGGCGCATGCGGCGCTGGCCCGTCAGGCGGCCCTGACCCGTGAGCTGTGTCGTGACGCCCGGGCAGAGCCACTCACGAGTGAGCGAATCCTGGTCTGGCTGGATGCCATCGACGCCTGGCGGCGCAGCGAGCGTGTGTCGCCTCTGCTCAGCCTGGTAAGCCTGAAGGCGCCGGCGCTGGCTGACGATCTGGCCCTAGCCTGGCGGCTGTCCAGCCAGGTGCTGCCCAGGACGCTGGTAGGGGAGGGGTTCCAGGGCCGCGAACTGGGCGAGGAACTGGCGCGACGGCGCCGTGAGGCGATCGCGGCGGCGCTGGCGCCTCCTGCACCCTGAGCCGCGTCAGTCAGCCTGGGATATCCTCTGCCCTGCCCAGGTGAAGTCGACGGCCCACAGGCGTTGGCCAACGAGCTCGAAGGTGGCCCACAGCGCGGCGTACGTCTCGCCGCTGGCGGGGTGTCGGGCCGCAGGTAGCAGCTCGGCCAAGGGCCGAAGCACGAAGGCGTGGTGGGTGATCTCGTCACGCGGCAAGGCGATGCCGTCGTGCTCCCCCGTGCGCTCGCCCACGGTCAGCAGGTCGATGTCCAGGGTGCGCGGGCTGAACTTTGGGCTGTTCTTACAGCGGCCGTTGGCGAATTCCAGCCGCTTGCACCAGGCCTGTAGCTCACCCACCGACCAGTCGCTCTCGAAGGCGGCCACCAGGTTATAGAAGTTGCGCCCATCCTCGAAGCCTACCGGTTCGCTCTCGAAGACCCGCGAGATCGCCAGGTTCCCGAAGGTGTTTGCCAAGGCATCCAGGCAGGCGCACACGTGGCGGTCGCGTTCGATATTACTGCCGATGCTCACCGTGACCCTGGCCATCACGCCGCTCCCGGGCGGGTGCCGCGTTCGATCTGCACGCCGACGGCCGCCGCCGCGGGCACGGCACCAGGCTTGCGGACGGTCAGCCGCAGCCAGGAGATAGTGAACTCCTCGCGCAGGGTGTCGGCAAGTCGCTCGGCGAAGGTCTCCACCAGGGCGAAATCGTGCGCGGCGGCGAAGGCGTCGATGCGCTCGCTGATGGCGGCATAGTCCAGTGTCAGGGCGATATCATCATTGGCCGCTGCGGCGCCGATAGCGTGGGCCATCGCCAGGTCGAGCACCAGGCGTTGGGTGATGGTGCGTTCCCAGTCGTAGACCCCGATGACGGTGTCGATGCAGAGGGACTCGATCAGCACTAGGTCCATGGTGGGATTCCGTGCGGGTGCATGGCGAATGTGTTGGAAATTGTACGCGAGGGGTCGACCCGCGAATACCTTGGCGGCTGGACATGCCAAGGTATTCGGCCATGGCGGGAGCGCTCGGGACTGCCCCGTCGCCTGTTGCGTTATACCACCGTGATAGCGGCACTGGGCTCATCGCTGCCGGACTGTCAGAATGAGACAGATTGCATCTCGGGAGGCCGGCCATGGACGCGCCACTGACCCAGCTGCTGCCGCTGGTAGCATTGGGCTATATTAGCGGCAGCTGGCTTGGCGCTCTCACCGTCTGTCGGCTGGCCGGCGTCGGCGATCCGCGCCTGGCCGGTTCCTGCAATCCGGGTTTCTCCAACGTGCTCAGGCTGCATGGACGTCGCCTGGCGCTGGCCACCCTGCTGGTGGATGCCGGCAAGGGGATGCCGGTGCTGGTGCTGGCGATCCTCCTGACGCTGCCGCCCTGGGCTCAGGGCGTGGTGGGTCTGGCCGTGCTGCTGGGCCACAGCTATCCGCTATGGCATCGCTTTCGCGGTGGCAAGGCAGTGGCCAGCGCCTTCGGGGTAATGCTGGTGCTGACTCCCGGGGTGGCGCTGGTGTGTGCCACCTTGTGGGCGCTGCTCGCCTGGCGGGTGCGGACCGCCGCCGTGGCATCGCTGGGTAGCGCGGCGGCCGCTCCCCTGGCCAGCCTGTGGCTTGCCCCGGACTACGTCATCGTGGTGATTGGCTTTACCCTGCTGGTGCTGGCGCGCCACGTGCTCAATATCCAGCGGCTGGGACGGGGCGACGAGCCGGGGCTGTAGCCATACGCCCGCCCCGGCCCGCGAGTCTCGTTACCCGGCTGTCAGAGAGGGGATGAGGAAGGGGCTTCCAGGGTCTCCATCGGCCAGCGCGGCACCGCCTTCATCACACCGATCTCGTCGTGTTCGCCGGCCCGCAGTCTCTGCGCTCCCACGTAGGCGATCATGGCTCCGTTGTCGGTACAGAAACGTCCACGGGGATAGTAGGCCCGAGCGTTGCGCTTGGCGCACTCCTGCTCCAGCCGCTCCCGCAGGCGCACGTTGGCACTCACGCCCCCGGCCACCACCAGGCGCTTGAGACCGGTCTGGTCAAGCGCGCGACGGCACTTGATCACCAGGGTGTCCGCCACCGCCTCTTCGAAGGCGCGGGCCACATCAGCACGGGCCTGATCGTCGAGGGCGCCACTGGCATCCAGTTGACGGATGGCGGTCAGGGTGTGCGTCTTGAGGCCCGAGAAGCTGAAGTCCAGCCCTGGGCGGTCGGTCATCGGCCGCGGAAAGCGGAAACGCTTGGCGTCACCGCTTTCTGCCAGTCGTGCCACCAGGGGGCCGCCCGGGTAGTCAAGGCCAAGCATCTTGGCAGCCTTGTCGAAGGCCTCTCCGGCGGCATCGTCCACGGATTCACCGAGCAGGGTGTAGCGCCCGAGGCCGCGCACTTCAACCAGCTGTGTGTGACCGCCGGAGACCAGCAGGGCCACGAAGGGGAAGTCGGGGCGCTCCTCTTCCAGCATGGGGGCCAGCAGGTGGCCCTCCATGTGGTGGACCCCCAGTACTGGAATCCCCAGGGCGCGAGCCATGCCGTGGGCAGTGGCGGCGCCCACCATCAGCGCACCCACCAGGCCAGGGCCCGCGGTATAGGCGATGGCGTCGAGTTCGCGGCGGGAGAGTCCGGCCTCATCGAGCACCTGCTGGATCAGCGGCAGCAGGCGACGGGTGTGATCCCGGGACGCCAATTCGGGCACGACGCCGCCGTACTCCGCGTGCATGGCAATCTGGCTGTAGAGGGCGTCGGCCACCAGGCCGCGCTCGGTGTCGAAGAGGGCGACGCCGGTTTCGTCGCAAGAGGTCTCGATGCCCAGTACGCGCATGGTGTCGGCTCGGTTGTTCAGAACAGGACAGTATCCTACGTGGTTTGGGGAAGGAAAGCATTTGCAAAGCGAGGGGCCCGCGACTAGACTACTGGGCGCTGCAATACTGGGTCGTGCACCCAGGTGGCGATTTCCGCGATCGACATTGCCTTCCGGTTCGCTACCCTGCGTTCAGGGCGTCCTTTTCGTCGTAAAAGCTGCCACCCACAGGGGTGTGCGTACTAACCGAACTCTTGTTACCTAAGGTAGGTGAGTGCTTAATGCCTTCTGTTAAAGTACGTGATAACGAGCCGTTTGACGTCGCACTGCGTCGTTTCAAGCGTTCTTGCGAAAAAGCCGGTGTTCTCTCCGAAGTACGTCGTCGCGAGTCCTACGAGAAACCCACCGCAGAGCGCAAGCGCAAGGCGGCGGCTGCCGTCAAGCGTCACGCCAAGAAACTCCAGCGTGAGCGCAAGCGCTTCGAACGGCTCTATTGATCCGTGCTGGAGACGACCAGGCTTCGGCCCGGTCGTCTCAGGAGGACGCCAAGCGGCCGCCATCCGGTGGCCGCTTGTTTTTCCGGGGTGTCGATATCCAACCAATACCGGCACCCTGCAGCGATCGCATCGCGGCTCGTCGAGGTGATCCGATTTCATGGCAGGACAGATTCCCCAACGCTTTCTCGATAACCTGATGGCCCGCGTCGACGTGGTCGAGGTGGTGGGCGAACGGGTCAGACTCAAGAAGGCCGGTCGCAACTACTCCGGACTGTGTCCCTTCCATCAGGAGAAGACGCCCTCATTCACCGTCAGTGCCGATAAGCAGTTCTATCACTGCTTCGGCTGCGGCGCCCATGGCAACGCCCTGGGCTTCCTGATGGAGTATGACAAGTTGCGTTTCCCCGAGGCGGTGGAACAGCTGGCCGGGAGGCTGGGTCTGGAGGTGCCCCGCGAGGGCGCCGATGATCCGCGCGCCCAGGCGCGGGAGCGCAAGCACAAGGAGGGGGTCAATCTGCTGGAGCTGGCCGCCAGTTTCTTCCGCGAGCGGCTGAAGATGCCCGAGGGAGAAGGAGCCCGGCAGTATCTGGAGCGGCGTGGTCTCTCCTCGGAGGTGCAGCAGATCTTCGCGGTCGGCTACGCCCCGAATGACTGGGAGGCGCTCAAGCGCCATCTCACCGAGCGCGGCATCAGCGAAGCGGTGCAGGTGGAATATGGCCTGCTGGTGCACCGCGAGGAGAGCGGGCGCATTTATGATCGCTTCCGCGACCGAGTGATGTTTCCGATTCGCGACGTCAAGGGGCGGACCATCGCCTTTGGCGGACGGGTGCTGGGCGATGCCAAGCCGAAGTACCTGAACTCGCCCGAGACCCCGGTGTTCCACAAGGGGCGCGAACTCTACGGCCTCTACGAAGCGCGCCAGGCAGACCATCGCCTGGCGCGGGTGGTGATCGTCGAGGGCTACACGGATGTGGTGGCCCTGGCCCAGTTCGGAATCCGCAACGCGGTCGCCACCCTGGGCACGTCTACCAGCGAAGAACATCTCACCCGGCTGTTTCGGATGGTGAGCGAGGTGGTGTTCTGCTTCGACGGCGACCGTGCCGGGCGCCAGGCGGCAACGCGGGCCCTGGAGACGGTGCTCCCGCTGATGATCGACGGGCGCCAGGTGCGCTTCCTGTTCCTGCCCGAGGGGGAGGATCCCGACACCCTGGTGCGTCGCGAGGGCGCCGAGGCCTTCCAGAATCGCATCACCTGCGCCAATCCGCTGTCGGAGTTTCTCTTCGACCAGGCGGCGGCGGGGCGAGATCTGGCCCGCATCGAGGATCGCGAGCGCTACGCCAGTCAGGTGCTGGCGGCGCTGGCGAGGCTGCCGGAGGGCGTGCTCAAGTCGCTGCTGCTCGGTGAACTCTCGCGGCGCACCGGCGTTGAGGCGTCGAACTTCAGCGCGCTGCTGGCGAGGACCAAGTCGGCCGCTGTCGAATCCGCTCCCGGCCGGGACATGGCCAGCAGCGATGAGGCGGAGGCCGCGTCGGGCATGCCCGATGCGGCCCCGCCGCTGGGAGAGCCCTCTCCGCCTGCGGCCCGTTCCGGCGGGGTGCTGAGCCTGGCGGCCCGGGCCCTGCAACTGCTGGTGCACGAGCCGTCGCTGGTGGCGCAACTACCGGAAGAGGATGGCTGGTGCCCCGAGGATGACCCCGATGGGCGCCTGTGTCGTGAGGTGATCCGTTTGCTGAGGGCGGGGCGCTACCGCAGCGTCCAGGTGCTGCTGGCGCACTTTCATGGTAGTGCCGAGGGCGAACGCCTGGCGGCTCTAGCGCGCCGTGAGCTGCTGATCCCGAAGGAGGCGCGTGGCGCCGAACTGGAAGGGCTGGTCGACCACTTCTGGCGCACAAGGCGTCGACGTTCTCCCCAGGAGGAGATCGATGCGCTACTGGCCAGGGAGCGGGGCGGCGAGCGCTTGTCACGGGAAGAAAAGCAGCGGCTGATGGCCCTGCTCACTGAACTGCATGGCTGACCGAAAGGTCAACTGGAAATATTCATATCATCATTCAGGTTGGCACCGGGGTTGATTTTTCTCCTACCATCACCACATAGAAGATACCGCCCGAAAATGGCGCAACCTGATAACCTAACACACCTGATTGACCGCGCAAATAGAGCAAACTGGCAGAAATAGACGTTACGGCGCTATACTGTTTGGCTTCACGAGTTTCTCCACCCAGCGCTTCAGGTGCTTCATTCTTCTTCGTCGAGATAGGGTTTCTATGGCTGGAAATGCGCAGCAGCAGTCACGTCTGAAGGAGTTGATCGCGCGCGGCAAGGAACAGGGCTACCTGACCTACGCCGAGGTCAACGATCATCTTCCCGAGGATATCGCCGATCCCGATCAGGTGGAAGACATCATCGGCATGATCAACGACATGGGTATCAGCGTCGTCGAGGAAGCTCCCGATGAAGACACCCTGATGATGTCGGATCACTCCACCGACGAGTCCGCTGCCGAGGAAGCCGTGGCGGCACTGGCTGCGGTAGAGAGCGACGTGGGTCGAACCACCGACCCGGTGCGCATGTACATGCGCGAGATGGGTACCGTGGAGCTGCTGACCCGTGAGGGCGAAATCCTGATCGCCAAGCGAATCGAGGAGGGTACCCGCGAGGTCATGTCGGCGCTGGCTTATCTACCCGGCGCTGTCGAGTCAATTCTGGAGGCCTACGATACCACCCAGAACGAGGAAGCTCCCGGTCGGCTTTCCGATCTCTTCTCCGGCTTCATTGATCCCGATGAGGGCATACCCGGCGTGGCCGAGGCGGAGGTTCCCGAGGAGGAGCCTCAGGACGAGAGCGATGCTGACGAGGAGGATGGCGAGGCAGAAGAGGAGAGCGTTGGCGGCCCCGATCCCGAAGAGGCCCGCGCCCGCTTCGAGCAGATTCGTGAGCAGAACGCCGCGGCTCAGGCCGCCATCGAGGCCCACGGACGCCATGCCAAGGAGGCCCAGGAAGAACTGGCGCGTCTGGCCGAGCTGTTCTCGCCGATCAAGCTGGTGCCCAAGCATTTCGAACGTCTGGTGAACCAGGTGCGCATTAGCGTCGAGCAGGTGCGTGCCCAGGAAAAGGCGGTGATGCAGCTGTGCGTCAAGAAGGCGCGAATCCCTCGCAAGACCTTTATCAAGGCCTTCCCGGGCAGCGAAGCCGACGCCGGGTGGCTCGACGCCTTCGGCAAGGATTTTCCGAAGTACGCCGATCGTCTGGAGCCGTTGCGCGTTGATATCATGCGTGCTCAGCGCAAGATCGCCTTTGAGGAGGCGATGGTGCGTCTGCCGGTGCAGGAGATCAAGGAGGTCAACCGCCGTCTCTCCATCGGCGAGGCCAAGGCACGCCGCGCCAAGAAGGAGATGGTCGAGGCCAACCTGCGGCTGGTGATCTCTATCGCCAAGAAGTACACCAACCGTGGCCTGCAGTTCCTGGATCTGATTCAGGAGGGCAACATCGGTTTGATGAAGGCGGTGGACAAGTTCGAATATCGCCGCGGCTACAAGTTCTCTACCTATGCCACCTGGTGGATCCGTCAGGCGATCACCCGCTCCATCGCCGATCAGGCGCGCACTATCCGGATTCCGGTGCACATGATCGAGACGATCAACAAACTCAACCGGGTCTCCCGGCAGATGCTTCAGGAAATGGGCCGCGAGCCGACTCCTGAGGAACTGGGTGAGCGTCTCGAGATGCCCGAGGACAAGGTGCGCAAGGTGCTCAAGATCGCCAAGGAGCCGATCTCCATGGAGACCCCCATCGGTGACGACGACGATTCGCACCTGGGTGACTTCATCGAGGATGGCACCATGATCCTGCCCATCGACTCCGCTACCGGAGAGGGGCTAATCGAGGCGACACGCAACGTGCTCGGCGGCCTCACCGCCCGCGAGGCCAAGGTGCTGCGCATGCGTTTCGGCATCGACATGAATACCGACCACACCCTCGAGGAGGTCGGTAAGCAGTTCGACGTCACCCGCGAGCGGATTCGTCAGATCGAAGCCAAGGCGCTGCGCAAGCTGCGCCATCCCAGCCGCTCCGAGCCGCTACGCTCCTTTCTGGACGAATAGCGGCAGGTCAGACATTTGGCCGATCATGAAAAGCCCCTGCCTGCAGGGGCTTTTTACTGGGCGCGGGACGCTGAAGAAGGGCCCGCCTGCCGTCGTCAGCTTGCGCGACGTGCCAGCGCCCAGCGCCGGGCCAGCAGGGTCAGTTCGATCACGGCGATCAGGATCAGCGCGTAGCCAAGCAGTTCCACCACTTCCTCTGCGGCGTCCTTGAAGGTGCGTACGTAGTGCTCCTGAAGCACGGCTTCCCAGAAGTCGCTGCGGCCGTAGAGGCGTGAGAAAACGAAAGTGGTCAGGACCCCGGCGGCGAACAGGCCGAAGGAGAAGCTGTTGGCGTAGTTCGCGAATTCCGTGGTGAAGTGTCTCCGTTCTCGGATCACCCAGTACAGCACCGGCACGATCACCAGGGCTACCAGCACCTTCCAAGTGTGACGAGCCACCCAGGTGTCCAGAAAGTAGTCCTGCTCGCGGATCAGCGAGGCGAACACGAAGCCGAACATCAGCAGTGTGACCGTGGGCAGTACCTTGAGCACCTGGCGAGTATAAAGAAGTAGCGCCGAGGCCAGCGTCAGCACGGCTGTCTGGGCGAGTTCAGTGAAGCCGTACTCGGAGAAACGCACCTCGGGGTGGTGCAGCGCCTCGATAAGGGTGCCCTGGGCCAGGCCTGCAATCAGCAGGATATAGAGCGCGGCACGGAGGCAGGTCGCGGTGAAGTTGATCGGCCAGGGATGGCCGGTAGGGGGGGGATGGGGCATAGTCAGAATGATTTCCGTTCGGAGCGCGCAATGGTGCATGTCATTCTACCCGCTTGGCTCCCGGCTGCCCATTATCGCTCGATTGGCAGTGTGGCTATCGGGAACAGGTAGTGTCTCTCGCCGGGGTCATATTTGATGCGAAACCGAGTCGTTCGGGAAATGCCTTGTGCATCAAGAGAGTGGCGCATCCAAAATGTTTGTTTGCAAGCTATTGAAAAGGCAGGCTCTACGCCATTGGTCGAGTCATGCCCTTCGGCCTATTGCCGTGTTGCGCCGACTCATCTAGTTTACGTTAACGTAAAGTGCCGGAGCGCCTCGCAGCACAAGTGCCCGGCCAGTCCTATGCCGAGATGGCCACAACAACGACAACGGCATACAACGACAACAACAGCACCAACGGCGGATCGTTTACGCGATCCTGAGAGGACGTCACATGACTCAGGACTTCATTCTGGAGACTCGGGGGCTGACCAAGGAGTTTCGCGGCTTTACCGCCGTGGACGATGTCAACCTGCAGGTCCAGGAAGGGCATATCCACGCCCTGATCGGCCCCAACGGGGCCGGAAAGACCACCGTCTTCAACCTGCTCACCAAGTTTCTGCCGCCCACTCGCGGCGAGATTCTCTATCGCGGCAAGCCAATCACTGGCATGAAGGCCAACGAGATCGCCCGTCTGGGCCTGGTGCGCTCCTTCCAGATCTCCGCGGTGTTTGGCCATATGACGGCCATGGAGAACGTGCGCGTGGCGCTGCAGCGACCCATGGGCACCTCCTTCCACTTCTGGAAATCCGAACGCAGCCTCGACCACCTCAACGATCGTGCCATCGAGCTGCTCGACGAGGTCGGCCTGCGCGAGTACGCCGACGTGCTTACCGTGGAGATGCCTTACGGCCGCAAGCGCGCCCTGGAGGTGGCCACCACCCTGGCCATGGATCCCACCATGATGCTGCTCGATGAGCCGACCCAGGGCATGGGCGCCGAGGACGTCGACCGGATCGTCGAGCTGATTCGCCGCGTGGCCAAGGGGCGCACCGTGCTGATGGTCGAGCACAACCTCAGCGTGGTGAGCCGACTGTGCGATCGCATTACCGTACTGGCTCGCGGCGCGGTGTTGGCCGAGGGTGACTACGCCAAGGTCTCTGCAGATCCACTGGTCAAGGAAGCCTACATGGGCAGCGAAGCGGCGGAAGAGGAGGCCAGCGCATGAACCAGCCAGCCGAGAGCCTGACCGACCACCAGCACCATGATGTCGCCGAGATGTTGCGGGTCAGCGATCTGCACGCCTTCTACGGCGAGTCTCATATCCTCCACGGCGTCGATTTCGACGTGAAGCGCGGTGAGCTGGTCACCCTGCTGGGGCGTAACGGGGCCGGGCGCAGTACCACCCTCAAGGCGATCATGAACATGGTGGGTCGGCGTACGGGCTCGATCATGATCAACGGCAACGAGACCCTCGACATGAGGCCTCACCACATCCCGCGGCTGGGTATCGGCTACTGCCCCGAGGAGCGCGGCATCTTCGCCAGCCTCGACGTCGAAGAGAACCTGCTGCTGCCGCCGACGGTGCGCTCCGGCGGCATGTCGATCGACGAGATCTACGAGATGTTCCCCAACCTCTACGAGCGCCGCCGCAGCCCGGGCACGCGGCTCTCGGGAGGCGAGCAGCAGATGCTGGCCATGGCACGCATCCTGCGCACCGGGGCGCGGCTGCTGCTGCTCGACGAGATCACCGAGGGGCTGGCGCCGGTTATTGTCCAGGCGCTGGGCCGTGTGCTGGTCAAACTCAAGGAACGCGGCATGACCATCGTGCTGGTGGAGCAGAACTTCCGCTTCGCAGCACCGTTGGCCGACCGTCACTTCGTGATGGATCACGGTTTGATCGTCGAGGAGATCTCGGCAGCAGAGCTGCCTGGCAAGCGCGAGCACCTGCACACCCTGCTGGGCGTGTGATCAGGCGCCGCACTGGCCGTCATCAAGGCATCAAGTAGACACAACGCCAGTCGCAGCACCGAATAGTTGCAACCATTGATGCAACAACAACAAGAGCCCCGTTTCGGGGTAGAGGAGACCTACATGACCTTCATCAAGAAGAGCCTCACCACCGCCGTCGCCCTGGCTGCTACCGCCGCCATGGTGACCACCGCCCAGGCCCAGATGAGCGACGGCGAGGTCCGCATCGGCTACCTGGCCGACATGTCTGGCACCTACCGCGATCTGGCCGGTCCCGGTGGTCTGGAAGCCCTCAATATGGCCGTGGAGGACTTCGGCGGCAGTGTCAACGGCACGCCGATCGAAGTCTTCAGCGCCGACGATCGCAACAGCGCCGACGTGGGTGCCAACACCGTTCGTGAATGGTTCGATACCCGCAATGTTGATCTGGTAGCCGGCCTGGTGGCGTCATCTGTGACCATCGCCGCGACGCGGGTGATCGAGGAGAACAACGGCCTGGGTATCGTCTCCGGCTCCGCGGCCTCCAGCATCACCAACGAGCACTGCACCCCGAATCACATCCACTGGGTGTATGACACCTACCCGCTTGCCAACGGTACCGCCAAGGCAATCGTCGATCAGGGTGGCGACAGCTGGTTCATGCTGACCGCCGACTACGCCTTCGGCCATGCGCTTGAGGGCGATGTGAGCAAGGTAGTGGAAGAGAGCGGCGGCGAGATCGTCGGCGGCGTCCGTCACCCGTTCCCCACCGATGACTTCTCCTCCTATATTCTCCAGGCCCAGGGCTCCGGGGCCAAGATCATCGGCCTGGCCAATGCCGGTGCCGACACCGTCAATGCCATCAACACCGCCAGCCAGTTCGGGGTGGTCGAAGCCGGCCAGCAGCTCGCCGGCCTGCTGGTGTTCCTGAATGACGTCTATGCCATGGGCCTGGAAACCACCCAGGGGCTGCTGCTGACCACCGGCTGGTACTGGAACATGGACGATGAGTCCCGCGAGTGGGCCGAGCGCTATTACGAGCGCATGGGCCGCATGCCGACCATGGTTCAGGCGGGCATCTACTCCAGCACCATGCACTATCTGGAGACGGTGGCAGAGCTGGGTAGCGATGATCCGGTGGCGGTGCGCGCGGCCATGGGCGAGAAGCCGATCAACGACTTCTTCTCACGCAATGGTCGTGTCCGCGAAGATGGTCGTATGGTTCACGACATGTTCCTGGCACAGGTCAAGGCGCCGGCGGACAGTGAGCACGAGTGGGACCTCTACGAGATCCTCGCCACCATTCCCGCCGAGGAAGCGTTCCGTCCGCTCTCCGAAAGCCAGTGCCAGCTGGTACAGAACTGAAGCGTGCAAGACCGGCGGCGGCGCCAGCCGCCGCCCCCTCTGACGGGAGATTCCTGACATGACGATGATATTCGGGGTGCCGGCGGCGGTATTCCTCGGCCAGCTGTTGCTGGGCCTGATCAACGGCGCCTTCTACGCCCTGCTCAGCCTGGGCCTGGCAGTGATCTTCGGCCTGCTGAAGATCGTCAACTTTGCCCACGGCGCCATGTACATGCTGGGGGCCTTCGCCACCCTGCTGGGCATGCGCTATCTGGGCATCAATTACTGGGCGGCGCTGCTGCTGGCGCCGCTCTTTGTCGGTCTGTTCGGCATGCTGCTCGAGCGGTTCATGCTGCGGCGTATCGCCCACCTGGATCACCTCTATGGCCTGCTGCTGACCTTCGGCCTGGCGCTGATCTTCGAGGGCACCCTGGTCAACTTCTTCGGCGTCTCCGGGGCTCGCTACCCGACGCCCGAGCTGCTGCAGGGCGGTTTCCAGACCGGCTTCATGTTCCTGCCCAAGTACCGCGCCTTCGTGCTGGCGGCGGCCATCGTCGTGTGTGTCTTCACCTGGTTCATGATCGAACGCACCCGGCTTGGCGCCTACCTGCGCGCCGGCACCGAGAACCCGGCGCTGATGCAGGCCTTCGGCGTCAATGTGCCGCTGCTGATCACCCTCACCTACGGCTTCGGCGTAGCGCTGGCCGCCTTCGCCGGTGTACTGGCCGCGCCGCTCTACCCAGTGTCGCCGACCATGGGGTCCAATCTCCTGATCGTGGTCTTCGCGGTGGTGGTTATCGGTGGCATGGGCTCGATTCTGGGCGCTGTCATCACCGGCCTGGCCATGGGCCTGATCGAGGGCCTGACCAAGGTGTACTATCCCGAGGCGGCTAACACCGTGATCTTCCTGGTGATGATCCTGGTGCTGCTGATTCGACCCGCCGGCCTGTTCGGCAAGGAGGCATGACCATGTCCGTGACTCAGACACAGACGCTGACCCCCTCCATGAAGCGCCAGCGCCGCGCCGATATGCGCCGCAACGTTCTTTACCTGGTGCTGATTGCCATTGGCCTGGTGGCGCCCTTCATGGCCTATCCGGTGTTCCTGATGAAGGTGCTGTGCTTCGCACTGTTCGCCTGCTCCTTCAACCTGCTGCTCGGCTATGCGGGGCTGCTCTCCTTCGGCCATGCCGCCTTCCTGGCAACCGGTGGCTACATCACCGGCTACCTGCTGGCCAGCTACCCCGGGCTGACCCCGGAACTGGGTATCATCGCCGGCACCCTGACCGCCGTGGCGCTGGGGGCGGTATTCGGCGCGCTGTCGATCCGTCGCCAGGGCATCTACTTCGCCATGGTAACCCTGGCGCTGGCCCAGCTGGTGTTCTTCGTCTATGTCCAGTCGCCCTTTACCGGGGGCGAGGATGGCCTGCATGGAGTGCCGCGGGGTGACCTGTTCGGCTTTATCAGCTTGCGCAGTAATCTGGCGATGTACTATTTCGTGTTCGCCATCTTCCTGATCGGCTTCGCGATCATCCAGCGCGCCGTGCATTCGCCCTATGGCCAGGTGCTCAAGGCGATCCGCGAGAACGAGCCTCGGGCGGTGTCGCTGGGCTACAACGTCGATGCCTACAAGTGGGTGGCTTTCGTCCTCTCCGCTGGCCTGGCCGGACTGGCCGGCTCCACCAAGACGGTGGTGTTCCAGCTGGCCTCGCTGACCGATGCCCACTGGCACATGTCCGGTGAGGTGATCCTGATGACCCTGCTGGGCGGCGTGGGCACGCTCTTCGGCCCCGTGGTCGGTGCCGGCATTGTGGTCAGCCTGCAGCATCTGCTGGCGCAGTCGCCGCTGGGTAACTGGGTAGGACCGATTCTGGGCGTCATCTTCGTGGTTTGCGTGCTGAGCTTCCGCAGCGGCATCGTCGGCGAGATCCTCAAGTCCTACCGCAAGAACTTCAAGTGAGCGACCGGTCAGCCGCGTCAGGCTGACGCAACACCCCATACTTCGGGCGCCCTGCGGGGCGCCTTTTTCATGATGCATGCTTGCCGGGCAGTCGGTCCGACAGGTTGGCGATCAGGTGATCGAGGAAGCGATGCACCTTGGGCGAGCGCTGTCGGTGGCGGGGGAAGACCGCCCATACCGCGGTGTCGGCATGGCGGTAGGCATCCAACACCGAGATCAGCGCGCCACTCGCGAGGTGGGCCTCCACGTAATAGTCGGGAAGCTGCGCCAGCCCCAGCCCCTTGAGCGAGGCGTCCAGGAGGGCGGGGCCGGAGTTGGCCTGCCAGGCACCCTGCAGACGTACCTCGCGGCGCACGCCCTCCACGGCGAAGCGCCAGTGGTCCCGGCTACCCACCAGACAGCGGTGATGGGCCAGCTCTGCCAGGGCGTGGGGCTGGGAAATGTGCGCGAAGTAGGCGGGGGCCCCGACCACGTATTCGCATCGCTCGCAGAGGCGTCTTGCCACCAGGCTGGAGTCCTCCAGGCGCCCCATGCGGATGGCGATATCGAAGCCTTCATCGATAATGTCCACCTGGCGGTTGGTGAAATGCATGCGCACCTCTAGCCGCGGGTGCTCGAGCAGGAAGTCGTTGACCAGCGGCGCGATGAAACGCTCGCCGAAGGTGGTGGCCGAGGTCAGGCTGAGGAGGCCCCGGGGCCGCGCCTGGAGGTCATTGAGGGCGGCCTCGGCCTCTCGGAAGCCGTCGAACAGCTGGCGGCACTGATGGTAGTAGAGCCGCCCCTCGTCGGTGAGATGGATCTGGCGCGTGGTACGGTAGAGCAGGGCGGTGCCGAGTTGCGTCTCCAGCTGGCTGACCAGTCGGCTGATGTGGGAGGGGGATACCGACAGCTCACCGGCGGCGGCGGCAAAGGTGCCCAGGCGTACCACCGCCACAAAGGCTTCGATGCGATCCCAGCGCTGCATGGCGTCTCCTGCCTATTGTTGCTATGTAGCAATAATGTCGTGCGTTTGGTGCAGTTTATCTTAGGTGGCGGCGTTGATTAGACTACAGACAACCATTTTCCATGAAGTCAGGAGCTCTACCATGAAGTCACGCGCCGCTATCGCGCTGGAAGCCGGCAAGCCGCTGGCATTGGTCGACATCGACGTCGAGGGTCCCAAGGCCGGTGAGGTGTTGGTCAAGATCGCCGCCACCAGCGTCTGCCACACTGACGCCTTTACGCTTTCCGGGGCCGACCCGGAGGGTAACTTTCCGGCAGTGCTGGGCCACGAAGGGGCTGGCATCGTCCAGGAGATTGGTGAAGGGGTGACCAGCGTGCGCCCCGGCGACCACGTCATTCCCCTCTATACCGCTGAGTGCGGCAAGTGCAAGTTCTGCCTCTCCGGCAAGACCAACCTATGCGGTGCGGTACGCGCCACCCAGGGCAAGGGGCTGATGCCCGACGGCACCAGCCGCTTTTCGCTGGATGGGAAGATGTTGCACCACTATATGGGCACTTCCACCTTCAGCGAGTACACCGTAGTGCCCGAGGTCTCCCTGGCGGTGGTCTCCCCGCAGGCACCGCTGGACAAGATCTGCCTGCTCGGCTGCGGTGTGACCACCGGGATCGGCGCGGTGATGAACACCGCCAAGGTAGAGCCGGGCTCCACCGTGGCAGTGTTTGGTCTGGGCGCCATCGGCCTGGCGGTGATTCAGGGCGCGCAGATGGCCAAGGCCAGCCGCATCATTGCCATCGACGTGAATCCGGAAAAGTTCAAGCTCGCCGAGCAGTTCGGCGCCACCGAGTTCGTCAACCCCAGGGAGTACAGCGATCCGATCCAGGAGGTGATCGTTGACCTGACCGATGGCGGCGTCGATTACTCCTTTGAGTGCATCGGCAATGTCAACGTCATGCGCTCGGCGCTGGAGTGCTGCCACAAGGGCTGGGGCGAGTCGATCATCATCGGCGTGGCCGGGGCCGGTGAAGAGATCTCCACTCGCCCTTTCCAGCTGGTGACCGGCCGGGTCTGGAAGGGCTCCGCCTTCGGCGGCGTCAAGGGGCGCACGGAACTGCCAGGCTATGTGGAGCAGTACATGAAGGGCGAGATCAACATCGATGACTTCATTACCCACGACATGCCATTCGCGCAGATCAACGAGGCCTTCGAGCTGCTGCACGCCGGAAAGAGCATCCGCACCGTGCTTCACTTCTAATACGCACCTGCTGACGCACGACTGAGGGCTTTGTTCTTATGACCATGACGGAAAATCTCGAGCTGGTATCGGCCAACAAGAGCTTCGGCGGCTGGCACAAACGCTACCGCCATCGCTCCCGGGCGCTGGATTGCGAGATGGTCTTTGCCATCTATCTGCCCCCACAGGCGGAGACCGAGCGGGTGCCGCTGCTGTGGTGGCTTTCCGGGCTGACCTGCACCGACGAGAACTTCATGCAGAAGGCCGGCGCCCACCGTCTGGCCGCCGAGCTGGGCATCGCCATTCTCTGCCCGGATACCAGCCCGCGGGGCACCGACCTGCCCGGGGAGCACGACAGCTACGATTTCGGCTCCGGCGCCGGCTTCTACATCAACGCCACCCGGGAGCCGTGGAAGAAGCACTACCGCATGTACGACTACGTCACCGAGGAGCTTCCCTCGGTGGTGCGCCAGCACTTCCCGGTCAACGGCCGCGAGTCGATCAGCGGCCACTCCATGGGCGGTCACGGCGCGTTGATCATGGCCCTGCGCCGGCCGGGCCACTACCGCTCGGTGTCGGCCTTTGCCCCTATCGTCAATCCTTCGGAGTGTCCCTGGGGCCAGAAGGCCTTCACGGGGTACCTGGGCGAGGATCGCGGCAAGTGGACCCAGTACGACGCCTGTGAGTTGGTGGCTCGCGGCGCCTCCAGCCAGCCGCTGTTCATCGACCAGGGCGAGGCCGATGATTTCCTCGATGAGCAGCTCAGGCCCGAGCGGCTGGAGGCGGTGTGTGCCGAACACGATCACCCACTGACCCTGCGGCGTCAGCCCGGGTACGACCATAGCTACTACTTTATTGCCTCGTTTATCGAGGACCATCTGCGCTATCACGCCGAGCGCCTGCACCAGAAGCGCTAGGGCGTTGAGGCGAGCGCGTTGAGTCAGCGCCGGCCGCTTGCCTCCCGAGTCGTCCGGCGAGTCCGTATACTGGCGGCCTGGCATTTGGCGAGCGGGGGTGAGCGGCAGTGGGGCGAGAGACACAGAGAAGACGCGTGATCCGGGCGCGGGGGCAACGACTGTGGGGTTGGCTGTGGCGCACGCTGCTGGGCTTCATGGTGCTCTCGGTCCTGCTGGTGCTGCTGTTCCGGCAGGCACCGGTTTTCGGCTCCATGGTAATGGTGGAGCGCAAGGTGCAGTCGTGGATCGCTCGAGAGCCTATCGATATTCGCCACCAGTGGCGCCCTTGGGGCGAGCTCGCCGACCACGCCAAGCTGGCGGTGATCGCCGCCGAGGACCAGCGATTCCCCGACCACCGTGGCTTCGACCTGGTGGAGTTGCGTCGTGCCTGGGACGCCAACCGCGCTGGCGGCCGCCTGCGAGGGGCCAGTACCCTGAGCCAGCAGACGGCCAAGAACCTCTTCCTGTGGACTGGGCGTAGCTGGGCGCGCAAGGGACTGGAAGCCTGGTTCACCCTGCTGATCGAGGCGCTGTGGCCCAAGCAGCGTATTCTTGAGGTCTATCTCAACATCGCCGAGTGGGACAGTGGTGTGTTCGGCCTGGAAGCCGCGGCCCAGCACTACTTTGGCGTTACGGCAGGGCAGCTCAGTATCGTTCAAGCCAGCCGCCTGGCGGCCATTCTGCCCAACCCGCGGGCCTGGGATGCGGCCCGGCCCGGTCCCCACGTGGAACGGCGTAGCGCCTGGATTCGCCAGCAGGTGAATAACCTGGGCGGGGCCGCCTATCTTGAAAGACTCTGACATCCTCGCTCACCTCTACCGGTCGCCGCTTGATAGCCCGGTGTTGTCCCTCTTCGCCAGGATGCCGGCGTTCAATCCCGCGACTTCCCGATCGGCGCTGGCTTGCCCCTGACCACCAGCGCCACGCCGGCAATGGCCAGGGCCATGCCGGCAAGTGACACCGGTGGCAGGGCCTCGTCAAACAGCCACCAGGCCTGCAGGGCGGTGACCGGGGGTACGAGGTAGAAGAGGCTCGCCACTCGCGAGGCTTCGCCGCGTTTGATCAGCGCCATCAGCAGGAGAATGGCGGCGATGGAGAGCACCAGCACCAGCCATCCCAGCGTGAGGGCGAACGTGGGTGTCCAGGTGACGCTGCGCTCCTCGAAGAGCAGGGCGCCCATCCCCAGCAGCGCGCCCGCCGCCAGGTACTGCACGACAGTGCCCGATAACAGCGGCATGCCCGTGCAGTGGCGCTTCTGATAGAGGGTGCCACCGGAGATACCGACCAGGGCCACCAGGATGGCCAGCAGGGCACCGGCGCCAAAGCCCTGGAAGAGCGATTCTCCGGGATCCAGCTTTCCGCCCAGTACCAGGACCACGCCAATCAGTCCCAGCACCAGGCCGAGCCACTGGCGTCGGCTCAGCCGCTCGCCCAGCAGCGGTCCGGCGAGCCCGGCCGTCAGCAGCGGCTGGAGCCCCACCAGCAGCGATGCGAGCCCCGCCGGCATGCCCAGGTAGATGCCGTAGAAAACGCCACCCAGATAGCCGCCGTGCACCAACAGGCCGGAGATGGCGATATGGCCCCACAGCCGCGCACCTTGCGGCCACCCGTCCGATAGCCAATGCGCCAGCGGAATGAGCAGCGCGAGGGTCAGGGCGAAGCGGATAAACAGGAAGGTGAAGGGCTCGGCGTAGGGCAGACCGAACTTGGCGCCGATGAAGCCAGTGCTCCACAGTGCCACGAAGAGCAGCGGCATGGCGGCAAGCCAGGCCTGGCGTTGACGTTCCGATGTCATGTCGAGTGGCTACCTGGATCAAAGGGTGTGGGCATCATCGCGACTGGGGGCTTGGGATGCCAATGTCATGGCTCGTGCTTTGGTCGTAGATGCCCCCTTGCTGGAGAATTGGTCAGACCAGACTTTTGCCTGAATATATAAGGCGTTGCCGACAGAAACCGCACGCTCTGCCTGGTAACTTGAGGCGGTTTGCGTTGAACGTTGCTATTGGCCGGGGGCGAGCTTTTCGCTAGTTTCTGTTGTGGAAGACGTTTCCAGATTGAGTCGTCTTCTTCTTGGCCCCGCAGGGAAGTCGGTGACAGCCGCGCATGAGTTCTCAGAGCCTCTGGTGCGCAGGATTGGCCATGGATGACAACAATACCTATCGATGACAACAACAACTACCGACGCCCGCAACGCTGCGGACGCACCACGAACAGGAGTCCATGCCATGCAAGACGACAAGCAGCCGTCAAGCATCTCTTCCGTCGATACCAACAACACGAAAGTGCTCAAGGAGTTCAAGACCCCGAGCCGGCGTAACTTCCTCAAGGCCGCGGCTGTCGGGTCGGCAGCGGCCGTGGCGGCCCCCTGGATCGGCAATGTTCAAGCCCAGGAGGGCATCCGCATCCGTATGCAGTCCTCCTGGCAGCCAGGTACCGTCGGGTACCGTACCTTCGAGGCCTGGGCCAAGGGCGTTGTCGAGGCGACCAGTGGAGAGGTGAACATCGAGCCTTTCCCCGCCGGTGCCGTGGCCGGTGCCTTCGAGGTGGCGGATGCGGTTCGCAACGGCGTACTCGATGGTCAGAACTGGTTCACTGTCTACTGGCCCGGCAAGATGCCGGCCGGGGTGTTTCTCACCGCCTTCCCGATGGGCCTGTCGCTGCCCCATCAGTGGGACATGATGTTTGGTGCCTACGGTGGCTTCGATATCGCCAAGGACCTCTACCGCAAGCAGGGGCAGGAATTGCTGGGCTATGTCCACCATGACCTCAACCTGATCCACTCCAAGATCCCGCTACGCAGCTTCGACGACTTCGAAGGCATCAAGATCCGTATGCCTGGCGGCATCGTTGCCGAGACATTTGCGGCCATGGGCGCAAGGACCACCCTGTTGCCCGGTTCAGAGGTCTATCCTGCGCTGGAGAAGGGCACCATCGATGCCGCAGATTTCACCGGTGCCGCGGTCAACTACGAACTGGGTTTCTGGCAGGTCGCCGACTACATCATCATGGGCCCGCCTTCCACGCCCTGCCTGCACCAGTCCGTCGACCTCATGGATATCTCCGTTAACCGTCGCGTCTTCGAAAGAATGTCGACCAAGGTCCAGGACCTGATGCACGACCTGGTGGCGGCCTACTCTCGCGAGCACTATGCGGCGATCCAGAAAGCCAACGCCGAGGCCTGGCCCAAGTACCGTGAGAAGGGCGTGGAGATCATCCACCTCTCCGAAGATGATGCCACCCGTTTCCGGGAAGTCGCCATCCCGCTGTGGTTCAAGTGGGCGAACAAGGACCAAGATGCCGCGCGGCTCTTCAAGGCGCACCTGGACACCATGATGGACCCCGCGGTGGCGCTGATCACCGAGGACGATATCAAGGGCTACGAACTCAACGTGTGAATCGCCTGCTTGACCATCCCGGGTGTTGTGGCCGAGGGCTGCAGCACCCGGTTTGTGTCGGGCACAACCCTCAATCCTCTATCCCGTCGGCTCGATGATCCGTCGCCATCACCGGGAGGTGATGGCATCGCCGAGGAGTTCCCATGAACCTTGAGATCAATTTCGTCCTGCCGCACTGGCTTTACTGGTCGGTGCTGCTGCTGTTGCCCCTGGTGGTGATGTTCTTTGTCGATCGCAGCTTCCGCCGAGGCGGCACCATCGATGGCGGTGAGATCGCTGAAGTGCCTCCCGGCCAGGAGGTCGCGGCCACCTACCAGCCTCCCGGTAATCTGTTCACCAACATCGTCGACCGCCTGTCCGGCTTTTCCGGTCGTTACGTTGCCTACTGGGCGCTGATCGCCCCCTTCGCCTTTGCCTACGAAGTGCTGGTGCGCTATGCCTTCAACTCGCCGACCAATTGGGTCCATGAGTCGATGACCCTGATGTTCGGCATGCAGTATCTGGTGGCCGGAGCCTATGCCCTGCGCGAAGGGGGGCATGTGCGCGTCGACATCCTCTACAGTCGCGCCAGACCGCTCAACAAGGCGGCCCTGGATCTGGTGACCTCGGTGTTCTTCTTCATCTTCACCATCGCGCTGTTGGTAACCGGTTGGAAGTTCTTCTCCCAGTCGGTGAGTGATGCGTTCTTCTTCGGCTCGAGTTACTCCAACGAGACCTCCTTCACCGAGTGGGCCATCCAGTTCTACCCGGTGAAGTTCATGTTCTTCTTCGGCGCGCTGCTTCTGCTGCTTCAGGGATTCGGTCAGCTGGTACGTGATGCCCAGTCGTATCGTCACTACTGGCGCTGGCATGAAGGCAGCCGGACCTTCGCCCGGGTGCTGCTGATCATTGCTGCCGTGCTGGCTGCCTGGGTGGTCTTCGAGATGGTGAATATTGCCGTCACCGAATACGAGAGCCTGGCCGGCAGCCTCGAGAACAGCCTGAGCAGCGTGGGCATCGGCGGATTGACCCTGGTCATGTTCGGGTCGCTGATGGTGGTGCTGGTGGCAGGCTTGCCGCTGGCCTTCGTTACCGGCGGTCTGGGGGTGGCCTTCCTCTATCTGATTGGCGACCAGTTCATGCTCAACCTGATGCCCTCGCGCATCTTCCCGATGATGACCAACTACCAGCTCTCGGCCATCCCGCTGTTCATCTTCATGGCCTCGGTACTGGAGAAGGCGGGGATCATCGAGGAGCTGTTCGACGTCGTCTACAAGTGGATGGGCGGGCTCAAGGCGGGCCTGGCGATCGCCACCATCATCGCCTCCACGCTGCTGGCCGCCATGGTCGGCGTGATCGGCGCGGCCGTGGTGACCATGGGCCTGATCGCGCTGCCGGCAATGCTCAAGCGCCACTACGACCCGGAAATCGCCATTGGTTCGATCATGGCGGGCGGCACGCTGGGCATCCTGATTCCGCCGTCGATCCTGGCAATCATCTACGGGGTCATCGCCCAGCAGTCGGTGGGCGAGCTCTACCTGGGCTCGCTGATTCCCGGCTTGCTGCTGGCCTTCATGTACGGCTTCTACTGCTGGATTCGCGGCACCTTGAACATCAAGATGGCACCCCCGATGCCGGTCGAGGACCGGGTCGACATGAAAGAGAAGCTGCGCCTGCTGCGCAACATGCTGGCGCCCATCGTCCTGGTGGTGCTGGTGCTGGGTATCATCTTCACCGGTATCGCCACCCCGGTAGAGGCGGCCGGCATCGGGACCTTCGGTGCCTTGGTCGTGGCGGCAATGCACCGGCGCCTGACCTGGCCCAACCTGCATGCCGCCTGCATGACGACTCTGGTGGCCTCGGCGATGGTGATGTGGATCATTTTCGGCGCCAGTATCTTCGTTGGCTTCTACATCTTGCAGGGCGGCCAGACCTTCGTGCAGGAACTGATCTCCGGCGCAGGTCTTGGGCCCTATGCGGTGCTGATGCTCATGATGGTGCTGCTCGTGGCTCTGGGCATGTTCCTCGACTGGGTCGGCATCCTGCTGCTGGCCGTGCCGATCTTTGTGCCGCTGATCAAGGGACTCACCTTCGACGGCGTGTTCGGCCTGCCCGGCGTCGACCCCACCGATGTCTCACTGTGGTTCGGGGTCATCTACCTGGTCAACATGCAGATGTCCTTCCTCAGCCCGCCGTTCGGCTATGCGCTGTTCTATATCAAGGGGGTGTGCCCACCGCATATCACCATGGGGCAGATCTTCCGCTCCTCGTTCCCCTTCCTGGGCATCCAGGCGCTGGGGCTTCTGCTGGTAATCATGTTCCCGGCGCTGGTCACCTGGCTGCCCAACCTGGCGTATGGTTGATGCCATGCGCTGCTAACCGGTGAAATATAGGCGGCGCTCCCTGCGGGGAGCGCCGTCTTACAGACTGTTACAACACTCTGTGAACTCGTCGCGACGGCGGGCGGTCACAGGGGGGCACATTCACAACGCAACCATAGAGGTATTCATGCAACGGATGACCGCACTTTTCTCGGCCGTACTGCTCTCCCTCGGTCTCGCAGCCACTCAGGCCCACGCCCAGCAGGACTCAGCGACCGCTGCCGAGCAGCCCCAGGCCGCCGCTCCGGCCATGGACTTTTCCGATGACCAGCTTCAGCAGTTTGCCGATGCCTCCCAGGAAATCGCCGTGCTCTCGCAGGAGTATACCGAGCGTCTGCAGGCCGCCGAGGATGAGGCGACTCAGCAGGAAGTGCGAATGGAAGCCAACGACATGATGGTGCAGGTCGTCGAAGACAGCGGTCTCGACGTGGATACCTTCAACGCCATCGGTCAGGCCATCCAGCAGGACCCCGAGTTGATGCAGCGCGTTCAGGATATGGTGCAATCGTAAGACGCCTCTGATCCAACGCCGTGTGCCTTCGGCAGTGTGAACGGCCACCCTCAGGGTGGCCGTTTTCTTATGGGCGCCGCTTGCGCTCATGGTGGCTGACGCCTCGTGCAGTGCGGCTTTACAGCGCCCTGACGAACTCCCAGACTTGTCAGTAGATAGCCTGCCGGAAGGGAGCATGACCGATGGAAGTGGAACTACTGGAAATCCGCCAGCATATGGGGCGCTTTCCGCCCTTTGATGCCCTTTCCGACGACCTGCTTGACGAGATCGCCGGCGAAGTGGAGGTCGCGTACTACCGTGCCGGCAGCGAGATCCTGACGCTTGATCAGGAGATCCATGAGCTTGCTTATATCCGCAGCGGCGCGGTGGAGGTCCATCGACGCAATGGAGACCTTTACAACCGCCTGGGCGAGGGCGATATCTTCGGTCAATTCAGCCTGCTGGGTAATCACCGAGTGCGTTTCCCTGCCCAGGCGCTGGAAGACACCCTGATCTATTTCCTTCCTGATGCACTGTTTCAGCGGCTCTGCGCAGAGGACGAGCACTTCGCCGACTTCGTGGAGCTCCAGCGGCCGCGCCTCGAATCTGCGGTCGAACACCAGAAGAAGCAGAACGACATGATGATCACCCGGGTGCGCAAGCTGCTTTCCCGCTACCCGGTGATGGTAGAGGCGAGCACCACGGTGCAGGAAGCCGCGCGACAATTGGGTGATTTCGGCGCCTCTGCGGTGCTGGTTCTGGATACTGCCGGCGACAACCCTCGCTACACCTTCCGCGACAGCGAGGAGCGCGCCTGGCAGGTGCGAGGCATCCTCACCGACAGCGACTTTCGTCGCCTGGTGGCCGAGGGTCGCGCGCCCGGTACCCCGGTGGGTGACATAGTGGGCGATCGGCTGGTGGCGATACAGTCCGACGAGTCAGTGCATGAAGCAATGCTCACCATGCTGCGCAACAATATTCATCATCTGCCAGTGATGCATCGCCGACATCCGGTGGGCATCGTGCATCTCTCCGATATTATCCGCCACGAGACCCACTCGAGCCTTTATCTGGTCAGCAATATCTTCAATCAGTCCTCGGCCGAGGGCCTGGCCAAGCTGGCGCCGGACGTGCGTTCGGCCTTCGTGCGTATGGTGGAGGATGGCGCCGACTCGCGGATGATTGGCAGTGCCCTTTCCACCATTGGCCGCAGTTTCACCCGTCGCCTGCTGGAACTGGCAGAAGAGGCACTGGGTCCGCCTCCCGTCCCCTACTGTTTTATGGCCATGGGCTCCATGGCGCGCAACGAGCAGACCCTGGTGACCGACCAGGACAATGCCCTGGTGCTCGACGATGCTTTCGACCCCCAGGCGCACGATGCCTACTTCCTCGAGATGGCGAAGATCGTCAGTGACGGCTTGCACGCCTGCGGCTACACCTACTGCACTGGCGACATCATGGCCACCAACTCACGCTGGCGGCAGCCGCTTTCCGTGTGGAAGCGCTACTTTCAGGATTGGATCCGCGATCCGACGCCGGAGCGACTGCTGCACAGTTCGATCTTCTTCGACCTCGATGCCGTCTATGGCGAGAACGTCTATGTCGAGCAGCTCCAGGATCTGGTGGCCGAGCAGGCCCCGAAAAGTGCGTTGTTCCTCGCTGCCATGGCCCGCAATGCCGTCAATCGTACACCGCCGCTGGGGTTCTTCCGCACCTTCGTGATGGAAAAGGACGGCAAACAGAACAACTCCATCAACCTCAAGCGCCGCGGCACCGCGCCGCTCACCGATCTGATCCGTGTCCATGCGCTGGCCTGTGGTTCCCGGGCCCAGAACAGCTTTGCCCGCCTGGACGACATCGACCGCACCCAGCTGCTGGCGCAAGGGGTCAGCGCCAAGCTGCGCTACGCCCTGGAGTTTCTTTCCATGGCGCGTATCCACCACCAGATGATCGACCTGCAGAACGATCGCACCCCGGATAACAACATCGAGCCCGAGAACGTCAGCGACACCGAGCGCCACACTTTGAAGGACGCCTTCCAGGTGCTCAGCAATGCCCAGAAGTTTCTCAAATTCCGTTACCCGGTCCCTTCCAACGCGGCGCGCCGCTCGCAAGGGTCTCAGTGATGCAGCTGCCAGGCAAAGCACGACGGCAGGCCCCCGGTTGGCCTGACTACCTGGCCGACCGCGCTGCCAGGGCCACACACCCGCTGCTCAACGACTATTTTGCAGCGGGCTGTCCCGATCCTGCCACTCCCATCGGCGACGTGGCGATGGCGGCACTGGATATCGAGACCACCGGACTGGACCCGCGCCGCCACGCCATTGTCAGCATCGGGGTGGTGCCATTCAGCCTGGCGCGCATTCCGCTGCGCGAGAGGCGCTACTGGGTGCTCAAACCGGCCAGGGTGCTCACCGAGGAGTCGGTGACCCTCCACCATATCACCCACGCCGAAGTGGAGAACGCCCCCGATCTTGCCGAGATCCTGCCAGAGCTTCTCGGTCTGCTGAAGGGGAAGGTCACGGTGGTGCACTATCGCCACATAGAGCGACCCTTTCTGGACAGCGGCATCCAGGCTCGGTTGGGGGAGGGGGTACGCTTTCCGATGATCGACACCATGTCGTTGGAGGCACGGCTGCATCGCCAGTCGCTGTGGGCGCGCTTTCGCCGCTGGCTGGGTCGCCCGCCGGTATCGATCCGCTTGCATAACAGCCGGGAGCGCTATGGGCTGCCAGCCTATCAGGGGCATCACGCGCTGGTGGATGCCCTGGCCACCGCCGAACTGCTGCAGGCTCAGGTAGCGAACCGTTATTCCCCCGAGACTCCGGTAAGCGAGCTGTGGAGCTGAACGCAGGAGGGCGGCCAATGGCCGCCCTCCTGCGTTCATGCTGCGATACCGGCTGGCATCAGCGCGGTTCGCTCATCAGCCCCTTGACGATGGCGTAGCAGCCTACCAGCAGCACCAGGGTGAAGGGCAACCCGGTGGTGAGGGCGGCCGTCTGCAGGGCGGCGAGACCGCCACCGAGCAGCAGGGCAATGGCGAGAGCGCCCTCGATCAGCGCCCAGAAGATACGCTGGGGCTTGGGGGCATCTACCTTGCCGCCGGCGGTGATGGAGTCGATCACCAGTGAGCCGGAGTCCGACGAAGTGATGAAGAACACGATCACCAGTACGATGCCGATGAATGAGGTAATGGCACTGAGCGGCAGGTACTCCAGCATGGTGAAGAGCTGCAGCTCCAGGGCGGCATCCTGCACCTCGGTGATGCCGGAGTTGACCACCTGATCGATGGCAGTGGTGCCGAAAGCGGTCATCCACACCACCGAGGCCAGGGTCGGGATCAGCAGTACCGAGATCAGGAACTCTCGCACGGTACGGCCACGGCTGACGCGAGCAATGAACATACCGACGAAGGGTGACCAGGCGATCCACCAAGCCCAGTAGAAGGCCGTCCAGCCCTGGCTGAAGTTGGCGTCCTCGCGCCCGAACGGCATGGAGAGTGCCGGCAAGTGAGTCACGTAACCGACCAGGTTGTCGACGACACCGGTTGCGATCATCAGAGTCGGACCCACGACGATAACGAAGCCCAGCAGCAGAGCGGCAAGCACCATGTTGATCTGTGAGAGACGTTGCACACCCTTGTCCACCCCGAGCATGATCGAGCCCAGGGCGACCAGAGTGATGCCCATGATCAGAAACACCAGGGTGGTATCGCCGGCGGGGATGCCGAACAGATATTCAAGGCCCCCGGCCGCCTGGGTGGCGCCGATGCCCAGCGACGTGGTCAAGCCAAACAGGGTGGCAAATACCGCCAGGATGTCGATCACATGTCCCGGCCAGCCCCAGATACGCTCACCCAGAATCGGGTAGAAAATCGAGCGCATGGTCAGCGGCAGGCCCTTGTTGAAGGAGAAGATCGCCAGGGACAGGCCCACAATGGCGTAAGCCCCCCAAGGGTGGAAGCCCCAGTGGAAAATGGTAGCCGCCATGCCCAGGTCGATGGCGGCGGCCTGATCCCCTGCGGCAGCACCCAGCGGGGCCCAGTCAGTACGTACGCCATCTTCGCCCACGCTGATGCCACCCATGGCGGTGCCATAGTGGCCCAGGGGCTCCGCCACACCGTAGAACATCAGCCCGATGCCCATGCCGGCGGCGAACAGCATCGAGAACCAGCCAAGGTAGCCGAAGTCCGGCGTGGCATCAGCACCCCCGATGCGTACCTTGCCCAGGGGCGTGAAGATCAGCACCAGCGCCAGGAGCGCGAAGACGTTGGCGCCGAGCAGGAAAAACCAGCCCAGGTTGGTGGTCAGGAAGCTGAACATGCTGTTGAAGATCGGCTCCATCTGATCCTGCAGCGCCAGCGTCAGGATCACGAACAGCATGATCACCATCGAGGAGAAGAGGAAGACCTTGCCGTGCAGATCCACGTTGATCCCCAGAGGGGATGCCGTGATGTTGTCTTGCCCGATCACATAGTCGGTATCAATGAGGTTTGCTGCCCCCTCCGGGGCCGGAATGCCTTCGGAAGCCTGTGGCTTCTCTTTGGCGTTCTCGTCGTTAGCCATAGTGGCTCTCTCCCTTGCGTAGCGTCATAGGGTGACGTCGGGATGGCGGGTTCAGTCTTTCCCGGGGCGCACCAGGAATACCGACACATCAGTGTGGGTGGCCACCTTGCCGCCATGGGACGGCATGATCACATCCACATGCTTGGGCGGATGGGTGGGCATCACTACCAGATCCGCCCCCACTTCCTTGATCACCTTGATCAGGTCGTTGTCGAGATCGGCGATGGGGTCCGGGCTCACGATAGTATGGGTGCTCACCGGCTGGCCGTGCACTTCAGCGCGCTTCTGGGCGAAGGCTTTCAACTTCTGAGTGAATTCTTCGGGCGTGCGGGCGACGCTGCCCGGTGCGCTGGAGGTAACGCCTACGTAGCACACCTCGGCGTCATAATGCCGCGCCAGGTCCGCTACCGTTTCAAGAGTCGGCTCGATCAGTTGGATATGGGCCAGGTCTATCGGCACCATGATCTTGTGATACATCACGGTATCTCCTTTGTCGGCTGCAATCGTTGTCGGTTGGAAGAGTCCTTCGAATAAGTGTTCTTTAAAGAGACTTTCCAAGCTTAGCTGGCATCCTGTGGAACGGCGATTCAACGCCCGGCTCGTCTCAGGGGCATGACTATACCTTCGTGGAGCGTTGATTCCGAACTTGCGCGCATTCCTCAGCGCGGCGTCAGTCCGCCGGCATCAGGCGGTAGAGACTGCCGCGGGGGGCATCGTTAAGCAGGTAAAGAGCGCCGTCGCGGCCCTGACGCACGTCGCGGATGCGCCCGATCTCGCCATCGAGGATCACTTCGCTGTCGGCCACGGCATCACCCTCCAGCACCAGGCGCCTCAGTAGTTGGCTGCGCAGGCCGCCGGCCAGCAGGTTGCCTTCCCATTGCGGGAACTGCCCGCTTGTCACTTCGGCCAGGCCGGAGGGGGCGAAGCGGCCTGCGAAGATGTATTGCGCATCGCGCATGTCGGGAAGTGAATCGGCGCCGATGGGTCGGCGGGTGGAGTAGTCCACCCCCAGGCTCACCTCGGGCCAGCCGTAGTTCTCGCCGCCTTCGATCAGGTTGAGCTCATCGCCGCCCAGCGGGCCGTGCTCGGTGGCCCAGACGCGGCCATCGGTGGCTACGGTCATGCCCTGGATATTGCGGTTGCCAATGCTGAACAGCGCGTTCAGGGCGCCGTCATCGTCGATGAAGGGGTTATCGTCTGGCACTCCGCCGTTGGCGGTAAGACGCAACACGCTGCCGGCATGGTCGCCGCGGTCCTGGGCGCGGGGCGGCTGACGACCGCGGTCGCCGATGCTCATCAGCAGGGTTCCGTCGGACAGCCAGGCCAGGCGCGATCCATAGTGGCGGCCGGGACCGGAGTAGCGGTCCTGAACGAACAGCTCCTCGACGTTCACCAGCGCGTCCCCTTCCAGGCGGCCCCGGGAGAGGGTGGTGGCCGTGCCGCCGCTGCCGGCCTGGCTCCAGGTAAAATAGATCCAGTCGTGCTCGCCGCCTTCCTGGCCGTAATCGGGGTGCAGCACCACGTCGAGCAGGCCACCCTGGCCGTTGGTGCTGACCTGGGGGACGCCGTTTAGGTGGGTGACCTCGCCCGCCTCGCTGAGGTGAGCCAGGCGGCCGGGGCGCTCGCTGACCAGGAAGCTGCCGTCGGGTAGCTGGGCCACCGCCCAGGGATGCTCGAACCCACCGGCGATTCGCTCCAGGCGCAGGTCGTGCTGCTGGGTGTCGATCCGCTCGACGGTTATGTCGGGCAGGGTCTCGGCGGCCAGCGCCTGGCCGCCAAGGGCGAGCCCCCCCAGCAGCAGGGCGGTGCGCAGTGTCTTCAGATAGGCAGGCATTCCAATCTCTCCCTCGTGGGTGTCGCGTGGTGCGCTCGGACGTTGGCGGTGGCTATTCCAACAGTCTAGCGACTTCCAGGGGACTCCGGCGAAGCTGGGCGTGCCCAGTCGCCCTTCGGTGAGTGGGCCGGCTACATCAGCCAGGCCAGCAGCAGCGGCAGGTAGAGCAGCGACATCAGGGTCGAGCAGAACACCAGACTGGCCACATAGGCCGGCTCGCGGCCGGCCTTCTGGGCAAAGAGGTAGTTGAACACCGCCACCGGCATGCTCATCTGCAGGACCAGTATGCTCTGGGCCAGGGGGGGTAGCCCCAGCAGGGCGCCGATGCCCCAGGCCAGCCCCGCTGCCACCGGGATGCGCAGCAGGCTGAAGCCGACCCCGGACTTGAGGCTGCGCACCTGAATGCTGGCCAGCGACACCCCCAGGGTGATCAGCATCAGCGGCACGGTGAAGCCGGAGATCAGGTCGACGCTGTTGCTCAACCAGCGGGGTAGTTCGGTATCGGTGAGCAGCAGCCCGAGGGAGATCACAATGGCGTAGACGGTCGGGGTGCGCGCCAGGGTCCTGAGGGCGTTGCCCTGGCTCGCCATGACCGCGCCCACGGTAAACTGGAACAGCGAGACGGTGACCATCACCGTGATTCCGAAGGCGAAGCCGGCGCTGCCGAAGGCGTAGAGCACCACCGGCAGGCCCATGTTGCCGGTGTTGGGATACATCATGGGGGCCAGCACCACCCGCCAGTCGCGCCCCAGTAGACGCGCCATCAGCGGGGTGGCGGCGGCCATGGCGGTCATCACCAGGGCGGCGGCCAGCATGGTAAGCCCGACGCTGCCGGCATCGATCTCGGCGTTGGCCAGCGAGGCGATGATCAGCGCTGGGGTGCCGATGTTGAAGACCAGACGGGTGACGAACTCCACCGGGTAGGGGTGGCCCAGCCGCACCCAGCCGAAGCCCAGTCCGGCGCCAGCCAGCACCGGGGCCATCACAGCGAAGAGTTCGGCGATCATCGAAAGGTCCTTGGCGATTCAAAGCGCGCCATTGTCGTCAACCCGTGGGGGAGGTGGCAAGCGCCAGGGGGCAATGGTGTGCCCTGGCCTTGCGCCGGGCCGGGCCGACGCCCCATCAGGGAGGAGGGGCAGCATTGGCCGGCGCGCTCGGCTATGCTTCGCTGGCTAAGCACAAGGATGCCCCATGACGATCTCCTCCCCACCCGCGACCACCACCCCCGCGACCGGCTCGCCCAACAGCTTCCAGGCGCTGGTGCGCCTGCTGCGCTACGCCCGCGGCTACCGGCGGCGCATCATCGCCGCCACCGGCTGCTCGATCGTCAACAAGATCTTCGATATCGCCCCGGAGATCCTGATCGGCGTGGCCATCGACGTGGTGGTGAACCAGGAGCAGAGCTTCGTCGCTCGGCTGGGCTTCGACACGCCCCAGGAGCAGATCCTGATGCTTGCCGTGCTCACCTTCTTTATCTGGGCGGGCGAATCGATCTTCGAGTACCTCTACAAGATCCTGTGGCGCAACCTGGCCCAGCGCCTCCAGGCCGACATGCGCCTGGACACCTACGAGCACGCCCAGCGCCTGGACATGGCCTACTTCGAATCGAGAAGCTCGGGGCAGCTGGTCGCCACCATGAACGACGACGTCAATCAGCTCGAGCGCTTCCTCGACGGCGGCGCCAACTCATTGATCCAGGTGGGCGTCACCGTGGTGGCGGTGGGGGCGGTGTTCTTCGTCATCTCGCCCTTGATCGCGCTGCTCGCCTTCACACCGATTCCGCTGATCATCTGGGGTGCCTTCTACTTCCAGCGCAAGGCCGGCCCGCTCTACGCCGACGTCCGCGAGAAGGTGGGCGATCTCGGCAGCCGGCTCTCCAACAATCTGGCCGGCATCGCCACCATCAAGAGCTTCACCAGCGAGGCACGGGAGGCGGCGCGCCTGCGCGAGGTAAGCGAGGCCTACGTGGAGGCCAACCGCCGCGCCATCCGCGTGAGCTCGGCCTTCATCCCGGTGATCCGCATGGCGATCCTGGTCGGCTTCCTGGCCACCTTCACCGTGGGCGGCATGCTGGCGCTGCGCGGCGACCTCAACGTCGGTGCCTATGGGGTACTGGTATTTCTCACCCAGCGTCTGCTGTGGCCGCTGACGGGGCTAGCCGAGGTGATCGACCTCTTCGAACGCGCCATGGCCAGCACCCGGCGCATCCTCGACCTGCTGGCGGTGCCGATCACCGTGCGCGACAACCACGATACGCCGCTGGCCGAACCGCTGCGCGGCGCGGTGAGCTTCGAGGGAGTGAGCTTCCGCTACGCGACAAGCGATGTCGGCGTGGAGCAGGTGAGCCTGCAGGTCCCGGCCGGGAATACCCTGGCCCTGGTGGGCGCCACGGGCTCCGGCAAGTCGACCCTGATCAAGCTGCTGCTGCGCTTCTACGACCCCAGCGCCGGGCGGGTCTGCATCGACGGCCAGCCCATCGACGGGGTGAGTCTCGCCTCGCTGCGCGGCGCCATCGGCCTGGTCAGCCAGGACGTCTACCTGTTCGAGGGCAGCGTGCGCGACAACATCGCCTACGGCCGGCCCGAGGCGAGGGAGGCCGAGGTGATCGAGGCGGCGAAGACCGCCGAGGCCTGGGCCTTCATCGAGGCGCTGCCCCAGGGGCTCGACACGCCGGTGGGCGAGCGCGGGGTGCGCCTCTCCGGCGGCCAGCGCCAGCGGCTCTCACTGGCCCGGGCACTGCTCAAGGACCCACCGATCCTGGTGCTGGACGAGGCCACCAGCGCCGTGGACAACGAGACCGAGGCAGCCATCCAGCGCTCCCTGCGGCGCATCGGCCACGGCCGCACCGTGATCATGATCGCCCATCGCCTCTCCACCATCGTTCACGCCGACGAGATCGTGGTGATCGAGGCCGGCCGGGTGGTAGAGCGCGGCACCCACAACACGCTGCTCGAGGCCGAGGGCCGCTATGCCGCCCAGTGGCGGGTGCAGACCGGGGCGCTGGCAGAAGGAGAGCCGCTCGCCTGAGGCGCTGCCTGGGGCGATGCTCTTCATCACGGCGGCGTTGCTCGCGGCCCCATTCTGGACAAGACTCGCTTCATCACCTCGAGACAGGAGCGAGCGTCATGTCAGCGAACGCGGGGTCTGGAATATCAGGGCAGCAGCGGCCTGAACGGCGAGGGCGCCGGGCGCTGTTCGCCGCCCTCGCGGCGGCGGGCATGGCGCTGCCGGCCGCGGCCGGCCCGCTGCTCACGGCGGCGGAGTCCGACCCGACGGCACTGGGCTGGATGCAAGGCTTCCCGCCGCCGCCCGAGAAGATCATCGGCCAGCCCGACAGACACTACTTCAGCTTTCCCAAACTGCGCTGGACGGTTTGCCACTTTCGCGAGCTGCTGCCGACACGGCGGGTAAGCCGTGGACTCGAGGCGCCACGACCATTGCCCTATGCCCTGGACCCGAACATCGACGCGGTCACCTTCACCCCGCTGGGGGGCGGCGAGCCGATGACCTGGGGGGCGGCCTTCGAAGCCAACTACACCGACGGCCTTCTGGTGCTGCATGAGGGGCGGGTGGTCCATGAGCGCTATGCGGGCTGCCTGGAAGAGGCCGGCGTGCATGGCGCCATGTCGGTGACCAAGTCGGTGACAGGGCTCCTGGCCGAGATCCTGGTGGCCGAAGGGGCGCTGGACGAGACGGCCCTGGTGGCGGAGATACTGCCGGAGCTTGAGGTGAGCGCCTTCGGCAATGCGACCGTGCAGCAGGTCATGGAGATGACCACCGGGCTCAACTTCAGCGAGGACTACGCCGACCCCAAGGCGGAAATCTGGACCTACAACGCGGCGGCAAGCCCGCTGCCTAAGCCCAACGACTACGAAGGGCCGCGTAGCTATTACGATTTCCTGGCCACGGTGCAGCCCGAGGGCACCCACGGCGAGGCCTTCGTCTACCGCACCGTGAATTCTGACGCCCTGGGGTGGATCATCGCCCGCACCGCGGGCCGCTCGGTGGCGGATCTCGTCAGCGAGCGGTTCTGGCAGCCCATGGGAACAGAGCAGGATGCCTACTTCACCGTAGACGCCATCGGTACGCCGTTTGCCGGCGGCGGGCTGAGTGCCGGCCTGCGCGACCTGGCGCGCCTCGGTCAGCTGTTGCTGGATGGTGGCGAGCTCGACGGCGAGCGGCTCTTCCCCGAGGCGGCGGTCGAACGCATCCGCCAGGGCGGCGACCGCGACGCCTTCGCACGGGCCGGCTACGCGCACCTGCCCGGCGGCAGCTACCGCGGCATGTGGTGGGTGCTGCACAACGAGCATGGCGCCTTCGCCGCCCGGGGGGTGCACGGCCAGACGATCTACGTCGACCCCACCGCCCGCATGGTGATCGTGCGTTTCTCCTCCCACCCAGTGGCGCGTAACGCGGCCAATGACGCCACCTCGCTGCCCGCCTATCAGGCGCTGGCCGAGTACCTAATGGGGCGCGAGCCAGAAGCGGAGTAGAGAATCAGCGCCTGACCAGCACGGCATCCAGGCTGACCGGCACCTCGTCGCCGATCTGCTCGTAGCCGAGCAGCAGCATGACCGAGCGCAGTGTGGGATCGGCCATCAGCGCCTGGCCATCCAGCGCCACCCGCTCGGCGTTGGTGACCCGCACCCGGTCCGGCGCCTCCCGGGTGAAGCGCACCGCCAGGGGCTCACTGCGGGTGGTGTTGCCGGTCTGCACGGAGAGCGACAATACCTCCACCAGCGACTCGCCGACCGCCAACCGCTCCAGGCGCTCGGGCGGGAAGCGGGTTGTCAGGGTGGCCATGGGGCGCTCCATGAGGCCCGAAAGCCAGGGTGGCAGCGGCCCCAGGCGTTCGACCATGTCGCTCTGAGCCAGGCGCAGTGGCAGGCGCAGGGTGCCGTCCGCCTCGGCGAAGCCGGTCAGCCGGCGCACCTCGTGCTGGTGAGGAATGGGGCCCTGCGGCGCGATCTGCACCACGGTGGCGACCACTCGCGAGCGCTCGGGATCCAGCTGCCAGGCGGTTGCTGCCGGCATAGTGAGCAGCATTATGAGCAGGACAGCGCTCAGGGTAAACGAGCGGGCAAGGCAGCGAGCCACAGGGTGGGCAGGGGAGCGAGGGCGCACCGGGGTGTCTCCATAAGGGGCAGGGCCATGGAAGACCCCGGTTGGGCAAGGAAGTGCCACAGGCAGTGCGAGTCAGCACCACGAGCATGCGAGAGGCGCGCTAGCTATGGCCACTCTCATCGCCATTCGCTATCATATGCCGGCGCCTTGGCGCACCTTCCTCTGAAAGGGCCTATAGCTCAGTTGGTTAGAGCAGGGGACTCATAATCCCTTGGTCGCTGGTTCGAGTCCAGCTGGGCCCACCAAGTGAATTCATTGGTTACACGACCAAGACCAGTTTTCTTGTATATTTGATTGCCGTTTGGTTGCTGATCCGCGGCAACTAGGCGATGCCTTTCGAGAGCCTGAATGCTAGGCTTACCAAGGTTCATAGAACGCTTTTGGCGCATTGATGCAGCCACACATAATCCGTTTGTCGCCTACTTGGTCTGCTTCAATGTGTGGCACAGTCTGTTGGTGAGAGAGTCTCCGATTCGACTCCGCTGTAGGTGATCAGGCAGCAGCGGCACCAGCAGTCAGTGCTGATGGACTTATGGAGAGCTCGTCTTGCCCAGCTTGGGCTTGCTCGGCTTAAGCTGCCGGATAGTTTTCTGCTTTTCTCGAGCCGTCCCCGGGCTCAGCGTTACCGCAAATAACGCCAGTCCCACAAACGCAAGGAATATTCTCGCGCCGGGCAAATCGTGCGCCGTGACCGCCAGGAACATGACGATCGCGCCTAGCGTGAGGGAGAAAATGGATTTCACAATACTTCCTGATGATTTATGTTGGTCGGCTGCTACGTCGACCTTGGGGTGTACCGACGTCATATGATTGGCCGAAGATTTCTTCCGTGACGGGCCATTCAATCCCGTCATCGCTTAGCGTTTGTTGATGGCTTTCTCTCCTCATGTGGCCCGAAAACGGAGCGTCGCGCGGGAACGCTCCGACCAATGTGTCGACCGCGCCCAACTCACTACGTCGTGCATGGGCAATCACGCAGACTTCGAAAAAGCAGACCGCTGTCAACTGTGCTGCGTCGAGCTAGCAAGCCACCAAGGTGTATGCTTCGTCATTGGTTCGGAAAACGGCAGAACCGCCAAACTGTCGGCCACGTCAATCTGGAGATTAAAGATAGCCTTAGGTGGTAGGTAGGCTCAGTCAATATAGGCAGTAATCGCTTTCATATAAGACAGCTGAATTCGCGCTCGTTCGCACCAGAACTTCAAGACTTCAGCATCAAATGACGTTGATGTTATGGTTTTTAATGTATTGGAGGTAATTTTCGTGGTTGTCATGACGGTTTCTCTTTCTTTATAGAGTTGCAGAATTGCGTCAGTTGCGCAGAATGTAACATGCTGTTTCAGGATTCTTTTTATCTCATTCACCGTAATAATAAATCTTGCGGCATCAAATCACAGTGCGCTAGCGAACACTCGGTTCGGAATTCTCAGACGAGCACCTCGCAGCTGACTGCGATGACTGCTGACATTGAGGCTCTTGCCTGTGCTCGCGTGACAGCGTTTGTTCGATGTTGCTGGCAGGTTTGCCGACGAACTCATGCAAGATCAGACCCTTGCCTCCTTGAAACTCACCAGACGGTGTTTATCTTCGTCCCACAGGGCCAGTCGAACAGAAGCGAAGCTCTGCCATAGTGTGATGCGGCCAATATCACGCAGTTCGGGATAATCGCGCAACACTTCGGGTAGGCGGTAGAAAGGAATGCGGCTGCAGAGGTGATGGACATGGTGCACGCCGATGTTAGCGGTAAACCAACGCAAGATGCCGGGCATGTCGTAGTATGAGCTGCCGCGCAGCGCCGCTTCATGGAAGTTCCAGTCAGCGCCATGCTCCCAGAAGGTGTCCTCGAATTGATGCTGGACGTAGAAGAGCCATACACCGATCGTTCCTGCGAGCAGCGTGATTGGCAGCTGCACGAGCAGAAAGGGACCGATGCCTACCAGCCACATCATGGCGGCGATGAGAACCAGGATTGCCGCATTGGTTGCCATGGTACTGAGCCAAGGCATCCAGCCAGAGCGCATGAAGCCTACTGGCAATCGATTGTCGAGCAGGAATAGGTACGCTGGGCCGAGAGCGAAGAGAACGAGGGGATGGCGATAGAGGCGGTAACGTCGCTTCTCGTTGCGAGGCAGAGCACTAAATTCCTCGACCGTCAGGGTGCCGATGCCCCCGATACGTGGACGATCAAGATTGCCGGAGTGGGCATGATGGTGCCTGTGGGTATGACGCCAGAAGTCGAAGGGGGTCAGGGTCAGCACGCCGATCGCACGTCCGACCCAGTCATTGGCCCGCCTTGAGGGAAAGAATGCGCCATGGCTACAGTCATGCTGGATCATGAAAAGGCGCACGAGAAACCCCGCGGCAGGCAGAATGAACGTCAGGCCGAGCCAGTGGCCGGCACTCAGTGTTGCCCAGGAAAGAGCCCAGAAAAAAATGAACGGAATCAGCGTGACCAATAGTTCAAGGACGCTGCGGGTGATGCAAGGCTTGCGGTAGTCTCCCAAGGCACGCATCAAGGCGCGGGGGTCGTGGGTAAGATCGTTTTTCTGCACAGGGATTTCCATCTGCAGGCTCCTGTTGAGTCCAGCACGGCCCGCTGTGGTCTGCGGCCTCGGGAGGGGCGTGCCAGTATGTTCGATGTCAGGTTCAGGATGCGCCGATGGATAGTCATCTGTATGTACGCTTGCGTACACTCGTAATGCATCGTGACGGTAAAGGTCCCACACTTCCTGATTCGAACTCCCCTCTATCCAGTTTGGCTCGAGTCTTGATGCCCACGCGACTCTAGGCTTTCTCCAAAGGAACTCATTTCGATAGTTTAGATTGAGAAGTCGAAGGTCGGCATCAGTGCCAAGGTCGAGCACCCGTTTCATACCATCAAGAAACCCCTTCGGCGCCTGGAAAGTTCGCTACAAGGGCTAGCCAAGAATCAGGTTTAGCTGATCACTTTGTTCGCTCTCGGCAATCTGGTGCTGGCGGGACGATCCCAGGGCCATACTGACGAGGTCAGTGCGTCTTGAATCTGGCCTGGCAGCCGGATAACCCGGCTGTCAGGTAAAAAACAGGCCACCTACGAAGTGAGGTATACCTCTATGAGGTGTTAATCGGGAAGTTTCTGCTCTTATACTGCCCAGAACAGGATTTTTCAGTGATGCCTTAGGTAGCCGCGCTAATTACCTGATATTAAGCAATAAATGCAGGCAACCCATCCACCATCCAATAGGAGCAGCCACATGGCTCATGAACCCAAATCCGTTAACGTTGCTCTTCAGGGCGGAGGTGCGCATGGCGCCTTCACGTGGGGGGTTCTGGATCGGTTTCTCGAGGACGGGCGGTTGCACATCGCCGGGGTCTCGGGAACCTCGGCGGGGGCGATGAACGCGGTGGCACTGGCCGATGGTTTCGCCCGCGATGGTTCCGAGGGCGCGCGCGTGGCTCTCGAACACTTT
>JBNJLE010000018.1:0-88246 GCA_051751685.1 Pseudomonadota bacterium | reverse complement strand
GACCCTTTCAGGCGCTGCATTAAAAACACGCCGGCCCTGCGTGCGGTAACGCACAGAACCATCTTTCACCTACCACTATGTTGAACAGTTACCCTTGCCTCATAACCCTTTATCCAGACTCAGGAGAGCGACCCCGCTTGCGTCCATATCCGGCCATCTGCCGATGGATGAGGAGGTATCAGGAATTTACGTCAGAGAATAGAGAAACCCCATGGGATCCGAGAAGAGAGCGCCTATCGACTTTGCACCCGGTGAGAAACGGCTGCTCCGTTACACCGTCCTCGCCCTGAGCACCGTCACCCTGGTGAGTACGATCGTGTTCATTGTCTGGATACTCGGACAGATCATCGGCGTCCTGCATGCCCTGATCTTTCCCCTGGCCATCGCGGGTGTGATGGCCCTGGTCCTGTTCCCGGTTGTGGAGTTGTTTGAGCGCCACTTGCGCATGAATCGGCTTGGCGCCGTGGTCTCCCTGTTTGTGATCCTGTTCGGTCTGTTGATTGCGCTGATGATACTGGTCCTGCCAACGGCCATCTATCAGGGCAGCCAGTTCTTCGAGTCTGTTCCCGAGATAGCTCAGCGGGGTCACCAAAGTCTGTCCTATAGCTTCCCGAAAGCGTTGCCGATAATTGAAGATGCCATCGCCAGAATGGAAATCCAGTCGATGCTGCCGGATGCAGAGGAGGCCGCCGAGCGGACCATGACCTACATCAGTTTCCTGGTGGGTCTCGGCTTCGTTCCCCTGTACCTCTTCTTTGCACTGCTCTCCGGCGGCGGCCTGATGAATCAAGCCAAGGGCATGCTGTTTCTCTTTACACACCAGAGGCAGAACGAGGTAATGCACCTGATTCAGCTCTTCATCGATTACGTCACTGCGTTCTTTCGAGGGCAGCTGACCATCGCATTGATCATGGGCGTGATGATGGCGGTCGGCTTCACCTTTATCGGGCTAGAGGCTGCGATCTTTATTGGTCTCGCCCTGGGGCTGCTGAACATCGTGCCGTACCTGGGCTTCCTTGTCGGCATTGTCACCGTGCTACCCATTGCCTATTTCCAGCCCGAAGGGGGCAGCCAGATTGTCATGCTGGTGCTGGCCGTCATCGCCGTTACGCAGCTGGTGGAGAGCGTACTGCTCACGCCCAAGATCATGGCCGACCGCTCGGGCCTGCACCCAGCCCTGGTCGTTATCTCGATCCTGTTCTGGGGGACCGTGCTGGGCGGAGTCGTCGGAATGATCCTGGCCGTTCCACTGACGGCGTTCCTGCTCACCCTCGGACAGCATATAAGAAGCAAGCTACCCACAACGGTATGGACAGATGAACCCGACCGGAAGATAGTTATCGAATCCAGTGGCGACGGACGTCGTCACTCCTGACGGAGAATCTTCACCCGTCTGTACAGCGACAAGAGAGGTAACGATCATGGCGACACCATCAGGCGAGCATGAAATCACCGACCAGGTGGCTGGCAAGGCTCACGAGGCAGTCGACAGGGCCGCCCAGACCGCGAGCAAGGCAGAAGAATACGCTCGGGAGCGCGCATCTCATGCCGATGAACGGGTCCGCGAGGTCGCCGTCCATGGGCGACAGCGCGCCGATGATATGCTCGAGCGTGTGACCTGCTTCGTCCGCGAGAAACCGATATTGTCCATTGGCATCGCCTTTGTCACCGGTGTGCTGTATTCATCACTGACGCGTCGGCGGTAATGCGCGCCTCTTGAGCGTAGCAGCCGGAGTGGCGCAATGCGGTAACCGAAATCGCAGGGCGCCTTGAGCGATCGAGAACCACAAGGTAATGGCATGTCTGTCGACAGCACCATCCTGCCTACCGGATCGCTGTATCCATTCGCATACCGCCTGACTCAGAGCACGCTCCTATATTTCCCGTAAACACTGAGACAATAGGCCCGCAACAATTTTGCCAGGGGTGGCGGGTCTTTCTTGACCAGACCACTTGGTGCGAGTGATGACATGTCGGCTTATTTCATCTTATTATTATTGCCGAATATTGATATATCCCCTTCATTAATCCATTCACTTTTACGACGCCATGTGTGGTACCGCACCGATACGTCGTTAGTTTATGCCCAAGATGAGATGGCATTCTCGCGCTTCGGGAAATGCGAGCATTGCATTCTAGACCCACCAGGGTTTGGCAGACCGTCGTAAATCTGAGGAGAATCAACGATGAAAAAGCTAACAGCATTTATCCTTTCCGCGGCTTTTGTCCCGGCATTGGCGCTGAGCACATCGGCAATTGCGGACAAGCACGACGCCAAGAAGGCAGACGGCGAGCAACAGATGAGCGGCCAGCAGCAGATGCGCAGCAAGCCAGCCGGCGCGTTCTATGCCGATGATATCATCGGCAAGAACATCAAGCAGCGCAGTTCCGATGAGGACATCGGCGAGATCCAGGATCTGATCATCGGCGAAGATGGCCAAGTCCTCGGCGTCGTCGTGACTACCGGCGCCTTACTGGGTCTCGGCGGTCAGGAAGTTGGCCTTGCCTGGGATCAGGTAGAGCACACCGTGGAAGATGACGAATCCATGTTCTACACCAACGTTGACGAGGACACGCTGCGTGACTCGCCCAAGTATGAGCGCGATTGATCCTGGCCGCTGTCGGGCTTGTTCCAACGCATAGTGTGGATGGATCCACCCCATAGTCGGCGGGGGCACATTGTGCCCCCGCCGTCTTGTTGCCAACCCCGGAAAGGGTCGCCATTCCCGGGGTCATGCCACGCCCTCAACACCCCGCCACTCTGTTAGTCAACCGATCTCAGTAACGCCCTCTTCGGTGATGACTCGACGGTAGAGGCTTCGATCAGAGACATAGCAGTCGCAGGAGGCCTCGATCAGGCCTGCCCGATCCAGCACGGTAATATCCCCGCGATGATAGCTGATCAGGCGGCGCTCCTGGAGCGCCATGGCGGACAGGGTAATGCCGGCACGACGCACCCCTAGCATCATGGCCAGAAACTCATGGGTGAGTTGCAGATGATTCGAGTGCGCACGATCCTGGGTCATCAGCAGCCAGCGCGCCAGACGGGCCTCTACCTGATGGAAGTGGGTACATGCCGCCACTCGGGACAACTGGCCCATGACAACATAGAGATAGCGCATCAGCAGCGCCTGAAGCGCAGGGCTCTGCTTCAGATGTCTACCAAACACGGCCGCCGGCATGCGCAGCGCAGGCCCTGACCCCTGCACAAGGGCGAGCCAGGGAGACTCGTCGATACCAAGAATAAGGGGTAGCCCCAGCATGCCTTCACTGCCCACCATCGCCACTTCCAGTTGCTCCCTTTTACTCAGGTAGGTAATCTGAGATACGAAGCTATCGATTGGGAAGTGGGCATGCAGAATTTTCCCGTTATGTTCGGTGAGCGTATCTCCGAAATCAAGATCGATGGCCTCACACTCGGCAAGAAAAATCGCCCTGTCCGGGTACGGCAACCTGTCAATAATATGATTGGTCATTCGACTGTTAGGTAAAGGCTTCATATGCCTACTCCTGGCTATATAAATCGGCAATCGGCCAAAGTAGGCGACTAACAGGCTCCGACATCGACGTCAGCCAGTATGTCCTCGGATCATCCCCCATGGACCGCTAAGTGAATGTTGACATGCCAACCCCCGGGCCATCGGTACGCTAGGATACACAGCCAGTTTAGGCCATTCTCGACCCTACACCCGGTGCCGAAAAGCACGGCGCCTTTACCCGTGTCGCTGATAGCTTAGCAGACGGTCATACTCCTTCTTGACGACCTCATAGCATTCACAGACCCGCGCTTCCAGACCGGGCCTGTCCAGAATATGGATATGACCTCGATGGTAGGAGATCAGGCCGGCGCTCTGCAGCTTGCCGGCCGACGCGGTGACGCCTTCTCGACGGACGCCCAGCATGTTGGCGATCAGCTCCTGGGTCATGACCAGCTCATTGGTCGGCAAGCGATCCATGCTCAACAATAGCCAACGACACAGCTGCTGATCCAGGCTGTGATGCCGGTTGCAGACCGCCGTCTGGGCCATCTGGGTGATCAGTGCCTGGGTGTAACGCAACAGCAGGCGCTGCAGGGGACCCGCGCGATAGAATTCGTCCTTGATCAGCCGCCCTTTCAGGCGATAGGCGCTGCCGGCACTCTGCACCACGGCGCGGCTCGGCGTGGTTTCCCCCCCCATAAACAGCGAAATACCGACGATACCCTCGCTTCCGACAACGGCGATTTCGGTCGAATCTCCGTCCTCCATCACGCAGAGTAGCGATACGATACAATCCAGCGGGAAATAGACATGTCGCATCATCTTTCCCGACTCGACCAGCGAATCCCCGAGCTTCAGGTCGACCCATTCAAGGTGGGGTGATAGCCGTTGATATTCATCTGACGGAAGGGCTGACAGCAAGTGATTCCGACGCGGATCACGCTGCAGATCCGTTACCGAATGCTTCTGATGGGTATCATCCCGCAATGGCATGTCTGATTCTCCTGTATCGGGCAATGTCCCCGACCGAAGTGGCTAAAAAGGGACTTGTTGGTGATTGGCGCCAGGAGCCGACGTCCAGCTAGCCTTTCGCAGTTCCTCCCCCTGACCGTTGCAGGAGACAGACGGCAGCCTCTCCCGAGACACCAACTATCCGATAACACATTGATTTTAAGCAAAAATAACGAGACTTGCCGTTCCAATGCGCTGATCCTGCTTGCAACACACGATCGAAAATCTGCCCATGGGAGTGCCCGCGCTGCGAATGAGCACCTACGCATGGTAGCTCAGGGAGGCACCCCTGGTGTGTACGCTAACGCACGGAAACGACGCCGTCTCGCCACTAGTCTCGCAGAGTACCGTCAATGCTCCAGACTGGGGTCAGGCCTCGCCGACCCATGAAGTCGCACCCGCAGGCAGTAAGGAGGCCGACCGATGGCAACGCCAACGTTTCTGATGATCACGTCCCTTGTGTTACGGATGAGATCAGCGCACCGGACCACGCCGGCCCTCCCTCACCGTCGGCTGTGTCGTCCATGGGCAATGCGAGTTGACGGGCCAAGTACATGAGAGATGCCCCTGCCCTTCAACCGGGATTCTCCGCCTGCCCCCGCGCCGAGGGACTCATGTGGCAAGGCCATGCCCAGACAAGCGCCACGAGACGGAGCATCCCGGCGGCCATGACACCCGAGCCAGTCGATCTGAATGCCGAGAAGGCGTGGGTTCGGGTGGCCCTCAACGCCGTTGTCGACGCCGTCCTGACCGTCGACCTTCAGGGGTCGATCACCTACATGAACCGAGTGGCTGAAACCCTGACAGGCTGGACGGAGAAAGAGGCGATCGGCACCCCACTCGCTCGGGTGCTGCCTGTTGTCGATGGCCGGTCTCCTCAAACCAGTATCAACTCCGGGCGACGGGCCATCGAGGAGAACAGAGCGGTCGGCCTCTCTCTGGATTGCGCGCTGCTCCGTCAGGATGGCAGTCGGCTCGAGATCGAGGACTCAGCGGCCCCCATCCATGACCAGCACGGTCGCGTCACCGGCGCCGTGATCGTGTTCCGTGACGCCGCCATGTCGCAGACCATGCTGGAGAGGATGGCCTACCTGGCCCAGCATGATGCCCTCACCGGCCTGCCCAATCGCGCGCTGATGAAGGAACGCCTTTCACGAGCCATTGGCCTGGCCCGACGAAACCGGCATATGGTCGCCCTGCTCTACCTCGACCTTGATGCCTTCAAGCCCATCAATGACAAGCTTGGCCATGCGGTGGGTGACGACCTGCTCCAGGAAGTGGCAGATCGTCTTCGGGGCTGCATGCGCGACATCGACACCGTCTGCCGCCAGGGGGGGGACGAGTTCGTGATCCTGCTTGCCGAGATCAAAATGTCCGAGGATGCCTGCAGTGTCGCAGAAAAACTCCTTGTCGTGCTGGGCAAGCCATACCATATTCAGGGGCATGTGCTTCGCATCACGCTGAGTATCGGCATCAGCCTCTACCCGAACGACGCCGACGATGCCGACACCCTCATGCACAACGCCGACATGGCCATGTACCACACCAAGCGGAATGGACGAAATGGCCACCAGTGCTTCGCGGCGGGGATGAATACCCTGCCCGTCCAGCGCAGGCGAAGAGAACCGGACCAGCATCAGCTTTCCCATCCGTCGCAGTGCTCTTTTGATTTCTAGTTGAATGTACGCTTGCGCACAGAGTGAAGCCACGGAGAGCTGATAGTCTTTCATCAGTGGGGCAAGGATCCGCCCATACAGGGAGTTGCGCTACGCGTCACATGGATTGCGACGCCATCATGTCACGAATCACCCGCGCAGCCTGCAACAGCATCATGCGCTACACAGAGGTACACTTCATGAATAATATCGTATATATCGTAGGTGCAGTCGTCATCGTGCTGGTCATTCTCTCCGTTCTCGGTCTTCGTTGAGACAGGCAAGGAAAGAGTCCCGGGGGCTGTCCAGCGCGAAAGGACACGGCGGCTAAAGGTAAAAGATGCAGCCACCCTCGCGGGAGACGCCCCATGGTCAATATCAAGGTCCTGCTGCTCCTGATACTCCTGTTCGGATCTCCGTCGCTTGCCAGCGCCAATTATGCCGAGGCCATGCGACACTTCGAACGGCAGGAGTATCGCCAGGCAGTGCAGGGATTCCGCGAGTCGGCCGGACGGGGCGATGCCGATGCGCAATACATGCTGGGCCGTCTGCACGAGACCGGCAGCGGAACCCCCCAGGACTTCGTTCAGGCCCATCAGTGGTATAATCTGGCCGCGGCCCGTGACCAACGCCATGCTGCCGAGGCGCGTGATTCACTGACCAGCCGCATGACGGCCGAGCAGATCGCCGAGGCGCAGCAGGCGGCACGCGCCTGGAAGCCGGAAGTGCCCCTCTCCTCACAGCCGACACCGCCATCCAGGCCCGACATCGAGACATTGTCGGACCGGCAAGGCGTGGCAGAGATTCAGCGAGAGCTCAATCGACTCGGCTATGATGCCGGTCCCGTGGATGGTGCCATGGGTCGCCGGACCCGGGACGCGATACGCGAGTTCCAGGCGGACATGGAAATGGCCCAGGACGGTCATGCCTCCGCCGCCCTGTTGAGACGCCTGCGCCAGTCGGAGAAAGAACCGGCGACGGCCGCCTCACCGCCACCACCCGCGATCTCGCCTCGAGTTGTCCTGCAGGATGACTTCAGCGACGGCGACTACCACCGCAACCCCGCCTGGACGGTGCTCAGCGGCGACTTCGAGGTCGATGACAGCGGCTTGCGCAGCATCGTGATGACACAGCGCACGAGCGAACGCGAATCACGCCGGCTCAGCGCCGACCGGCCGGAGGAGATCGGCCTGGCCATGCTGGAGCTGATTCTCGAACAGACGGGCAGCGTCAAGCGGGACCAGGCAGCGCCCCCCGCGGAACCGGCACACATCTTCGTCAATGCCCAGGTCGACAATGCCTTCAGGATGGAGCTCCAGCTCGCTTCCCGCCAGCGGTCAGGCAGCCTGGAGCTGGGGCTCTTCCAGGGCAACCGGCCCAACAGCAGCGGCTATCGGCTGGTCTACTCTCCCGGCTCGCTCCCGGGGCTCAGCCTGATCAAATTGACGTCCGGAAGCGTCGAGATAATTGCTCGTTACGAAGACAGGCTGGACTTCGAGGACGGACGGTTCCACAGCATCGTCTGGTCCCGTGATGAAAATGGAGAGATGCAGGTCCACGTGGATGATCATCGCCTGTTGCGGGTGCAGGACACTGAACTGCGCGATCGCTTCCAGGGTTTCTTGCTGGCCAACCAGGGGGGTGACTACACCCTGGGCCGGGTACGACTGCAGGATCGATGAGCGCTCTCCGTCATGCTCGACAACAGGGCTCGGTATCGCGGTCACGCGTGTTATCACCAATCATGACGAACCGCTGAGCTGAAGCACAGAGTTTTAACACGCAGACAAAAACGCCGCCGCTTCATGGGAAGCGGCGGCGTTTTTCATAACTGGTGGGTCGTGTAGGATTCGAACCTACGACCAATTGGTTAAAAGCCAACTGCTCTACCAACTGAGCTAACGACCCGGTGCTTGCCAACAAGCATACAGGTCCGGATGGTGGGTCGTGTAGGATTCGAACCTACGACCAATTGGTTAAAAGCCAACTGCTCTACCAACTGAGCTAACGACCCCTCCGAACGGGAGCAAATATTACTGATTTGCCCCCGCGCTGACAAGGACTTTTTTGTCTTTTGCCGCAGTCGCCACTCAGTGACGGGGCCGGATCTTTGGCTTGCGCATGGCCTGCACCGGCTTGCGCTTGCGCTTGTCGCGATTCCAGCGACTCTTCTCGTCCGGGGTCAGATCCGGCACCTTTCGCGAGGCCAGCCCAGCCAGCTCGGACAGGTCATCGACTTCGTCCTGGGAGAGCTCCAACCACTCGCCGGCCTTGGCCCGTTTATCGAGAAAAATGTTGCCGTAGCGCACCCGCTTGAGGCGGCTGACGGTGAGTCCCTGGGACTCCCACAGGCGACGCACCTCGCGATTACGCCCCTCCTGGATCACCACGTGGAACCAGGTGTTGATGCCCTCGCCCCCGAACTCCTGCACATCGGTGAAGCTTGCCGGGCCATCATCGAGCATCACACCCTCGACCATGGCGACCACGTTCTGGCGGGTCACCTGACCCATGACGCGCACGGCATACTCGCGCTCCACCTGGGTGGAAGGATGCATTAGCCGGTTGGCCAGCTCACCATCCGTGGTAAACAGCAGCAAGCCACTGGTGTTGATGTCGAGACGGCCGATCGCGATCCAGCGCTCGCCCTTGAGGCGCGGCAGGCGGTCGAAGACGGTTCGTCGACCCTCCGGGTCCTTGCGGGTACAGAGCTCGCCTTCCGGCTTGTTGTACATGATGACCCTGCGCGGCACCTCTTCGGCGCCGCGCAGCGTCACTGGCCGGCTGTCGAAGAGCACCCTGTCGCGCATCTCGATGCGGTCACCCAGGGTGGCCACCTGGCCGTTGACCTTGACCCGGCCATCGGCGATGGCGGTTTCCATCTCGCGGCGGGAGCCAAATCCGGCTCGGGCCAGGACCTTCTGAAGTTTTTCGCTGGTAGTGCTCATGAGTCGTTCTCACTGGGTGTGGATTCCGCCCCCGGGGCAGCGTCATCGTCGACGCGGCTCCGGGCACGTTCGGTCAGGCGAGCTTCGAGTTCGGCGAAGCTCAGCCCGGACCGCTCTGACGCCGTCCCGGCGTGGTTGTCGTCGGCCCTCCCGGCCGTCGCTTCCGAGGGACGGGCCGCGGCCCGCACGTTCGGGAATATCTCGTCCTGATTCAGGTCGTCAGCTGCCTCTTCCCGCGTCTCGTCAGCCTGAGCCAGCAGAGCGTACTGGGGCGGCGGTGGGGCCTCGTCGTCGAGCTCTTTCATCAACCCTGGCTCCTCGAATGCCTTTAGCTCATGCATCGGTGGCAGTTCGTCTAGCGTCTTGAGACCAAAGTCATCGAGGAAGCTGCGCGTCGTGGCGTAGACCGCCGGTCGCCCCGGCACGTCGCGATGGCCCACCACACGGATCCAGCCGCGCTCCAGCAGAGTGCGCATGATCGAACCGCTCACCGTGACCCCGCGTACCTCCTCGATGTCGCCGCGGGTCACTGGCTGGCGGTAGGCGATCAGCGCCAATGTCTCGAGCAGTGCGCGGGAATAGCGCTGCGGGCGCTCATCCCACAGCCGCGAGATCCAGGCCGAGAGACGCGGCCGGATACGCAGCTGGTAACCCGAGGCGGTCTCGAGCAGCTCCATGGCACCGCGTTCGTGGCGCTCGCCCAGGCGCTCCAACGCCTCGCGCAAAGCGCGCCTTGGCGGGCGTTCGTGGTCGTCGAAGAGGCCCTCGAGACGCTCCACGGGGAGTGGCTCGCCGGCGGCCAGCAACGCCGCCTCCAGGATCTCGTCCAGGGCCTCGGGGTACGCCATGGCGGTCATGGCCGCCCTCCCTCATCGTCGTCCGCGAAGGCACTCTCACCCTCGCCCTCCAGATCGTCCAGTTCACCTGCCTCGCCCTCCTCCACCGGTGCGCGGGCACGCACGTGGATCGGCGAGAGCGGGGCATTCTGCACGATCTCGATCATCGCCTCCTTGGCGAGTTCGAGGATCGCCATGAAGGTCACGATCACCCCGGCACGCCCCTCGTCCAGACTGAACAGCGCCTCGAAGGGAGTGAAGTGCCCATCGCCGAGCCGCGCCATGATCGCCAGCATGCGCTCACGAGTCGAGAGCATCTCGCGGCTGATCTGGTGGGTCTGGGTGAGCTCGGCCCGCCTCAGGATACCCGCCAGGGCGCCCAGCAGCTCGCTCAGCTCCACCTCGGGGTGGACCACCCGACTCTCCAGCGGCGGCAGCGCCGCACTGGCCGGGAACCAGTCGCGACCCAGGCGCGGCAGCTCGGCCAGCGCCTCGGCGGCCTGCTTGAGCCGCTCGTACTCCTGCAGGCGACGGATCAGCTCGGCCCGCGGGTCCGCCTCCTCGTCATCGCCGCCCTCCCTGGGCGGGCGAGGCAGCAGGGTACGCGACTTGATCTCGGCGAGCATCGCCGCCATCAGCAGGTACTCTCCGGCCAGCTCGATCTCCATGGCCTTCATCAGCTCGACGTACTCGATATATTGGCGGGTGATGGCGGCCACGTCGATGGCCAGGATGTCGAGGTTCTGACGCCGGATCAGGTAGAGCAGTAGGTCCAGCGGCCCCTCGAAGGCCTCGAGAAACACCCGCAGCGCCTCCGGCGGGATGTAGAGGTCCTCCGGCAGCTCGGTAATCGGCTCATCGAACAGCCGCCCGAGCACCGCGGCCTGCTGGGCCACGACAACGGGCTGCTCGGGGCTGGCGGTATCGGGAGTGTCGCTCACGTGGCGTTGCTCTCCGGGGACGCGGGGTCAACGAGCCAGTCTAGCAAGAGCGCGCCACGGGAGACAGCATCGCCGCCGGCGATTGACACCGACTGTGCACTCGAGGGCACGCCTGCAAGGGGCCCTACTCCGCTGCCTCGGCGCGGCGATAGCGACCGGTGTAGTCGAAGAGCTTCTCGAACACCTTCCAGTGGCGGCCCACCTTCCTGCCCACCACGAAGTCGGGGTGGCGCAGGCGGTGCTGCTCGGCGATCACCTCCTCGGGGGTGGTGGGGCGGAACGGCACCCCCGGGGCGCGCAGATGGTCGCGCAGGAAGACCGCGGCGAAGGCACCCCGCTGGGCCGGGGTCTCCAGGGCGAACCACTCGCTCAAGGTGGTGCCGTCCTCGTCGTGATAGGTCACCTTGAGACGCGCCATGCCGCGGGCGTTGACGGTGGCCTCGAGCTGCATGCCGGCCACGCGCAGCACCCGGGCATCGCGAAGCCGCAGCGCCTGCTTGAGCGTGTCGTCGGCATCCACCAGCAGGGTCTCGCAGCCGTGGCAGCGCCGGGCGGCGATATCGTTCTCGGCGCCGCAGTCTCCACACACCTTGAAGCGAAAGCGAAAGTCGCACTGGTGCTTTTTACCGGCGCCCGACGCCGCGCCGCGACGTTCAGCGCCCAGCGCCGCGTCATTGGCATGCCGATCGCCCTCCACCAGCCCCTGGCAGCGGCGGCCGAAGTGCTCGATCACCACCTCGCCGTCGCGTCGCCCCCAGAAGAGGTTGGCGTGGCCGCAGGCCGGGCATTCCACCTGCACCGGCTCGGTGTCGCCGGCCGGCTTCGGCGAGCCCACCTCCGGCGCATAGAGGTCCCAGGGGTTGCCGGCGTAGTCGAGGATCAGGCAGTCGCGTTTGCCCGGCGACAGGCGCAGGCCGCGGCCGACGATCTGCTGGTAGAGGCTCACCGACTCGGTGGGTCGGAGAATGGCGATCAGGTCCACATGGGGCGCGTCGAAGCCGGTGGTGAGCACCGCCACGTTGACCAGGTACTTGAGCTCGCGGGCCTTGAAGGCGTTGATGAGCCTCTCGCGTTCGGCGGAAAGGGTCTCGCCGGTGATCAGCGCCGCCTCGCGAGCCGGCAGGTAGCCGAGGATCTCCTCGGCGTGGGCCACACTGGCCGCAAAAAGCATCACCCCCTGGCGCTCCCGGGCGTGCTCCACCACCTCGGCGATGATTCCCGGGGTGGCGCGGTGCCCCGCCACCACCCGGTTGAGCGCCTCTTCACGGAAGAGGCCGGTGGACGCCGGACCTGACGTGGAGAATAGCGCCGAGAAGTCATAGCGCAGCTCCTGTCCATCCTTGAACAGGGCCGCATCGATGCGCCGCGGCTCGGCCAGGTAGCCCTGCTTGACCATCAGCCGCAGCGGCTGCTCGAAGACGCAGTCGCGGAAGAAGGCGTCCTCATCGCCGCGCACCATGCCGTGATGGTGGCGATGGTAGATGAAACCCTGCCCCAGCCGGTAGGGCGTGGCGGTCAGTCCCAGCACCTTGAGCCGCGGATTGGCCTCCCGCAGGTGGTCGATCACCTGACGATAGCTGGCGTCCTCCTTCGGCGAGACCCGGTGGCACTCATCGATGACCAGCAGGGTAAAGGGGCCACGGGGATGGTCGGACGCGGCGAAGCGCTCGAGATTGCGCACCACCGACTGCACCGAGCCAAACACCACCTGTCGGGCGCTCTCCTTGCGCCCCAGGCCAGCGCTGAAGATATCGGCCTCGAGGCCATAGGCCAGGTACTTGGCGTGGTTCTGCTCCACCAGCTCGCGCACATGGGCCAGCACCAGCACCCGACCCCGTGCCAGACGCGCCAGTTCGGCGATCACCAGTGACTTGCCGCTGCCGGTGGGCAACACCACCACGGCGGGCTCGTCCGAGCCGCGAAAGTGGACGACCACCCGTCTCACCGCCTCCCGCTGATAGGGGCGAAGTTCGGGAGGTGAAGACACCAAAGGCGGCCCGAAGGCCGCCTCCTTTATGGTCTGTCGCGGGCGTCTCGCGCTCACCCCAGCCAGACTCGCGCGTTGCGAAAAAGCCGCAGCCAGGCACCCTCCCGGGTCCACTCCGCGGGACGCCAGGAGTTGGTGACCGCGCGCACCACCCGCTCGGGGTGGGGCATCATGATGGTGGCGCGGCCATCCGGCGTGGTCAGGCCGGTGATACCGGAGGGCGAGCCATTGGGGTTGGCCGGGTAGCGGGTGGTGGTCTGGCCGTGGTTATCCAGAAAACGCAGCGCTACCTGGCCATTGCCCTGCATGCTGCGCAGGTGGGCACTGTCGCGGAACTCGGCGCGACCCTCGCCGTGGGCCACGGCGATGGGCAGCCGTGAGCCCTCCATGCCGGCCAGCAGGATCGAGGGAGTCTTCTCTACCTGGACCATGGCGACGCGGGCCTCGAACTGCTCCGATTCGTTGCGCACGAAGCGCGGCCAGTCCTCGGCACCAGGGATCAGCGCCTTGAGCTGGGCCAGCATCTGACAGCCGTTGCAGACCCCCAGCGAGAAGCTGTCATCACGCTGGAAGAAGGCCGAGAACTGCTCTCGGGCGCGCTCATTGAACAGCACGGACTTGGCCCAGCCGCCGCCGGCGCCCAGCACGTCGCCGTAGGAGAAGCCGCCACAGGCCACCAGACCCTTGAATGCCTCCAGCGACACCCGGCCTTCCAGGATGTCGCTCATATGCACGTCGACCGCCTCGAAGCCGGCGCGGTCGAAGGCCCAGGCCATTTCCACCTGGCCGTTGACCCCCTGCTCGCGCAGCACCGCCACCGAAGGGCGCGACAGGTTGAGGTAGGGGGCACTGACGTCCTCGTTCACGTCGAAACTGGGGGCGGCGGAAAGGCCCGGGTCGCGGTCGTCGAGCAGACCGTCGAACTCACTCTTGGCACAGTCGGGATTGTCACGCAGCGCCTGCATTCGGTAGCTGGTCTCAGTCCAGGTGCGCTGGGCCAGCAGGCGGGTGGTCTCCAGCAGCGGCTCCTCGAACAGGGTCACGCGCACCTGGTCGTCGTAGCGCGGGCGGGCGATGACGCCGCAGGTCTCCAGACCGGCGGCGGCGAACTGGGCCAGCACCGCCTCGGTATCCCGGCGATTCACCTGGATCACTGCACCCAATTCCTCGGCGAAGAGGGCATTCACCGCTTCGGCAGGCTCGTCAATCAGCCAGTCGAGCTTGATCTCCAGACCGGCGTGGGCGGCGAAGGCCATCTCCAGCAGGGTCACCAGCAGGCCGCCATCGCTGCGGTCGTGGTAGGCGAGCAGCTTGCCTTCGGCATTGAGCCCCTGGATCACCGCGAAGAAGGCTCTGAGGTCCTCCGGATCCTCCAGGTCGGGGCAGACGTCGCCCACCTGGCCATAGACCTGCGCCAGCGCCGAGCCGCCCAGACGGTTACGACCAACGCCCAGGTCAATCAGGATCAGGTCGGACTCGTCCTGCTCCAGGTTGATCTGGGGCGTCAGGGTGCGCATGGCGTCCGTGACCGGCGCGAAGCCGGTGATCACCAGCGACAGCGGCGAGGTGACGCTCTTCTCCTCGAGGTCACCGCTGGCATTCTCCTCCTGCCAGGCGGTACGCATGGACATGGAGTCCTTGCCCACCGGGATGGCGATGCCCAGCGCCGGGCAGAGCTCCATGCCCACGGCGTGCACGGCGTCATACAGCGCCTGGTTCTCGCCGGGGTGGTCGGCGGCGATCATCCAGTTGGCGGAGAGCTTGATATCGGAGAGTTTGGCGATGGGGGCGGCGGCCAGGTTGGTGATTGCCTCGGCCACCGCCAGGCGGGCGCTGGCGGCCGGGTCGATCAGCGCCACCGGCGGACGCTCGCCCATCGCCATGGCCTCGCCGGCATGGGTGTCGAAGCTTGCCGTGGTCACCGCGACGTCGGCCACCGGCACCTGCCAGGGGCCGACCATCTGGTCGCGGGCGACCTGGCCGGTGATGGAGCGGTCGCCGATGGTGATCAGAAAACTCTTGGCGGCCACGGCGGGCAGGCGCAGCACGCGGTCCATGGCCTCGCGCAGGTCGAGGTTGTCGAGCATGATGCCGGACAGCACGCTGGGTGCCCGCTGGAACTCCCGGGTCATCTTCGGCGGCTTGCCGAACAGCACGCTCATCGGCAGGTCGACCGGCAGGCTCTCGAAGTGATCGTCTCGCACGGTCAAGTGGTGCGCCTCGGTGGCCTCGCCCACCACCGCATAGGGGCATCGCTCGCGCCGGCACAGGGCGTCGAAGGTATCGAGGTCCTCCGCGGCCACCGCCAGCACGTAGCGCTCCTGGGCCTCATTGCACCAGATCTCCAGTGGGCTCATGCCCGGCTCGGCGTTGGGCACCGCGCGCAGATCGAACAGGCCGCCGCGTTCGCCATCCTTGACCAGCTCCGGCAGGGCGTTGGAGAGCCCGCCGGCGCCCACGTCGTGGAAGAAGCGGATGGGATTGGCCTCGCCCAGCGCCCAGCAGCGATCGATCACTTCCTGAACGCGGCGCTCGATCTCGGGATTGCCGCGCTGTACCGAGGCGAAGTCCAGATCGGCACTGGAGGTGCCGGAAGCCATAGACGAAGCCGCCCCGCCGCCCAGTCCGATCAGCATGGCCGGGCCGCCCATCACGATCAGCTTGCCGCCCACCGGTATCTCACCCTTCTGAACGTGGCCATCGCGGATATTGCCGTAGCCGCCGGCGAGCATGATCGGCTTGTGGAAGCCCCGCCGCTCGATGCCATTGGCGCCCAGGGCATCCTGCTCGTAGGTGCGAAAGACACCGGCAAGGTTGGGCCGACCGAATTCGTTGTTGAAGGCCGCGCCGCCGATGGGCCCCTCGAGCATGATCGACAGTGCCGAGACGATGCGCTCCGGCTTGCCGTAGTCGAACGCCTCCCAGGGCTGGACGAACTCGGGGATGCGCAGGTTGGAGACGCTGAAGCCGGTGAGGCCCGCCTTGGGCTTACCGCCGATGCCGGTGGCGCCCTCGTCGCGAATCTCGCCACCGGCGCCGGTGGCCGCTCCCGGATGCGGGGCGATGGCCGTGGGGTGGTTGTGGGTCTCCACCTTCATCAGGATCTGGATCGGCTCCAGGCTGCTGGCATAGACGGCACGCTCGTCTGCCCGTTCGGTAAGCGGTGCCGGGAAGAAGCGCGGCGCCTCACTGCCACGGATCACCGCCGCGTTGTCGCTGTAGGCGGAGAGGATGTCCCCGGGGGAGACCTGATGGGTGTTCTTGATCATCTTGAACAGCGAGTGGCGCTGGGCCTCGCCGTCGATCACCCAGTCGGCGTTGAAGATCTTGTGGCGGCAGTGCTCTGAGTTGGCCTGGGCGAACATCATCAGCTCGACGTCCGTGGGGTTGCGACCCAACTCCTGGAAGGCTCCCATCAGGTAGTCGATCTCATCCTCAGCCAGCGCCAGGCCCAGGGCGAGGTTGGCGGCGACCAGCGCCTCGCGACCGCCTTCCAGAATGTCGACGCTGCCCAGCGGCGCCGGCTCGTGGTGGGTGAAAAGCTGAACGGCGTCGGAGGCGTCGGCCAGCACCGTCTCGGTCATGCGGTCGTGGAGGGTGGCGCGGATCCCCTCGAAGGCATTCTCCGAGAGCATGCCCCTGAGCTTGACGCGGTAGGCAATGCCGCGCTCGAGGCGGCGCACCTGGCCGAGGCCGCAGCTGTGGGCGATATCGGTGGCCTTGGAGGACCAGGGCGACTGGGTGCCGATGCGCGGCACCACCAGAAACAGCCGACCCTCAGCGACTCGCGCTACCGAGTTGCCCGATATCTGGGTGCCAGGCAGCTGAGAGCCCTGAACGTAAGAACCATAGTCGAGCAGTTGCTCCAGCTTGGTCAGATCGTTGTTGGACAGCTCGCCATCATGGTCGACGAAGTGCACGTACTCCGCCTGCAGCGACTCGACATCGGCCGCCGCCTCCCGCAGGGCGGCCAGCAGCTTGGCGTGACGGAAAGCGGAGAGGGCGGGGGCACCGCGCAGTTCGAGCATATCCTGGAGCCTCTGGAAATCATCAATACGGGGGGCCGCAGCCAGCGGCACAGGGCACTTATGATACTGGAAAGCGCCGGTGGCGAGAAATCGCACGGATGACAGCCACGCCGCGGCTGGTTATGGTGATGAGTCGACGTAGCCAGCCGTTCACCTCATGCCCCCGACCCTGATCGTCCCGCTCCTGCGCCGCTGGCGCCGCCGCCCTGCCCTGCCTGCCCTGGGCCTGGCTGCAGCGCTTGCCCTGAGCCTGTGGCCTGGGCACCCGGGAGCGCCCGACGACCGGAACCTGAAGGAGATCCAGGCCCGGGAATTCCTCCAGATACATACCCGAAACACCCCAACCACTTACTATGAGGGACGCGAGGGCCCCACCGGCTTCGAGTATGAACTGGTACGCCGCTTCGCCGCTTACCTGGGCGTGAGCCTGACGCTACGCGAGGATCATCATATCGCCAGCGTACTCGACGCCGTCCGTCGGGAGGGTGACCTGGGCGCCGCCGCCCTGCCTCTCACCCCGAACCTCGACGGCGTGATCTTCAGCCGGCCAATCCTCGAGCTACAGCCGGTGGTGGTCTATCGGCGCGGCATGGCGCCGGTAACTGGTCCGGATCGGCTGCCGGGACTCGCCCTGGGCACCCTCGCCGGCGCCGGCACTGACCAGGTGCTGCATGAGCTCAGGACAGACTATCCGACACTCACCTGGCTGGAGTCGGAGGAGCTGGAAGTGGCCGAGCTGCTGCGCCTGATCGAGGATGAGCGCCTGGATGCCGCGGTGATCTTCGAACACCAGTTCCGCCTCAACCGGATGTTCTTTCCCAGGGTGGAGCGTGGATTTCCCCTGGGCAGACCGCTCAGCATGGCCTGGGCCTTTCCCGCCGAGGGCGGCCTGGCCCTGGTGGAGAAGGCCAATGATTTTCTGCAGACGTTGCGCGACGAGGGCGCACTCGACGCCGTGATCGCCCGCTACTTCGGCCATGACGACTACCTGGAGTACGTGGGCGCGCGCACCTTTATCCAGCATACTCACGCACGCCTGCCGACCTACACCGAGCTCTTCCGCGAAGCCGCACGCCAGACCGGGTTCGACTGGAAACTGCTGGCCGCAGTGGGGTATCAGGAGTCCCACTGGGACCCCGAGGCCACCTCCCCCACCGGCGTGCGCGGCCTGATGATGCTGACCTTGCCCACCGCCGGCGACCTGGGGGTGAGCGACCGTCTGGACCCGGCTCAGAGCATCGATGGTGGCGCCCGCTACCTGCGCGAGCTAAAGGATCGGCTACCCGAGTCGATAGAGGGGGAAGATCGCCTGTTCATGGCCATGGCCGCCTACAACGTGGGGCTGGGACATCTTTATGATGCTCGCCGCATCACCGAAAGCCGCGGCGGTAACCCGGACCACTGGGCGGACGTGCGCGAATCGCTGCCGCTGCTGCAGGAGCGCGAGTGGCACAGCCAGACGCGCTACGGCTATGCGCGGGGCGGCGAGCCGGTGATCTACGTGCGTAACATCCGCCGTTACCATGAGATACTGAGCTACGTGGATCGCAGTCAACAGCAGTTCTATCTGCTCGACGCCCGGCTGCCCGACCCGGAAGAGAGTCATGACCTCAATCTACCCCCCGCGACCGACCAGTGATCGCCCGGTAAACGGCTGGTCGATTACCGCCAGTCTGGTGTCGCTATTGGGGGCCCTGATCGCCCTTGCCCTGGCCGTCATCGGGGAGCACGGCTCGCTTCCCGCCGCCGGGCTGCTGGTCGTCGCCGCGCTGGGCCAGCTGGTCTGGTATCGCCTGGGGCCCGCTGCCTCCCGGGTCCTGCTGTGGCCGGCCCTGGGGCTTCTGGGCCTGTGCCTTGTCAGCTATCTGATGCCGGAGCCATGGCTCCCCCATGCCAGCTGGGATCACCTGGCAAACCAGATCGTGACCGGCAGCCTGCTGGTGGATTGGCGCCTTCCCCTGCTGCTGACGCTGTGCCTGATTGCCCTGCTGCTCAGCCTCGCAGTTCGCACCCGCGCCAGCCTTGGCGCGCCCATGCTGCTCGGAGTCGCCGGCCTACTGCTGCTGGCTCAGGCGGTCGAGGCACTCCAGGCACCCGGCCTGCTACCCCTGCGGGGGACCTGGCTCGCACAGGCTATCCTGCTGACCCTGCTTCTGGGCCAGGTCGTCGATGTCGCTGGCGCCTGGAAGCAGCAGTCTTCCCGGCTCAGCCGCGCACTATGGCCTGGGCTAAGCCTGGCACTACTGAGCCTGCTCATCTGGCACTATCAGAAAACACTGGAGGAACGCGACCTCGCGGCCCGTGTCGAGCAGCAGCATGTCCAGATGGCCCAGAGTCTTTCTCGCGAAATCGACGACCACCTCGCGGCCATGCGTCGCTTTGCCAACGTCTGGCGCCTGACGCCCATGATACCGGGCGCCACCGCCTGGGCCACCCAGGCGGCGCCTTACCAGCGTGATTTTCGCTATTTCCTGAACATCGCCTACATCGATGCCACCAGCCGCATTCAACTCGTGCACCCACCGACGGCCATCAACCTCCAGGTGCTCGGCTCACGGCTGTTCGATGACCAACCCGCCGGCCGGGAGGCAGTCGCAAGCGCACTCCAGCACGGCCGGGAGGGACGTACCGACATCATCGAACTGCTGCAAGGCGGTCCAGGCATGATCCACTACCTGCCCATCTTCCTCGCCGCCGAATCACGCCCCACCGGCGCCGTGGCCATGGCAGTCAGCCTTCCCGCCCTGGCTGACACGCTGTTCGCCAACATTGATCCCGGGGACCAGAAGCTCAGCCTCTACCGCGACCGCGAACGTCTGGCCCACCAGCCCGCCGAGGCACGGCTTGGCCCCTGGCAACTGGAAACCGAACTGGACCTGTCGGGCGTTCCTCTGATGTTGCTCTCGCAGCCCACCCTCAGGCGACTGCTGAGCGACCTGCCTCGCCAGCCAGTGGTCAGCCTGACGGTGGGCCTGCTGCTCGCCCAACTGCTCTATCTAGTGCTCTTCTCCCAGCAGCAGATGGTGACCCAGCACCGAGCCGTACGGCGCTCAAACCGTGAGCTGCGACGTGAGATACGCAAGCGCACCCGCCTGCAGCAGGAGGTCGAGTGGCTGGCCGGTCACGATGAGCTGACGGGGCTACCCAATCGCCGCACCTTCCTGAAAGCGCTGCGCGAACACGACCCAAGCCGACCCATCAGCGTGCTGCTCTGCGATATCGATTATTTCAAGAAGATCAATGACCGCCTCGGCCATCTGGAGGGCGACCGCTACCTGAATGAGATCGGCCGCCTCGGCAGCGAAGTGACCGCATCAGCCGGCGGACTCTTCGCTCGACAGGGCGGTGAAGAGTTCGTGGCCTGCCTGCCGGGACGAGATGAGCAGGAGGCTATGCGGATCGCCGAACTCCTGCGCGAGACCGTAGCGGGCAGTGGCTTGTCCCACGCCGATGGCGCGCCGCTTACGGTCAGTATCGGCGTGGCGACAGCCACTCCCGGCCCACTGCGGATCGACGATCTGCTGAACGCTGCGGATGAGGCGCTCTACAGCGCCAAGCACGCCGGTCGAAACCGGGCAAGGCTGGCTCGCTCACTCGCCGCGCCGGGCGGCGAAGAACTCCCTGAGCAGCTTTGAGGCGCGGGACGCCAGCACGCCGCCAACCACTTCGACCCGGTGGTTGTACCAGGGTTGGGCGAAGAGGTTGGCTTTCGACTCCACCATGCCGGTATGCGGCTCGGCAGCCCCATAGACCACCCGCGCTACCCGCGCATGAATGATCGCCCCGGTGCACATCAGGCAGGGTTCCAGGGTTACATGAAGGGTGCAGCCGTCGAGGCGATAGTTGCCGAGCCTCGCCCCGGCGTCGCGCAGGGCGCGAACCTCGGCGTGGGCGCTGGGATCGTGGCCGGATACGGGCGCGTTGTAGCCGACGCCGACGATCTCGCCGCCGGCATCCACCACCACCGCCCCCACTGGCACCTCTCCGGCGGCCAGTCCGAGCCGGGCCTGGTCCAGCGCCCGGTGCATGTAGAACTCATCGCTGCGCAACGCCGTCGACTCCCTGTAGACTGGGATGAAACACCGGTATGAGTGGCCCGGCAAGGCCAAGACTGCTCTCGGAGATCGCCCCCATGCCCACCCCTCTTGACGCCCTGGTCAGCCTGCTGGCCCTCGAGCCCCTGGAGGAGGCCCTGTTCCGCGGCACCAGCCAGGATCTGGGCCTGCCCCAACTGTTCGGCGGTCAGGTGCTGGGCCAGGCACTGTCCGCAGCCAGCCAGACGGTTCCCCCCAAGCGCCGAGCCCACTCGCTTCACGGCTACTTCCTGCGCCCGGGAGACCCTCACCGCCCGGTAGTCTATCAGGTAGACGCCGTGCGCGACGGCGGCAGCTTCGCCACACGCCGAGTCACCGCCATCCAGAAGGGCCGGCCGATATTTTTCTGCAGCGCTTCCTTCCACGGCGAGGAAACGGGCGTCGAGCACCAGGCTGCCATGCCTGAGGTTCCCACTCCTGAGACGCTCGCCGACAGTGCCCGCCTGGTGCGCTTCGACAGCCATCCCATCGAGTTTCTGCTGGCCGGCGAGGAGAGTCATACCGGCCAACCGGCACACAAAAGGGTGTGGTTCCGCCTGGCCGGCGAGTTGCCGGATGACCCTACCCTGCATCGTCACCTACTGGCCTACAGCTCTGACTTCAACCTATTGACCACGGCTCTGGTCCCCCATGGGCTTGACTACCGAGACCCCAAACTGCAGATCGCCAGCCTCGACCACGCGCTGTGGTTTCACCATGATGTGCAGGTCAACGACTGGCTGCTCTATGACATGGACAGCCCCTGGGCCGGCGGCGCCCGCGGATTCACCCGCGGCAGCATCTACGACAGGCACGGCCGCCTGGTGGCTTCCTCTGCTCAGGAAGGGCTCACTCGGCTGCGAGTGACCACTAAGAACTAGCCTCAAGAACTAGCCTCGCTGGCCATCGCGGCGCTACCATCACTGCCAGTGCCGCAATAGCTCAGTTGGCAGAGCAGCGCATTCGTAATGCGCAGGTCAGCGGTTCGAATCCGCTTTGCGGCACCACCGACCTCAATGAAAACGGCCACTTGGTGCATAGTCCAAGTGGCCGTTCCGCTTTCAGGACTCCCGGTACAGCCGGTACAGGAGGCTGTTATCTGACGCCGAGCATCACGCCAGGGGCCCGCCAATAGTTTGTCGCACCGCCCGTGGGGCAGCGGCCGTGACAGACGCTCACTCTGGCCATCACGACTCGAGGCTATTATCAGCGAGGAAGTCTCGCTTGGAGGGGCATCACTCCTGCGAAGCGGTTTTCAATATGCTCTCAAGACGGTCGACCTCGGCCTTCACGTTGACGAGTTCGCTGACGTCATATTGCACGCCGAGATAATAGATCAAGCGACCCGATTCATCACGAAGCGGCTGAATCGATAGCCGGTTGTGAAACAGCGTCCCGTCCTTGCGATAGTTGCGCAGCGTTACCTCAACGGGGGCATGCTCCTTGAGAGCGGCACGGATCTTGTCGAGCTCGGGCTGATCGCGATCTTCACCCTGCAGGAAGCGGCAGTTGCGGCCCAGAATTTCTTCCTGACTGTAGCCCGTCAACCGCTCAAAGACGGAGTTCGCATAAACAATTGGTGAGTCCGGCAAGTCCGGGTCGGAAAGAGTCACGCCGTTCACGCAGGTATCCAGGATCTGAGTCAGTACGTGCGGTATGATTCCTGTATCTTTATCAGCGGTAAACAGCATGATGACTCCAGCGTAAGAATGCGCTCGGGATAAGGATTAGTTTGTCTTTTACTGGCCGAGTTCCCTTTCGGCCAAGGCTTTCAGGTCGCGCACGACGCGTTCTGTCCCATCCTCAACCGCAAAGCGGATGAGTTTTTCGAACGGCCTCAGTGCCAAGCTCAGACGCGCCAGTTCGAAGCTGAAGGTCAATTGCGTGCCCTCGCCATTCGGTTCAAAGACATAGTTGATCACGAAGGGGTCCTTGATTCCCTTGAAGCAGACGCGACGCTCGGGCTCAAGGGCGATGACACGAAAATCGGCCTCGGTACGTCGCCCTTGGTCGACTCTCACCTGTCTGGCCGTCCAGCCCAGTGCCAACGGTCCCTTGCTCAAGGGCTTCAGCTGTTTGACTTCGGGAGACCACCGCGGGTAGTTGCGGACAAAGTCGGTCACCACGAAACGATAGACGTCAGGCAACGGGCAGCGAATCAGAATGCTGGATTGGGACTTTACCATCGTTCAAGCGCTTCCCATGGAGATGATGTGCGGGAGTTCGCAACGCTAGGGACACTTGCACGAGTCAGGAATGTCGTCTGGCCCAGCTGCCAACCCTGCTGGTCTGACCATAGCAGCATTCCCGGAATGCGCTCAAGAGGCCATTTGCCCGGTGCCACTGGCTCCGCCGGCAACCATGGCGCTCTTTCCCTGCATGCTCATCTGCGGCGCAACGCCCCGCTGGAAGAGCTCGAGCGCCTGCTCAACTGACCATGACAGTCGTGCGTCATGGCTCCTCAAGACTTGCCGGCGGTAAAGCCCCCGTCGACCATCAGGGTAGTGCCGGTGACGAAGCTGGCCTCGTCGCTGGCCAGAAACAGAAAGCCGTTGGCCACCTCCTCCGGACGGCCCAGACGGCCGATGGGGTGCAGGCTGATCAATCCCTGAATCATGTCGTCATCCAGTGCCTCGAGCAGCGGCGTATCGATGTAGCCGGGGCCGATGGCATTGACCCGCACGCCCTTCGGAGCAGCCTCGATAGCCAGGCTACGGGTCATGTTGACCACCCCCCCCTTGGCGGCGGTGTAAGCGGCAGTCTGGGACTGGCCGAACACGCCAAGGATGGAGGCGCAGTTGACGAGACTGCCACTGCCCTGCCGATACATTACCCTGAGCGCGGCTCGGGCGACCCGGAAAACGCCGCTGAGGTTGATGTCGATGATGCGCAGAAACTCCTCGTCGCTGACCTCGTCGGAGGGCGCGATGCCGCCGATGCCGGCGTTGTTGAACACCGCGTCCACGCCCCCGAGCTCATCCACGGTCTCCGCAAACAGGCGGTCGACCTGGGCGGTATCGGTGACGTCGCAGGCCTTGAACAGGCAACGACCGGCGTGCTTCCCGTCCAGTGCCGCCGCGTGTGAGGCTCCTTCGCTCTCCTCGAGGTCGGCGATGACCACGCTGGCGCCTTCCTCCAGGCAGCGCTCCACGCTGGCCAGGCCGATGCCACTGGCCCCACCGGTGACAATGACACTCTTTCTCTGCATGCGCATAACTCGCTCTCCTCGACGTTGATGAACCAGGCAACCCGGGCAACTCCCGGCACCTGAAGATGCCTTGGACCTTCAGTGTAGCCAACTCGCGATCCGCTTCTCGCGGCTCGGCTTGTCCAGCAGACTCATTGTGCCAGGACGTTAGTGAATGCTCCCGCGCCTCATGCCGTGCATCGATGCGGGGCTTCAGGCTCTCGCTGCCAGAGCGTTGAGAGCGTGACCGGCATTCTCGATTTGCCAGGGGAGCTTTTGCCCACTGACAACTGCCCGTCCTTGCGGCGGATCAGCGTGGCGCGCTTGTCACGACGGTCCATGTCCGCGGCGGGGTGGAAGAATCCACGCGCCGCGACAGTGCCGTCCGGTGTCACGATGCTGGCCGTGGCCAGCGTATTGATCCCCACCTCAACGGCGCCGACGCGCTGTTGATCGGGGAGAGATGCCGGTGCCATCGCCACTCCTTGCCGTCCCAGAGCGACAGAGAGACGGTCGTAAATTCGGCATCGAACTTGACCAACTGCCCGCGATACATCACCGGATAGCAGCCGGCCACCGGATTGAAGCGCGGCGGCCGGGCATGCCGATGCTTTCGTTCGCCCACCTGCCAGGCCCGATAGCGGGTCAGGTAGCTCGATACCTGGCCCTTGACGAACTCGATGGCCACTCGGCGCAGGTAGGACGGACACTTGTAGAAGCGTCGAATGAAGTAGCGATGACGTGACGACGGATTCTTGGCAGTGGGGTGCATCAGCCGCTCCACGGCAGCGGCAATGCTGGGTGCCTGCTGCAGCGACGGCCAGTTGCTCAGCACCACCACTGACAGCGCACGGCTGAACTGGGGATGTTCCGCCAGCGTCAGGCGCATGAGGTGTCGCTGCTGCGCCGTGGCTTGTAGGGGCCACTTGTCCGTGCGAATCATCGTTCGAGTCATGCAAAAAGCCTACACCACACCCTGATATTTACCCAGTATGCGCCTTGGCTTTCGCCAAGGCTCGCCGCTTGACTCGCGCATCACGCTTCGCGTCGATGCGTAGGATGCGCGGCTGATTGGCTCAACCCGTCTTGACCCGCATCAGCTCACTCCAGCGCGTTGTATAACGCGGCGTGCGATGCTCGCAGCGCAGCGCCCAGGCATTGTCCTGGCGAGGCAAGCCGAAGCGCACCGTATCGCGTCCCATCTCGCGGTTGAGTCGGTCCAGGGTGGCCATCAACCGCTGGCTGCGCGCGCGACGTGCGTCGTCATCCGGCGTTTCCAGAAGCGAGGGCTGGGCGCACTCGGCGTCCACCAGATCGAGCAGCATCACCCCACACTTCTGATAGCGGTAGCCCGCGAGGAAGATGGCCTCCAGGGCGCGGCTGGCCGCCACCAGCAGCTCGCGGCTGTCGGCGCTGGGGCCAGGCAGCGCCACCAGGGCGGCATTGCGGTACTGGGGTTCACCAGCCAGGAACGGATGGGTACGCACGAACACCTGCACCGCCCGCGCCAGGCTGCCCTGGCGACGCAGCTTCTCGCTGGCGCGAGTGGCGTGCTGGCGCACCGCCGCCTCCAGTTCGTGGCGCTCGCCGGTGAGCCGACCAAAGGAGCGTGACACCAGCAGGCGCCGGCGCGGCTCACTCATGTCCTCGAGCCCGATGGCCGAACGGCCGCGCAGCTCCCAGACAAGGCGCTCCATCACCACCGAAAAGCGGCGGCGCACCCAGCGCGGATCGGCCTCGCGCAGCTCCCAGGCAGTGGTAATGCCCATCAACGCCAGCCGCTCGGCGCTGCGTCGAGCCACGCCCCAGAGATCCTCCACCGGACAAGCGGCAAGCGTCTGACGCGTGGCCTCATCGTCGGCATCCAGCCGACAGACCCCCTCGAAGGCCGGTTCGCGCTTGGCCAGACGATTGGCCAACTTGGCCAACACCCGAGTCGGTGCCAGGCCCACCCCCACCGGAATACCGGTCCAACGGCCCACGGTCTCGCGCAGGGCGCGGCAGTGGGCCTCCAGCGCTTCGTCGGGAAAGCCGTCGAAACCCACGAAGCTCTCGTCGATGGAGTAGGGCTCCACGTCCGGCGAGAACGCTGCCAGCACCTGGTTGACCCGTCGCGACATGTCGCCGTAGAGCGCATAGTTGCTGGAGAGCAGCACCGCCTGGCGGCGCACGGCGGGCGGCAGCAGGTGCAGGGGCGCCCCCATGGCCACGCCCAGCGCCTTGAGCTCCTGGGAGCGCGCCACCACGCAGCCGTCGTTATTGGAGAGCACCCCCACCGGCCGCCCTGCCAGGCGTGGATCGAAGACCCGCTCGCAGCTCACGTAGAAGTTGTTGCCGTCGACCAGGGCAATCATGGCGCCCGCCCCAACAGATCATGGACCACATGGGTGACCACGCCCCACACCTCGCACTCGCGCCCGGCCAGGGGAATCGGCGCGAAGCGCGGGTTGCTGGCCACCAGCCACACCGCCGCACCGTGCTGCTCCAGACGTTTGACGGTGGGCTCCCCCTCCAGAGCGATGACGATCACCCGGCCCGGAAGCGGCTCCAGACTGCGGTCCACCACCAGCAGGTCACCGTGGTGAATGCCGTCGCCGAGCATGGAATCGCCCTCGGCGCGCACGAAGTAGGTGGCCGCCGGGCGCTTCACCACGTGGGCATGCAGGTCGATCTCCGCATCCAGATGATCGTCGGCGGGGCTGGGAAAGCCTGCCCGCACCCGACAGCCCATCAGCGGGCGGAGCGGCCCCACCCCCTCGCTGGCGGCGCGCCCGACGACGCGAACCCTCGTTCGAAGCAAGAACGACATGAACATCTCCCTGAATACTGTAATTTCATACAGTATCAAGCAGAGAGAAACGCTTGGCAAATGCCCCGCCCCTCGCTCAACGGAGCAGCATGCTAACGTAGCGTCAGGTCGCCAGAGAGCGCCTCGCACGACAACAACGACGACAACGCACGCCGAGAGGTCTCCCGCCATGGAACGCCGCACTCACCCGCTGCTCACCGACCGTCCCTTCAGCCCCAAGGGCAAGGTGGTCTCCGCCCGCGAGGCAGTGGAGTTGATTCGCGACGGCGACGCCGTGGCCACCGGCGGCTTCGTCGGCATCGGCTTTGCCGAACACCTGGCGGTGGCCCTGGAGGCGCGTTTCCTGGAGAGCGGGTCGCCGCGCGACCTCACCCTGATGTATGCCGCAGGCCAAGGCGACGGCAAGACCCGCGGACTGAATCATTTCGGCCATGAAGGGCTCGTGGCCAGGGTGATCGGCGGCCACTGGGGGCTGGTGCCGACGCTGCAGAAGCTGGCCATCGAGGGGCACATTCAGGCCTGGAACCTGCCCCAGGGGGTGATCTCCCACCTGTTCCGCGACATCGCCGCCGGCAAGCCCGGCACTCTCACCCGGGTGGGACTCGGCACCTTCGTCGACCCGCGTCTGGAAGGCGGACGAATCAACGCCATCAGCACCGAGGAGCGCGTGCGGCTGCTGCCGATCGACGGCGAGGAGTATCTTTTCTACCCGGCGCTGCCGCTGCAAGTGGCGCTGCTGCGCGGTACCACCGCCGACACCCTGGGCAACGTGACCATGGAGCGCGAGGCGCTGGTGCTGGAGGCGCTGGCCATCGCCACCGCGGTGCACAACTCGGGCGGCCTGGTGATCGTGCAGGTGGAGCGGCTGGCCGAGTCCGGCACCCTGCACCCCAAGGAGGTGCGGATTCCCGGGGTACTGGTCGACTGCGTGGTGGTGTGCGACGAGCCCGAGCACCACTGGCAGACCTTCCGCACCCTCTACAACCCGGCCTACTCCGGCGAGATCAGGGCACCCATGGCCGCGCCGGAGCCCATGGCCCTCTCCGCGCGCAAGATCATCGCCCGCCGCGCCGCCTTCGAGCTGACGCCCAACAGCGTGGTGAACCTGGGTATCGGCATGCCGGAAGGGGTCGGCGCGGTGGCCAGCGAAGAGCGAGTCCTGGCACTGGTGACGCTGACCGCCGAACCCGGCGTGATCGGCGGCCTGCCCGCCGGTGGACTCGATTTCGGCGCCGCCCTCAACACCCAGGCGATCATCGACCAGCCCGCCCAGTTCGACTTCTACGACGGCGGCGGTCTGGATGTCGCCTTCCTCGGCATGGCCCAGGCCGATGCCGCCGGCAACGTTAATGTCTCGCGCTTCGGGAACCGCCTTGCCGGTGCCGGCGGCTTCATCAACATCAGCCAGAACGCCCGCCGCGTGGTGTTCATGGGTACCTTTACAGCCTGCCGAGAGGAGCTTGTGGTGATCGACGGCGCCCTGCGCCTGCCCGCAGGCGGCCACCCCAAGTTTGTCGGCGAGGTGGAGCAGCGCACCTTCAGCGGCGCCCTGGCCGCCGCCGACGGCAAGCCGGTGCTCTACGTGACCGAGCGCTGCGTCTTCGCGCTGACGCCAGAGGGCCTCGCCCTCGTCGAGATCGCCCCGGGAGTGGAGCTCGAGCGCGACATCCTGACCCAGATGGGCTTCACGCCGCTGATGCCCGCACCGCCGCAGAAGATGGACCCGCGTATCTTCCTCGAGGCGCCGATGGGCCTGCGCGAGTCCCTGCTCGAACGCCCGCTGGCCCAGCGCTTCCATCTGGACGCGGCGAGCGAGGTGCTGTTTATCGACTTCGAGAACCTGCGCATCGACGACCCGGCGGACGTGGACGCGATCAAGCGGGAGGTGGAGGCGCGGTTAGCGCCGCTCGGCCGGCGGGTCTATGCGGTGGTCAACTATGACCACTGCCGCATCGACGACGCGGCGCTGGGCGCCTACACCGCGATGGTGCGTGACCTGGAGGAGCGTTTCTATACCAGGGTGACGCGCTATACCACCAGCGGCTTTATGCGCCGCAAGCTGGGCCATGCCCTGGAGGCACGGGCCGTGGCCCCACATATCTACCAGAGCGCCGCCGAGGCCGAGGCCCACCTCCACGACGGCGATGGCTGACGCCATGCCTCAGCCATCGAGCGACAGGACCGCCAGTGGAACCGGGCGTCCAAAAAGAAAGCCTTGCAAGACCCGACAGCCATGCGCCAGCAGCCAATCTCGCTGCGCCACGGTTTCCACCCCCTCGGCAACCACCTCCAGCTTGAGGCTCTGGGCCAGGGCAATGGTACTGGCAACGATCGCCTCGCTGGCCTCGTCCTCCAACAGGTCGCGCACGAAAGACTGGTCGATCTTGAGCTGGTCCAGCGGTAACCGCTTGAGATAGGCCAGCGACGAGTAGCCGGTGCCGAAGTCGTCCAGCGCAAAGCGCACGCCCTGCTCGCGCAGCTCCAGCATGCGGCTGCGCGCCTCGTCCTTCGCCTCGAGCAGCAGGCTCTCGGTTACCTCGAGCTTGAGGCGCGAGGCCGGCGCCTCGGTCACCTTGAGGATCTCCAGCACGCGCTTGACGAAATCCGGTTCGCGGAACTGTCTTGGGCTGACGTTGACCGAGAGGCTCAGCGCCGCCCATGCCGGGTCTTCAGCCCAGGCCGCCAGCTGCCGGCAGGCAGTCTCCAGCACCCAGTGGCCAATGGGCACGATCAGCCGGTTCTCCTCGGCCAGGGAGATGAACTCTCCGGGCGACACCAGGCCGCGCACGGGATGCTGCCAGCGCAGCAGGGCCTCGACCCCGATAACGGCACCTCGCTCGTCCACCTGAGGTTGGTAGAGCAGGCGCAGCTCATCGTTGGGCAGCGCCTGACGCAGGTCCGTTTCGAGTCGCGCACGAGCCTGCAGGCGCACCTGCATTTCGGGATCGAAAAAGGCCAGGACGTTGCGACCCGCCGACTTGGCCTGGAACAGCGCCATGTCGGCCTGCTGCAGGATCTCATCGAGGGTCGTCTCGTGGTCACGGTAGAGCGTCAAGCCGATACTCATCGACACGCTGAGGCGCTCCTCGCCGAGGTGCATCGGCGCCTGCATCACCGCCAGCAGCTTGGTGGCGACGCGTTCGGCGGCCACCGCCACCTCCTCCACATCGGTCCCCAGCTCAAGCATCAGAACGGCGAACTCATCGCTGCCCAAACGGGCCACGGTATCGGTATCGCGCAGCACCCCCTCCAGCCGATGGGCCACCTCCTGCAGCAGCTGGTCACCGGCGTGGTGACCGAGGGTATCGTTGACTTGCTTGAAGTGGTCCAGGTCAAGGAACAGCAGGGCACCGAACTGGCCGTTGCGGTAGCTGTCCTTGATTGCACCTTCCAGCCGGTCGAGCATAAGCCGCCGATTGGGCAGGCCGGTGAGCGGATCGAAGAAGGCCAACTGGTGGATCTCCTGCTCGGCCGCCTTGCGCTCGGTCAGGTCACTGAAGGTCGCCACGAAGTGGGTCGTCGTGCCGGCGTCATTCCGCACCACAGAGAGGGTCAGCCACTCCGGGAAGACCTCGCCATTCTTGCGACGGTTCCAGACCTCTCCCTGCCAGCTGCCGGTACGCAGCACACTGCGCCAGAGCCGACGATAGAAGGCCTCGTTGTGCAACCCCGACGACAACAGCCGGGGGTTCCTGCCCACCACCTCCGCCTCGGTATAGCCGGTGATTCGCGTAAAGGTGTCATTGACCTTGAGGATACGGCTATCGCCATCGGTGATCAGCATGCCCAGATGGGTCTCGAAGGCGGTGGCGGCGATGCGCAGCTGGGCCTCGGCGGCGCGCTCCTCGGTGACATCACGCACCACCGCCAGTGACCCGCTGGGCGCTTCCTCATGCGACTCGCCGGGGGCCAGCAGCGGACTCAGCACCGCGTGGAAGTGGCGCGGCACACCACCGATGTGAATCGTATAATCATACTCCACCGGCTTGCCTCCTTGCCGCAGCGCTTCGAAGGCTTCGTCAAGCTGGGTGGCCATGGCGGGCGGCAGCACCTCGCGGTAGTGGCGATGCAGAATCGTGGTGGCATCGGTCATCAACGCGTCCGGGTCGGGGGCATGAATATAGGTGAAGCGCCCCTCGCCATCGAAGACAAAGATGATGTCCCGGATCGAGCCCACCAGCGTCTGCAGACGTGCCTCACCGGCTCGCGCATCGTGTCGAGCCAGCTCGCGTTCCCGGACCTGCTGGCGGATATCACTCTCCAGGCGCAGCCGATTGAGATAGTGGCGTAACGCCAGCCAGCCGAGTCCCAAGACAACAAGCCCGATCAATACCCGGACCCACAGGCGATACGTCCAGCCGCCAAGCAGAACCTCTCGCTCCTCGCCCACCACGACCACGAAGGGCAGATCATCGACTCGTCGCATGGTGTAGATCCGCTCGCCGCCATCCAGCGGTGACGCCGTACTCAGATGCACCCGTTGCTGGCCACTCTCGATAAAGACGCGGGTCAAGGGCTCGTCGATCTGCAACCCCAGGGCTTCCAGGGGCTCGTCATCATCTGCCCGGGGACGCCGGGCGATCAGGCGCATCTCGGTATCGATGATGGCAATGCTCTCACCGCGTGCCAGACTCAGCCGCTCCAGAGCCAGGCCAAACACGCCGGGGTCGAGCTCCACGATGGCCAGCCCCTCGCCATTGGGCAGCCGCCGGGCATGCATTACCATATGACGCCGCGCCAGCGCCGACCACACCAGCGGCGTCACCCGCTCCGTGAGCGTCTCTCCTGCCTGGAAGGCTCGGTGTATCGGCAGGCCCGACATGTCAAAACCCGGGGGATACAGCGAGCTTGAGGAGGCAATAATGCGCCCCTCGGAGTCGAGGATGCTGATCTTGTCGACCAGGCCCAGGCGCCGGCTACGCTGAGCCAGGAAGCTTTCCGTGAGTGCCGGGTCCAGGGGGTCGCCGAGCAGGCGATGTTGCCAGGGGGGCTGCAATAGCTCCGTCACACCCGACAGGCTTGAGTCGCTGGCTGACAGAATGCTGGCGACCCATTCAGCGACCAGGTCAGCCCGCGCCGCAGTTCGCTCATGGGCGGCCTGAATATCACGCTGGTACTGATCGACCATGAAACCGGCAAGCGAACCCAGCAGCACCAGCATGCCCACCAGGTAAAGGGCAATGGCAACCCGGCGATCCTTTCGAACGCGACGATCTGCCACCTCGTCGCCCCGGGTGACATGCTCGAGCATCAATCGGCATTCCTTGGGTATGTAGGCAAATATCATAGCAGCGTAATGGTTAAGTGGCGCCTGTACCCACCTGGCAACAGCAAGATTCACGCTGCCTTAACGAAGCCAACCACCTAGTCTGTATGCCGCATGGCAATCGTATCGCGCACCGTCCATTCTGAAAGAGTCAGCCGCCACGACTGCCGGGACTCATTGCCATGGACGACGTTGCCAGCCAGTTTATCGCCTCCAACCAGACCGCTATCCAACTCGCGGTAGCCCTGCTGCTCGGCGCGCTGATCGGTATCGAACGGGGCTGGGTAGCGCGAGAGCAGCAGTCCGGCGAGCGTATCGCCGGCATCCGCACCCATGCCCTGGTGGGGCTGCTCGGCGGCATTGCCGCCCTGCTCACCGAGGCGCTGGTCGCCTTGGCTTTCCCGCTGCTGTTCCTGGCCGTGGCAGCCATCGGCGTGGTGGCCTGGCGGGCCCGGGTGACCGAGCACCGCGACTACAGCATCACCGGCCTGATCGGGCTGCTGCTCACCTTCTGCTTCGGCGCCATCGCTGTCGCTATCGACCTGGCCCTGGCCACCGCCTGTGCGGTGATCACCGCGGTGATCCTCGACAACAAGCGCGAGATTCACGGTCTGCTCGACAAGCTTCAGGCCCACGAGCTTGACGCCGGCCTCAAGCTGCTGATGATCTCGGTAGTGATGCTGCCCCTACTGCCCAACCAGGGCATGGGGCCTGGAGGGGTCCTCAACCCCTACGAGATCTGGTGGATGGTCGTCATGATCGCCGCCATTTCCTTCGTCGGTTACTTCGCCGTCCGCCTGGGGGGGCCCGAGAAGGGCATCCTCTTCACCGGCCTGTTCGCCGGACTCAGCTCCTCCACTGCCCTGACCCTGCACTTCGCCCGGCAATCGCGCCGCACCCCGGAACTGGATGCGCTGCTCGCCGCCGGCATCCTGCTCGCCTGCGGCACCATGTTCCCACGCATCCTGATCTACACTGCGGTGATTCATCCTGCCCTGCTACCACGGCTGCTGCTGCCGATCCTGGTCATGGGGGCACTGCTCTATCTGCCTGCCCTGCTGATCTGGCGCCGCCATCGCCTGGCGGCTCGGGTCGATAGCCCAACCCCGATCCAGAACCCGCTGGAGCTGCGCACGGCACTGCTGTTCGGCGCACTGCTGGCGCTGATCATGTTGTTAGGCGAGTGGTTGAGGGAGTGGCTGGGCGAGGCAGGCATCTACCTGTTGGCCGCCACCTCCGGGCTGGCCGATGTCGACGCCATCACCCTGTCGTTGGCAAGGATGTCGCTCGAGCGCATCGATGCCTCCACCGCGGTGCTGGGCATCGTCATCGCCGCCGCCATCAACAACCTGGTCAAGGCAACCCTGGCCGGCTTCTTCGGCACGCCACGGACGGGCAGACGAGTCGGGATACCGATGCTGGCATCTCTGGCCGCAGGTTTGGCGCTGGCCTGGCTGATCTGAGCCGAGGGATCCCAAGCGTCAGTACGGGCTCCCTCGGCACTCTTCTCCGCTACGCGATCTATACGCGACGTCTACGCGCCCTCGTAGGGACGCGCCAGGATTTCGTCAGGCTCATGGCGACCCAAGATCTCCTCGACCTCGGGCTGCGAGGTATCGGGAACGATCACCTTGACCTCGTTGGTGTCTTTGTCGAAGTAAAGCTTCTCCCGGGGGTAGCCCTCGGAAATCAGCTCGTCATAGGCGTTGCTCGCCTTGTCGGCACTGCCATAGGCAGCCGTCACTGTCTGTGTCATGACACCCTCCTGAACCAAGCGTACAAGATGACCGGTACCACCGGGCACCGGAAAGAGGCCAGGAGAATCCCCCTGACCTCAGTACAGTTATAGCTGCTCACAGGCCAGGCACCACGGCATCGACGCTTTCCTTGTCCAGTGTCAATGACCCTGGGCGCGACGCCCGAGAGCCTCGCTGAAAGACCCATCTCTGGGGGCCGGTGGTGCGAGCTACTCTCTCCCAGTCTCGCCCAGTGTCCAATCGTTGTCGGTGAGCGACTCGCCGCCATTCGGGGTCACCCGCACGGTATCGCTCAGGCCGATACCCCAATGTCCCGGCAAGCGAAGGCAGAGCGGCAAATGAAAGACCATATCCGCCACAAACTCGCGCGCCTGGCCGCGCGCGATGTAGCCGGTGCCCTCGACCCAGCTGGGCGGGAACTGGGCTCCTACCGCGTAGCCGAACACGCCCGAAAAGAACAGCCGCTCGGCATGGGGTGCCAGCACCGCCTCGGCGGCCCGGGCGGCATCATCGAAGGTGCGGCCCGGGCGCATCTCGGCGAGCAGGGCCTCGAAGAGGCCGCGGCACAGGTCTCGGATCGCCTGCATCTCGCGGCTGGCACGGCCCGCCACGACGGTGCGCATCATGGGCGCGGTGTAGCGCTGGAAGGCCGAACCGAACTCCAGGAATACCGGCTCATCCCGACCGATAGGAAAGCGCTTGTGGTTGACATGAATGATGCTGATGCGCTTCCCGCTGGTGACGATGGGCTGCAGGCTCATGAACTCACTGCCGGCCGCGAGCATGGCCCGGGCACCCTCGGCAGCCACCTCGTTGTCGGTGACGCCGGGAGCGATGATTGCCTCGGCGGCACGCAGGCCGGCCGCGGTGATCCGCGCGCTCTCGCGCAGGCAGTCGAGCTCTGCCGGCGTCTTGACGATGCGGATAACATCGAGCAATGACCCACCGTCGTCACGAAAGCGCTCGGCCCCGAGCCGCGCCTGCAGTTCGCGGATGACACCAAAGCGCAGCCCGGCCCCGAAGAGATCGAGGCCAATGCTGCGATAGGGGGCGAGCGCCTCCGCCAGCGGGGTGATCACCTCATCGATGCCTTCCCAGCGGTAGCCCAGGATCTCGTCCACCGCGGCGGTGACCACCGCCGGGCCGGTCTCGATGGAGGGCACCTGCAGCACCCGCCTGTCGGCCGAGACCACCAGGGCCGTATGCACCGAGACCTCAAAGGTGTGGTAGCCGGTCAGGTAGAAGATATCAGCGGGGTCGGTGAGCAGCAGCGCCTCGAGGTCTGAGTCACGCATCGCGGCGCGCACCCGGGTGAGGCGCGATGCAAATTCGTCGAGGGAAAAGGGGAGCTCGGCTCCTCCAAGGTGTTCGGCCAGGGCATGACGGTAGGCGTGATGATCCATGGGCACTCTCCGGAAGGTGCGGCGGCGGGACATTGGCATTCGAGTCGGGCAAGCGAGACGTTTCCGAGCTACCGGCAGTGTAGCCCTGCCCGGCGCAGACCTCGGGTAAGGGGCGACGAAAATATCCCTGTTCGCCTACGGCCCGGTTTCGTAGAATTCCGGCACATGTTGAACGCCACAGGACAACGATATGGGTAGGGCCTTCCAGAACCGCAAGGAATCCATGGCCAAGACGGCCGATGCCAAGACCAAGGTCTACAGCAAATACGGTCGAGAGATCTACGTGGTCGCCAAGCAGGGCGGCACCGACCCCGCCGGCAACCTGAGCCTGCGCGGCCTGATCGAGCGCGCCAAGAAGGACCAGGTGCCCTCTCATGTCATCGACAAGGCGCTGGACAAGGCCAGCGGCGTGGGCGGCGAGGATTTTTCCGCGGCCCGCTACGAGGGCTTCGGGCCCGGCAATGCCATGGTCATCGTGGACTGCCTGACCGACAACCCCAACCGCACCTTCGGCGACGTGCGCGGCTGCTTCACCAAGACCAAGAGCAAGATCGGCACCCCGGGCAGCGTCAGCCACATGTTCGACCACTGCGCCATCCTCGCCTTCGAGGGCGACGACGAGGAGGCCGTCCTCGAAGCGCTGATGGAGGCCGATGTCGACGTCACCGATATCGAGAACGAGGAGGGGCTTATCACCGTCTTCGCCCCCCACACCGAGTATGCCAAGGCCAAACAGGCGTTGATCGACGCCTTCGGTGAGCGCGACTTTGAGGTCGACGAGATCCAGTTCGTCCCCCAGACCACTGCGCCCATCGAGGGGGATGACGTGGCGATGTTCGAGAAGTTTATCGACATGCTCAACGAACTGGACGACGTGCAGAACGTCTTCCACAACGCCGAATTGCCCGAGTAGGTCCTGCCTCCGCTACCCCTCGGGGCGGCGGTTACCGGTCAAGGTGGCGGAAGGTTTGCCTGGTTCGTCAGGAAGGCGTCGATCCCCGCGGAGTAATCCGGCTCGCTCTCCAGGAAGCCGGTATTGTGGCCACCGCGGATCTCGAGCAGCCGTTTGGACTGCCGGGCCGACTGGTAGACGGCGTCACCCTCGGCGAAGGGAATGATCTCGTCGTCGCGGCTATGGATCACCAGTAGCGGCGCCGCAATGTTCTCGACGTGAGTCTCGGTGTCATGGGAGAAGCGGGCCAGCCAGCGCGCCGGCAGGAAGGGGTAGAGGCGCTGGGCGAGGGCCGGCACCGAGCGGAAGGGGGACTCCAGAATCACCGCCGCAGGCCCCTGCCCTTCCCGCGCTTCGCTCTCCAGCCCCACGGCCAGCTCGGCTGCCACGGCGGCGCCTAGGGAGCGTCCGAACAGCACCACGTCACCCGGCGGCTGGTCCGCCTCCTCGCGTAGCCAGCGCCATCCGGCGCGGGCGTCCATGGCCAGCCCCGTCTCGGAGGGTTGCCCCTCGCTGCGGCCATAGCCACGGTAGTCGAGGATCAGCACCGAGAGCCCCAGGCGGTGGAACTGCCTCAGGGAGTCGAGGCGGTGAGAGATATTGCCGGCGTTGCCGTGCAGAAACAGCAGGCTGGCGCGGGGGCTGTCGTGGGGCAACCACCAGGCATCCAGGGCCAGGCCGTCCTCCGTCTTCAGGGTCACCGCCGCCCAGGCCAGGCCGCGGTCCGCCGGGGTGCCGACATGCTCGCGCCCCATATGAGACAGGTAGAGCAGTCGCGCCTGGAAGGCCCAGGCCAGCCCCACCACCAGCAGATAGACCAACGCGATTCCCGCCATCCAGCGCAACAGCATGGTTGCCTCCTTCCGCTCCCGTTCGTGGGCTCAGTCGGCAGCTATCCCCAGGCGAAGCCCGAGCCACAGGGCCATGGCCAGCGAGTAGAGTGCCGTCATACCCAGCAGCGCATTGAGCGCTGCCCCGTCGCGCCGTTGCATCTCGCGCACCAGGCCCAACGCCGCCAGGCCGGTGATGCCCCATGCCCCCCAGGCCCAGGCCGGCATTCCCAGCGGCAGCGTGATCGCCAGCGGCCCCCCTGTCAGAAGGGCAAACAGCCGGCGGGTCGCCCCCGGCCCCATCCGCACTGCCAGGGTGATCTTGCCAGCCCGGGCGTCGGTGTGGCGGTCGCGCAGATTGTTGACCACCAGGATGGCGGCCACCGGCATACCGACCAGCACGCCGGCCGCCACCGCCTCCAGCGTGATCGGGCTCTGCTGGGCCAGCAGGCCGCCGAGCACCGCCATCGGGCCGAAGAAGAACCATACCGCCGCCTCTCCCAGCCCCCGATTGGCGTAGGGACGCCGCCCGCCGCTATAGCCGAGTACACCGAGCAGCGCCAGACCGCCCAGCCCCCAGAGCAGCCAGTGGCCGAAGAGCGCGAGCAAGAGCCCGGTAGCGACGGCAAGGCCCAGGGTCACGGCAAGGCCAGCACTCAGCTCACTGGCACTGAGCCAGCCCGCCTGCAGGGCGCGGACGGGGCCCAGGCGATCGGGCTGGTCAACGCCAGAGAGGCCGTCGAAGAGGTCGTTGGCCAGGTTCACCGCCAGCTGCAGCGTCAGCGCACAGAGCAGGCAGAGCAGCGCCGTGGACCAGGCGAAGTCGTCTGGCACCACCAGCGCCTGGCCCAACAGCACCGGCCCCACCGCTGCCGGCAGCGTGCGTGGGCGCAGGGCCTGCCCCCAGATCATCACCTTGTGCCCAGCCGCCGCGGTCATTGTCTTCCTCACTGAAAGCGCCACCGCCCTTCGCCGCAACGCATGACATGGGGCATACTCTGTGGCGTATCCCGTGTGCCTGCAAGGAGAAAGCATGCCCGCAGCCTGGTTGTCCCAGGTGGCCCTGCCCTGGGTGCTGGCCAGCGTGATGCTGGTCATGGGCCTCAGCCTGACCGGGGCCGATTTCGGACGCACCCGTCGCCATCCCCGCCGGGTGCTGCTCGGCACCGGCCTGCAGATGCTGGCGCTGCCGCTGCTGGCCTGGGCGCTGGTGCTGCTGCTTCCCCTGCCACCGCTGGCCGCGGCCGGCCTGCTGCTGGTGGCCCTGGTGCCGGGCGGGGCCACCTCCAACATGTTCAGCTATCTGGTACAGGGCGACCTGGCGCTGTCGGTGACACTGACCGCCATTGCTGCCGTACTGGCCCCCTTCACCCTGCCGCTGATCATGGGCTGGAACCTCGAACTGCTGGGCCTCACCACAGGAGGCCTCTCGCTGCCCTATTGGCAAACCGTCAGCCAGCTGCTGACGGTCACCCTGCTACCGGTGATGGCCGGCATGCTGGTGCGCCGGACACTGCCGGCTCGCTGGCTCGAGGTGGCACTGCCCTGGGTCAAGGTGTTCACGGCGGCAGCAATGATTTCGGTGGTGGTGGCGCTCTTCGCAAGCCATGCCTCACGGCTACCGGCCCTGTTCAGCCTCGAGACCCTCGCCGTGCTGATGCTTTGCCTGCTGAGCATGCTGCTGGGACACGGCATGGCACGACGGCTGAAACTGCCCCCCGATAGCGTGCGCGCCATCACCGTGGAAGTGGGTGTTCAGAACGCCGGGGTGGCGATGATGGTCGCCTTCGTGGTGCTGAAGCAGCCAGCCATCGGCCTGGTGCCGTTGCTCTATGGCCTGCTGATGAACGTGCCGGCATTTCTGTGGATGTTCGCCTGCCTGTGGCGGGATCGCCACCCGTCAGCGACGGTCGCAAGGAGGCCCTGACCGTCATGGCGTCGCCCCTGGACCGCACTGCTCCCGACCGGCTCGCCTCGCTGCTGGCCGGGATGCTGGCGCTCGCCCTGCTGCTGGCGGTCGCCCCTCGGGCCCAGGCGGAACCGACCACCCCTTACCCCGCTCCGCCCTCGGCGCAGCCCATCGCCGAGGCTGAGGCACTCTGGTATTTCTGGCGCGACCACTGCCCCTTCTGCCGCGAAGCGGCCGTCTGGCTGGACCGACTCGAGGAGCAGCAGCCGGACCTCGAGGTGCGCCGCGTCGAGGTGGTGCAGGATCCGGCCGGGCGCGCGCTTTTCATCGCCATGATGGCCGAGCGCGGCGAGACGCCGCGTGCCGTCCCGACCTTCATCCTGGGCGACAGCGTATGGGTCGGGTTCTCTCACGCCATCGCCGAGACGCTCGAGGCGCGCCTTGTCGTGGAGGGAGTCGCTACCGATGAGACCGGGGCTTCCCGCTGGCGACTCGACCTGGGGCCGCTGGGACGCATCGACCTGGCCGGCGAATCAATGCTCTTCGCCACCCTGCTGATTGCTTTCGTCGACGGCTTCAATCCCTGCTCGCTGTGGGTGCTGACCGTATTGCTGGCGATGATCCTCGGCAGCGGTTCCCGCTCGCGCACCGCGGCGGTAGGCGGCACCTTCCTGCTGGTCACGGCGGCTCTCTATGGACTCTTCATCGGCGGGCTGTTCGCCGCCCTCTCGGTGGCCCGCCACCTGGCCGGCATTCAGCTGGTGGTGGCATTGTTCGCCCTGGGATTCGGCGCAGTCAACGTCAAGGACTACTTCGCCCTGCACCGCGGCATCTCCTTCAGCATTCCCGAACGCTTCAAGCCGCGCATTTACCGAGGCAGCCGAAAGGTGCGTCGCGAGCGCCCGCTGCCGATGACCCTGCTGGTCACCGTGGTGATGGCCGGCGGCGTGGCGCTGGTCGAGCTACCCTGCACCGCCGGCTTCCCGGTGATATGGAGCTCACTATTGGCTGATGCCGGTGTCGAGAAAACCGCCTTCGTCGGGCTGCTGGCCGCCTACCTGCTGGTTTACCTCCTCGACGAGATCCTGGTGCTGGCAGTGGCCATCTTCACCTTGCGCATCGGCCGCATGCAGGAGAGTCACGGCCGCACGCTTAAGCTGATCGGCGGCATGGTAATGCTGGCACTGGGCGGCGTCATGCTGCTCGCCCCGTCGCTGATGGAGAGCCTGACAGGTTCACTGGTGGTTATCGGCACCGCCCTGGCCGGCGCCCTGATGGTAATGGCCATCGACCGCCTTCGCGGCACCTGACGGTCGGCCGTACTACTCCACCGTGATGGTGATGACGTCGGAAACCAGCGGGGGGTCGAAGCTGACGTGGCGATAATCCATGAACAGCAGCTGCATGCTGTACTCACCGGGCTCAAGCGCCAGGCTGCCCTCGGTCTGGCCGCCACCGAAGTGGCGGGTGTGGTCGGTGAAGGGCAGCGGTGCGCCCAGATCCACGTCCTCCAGCGGCATGTTCACCAGCAGGTGGTGGTGGCCGGTGTCAGGAAAGTTGGCACCCGCCGGGGCCACGCCCATGCCCTTGACCCCCATGCGCACGGTTACCGGGCCGGAGAGGGTCTGGCCGTCTTCCGGCGCGATAAAATAGACCTCGGCGTTATCCGAGGCCGAGATACGCTCCAGCTCCGCCATGGCCGGGGCCGCCAGCAGTGCACTGCCGGCAAACCCCAGCGCCAGGGCACAAATCCGCTTGTTCATAGCTCTCTCCTTCGCCATTCCGCGATGGCAGGCAGGGCGGCATCCGCCGCCGATTGGCACCGCGAGCCCCAACGGAGGCCCGCCTGAACAAGCCTAGTCCAGACAGCGGGAAACGGGAGTGGGAGACGAGATCCGCTCAGCGGGGTGTCGTGGCATCCTGCGTCTCATCCAGCCAGGGAAGGCGGCGCTTGAGTGCCCGCACGGCCCAAGGCACCACCACCAGGCGGATCAGATAGGCAATGACCAGGCCACTGATGATCGAAAAGAGCATGCCCAGCCCCACGCGAAACATCAGCGCGGTAAAGAAAGCGGCGAGAATCGCCGTGACGATTTCTTCAAGATGTCCCTGGATCCAGGCCCTATGGGTCGGTTTCATCGATGGACTCCTTGAATGGTGACACTGAGCATGGCGACCTCATTGGGCAGGGTGGGTAGTCGTGCAAAGTGGCACGCCAAGATAGCAGAAACCCGCCGGGGAGCGGGTTTCTAGGGTGCGACTCCAGCCACTCAGTCGACAGGCATGCATTTCCTGCCGGCTGGTATGTTGCAGTCGCAACGATGGTCTCCCCGTCCGACTCAGCGTTCCCGCTGCGACTCGCGCCACTCCTCGGCGGCCTCCTCGACCCCGGGCTCATCGCCGCGGTTAAGAGCCGCCTGCCGGTAGGTCTCCTCGTCGCGTACGTCGTCGATCACCGTCATCAGGTCGTCGACATCCACGGTTGCGGTGTCATGCACAAAGCAGCCGGTCAGCTTGCTCTCCGGGTGGAGTTCACCCGCCTCATAGAGCGCCCAGATCTCCTTGCCGTAGTCGGTGGCCAAGAGCTCGGCGGCGAAGCGGCCAAAGTAGCGGCGCATGTTGTCCACGTCGCGCTCGAACATCATCTCGGCGCTGTTGTTGCCGGCGGCATCGACCGCCTGGGGCAGGTCGATGATCACCGGGCCATCGGCGGCCAGCAGTACGTTGAACTCGGAGAGGTCGCCGTGGACCAGGCCAGCACACAGCATCTTCACCACGTCGCTGATAATCTTGGCATAGTACTCGCGGGCCTGCTCGGCGCTCAGGGCCACCTCACCCAGACGTGGGGCAGTGAGGCCTTCGGCGTCGGAGATCATCTCCATCAGCAGCACGCCGTCGATGAACCCGTAGGGCTTGGGAACCCGCACATCCGCCGCGGCCAGCCGGTAGAGAGCGTCGACCTCGGCGTTGAGCCAGGCCTGCTCCTGCTCCTTCTGGCCGAAGCGGGTCTTCTTTGCCATGGCCCGTGAGCGGCGGCTATTGCGTTCACGGCGGCCCTCCTGATACTGCACAGCCTGCTTGAAGCTGCGCTGTTTGGCCTCCTTGAAGACCTTGGCGCAGCGCCGCTCTCCATGGGAGAGCACCACGTAAACCTGGGCCTCTTTTCCGCTCATCAGCTGGCTTTCGACCACCTCGATCAGGCCGTCGTCCACCAGCGGTTGTAATCGCTTGGGTATCTTCATCTGTTCCTCTGGGGTTCGCCGATGCGCCTCACTGACTGACGCGCCGGGCGCGGAAACTGCGCCCCTTGATTCTGCCGTTGATCAGTCGCTCCAGGGCCTGGCCGGCCACCTCGCGCTGCACGGCCACGTAGGCGCTGTTGGCCAGCACCTTGATTCTGCCCACCTGGTCACCGGCCAGGCCCGCCTCGCCGGTCAGGGCGCCGAGAATATCGCCGGGTCGCACCTTCTGTTTCTTGCCGGCGCCGATCTGCAGGGTCGCCATGGGCGGCACCAGGGGCTCGCGGTCAAGCACTGCACGAGGCGGCAACGTGGCCTCCTCGAGGGGCTCGCCGAGAAAGTCGATCAGGCGCGCCAGCCGATACTCTTCGCCTGCGCCGACCAGGGTGCAGGCAATACCCGCACTGCCGGCTCGGCCGGTACGTCCGACCCGGTGGACATGCACTTCAAGATCCCGGGCAATCTGGTAGTTGAATACCGCGTCCAACTCGGCGATGTCGAGTCCTCGGGCCGCCACGTCGGTAGCCACCAGAATCGAGGCGCTGCGGTTGGCGAACAGAACCAATAGCTGATCCCGGTCGGCCTGCTCCAGGTCGCCGTGCAGCGCCAGGGCGCTGAAGCCCGCCGCGTCGAGCGCCTGGGCCACCTCGTCGGTCTCGCGCTTGGTGTTACAGAACACCACGCTGGATGTCGGGCGAAAGTGCAGCAGCAGGCGGCACAGCCCCTCCAGGCGGGCGTCGTCGCCAGCGGCGACGCGGTAGACCCGCTCATGGATACTGCTGGCATCGTGAGCCTCGGCTACCTCCACCGTCACCGAGTCACGCATCAGCGCTTCAGCCACGGGCCGAATGGCGTCGGAGAAAGTCGCACTGAACAACAACGTCTGGCGAGAAGCCGGGGTCTCGGCGACGATCGCCTCGAGACTCGCCTGGAAGCCCATGTCGAGCATGCGGTCCGCTTCATCCAGCACCAGGATCTCGAGCCCGCCCAGCGTGAGCGAGCCCTTGCGCAGGTGCTCCTCGACCCGGCCAGGGGTGCCCACCACCAGGTGGGCGCCATGGGCCAGAGAGGCAAGTTGCGGGCCATAGGGGGCGCCACCACACAGGGTCAGCACCTTGACGTTGGGCAGGCCACGCGCCAGCCGGCGAAGCTCCCCGGCCACCTGGTCGGCCAGCTCCCGGGTCGGACAGAGCACCAGCCCCTGCACCGCGAAGCTCGACAGGGTCAGCCGTGAGAGCAGCCCCAGGCCGAAGGCCGCGGTCTTGCCGGAGCCGGTCTTCGCCTGGGCGATCACGTCGCGACCGGCCAGAATCGGCGGCAGGCTCTCGGCCTGGATCGGCGTCATGGCATCGAAGTCCAGCGACGCCAGGGTGGCCAGGAGCTCCGGCGCCAGCGGCAGCGAGGCGAAAGCAGCATCGGGGGAAGGATCAGACAAGGGAACATCCTGCAGACGAATAGGGAGCGGCCGATAACAAGAGGGCGGGCCAAAACGATAACACGCGGCGGCTAAGGTCTGGCGGCATGGGTCGGGGAAGCGGAGAAATAAGGCTCGCATGATAGCAGAAAGACGCCCGATGCGCTGCAGATACCGGCAACCCCGCGACGCTCCAGCGCAACCACTCTTCCCTGGCGCCCACCCGGCAAGTCACCGGCGTGGCGGGGTCGGCAGGTCGTCGTTGACTGCCGCCAGGCGCTCCACGGGCAGCGGCCCATGGGCCTTGACGGTCTGAATGGCGAAGTTGCTGCGAATGTCGGTGACGCCGGGCAGCCGCAGCAGGGTCCCGGTGAGGAAGCGCTCGTAGCCCGCCAGGTCCGGCACCACCACCTGCAGCAGGAAATCCGACTCCCCCGACACCAGATGCGCCGAGACCACTGCCGGCAGGGCAACGATGGCCTCGCGGAAGGCGTTGGCCTGGGTCTCGTGGTGGCGCTCCACCTTGATACCGACGAAGACGGTGAGGCCAAGGCCCACGCCGCCACGATCCAGCTCGGCGTGATAGCCGCGAATCACCCCCGCCGCCTCCAGCTGGCGCACCCGGCGCAGACAGGGCGACGGCGAGAGGTGCACTTCTTCGGCCAGTTGGACGTTGGTCAGCCGGGCGTCGCGCTGCAGCGCGGCCAGGAGTCGGCGGTCGATGGCATCCAGCCGTCTATTTGGCATTCGATGTTACTCATGAGTTATTTAATGGCAGTAAATGCCAACTATAGCCGATAGAGTGGCCAATCTTGCAAGGACCTGCCCTGGCCGATGGCGCTAGACTGGCGTTGTTACACCGCATAACCCCTCACCCACGCCCCACGGCAGGAGGTACCCCCTTGGAGCTCTGGCTGTTTATCGCCGCCCTGGCGGCGGTCTATCTGCTGCCCGGCCCCGACATGTTGCTGGTACTGCAGACCGGCAGCCTCCAGGGACGCTCCCGGGCGCTGGTCACCGCCGCGGGCCTGGCCGTGGCGCGAGGGGTACATGTGGCGCTGGCGGCTCTGGGGCTGGCCACGCTGTTCGTCACCGCTCCCTGGACTTTCGACGCCGTGCGCTACGCGGGCGCCGTCTATCTGAGCTGGATCGGCCTGCAGCTGCTGCGCACGCCCTCGGGGTCGACACCGGACACCTCGGGAAGGAAGGTGGCGCTCTCGGCCAGCCACCGCCTGGCCTGGCGGCGGGGACTTCTCACTAATCTGCTCAACCCCAAGTCGCTGCTGTTCTGCTCGGTGCTGTTGCCGCAGTTCGTGCACCCCGACCGAGGGCCAGTGCTGCTGCAGTTCGCCCTGCTCGGGACGCTGCTGGTGGCCATTGGCCTGCTGTTCGATACCGGTTACGCCATCCTGGGCGCCGCCCTGCAGCGCTGGTTCACGGGCAGCCCCCTGAAGGCGAGGCTGCAGCGCTGGACCTTTGGTTCGCTGCTGATCGGCTTCGGCTTGCGCCTGGCCGCCTGAGCTCGGCCAGCCTTGCCATGCGTCAAGACACCGCCATTGCGTCTCGGCGACACACGCCCACCCTGTGCCATAGTGGATTGACCGACATGGCAAGATGACACAGAGAGGAGAGCCCGATGCAGCAACGTGAGGCCGATATCGCCATCATCGGCGCCGGCAGTGCTGGCCTGAGCGCCTGGCACGCTGCCCGCAAACATTGCGATAACGTGGTGCTTATCGAGGGGGGCGAGTACGGCACCACCTGTGCCCGGGTGGGCTGCATGCCCTCCAAGCTGCTGATCGCCGCTGCCGAGGCTGCCCACCAGGCTCGCGACGCCGGCGGCTTCGGCATCAAGGTGAGCGGCGTGGAAGTGGATGGGCGCGCGGTGATGGCGCGGGTCAAGCAGGAGCGCGACGGTTTCGTGGGCCGTGTCTTCACGTCGATGAAGCGCATCCCCGAGGAGGATCGCCTCACCGGCCACGCCCACTTCGAGGACCCACACACCCTGATCGTGGGGGACCACACGCGAGTGTCCGCCCGCACTGTGGTCATCGCCACCGGTTCGCGCCCCACCTGGCCGAGGATGTTCGATGCCGCCGGCGATCGGCTGGTGACCAACGATGACGTCTTCGAGTGGGACACACTGCCCGAATGCGTGGCGGTATTTGGCCCCGGGGTGATCGGTCTGGAACTCGGTCAGGCACTCCATCGGCTGGGCGTGAGGCTGCGGATGTTCGGCGTGGGCGGCGCCCTGGGCCCCTTCAAGGACGCAGCCGTGCGCGACAACGCCGAGGCCACCTTCAACGCGGAGTTCTACGTCGACCCGGACGCCACGGTAAAGCGCATCGATCGCGACGGCGACGCCGTGGTAATCACCTTCGTCGAGCGCGACAGTGGCGAGACGCTCACCGAGCGCTTCGACTATCTGCTCGCCGCCACCGGACGGCGCCCCAACGTTGACCGGTTGGGCCTGGAGAACGCGGGCCTGGCGCTGGATGACAAGGGTGTGCCGCGCTTCAACCGCTTTACCCTGCAGTGCCGCAGTGCCGACGACGGGCCCAGCCATGTGTTCATTGCCGGCGACGCCAACCAGGAGCTGCCGCTGCTGCACGAGGCCAACAGCGAGGGCCGCATCGCCGGCGACAACGCCGGCCGCTTTCCCGAGTTGCGCGCCGGGCGGCGCAACGTGCCGCTGGCCATCGTCTTTACCGAGCCGCAGATGGCCACCGTGGGCGAGGGCTACGCCGAGCTGGAGAAGCGCCTGGGGGGCTGTGACTGCCTGGCGGTGGGCGAGGCCTCCTTCGAGGACCAGGGGCGTGCCGTGGTGATGCGCCAAAACCGCGGCCTGATGCGGCTCTATGGCGAGCACGGCTCCGGCCAGTTCCTGGGCGCCGAACTGTTCGGCCCACGGGTGGAGCACATGGCTCACCTGCTGGCCTGGGCCCTGGAGCAGAAGCTCAGCGTCAACGAGATGCTGGCCATGCCCTGGTACCATCCGGTGCTCGAGGAGGGCCTGCGCAGTGGCCTGCACGACCTCAACGCCAGTCTGCAGTTGGGCCCGGCGATCACCGAACGCTGCATGGAGTGTGGGCCGGGCGACTGACGATAGCGCTGGCTGGGCAACGGAGCCCGTCTCAGGTACAGAATGCCCGGCGCCTGCGCCCGGGCATTCTCGTGAAGGGAGCCCTCGTCTCTCAGACCCGCATTGGCTGCCGAGGGGCATCGGAGGCCTCGAGCACCTCACGGATCTCGTCGGCATCAAGGGTCTCGCGCGCCTCCAGCGCTGCGGCGAGGCTGTCCAGCGCCACACGGTGCTGTTCCAGCAGCCGGCGGCCCCGCGCCTCCATCTCGCCCAGCAGCCGCCGAATCTCTTCATCTACTAGGCCAGCGGTGGCTTCGCTATGCTCGCGCAACTGGGTCATCTCACGCCCCAGGAAGGCGTGCTCCTGTCCCTGGGAGAGCGCCACCGGACCGATGCGTTCGCTCATGCCCCAGCGCGCCACCATACGCCGCGCCAGGTAGGTCGCCTGCTCCAGATCGTTTTCTGCTCCGCTGCTCACCTCGCCGAAGACGATCGACTCGGCTAGCCGGCCGCCGAACATCACCGTCAGGCGGTCATGCAGCCAGGACTCGCTGTAGTTGACACGCTCCTCGTCCGGCACCTGGGCGGTAACGCCCAGGGTGCGCCCCCGAGGCAGGATGGTGACCTTCTCCAGACGGTCGGCGTGGGGCAGCAGGTGGGCCAGCAGCGCATGGCCCGCCTCATGGTAGGCAACCACACGGCGCTGCTGCTCGGAGAGCCCCATCTCGCGCTCCTCACCCAGCATCACCCTGTCCCTGGCGTCGACGAAGCAGGCCCAGTCGATGTCGACCCGGCCCCGCCGCCCGGCCAGCAGCGCCGCCTCGTTGGCCAGGTTGGCGAGATCCGCCCCCGAGAAGCCGACGGTGATCTCGGCCAGCCGCGCCAGGTCGACGTCGGCGGCCAGCGGCATGCGCCGGGTATGCACCTTGAGGATCGCCTCGCGGGCCTGGCGGTGGGGGTTCTCCAGAGTGACCTTGCGGTCAAAGCGCCCAGGACGCAGCAGCGCCGGGTCCAACACGTCGGGACGGTTGGTGGCGGCCAGCACCACCACCGACTCATGGCCTTCGAAACCGTCCAACTCGGCGAGGATCTGGTTGAGGGTCTGCTCGCGTTCGTCGTGGCCGCCGCCCACCCCGGTGCCTCGAGTGCGGCCGATGGAGTCGATCTCGTCGATGAACACCACCGAGGGCGCCTTCTCCTTGGCCTGGCGGAACAGGTCGCGCACCCGGGAGGCGCCCACCCCCACGAACATCTCGATGAACTCGGAGCCGCTGATACTGAAGAAGGGCACCCCGGCCTCGCCGGCCACCGCCCTGGCCATCAGCGTCTTGCCGGTGCCCGGCGGGCCCATCATCAGGATGCCCCGCGGAATGCGCGCACCCAGCGCCTGGAAGCGCCCAGGCTCCTTGAGAAACTCGATCACCTCCAGAATATCGCGCTTGGCATTCTCGGAGCCTGCCACGTCGGCCAGCTTTACCTGGCTCTTCTCGGGTTCCATCAGTCGGGCCCGAGACCGGCCCATCCCGAAGGTGCCGCCCCCGGAGCCGAGGCGCTCCTGCATGCGGTTCCAGAACCAGAACAGTAACGCGAGCATCAGCAGCCAGGGCACCACGCTGGCCAGCAGACGCTGCCACATGGCGGGGTCCGTCGGCCGCGCCGCGATCTGCACCCCTTGACTCTCCAGCCTCTCCAGCAGACGCTCGCTCTCGACGTCCGGCCGTGTGGTCGAGAAAGCCTCGGCCTCGCCAAGGTCAAGATCCAGCCGGCCCGAATCACTGAAGCGACCCTCGAGGGACTGGCCGCGTAGCGTCACTTCGTCGACATGCCCGGCGTCCACCGCCTCGAGGAAGTCGGAGTAGGTCAACTCGACCCGTGCCTGCTGCTGAGTGCCGTCCAGGTACTGGAACATCACCAGGATCACAAAGGCCATCCACACGAACAGCAGCCACTGCTGGCGAGGGTTGCCGGAGGGGGACCCCTGCCCGTTGGTCGGCGACTGCCGGGGATCAGGGCGAGGCTCAGGCGGCGGGGTACGAGGAGCAGGAACGGCCATGGCAGACTCGAGATAAAGGGTATCTTCCACCACCATGGCCCCGAGCCTACGCCCTGGCAAGGCCTGCACCATGGCGAAGCGTGGGCGGCGCCCCGTGGCTGTGACATAGTATCGACCAGCGACCCTGCCATCAGGAGAGTTTGATGATCCCTTCGCCACCTGCCGCCACCCGGCCGCTGGCCGCCTTGTTCCTGTGCCTTGCCCTGCTGCTGCCCATCCCGCTGTCCGCCGAGGCCCCCCCGCCGCGACCGACCATCGGTCTGGTACTGGGCTCCGGCGGGGCCAACGGCCTGGCCCATATCGCCATGCTGCAGGTCTTCGACGAGCTTGATATTGTTCCCGATCACATCGTCGGCACCAGCATCGGCGCAGTGATCGGTGGGCTCTACGCAGCGGGACTCTCCGCCGAGGAAATTCTTGATATCTTCGACGACGTTGCCGGCTCTCCGCTCGACGCTCTCTCGGGGCTTGCCGGCACGGAACTGGGCCTGGTCGACCTCCTACAGGTCGACCTTAGCAATGGCGGGCTGCTGGATTCAGGTGGCTTCCTGCGCTTCCTGGCCGGCCATACCGAGGTGAGCCGATTCGACGAACTCAATATCCCGCTGACAGTGGTGACCACCGACTACTGGACAGGCGACAGCGTAGCGATCAACGATGGCCAACTCTTCCCGGCCATCGGGGCCAGCATGGCCGTACCGGGGCTATTCTCGCCGGTGCACCGCGACGAGCAGTTGCTGATCGACGGTGGCACCTCGAACCCCCTGCCCTATAATCTGCTGCTCGACGACATGGATCTGGTGATCGCGGTAGATGTCTCGGGCAGCCGCCATCCGGACCCCGAGTCCGAACCCGGCATCGCCGATCTGTTGTTCAAGACCTTCAGCATCATGCAGCAGTCGCTGATCCGGCAGGCGCTGGAACATCGGCGCCCACACCTCTACCTCAAGCCCGAAGCCGAGGGCGTGCGCCTGCTTCACTTCAATCGTATCCACGAGATTCTGGACCAGGCTGAGCCGGTGGCCGACGAACTGCGGGATCAGTTGACGATCATAATGGCTATCCAGGCCGATGCCATGCTCTGAGCCGCTTGGGACTATGCTCAAGGGGATAACCACGAACGACCTTCGGGAGGGCCCGCGATGGCCGACACCACGTCACGGCTGACTTCCCTCAAGGCAAGAATCACCGAGCTGGCCGACATGGCCGGCAGAGACAGGGAGGGAGACGCTCGCGGCCTCGCCGCCGAACTCTCTACCGATCTCGATCGGCTTATGGCGGAGCGCCCAGCGCGGTCCGACCGCCATGCCGACAAGTCCAGCCAGGCCCCACGGGCCCCGCGAGACGACGTTGAACGCTGTCCGGTCTGCTCGCTGCGCAGCTTCAATTTCCAGAAGGGCTCGATCCGCGAGAGTGCCGATGGCGGCTTTGAAGCGTTCTATCGCTGCGGCAGCTGCGCCCACGAGGGGTGGCGAGAGATCAAGTGACGCTAGATGCCACCGTGCAGGGCAGATGAGCCTCGGAGGGACGCGGCTCACCAGCAGGTTGCGTTGAAGAGCGCTGCCATCGAGCTGGTAGGGTGATTTTAAAACCCCGCAGGAGACTCAACCTTGTCCATGCGAGATGCCAAGACATCCCTGACCCTGTTGTTCTCTTCTCTCGGTCTGGCCGGCCTGCTGCTCGCCGGCTGCGGCCAGGAAGCACCACGTCTCGCCCCTCCCGGGGAGAGCGGCACGCTCAAGGTCGCTACCCGCAACGCGGCCACCACCTGGTACCTGGATCGTGACGAGGCCCCCACCGGCCCCGAGCATGACCTGGTCAGCCGCTTCGCCCAATCGCGAGGCTGGCAAGTCGAGTGGATAGTGCATGATGCCGTCGCCGAGGTACTCCAGGCGCTGGAGGAAGGTGAAGTCCACATGGCCGCCGCCGGCCTTTCCCACCTGCCTTCCCGCAGCGAGCGCTTCCTGCCGGGGCCGGCGCACTCCGCCATTGTCGAGCAGCTGGTCTGCCACCGGGAGGCGCGCCCGCTGCCGCGTAGCGTGGAGCAGATGACCGAGGTGGAGATTCTCGTCACGGCGGACTCCAGCTATGCCGATAAGCTCACTTCGCTGGTCAACGACCACAGCGGCATCACCTTCGAGGAAGACCCACGGACCACCGAGATGCTGCTGGCCGCCGTGGCCGAGCAGGAACTCGACTGCACCCTGGCCGATTCCAACATCGTGCAGATCGTGCGACGCCACTATCCCTCCCTGGAGGTCGCTCTGAACCTGACCAGCGGTGATTGGCTGGGCTGGTATCTGGCCGCCGACCAGAGTGCCCTGGCCGAGCAGACCCATGAGTGGCGCAGCACCGCCGAGGCAGAAGCGACTGTCGAGGCCGTGGAGAACCGCTACTACGGCTATATCGACGAGTTCGATTTTGTTGACCTGCGGGCGCTCAACCAACGCATCGATGAGCGGCTGCCCGACTTCCTGGAGCTCTTCCTCATGGCGGAACGCTCCACTGGCATTCCCGCCGACCTGCTGGCAGCACTGTCCTACCAGGAGTCCCACTGGAACCCCCAGGCGGTCTCGCCCACCGGCGTGCGTGGCATCATGATGCTGACCCGTAACACCGCCTCGTCGCTGGGAGTCTCGGACCGCCTGGACCCAACCCAGGCAATCGACGCCGGGGCGCGCTACCTGGCCGACCGCCATCAGCGGCTGCCCGAGGCGATCCCCGAGCCCGACCGCACCTTCCTGGCCCTGGCCAGCTACAACATCGGCCGCGGCCATGTGCTGGACGCCCGGGAGCTGGCCCGGGAACTCGGCAAGAACCCGGACTCCTGGGAGGACATGCAGGAAATTCTGCCGCTGAAAGCGGACAAGCGCTACTACCCCCGCACCCGCTACGGCTACGCACGCGGCTACGAGCCGGTGCACTTCGTGCAGCGGATCCGCAACTATCGCGACGTGATCAGCGCCTCGATCGACTTAGGTAGCAGGAATCCCTAACCCTGGTGCTGGGCACCGAGACCCTGAAACATCTGACGAAGGTCAACCGTTGAACGCTCGCCGATGGCGGCAAAGTTCTCATCCAGCCAGCCTGTGACGGTATCGCGACCGAGATCGCGAAGCTTGGTAAGAAACTCCCATTCGACATTCATCTTTGATGAAGCCCCAAGCGGTTTCAGCTCCGCCTGGTTTTCCACGACATGCACCCGCACCTGACGATATTCATTGGCCGATAGCTTACCCTGGCGGATAAGCCGGTCGACGAAGTCGATACCGCGCAGTTCCTTGAGCAGGCTGCTGTTGAAACTAATCTCGTTCATCCGATTCTGTATGTCCTGAGAATTCCGTGGCGCCCCCTTGCGCTCGATCGGATTGATCTGAATCACCACGATATCATTGGTATCGTTCTCGGCATGAAAGGGAAACAGCGCCGGATTACCCATATAGCCGCCGTCCCAATAGGGCACGCCGTCGATCTCGACCGCTTGGTAGAGATGGGGCAGACAGGCCGAAGCCATCAGCATATCCACCGTCAATTCCTCTCGCGGGAAGACCTTGACGTTGCCGCTCTCCACGTTGGTGGCCGAAACGAAAAGTTTGAACGCCGTGCATTTACGCACCATGTCAAAATCGATGCATTTCTCCACCATGTCGCGTAATGGATTCATATTCATGGGGTTCAGCTGATAGGGCGAAGCCACGCGGGAAAGTGCATCCAACGCGTGATAAACAGGATTGTTCTCCAGCCCCCAGTTGCCGATCAGAACGTCATAGGGCATGCGTTTCAGCGGGCTATTCTTCGCACCATCACCCATACATCGCCAAAAATGCTCAAGGGCCGCGCGCCCGCCCTCGGGGCCATCCCGTGTGAAACCATCGGCCATCGCCACCGCGTTCATCGCCCCCGCCGACGTGCCCGAAACCCCGGCGATTCGCAAGCGCCCGTCCTCAAGAATTCGATCCAGAACTCCCCAGGTGAAAGCGCCATGCGCACCTCCACCCTGAAGGGCGAGGTTAACGGATTTGGGTTTCTGTACCATGGGGTCGGTCCTGTTGGGTGATGGATAGCCCGGGCATAGAGGCCTACAAGAAGGTCATGGAAATGACCGGACGCATGAGCTATCCACAGTATGAAGACAGGACGGAAGGGTTATCTGTACGGTGGCGGACATAACGGCCTGGCCGACTCGTCAGGTCCCGCAGAAGGGCCCGAACTGGTAAAAGCGCCGGCACTGGAACTCGGCCTGGCAGGACGACAGCTGTGACTGGTAGCGGCTGGTACGGGCAGCGACCTGGCTGGCCACCCTCTGCACGGCGGGCTTGCTGCGCCAGGTCCCCCGCTGATAGCCGCCAGCCCCCTCATGGTAGGCCAGGTAGAGATGCTCCGGATTATGCAGGGAGATGCCCGTCTGTCGATGCGTGCGCTCGTTATACCAGCCAATGAAGTCGGTGGCATACTTCATATGGGACCGCCGGGCCAGCGTACTGCCGGCGTCATCGCGATACTCTCCCCACACCGGATCCAGCGCCTGGGCGTAGCCCCGCGCCGAAGAGGGCCTCGGCCCCGGGATGAATCCCAGGTAACGCTTGCGCGGCGGACGCACGTGGCTCTGGAAGGAGGATTCCTGCTGGATAAAAGCCAACTGAGTAGCGATAGGCGTCCCCCACGCCTGCTCGGATGCTCGGGCGTAGTCATACCACTTGGGCTGTTCGCGGAAGATCTCGCAGATGTTGCTCTGGTCCGGCGGAGGCGACGGTGCCATCATCGCGCAGCCGCTGACCAGCAGGCTCAGCCCCGCCGCCAGCAGCAAACGTCCTGTCCGGACTGCCCGTTTGTTCTCGACGCATCCTCTCATCCTGCCTCCCGTTTGCGCATTGTGACGCATCCGGCATCCCCTGACGCCCTCATTCCAGGACCGCGCGAATTTTCTCGGCGGCGGAGGCCAACTCCTCGGCAGGTGCCATCTCCAGCCCTAACACCCGAATATCCTCCATCGCATCGAGCGGCGTCAGATGAATATGCACATGGGGCACCTCCAGCCCTATCACCAGCATCCCTACCCGCTTGCAGGGGAAGGCCCGCTTGATCGCCTTGGCCATCCAGCGGGAGACACCCATCAGGTGAACATAGAGAGGCTCGGGAAGGTCATCCCAGTGATCGATCTCGTCGCGGGGAATTACCAGCACATGACCGGGCTTCATCGGCTGAATGGTCATGATGACCACGCACTGGTCGTCCTCATGGACGAAATGGCCAGGGATGTCTCCCTGCATAATACGACTGAAGATACTTGCCATGGACGCTCTCCTGACAGTGGGGACGCCAAGTCGCTGCACAATAACTGCAGTGGCGGGGCGAAACCGGTATGCTGAAGGCGCACTACCCCCTCAGTACGGAGCAGAATACACGATCGATCATTCATTCCAAGCCAGCACGGAGGTTCACATGAAGGTCTACAAACCTGAATGGCGGTGCACGTTTAGCGTAAACGAAGGCGCGGATGAATCAGCCAGCTGGAAGGAGCGAATCGCCTGGCAGCTGAGAGAGTTCGCCAACCGGCTCGACGGCGGCGGCAGGACCCTGAAGATCGACTGCGACGTCTCACCCGCAGTAAGCCGGGATGAGATCGATACCTGCATGGGCAAGGGCTTTGCCGTGACACAGAACCTGCTTACCCAGTTGGCCCAACAGGCCGCCTGCGAGGACGTCATGCGCAATGCCAAGGCCGAGCTGTTTGCGGAAGAGGAATACCAGCGGCACTGACGCGCGCCGTCTCAGCCGCGTGCCATCCCACGCCCCATCCGGCTTGCCGGACGGGGCGTTTTCATGAATGCGCCGACGGATGCGTCCCGTCACGCGGCATGCCATCCTTGGGGCCTTCGCTCGCCACAGGGTCGTGACGCCATGCCGCTCGCCATCAGCCTGATTACTCCGTCCTCCTTCACCCCGGAAGAGGCCATCGAGCGCGGTGTGCAAGGGCTCGAGTCGCTGGGAGTCGAAGTGCGCCGACCTGCGCTGCTGCAGCGACAGAACCGCTATCTGGCGGGCGATCGCGAATGGCGCCTCGCCCAGCTGCATGCTGCCCACGAGGATCCAGACACCCAGGCGGTGTGGGCAGTGCGCGGCGGCTTCGGCTGTGCACAGTTAGCAGAACATATCGACTGGGCACGATTGGCTCAGCGCCCCAAACCGCTGATCGGATACTCCGATCTCACCACCCTACTCGACCAGTACCACCTTCACGGGCTACCGGCAATCCACGGCCCGGTGGTCAAGGCCGCCGGACCGCTGCTCCAGTCTCCCTCGGAGGCGAGCACCATCGTTCGCGCCCAATTCGAGGAGACTCTTGCGCTGATCCGCGGCCCAACACGCCTCGATTATCCCCTTGCTCCCTGGGGCGCGGACCCGGGGCGACAGGAGGGGCCGCTGGTGGGTGGCAATCTCGTCACCCTGGCCAGCCTGGCCGGCACCCCCCTGGCCTTTCGGGCACCGCCCGGCGCCCTGGTGATCCTCGAGGATATCGGTGAGCCCTACTACCGTCTCGAGCGCGCCCTCTGGCAGCTGGTCGAGGCCGGCGCCCTGGATGAGGCCGGCGCCGTATGCCTGGGAACCTTCGAAGGTTGCAGCGCCTTCGATGATACCCCGCTGGAGGCCATCATCGCCGAGACCCTCGTTCATTGCGGGCTCCCGCTCTACCACGGCCTACCGGTTGGCCATGGCCTGCACAATCGCCCCTGGCGCTATGGTGCTACCGGCGTTATCGATGGCTCTCGCCTGACGGTATTTGACTGAGTATCGCTGATTTCCATGGCCATATCACGGTGCCGGCAATGCTTCATTAGGGAATTATCGCCAACTTGCACCGATCTTCGTCGATCTTCCGCCAGGGGTTGTCGCTGGTGCAACGGCCGGGTACCATGCAAGACATTGGCAATCCTATTGCATTGCAACATGCATAAGCCGCATTACGAAAACCGTGAGGTAACCCCATGGGAACCCTATCGAAATTATTTCTTGCCTGCTGCCTGTCAGGCGCAATGATTCTCGGTACCCAGGCCGTCATGGCCAATGAGGCCGACTCCCAGGCAGGCATTGCCTCCTTCTATCACGACAAGTTTCATGGCCGAACCACAGCCAGCGGCGAGCCCTTCGACCAGAATCAACTGACCGCCGCCCATCCCGAATTACCCTTCGGTACCGAGGTAGTGGTAACCCGACCGGATACCGGTCGCGAGGTGACTGTCGTGATCAACGACCGCGGCCCCTTTGTGAAGGGGCGCATCATCGACCTTTCCAAGCGCGCCGCTCGTGAGCTGGGCATCCTCAACCGCGGCCTGGCACCGGTGATCATCACCGCCATCAACTGAGGTCCCTCTACTCAGTGCTTGCAGGGTCGATCTTGTCCTGGGTTTGCGTCTCGAAGTCACGTGCGTCATGACGCTCATGCAGTTGAGTCTCCGGTTCGCCAAAGGTGCGGTTGACCATGCGCCCACGCTGAACCGCAGGGCGTGCATCTATCTCGCTGGCCCAGCGCTGCAGGTGTCGATACTCCTGCACCTGAAGAAACTCTCCGGCGTCATATAGCCTGCTCAGCGCCAGCTGGCCATACCAGGCCCAGTTGGCCATATCGGCAATGGTGTACTCCTCCCCTCCAAGATAGCGACTTTCGGCCAGCCGACGGTCCAGCACGTCGAGCTGACGCTTGACCTCCATGGTGAAGCGGTTGATGGGATACTCGAGCTTGTCTGGCGCATAAGCATAGAAGTGCCCGAACCCGCCGCCCAGATAGGGAGCGCTGCCCATCTGCCAGAACAGCCAGTTGAGGGTCTCGGTGCGCTCGACGTGGTCGCTGGGCAGAAACTCACCGAACCTTTCCGCCAGGTAAAGCAGGATCGCTCCTGATTCAAACACCCGCGTGGGGGGCGAAGTGGCGTGATCCATCAGCGCGGGAATCTTGGAGTTGGGATTCGCCTCGACGAAGCCGCTACCAAACTGGTCGCCCTCGGTGATGCGGATCAGCCAGGCGTCGTACTCGGCGCCAGCGTGGCCCAGCGCCAGCAGCTCTTCCAGCATCACCGTGACCTTGACGCCGTTGGGCGTGCCCATGGAATAGAGCTGCAGCGGATGGTTGCCGACCGGCAGGGCCATGTCGTGGGTGGGACCGGCGATGGGCCGGTTAATGCTGGCAAAGGCGCCGCCGCTAGGCTGCTCCCACTGCCAGACCCGGGGCGGAACGTAGGCGTCTTGCTCGCTCATGGTGACTCCTCGGTGAGTGAATGCTCAGCGAGCACCATACCTCCCCATGTCGGGAGCTTCGAGCCCCGGCCACTCAACGCCGACCGGCTCGGGGGCAAGACCCAAACGCAGACAGCCGCCCGGGGGCGGCTGTCGTCGAACTGTGTGTTCAGCCTGATTTTCGGCTCATTGCTTCAAACGAGCTTAGGCTGGTACCGGCGGCCGGACTCGAACCGGCAAGGGGTTGCCCCCGGTGGATTTTGAATCCACTGCGTCTACCAATTCCGCCACGCCGGCAACGCGGAACGTATTATACGTGGGCCCGGCAGCAGGTCAATCTCGGGCCTGACTTCGCGCCATCGAGCCGGTATCCTAGGAGGCTTGCTCCGAGCCAACGGATCCCGATACCGACCATGCAGCGCGCCGACTTTTCCTTCAAGCTCCCCGACGAGCTGATCGCCCGCTATCCCTCAGAGCAGCGCACTGACTGCAGGCTGCTCTGCGTCGACGGCGAGAGCGGCGAGCGGACCCACCGCCGATTTCCAGACCTGCCCACGCTGCTCGAGCCCGGCGACCTGCTGGTGTTCAATGATACCCGGGTGATCCCGGCGCGACTGCTCGGCCACAAGGCCAGCGGTGGCCGGGTGGAGATGCTGCTGGAGCGCCCCCTGGACGCCCACCGTGGCCTGGCCCACCTGCGCTCGAGCAAGTCGCCTAAACCCGGCACCGAACTGATCTTCGAAGGCGGCGTGCGCGCCGTGGTCGAGGGACGCCGCGACGCCCTGTTCGAACTGCGTTTCCTTGGCGAGACGCCGCTGATCGAACTGCTGGAACAACATGGCCATATGCCGCTGCCGCCCTACATCGACCGGGCGGATGAGCGCAGCGACCGCGAGCGCTATCAGACTGTGTATGCCCGCCGGGATGGTGCCGTGGCGGCTCCCACCGCGGGGTTGCACTTCGACGAGCCACTGCTCGAGGCGCTGGCCGCCAAGGGTGTGGAGAGCGCCTTCGTCACCCTCCACGTAGGCGCCGGCACCTTCCAACCGGTTCGCGTCGACGACATCCGCGAGCATGTCATGCACAGCGAGTGGCTGGAGGTGACCGAGGCCACCTGCGAGCAGGTGCGCGCCACCCGAGCCCGTGGCAAGCGCGTGATCGCCGTAGGGACCACCAGCGTGCGCTGCCTGGAGAGCGCCACCGGCGCGACTGGCAAGATCGACCCCTACAGCGGCGAGACCGACATCTTCATCTATCCGGGCTACGAATGGCGCTGCGTCGATGCTCTGATCACCAACTTTCATCTGCCGGAATCCACCCTGCTGATGCTGGTGGCCTCCTTCGCTGGCTTTGATACCACCCTGGCGGCCTACCGCGAGGCGGTGGTCGAACGCTACGCCTTCTTCAGCTATGGCGATGCGATGTGGCTCACTCGCCGGCTTTCCTGACTCGAGATTCTCATGCGTAACGAATGCTTCATGACCTTCGAGCAACTGGCCAGCGACGGCCGGGCGCGCCGCGGCCGCCTCAACTTTCCGCGTGGCACGGTGGAAACCCCCGCCTTCATGCCGGTGGGCACCTACGGCACCGTCAAGGGAATGACCCCGGTGTCTGTTGAGGAGATCGGTGCCGAGATCATCCTGGGCAATACCTTCCACCTGTGGCTGCGGCCCGGCATGAAGGTGATCGAGGCCCACGGGGACCTGCACGACTTTGCTCAGTGGCAGAAACCGATTCTCACCGACTCGGGTGGTTTTCAGGTCTTCTCGCTTGGCGCCATGCGCAAGATCACCGAGCAGGGCGTGCACTTCCGTTCGCCAGTGGACGGCGACAAGGTGTTCATGGGCCCCGAGGAGTCCATGGCCGTGCAGCGCTCGCTGGGCTCCGACGTGGTGATGATCTTCGACGAGTGCACGCCCTACCCGGCGACCGAGCAGGAGGCGCGCCTCTCCATGGAGCGCTCGCTGCGTTGGGCACAGCGCTCCCGTGACGCTCACGGCAGCTCGCCCTCGGCGCTGTTCGGCATCATTCAGGGCGGCATGTATCCCGATCTGCGCGAGGCCTCGCTGGCGGGTCTTATGGAGATCGGCTTCGACGGCCTGGCCATCGGTGGCCTCTCGGTGGGTGAGCCCAAGGAGGAGATGATCCAGGTGCTGGATTACCTGCCCACCTGGATGCCGGATGACAAGCCCCGCTACCTGATGGGAGTGGGCAAGCCCGAGGACCTGGTGGAAGGCGTGCGCCGCGGTATCGACATGTTCGATTGCGTGATGCCCACTCGCAATGCCAGAAACGGCCACCTGTTCACCGCCGAGGGTACGGTAAAGATCCGCAACGCCAAGCACCGCCACGATACCGGTGCGCTGGAGGAGGGCTGCGACTGCTACACCTGCCAGCACTTCTCCCGGGCCTACCTGCACCACCTGGATCGCTGTGGCGAGATGCTTGGCTCGATGCTCAACACCATCCATAACCTGCGCCACTATCAGCGCCTGATGGCTGGTTTGCGCGGTGCCATCGAAGCGGGTACATTGGCGAACTTCGTGGAAGGCTTCTATGCACGGCGCGGTCTGCCGGTGCCTCCCACCCCGAATTGATCCGCGGTCGGCCCCATGGCCGGCCGAAAAACTTTCTGCTTTCACCCCCCCAGGAGATTGTCATACATGCTGGACTTTTTCATTTCCTCGGCCATGGCCCAGGACGCCGGCGCTGCCGGTGGCGGCATCGCCCAGATCGTTATGCTGCTAGGCTTTGTGCTGATCTTCTACTTTCTGCTGTGGCGCCCCCAGGCCAAGCGCGCCAAGCAGCACAAGCAGTTGATCGCCGGGCTCTCCAAGGGCGACGAGATCGTCATCGGTGGTGGCGTACTGGGCCGCATCACCAAAGTGAGCGACGATAGCGAGTTCCTGACCCTGGAGATCGCCGAGGGCACCCAGATCAACGTGCAGAAGAACGCCGTGGCAGCGGTGCTGCCCAAGGGCACCATCAAGGCCATCTGACTCATGTCCTTCCGGCCCCGCCCCTCGGCGGGGCCGTTTTTGATCGCCGCGGCAATCCCCGGGCGATCATGACGTCTAGACGTCATCTTCCCAACGTCCGAAACGCACGTTGTCAGCAAACGTTGTCAGCAACCTGAGGGCAGGGCTCGCATGCTCAACCGTTACCCAATGTGGAAGTATCTGCTGATACTGATCGTCCTCGCCATCGGCCTGGTCTATTCGCTTCCCAACCTCTATCCCGAGGATCCGGCGGTACAGATAAGCAGCGGCCGAGGCGATGCCGCTCTCGATCAACGCCAGCTTGAACGCGTTCAAGACTCCCTGCGCGAGGCGGGCATCACCATCAAGGCCGTCGAGAGCAGCGAGAACAGCGTACTGATTCGCCTCGGCGACGCCGACGAGCAGCTCCAGGCCCGCGACCGCATCGCCGCCATGCTCGGCGACGACTTCGTGGTGGCATTGAACCTCGCCGAGTCCACCCCGGGTTGGCTGCAGGCGCTTTCCGCCTCGCCCATGACCCTGGGCCTCGACCTGCGCGGCGGTGTGCACTTCCTGCTGGAGGTGGACATGAACGCCGCGGTGACCCAGCGTCTGGAGGTCAACGCCAGCGCCATGCGCGAACAGTTGCGCAGCGAACGAATCCGCTATCGCGGCACCGAGATCGAGGAGCGCACCCTGACGCTGACCTTCACCAACGAAGAGGACCGCGACACGGCCCGGCGACTGATCAGCCGCGAGTTTCGCGACTTTGACTACCAGGATATCGGTGACGGCCGCGGCGCAGCCCTGGCCATGACCCTCACCGACCAGGCGGTCAACGAGATACAGGACTACGCGGTCAACCAGAACCTCACCACCCTGCGCAACCGAGTGAACGAGTTGGGCGTGGCCGAGCCCATGGTGCAGCGTCAAGGTCCCGATCGCATCGTGGTGGAGCTGCCGGGCGTGCAGGACACCGTGGCCGCCAAGCGGGTGGTGGGCGCTACCGCCAATCTGGAGTTCCGCCTCGAAGCCCGCCCGGACACCCCGGACGCCGAGACCGAGACCTTCTCGTTTCGCAACGCCGAGGGACGCAGTGCCGACTTGATGCGCGACGTGATCATCACCGGCGACAGCGTTTCCAACGCCAGTCGCAGCTTCGACGAGAACGGTCGTCCTCAGGTCAACATCAACCTTGACGGCACCGGCGGCACCCTGATGAACCGTGCCACCCGCACCAACATCGGCCGCAACATGGCGGTGCTGTTCATCGAGCACAAGACTCGCGACAGCGTGGAAGTGGTCGATGGCGAAGAGGTCATCGTCCGCGAGCCCTACACGGAGCGCGGCCTGATCAGCCTGGCCACCATCCAGAGCGCGCTGGGCAACAGCTTTCGGATCACCGGGCTCGACTCGCCCACGGAAGCCGCCGAGCTCTCGCTGCTGCTGCGCTCAGGCTCGCTGGCCGCGCCTATCTACTTCGTGCAGGAGCGCACCATCGGCCCAAGCCTGGGCGCGGAGAACATCAAGCGCGGCGTGATGTCGGTGCAGATCGGTCTACTGCTGGTAGTGCTGTTCATGCTGATCCGCTACAAGGTGTTCGGCATCATCGCCAATGTGGCGCTGGCTCTCAACTTGACGCTGCTGATGGCAGCCATGTCCATGCTCGGGGCCACCCTCACTCTGCCCGGCATCGCCGGCATCGTGCTGACGCTGGGCATGGCAGTAGACGCCAACGTATTGATATTCGAACGCATACGCGAGGAGCTACGCGGCGGGCTGTCGGTACAGCAGGCGATTCACGCCGGCTACGAGCGCGCCTTCACCTCCATCGTCGACGCCAATATCACCACCCTGCTGGTGGCGGTGATCCTGTTCTCGATCGGCACCGGGCCGGTCAAGGGCTTCGCGGTAACCCTGTCGCTGGGAATCATCACGTCGCTATTCACCGCCCTGCTGGTGACTCGCGCGATGGTGAACCTCGTCTACGGCGGCAAGCCGGTCAAGAAGCTCTGGATATAAGAGGTGGTCATGAAAGGCCTTATCAACCGACAGTTCGACTTCATGGGCAAGCGCCGTGTCGCCTTCGCGATCTCCGGCCTGCTGATCCTGGTGTCGATCGTCTCGCTGCTGTTCCAGCAACTCAATCTGGGGTTGGACTTCACCGGCGGCACCCTGGTGGAGGTGCGCTACGCTGTGGCACCTTCTCTCGAAGCCGTGCGTCAGACCCTGGAGACCGCCGAATTCCGCGACGTCTCGGTGCAAACCTTCGGCGCTTCCACCGAGGTGCTGATTCGCCTGCAGCAGGCCTTCGATGCGCAAGTGGGCGACCGCGTAGTGGCCCTGCTACGTGACAGCGGTGAAGGCGTCGAGCTGGTTCGCGCCGAATTCGTCGGTGCCCAGGTGGGTGAGCAGTTGCGCGATCAAAGCGGCCTGGGCCTGCTGGTAGCACTCGGTATCGTGATGCTCTACGTGGCGTTTCGCTTCCAGTACAAGTTCGCCATCGGCGCCCTGCTGGCCCTGATGCACGACGTGATCATCGTGGTCGGCATCTTCTCGCTGTTCCAGCTCGACTTCGACCTCACCGTGCTGGCGGCGCTGCTGGCGGTGATCGGCTACTCGCTCAACGATACCATCGTGGTCTACGACCGAATTCGCGAGACAATCCGCAAGTCGCGCCTCGACGACATGCCGGCGATCTTCAACGAAGCGATCAACATGACCCTGTCACGCACGCTGGCGACCTCCGGCACCACCCTGCTGGTGCTGCTGGCGCTGCTGCTGCTGGGCGGGGATATGATTCACCAATTCTCGATCGCCCTGATTATCGGCGTCGTGGTCGGCACCTTCTCCTCCATCTATGTGGCCGCGGCCCTGCTGATCGCTGTGAAACTGCAGCGCGTGGACCTTATGCCACCCAAGAAAGAGGATGCCGAGGCCGAGGAGGAGCTGCCCTGACCGCGGAGGGCTGCGAGGAGTTCACGACGCCCAATGCCAAAACCCCCGCAGGGAAGTACCCTGCGGGGGTTTATTCGTTACGCTCAGCGTCGTTACTGGCAGCTGACAATGCGAATCTCGAGGCCGGTGGTTCAGAAATGCGGCTTGAGCTGCTGCACCAGACTCTTGAAGAGACGCGGACCCGCGGCCATCAGCCGACCTTCCACCTCGACCTTGGGCTGTCCGTCAGGGGTACCCATCAGCGCACCCGCCTCCTTCAGCAGCAGGCTGCCAACATGCATATCCTGCTCCTCAAGGCCCAGCACGAAGGCGGCATCGGCACGGCCGGCGGCCAGCTCCGCCAGGTCCAGCAGGCCGCTGCCCGTGGCGCGTTGCACCTCGATGACCGGGCCGAGCTGCTGTAACAGCGTCAGGTAGGAGGGCAGGTGACGCGCGCGCAGCCAGGTCTCGGGCAGCCCCATGGCAACGCGAGCACCATCCACCACCAGGGTCTTGGGTACGCGTATGCGCTTGCCATTGTGCTGGGCACCCCGGCCACGGCTGGCCAGGTACTCATCGTCGCTGAAGGGACAGATCACCACCGCATGCTCCGGGCGACCCTTGACCAGGCAGACCACCGACAGGGCAAAGCCCGACGCGGCCACGCCGAGGTTGGAATAGCCATGAAAGGGTTCGATCTTCCAGAGTGTATCGGCACCTTCGCCCTCCCCGGCACGATGGGGAGTGAAACGGCCGGCGACACCGTGCTGGGGATAACCACGCGAGAGTTGACGAACGATCAGCGTCTCGGCGTTACGGGCGGCATCCTCGAGCAGGCGGTCGAGGCTGCTCTCTTCGTGAGCATTCTCGATACGCTCGCGAATGCGCAGAAACTGTTCGCCGGCGCTGCGCGTGGCGCGCAGCGCATATTGGACCATCGGATGCATGATCAGGCCTTGAGAAGTCGGTGGTGTTAAAGAACGGGGGTATTCACGCAAACTGTTCGTTGAAACGTTCGGCGCGAATCCTAGCAGACCCTGCCCGGTTTCGCCACGCCGGATCAAGACTGATCAGGAGGCAGTTCTCGGCCAACATGCTAGACTCCTGGCCCAGATTCATCGGCCCGGTTTATTTCGCCTCGTCTTGTTTCGCCCCAGGAAGCCCACCATGCTCGACCGCATCCGTATCGTTCTGATCGGCACCAGCCACCCCGGCAATATCGGCGGCGCCGCCCGCGCCATGCACAACATGGGGCTTTCCGATCTGGCTCTGGTGGCACCACGCTGCACCGCTGTTACCGCCGATAGCGTCTCGCGGGCCTCCGGAGCTGACCATCTGGTCAACAGCGCAACCATCGCAGGGTCCCTGGAGCAGGCGGTGGCCGACTGCACCCTGGTAGTGGGCGCCAGCGCCCGCTCACGCACCCTGCCCTGGCCGATGATTGCGCCCCGCGACCTGGGAATCCGTCTGCCGATGGAACTTGCTGACCGGGAGACACGGGTGGCACTGGTATTCGGCCGCGAAGACAGCGGTCTGACCAACGCTGAATTGCAGCGCTGCCACGCCCACGTGCATATCCCCACCAACCCGGATTTCAGCTCCCTGAACCTGGCCGCCGCTGTCCAGGTGCTGGCCTATGAATGCCGCCTTGCCTGGCTGGACCAGCAGGCACTCCCCGCCGAAGAGCCCAATCAGGCCTTGGCCACCCATGCGGAGCTGGAGCACTACTTCGCCCATCTAGAGCGGACGCTGATTGCCATCGGCTTCCACGACCCGGCCATGCCGCGTCAGCTGATGGCCCGACTGCGCCGTTTTACCCTCAGGGCGCGCCCCGAGCGCATGGAGCTCAACATCCTGCGCGGCATCCTCTCCGATACCGAAAAGCTCGTGCCAACGCACAACAGCGACAGGGGCCAGCATCGCGAGGGGTAAACGGGACGCGAACCCTGCTGGCCGGGTAACAACCGTACCGACGCGCCTTGAAGGTGGCGCTCCGCGCCCCCAATAATAAAGGTTACCCCGGTGATCGACGGCCTAAAGCTCCGCTCTCCCATCTGCCACCCCAGCCAAGGACCGCTGCATGTTTCAACGCCTGCGCGAGGACATCAACAGCGTTTTTGACCGCGACCCCGCGGCCCGTAACTTTCTGGAAGTGCTGACCAACTACCCCGGCCTTCACGCCCTGTTGATTCATCGCTTCAGCCACTGGCTGTGGCGAAAGAATCTCAAGTGGTTGGCCCGTACCATTTCCAGCTTTTCGCGCTGGATGACGGGTGTCGAGATACACCCCGGGGCGACCATCGGGCGGCGCTTCTTCATCGACCACGGCATGGGAGTCGTGATTGGTGAGACCGCCGAGGTAGGCGACGACGTCACTCTCTACCAGGGGGTGACCCTGGGTGGCACCAGTTGGAACAAGGGGAAACGTCATCCTACCCTGGAGGACGGCGTGATCATCGGCGCCGGCGCCAAGATTCTCGGCCCCTTCAGCGTTGGCGCCGGGGCCAAGATCGGCTCCAACGCGGTGGTCACCAAGGAGGTGCCCGCCGGCGCTACCGTGGTCGGCATTCCCGGCAAGATCGTCAAACGCGCCGAGCCCGACGACGCCGAGGTTCTGGAAGTGGACCCCGAGCGCCGCGAAGCCATGCGTCGCAAGTTCGGCTTCGACGCCTACGGCATCAGCGAGGACATGCCCGACCCGGTAGCGCGCTCCATCCAGGCGATGCTCGACCACATGCACGCCGTGGACGAACGCATCGAGCGCATGTGTCAGACGCTGCGCAAGGTCGACGCCAGCTATCGTGACGGCCGGCTGCCGGAGTTACGCGACGAGGACTTCGCCGACATCCTCGACGATGCCGATGCCTGTGCCATGCCGGAGAAAGCGCCGGTGCCAAAAACCGCACCTGCCGCTGGAAGCGATGACGACAGTCGCGGAGCCAATGGTTGACCGCCACGCTAGGTCTTTACCATAATGCCTGTCTGATCGCGCTTCCCTGCGGAGTGCCCGTTCATCGACCGCCGATCCGATCGGCGCCGAGGTTGCAATGCGCCTGACCACCAAGGGACGCTACGCCGTCACCGCCATGCTTGATCTGGCCATGCATGCCAAATCGGGGCCGATCTGCCTGGCCGACATCGCGAAGCGCCAGGAGATCTCACTCTCCTACCTGGAGCAGCTCTTCGCGCGCCTGCGTCGGGCCGAACTGGTGGAGAGCGTGCGCGGCCCTGGCGGCGGCTACCTGCTGGCCTGCGCGCCGGACACCATCTCGGTGGCCCGAGTCATCGACGCGGTGGACGAGTCGGTGGACGCGACTCGCTGCGGCGGCCTCTCCGACTGCCAGCAGGGCGACACCTGCCTGACCCACCATTTGTGGTGCGAGCTCTCCGAGCAGATTCACGGCTTCCTGGAAGGCATCACCCTGGGACAGCTGGCCGATCGCCAACACGTTCAGCAGATCGCCAACCGCCAGCGCGACCGCCTGAATGGCAGCGACATCTTCGCCTCGGCACCCTGATTCTGCGCCCGGATGGCGCCCCACACAGCCTGACGACATACGAGTCCATGACCACACCCGTCTATCTCGACTACGCTGCCACCACGCCCGTCGATCCCCGCGTCGCCGAGCTGATGGGTCGCCATCTGACCCTCGACGGCATCTTCGCCAACCCGGCGTCGCGCAGTCATATGCCTGGATGGCAGGCCGAACAGGCGGTGGAAAACGCCCGCCGCCAGGTCGCCGATCTGATCCATGCCGATCCCCGCGAAATCGTCTGGACCAGCGGCGCCACCGAGGCAGACAATCTGGCGCTGATCGGCTATCTGAGAGCCAATCGCCACCGCGGTCGTCATCTGATCACCTCCATGGTCGAGCACAAGGCAGTCGTGGACACGGCCATCGCGCTCGAGGCCGAGGGCTTTGAGGTCACCTGGCTGACCCCGGAGCACGACGGACGTGTCGCGCCGGAGCAACTGCGCGAGGCCATGCGCGAAGATACCGTGCTGGTGTCGCTGATGGCAGTGAACAACGAACTGGGCGTGATCCACGATCTGTCGGCGCTTTCCGAAGTGGTCCACGCCGGCGGCGCGCTCTTCCACGTCGACGCCGCCCAGGCAGCGGGGCGCCTGGACCTGGACGTAAAGCGTCTGGGCATCGACCTGATGTCGCTCTCCGGTCACAAGGCCTATGGCCCCAAGGGGGTTGGTGCGCTATACGTGAAGCGCCACCCAGACATCCGACTCGAGGCGCTGATCCACGGCGGCGGGCACGAGCGCGGCATGCGCTCCGGCACCCTCCCTACCCACCAGATCGTCGGCATGGGCGAGGCCTTCGCCCTGGCCGGTGCCGAAGGTGAGGCCGACCAAGCACGTATCGCGACGCTGCGTGACCGGCTGCTCGACGGCCTGTCAGACTTTGGCGGCATCCATCGCAATACCGCCATCGACGCGGCGGTGCCCAACATCCTCAACCTGGCCTTCGAGGGGGTCGACGGCGAGTCGCTGCTGATGGCGCTGCGCGACGTGGCCCTCTCTACCGGCTCCGCCTGCAACTCGGCGAGCGTTGAGCCGTCCTATGTATTGAAGGCCATCGGCTTGCCACGCGCGCTAGCGCTATCTTCACTGCGCTTCAGCTTCGGGCGCTTCACCACAGACGCCGATATCGACACGGCACTTTCGGCTCTGCGCCACGCCCTCACAGGGCTGCGTCGCCAGGCGATATGAGCCTACACGTCACTACTAATGACTACCGGCCCATAATGACTCCAGACCCACCCACCGAATCAAGGAGAGACCCATGGCGCACCTGACCATCACCACCGCCGCCGCCGACCAGATCCGCCGGGTGCTCGATGAGCGCGGAGAGGGCCTCGGCCTGCGCGTCTCGGTCAAGCCCAGTGGCTGCTCCGGCTACAGTTATGTTCTCGACTTCGCCGACGCGGCCGCCGACAACGACGTCTGCTTCAAGGAACACGGCGTGCAGGTCTTCGTTGCTCCCGAAGCGCTGGCAATGCTTGACGGCAGCGAAGTGGATTATGTCAACGAGGGACTCAACCGTTTCTTCCGATTCAACAACCCCAACGTAAAGGATCAGTGCGGCTGCGGCGAGAGCTTTACCGTCTAGCCCGGGACATTGGCGAAGGGCGCACCCTCGCTCAGCGACGATTGTTCAACGCGGCCCCGGGGCGGTACAATGCTCCACCATACGGTGCCTTCAACAAGCCGCCGGACCGTTTTATCCGTTCCACCGCGCCGCCCTCGCTTCCGACCCGGGAGCTACGGGCGGCGCGGCGCTATCCATCCACACCCGTCACCCCTTACTGGAGACATATCCATGGCTACCCAGCGCACCCTGTCCATCATCAAGCCCGACGCCGTCGCCAAGAATGCCATCGGCGAGATCATCGCGCGCTTCGAGAAGGCGGGCCTCCAGGTTGTTGCCGCCAAGATGCTCAAGCTCGACGACGACAAGGCCGGCGGCTTCTATGCCGAGCACAAGGAGCGCCCCTTCTTCAAAGATCTGGTCGGTTTCATGACCTCCGGACCGGTGGTCGTGCAGGTGCTGGAGGGCGAGGACGCCATCGCCAAGAACCGTGAGCTGATGGGTGCCACCAACCCCAAGGAAGCTGCGCCGGGCACTATCCGCGCCGACTTTGCCGAGACCATCGACGCCAACGCCGTGCATGGCTCCGACTCCCCCGAGTCCGCCGAGCGCGAGATTGCGTACTTCTTCGGCGCTAACGAGATCTGCTCGCGCTGATCGCGTCAGCCCTGGGCGGGGGCCATGCCCCCGCCTCCCCTGCACTCCTTTCCTGACCCGCTGACTGCCATGACCGCTGATATCGCACCCCAGAAGACCAACCTGCTAGGCATGTCCCGCGAGGAGATGGAAGGCTTCTTCCTCTCCGTCGGCGAGAAGAAGTTCCGTGCCGCCCAGGTAATGAAGTGGATTCACCACGAGGGCTGTGACGACTTCGCGGCCATGACCAATATTTCCAAGGCGCTGCGCGTCAAGCTGGCCGAGGTCGCCGAGATTCGCGGCCCCGGGGTGGTCTACGAGGGCACCTCCAGCGACGGGACCCGCAAATGGGTCCTCGAGGTGGAGGATGGCAGCTATGTCGAAACGGTGCTGATTCCTGCCGATAACGGCAAGCGCCGCACCCTGTGCGTCTCCTCCCAGGTGGGCTGCTCGCTGGACTGCAGCTTCTGCTCCACCGGCAAGCAGGGCTTCCAGCGAAACCTCACAGCCGCCGAGATCATTGGCCAGGTGTGGGTCGCCCAGCGCAGCGTGGGGCCGCGCAAGGACACCGCCAATCGTCCGGTCACCAATGTGGTGATGATGGGCATGGGCGAGCCACTGATGAACTACGATAACGTGGTACCGGCCATGAAGTTGATGCTCGACGACGACGGCTACGGCCTCTCCAAGCGTCGAGTCACCCTCTCCACCTCCGGCGTGGTGCCGATGATCGACAAACTCGGTGACGAGATCGACGTCAGCCTGGCCATCTCGCTGCACGCCGCCACCGATGAGTTGCGCACCGAACTGGTCCCGATCAATCGTAAGTACAACATCCGCGCGCTACTCGATGCCTGTCACCGCTACCTGGCCAAGTGTGATGACACCCGCATGATCACCATCGAGTACACCCTGATAAAGGATGTCAACGACCAGCAGATCCATGCCGAACAACTCGCCGCCCTGCTCAGGGAACTACCCAGCAAGATCAACCTTATCCCCTTCAATCCTTTTCCCCATTCGGGTTACGAGAAGCCCTCGCGCAACCAGTGCGTCCGTTTCCAGCAATGGCTCTATGAGCTGGGCTACACGGCCCCGATCCGCACCACTCGCGGTGAAGACATTGATGCCGCTTGCGGCCAACTGGTGGGAAGGGTCAAGGATCGCACAAGGCGCCACGAGCGCTATATCCAGTCGATCCAGATCGACGCCGACTGAGCGGACAAGCCGCCTTGACTTCAACTGGGCACGACGCTTTGATGGTCAGGCTCTTGATCGTCCCGCCGGCAGGCCGCATGCCGCCGGGGCTTCGTGTCGACCGTGGGGAGAACACCATGACGCGCCGTATACGCCCGCCCGGCACCTCGCGACTGCCTACTCTGGTGGTGCTACTGGGCAGCCTGTGGCTTGCCGGCTGTGCCAGCCAGTCTCAGAATCTCGGCGGCGGTGAGCGCGAGGCAAGTCCGGCAGACGCCTATACCCAGCTGGGGGTGGCCTATCTGGAGCGCAACAACCTGCAGCGCGCCATGGGTGCTCTGGACAGGGCGTTGTCGATTGCCCCCAACGACCCTGAAGCGCTCCAGGCCATGGCCATGGTCTATCAGCGTCAGGGCGAGCGCGCATTGGCCGACGAGGCCTTCCAGCGCGCCCTGTCGGAGGATCGCAATTTCACTCGAGGACGCAACAACTATGCGGCCTTTCTCTACGACCAGGGTCGTATTCGCGAGGCCTGCGAACAGCTCGAACTGGCCTCCGATGATGCTCAGTACCCGGCCCGCTCCCAGCTGTTCGCCAACCTGGGGCAGTGTCAGCGTGAACTGGGCGATCTTGCGGCAGCCCGACGCAGTCTCGAGCGGGCCCAGAACATCGACCCACGCGATCCGCGCAGCTACTTTGCTCGGGCCGAGCTCGAGAACGCCACCGGCAACCATGACCTTGCCCAGCAGCAGATCGCTACATTCATTCGACTGGCCGGGGCCCGCCCCGAGGCGCTGCGCCTGGCTCGGCAGATCGCTGAGGCTCGCGGCGATCGGGCCACCGCGGCCTTCTATTCTGAACAGCTGGACGGCCGTCCCGGCACGCCCTGATCCAAGACTTTTGACGAAGGATGCTCAGCCATGAGCGACACCCAGACACCGGACCCCGCGGACATCCCCTTTTCGGCCTCACCAGGCGAGCAGCTCAGGAGTGAGCGGGAGTCCCAGGGCCTCTCGGTCACCGAGGTGGCAGGCGGGCTCAACCTGCGCCCGGCGGTGATTCGCGGGCTGGAGGAAGACAGTTACGAAGAGGTGCCAGTCGCCGCCTATCGGCGTGGCTATCTACGCGCCTATGCTCACTTGTTGGGCATCGAGGATAAGCCGATTCTCGACGCCTATCGCGCTCGCTTCGGCGGCGAGGAGGTCGAACGTCGGGTCACTCCGGTGCAGATCGCCCGGCCGCCATCGCGCATCGGCGCCTGGCTTTTTCGGCTGGTCACCCTGCTGGTGATCGCCGGTCTGATCGGCCTGACACTGATGTGGTGGCAGAGCCGCGGCGGCAACGAGCCCCCCGGCATCGGTAACAGCAGCCCGGTGGCCGTAGACGGCCTGGACGGCACGACAACCACCATTACCGAGCCCGTGGCTCCCACGGCGAGCGAAGCGCCCTCCGAGAGCCTGCCTCCGCTGCCCCAAGAGAATGAGAGCCTGGGCCTGGTGGAAGACCCCGACGCCCTGGCCGATGAACCGGCCGAGATCGACATCGACGGAGCCCTCGTACTGTCCGATGGCACGCCCGAGCTGGCCGACGAGGCCGCCAGCGAGGAAGCGACAGGCGAGGAGGAAGTGGTCGCAGCATCTGCCAGTCGTCGCCAGCTCGAGCTGACCTTCAACGAGCAGTCCTGGACGGAGATCTTCGATGCCAACAACCAGCGCATCTTCGTCGGCCTGCAGGAACCCGGCACCACTGCCAGCGTCGAAGGTGAACCGCCCTTCCGCCTGACCGTGGGCAACGCCACCGGAGTGGAATTGCTGTGGGGAGGCGACAGCGTCGACCTCCCTGCCCGCGCTGGTGCCAACAACGTCGCTCGCTTCACCCTGGGAGATTGATCCGTCATCATGCATGCTCCATCCCCGATCATTCGTCGCAAGTCTCGTCAGATCCACGTTGGCCAGGTGCCGGTAGGGGGTGATGCCCCCATTTCCGTGCAGAGCATGACCAACACCAACACCCTGGATGTGGCCGCCACCGTCGCGCAGATCCGACAGCTCGAAATTGCCGGCGCCGATATCGTGCGTGTCTCGGTGCCCGACATGGACGCCGCCGAGGCCTTTGGCAAGATCAAGCGTGAGGTGGCCGTACCGCTGGTAGCGGATATCCACTTCGACTACAAGATCGCCCTGCGCGTGGCCGAGCTCGGTGTCGACTGCCTGCGCATCAACCCCGGCAACATCGGCCGCGAGGAGCGGGTCCGCGCCGTGGTCTCGGCCGCCCGCGACAACGGCATACCGATCCGCATCGGCGTCAACGCCGGCTCCCTGGAGAAGGACCTGCAGAAGAAGTACGGTGAGCCCACTCCGGATGCGCTGGTCGAGTCTGCCATGCGCCATATCGATCACCTCGACCGCCTTGACTTCCAGGAGTACAAGGTCAGCGTCAAGGCTTCCGACGTCTTCATGGCGGTAGCCGCCTATCGCAAGCTGGCCGGCTTGATCGAGCAGCCGCTGCACCTGGGGATTACTGAGGCGGGCGGTCTGCGATCGGGCACCGTTAAGTCTTCGATCGGCTTGGGGTTACTGCTGATGGACGGCATCGGTGACACCATCCGCGTCTCGCTGGCCGCAGATCCCGTCGAGGAGATCAAGGTCGGCTTCGACATGCTAAAGAGCCTGCGCCTGCGCGCCAAGGGCATCAATTTCATCGCCTGCCCCAGCTGCTCGCGCCAGAATTTCGATGTCATCGGCACCATGAACGCCCTGGAGGAACGCCTGGAGGACATCATGACACCGCTCGACGTCTCGGTGATCGGCTGCGTGGTCAACGGCCCCGGCGAGGCCAAGGAGAGTGACATTGGTCTCACTGGCGGCACGCCGGCCAACCTTGTCTATATCGATGGCAAGCCGGCCAGTAAGCTGCGCAACGATAACCTGGTCGACGAGCTCGAGCGCCTCATCCGAGACAAGGTGCGCGAGAAGGAACAGGCCGATCAGGACGTGATCGCCCGCGGGGCCTGATCCCCTGAATAGCCCCCGGCGATTCATCAAGGAGCCACTGTTGAGCAAGAAGAAGATCCAGGCCATCCGCGGCATGAACGACCTGCTGCCGGAGCACTCCCCGCTCTGGCAGTACTTCGAGGGCACGATGCGGGGGCTGCTGGCCCGCTACGGCTATGCCGAGATCCGCACGCCCATCGTCGAGCAGACCGCACTTTTCAAGCGCTCTATCGGTGAGGTGACGGATATCGTCGAGAAGGAGATGTACACCTTCGAGGACCGCAACGGTGATAGCCTGACTCTGCGCCCCGAGGGGACGGCAAGCTGCGTGCGCGCCGCCATGGAGCACGGCCTGCTGCACAATCAGACCCAGAGGCTCTGGTACCAGGGTCCGATGTTCCGCCACGAGCGTCCCCAGAAGGGCCGCTACCGTCAGTTTCATCAGGTAGGCGTGGAGAGCTTCGGCCTGGAAGGCCCGGATATCGATGCCGAGGTCATTCTGCTCTCGGCTCGCCTGTGGCGAGAACTGGGGCTGATGGAGCATGTTACCCTGGAGCTGAACTCCTTGGGCTCAAGTGAGGCGCGTGCCGCCTACCGAGACACCCTGGTGGCCTACTTCGATCAGCACCATGACCAGCTCGATGAGGACTCCCGCCGGCGCCTTTCCAGCAATCCGCTACGTATCCTGGATTCCAAGAATCCCGAGATGGCTGCCATGCTGGCCCAGGCGCCGAAGCTGATCGACCACCTGGATGACGAGTCTCTCGCGCACTTCAAGGCGCTCTGCGCCATGCTCGATGACGCTGGCGTCGCCTATGTGATCAACCCGCGGCTGGTGCGAGGCCTGGACTATTATGGCCGCACCGTCTTCGAATGGACCACCACCGCGCTGGGCAGCCAAGGCACGATATGCGCCGGCGGCCGCTATGACGGTCTGGTAGAGCAGCTCGGCGGCAAGCCGACGCCGGCAGTGGGCTTCGCCATGGGCATCGAACGGCTGATCCTGCTGCTCGACACCCTCGCGCTGGTGCCGAATGCCGCTCGCAGAGAACTGGATCTCTACCTTCTCCCGATGGATGATGCCGCCACCGCCAGCGCTCTGTTGCTAGGTGAACGGCTTCGCGACGAGCTGCCCGGTCTGCGCGTCCAGCTGCACTGCGGCGGCGGCAGCTTCAAGAGCCGCATCAGGAAGGCCGACAAGAGCGGCGCACGGCTGGCACTGCTGCTGGGCGAGGACGAACGGACCAATGGCACGGCGACATTGAAGTTCATGCGGGAGGATCGCGAGCAGCAGAGCCTGACTCAAGGCGCTCTGGCCGAGACCCTCATCGAGCTGCTGGGCAAACGGGATCACTGATCATCAGGGCGTCAGCCGCAAGCCGACATCCCCAGGAGCACGCTCTAGCAAAGCGCGCTTTACCAAAACACAAGGAGACCGCCCGTGGCGGAGCTGAGAAGCGAAGAAGAACAGGTCGAGGCGCTCAAGCGCTGGTGGAAGGAGAACGGCGTCTCGCTGATTGCCGGTGTGGCCATTGCTGCCGCCGGCGTCTTCGGGTGGAACGCCTGGCAGAACTACCAGGAGAATCAGGCCAGCGCCGCTTCCGCTCGCTATCAGCAGCTGATCAACCTGACCGCTGGCACCCAGCTCGACACCGCCAATGTGGGAGAGGCTCGCGACCTGGTGATCGAGATCATCGACAACCACGGCAAGACCCTCTACGCCGACCTGGCCAGGCTGATCGATGCTCGCCTGGCAGTGGCTCAAGGAGACCCGGCCGATGCTCGAGTCGCCCTGGAAACGGTGATCGACGTCAGCGGCCGCGACTACGTCAAGGGCCTGGCTCGCTTGCGCCTGGCTCGCCTGCAGGTTGCCGAGGGCGAGGCCGAGGCCGCCCTGGCCACCCTCGATACCGGTGTGCCCGATGCTCTGGCTGCCCAGCGGGCCGAGGTACGCGGTGATGCCCATCACGCCCTGGGCAGCCCAAGGGAGGCCGGTGCGGCCTGGCGAGAGGCGTTGGATCTGGCCGAGGCGGGTAACCAGCCTCTCTACGGTGTGCAGCTCAAGCTCGACAACCTAGGTCTTGACAACTCAGGCCTCGATAACCAGGAGCTGGACTCATGAAACCGACTTTCCTGATCGCCGCCATGACCGGCCTGGCCCTGCTGGCCGGCTGCGCCGGTACCAAGGTGGAGCCACAGTATCCACCCAAGGCGCTCAGCGGCTTCGAGGAGCGCGTCGAGCTTGCCAGCCTCTGGAGCCAGCGAGTCGGCCGCGGCCTGGGTCGCGCCAATTATCCGATCGCTCCCTCCCGCGACGGTGACACCCTGTTCGCCGCTGATGAGCGCGGCCGCCTGGCCGCCTTTAATGCCGACGACGGCGATCGCCAGTGGCAGGTGGACCTCGACGTGCCCGTCTCCAGCGCCTTGACCGCCGTGGCCGGCGACATCTACCTGGGCACGCGTAATGGCGAGGTGCTGGCCCTCAACCAGCGTGACGGTAGCGTGCGCTGGCGCGCCCGCGTCCCCAGCGAGATCCTGGCCGCCCCGCAGCCCAACCAGCTGCTGCTGGTGGTGCAGAGCGTCGACGGCAGCGTGACCGCCCTGGATCGCGCCAGCGGCGAAGAACGCTGGAGCTACAGCGCCAACCGGCCGTCACTGACGCTTCGCGGCACCGGCACCCCCGCGGTGATCGATCCGGTGACCTTCGCCGGCTTTGCCAACGGACGCCTGGTGACCCTGGACAACCGTAGCGGCCAACCGCTATGGGAACGGCGCATTGCCATTGCTCAGGGCCGCAGCGACATCGAGCGCCTGGTAGACCTGGCCGCTCAGCCGGTTCTGGCCCCGGATGGCCGTCTGTTCATTACCAGCTTCAACGGCAGCCTGGCTGCCCTTGAAGCCACCCGCGGCGAGCCGCTGTGGGCCATCGACTACTCCAGCTACCACACCCCGGTGCTGGTCGGTGACTTCCTGTTCGCCGTTAACGAGGCGGGACACATCCACGCCCTGGACGCCAACAACGGTAGCGAGATCTGGCGCAATACCTCCCTCGAAGGACGCGGCATCACCTCCCCCGCCTTCGCCGACGGCAACCTGGTGTTCGGCGACTTCGAGGGTTATCTGCACCTGATCAACGCTCGCAGCGGCGAGATCGTCGGCCGTCACCGGGTCGACCGCTCCGGCATCAGCGTGCGCCCGATCACCGAGGGCCGCCGCCTACATGTGCTTGCCGACGACGGCAGCCTAGAGACCCTGGACATTCAATGACACCCGTGATCGCCCTGGTCGGCCGCCCCAATGTGGGTAAGTCAACCCTGTTCAACCGCTTGACCCGCTCCCGTGATGCCCTCGTGGCCGACTTTCCGGGCCTGACCCGCGACCGCAAGTACGGCAACGGCCTGCTCGGCGACAAGACCTACACGGTGATCGATACCGGTGGCATCAGCGGCGACGAGGACGGTATCGATGCGGCCATGGCCGAGCAGTCTCTGGCCGCCATCGACGAGGCCGACATCGTGCTGTTCCTGGTGGACGCCCGGGACGGGCTCAGCCCGGCCGACCAGGCCATCGCCAACCACCTGCGGGTCAACCAGAAGAAGACCTGGCTGGTGGTCAACAAGACTGACGGCCTGGACGAGGCCACCGCCACCGCCGAATTCTGGGAGCTGGGCTTGGGCGAGCCGCGAGCCATCGCCGCCGCCCATGGCCGCAACGTCACCTCGCTGATCGACGAGGTGCTCGCCCCCTTTCCCGAACGGGACGAGAGCATCCCGGCGGACACCGGCACCAAGGGTATCCGGATCGGCGTGATCGGTCGCCCCAACGTGGGCAAGTCGACCCTGGTCAACCGCCTGCTCGGTGAGGAACGCGTGGTCGTCTTCGACGAGGCCGGCACCACCCGCGACGCTATCGAGATCCCCTTCGAGCGCCGCGGCAAGCCCTACGTGCTGATCGATACTGCCGGGGTCAGACGTCGCAAGAATGTCCACGAGATCGCCGAGAAATTCTCGATCATCAAGACGCTGGAGGCGATCAAGGAGTGCCATGTCGCCATCGTGGTGCTGGATGGCCGCTCGGGCCTGGTGGAACAGGACCTGCACCTGCTCGATTATGTGCTGACCACTGGTCGAGCGCTGGTGCTGGCGATCAACAAGTGGGATGGACTGGAGCATGAAGCGAAGGAGAAGATGCGGGCGGAGATCAAGCGCCGCCTGGGCTTCACCGACTATGCCGACCTGCATTTCATCTCGGCGTTGCACGGCACCGGTGTAGGTGATCTCTACCCGTCGCTGGAGCGTGCCTTTGCTTCGGCCAATGCCCACTGGTCCACCAACCGCCTGACCACCATCCTCCAGGACGCGGTGGAATCCCACCAGCCGCCCCTGGTGCATGGCCGGAGAATCAAGCTGCGCATGGCCCACCAGGGGGGAGCCAATCCTCCCATCATCGTGGTCCACGGCAATCAGACCGATTCTCTCCCCGAGGCCTATCGACGCTATCTGACCAACACTTTCCGCAAGGTGCTCAAGGTACGCGGCACCCCGATGCGCTTCGAGTTCCGCTCGGGCAAGAACCCCTTCGACCCGATGGCCGACGCCAGCGATCGCGAGAAAGCCAAGAAGCGCGAACTGGGACGCACCCAGGAGGCGCGCAACAGCCGCCGCCGCTGAGGCTTACGTCTTGCCATGCAGGCGCCGACGGCCCACCCACTGGGTGGCGAACTGCCAGGCGCCTCGGCCACTGCGACCCCCGCGCAGGGTGGCGAAACGAACGGCCTCGGCTCGCGCGTCAGCGTTCCAATCTGCCGCGCTGCCCAGCTGAGTGACCCAGTGGCAGCAGGCCTCCAGATAGACATCCTGATTGAACGGGTGGAAACCCAGCCACAAGCCGAATCGATCGGAGAGCGAGATCTTCTCCTCCACGGCGTCGCCGTGGTGGAGCTCGTCGCCCACCAGCCGCGAGCCTTCGTTGTCGCTCATTGATTCCGGCAGCAGGTGGCGACGGTTGGACGTCGCGTAGAGCAGCACATTGGGCGGCGGGCCGGTCAGGGCACCATCCAGCACGCTTTTCATCGCCTTGTAGGCGTCATCATGGCCTTCGAAGGAGAGGTCGTCGCAGTAGACCACGAAGCGCTGGTCGTGGTGGCGAAGCTGCTCCACCAGCATCGGCAGGCCGGCGAGATCATGGCGATCCACCTGCACCAGGCGCAGGCCCTCCGGGGCCAGGGAGTTGAGCAGCGCACGGATCAGCGACGACTTGCCGCTGCCCCGGGAGCCCCACAGCAGGGCATGGTTAGCCGGCAGGCCCTGCAGGAAGGCGCGCGTGTTATCGACCAGTGCCAGCTTCTGACGCTCGATGCCCAGCAGGTCATCCAGACTCAGAGCGTCACGAGGCGGCACCGGCAGCAACCGTCCACCCAAGCTGTGACGCTGCCACAGCGCGGCTATATCGCGGCGCCAGTCGACCTCCTGGGGAGGTGGCGGCAGCCAGTGTTCTACATGGTCCAGCAGAGTCATCAATCGGCGCGTCAGCTCGGCGTCCATCGGGGCTCCTTATCCTTGTCGAGCGGTTGACGTTGCAGGCATTAAGGGTATCTTGTGGCGAACCTTGTTGCGCCGTCCAGCGTCATATTGCACTGAAACGAGCAAGACTGGTCACAGGAGAGACCCCCATGCGCTGGTTCCACTTCCTCGCTGTTGGCGTGCTGAGCCTTACCCTCACTGCCTGCACGACTTCGCCCACCGGACGACAGCAGTTCACCCTGGTATCCGATGCCCAGCTCAACCAGATGGGGGCCCAGGCATTCGACCAGTACCAGCAGGACCTGCCTACCGTGGGTGGTGCCACGCACCGCTACGCGCAGTGCGTGGCTGAAGCCATTGTCAGCGCATTGCCGGCAGAACAGCAGCGCGCTCAGGACTGGCAGATTCGCGTCTTCGAGTCGGAGCAAGCCAACGCGTTCGCCCTGCCGGGCGGCTACATGGGCATCAACACGGGACTGCTGGACGTTGCCCGCACTCAGGATCAGCTGGCCGCGGTGATCGGCCATGAGGTCGGCCACGTCCTGGCTCGTCACGCCAACGAGCGGGTCTCCACCCAGACCGCCACCCAGCTTGGCCTCTCCGTACTCTCCTCGGTCTCCGGCATGCAGGGTCCAGGAGGGCAACAGATGATGGGCGCGCTGGGTCTCGGCGCCCAGTACGGGGTGTTGCTGCCCTTCTCACGACGCCACGAGAGCGAGGCCGATGTGATCGGCCTGTGGCTGATGGCCGATGCTGGCTTCGACCCGCGCGCCAGCGTCACCCTGTGGGAGAATATGGAGGCCGCCGGCGGCGCTCGCCCCCCTGCCTGGATGTCCACCCATCCCAGCCAGGGCCAGCGCATGGCCGGCCTGCAGGCCAATATGCCAGAGGCGGTTGCACGATTCCAACGGGCCCGCCAGGCAGGGCGCGCACCCGTCTGTCCACGTCCCTGACCCCCCCTCACTCTGTCGCGATGGAAACCGAATGCTGAAAATCGGATTGCTGCTGCTGATCGCTCCCATCCTGCTGCTACTGGGAGTCTACTTCTGGGAGCTATCGGACGTGCGTGAATGCACCTATGCCGGCGGCTACTGGAATTATCTGGAGGGAGTGTGCCGCGACACGCCCCAGCCCTTTGTCTCCTGGCTGGAGCGCTACCCGCTGATGGTCAACGGCGGCATGTTGCTTTCGGTAGTCGGCATCGCGTTTTGTATGGTGGGGCTTTACGTCAAGCGACGCTGAAGCGCATCAATTATGCGAGGTACCCAGCCAGCGCCAGCACCATGGCCAGAGCGATGACCATCGTTGATGTGACAGTGCCCAGGAGCCCTAGCAATCGACGCTCGCCTGGCCGGCGCAACGACGCGATTCCCATGCCCGCGGCGACCAGTTGAAGGGCCATCAAGAACAACAGTTCCACGCCGACCAGGCTGATGCCCTGTAATGCGCCTTCGCTTTCTACCGGGGCGCTGGTCGCGATGATTGAGGCCGCTATTACCAGCCCAGCCAGGAACACGGCGCCGAAAACCGCTATCAGCAGGGAGACGATCCCCAGACTGGAGTGGTGATGGTGATCTGTCATTGAGGGACTCCTGTCACAGGCCTGATCCGCTCTTTGGGGCCAGGCCGAAACTCATCACAGCGAATGTCGCAGCGCTTTCAGCACCGGGCCAGTGTCCGGGCGCTTGCCGCGCCATTGGAAGAACGATTCCGCCGCCTGTTCCACCAGCATGCCAAGGCCATCCATCGGTTGCGCGCCGTGTCCGGCGGCCCAGCGCAGGAATACCGTGGGCTCGGCCCCGTACATCATGTCGTAGGCACTGGCTCCCGGGGCAAAGAGGCCGTTGGGCAACGGTGGCAAGTCGCCGGCGAGACTGGCACTCGTGCCGTTGATCACCACGTCGAAGGGACCGGCCAAGGCGTCGAAGCCGCCACCGATGATCTCGCCCAGCTCAAGGAAGTCGGCGGCCAGGGCCTCGGCCTTGGCCGCGGTGCGGTTAGCGACCACCAGACTGGCCGGTCCCTCGGCCAGCAGCGGCTCCAGCACCCCGCGCACCGCGCCACCGGCGCCCAGCACCAGCACCCGAGCGCCGGCCAGGATCACGGCCTGGCGCTTCAGGTCGCGCACCAGCCCCACCCCATCGGTGGTATCGCCATAGACCTTGCGGTCGTTGCTCAGGCCGTTGCCACCCAGGACCAGGGTGTTCACCGCTCCGGCCCGTCGGGCGCGCAGACTCAGCGTATCGCAGAGGTGAAAGGCCTCCTGTTTGAAGGGCACGGTAACGTTGGCGCCGCGCCCACCCTCGGCCACAAAGCGATGCCAGGCGCCGGCGAAGTCCGCCAGCGGTGCCTCGATGGCGGTATACTCGATCACCTCGCCGGTCTGCTCAGCAAAGGCGGCGTGGATGGTCGGCGACTTCGAATGCGCCACGGGATGGCCGAAGACGCAATAGCGGTCGATCATGAGCGAGGCTCCTCTTCGCCAAGCCAGTCCCGTGGACGCAGGTAGTTTGCATAGAGTTCGGTCTCAGGGCTGCCGACCTCGGGCGTCCAGGCATACTCCCAGCGGGCCAGGGGCGGCATCGACATCAGAATCGACTCGGTGCGACCGCCGCTCTGCAGCCCGAACAGGGTGCCGCGGTCCCACACCAGGTTGAACTCCACATAGCGCCCCCGACGGTATAGCTGGAAATCTCGCTCTCGCTCGCCCCAGGGAGTCTCGCGGCGGCGTCGCACAATGGGCAGGTAGGCCTCGAGAAAGGCGTCGCCCACGGCGCGCTGAAAAGCGAAGCATGTCTCGAAGCCACCCTCGTTGAGGTCGTCGAAGAAGAGGCCTCCCACGCCGCGGGGTTCGTCGCGGTGCTTCAAGTAGAAGTAGTCGTCGCACCACGCCTTGTAGCGCGGGTAGACCCCCGCCCCGAAGGGGGCACAGGCATCGCGGGCGACCCGGTGCCAGTGCACGACATCCTCGAGGACCGGGTAGAAGGGGGTCAGGTCGAAGCCCCCGCCGAACCACCAGACGGGCACTTCTCCCTCCTTCTCGGCGATGAAGAAGCGCACGTTGCCATGGCTGGTCGGCACATGGGGATTTTCTGGGTGCAGCACCCAGGAGACGCCCACCGCATGAAAACTGCGCCCAGCGAGCTCAGGCCGGGCGGCCGTGGCCGAAGGCGGCAGCCGCTCGCCGTAGACGTGGGAGAAGTTGACCCCGCCCTTCTCGAACACCCTGCCGCCCTCGATCACCCGGCAGCGTCCACCACCGCCTTCGGGGCGGTCCCAGGCCTCCTCGCGAAAGCCGTCGCCGCCGTCCTCGGCGGCAAGGCCCGCACAGAGGCGGTCCTGAAGGTCGAGCAGGTAAATCTTGACATCATCGAGTCGGGCGGGAGCCAAGGCGTTCTCCTGGGGCAAGGCAATTGATTAGACAGTCATCAGGGGCGCATCAGCTGGCCGGTGACCAGATCGCGGATGGTACTGGGGCGCTCAAGGCCACCGAGTTCGCCCTCGACAATGGCATCGAGTTCGTCGTCAAAGATGCAACGAACCTGATCGACGCTCATGGCCGGCAGCTCGCTGGCCTTGTTGGCCGAGGTGGAGACGATGGGCCCACCAAAGGCATCGCACAGGGCTCCCACCAGAGGATGGGCGCTGACCCGCAGCGCCACTCTGGCGTGGCCGCCACGGACCAGGCCGTGACTGCGGCCGTTGTCGGGCACCAGCCAGGTATTGGGCCCCGGCCAGCTGGCCGCCAGAGGCGCATGCAGCTCGAGGGGCAGCCCCGCCAGCCAGGACTCGAATTGCGCGGCACTGCTGGCTACCAGGATCATGCCCTTGGCGGGATCACGCTGTTTTAGGCGCAGCAGCCGCGTCAGCGCCGCGTCGTTGTCGGGATCACAGCCGAGACCCCATACCGCTTCGGTGGGGTAAGCGATCACTCCGCCACGGCGCAGAACGTCAACAGCGTGGGCGATCTGGCTGGCCTGACTCATGGGGGCTCCTCGGCGATGGACACGGCTGGATTCATCAATGACCAGGAATTCTATCACGCGCCCGAGAGCCGCACCCAGCCGCCGGCGGCGTGGGCCACCCGCCCCTCCAGTTCCAGCTCCAGCAGGCGCCGCTGGCACTCGGCGATGCCCAGACCCGAGAGTCCCATCAGAGTGTCCACCGGCGTTGGATTGCCACTCAACCACGACAGCAGAGGGTCGCCGAGGGAGGTCTCATCCTCGGCATGGCCCTGGCCGGCGAGTGCCAGTGGGCTCGACGCGGGCAGCCATTGAGTCAGCTCGGCCACGATATCGTCCACATCGCGCACCAGTACGGCCCCGTCACGAATCAACCGCAGGCAGCCCCAGGCCTGGGGATTGTGAATGGAACCGGGCAATGCGAACACCTCACGCCCCTGCTCGCCGGCCAGACGGGCGCTGACCAGAGAACCACTGCGCTCGGCCGCCTCCACCACCAGCACGCCGAAGGAGAGGCCGGTGACGATGCGATTGCGTCGAGGAAAAAAACCCGGCCGTGCCGGGGTACCTGGCGGGTGCTCGGCGAGCAGCAGACCGCCGGGCTCGCGAAGCCGAACGTGCAGCCGATGGTGCCGCGGCGGGTAGGCCACATCAACACCGCAGCCGAGCACTGCCACGCTGGAGCCGCCGGCGTCCAGTGCCGCCTGTTGAGCGGCGGCGTCGATGCCCAACGCCATGCCACTCACCACGCACCAACCACGCCCCGCCAGTTCACGGGCAAAGGCCGCGGCGTTGGTCAGCCCTTCGCGAGTGGCTCGCCGCGCACCCACCATGGCCAGCCTGGGCGGTGCGAGTGCAGCAAGATCGCCCCAGGCCCACAGCAGCGGTGGTGGGTCGGCGATCTCGGCGAGCAGGGTTGGCCAGCTGGGGTGACCGGGGTGGAGCAGGTGGCGATCGGGCGTCTCGGCGAGCCACGCCTCCGCACGGGCAATCTCTTCACTCAGCGGACTGCGCTCCGGGTGATCCAGCCACAGCCGCAGCGATGTGGCCGCTTCCCGGGGCAGCAGCGCCAGCCAACCATCGGGCCATGCCTTGGCTGTGGCAGCCAGTTCGTTCAACCGTGCCGCTCGCAGGCCAGGCAGCCTGGAGAGGGCCAACCACTCCCGGGCACCGAGCCGCTGGGAGGTCATGGCGTTGCCTCAGCGCAGAGCGGCGCCCAGGGCGCGCTCGGGGGTATGCACGCGGTCGCCCACCGAGAGCGAACGGCTAGCCTTCATCACCAGGGCGTAACTCATCTTCTCGTAAGGCCGGAAGACCATCACCAGACCGGCATCCTCGCCGGGCAGACGCAGGGATTCGCCGGTGCGCGGGTCGCTGACCAGTTCGCCACGCTGCTCGACCATCAACACATGCCCCGGTTCCAGGCCGTCACGGCGGCCGCGGTCCAGCGCCACCACCTGGAGGCGGCCGATGAACTGAACACCCCCGGGCACCGACAGGATCGTTCCCTGCACCTCGCGCTCCGGGGCGCGAGGATAGAACTCGGTGACCAGGTCGCGGACCTCCAGCGGCAGCACGATATCGTCATTGCGTACCTCCTGGCGCGAAGAGGTCACCTCCATCACCACGATCTCGCCCTCCTGACGCTCTCGGCGCGCCTGGCCGACGCTCTCCAGTTCCAGGCCCAGCATCTCGCCGCTGGCCGGATCCAGGAAGCGCTCGCCGACTCGGTAGAACCCGACCCGGCCGCTGCCTTCCACCTCGCCACGAGCATAGAGACGGTCACCCACGCCGCTCATCAACCGGCGGTCATCGCCGCCGACCACATAGGCCATCTCATCGAGAGACTCGGGATCGTCAATGATGCGGTGATCGCGCAGGAAGTGGCGAACCGCCTCCAGAGGAATCGGCTCGATTGCCTCGCGGTGGGGAATGGTGCGCATTTCCGGAGAGAGCCGCACCTGGCCCTGGCCGCGCTCAAGCCCCAGACAGGGGCGGCCGTTGCAGTCATAGAGGTAGACGACGTCGCCAGGGTAGATCAGGTGCGGGTTGCGGATCTGGGGGTTGACCTGCCACACCTCGGGCCACTGCCAGGGATGACTCAGGAAGCGGCCCGAGATATCCCACAGGGTGTCGCCACGCACGACCGTGTAGCGGTCCGGAGCGTCACCCCTCAGGCCATCCGCCCAGCTGAGTCCCTGAGCCAGGGTGCCACTCGCCAGACCACCCAGGGCCACCGCCACACTCAACAGAATCACGGCTCTGGACCGCCAGCGGCGCTGGACCTTGCCCTCGTTCGTCTGCTTCATCCCTGCTCTCCCCGCGTCGAATGGCCTGGCCTTGGGTGCTCTCATCGAACCTGGCCGGCGTGCTATAGTCTGAAGTTATGGACGTGATACGCGTTCGGCGGTTTCTCTACCGACGCCGTCTCTCTAGAATAGTGTCATTCTGTAAATGACAGCATAACGGTGAAACCAACGCCATGGCCAAATTACCGATCCTCGAATTCCCCGACGAGCGGCTGCGTACCAAGGCAGCCCCAGTTGATGCGGTCGACGACGAGGTCCGCCGGCTGGTCGATGACATGCTCGAGACCATGTACGACGCTAGCGGCATTGGATTGGCCGCTACCCAGGTGGACGTCCACCGGCGGGTGATCGTGATGGATGTCAGCGACAACCAGTCTCGCCCGCTGGTGCTGATCAATCCCGAGTTCACCCCCCTCGGGATCGAGCGCGATCTCATGTCCGAGGGCTGTCTGTCGATCCCTGAATACTACGCCGAAGTGCCTCGGGCGCTCAGGGTTCACCTCAAGGCGCTTGGGAGAGACGGCAACCCCTACGAGCTCGAGGCTGACGGCCTGCTTGCCCACTGTATTCAGCACGAGCATGACCACCTCGAAGGTGTCCTGTTCGTCGACTACCTGTCACCCCTCAAGCGCGACCGGATCATGAAAAAGATGCAGAAGCGCCACAAGCTGCTGCAGCCAGCCTGAATCCGCCCCGACCCAACATGAAGGCCGACGTTAGTGCGTCGGCCTTCGTCGTTTCCGGCGGGCTCCGTTATCATTGAGGTCATCCACTCCCCGGCCAGGCCCGAACCATGCCCCGACCCCTCAACGTCATCTTTGCCGGCACGCCCGACTTCGCCGCCGAGAGCCTGCAGGCGCTATTGGACAGCCGACACCGCGTCATTGCCGTGTACACCCAACCGGATCGCCCCGCGGGGCGCGGCCGCAAGCTGACGCCGAGCCCCGTCAAGCGCCTCGCCCTCGCGCATGGGATCCCGGTCCATCAGCCGGAGACGCTCAAGGCGCCCGAGGCACAGGCGGAACTGCTCGCCCTGGATGCCGATATCATGGTGGTGGTGGCCTACGGGCTTATCCTGCCGCAGGCCGTGCTGAAACTCCCCCGGCGGGGCTGCCTCAACGTCCACGCCTCGCTGCTGCCGCGCTGGCGCGGCGCGGCACCCGTCCAGCGCGCCATCGAAGCTGGCGACGCCGAAAGCGGGATCACCATCATGCAGATGGACGAAGGACTCGACACCGGTGCCATGCTGTTGGTGCGGCGCACGCCGATCACCGCGACCGCTACCAGCGGTGACCTACACGCGAGCCTGGCTGAGCTAGGCGGTGAGGCCATCGTCGAGGCGCTGGACGCCCTGGCCGGCGAGGGCCTGCCCGCCACGCCACAACCCGACACTGGCGTCACCTATGCCACCAAGCTATCCAAGGCCGACGCCGAGCTGAACTTTCACGAGCCCGCCGCGGCCTTGGCGGCCAGGGTGCGTGCCTTCAACCCCTGGCCGGTCGCCTGGTGTCCCTTCGACGGCGAGCGCCTGCGCCTGCTGATGGCCGAGGAGAGCACCCTCGCTGCCGGCGAGGTCCCCGCCGCCCCCGGCACCCTGCTCGACCACGACGGTGAGGCGCTGCGAATCGCCTGCGGCCCGGAGGGCCGCGAGGTACTCCGGGTCACTCAAGCTCAGCTGCCCGGCGGCAAGGCGCTCCCAGTGAGTGACCTGCTGCGCGCCCGAGCCGAGCGATTCACGACTGGGCTGCGCCTTGGCCGCCACAACGAGGAGGCCTCCGCATGAGCCAGCCCCCCGAATATCAGCCACGCGAACCGCGTCAGCGCAAGCGAGGACTGGAGAACGATGGCGGCTTGGCCGTCCGAGCCGCTGCCGCCCGTGCCCTGGTCCCGGTCATCACCGGTAAGGGCTCGCTCACCGGCCTCGATGACCACCAGGTCGTGGCCCGTGACCGCGCCCTGTTCAAGGCGCTCTGCTACGGTGCCTGTCGTACCCTGCCGCGCCTCGAGGCGCTGGCAGCGAAGCTGCTGGTCAAGCCCTTCAAGGTGCGGGATGCCGACATCCAGGCGCTGCTGCTGTTGGGCATCCATCAGTTACTCTATCTGCGCATACCAGCCCATGCCGCAGTGGGCGAGACCGCCGGCGCGGCCCGCCTGCTGGGCAAGGAGTGGGCGACGCGGGTGCTCAACGGCTGTCTGCGCCGCCTGCAGCGGGAAGCCGCCGAGCTGCAGGCTGAAGTGGACCAGGACCCGGCGGTCGCCCTGCTGCATCCCAAGTGGCTGCTCAAGGTGCTGCAACAGGCCTGGCCCGACGACTGGCGCGCCATCTGTGATGCCAACAACATGCCCGGCCCCATGACCCTGCGCGTCAACCGCCGCCACGGCGACCGCGAGGCCTACCTGGACCGGCTGGCCGCCGCCGGCATCCAGGCGCGACTCTGCCTGCATGCCCCCGACGGAATCACCCTGGAGACGCCCTGCGACGTCCAGTTGCTACCCGGTTTCGCCAACGGCGACGTCAGCGTCCAGGACGAGGCCGCCCAACTGACCAGCGTGCTGCTCGGCCCCACCCTGGCCCCCCGCCCCGGCGCCCGGGTGCTGGACGCCTGCTGCGCCCCGGGTGGCAAGACCGGCCATCTGCTCGAGCTTTTCGACATCGAGGTGCATGCGGTGGACAGCGATGCCGAACGCCTGGCCCGGGTGGAGGACGCGCTGGGCCGGCTCGGGCTGGCGGCGCGCCTGGCCCACGGCGACGCGACCGCCCGGGACTGGTGGGACGGCGCTCCCTATGATGCCATCCTGCTCGATGCCCCCTGCTCCGGCAGCGGAGTGATTCGTCGCCACCCCGACATCAAGCGCCTGCGCCGCCCCAGTGACATCCCGACCCTTGCCACCCTGCAGACGCGCCTGCTCGACAACCTCTGGCCACTGCTGCGCCCCGGCGGTACCCTGCTCTATGCCACCTGCTCGGTGCTGCCGGAGGAGAACAGCGAACAGATTGACGCCTTTCTGTCGCGCACCCCGGATGCCAAAATCACCACTCCCGGTGACGTGGCATGGGGGCGGCAGGCGGGCCCCGGCCGCCAGCTGCTGCCGGAGATCGACAGCCACGATGGCTTCTTCTATGCCAGATTGAAAAAGTGGTTGGGCTGAGCCATTGCCCCATCCAAAATGATTTATCGCGAGCGACAGGAGTCCCCATGAGCACCCATACCTACAAGCATATCGAGCTGACCGGCTCCTCCGAGGAGAGCATCGAGGCAGCCGTTCAGAATGCCATCACCAAGGCCAGCGAGAGCCTGCACGGCATGCGCTGGTTTGAGGTGACCGACACCCGGGGTCATCTGGAGCACGGTCGCGTGGCCCACTGGCAGGTCACCATCAAGGTCGGCTTCACCCTGGACTGATGGCGCGCTGTTCTTCTCCCGGCGGCTGGTTTAGGCTTGCCGCCACCTTGTTGCGGCGCACAAGTTGCGCCGCGCTCGCTGACAGCGGACATCGACATCCATGAAGATCATCATT
>JBNJLE010000017.1:0-88373 GCA_051751685.1 Pseudomonadota bacterium | reverse complement strand
CGACGTGAACGAAAGCCACTTCTGATCCTGTATACAAGATCTCTTCACCATGTGGCCAGGCGCGGGAAAACGTGCGAAGGTGCTACCTGGTGACTCGAGGGCATCGTATGAGCAGGACCTGGAAGGAAGAGGTGGCGTCCGCCGTCCTGGCGGGCGAACGGATCAGCGACCGGCATATCGTCGATCGGGTGCGGCACGCGGTGCTGACCCAGCGGCTGTCTCCGGGCACGCGGCTACCGGAGGTGTCGCTGGGCGAGATCTTCGGGGTGAGCCGCTCGGTGGTGCGCAAGGCCTTGACCCGCCTGGCCGCCGATCATGTCATCGACCAACGCCCCAACCAGGTGGCACGGATCCGTGCGCCGAGCATCGCCGAGACCCGCGAGACCTTCGCGGCCCGCCGCCTCGTGGAGGGCGAGGTCGTCGCGCTGCTGGCTGGCCAGCTGGACGCCGAGGCGCTGGAGGGACTGGTTCGCGAGGTGGAGCAGGAGGCCAAGGCCCACGCCAGCGGCGACGAGCCGGCGCGCATCGCGCACTCCCTGGCGCTCCACCACCGGCTGGCGGAGCTGTCGCCCAACCGGGTGCTCGGCGCCACGCTCACCGACCTGATCCTGCGCACCTCCATCGTTATCGCCCTCTACAAGCGACCCTCACTGGCCTCCTGCTTTCTCGAGGGAGACCATCCGCAGCTGCTCGCGCGGCTGCGCGAGGGCGACGCCGAGGGCGCGCGCGGGGTCATCGAGGCCCACCTGGAGGCCCTCCAGGCGCTGCTCGACCTGGGGCCCCGCGAGACCGAGACCGACCTCAGGGCGATCTTCGGGAACCTGGCCGCCGCCCGCCCCTGAGGGCCTTGATCCTCGTCATCCGGCGGTACTGCGTTGGCATGCATGGCTTGTGGCGATACCGGGCCCTGCCCGACAATGCGGGCGTCCTCAACGATCCGGAGTCTCCCATGCGCTCACGATGCGTGGCCTGGCTGCTCGGCCTGGTACTGTTATTATCCGCGACCCTGGCCAAGGCCGACGTGCCCACGGTGGCGGCGGCCTCGGACCTGCAGTTTGCGCTCACCGAGGCCGCTGAGCGATTCCATGACGACACCGGCCGGGAACTGCGGTTCAATTTTGGCTCTTCCGGCAACTTTCGCCGTCAGATCGCTCAGGGCGCACCCTTCGAACTCTACCTCTCCGCCGACGAGGCCTATGTGCTGGCGCTCCATGAGGAGGGGCGCACCGAGGACGAAGGGGCGATCTATGCCATCGGCCGCCTGGCGTGGATGCAACGCTCGGGCCGCAACCATCTGCCGGAAGAAGAGGACCCTCTGGCGGCGGTACGCGAGGCGATTGCCGCCCACGGGACGGGGCAGGGGCGACCGCGCATCGCTCTGGCCAATCCCGAGCATGCTCCGTATGGCGTCGCTGCCAAGCAGGCCCTTGAGCATGCCGGCCTGTGGGAAGAGACAGCATCGCTGCGCATCCTCGGCGAGAACGTTTCCCAGGCCGCCCAGTTCGCGCTCACCAGCGACGCCCGCGGCGGCCTGGTGGCCTGGTCTCTGGCGCTGGCCCCGGCACTCGCCGAGCGCAGCGACCATGTGCTGATTCCCGAAGCCTGGCATGCTCCTCTGGTGCAGCGGATGGCACTGGTCAAGGGCGCCGGTGAGACTGCCCGGGCCTTCTACGCCTGGCTGCAGGAGGAAACGGCTCGGACGATCCTGGCCGGCTATGGTTTTCGTCTGCCCGGCGAGGATCGGCCCCCCTCCGATAAGGGAGTCACCACGCCCTGATGGACTGGACGGCTCTTTCTGTCTCGCTACGCCTGGCCACCTTCACTTGTCTTCTGTTGCTGCCGGTGGGGCTGTGGTTGGGGCGCACCCTGGCCACGACTCGCTTTCGTGGCAAGCCGCTGTGGGAGGCGCTCGTGGCGCTGCCGCTGGTGATGCCGCCCACGGTGCTGGGCTTCTACCTGATGCAGTCTTTCGGCGTCGAGACGCCCGTCGGTGGCCTGTGGCAACGCCTCTTCGGCTCGGGGCTCAACTTCACCTTCAGCGGCATCCTGCTCGCTTCGCTGGTGGCCAACCTGCCCTTCGCCGTGCAGCCGATCCAGCGCGCCTTCGAGACGGTGCCGGCCAATCTGCGCGAGGCGGCCTGGTGCAGCGGACTCTCCCCCTGGCAGACCTTCCTGCGCATCGAGCTGCCGCTGGTGTGGCCGGGTATCATCTCGGCCCTGGCGCTCACCTTCGCGCATACGCTGGGCGAGTTCGGAGTGATTCTGATGGTGGGCGGCGCCATCGATGGCGAGACCCGCACCCTGGCCATCGCCATCTACGATCGGGTGCAAGCCTTCGACGAGGCGGGAGCGGGTATCATGTCGGCGATGCTGCTGCTGGTCTCCTTCCTTACCATCGGCGTGGTCTATGGCCTGGCGGGTCGACGGAGGTGGCGTCGTGCCTGAGTGGTCCGAATCGCCCGCGCGGCTGTCGGTGAGCCTGCATCAGCCTGGCCCCATACCGCTGGCCGCCGATTTCCACTGCGAGGCCGGCGAACTGCTCGCCCTGGTGGGCCCCTCAGGCAGCGGCAAGACCACCCTGCTGCGCGCCATCGCCGGCCTCTACCGCCCCGCGGCCGGGCGGATCGACTGCGGCGGCGAGGCCTGGTTTGATGCGGGACAACGACTCTCCCTGTCGCCCCAGCGTCGCCGTGTCGGCCTGGTGTTCCAGGACTATGCGCTTTTTCCCCACTTAACTGCCCTGGGCAATGTCATGGTGGCCCTGGATCCCCTGCCGCCTGGGGAGCGCCGCGAGCAGGCGATGGCCTGGCTCTCTCGGGTGCGCCTCGAGGGGCTGGCCGATCGGCATCCCGGCCAGCTCTCCGGGGGACAGCGCCAACGGGTGGCTCTGGCACGCGCTCTGGCGCGAAGCCCCCGGGTGCTACTGCTGGATGAGCCCTTCTCGGCGGTGGACCAGGTCACGCGGCGACGCCTGCAGCGCGAGCTGGCGATACTGCGCGAACAGATCCGTATCCCCATCGTGCTGGTGACCCATGACCTGGACGAGGCCGCGGCCCTGGCCGACCGCCTCTGTGTCCTGCACGGTGGTCGCAGCTTGCAGGCGGGGGCGCCGGAAGCGCTGTTCCGACGTCCCGCCTCACCGGAGGTGGCCCGGGTGTTGGACCGCCACAACCTCTTTGAAGGCGAGGTGGTAGAGGAGGGCGGCAAGCAACGCCTTGCCTGGGGGCCCTGGCGGCTGGAGGTGGCCGAGGGTCTGGCGGCGCTGTCCCTGGGTGATCGGGTGAGCTGGTACCTGCCCCCCTCGGATGTGGTGCTGCACCGCCGCGGCAGGCCCTCTCAGGGGGAGCGGGAGAATCCGGTCCAGGCGCGAGTCCAAACGTTGGTGGTGCTGGGGGGGGTGACGGCCGTTACGCTGGCCTTCGACCACACTGAGCGTACCCTGGGCTTCGAAATCGCCACCCATGCCGCGCGCCGCAACGGCCTGGCCCGGGGTGAAGTCGTTCAGGTCTCGCTGTTGGCGGCGGGAATCCATCTGATGCCGGCTCGGAAGATGCCCGACACAACAAGGAAGACGCCATGATGCGTGTGTGGAAGTGGATCGGCGCCCTGGCGCTGCTGTCGAGTGTTGCGGTCGAGGCGTCAGCCGAGGCGCTTGGACCCGGTGGGCTGGAGATGCAGCCGCTGGTGGTGTACGCGGCTGAGGGGCCGCAGGGATTCGACGTCGAGGTGGCGCGCACTATCCCCGAACGCAGCCGAGGCCTGATGGAGCGGGACCACCTGGACGAGAACGCCGGCATGCTGTTCCTTTATCGCGACGCCCAGTCGCCTCGCAACGGCTTCTGGATGTACCGCACTCGTATCCCTCTGGATATCGCCTTCCTCGGCAAGGATGGGCGCATCGCCGCCATCTTCACCATGCTGCCCTGTGGCTCCACCAACCCCGCTGAGTGCCCGGTGACCTATCCCGGGGTGGTCTATCGAGCGGCGCTGGAGGTCTACGCCGGCACCTTCGAGCGGCGGGGCATCGCCGAGGGTGACTGCGTCAGCTGGCCCGGAAGCGGGGGGCACTGCCTGTCGGGGTCAGGCGGCGGAGAAGACGCCGACCCAGGCGCGCCGTCGGCACGCGACGAATAGGGGAGGGCGAATGGGCTATCATTCAACGCAGCGCCTCGTAGACTATTTCCTTCCGATAACAATCACGCCGCCCATCATCCTGCCGGGCCGCGGCTTCAAGGACACGCCATGACCACCACTCGCCATCTCGCCAAGTTGGCCGCCGCCCTGGCCGGCGCCGCCGTGCTCAGCGCCTCACTTTCTGCACAGGCCCGCGAGCTCTCCGTCTCCACGGTACTCTCCGATGCCTTCCCCTGGGGCCAGGCGGCCGAGAAGTGGGCGGAACTCGTCGAGGAGCGCACCGAGGGGCGCCTCACCCTGCGCGTTTATCCCAATTCCCAGCTGGTGGCCGGCGACCAGACCCGCGAGTTCTCCGCCATGCGCTCCGGGCTGATCGACGCCGCCGTGGGCTCTACTATCAACTGGTCGCCCCAGGTGCCGGAGCTCAATCTCTTCTCGCTGCCCTTCTTGCTGCCCGACGAGGCGGCGGTGGATGGCGTGACAGGCGGGGAAGCCGGCGAGATGATCTTCGAGGCCATCGAATCCCGCGACGTGATCCCGCTGGCCTGGGGCGAGAACGGCTTCCGACAGCTCTCCAACTCCCGTGGCCCGATCAGCGAGCCCGCCGACCTGGATGGCCTGAAGATTCGCGTGGTGGGTTCGCCGCTGTTCCAGGATACCTTCAACGCCCTGGGCGCCGATCCCACCCAGATGAGCTGGACCGACGCCCAGCCGGCGCTGACCACCGGTGCGGTGGACGGCCAGGAGAATCCGCTGTCGGTGTTTGACGTGGCGCGCATCGATCAGGTGGGTCAGCAGTACCTGACCCTGTGGAATTACATGAATGACCCGCTGATCTTCGCCGTCAACCGCCAGGTGTGGGACTCACTGGAGGAGGGTGACCAGGAGATCCTGCGCGAAGCCGCCTTGGAGGCCGGCCAGTGGGAGATCGCCATGACCCGCGAGGAGGAGGCCGAGCGCCTGGCCGCCATCCAGGAGCGTGGCGTCAACGTCACCGAGCTCAGCGACGAGCAGTACCAGGCCTTCGTCGAGGCCACCGCCGAGGTCCACGACAAGTGGGTGCCGCGCATCGGCGAGGCGCTGGTCGAGGCGGCTCGCGAGTCTGTCGAGTCGCGCTGAGTCCCGATGCATGGCACGTCCGTCGCCCCCGTCTCCGGGGGCGACGTCATTTCATGAGGTCGACATGAAACCTTCCCCCGATGCCCGGCTAGAGCGCTGGCTCGCCTCGCTGGCGCTTTTGATCATCGCGCTGATCAGCCTCGGCAATGTGGTCACCCGCTATATTACCGGGGGCTCGCTGGCCTTCACCGAGGAGTTCTCGGTGTTTTTGCTGGTGGTACTCACCTTCGCCGGGGCGGCGGTAGCTCTGCGCCGAAACGGCCATATCCGTGTGGGCCTGCTGGAGCGGGCGCTGCCGGCGGCGCCGCGCCAAGCGCTGATCGTGTTCCAGTGGGGCTGCGGTGTGGCGGTGCTGGGCCTGATCACCTGGTTCGGTGGCAAGCTGGCCTGGCAGGAGTACCAGTGGGAGTCGCTCTCGCCGGGGCTGGGACTGCCCCAATGGTGGTATATCGTCTGGCTGCCGCTGCTCTCGGGTGCAATGCTGATTCGCCAGACCCAGCAGACCTGGGACCGCCTATGCGGAAGGCTCGCCGATGAGCCCTGACCTGTGGATGCTGCTGGCCTTCGCGGGCCTGCTGATCAGTGGGGTGCCGGTGGCCTTTTCCCTGGGCCTGGCCGGGGCCGTGGGCATTTTGGCCGGACTGCCGCCGGCGATGCTGGCGACGCTGGGCACCAACACCTACAACAGCATCGCCAAGTACCCGCTGATCGCCATCCCGCTCTTCATCCTCACCGGGTTGGTCTTCGAGCGCTCGGGGGTGGCGCTGCGCCTGGTGCGCTTTGCCCAAGCGCTGATCGGGCCCCGCCACGGCGGGCTCGCCCTGGTGGCGGTGCTGGTCTGCATGATCATGGGCGGCATGAGCGGCTCGGGGCCGGCGGACGCCGCCGCGGTGGCCATGGTGATGCTGCCGAGCATGACAAAAGCCGGATACCCCAAGCCGTTCTCGGCCACGCTGATTGCCGCCTCTGCTTCCACGGCGATCCTGATCCCCCCCTCGGTGGCGCTGATCCTCTATTCCATCGTGGTGCCCGGGGTCGACTTGCGCGCGCTTTTCGCCGCCGGGCTCTTCCCGGGCATCCTTGCCGGTCTGGCGCTGCTGGTGCCGGCGCTGCTGGTGTCCAGGCGCTATGGTTGGGAAGGTCGGGGCCGGGAGGGCGACACGGCGGTGGTGGGCGCGGAGCGCCTGAGAGTGGGCGAGACCTTCAAGCAGGCGCTGCCGGCCCTCTTCGCGCCGGTGCTGATTCTCGGCGGGCTTCGCTCGGGGCTCTTCACCCCCACCGAGGCGGCTGTGGTGGCGGTGGCCTACGGGGTAGTGGTCGGGCTATTCGTGACCCGCGAAATTGGCCTGAAGGACCTCTGGGGTCTGTTCGGTGAGGCGGCGGTGATCTCCGGGGTGGTGATGCTGATCATCGCCCTGGCCGGTATTTTCGCCTGGGCCGGCACCATGCTCGGCACCTTCCGCGACCTGGCCCAGTGGATCATCGCCCTGACCGATAATGGGGTGCTGCTGCTGATCCTGATCATGCTGGCGGTGCTGGTGGCCGGCATGTTGCTCGATGCCATCTCCATCTACCTGATCCTGATGCCGATTCTCATCCCGGTGATGCAGCACTTCGAGTGGAACCCGGTGTGGTTCGGTATCCTGCTGGCGATGAATATCGCCATCGGCCAGTTCACCCCGCCGGTGGCGGTGAATCTGATGGTGACCACCGAGGTGGCCAAGATCCGCCTGGAACAAACCGTTGGCTGGGCGCTGCTCTTTGTGGTGGCCATGGCCAGTGCCCTGGCGCTGGTTGCGGTGTTCCCGGAGATCGCCCTGTGGTTGCCGAGGGTGCTGGGCTACAACGTCGGCTGAAGAGGCGAGGGAAATGCGTCAGGCCTCTCCTCTCAGGGTCGCCAGGGTGCGCTGGTAGAGCTCGGTGCTCCTGGTATCGAAGAGCACGAAGCGTACCCGTTCAATATGCGGGCAGTCGTGCAGGGTGGCGATCACGGTGGAGAGCGCCACCCGTGCGGCTTCGGCCGGCGGATAGCCGAAGGTGCCGGCGGAGATCGCCGGAAAGGCGAGGCTCTTGATGTCGTATGCTTCCGCCAGCTCGAGGGCGTTACGGTAGCAAGCAGCGAGCAGCTCGTCGGAGGGCTCGTCCACGCCGTAGACCGGCCCCAGGCAGTGGATGATATGGCGGTTGGGCAGGTCGTAGGCATCGGTGAGCACTGCCTCGCCGGGGCGAATGGGCGCCAGCGGACGGCAGGCGCGGTCAAGCGCCGGTCCGGCGGCCCGGTGCAGGGCGCCGGCCACGCCGCCTCCCGGCCGCAGCTCGGCGTTGGCGGCGTTGACCACGGCAACGATGCCGTCCTGGCGGGCGATATCACCCTGGAGACATTCGAGGTTGGCGTTCATGGCGCGACTCCTCTCGGGTGCGGGGCCTCTTCCAGTTTGGTGGCTTTTCGTGGCAGCGGGCAAGGGTAAGGTGCGACCCTGCGACACTCCCTGCCGGCGCAGGGTGTCGATATGATAGGTGGCTAAGCTTATTCTCCATCGCCTGTCAGGAGGTCCCATGCTCTTCCCGCCGCGCCTTGCTCCCCTGGTTTTTTCCGTGCTGATGTCGCTCTATATGGTGTTTCTGATGACCTTCGTGATCACCTGGGCCAACACCGGACTAGGGGAGGGCTTTGCGGGGCGCTGGTGGCGTGCCTTCTATATTGCTTGGCCGGTGGCTTTCGCACTGATCCTTGCCGGGGCGCCACGCCTGCAGCGCCTCACGGCGAAGCTGATTCGCCAGCCGGCATAACGTCATGGAGGATGAAAAGCAGACGCTCACCGTGGAGGTGTCCTGGCGACCTTCTGGCAGACGCCGCAAACGAGAGAACCGCGTTACGGAGCGGTTTTCTCATTGTTGATACGCTAGCGTCCAACGCAGCATAAACGCTGAGAGCGGCTAAACTGAATCGAGCAAAAATAAGCTTTCCGTTGATGGAGGTTGGTTACCTGAAAGCCGTTTTATCCGCTAAAGTAGGACCGATTGGTAGGCTCCACCAGGCAGTGACGTGGAGCTGCCACATATAACGGCCTACAACATCAAGAGGTGTGTTCATGAAACGCCATGCTTTTTCGGCTGCTGCCTTCTCTGGCGCTCTGCTGGGAGCCGCGATGTTATCGGCCCCCGCCGTAGCGCAGGAACGCTTTATCACTATCGGTACCGGTGGCCAGACCGGCGTCTACTATGTCGTCGGCCAGTCGGTCTGCCGTATGGTCAATCGCGGCAGTGACGATCACAATATCCGTTGCAATGCGCCATCCACCGGTGGCTCAGTGGCCAACGTCAACGGCATGAAGAGCGGTGAGCTGGACATGGGCGTCGTGCAGTCCGATGTCCAGTATCGTGCCTACCACGGCGAGGATAACTTCGAGTCCGATGGACCCTGGGAAGAGATGCGGGCCGTCTTCACCATGCACGGCGAGCCCTTGACCGTGGTCGCTCGTGCCGATTCCGGCATCGAACATATCAGCGATTTCCCGGGCAAGCGCGTCAACATCGGCAACCCGGGCTCCGGCCAGCGCAACACCATGGCCGTGGTGATGGACGCCATGGGCTGGGATACCGATGTCTTCTCCCTGGCATCCCAGCTTGACGCTGCCGAGCAGGCCGCCGCCCTGTCCGACAACAATATCGACGCCATGGTCTATGTGGTGGGCCATCCCAACGGCTCCATCCAGGAGGCCACTACCACCATCGATGCCCGCCTGGTCCCGGTCACTGGCCCGGAAATCGACGAGATTATCTCGGCCAATCCCTTCTACACGCGTTCGGTGATCCCCGGCGGTCTCTATCGCGGCAATGACCAGGATACCGAGACCTTCGGCGTGGCGGCGACCTTTGTCTCTTCCACCGCGGTGGATGAAGACGTGATCTACGAGACCGTCAAGGCGGTGTTCGAGAACTTCGATCGCTTCACCCGTCTGCACCCGGCGTTTCAGAATCTCAACGAGGAAGACATGATTTCCGATGGCCTGACCGCGCCGCTGCACGACGGTGCAGCACGTTACTACCGTGAGCGCGGCTGGATCGAGTGATTCCGGTAGCGCCAGCTAACCACCCGTGGTGATCGATGCGCGGACCCCCTCGGGGAGTCCGCGCATCTTGTTGGTGAGTCGGCTTCCTGCCTCACCTCGGGAAGGGAATAACTCATAAGTCACTGACAGTGGACAGGGCCAGCATATGTCTGATGAGAAAAATAAAACCCGCAACTCTGAGATCGACCTGGAGGATATGGTGGCCTCCAGCGATTCGGGGTCGCGCAAGCCGGCGGGGGCGCCTGGTAAGCTGCTGCTGGGGATCGCGGCTACTTGGTCGCTATTCCAACTGTGGATCGCCTCTCCACTTCCGTACATGCTGGGTTTCGGGGTCTTCAACGCCACCGAATCCCGCTCGATTCACCTGGCCTTCGCCCTTTTCCTGGCCTTCATGGCCTACCCGGCGCTCAAGCGCTCGCCGCGTGACCGGATTCCGATCCAGGACTGGGTGCTGGCAGCCGTCGCTGCCTTCTGTGGCGCTTACATGTTCCTCTTCTATGAGCAACTCGCGACCCGGCCCGCTGCGCCGATCACCCAGGATGTGATCGTCGGCATTATCGGCATCGTGATGCTCCTCGAAGCCACCCGGCGGGCCCTGGGGCCGCCGCTGATGATCGTGGCTTCGGTGTTTATCCTCTACTCGCTGTTTGGCCCCTATATGCCGGGCATCCTCGCCCATCGCGGGGTCAGCTTCAACGGCCTGGTCAACCACCAGTGGCTGACCACCCAAGGGGTGTTCGGCATCGCGCTGGGGGTGTCGACCAGTTTCGTCTTCCTGTTTGTGCTGTTCGGTGCCTTGCTCGACAAGGCCGGGGCCGGCAACTATTTCATCAAGGTGGCCTTCTCGCTGCTCGGCCACTACAAGGGCGGTCCCGCCAAGGCCGCCGTGGTGGCCTCGGGCATGACCGGCCTTATTTCGGGCTCCTCGATTGCCAATGTCGTGACCACCGGCACCTTTACGATCCCGATGATGAAACGTGTCGGTTTCTCCTCCGAGAAGGCCGGCGCGGTGGAAGTCGCCTCGTCGGTGAATGGCCAGATCATGCCCCCGGTGATGGGCGCCGCGGCGTTTCTGATGGTGGAGTACGTCGGCATCAGCTACGTGGAGGTGATCAAGCACGCCTTCCTGCCGGCGTTGATCTCCTATATCGCGCTGGTGTATATCGTGCACCTGGAGGCGCTCAAGGCCAATATGAAAGGGCTGCCCACTAGCAACCCGGTGCGCCCCTTCCTGAACAAGGTGATCGGCTTCCTCACCGGCCTGCTGTTGCTGATGGCACTGTCGTTCGGTGTCTATTACGGCCTCGGCTGGTTGAAGCCGGTGCTGGGAGATGCCACTCCCTGGGTGGTGTCCGTTGCGCTTGTGGTGATCTACGTAGCGCTGCTGAAGGTGGGGGCCAAGTACCCTGAGCTGGAGCTGGACGATCCGAACTCCCAGGTGCTCACGCTGCCCCAGACCCGGCCCACCGTCATGGTCGGGCTGCACTATATCCTGCCGGTGATCGTGCTGGTCTGGTGCCTGATGGTCGAGCGCCTCTCGCCCGGTCTCTCAGCCTTCTGGGCGACGGTGTTCATGATCTTCGTCATGGTGACCCAGCGTCCTGTCATCGCCCTCTTTCGTGGCCGCAGCAGGGTGGCTGATGACATCAAGGAGGGCTTGAAGGATCTCTGGGACGGCCTGATCGCCGGTGCCCGCAACATGATCGGTATCGGTATTGCCACCGCGGCGGCGGGCATTATCGTCGGCGCGGTCTCCCAGACCGGCGTCGGCCTGGTGCTTGCCGATGTGGTGGAGATCCTCTCCATGGGCAACCTGATGCTGATCCTGGTGTTCACTGCGCTGCTCAGCCTGATACTCGGCATGGGCCTGCCCACCACCGCCAACTACATCGTGGTATCAGCCCTACTGGCGCCGGTGATCGTGACGCTGGGCCAGCAGAGCGGCTTGATCGTGCCACTGATCGCCGTGCACCTCTTCGTGTTCTACTTCGGCATCATGGCTGATGTCACCCCCCCGGTGGGCCTGGCCTCCTTCGCGGCGGCGGCGGTCTCCGGGGGTGACCCGCTGCGCACCGGCTTCCAGGCGTTCTACTACAGTCTGCGCACCGCGGCCCTGCCGTTCCTGTTCATCTTCAATACCGACCTGCTGCTGATCGATGTAACCTTTCTGCAGGGCATTGTGATCTTCGTCATATCGACGATCGCCATGCTGGTCTTCGCGGCGGGGACCCAGGGTTTCATGATCGCCCGTAATCGCTGGTACGAAAGCATCCTGCTGCTGCTGGTGGCCTTTACCCTGTTCCGGCCGGGCTTCTGGATGGACATGATCCATGATCCCTACCAGCAGGTACCGCCGGCGCAGTTTGCTCAGGCGCTGGGCGATGTCGAGGAGGGGAGCAATCTGAGGGTCCAGATCGCCGGCGAGGATGCCTTCGGCGACCCCTTGACCACGTATGTGCTGGTGCCGGTCCCCGATGGTGACAGCGATGAGGAGCGCATGGAGAACCTGGGGATAGAGCTCTATGTCGACGGTGACCAGGCCATGGTGGATTTCGTCGTGTTCGGCAGCCTGGCAGCGGATCTTGGCTTTGACTTCGATCAGAGGATCATCGAGGTGTCGGCGCCGGTGGATCGCTGGGCCAAGGAGTGGATGTGGATACCGGGATTCCTGGTGTTCGGCCTGGTGGTGATGCTGCAGCGTCGCCGTCGTGAACCCGATGCTGGCCAGGCCGCTACTGCCTGAAGGAGACGATGACATGTACAGCAAGATCATGCTGCCAGTGGACCTCAACGAGGAGAGCTCCTGGAAGAAGGCGCTGCCCACGGCGGTGACCCTGTGCCGGACCTTCGGGGCGTCGCTGCACGTGGTGACGGTACTGCCCGATTATCGCATGCCGCTGGTGGGCTCCTATTTTCCCAAGGATTTTGCCAAGAAGGCCCACTCGGCCATCACCGAGGCTCAGCACACCTTCATTCAGGAGCATGTGCCCGAGGATATCCAGACCCAGACGGTGATCGTCGACGGCTCGCCCTGGGAGGCGATCATCAAGGCGGCCAAGAAGCTCGATGTCGACCTGATCGTGATGGCGTCACATAACAAGCGCAAGTTCGCCGACTACGTGCTCGGTCCCAACGCCGAGCATGTGGTGCACCACGCCAAGATATCGGTGATGATCGTCCGCTGAGTCGATAGAACGGCCGTCAGTATCGTCAGATCCGCAGGAGCCCCGGCCAACTGGTCGGGGCTCCTGCGTTTTGGCGGTAGCAGGCAAGCACCAGGTGATGTGGACACGAGACATTCGCGATGCGTCGCGCATGCGATGCGTCGTGAAAGCGTGGAAAGCTGCGTAGACACCAGGGCTGCATAATTGACTCGGGTCAACTACATTAACCGAGAGTTAATGGATGAAGGCGGCATTAGGGCAGTGGCCTGTGTCGGAATTGGTCCGCCGGGGGCGGGCATTACAAGGCGCAACAGGGGTGACAGCATGAACGCGGCAACAACAAGAGCGAATGACAAGGCTGCAGCGCCCAGGGTCAGGATCACGATCAACCCGGTGGGGATGGATCGGCCGAAGGCCTGGCTGTCAGCCGGTATCGAGGACTTTCGTCAGGCCACGGCGGTGAGCCTCGCCTACGGCATGTTCTGGGTGGGGCTGAGCATTGCCATCACCGCGGGCGCCGTCACTCTGGGGCTGTGGCACTGGTTGCTGCCCATGGTGGCAGGTTTCATGTTCATAGGGCCGCTGGTGGCGGTGGGTTCTTACGGTGTCAGTCGTGCCCTTGAGGCCAACCGCGCCCCTCATCTGGGAGACGCCTTCGGCGCCTGGCGACCCCATGCCGGCCAGCTCGCCATGATGGGGGTGATGATGATGATCTTCTTTCTCGCATGGATCCGGCTGGCGACCCTACTGTTCGCGCTGTTTTTCGGTTTCGAGGTGCCCAGCCCGACAACGCTGTATGCGTCCCTGCTGACCACCCCCCAAGGGCTGGGCATGATCGCGGTAGGTACGGTAATGGGCGGCATCCTGGCCTTCGGTGCCTTTGCCATCAGCGCGGTGGCCATTCCTACTCTGATGCACCACGACCTTACCTTCATGGAGGGAATCGAGGCCAGCGTGCGCTCCGTGGCCCGCAACTTCCGCCCGATGCTGCTTTGGGCGGCCATCCTGACCGGCTGCGTGCTGGTGGGGGTGATGACCTTCTACATCGGTCTTGCGCTTATTCTTCCGGTACTGGGTCATGCCAGCTGGCACGCCTACGAGGATCTGGTGCGCGTTGACATGATCGACGAGGATGAGCCAATGCGCGGCTGATGTCGTCTTCGCCCTGCCGGGGCTAGACCACTATGCTGGGGGCGTCAACGCCCCCTTTTCATTGCTGGCCCTGGACCAGCGCCCTCGAGGTGATGCCATGCCGACCCTGCGCTCGCTAGCCTGCCTGTTGCCTATCATGCTTCCGCTGATGCCTCTCTACGCCCAACCCCTCACGCTGTCGCTTAACGAGGGTGGCCATGACATTGCCCATGAGCTCGATGCCTGCCTGATGGACGCCCAGTGGCAGCCCGCTCCGGCGCTGGACTGCGCGAAATATGCCGAGACGCGCTGGCAGGAGGAGGTCGAGCGTCTCGATGCTCGGCTCGACAAGGTCCTTGGGCGGGAGGCACGATTGGCCCTTGAGGTCTCTCGGGGCACCTGGGAGCAGGCCGGAGCGGCTGATCTGGCGTTGGTGGAGGCCTACCATGACCAGCTTGCAGAGGCACAGCTGGGAGACCCCGAGTTGCTCCCTCTGTCGCGCCAACTTCATCGCAACGCGGTGTGGGAACAGCGCGCTCGCTATCTTAAGCGGCTGCTGGACGGTCTGGATGAACGCCTGTCGGAGCCGCCGGCCCGAGAGACCCCCTGACGCTGATTGTCGACGCGGCGTGGCCCGCCAACCGACTGATCTTTAGCCCGGGATCGGGTAGGCTGTTGCCTCTCCGGATGTCGCTACTGGATTGCCCCCATGCGCCAACGCGTCCTGCCTGTCATGTTTGTCCTTGCTTCTTTCCCGTGGCTGTCGCTGTCCGCTGTTGCCGAGGAGGGACTGCCGTCGCCTGGCGGTGAGGTGCTGCTGTCCATCAGCGGCAACATCGACTTCCCCAACGTGGGCGGCGAGGCCAGGTTCGACCGTGAGATGCTGATGGCCATCGTCCCCACCGAGATTCGCACCCGCACCCCCTGGCATCAGGACTGTGGCCGCTACAAGGGGCCATTGTTCCGGGAGGTACTCGCGGCGGCCGGGGTTCGCAGCGAGAGCGTTCGCGTTCGAGCGTTGAACGACTATGAGGCAGAAATCCCCTTGGCCGAACTGCACGACTATGACGTCATCCTGGCCATGAGCCGCAACGGCTCGCCTATTCAGATCCGTGAGTTCGGTCCGCTGTTCGTGCTCTATCCCTTCGACGACCATCCGGAGCTGCTCAACGAGTCCGTGCGTTTCCGCTCGGTGTGGCACGTCGTGCACATTCACGCCCCCTGAGGGCCGTCCTGTCGGGAGCGTGACATGCTAGGCCTGCCCCTGCGAGTCAAGCTTGGTGCCATCAGTGCGTTGCTGTTGTTGGCGGCGGCACTGGTGGTAGTAGGGCTGGTCGCCTGGCGACAGGACAGTCTGGCTCAAAGCGTCGGCGGAGACACCTCCTGGCACGCTTATAAGCTCGACCGCGACGTGGTCCAGCTACGCAACTACCTGGCCCAGCAGGAAGCCGACCACCCAGGATTGGTACTGCGGTTCGAGCTTTTTTATAGCCGACTGAACCTGATGCGCGGCGGCGGTGATGTCAGCGACCTGCTGGCTTCGATTCCCGCGGCCACCGCCCTGCTGGATGAGATCGAGCAGCGTATCGAGGCGCTGGACCGCATGATCAAGGCGCTCGACGTGCTGCATGAGAGCGATCGTCATGCCCTGGAGGAGCATCTCGTTGTCCTGGGTAATCGCACCGAGCGCCTGGTGATCGCTATCAATGGCCACCTGGCCGAAACGGCTACCCAGGAGCGTGGCCAGCTGCAGCGACTCTATGCTCTGCTGCTGGTGCTGATCTTGGCGATGAGCCTGTCGGCCATGCTGGTGGCGCTGATCCTGTTCCGCGAAGCCCGGGATAACGCGGCGGCGCGTCGTGACCTGGAGGCACTGAGTCGTGAGTTGGAGACGACCGCCCGGCAGGCGGAATCGGCCAGCCAGGCCAAGTCGGAATTCCTGGCCACCGTCAGCCACGAGATCCGCACCCCGCTCAACGGCGTCATCGGCATGAGTGACGTGCTGCTTGAGCATCGACTCGAGGCGCCGGCGCGTCATTGCGCGGCTACCATTCACGACAGCGCCGAGCTGCTGCTGGAACTGATCAACGACCTGCTGGATTTTTCCAAGATCGAGGCCGGACGTCTCGAGCTGGAGCAGCGTGCGCTGGCGCTCGATGAACTGATCGATGGCGTGGTGGCGCTGCTTGCGCCGCGTGCCTCGGCACGCGGCGTGGCGCTGCTGACTCGCGTGGATCCGCATCTCCCGGCGCGAGTGCTGGCCGACCCGGGGCGCCTGCGTCAGGTGCTGATCAATCTGGTCTCCAACGCGGTGAAGTTCACCCAGCAGGGTGAGATCCGCCTGGAGGTGGGACCGGAAAGAGGCGGGCGACTGCGCTTCGAGGTGGTGGATACCGGCTGCGGCATCGCCCCCGATCAGCTATCGAGAATCTTCGAGCCGTTCCGGCAGGGCGATGCCTCAACCGCGCGGCGCTTTGGCGGTACCGGACTGGGACTGGCGATCTGCCGCCGGCTGGTGGAGGCCATGGGCGGGCGCATCGAGGTGGCCAGCGAACCAGGAGTGGGCAGCCGTTTCTGGTTCGTGCTGCCCCTGATGGCCGCCGAGGGCCCCGACCCGGTTGCGCTGCCGGCGGCAAGGGACTTGCGCCGAGTGGATCTGCACAGCACCCATCTGCTGGTAGTGGAGGACAACCCCATCAATCAGCAGGTCGCCAAGGCTATGCTGGAGCGCCTCGGCTGCCGAGTCACTATCGCCGGGTCCGGCGCGGCGGCCCTCCAGCTGGCGGCTGCGAACGGGTTCGACCTGATCTTCATGGACATCCAGATGCCGGACATGGATGGCCTGGAGGTGACTCGCCGGTTGCGCGCCCGAAACGGCTGGGCGGCAGACGTACCGATCGTGGCGATGACTGCCGGCGGTCCTGGAGGCGAGCAGGCCCGCTGCCTGGCTGCCGGCATGAACGGCTACCTGATCAAGCCGCTGCGCCAGGAGCTGCTGCTGGAGGCGCTGGTGCGCTTTCTGACCGACGGGGCGCCGTCAACGCCCACGAGCCGCGTTCCGGTGGCCAGCCGCGACAGCCTGGTCGATCCGCTGATGCTGCTGGCGCTGCGCGATTCTCTGGGCAGTGAGGGGCTCGCCTCGCTGGTGGATCTCTTCGGCAACCAGGCCGAATCGCGAATGACCAGCCTGGAGCGCGCCCTCGAGGAGGGTGATCTGCAGGGCGCGCGTCATGCGGCTCACCAACTCAAGGGCGAGTCGTCGAGCCTGGGCGCGGTCAAGGTGGCCGGGCTCGCGACCCGGCTGGAGCATCTGGCCGACGAGGGGGACAGGATGGCGGCCAGCGCCCTGCTGCACGAGCTTGCGTCCTGCGTGGCGTCCACCCAGGCTGCCCTGGCCGTCTGGCAGGCCCCGTCAGCCCAGTGAACCAGCCCTGAGAGTCCGCTTTCCAGGAGTATCGTATGTGGTGCATCCTCCCAAGGAGCTTAGACTGGGGCGTTCGTTGCAGTCGGAGTCCGCGATGCCAGATGCCACAAGTTTCTCCCCCGTGATGGCTTCTGCCGCGGGGTCGCCACTGCGTACTGCCGTCAGCCATCGATCCGATCCGGCCGCGGCCGTTGCCGAACTCGCCTCCGACCTGTGCCATGCATCGCTGGGTTTCGTGCTCTTTTTCTGCAGCGTCGAGTACCCGCTGGAAGCACTGTCTTGCGCTCTCAATGAGGTCTTCGCCGATATCCCGGTCGCGGGTTGCACCTCGGCCGGGGAGATTACCCCGGCGGGCTATGCCCGGGGGAGCATTGTGGCGATTGGCTTCGATCGCGGCCATTTCCAGTTGGCCCCGGCGCTGGTGGAATCGCTCGACGCTTTCGATCTGCCCTGTGCCCAGCGCCTGGTGGATGACCTGCTCGGACGCTGTCGCGAGCGTGCCCTGGCACCCCTGGCGGACAACAGTTTCGTGGTGACCCTGCTCGACGGCCTCTCGAGCAGTGAGGAGAGCGTGATCGCGACCCTCGATGCCGCACTCGGCAGCATTCCCAGCTTCGGTGGCTCGGCCGGGGACGACAACCGGCTCGCCCGCACCCACGTCTTCTGCCATGGGCGCTTCCACACCGAGGCGGCGGTGGTACTGATGGTCAACACCCCGCTGCCCTTCGAGGTGTTCTCCACCCACCACCTGCGGCCCCGGCATGAAAAACTGGTAGTTACCGCAGTCGACCGGGAGTCGCGACGGGTGCTGGAGCTCAACGCCTTGCCCGCCGTGGAGGCCTATGCGGCGCTGGTGGAGCAGCCGGTGGCTGGGCTGGGCCCCGAGCTGTTTGCCCGCCATCCGCTGGCAGTGCGCATCGGCGATCACTATTACGTGCGTTCCATCCAGCGGGCCAACGAGGATGGCAGCCTGAGTTTCTATTGCGCCGTGGAGAACGGCATCGTGCTCACGGCCATGACGTCCGCACTGATCCATGAGGAGCTGGTGCAAACGTTACAGGGCCTCGAACAGCGGCTGGGCCCCCACGAATTGGTCATCGGCTGCGACTGCTTTCTAAGACGCCTGGAGCTGGAGGTGCTGGGCGAGGACGCGGCGGTCTCGGACCTGCTTAGCCTGAGCCGGGTGATTGGCTTCAATACCTACGGGGAGCAGTACCATGGCATGCACATCAACCAGACCTTCACCGGGGTGGCCATTGGCACCGCTCGACCCGGCGGCGCTGCCTGAGACGCCAGAGGCCAGGGCGGCGTTGCTGGCCGAGGAGAATGCCCGGTTGAGGCGCATCTGCAGTGCGTTGATCGAGCGCGTGGAGTCAAGCGGCGTGCCGGGTGGAGCGCCCTATGCGGCCTTCGAGCACTCGGTGCTGCTGGCCGAGCAGGTCCGCGAGCGTACCGAGACTCTGCAGCGCACCCTGGGTGAATTGCACAGGGCCAAAGCGGAGGCCGAGGCGGCCAACCTCTCCAAAACTCGGTTTCTCGCCGCAGTGAGTCATGACCTGCTCCAGCCACTGAACGCGGCGCGGCTCTTCGCCAGTGCCCTTGAGGAACAGTCGCTACCGGATGGCTCCCGGCGCCTGGTCGGCAACATTGGGCGCTCACTCAAGGATGTCGAGGCGCTGATCGGCAGCCTGGTGGATATCTCGCGGCTCGATGCCGGGGTGCTCAGGCCCGATATCGCACCCTTTCCCGCTGAGGAGCTGCTCGACGTGCTGGCGGAAGAGTATCGCCAGATCGCGGCGGCCAAAGGGCTCGCCTTCCACTACGTGACCACTCGGGCGGTGATTGAGACCGACCTGGCACTACTGGCACGGGTAGTGCGTAATTTCCTCGGCAACGCGATTCGCTATACCTCGCGCGGCCGCATCCTGTTGGGCTGTCGACGTCGCCAGGGCGGACTGGAGATCCTGGTGGGCGATACCGGGCCCGGTATCGCCGCCGGGCAGCAGCGCGAGATCTTCGAGGAGTTTCGTCGCCTCGGTGAGGGACGCGGGGAGGAAGACCGCGGGCTGGGGCTTGGGCTGGCCATCGTCGACCGCATCAGCGGGATGCTTGGCCACCCGCTTGGACTTGCCTCGGTGCCCGGGCAGGGTTCGCTGTTCTCGGTGACGGTGCCTTTTGCCGAAGCGCCCCGGCCATCCCCTGGACGCCCTGACCCTGCGCCAAGCGGGACGCCACTGGTCGACCAGATGGTCTGGGTGCTGGACAACGACGCGGCGATCCGAGAAGGCATGAAGGCCCTGCTGGGAGGCTGGGGATGTCGGGTGGTGGCCATGGGGTCGGCGTCCGAGCTCGAAAAGCGTATCGCCCAACCCGGTACGGTGCTGCTGGTGGACTATCATCTGGGCGATGGGCAGCCCGACGGGCTCGAGGTCGCTGGACGGCTGCGCAACACCTTCCCCTGGCTGCCGGTCGTGGTGATCACCGCCAACCACGACGCGGCATTGAAATCGCGCATACGCCAGGCCGGCTACCACTGCCTGCTCAAACCGATCAAGCCGCTGCGTCTGCGCCTTCTGCTGACCGCGATGCTGGCGCCTCAGCCGGAGCGGCGACCAAACCGGTAGCGGGTCAGATCCAACTCGCCGGCCAGCAGTACCGCCTGGACCCGGCTGGCCACGCCCAGCTTTTTCAGAATAGCCGAGACATGGGTCTTCACCGTGGTCTCGGCGACGTTCAGCTCCCGAGCAATCCCCTTGTTGGAGGCGCCGCGGCTGAGCAGTTCGAGTACCTCGAGCTGCTTGTCGGTGAGGCGCGTCAGGCGCGAGTCAGGTGTCGCCGCCGTGATGGCCGGCGCCGGATGCGCGGGGGGAGGGCGACGCATGACCTGGGGTGGCAGGTAGAGCTGCCCCTCGAGGAGCTGGCGCAGGGCAGCCAGCAGGTCGTCGCGGGGCGTCGATTTGGGGATATAGCCCACCGCGCCCATCTCGATGGCGGCAAGCACCGTGCGCCGATCCTGCTCCGCCGAGAGGATGGCCACCGGCAGCTCGGGATAGGTCTCCCTGAGGCGGCTTAACCCATCAAGACCCTCGGCGTCGGGCAGATTCAGGTCAAGAAGCAGCAGGTCGAGGGCCTCCTCGTGGCGCTCGGCCTCCTGCATGGCGCGTGCCAGGCTGTCGGCCTCCAGCAAGCGGGTGCCTGGCAGGCCCGCCGCGATCACCGCGCCGATAGCGTCGCGGAACAGCGGATGGTCGTCGGCGACCATCAGGGTTGTCATGGCTCTCTCCCGTCAAGGCCCTCCTCCCAAGGGATGAGGGCGTCTCATGCCACCGGAGTATGTCGCAGAAGCCCAGCCTGACCAACACTGAGTTGTGTACAACGATAACGATAACAGTCAGGAGCCATGCCATGATCTACGCCAACCCCGGTCAGACCGATGCCGTCATCACCTTCGATAAGCGCTACGGCAACTATATCGGCGGCGAATTCGTGCCGCCGGTAAAGGGTGAGTACTTCGACAACGTCACGCCGGTCAACGGCGAAGTGTTCTGCCAGATCCCACGCTCCAGCGCCGAGGACATCGACAAGGCGCTGGACGCCGCCCACCAGGCCGCACCGGCCTGGGGCAAGACCTCCACCACCGAGCGCTCCAACATCCTGCTGAAGATCGCCGACCGCATCGAGCAGAATATCGAGAGGCTCGCCGTGGCCGAAACCTGGGACAACGGCAAGGCGGTGCGCGAGACCCTCAACGCCGATCTGCCGCTGGCCGTCGATCATTTCCGCTATTTCGCCGGCTGCATCCGCGCCCAGGAAGACACCTCCAGTGCCATCGACAACAATACCGTGGCCTACCACTTCCACGAGCCGCTGGGCGTGGTGGGACAGATCATTCCCTGGAACTTCCCGATCCTGATGGCAGTGTGGAAGCTGGCCCCGGCGCTGGCCGCCGGCAACTGCGTGGTACTCAAGCCCGCTGAGCAGACGCCAGCTTCGATTCTGGAACTGATGAAGCTGATCGGCGATCTGCTGCCGCCGGGGGTGGTCAACATCGTCAACGGCTATGGAGCCGAGGCGGGCCAGGCGCTGGCGACCAGCAAACGCATCGCCAAGATTGCCTTCACCGGCTCCACCCCAGTGGGTGGGCATGTGCTCAAATGCGCCGCCGAGAACATCATTCCCTCTACCGTGGAACTGGGCGGCAAGTCGCCGAACATCTACTTCGCCGACATCATGAACGCCGAGCCGGAATTCATCGACAAGGCCGCGGAAGGGCTGGTGCTGGCCTTCTTCAATCAGGGTGAGGTATGCACCTGCCCGTCCCGGGCGCTGATTCAGGAGAGCATGTATGACGCCTTCATGGCCAAGGTCATGGAGCGCACCCTGTCGATCACGCGTGGCAATCCGCTGGATACCGATGTCCAGGTCGGTGCCCAGGCCTCTCAGGAGCAGTTCGACAAGATCATGTCCTACATGGACATCGCCCGCGAGGAGGGCGCCGAGTTCCTGACCGGCGGCGATAAGGAGACCATGGACGACTCGCTCAACAGTGGCTTCTATGTGCAGCCGACGCTGCTCAAGGGCCACAACAAGATGCGCGTCTTCCAGGAGGAAATCTTCGGCCCGGTGGTCGCGGTGACCACCTTTAAGGATCAGGAAGAGGCCCTGGCTATCGCCAACGATACCGAGTTCGGCCTCGGCGCCGGCCTGTGGACCCGCGACATCAACGTTGCCTTCCGCATGGGACGTGGCATACAGGCCGGGCGCGTCTGGACCAACTGCTACCACCAGTATCCGGCCCATGCCGCCTTCGGTGGCTACAAGAAGTCCGGCATCGGCCGCGAGAACCACAAGATGGCACTTGAGCACTACCAGCAGACCAAGAACCTGCTGGTCAGCTATGACATCAACCCGATGGGCTTCTTCTGACCGGCGGTCTTTGACAACGCATCGGTAACCCCAAGCCGGATCCCGGGCGCGACGCGAGTCGCGCCTTTTTTCGCTCGTTGCTACACGTCTCGGCCGCTTTGCGTCATCATCATCCGCCCGATCCCGACGGAGAGAGCATGGAGAAGATCAATCTCGAAGCCCCTGACCTTCACCAGGAGCGACTGCAGCGTGTGGTGTCGCTGGTCAGGGCCAGCGGTGCGCGCCGGGTGCTTGACCTGGGGTGTGGCTCCGGGGGGCTGCTGCAGTACCTGCTGCGGGATGCCCAGTTCGAACGGGTCGTGGGTCTGGAGCTTTCAGGTGAACTGCTGGCCCAGGCCAAGATGCGTCTGGAGGATCTGCCGTCCGTTCGTGCGGGGCGACTCGAACTGGTGTGTGGCTCCTATACCGACAAACATCCGGCGTTGACCGGCTTCGAGGCTGCGGCCATGGTGGAGACGATTGAGCATGTTCCACCCGAGGCGCTCTCCCGGGTCGAGCGTGCGGTCTTCGCCGGGTTGCGGCCCCATCTGCTGGTGATGACGACCCCCAACCACGAATACAACCCGCTTTATGACATGGCGCCGGGCGAATTCCGCGACCCCGACCACAAGTTCGAGTGGGACCGAGCGCGCTTTCGCGATTGGGCGCAAGGGGTGGCACGCCGCAATGGCTATCGGGTGAACTTTTCCGGGGTCGGCGAGATGGACACCCATCTCGGTCAGCCTTCTCAGGTGGCTCGTTTTACCCTGGCCCCTGGCCATGCCTGATCCCGAGGGGACCTGACGCTGTCAGTCTCCTCTCCGTCCAGCATTGGGGTGCTCATGGCTCCTGGTCTCACTCTCCCGAGGGGCTTGAGGTGACGCCGGCGTCTCTGGCCTGCTGCCATAGCGTTATCTGCAGCAAGCGCCGAGCCCGGCTGAGGCGTGACCTTACCGTGCCCAGTGGAATTCCCAGCAGGCGGGATACCTCCTCATACGTATGGCCCTGCACTTCCACCAGCATAAACACCAGACGGAAGGGAGCCGGCAGGGCGTCTATTGCCGCCTGCAGGTCCTCCTGCAGCAATTGGTTGAAGAACTGCTCCTCGAGGCTTCCCCACCACGGCAGGAACGGCTGCTGACACTGCTGTAAGAGGATGAACGGATCCACTTCCAGGTAGTCGGTGTCCAGGGTCTCCTGCGGATGGCTTCGGCGTCGACGCCACTCGCTGAAGTAGGCGTTGGTGAGGATATGGAACAGCCAGGCTTCGAAACGCTTCGGATTGCGCAGGGTGTCGAGGTGCTGCCACGCGTGATGTACCGCCTCGGCGACGATGTCCTCGGCGTCATCGGGGTGGCGAGTCAGGCGCAGGGCCGTGCCGTAGAGACGATCCATCAGGGGCGTCAGGCGTTGTGCGAACCATTGCCGACGGGCGTTATCGTTATCTTGCATGGCGGCCACCGTCTCCTTCCGGCGAAGGGCCATGGCTACCTTGTCGGAAATGGAGTGGGCGGACTGGCCAGGAACATAGGCCATTACCTCAAGGATGGCTGGTGGTTCGGCGACCGGCAAGTCGCCTCGTCCGCAAGGACGTCCGCAGCGGGCGGTTTTCGACTCGAATCGGTCCAGTGACCGGGAACAAAAGGAGGTGGCGCTGCGTCCTCTCGGACACGACACACCGGTGTTGACCGATGTCGTCGACGAACCGCCACAGAGGAGAAGCATCATGACCAGCACGGCAACTGCTTCCACCTTACCCGCGGTGGATCGAGACGAACTGGAGACGCGGGTCAAGTCGATGTACCGGGAGGTCGCCGAGACCCCTGACGGAGACTTTCACTTCGAGATGGGGCGTGCCCTGGCAGAGCGCCTGGGCTATGACCCGGCCGCGCTCGACCGTATCCCTTCCGCGGCCATCGACTCCTTCGCCGGGGTCGGCCATTTCCTGGACCTGGCCGCTATCCAGCCCGGTGAGACGGTCCTGGATCTGGGGAGCGGCTCAGGCATGGACAGCCTGCTGGCCGCTCTGGCCACAGGGCCTGCTGGCCGGGTGATCGGCCTCGATATGACCGATGCCCAGCGCGAGAAGGCCGCCCGACTGGCGCATGAGGGAGGTTTTGACCACCTGGAGTTCCATCCTGGCTACATCGAGGCGCTGCCCTTCCCGGACGCCAGCGCCGAGGTGGTGATCAGCAACGGGGTGATCAACCTCTCAGCGGACAAGCCCCGGGTCTTCGCCGAGACGGCCCGGGTGATGAAGCCCGGCGGGCGCCTGGCGCTGGCTGATATCGTTACCGAGTCGCCGCTGCCGGAGAGCGTGACCTGCGATGCCACGCTGTGGGCCGCCTGCATCGGCGGCGCGAGCCAGCAGGACGACTATCGGGCGGCCATCGAAGCCGCCGGCCTCGTCGTCCACACCTTCCGTGAGCACCCGGAATACCGCTTCCTGACCGAGTCGGCTCGCGGCGCCTGCGAGACGTGGGGCGTGAAGAGCATCTCACTGCTGGCCATCAAGGCCTGAACGATGGACGAGGTCCCGCAGGATAACCACAACGAGAGGACACGACCATGAATCTGCACACCACCCTGACCACCGCAACGCTCCTGCTGGCCCTGACCCTGCCGGGGGCTGCCATCCAGGCGTCTCCTTACCTGGGCGATGGCCACCTGCTCGGAACGCCTGATGAACTTTCCTGGGGGCCGGTGGGCTCCATGGGCGAGGGCGCCGAGATTGCCGTCATCGAGGGCAACCTGGCAGAGGAGGCGCCTTTCACCTTCCGGCTGCGGCTGGCGGACGGCTACGAGATCCGGCCCCATGTCCATCCGGCCTACGAGCGTGTCACGGTGCTCTCCGGTACCCTGCACTTTGCCCATGGGGAGACCTTCGATCCCACAGCAACCATGCGGCTGCCGGTGGGCGGCTATGCCATCATGTCGCCTGGCGACGCCATGTTCGGCTATGCCGAGGGCGAGACCGTGATCCAACTGCACGGTACCGGGCCCTGGGGCATCGAGTACCTCGACCGGGCTGATGATCCGCGGCTATGAGCTGCGCAGGAGGTAGCTTCCAGTCCGATCCCGCCGTGGTCAATGGCGGGATCGGGCGACTGGTCGTTACCTTTGACGGGGCCTCTCTCAATTCTGTGCCAACCAGCGCTCGGCCAGGCGGCTGGCGTGGGCCTGGCTGCTCACCATGGCCAGCCGCCCCGCCTCGCGGCGCAGGCCGGCGCGCCTGAGCTTGATGACCATCCGCGCGGGCATGCCGACGAAGATCAGCCCGATACGCTGGCCGCGCAGTTCCTCCACCAGCGATTGCAGGGCGACGATGGCCGTGGTGTCCAGGCTCGGCACGTCGCGCACGTCCAGCATCATCACCTTCACCTCCGGATCCACCACTCGCAGTGATGCGACGGCCTTTTCGGCGGCGCCGAAGAACAGCGGGCCGTTGATATCGTAGAAGGCCACCTCGCGGGGCAGGGTCGGCGGCGCCTCGCGTTCGCCGGCAAGGAGTTGGCGCGCCTCGGTGAGGCTGGCCATGCGACGGATAAACAGCGCCGCGGCCAGGCCCATGCCCACGGCCACCGCCAGCACCATGTCGAAGATCACCGTAAGGGCGAAGCAGATCACCAGCACCGCCACATCGCTGCCCGGGGCACTTTTCAGGGTGTGGGCAAAGTGGCGCGCCTCGCTCATGTTCCAGGCGATGATAAACAGCAGCGCGGCCAGTGCCGCCATGGGCACATAGCCCAGCACCCCGGCCAGCAGCACCACCGCCAGCAGCACCACCAGAGAGTGGACCACGCCGGCTATCGGCGAGACCGCGCCACTGCGGATGTTGGTGGCGGTGCGCGCCAGGGCTGCAGTGGCGGTGATGCCGCCGAAGAAGGGTACCACCACGTTGCCGAGCCCCTGGCCGACCAGTTCGGCGTTGGGGTCGTGGCGGGTGCGGGTCAGGCCGTCAGCTACCACCGCGCAGAGCAGCGACTCGATGGCTGCCAGCATGGCGATGGCCAGCGCCGGGCCGAGCAGCTCGCGGATCAGCGCGAAGTCCACCGTCAGCGGGGTGCCATCGGAGCCCGGCAGTCGCCAGGGCACCACCAGGCTGGGGGCAAAGGGCGGGATGCCGTTGCCGCTCTGTCCCTGGAACTCCCAGCTGAAGCGTGAGGCAATGGTGGCGACCTCGACGCCAGCGGCACTCACCGCCAGGGCCGCCAGGGTGCCCACTACCAGCCCCACCAGCGGGGCGGGGATCGGCAGCTTGAATCGAGGCCAGAGGATCAGGGTGCCCAGAGTCACCAGGCCGATACCGAGCTCGGCCGGGGCCAGGCTCGGCAGGGCGCTAACGATGGCGGCCAGGTTGTGCGGGGTGCTGTCGCCCAGCTCGACCCCGGCCAGCCCCAGGAAGTCGGGGAGCTGCAGCAGAGCGATCACCACTGCGATGCCGGCGGTGAAGCCGAGCACCACCGGGTAGGGCACGAACTGAATCAGGCTGCCCAGCCGGGCGAGACCCAGGGCTATCAGGATCAGCCCTGCCATCAGGGTGGCGATCAGCAGGCCACCGACACCGTGGCTCGCGACGATGGGAAAGAGGATCACCACGAAGGCGGCGGTGGGACCGGAGATGTTGAAGCGGGAGCCGCCGGTCAGGGCAATAATGGCGCCGGCCACGATGGCGGTATAGAGCCCGTGCTGGGGCGGCACCCCGGTGGCGATGGCCAGAGCCATGGAGAGCGGCACGGCGACAATACCGATGGTCAGGCCGGCCAACAGATCGCGGCGCAGTTCGACAAGGCCATAGCCCGCGCGCCAGGTGGCAAGCAGGGCGCTGCCGGGAACGGGGAGACGATAGCCGCGCCGTGGGGAAGCACGGGACATGGCGATTCCTTTGCACGCTAAAGAGCAGGAGCCATTACGTTACGCCTGTCTGTTGCGCTGCCGCAAGCGGTTCTGCTGTTGCAGGGGGAGTCAGACAAGGGCGAAGGGGCGCCACTTGGCGCCCCCGGAACGGATACCCCCATCAAGGCGATGGGGTCTGGGTAATCAGCGGAGCTCAGTTGATGCGCTTGTCGCCGTGGCCGCGGTAGGGCGTGTCATGTTCCATGCCATAGCCACGCGCTCCACGAGGCATCATGGTGGTGCGCAGCTCCTCGAGTTGATCCTCGTTGAGGATATCACCCAGTGCTTTCTGGTGGCGGTCGCGCATGTCGCGCATGGCATCGCGTCGTTCGGTGCGGGAGTCGAAGTCTTGCTCAGGCAGCTCAGCCATGTCGGCGTAGATCGCCTCGCGGGTCTCACGCAGGGCCTCGCGCTTCTCATCGGAGAGCCCCCATTCGTCCACCAGAGCCTCCAGGCGCTCCTGCATGTCGGCGCGACGCTGCCCCATCATCTGGGCGCGACGCTCCTCCCGCATCTCGCCGCGGGCCTCTTCCATGGCGGCGCGCTGGTTGTCGTCGAGGATCTGATTGATGCGCTCACGGTGCTGTTCATGGAGCTGGCGCATCGCCTCGCGGTGCTCGCCTCTTGCCTCTTCCAGCGCCTCGCGGGCTGGCGCATCGATGCCGGCGCGCTCGAAGAGTGCCTGGCGCTTTTCGGCCCGGTATTCTGCGCGGTCCTCCTGCCACTGCGCGCGCTGCTCCTGGCGCTGCTCATTGTGAAGGTCTGCGCCCTTGCCGTGTTGAGCGGCCGTGGCTGAGAGAGCCAGTGGTGCAATGGCAATGGCGAGCAGGGCGGGGGCCAGCAGCTTGCGGGAAACGATCGTCTTCATGGGGGCACTCCTTGGCGCCTTGGGTTGACGATCCCAGTTTCGCTCCGCGCAGTGCAAGAGACGTGCAGCCATCGTGCAAAGGTCGTGCATGCGGCGCCGCTATCACTCCTCGGGTTGATACTTGTAGCCGACCCCGTAGACCGAGCGGATCACTTCGCGTTCTGGCCATACCTCGCTGATCTTGCGGCGCAGCTTCTTGACGTGGCTGTCCACGGTGCGCTCGGAGACGATGCGGTGGTCGCGGTACATATGATCCATCAGCTGGTCCCGGGAGAAGATCCGACCTGGCGCGTGCATCATGACCTTGAGCAGCTGAAACTCCACGGCGGTGAGGCCCAGATCCTGGCTATCGGCCAGCGCTCGCCAGCCCTCCTCATCCAGCACCAGGTTGCTGCCGGCGGCATGGTCGGGGTTGTCGGTACCCTGGCTGCGGCGCAATACCGCCTTGACTCGGGCGACGACCTCCCGAGGGCTGAACGGTTTGCAGATATAGTCATCGGCACCCAGCTCCAGGCCCAGCAGACGGTCCACCTCTTCGACCCGGGCGGTAAGCATGATGACCGGCAGCGCCGGCCAGCGCTGGCGGATCTCGCGACACAGGGTCAGGCCATCGGTGCCGGGCAGCATCAGATCAAGCAGCACCAGAACGGGGCCCTGACCCGCCTGACGTGTTTCCGTCAGCCAGGGCAGCACGGCGTCGCCGTGGTCCAGGTGGTGGGTGGCAAAGCCGCTGCCCTCCAGGTAGTCGGCCACCAGCCGGGCAATCTTGGGCTCGTCCTCGACGATCAGGATCTGCGATTCCGCGTTTCCCTGTGATGTCATGTGATCTCCTCCCTGAAGCGGTCGTCATCGAGCGTTGGAAACATCATCGTCCAGCATAACCCACCCAGCGGCGAGGTAGAGGGGCGCATCTCACCGCCATGGGCCTTGACCAGGGCGGCAGCGATGGAGAGCCCCAGGCCACTGCCGCCGCTGGCCCGGTTCCGCGAGCCTTCCACCCGATAGAGGCGCTCTGTCAGCCGTTCAAGCTCGCCATCTGGCACTCCGGGGGCACTGTCCTCCCACGTGACCCGAATACCTCGGGAAGTGGCGATAAGGGTGATCCGCAGCCGTCCCGGTGACCGGGTGTAGGCACAGGTGTTGTCCAGCAGGTTGTTCCAGAGTTGCCGCAGGCGCTGGACGTCGCCGCGCATCCAGGCCTCGCCCTGGATACGGGTTTCCAGCGTGATGCCGCTGTCGGTGATCCATCCTTCCGCCTCGTCGAGTCGCTCGGCGAGGCTCTCGGCGAGGTCCAGCGGAGCGAGCTGCACCTCCAGGGCGCCGGCATCGCTCTGGGAGAGCAGGCGCAGGTCGGCCACCAGTCTTTCGAGCTGGCCCACCTCCTGAGCCAGGGAGTGCAGGCTGTCCTGATCCAGGCGGCGAATGCCGTCCTGCATTGCCTCGATCTCGCCGCGCAGCACCGCCAGCGGGGTACGCAGTTCGTGGGCAATGTCGGACACCCAGCGGCTGCGCGCCTCACGGCTTGCCTCCAGGGTGGCAGCCAGCACGTTGAAGTCCCGGGAGAGCCGGGAGAGCTCGTCGCGTCCCTTTTCGGGTAGCCGGGTGCTGTAGTCGCCCTCGGTGAGGCGACGGGTCGCCAGTGCCATGCTGCGGGTTCGCCGACCCAGCCACCATGAGAGGCCGCCTGCCAGCAGCAGTGAGGCGACCCCGAGAGACCCCACAATGATCGCCAGGTTGCGTTGCTGACGCGCCAGAAAGATATGATCCATGCGTGCCATCAGCTGCTCCGGTGGGCGGTAGCCCAGGGTGCCGACCCGCTCGTCCTCGTGGAGGATGGGGAGCCAGCGCAGGGTGGCGGCCTCCTCCTCGTCGTCCGGTGGCAGGCCGATCACCGGCAGCCCAGAGGCGTCGTGGAGCACGAAGTCCTTGGGATCGCCCAGGCGGCGTTCGATGCCCCGGGGCGGCGAGCTGGCGCCGGGCCAAAGCTGCTGGCGGACCAGGCGCTGCCAAGCCGAGGGCGAGACCCGCAGCCACTGCCAGTCCCCGCGCCGTGCCCACTCCTCGCCGAGCCCCTCGGCGAGGGTTTCGGCACGGTTGGCCTGGGTGGTGTCCAGGTACTCGATGAAGCCCCGGTCGAGACTGCGCGAGATGGCCAGAAAAACCAGGCCGGAGATGGCCACGTTGACCGCCAGGATCACCACAAAGAGCTTGACCCCCAGTCGCGAAACGGCGGGGCGGGGCAGGCGCAGATTCATGGAGAGACATCCTCGCGTTGGGGGCCGCGGCCCTGGAAGCGCTCGCGCAGGCCCTCCAGCATCAGAAAGAGGCAGGGGACCAGCAGCAGCAGGATAAAGGTGGCGAAGAGCATGCCGAAGCCCAGCGAGATCGCCATGGGAATAATGAAACGGGCCTGGCGAGAGGACTCGAAGATCATCGGCGCCAGGCCGAGAAAGGTGGTCAGGGTGGTCATCATGATCGGACGCAGCCGGCGAGTGGCCGCAGCGACGATCGCCTCCCGGGCGCCCATGCCCTCGCGGCGTCGGCGGTTGGCGTAGTCGATCAGCACCAGGGCGTCGTTGATCACCACGCCGGAGAGCGCCAGCATGCCCATCAGGCTGATCACCGAGAGGCCGAAGCCCATGATCATATGCCCGGCCATGGCGCCGATAATGCCGAAGGGAATGGCGGCCAGCACCAGCAGCGGCTGAAGATAGCTGCGGAAGGGGATGGCCAGCAGGACGTAGAGGGCGATCAGCGTCAGCCAGGCAGCGCGGGTGAGGGTGGAGACGTTGTCGGCGGTCTCCTGCTGGCGTCCGCCGGGGGTGATCTCGAGCCCTGGCCAGCCGGCCTGCAGGGCGGAGAAGATATCCGCCTCCAGGGTTGCCAGGATCTGATTGATGCGTCCCTCACCGGCGGCATCGGCGGTGACGCTGATGATCCTCCTGCCATCGATGCGTTGCAGCGTGGCGGCGGCTTGGCCGAGCTCGATCTCGGCGATCCTGGCCAGCGGCACGAGGAGGCCCTCGGGGGTTCGAATCGGCAGCCGGTGAAGGTCGGCGAGGCTCTGGCGCGCCTCGGCAGGCAGGCGCACCTCCACGCTGATCTCGTGGCGGCCCACGAACTGCTCCAGTGCGGTGATCCCTTGCAGCGGGGCGCGAAGCTGGCCAGCCAGGTCGGCGCCGGTGAGGCCCAGCGCACGGCCCTCGGGCGACAGGCGGATCTCCAACTGGGGCTTGCCGTCAGCCAGACCGCTGTCGATGTCGGTGACCCCCTCGAACTCGTCCAGCGCCTCGGCCAGACGGGTGGCGGCCCCCTCGAGGGCTCGGCTGTCGGGGTGCGAGAGGCGCAGGGTCAGTCCGGCCCCTGCACCGGGGCCGCCCACGTCGGACTCGAAGCGCACCGACTGAGCGCCGCTGAACTCCCCGGCAAGTTGACGCCACTCCCTGGCCACCCGGGAGGGTGGCCAGGCGTCGAGGCTGTCACGCTCCAGGGTGAGCTGCACGGCGAGGCGATCGCCGTCGATCTGGGCGCGACTGGCGATAAAGACCGGGCCCTGATCGCGCGCTGCCAGCGCGTCGGCGGCGTCCAGCAGCCGGTCACGGATAGCGCGGTCGTCGGCGATAGGGCTGCCCACCGGCAACGTGACCGTGGCCTGGACCCGGTCCGACTCCACCCGGGGCATCAGCGAGAAGCCCAGTCGTCCGCTCATGGCGAAGGCCAGGGCGACCGCCAGCACCGCCACGGCGAGGCTGACCGTGAGCAGCCGTTGGTTCAGGCAGCGCTGAAGGAAGGGCGCGAAGCGGTGCTGGGTGACGTGAGCCAGCCATGCCTGTAGCCCCTGGCGAATCCGGTCCAGTGGGCGGCGCCAGGCCGGCGCTTCGCGACTGCCAGCGCGGTGGGCCAGGTGGGCGGGCAGAATGAACAGCGCCTCCAGCCAGGAGGCCAGGAAGACTGTGATCACCACCAACGGAACCACGGCGAAGATCATGCCCAGGAACCCGGGGAGGAACAGCAGCGGCAGAAAGGCCACGATGTTGGAGAGGATGGCGAAGGTGATCGGTATCGCCATCTCCCGGGCCCCGCGCACGGCGGCCTCGCGTGGGGAGAGTCCCTGCTCGCGGTAGCTGTGGATGTTCTCCCCCACCATGATGGCGTCGTCGACCACGATGCCCAGTGCGATGATAAAGGCGAACATCGACATCATATTGATGGAAACGCCGAACCAGGGCAGGAACAGCAGGGCGCCGAGGAAGGCGGTGGGGATGCCCAGGGTGACCCAGAAGGCCAGCCTTGCCTCCAGGAAAAGCCCCATCAGCACCAGCACCAGGGCCAGGCCCAGGAAGGCGTTCTTGAGCAGCAGGTCGAGGCGGTCGCGGTAGACCTCGGAAGTATCCCGAGAGACCGCGAGGCTCACCCCTTCCGGCAGGCTCGCCTGGAGGCGTTCAAGCTGGGCGTGCACGGCATCCGAGATGCCGATGGGCGTCTGGTCGCCGATTTGATAGACATCGAGGGTCAGGCTCGGCGCGCCGTTATAGAGCATCTCGCGGTCGGTTTCGGCAAAACCGCGCTCGATCCGGGCGATATCGCCCAGGCGCAGTTGGCTGCCATCGGCGCTGCTCAGGATCGGCAGCTCGGCGAATTCGCGGACGTCGTCGCGGCGCCCCTGGTAGCGGATCAGCCACTCTCCCTCACCGGTGGTCAGCCGCCCGCTGGCCAGATCCAGGGCCTCGTCGCCGATGAGGTTGGCGAGCTGGCGGTGGTCGAGGCCGTGGCGCTGCATTGCGTCTTCGCCGAGCAGTACCTGGATTTCGCGTTCGCGGTTGCCGGAGAGCTCCACGCGTGAGATGCCAGAGACAGCCTGCAGATCGGCGCGCAGGCCCTCGGCCAGGTCGTGGAGCAGTTGATCGTCGATCCAGCCGTGCAGCTGCAGATTCATCACGCTGCGCGAGCGACCCGCCAGGCCGAAGCGTGGCGGGTCGGCGGCGGCCGGCAGGCTGGTGATGGTCCCCACGGCCTGCTGGATCTCCTGATAGACCCGTATCACTTCCACTCCCTCCACCAGGCTGGCGGAAACCCGGCCGACGCTCTCGGTGGCGGTGGCGGTCAGCTCGTCGATGCCGTCGACGCCCGCCAGCGCTGCCTCCAGGGGCAGCAGCAGGCTGCGCTCCACCTCCTCGGGGGTGGCGCCGGGATAGCTGATGGCGACGGTGATGATCTCCAGCTCGAAGTCGGGAAAGACCTCCTTCTTGATGGTGGTGGAGGCCATCAGTCCCCCGATGATCAACAGCAGCATCAGCAGATTGGGGGCCACGCCGTGGTGAACCATCCAGGCGATGGGGCCGCGGCGCGTCATTGTCGGGTCTCCGTCGTCGCTGGGGCGGTCTCGCCTACCCCTCGTTCGTCGCCGCGATCGGCGGTGCGCAGGGGCATGCTTTCCCGAGGTTGGCCCAGCGGCGAGGTGATGACCCGCTCGCCGTCTGTCAGGCCCTCGGCCACCAGCACCCGATGGTCATCGCGATGCAACACGACGACCGGGCGACGACGCAGGCGTTCCTCCTCGTCCAGCAGCCAGACCTCGTCGCCGGGCCGCAGGGCGGCGGAGGGCAGGGCGATCAGATCGTCGCGTTCGCGTGCCTGGAAGTCCAGGCGAACCACGTCGCCCAGGCGCAGCGCCGGAGAGCCGTGGTTCTTGTCGGCAAGCGCCAAGGGATCCTCCACCGCCACCAGCAACTGGGCCTGCAGGCCATTCTCCTCCAGGCTGGGCAGCACCGAGAGCAGCTCTCCCCGCCGCGCGCTGCCGGCGGGCCAGCTGCGACTGGTCAGCGTGACGGCGCTTCCGGCGGTGGCTTCGGTGGCGAGTTCGAGCCAGGGTAGTGACTCCCCGGGCAGCGAGACCTGGACCCAGAAGCGCGAGACGTCCACCAGATGGATAAGCTCGGTGCCGCTGCTCACCTCGCTGCCTTCCCCCAGCAGGCGAGCTTGAACCATGCCTCGCCAGGGTGCTGTCAGGGTGGCCCGTTCGAGATCGAGGCGAGCACGGTCACGGCCGACACGGGAACGTTCCACCTCGGCTTGGGCGCTCCGCAACTGTGGTTCGCGCAGCACCAGGGCGCGTCGCTCGGCGGGCAGCACTCGGCCGAAGCTTTGATACTCGGCCTGAGCCCTTTGTTGCTCGCCGCGCTCCATGGCCAGGGCCGCCTCGGCCTGGATCAGAGACGCCTCGGCCTCGCGCAGGGCGAGTGCGAGATCGGTGTCGTCCAGCCGAGCAAGCGGGGCGTCCGCTTCCACAATGCGGCCTGGCAGCAAGCCGGGCGTGAAGGCCTCCAGGCGTCCGGCGACTCGGCTGGCCAGACGTGCCTCGCGCTCGGCCACCACACGGCCGAAGCCGTGCAGCGAGGGCGCCACGGCCTCGGGGGTGACGGTAATGGCGTCGACCAGGGGCGGGGCCGAGACTGGCGTGGGGCGTCGCTCGACCCGCGGTGGTTGGCTGAGCAGCCACCAGGCCAGGACCACGGCCCCGGCCAGGACCAGCAGGGCAAGCAGAGCGCCGAGGCCGAGGCGTCCGCGCTGACGGTGAAAGCGAACCACGGAGGAGAAGGACGGGCGGTTCATGAGCGCCTCGAGCAGGGGAACGAAGTGAACAGCATCGCTCGAAGCGATGCAGCCAATGGTCACGAAATGTGGAAGCGGCATGCAAGCCGTGCTGCGCAAGCGTCAGGTCACAGCGACAGGAAGAACAGGATCAGTGGCGGCGAGAGCAGCGACAGGATAAAACCCGACACCACTGCCACCGGCACGCAGGTGATCCCCCCGTGCTGCTGGATCACCGGCAGGGTGAAGTCCATCGAGGTGGCGCCACCATAGCCGATGGCCAGCGCCGCATGGCGTTGGATCAGCAGGGGAATCAGCACGAAGGCCAGCAGTTCTCTGGCCAGATCATTGAAGAAGGCCACGCCTCCCAGCGCCGGCCCCAACTGGTCACCCACCAGGATAGCGGAGAGCGAGTACCAGCCGAAGCCGGCGGCCAGGGCCAGCCCTTCGCTGGGGCGCAGGTCAAGCAGCGGGGCGGCGAGGAGTCCGCCGATCAGCGAAGTGGCGGCCAGCATCAGGGCGATGGTCAGGCCGTGGCGGTTGAGAAGGATTTGGCGCAGCGGCATGCCGGAGTTGCGCAGCTGGCAGCCGATCAGTGCCAGCAGGGCATAGAGCACCCACTCGGCCAGGGTCTCGGCGCCCGCGTGGAGGCCGGGTAGTGTCACCGCCCTGCCCGCCAGGCCGAGCAGCGCGCCGAGCAGAACCGTTCCCACCAGAGCGAGGGAGCCGGCCATGGCCGCCAGCTTGCTGGTGGGAGCGCCGGGCACCACCTGCGCGGGGTCGGCACGCAGGACCAGGCGATTCGAGAGCCACCAGAGCCCTGCCAGGTTGCAGGTGCCGATCACGGCGAACAGGGTCAGTGCCTGGCCGCCCATGCGCGATAGCTGGTCTGCCAGATCGTCGAGCCCTCCCAGGCTGACACCCATCAGCAGCAGGATGACGAAGATCGAGGCATTCACCCCGCGGTTGATCAGCGCCATCAGATCAGTGCGATGGACCGGCACCAGATAGCCCAGTACCAGCGGCAGCAGCACGATCACCAGTCCGCTCAGCATCAAGAGTTCCTTCCCCTGTACCGTCTCCGGGGCGGCGACGGAAGGCCCGCTACTCTAGCAGCCCGGAGGCCGCGTGGCAGGCCCAGGGCGCGGCTTACTCCAGCAGCGAGAGCTTGGTAAGGGAGAGGCGGCTCCTGCGCTCGCCCTCACGATGGTAGTCCACGACGAGTATCAGACCGGGCACTTCGGGGTGGAAGCGGAATACCATACGACGCTCGGGCTTGCCGGGTTGGGTGACTTCCACCGCCATCGCCTCGAACTCTCCGGCGGGCAAACTCAGACGCTCGAGTCCCAGGACACGGTACTCCATGTGCTCTTCGCGGCCGCGGTGGTCCTGGTAGTGGATGGCACACGCCTTCTGGCAGTCATCGTCAAGTACTCGGCGCGAGAGATCGAAGAGGGCCGCCTGACGGTCAGGCAGGATGGCTAGATCGTCAGAAGTGAGACGGTAGTCGCTGCCCAGTCCCAGCAGGGAGTAGCCGCTGAGGTACTGCAGCGAGCGTACCCCATGTTCCTTGATCAGGAAGCGACTGCTCTCTTCTCCTCGCGCCATGGCGACGGCGGCACTCATCTCGCTGTGCCAGGAAGCGCCGTCACGAGAGAGCCGATGCTCAACGTTGGTGCTGGGCCAGCCGCTTACCTCCAGACGGTAGCGGGCGGTGAAGGGAAGGGGAGCTACCCGGGCCGCACTCTCGGCCACCGGCTCCGCCTTGCGGTACTCGGGCGCCGGGACAGCCGGCAGCTCAGCCGCCGTGGTGGCCAGCGGCAGGCATAACAGCAGGGACATCAGCAGGCATCTGAAGGGCATGTGGTTCTCGATGGGCGAAGGCAGTGCTGTGGACCCATGCGCTGGACATGGGTTCCAGCGTGCCGGGTTCCTGCACAGTCTACTTCCTCACAGCCGGCGGCTTAGTGCCTCAAGCCCGGGGCTCAGGCTGACCGGGTAGTCCGCCTCGCCCGGGTCCAGCTCGCGCAGAGCGACCGGAAGGCGGTCCAGGGTCGCTTTCGTCCGCTCCCGGGCGCCGTCGGCGAGCGCCATCTCCTCCACAGACAGGTCGCCGTTGCGCACCAGGGGGCGCAACAGCGGTTCACCCGAGATGCCCGGTTCGTCACGCAGGGCGATAATGTCGCCGACGTAACGGCCCTGGGCGTCAACCTGGCGATAGACCTGCTTGCGGCAGGGGAGGTTGATCTTGCCGGGGGAGTGCTTGACCCGCGGGGTGCCGGCATACTCCACCAGCTTGTAGGACAGATCGATCACCGGGGCATCCGCCGACACGCCCATCTGGGTACCGACGCCGAAGGCATCGATGGGCGCGCCATCCTCGAGCAGCGTTTGGATCTTGTGTTCGTCGAGGCCACTGCTGGCGACGATGGTTATGTCAGCGTGCCCTGCTTCATCGAGCAGGGCGCGCGCCCCCTTGGCCAGTTCACCCAGGTTGCCGGAGTCGAGCCTGACCGCCTTCACGCCGACCTCGGGCTCCTCGTGCATGATCTCGATTACCTTGCGGACCCCATCCAGGGTGTCGTGGGTATCGACCAGCAGGGTGGTACCGGGGTAGTGACGGGCGAAGGCGCGGAAGGCCTCCCGCTCGTCGTCATGGGCCAGGATATAGCTGTGCGCCATGGTGCCGTTGATCGCCAGATCGTGTCGAAGGCCCCCGAGGACGTTGCTGGTACCAGCCAGCCCTGCGGTGCGGTAGGCCCGCACGCCGCGAACCGCGGCATCCACGCCGTGCATGCGGCGCATGCCAAAATCCACTACCGGGCGGCCCCGGGCGGCGATCACCAGGCGGACCGCCTTGGAAGCGAGGACCGTTTCCAGCTGCACCAGGTTCATCACCAGGCTCTCGAGGAGCTGGGCCTGGGCGATGGGCGCATCCACTTCCAGCAGCGGCTCGTTGGCAAATACCGGGGTGCCCTCGGGGAGGGTCCAGATGTCGCCTTCGAAGCGCCAGTTGCTCAGCCAGTCGAGAAAGCCCGGGTCGAACAGACCAGTGCCGGCGAGGCCCTCGAGGGCCGTGTCGCCGAAGCGCAACCGACTGAGCAGTGCCGCGGCGTGCTGCTGACCGCAGGCCAGCATAAAGCGTCGGGTCGGCGGCATCTTGCGAAAAAAGAGACTGAATGTGGCCCGTTCCTGCATCGCCTCCTTCCAGTAGGCCTGGGTCATGGTCAACTGGTAGAGATCAGTGAGCAGCGCCAGCTCATTGTCGTCTACGCGTGGGGAGTTTGTGCTGTTCATGTGCGTACCTCGGCACCGGCCTCGGTGAATTCGTGTCGGCACCGGGTCACGGCATCGGGATCTACCGCCGCGGAGAGTCGCTCCAGCAACAGGGTATCGAATCCCTCTCGACGGGCTTCGAGGACCGTGGCCCTGACGCAGACGTCCAGGGCCAGGCCACAGATGATGACCCGCGTGATGCCCTTCTCCTTGAGGTAGCCACCAAGACCCGTCCCATCGAAGGCCGAGTAGGCGTCGGCATCGAAGGCCGTGGCCTTGCTGACGCGGATGGCGTGATCGGGAAGCGCCAGGTCGGGATGGAAGGCCGCGCCTTCGGTGTCCTGTACGCAATGCACCGGCCAGGGGCCACCGCGATGCGTGAAGCTAACGTGGTCGACGGGGTGCCAGTCCCGTGACGCGACCACCAGGGCACCGGATGCCTGAGCCGCGTCGATCTCGGCATTGATGCCCGACACCAGGGCGCTGCCTCCCTCGACTGCCAGGGCGCCGCCCTCGCAGAAGTCATTCTGCATGTCCACGACCAGCAGGGCATCGCGGGAACCATAATCCACTTGCATTGCCATCACATGCCTCCTTGGAGGTCGACGGGTGTCACCTCTCAGCGTAATGCCTGTGCCGGGCTTCGTGTAGGGGCGTGCCGTTGATCGACTCAATAGCCGGCGGCGGGGTCCACGGTCTCGAGGGGCTCGCCCGCCTCGAAAGCGCGCAAGGCTTCGGCCACTTGGTCCATGGCCTCGCCAAGCGGGGTGGGACCGGCCATGTGGGGGGTAATCCACACCCGGGGATGGCGCCAAAGCGGACTTGCCTCAGGCAGCGGCTCTTCGGGGAAGGCGTCCAGAATGACGCCGCGCAGCCGGCCTCCACTCCCGGCGTCGTTGCCAGGCCCGAGGGCGGCGAGCAGGGCGGCCTCGTCGATCAGGGTGCCGCGGCCGGGATTGATCAGGCTGGCGCCCTCGGGCAACCGAGCCAGTGCCTGGGTATCGATGAGTCGGCGGGTCGCGGGGGTATCCGGCAGCAGCAGCACCAGGGTGCGCACCCGGTCCAGCAGCACTTCGAGACCCGCGTCGCCGTGGTGGCAGATGATGCCATCCAGCGACTTTTCCGAGCGGCTCCAGCCGTGGACCGGAAAGCCATCGGCGGCCACCATGGCGGCAACCTTGGCACCGATGGCGCCCAGCCCCAGCACCCCCACCGGCCAGTCGACCTTGTCGACCACCGCGTGTTCTCGCCACTGGCGTGCGTGCTGCTGGCGGCGATAGCGGTCGAAGTCACGCTGAAAGTGAAGAATGCCGTAGCGCACATAGTCGCCGATCAGATCCCCCATGCCGGCGTCCCGTAGCTTCACGATGGGCACCCCCTCGGGAAGCCCGGGGTTGTTCAGCAGAGCGTCCACCCCAGCGCCCAGGTTGACGATGCCCTTGAGCGCTGTCGGCTCGCGCAGCAGCGCCTCGGATGGCTTCCAGACCGCCAGATAATCGGCTTCACGACGCTGCTCGAGGGGCGCCGAACTCGTGATGATCTCCGCCTTGGGCAGACGTTCGCTCAGGGCATCTCGCCACTGCTCGGCATCATCGATATGCACCAGTACCTTCATGGCTCCTCCTGACTTATGGCGGATGGCCATCATGGAAGCCATGGGCGCGACGAACAAGGATTGTCGCGCCTTCATTAGACGGTGCAGTAAATGCTTGACCACCTACCGTGGGTTGGCAGTAACCTCCCCCCATAGGCGGGTTCTCCCGACTGCTGGTATGGCTAACCGGACTGCGGCCCATCGAGGCACAAGTTCGTGACAATGACCCTGGCCGGCCTTCTCCTCAACGAGAGGGCCGATTTTCTTGATGTTGCTTTGGCGAGTGGCCTAATGACCCAGGTAAACCTGCCCTTTACCCGAGACGAGTACGCCAGCCGGTTGTGGAAGGTACGCGCCGAGATGGCCAGCCGAGGCATCGACGTGCTGATCATCAGCGACCCCTCCAACATGGCCTGGTTGACCGGCTATGACGGCTGGTCGTTCTACGTGCATCAGTGCGTGCTGCTCGGCCTCGAGGGCGAGCCGGTATGGTACGGTCGGCGCATGGACGCCAACGGGGCGCTTCGCACCTGCTGGATCGACCCGGACAACATCACCTACTACCCGGATTACTACGTCCAGAACCCTGATATGCACCCCATGGACTACCTGGCCCAGTCGATCATGCCGGATCGTGGCTGGCACCTGGGCGTGATCGGCATGGAGATGGACAACTACTATTTCTCGGCGAAGGCCTACCAGAGCCTGTTGCGTGAGCTGCCCCATGCTCGCTTCATGGATGCCAACGCCCTGGTCAACTGGTGCCGCGCCATCAAGTCGCCCCAGGAGGTCGAGTACATGCGCGTTGCGGCGAAGATCGTCGAAGGCATGCATTCGCGGATTCTCGAGGTGATTGAACCCGGCCTGCCGAAGAGCAAGCTGGTCTCGGAGATCTACCGGGTGGGCATCGAAGGTTGGTGCGACGAGAGCGGTCGGGTGTTCGGTGGCGACTATCCGGCCATCGTGCCCATGCTGCCCACTGGCAAGGACGCCGCGGCCCCCCACCTGACCTGGGACGACACGCCGTTCCGGAAAGGGGAGGGCACCTTCTTCGAGATCGCCGGCGTCTACAAGCGCTATCATGCGCCGATGTCGCGCACCGTCTTTCTGGGCCGGCCTCCGGCGGAGTTCATCCGTGCCGAATCGGCGCTGCTCGAGGGCATCGAGAAGGGGCTGGCGGTGGCCCGGCCCGGCAACCGCACCGCCGATATTGCCATGGCGCTGGGCTCGGCTATGGACAAGTACGGCTTCGACCGCGGCGGCGCTCGTTGCGGCTACCCCATTGGCATCAGCTACCCACCGGACTGGGGCGAGCGCACCATGAGCCTGCGTCCCTCCGACGAGACCATCCTGAAGCCGGGCATGACCTTCCACTTCATGCCAGGCCTGTGGGAAGACGAGTGGGGCCTGGAGATCACCGAAAGCATCCTGATCACCGAGACCGGCTGCGAAACCCTGGCCGATTTCCCGCGCCAGCTCTTCGTGCGTTGAACCCCAGCAGTTTAAGAACAAGGAGCCCAAGACAATGACCAAGCGTCCCAGCCCTATTTCCGCCACCGTCGACTTCGATGCCGATGGCGTTCAGCATGGCTTCCTCAAGCTGCCGATCTCCGTGGATGACTCCGCCTGGGGGGCCGTGATGATCCCGGTCAGCGTGGTCAAGAACGGCGAGGGGCCCACGGCATTGCTCACCGGTGGCAACCACGGCGACGAGTACGAGGGCATCACCTCGCTGCTCAAGCTCTCCAGCGAGCTGAAGGCCGAGGAGGTCAGGGGCCGGGTGATTATCGTGCCCTGCATGAACACGCCCGCGGTAATGGCTGGCAAGCGCACGTCGGGCCTCGACGGCGGCAATCTCAATCGCAGCTTCCCCGGCGATCCGGATGGTACGGTGACCGAGAAGATCGCCGATTACTTCACCCGAGTGATGGTGCCGATATGTGACGTGGTGCTCGACCTTCACTCTGGTGGACGCACCCTGGACATCATCCCCTTCGGCGCTTCCCACGTACTGGAGGACGCCGAGCAGCAGCACCAGGCTCTGGAAGGCGCCAAGGCCTTCGGTGCGCCCTACGCCATGATGATGTTCGAACTCGACGCTGCAGCGCTCTTTGACACTGCGGTGGAGCGCCAGGGCAAGATCTTTGTGGCCACCGAGTTGGGCGGTGGCGGCACCTCGACACCGGACAGCATGGCGATCACCGAGCGCGGCGTGCGCAACTTCCTGATCCACTATGGCCTGATGGGCGGCGAGGTGGAGATGCCCGATGCCCCTCAGGTCTACCTCGATATGCCCGATGCCAGCTGCTACGTGCAGAGCCAGCATTCCGGCGTGCTGGAGCTGGCCTTTGCACTGGGCGAGCGGATAGAAAAGGGCGAGGTGGTGGCCAGGGTCTTTGATCCGACGCGTAGCGGCACCCCTCCGGTAGCGTATCATGCCGCCCGCAGCGGATTGCTGGCTGCTCGTCGCCATCCGGCCCTGGTCAACATGGGCGACACCATTGCGGTGATTGCCGACGTGGTGGACTCGCTGGGCTGAACCCTTCACTAGAGACATCCATGAAGCTCGATCGTTATGACCTGAAGATTCTCGAGATCCTTTCCCGGGATGGGCGCATCACCAAGTCGAAGCTGGCCGAGGCGATCAATCTCTCGGTCAGTCCCTGCTGGGAACGGGTGCGGCGCCTCGAGAAGGCCGGCATCATCGAGGGCTACAGCGCCCGCATCAATTCGGCGGCGCTGGCCAAGCGGACGCCCGTGTGGGTGCAGATCGAGCTCAAGGCCCACAATGCGGAGAGTTTTTCTCGCTTCGAGGCCCTTGTCCACGCCACTCCCGAGGTCACCGAGTGCGTCGCCGTGGGTGGCGGCGTCGATTACCTGATCAAGGTCGAGGCCGACTCCATCGACGCCTACCAGCGGCTGATCGATACCTGGCTGACCGGCGAGGCCGGCATCGAACGCTACTTCACCTATATCGTCACCAAGACGGTCAAGAGCCCGGAATCAGGGTTTTCGGGCAACGATCTCGCTACATGAGCTTTGCCTTCCTACTCTCACCCGACGTCTGTACTGCGCGAGTACAGCGTTGATTGTTTTCAGGGCTGTGTGGCATAAAGTATTGGAAAAGGGTGGGCATGAGCTCACCGTGCCGGGCGATCTTTCCGGCATGCTGTAGACGGTGCCGGTCATGTTCGATAGATAATTGACAGCGCCCTCGAGGTTTCGAGATCGCCTGATGCAGAGAGATCCAGATGTCTTATTTCACTATAGCCGGTGTGCAGATGCATGCCCTTCACCACGGCGACAATACTGACGCCATGCGCCATCGGATCGACGTCCTGATGAGCCGCTTTCCTCAGGTACAGATGGTTCTGTTCAGTGAACTGATGCCAATGGGCGCCTCGCCGCACCATGCCCAGCCCCTGCCCAGTCATGCCGAGCAGCTGTTCTGTCAGATCGCCGAGCAGCATCGCATCTGGCTGATTCCTGGCTCCATGTTCGAGCAGACCGACGAGGGCATTTTCAACACCCTGTCGGTGATCAACCCTCACGGTCAGGTAGTGGTTCGCTACCGCAAGATGTTTCCTTTCCTTCCCTACGAGGCGGGGGTGGAGAGCGGCAGCGAGTTTGTGGTCTTCGATGTGCCCAACGTGGCGCGTTTCGGGGTGTCAATCTGCTACGACATGTGGTTCCCCGAAACCACTCGCACCCTGGCTGCCATGGGCGCCGAGGTGATCCTGCACCCGACCATGACCGACACCATCGACCGAGACATCGAGCTTTCCATTGCTCGGACCAATGCTGCGGTCAACCAGTGCTATTTCTTTGACATCAACGGTGCGGGGGCCATTGGCAACGGTCGTTCCATCGTGGTCGGCCCCTCCGGTGATGTGATCCACCAGGCGGGCACGGGCGAAGAGGTCATGCCCATCGAAATTGACCTCAACCGAGTGCGCCGCGAACGCGAGACCGGCTTACGTGGTCTCGGTCAGCCCCTCAAGAGCTTTCGTGATCGCCGCGCGGACTTTTCGATCTATCGCACTGAGAACAACTCCTCCCCCTTCCTCGACACGCTGGGTCCGCTGGTCAAGCCGCTGCGTGCCGACGTCGAAGAGTATTGATCTGCTTCCCCCTGTCCCGGTAAGGAGACCATGATGCTGGAGTCCCTCAAACGCGCCCTGTGCCGCTTTTTCGGCCGTCGGGACTCCGCCTTGACCCCTGATACCCGGCCCGCCGCGAGAGCAGCCGCCCCCTCACCCTCCGCCATCGTTGGAGAGATAACAATGAACAAGATCACCAGCATCGCCGATGTCCGCCGTCACTTTCGCAATAACAAGGAGCCGATCTACTTTATCTCGGCGACCAATTTCAACCTGCTGGGCATTGGTGACTGGGTGGGCAACTTCCGCCATATCAACTACATCAACTGCTTCGACGGTCAGCAGCGCAATGTGTTTGTGCCAAAGGAGAAGTTTCCCCGGGACTTCGAGAGCATCGAGGACATCAATAACTACCTTCTCGAGCACAAGGAGGTCATCGACTTCATCCAGTCCCGGGCCGACGGAGAAAACGCGGGAACCGCCGCCTTTCTGATGTTCGATGAGCACACCGAGGAGGTGTGCAAGCAGTTGGGTCTCAAGGTGGCCTTTCCGCCGGCCACGCTGCGTCAGCGGATGGATAACAAGATCGAGACCGTGCGCATCGGCAACAAGGCCGGGGTGCCCAGCGTGCCCAACGTGCTGGCCAAGGTGGGCAGCTATCAGGAACTGTGCGAGGTGAGTCAGGAACTTGGCAGTGATCTGGTGGTGCAGACCGCCTTCGGCGATTCCGGCCACACCACCTTCTTTATCGCCAGCGAGGACGACTACTACAAGCACGCCGAGGAGATCGAGGCCGAGGCCGAGGTCAAGATCATGAAGCGCATCAATTGTCGCGGCTCGGCCATCGAGGCCTGTGCCACCCGCTGCGGCACCGTGGTCGGTCCGCTGATGACCGAACTGGTGGGCTTCAAGTCGCTGACGCCCTACAAGGGCGGCTGGTGCGGCAACGAGATGTTTGCGGGCGCCTTCACCCAGGAGATCCGCGACAAGGCACGGGAGTACACCTTCCTGTTCGGCGAGGCACTCCGCGAGGAGGGCTACCGTGGCTACTTCGAGCTCGACTTCCTGATCGATATGGATAACGGCGAGGTCTACCTGGGCGAGCTCAACCCGCGGGTCACCGGCGCCAGCTCGCTGACCAACGTGGCCGCCTTCGCGCACTCCGATATCCCGCTGTTCCTCTTCCACCTGCTGGAGTTTTCCGACGTTGACTTCGACCTCGATATCAACGAGATCAACGAACGCTGGGCCCATCCCGAGAGCGTCGACAGCTGGAGCCAACTGGTGATCAAGCACACCGACGAGAGCGTCGACCTGTTGACCGGCGCGCCGCAAACCGGTGTGTGGAAGATGAGCGGCGACGGCAGTATCGCCTATGACCACTACAGCTATCACCCCCATGCCGCCGAGAACGACCAGGAGGGGTTCTTCCTGCGTATCAGCGGCGCCGGTGACTTCCGCTACGAGGGGGCTGATCTGGGGATTCTGATCACGCGCGGGCGGCTGATGGACGACGACTTCCAGCTCAACGAGCGGGCCCGTGCCTGGATCGACGGTATACGCGGCGAGTATGCCGGTCAGTCGCTGCAGGATCCTGTGGTGGAAAAGGTCGCCGTCAGCCATGCCGTTGGCGGCGGCAACTTCAAGATCCTGTAAAGGGGGAGGGTGCCGTTTCCCTGGGGACGGCACCTACGGAAATGGATGACAAGACGCTGGTCTTTCGCACCCTGCACGAGGCGATGCCGGGCCCCAAGTGGCGTTCGCTCTTCGATGCGCACTGGTCCGCCTACGAGTCGTGGTACCTGGCCGAGGGGGAACGCGAGCGTCCGGGATATCTGGCCTGTCTCAACGCCCTGCGCCGGCATATGCCGGAGCTGCTGCCTACGTATCGCGCGCTATGTGAGCTGGCGGGTGGAGGCGACCTGGCCTCCCGTTTCCTGAGTCTCTATCAGCCGCCTCCCTATATCACCGGCTGCTCCCAGGCCGTGCTTGCCCGGCCGGGCAGCACCCTGTTGGCGCGCAATTACGACTATCCGCCGGAGCTGTGCGAGGGATCCATTCTCTACACCCGCTGGAATGACCGAGGCGTGATCGCCATGTCGGACTGCCTGTGGGGCGTGCTCGATGGCATGAACGACCGCGGGCTCGCCGTATCGCTCGCCTTCGGCGGGCGCAAGGCGGTGGGGGATGGCTTCGGCGCGCCGGTGATTCTGCGCTATCTGCTGGAGTTCTGTGACAGTGTGCCCGAGGCCGCTGAGGTGTTGGCACGCGTGCCTACCCACATGGCCTACAACATCACGGTGGCCGATGCCGCAGGACGCTATGTGACGGCGATGATCGGGCCGGATCGCCAGGCGAGCATCCGCCGGGTGCCGGTCGCCACCAACCATCAGAAGCGCATCGAATGGTACGCCCATGCGCTAGCCTCGGAGACGCTGATCCGCGAACGCCAGCTCTCCATTCTGGTAGACGACGAGGCCACCAGCGAGGCGCGTCTGGAGGCGGCTTTCTCGGCGCCGCCGCTGTTCCGCCACGACTATCGCCGCGGACTGGGCACCATCTATTCCGCTTTCTATCGTCCCGGGGAGGGTTGCGTTCGCTACCACTGGCCCGGCCTAGATCTGGATCTGAGCTTCGACCACTTCCCGGAGGAATGGGTCACCGTGCGCTACGGCGTGCAGGAGAGGTTCGGCAGCTGATCGATATCGATCAAAACAAACATCATGGAAGGGTATCGCCATGCAAGAGACCAGCCAGGCTGAAACGCCCTACACCGCGTTGGGCTTTTATCACAAGATCTCCCAGCTGCGCGCCGATACCTGGAACGCCCTCAAACGCGACCTGGGCCAGCTGATACGCCTTACCGATGATGGCCGAGCCAGGAATCTGGTAAAGGCGATCGACGTCAAGTTGACGCGGCTCGAGATCATCGAGGACTACCACGCGTTTCCCTCCAAGGAAGACTTTCGCCACCTCTGGGGGCTGTTCAATCGCCAGGAGTATGTGCTGCTGGAAAAAGTGGTCAAGCGCCTGGTGCGAGCGCTGATCAGCGAATCCTACCGGCGGCGCCACGTCGATCTCAGCGAGACCGACGCCGATGCCGAGGACATGGAAACTCTGGATGCCCTGGCACAGCTGCGCCGTGGTCACCCGTCGTCGAACAGTTCGGCCCAGCCCTACTTCGAGCTGCTGATCGTCGATAATCTGTCGGCACCGGAGGAGGAGGTGGTCCGCGAGGCCTTCCACAATATGCGCCGCCCCGAGGACCGCTTCGTCTACGACGTGGTCACGGTACGCAGCTTCGAGGATGCCCTTATCGCAGTGCTGGTCAATCCCAATATCCAGGCCTGCCTGATCCGCTACGAGTTTCCCTACAAGTCGAAGTACAACCTCAGCGCTTTGCGCAACTACCTCGAGGGGATCTCCGAGCAGTCACTTGAGCATCAGTCCGAGGCCGAGCGCAGTATCCTGCTGAGCAGCATGATCCACGAGCTGCGTCCCGAGATCGATCAGTTCCTGGTCACCAGCGGCGACGTGGAAGCCACGGCCAGTCGTGATATCCGTCACTTCAATCGCATCTTCTATCGCGAGACGGATTATATCGAACAGCATCACACTATCCTGCGGGCTATCGACAATCGCTATCGCACGCCCTTCTTCGATGCGCTGCGCGAGTACAGCAAGAAGCCCACCGGGGTCTTCCACGCCATGCCCATCTCGCGTGGAAAGTCGATCACCCGCTCCCACTGGGCCGGGCAGATGATCGACTTCTACGGCATCAACATCTTCCTCGCCGAGACCTCGGCCACCTCCGGCGGGCTCGATTCGTTACTGCAACCCTATGGACCGATCAAGAAGGCCCAGGAGTATGCCGCACGGGCCTTCGGCGCGCGCCAGAGTTTCTTCGTGACCAATGGTACCTCCACCGCCAACAAGATCGTGGTGCAGGCGCTGGTCAAGCCGCGCGATATCGTGCTGATCGATCGCGACTGCCACAAGTCGCATCACTACGGCATGGTGTTGGCCGGGGCTCATGTCAGCTATCTGGACTCCTATCCGCTCCACGACTACTCCATGTACGGCGCGGTGCCGCTCAAGGAGATCAAGAAGACACTGCTCGGCTACAAGCGATCTGGCCAGCTACACAAGGTCAAGATGCTGCTGCTGACCAACTGCACCTTCGACGGCGTGGTCTACAATGTGCGACGAGTGATGGAGGAGTGTCTGGCGATCAAGCCCGACCTGGTGTTCCTTTGGGACGAGGCGTGGTTCGCCTTCGCCGGCTTCAACCCCACCTATCGGCCGCGCACCGCCATGCATGCTGCCCGTACCTTGCGCGACCGCTATCGCAGTGCCTCCTATCATGAGGAGTACGCTGTCTGGAAGGCGGAGTTCGATGCTCTGGATCCCGACGATGATGCGACGTGGCTCGATAGGCCCCTGATGCCGGATCCCGATCAGGTACGCATTCGTGCCTATGCCACCCACTCCACTCACAAGACTCTGACCTCCCTGCGTCAGGGCTCGATGATCCACGTCTGGGATCAGGACTATCGCCAGAAGGTCGAGGCGCCGTTCCATGAAGCCTATATGACCCACACCTCGACCTCGCCCAATTACCAGATCATCGCCTCGCTGGACGTGGGCCGCATGCAGGCAGAGATGGAGGGCTTCGAGCTGGTGCACGCCCAGGTAGAGGCGGCGCTGTCGCTGCGCGAGCAGCTCTATACCCACCCGTTGCTGCAGAAGTACTTCCGCGTGCTGATCAACAAGGATCTGGTGCCGCTGGAATATCGTCAGTCCGGGGTCGATACCTTCTATGACCCGGTCACCGGCTGGAACAAGATGGAAGAGGCCTGGGCCAACGATGAATTCGTCGTCGACCCGAGCCGTATCACCATCGCTATCGGCGCCACGGGCATCGACGGGGATACCTTCAAGAACGAATACCTGATGAACAAGTACGGTATCCAGATCAACAAGACGTCGCGCAACACCGTGCTCTTCATGACCAATATCGGCACCACCCGGGGCTCCATCGCCTATCTACTCGATGTGTTGATCAAGCTGGCCAAGGAGTTCGAGTATCGCTGGGAGGAGAGCAGCCGCCCGGAGCGCAAGATCATCGAGCATCGTGTCCACTCGCTGACCAAGGAACTGCCGCCGCTGCCCGATTTCAGCCGCTTCCACGCGTCCTTTCGTCCGAACCCCGACGGCATTACCCCGGAAGGGGATATCCGGTGTGCCTACTTCCTCAGCTATGACGAGGAGAACACCGAGTATCTGCGCTTCGACAACGGAGAGCTGCAGGCCGAGATGCGTGCCGGCCGCGACGTCGTCTCCGCGAGCTTCGTGATTCCCTATCCGCCCGGCTTCCCGGTGCTGGTGCCGGGGCAGGTCGTCAGCGAGGAAATTCTCTACTTCCTGCAGGCTCTGGATGTCACCGAGATCCACGGCTACCGGCCGGAACTCGGCCTGCTGGTGTTCACCGAAGCCGCACTGACCAATCCCGATGCGGGCTGACCGGTCGCATGGAAAATCTTCCTGTCAGGCGACGGCGGACAAAAAAAAGCGCATCCACCAAGGCGGCTAACGAAAAGTAACCGCCACCCATCTCCCTTATCATGATCCCATCGAGCCGCACTGGAGGAGTTCCTTCAGGCGGCTCGACCGTTTCATCGACGCCGGCCTCCAATGCCAATTCGGCCGGCTCGTCAGGGAGATACCGCATGAACCTATCCAGCAAGCTCAGCGATCCGCGCCTGTTCCGCCAGCACGCCTATATTGACGGCAAGTGGACCCACGGCGAGGGGGGCCGCGAGGAGGCCGTGTTCGACCCGGCCACCGGCGATGCCCTCGGGTACATTCCCTGGCTCGAGCCCCATCAGATCCGCGCCGCTGTGGACGCCGCGGATGCTGCCTTCGTGCACTGGCGTGCGCTGCGTGCCGATGAGCGCTGCGAGCGCCTGCTGGCCTGGTACGATCTGCTCCAGGCCAACCGTGAGGATCTGGCCATCCTCATGACGCTGGAGCAGGGCAAGCCGCTGCCGGACGCCCGTGGCGAAGTGGAGTACGGCGCCAGCTTCGTGCGCTGGTTCGCTGAGGAGGGCAAGCGGACCTTCGGCGAGACCATCCCCAGCCACATTCCCAATGCCGCCCTGGGGACCCTCAAGGAGCCGGTGGGGATCGCGGCGTTGATCACGCCCTGGAACTTCCCGCTGGCGATGATCACCCGCAAGGCCGCCGCCGCCATGGCCGCCGGCTGCCCGGTGATCGTCAAGCCGGCCGGCGAGACGCCGTTCTCGGCACTGGCCCTGGCCGAGCTGGCCGAGCGCGCCGGTATTCCGGCCGGCGTGTTCAACGTGGTACTGGGCGAGCCCGCCGAGGTGTCGCAGCTGCTGTGTGCCGAGCCCCGTGTCAAGGCGCTCTCCTTCACCGGCTCCACCAGGGTCGGTCGCCTGCTACTTGAGCAGTGCGCCAACACCGTCAAGCGGGTGTCGCTGGAGCTGGGTGGCGATGCGCCCTTTATCGTCGGCCCCGACATGGACCCCAAGGAGGCAGCCTTCGCCGCAGTGTCGGCCAAGTTTCAGACCTCCGGTCAGGACTGCCTGGCGGCGGACCGCATCCTGGTTCACGAGTCGATCCATGATGAGTTTGTCGAGCACTTCGCCGAGCGAATGGCGGCACTGACCGTGGGCAACGGCATGGAGAGCGAGGTCGACATGGGGCCGTTGATCCACGCCCAGGCGGTGGGGAAGGCTGCCGGCATTGTCGACGACGCCATCTCCAAGGGCGCGACGCTGGTGGCCGGCGACCAGGGCCAGGCGCCGGGTGAGAACTTCTTCATGCCGGTGCTGTTGACCGGGCTGACCCGCGACATGCGGCTGTGGCAGGAGGAGAGCTTCGCTCCCATCGCCGGCGTCATGGCCTATGCCGATGATGACGAGGCGATTGCCCTGGCCAACGACACCGAGTACGGTCTCGCCGCCTACGTCTATACCCACGATATCCGGCGCATCTGGAAACTGCTGCGGGCCCTGGAGTTCGGCATGGTGTCGGTCAACTCGGTGAAGATGACCGGGCCGCCGGTGCCCTTTGGTGGTGTCAAACAGTCGGGCCTGGGCCGCGAGGGTGGCATCACCGGTATCGACGAGTTCCTCGAGACGAAGTATTACTGCCTCGGTGCTTTAGGGTCCGTTTCCGGGAGCTAGAGGCGGTCGCGGGGCTCACGAGACGAGTGGCCTTGATGGATTGATGTGAACCTTCTCCTCGGCGGGACGCCGGGGAGTCCTCAACGAAGAGAAAACACGATGAGCCAGCAGCACCAGGATCTGATCGACCGCGACCGCAAGGTGACCTTTCACGCTTCCAGCCATCTGCGTGACTTCGCCCATGGCGATGCGCCGGGTCGCGTGATTACCGGTGGCAAGGGCATCCATATCCGCGACAAGGATGGCCGCGAGTTCATCGACGCCTTCGCCGGCCTCTACTGCGTCAACATCGGCTATGGTCGCACCGAAGTGGCCGAGGCCATCTACCAGCAGGCCCTGGAGCTCTCCTATTACCACACCTACGTAGGCCACTCCAACGAACCGCAGATTGCGCTCTCCGAAAAGATCATTGCGCTCGCCGGCCCCGGCATGTCCAAGGTCTACTACGGCATGTCGGGGTCCGACGCGAACGAGACTCAGCTCAAGATCGTGCGCTACTACAACAACGTGCTGGGTCGCCCCCAGAAGAAGAAGGTCATCTCCCGCCTGCGCGGCTACCACGGCTCGGGCCTGGCCACCGGTTCGCTGACCGGCCTCAAGGCGTTCCACGACCAGTTCGATCTGCCCATGGCCGGTATCCTGCACACCGAGGCGCCCTACTACTACCAGCGCGCCGGCGAGCAGGAGGGGATGAGCGAGCGGGAGTTCTCCGCCCACTGCGCCCACAAGCTCGAAGAGATGATCGTGGCCGAGGGGCCGGAGACCGTGGCCGCCTTCATTGGCGAGCCGGTGCTGGGTACCGGCGGCATCGTGCCACCGCCCGAGGGCTATTGGGAGGCGATTCAAGCGGTGCTGGCCAAGTATGACGTGCTGCTGATTGCCGACGAAGTTGTCTGCGGTTTCGGGCGCATCGGCGCTGACTTCGGCAGCCACTTCTTCGGTATCAAGCCCGACCTGATCACGGTGGCCAAGGGCCTGACCAGCGCCTATCAGCCGCTCTCCGGCGTTATCGTCGGAGATCGCGTCTGGACGGTGCTGGAGCAGGGTGCCGGCCAGTACGGTCCTATCGGCCACGGCTGGACTTACTCCGGCCACGCCTTGGGCTGCGCCGCGGCGCTGGCCAACCTGGCGATCATCGAGCGTGAGGGCCTCACCGCCAACGCCGCCGAGACCGGTGGTTACCTGCAGCAAGCCATGGCCACCGCCTTCGGCGATCATCCCATCGTCGGCAACGTGCGTGGCGTGGGCATGCTGGCGGCGCTCGAGTTCTCCGTCCAGCCCGAAGCCCGCAAGCACTTTGACCCGGCACTCAAGGTTGGTCCGCGCATTGCCGCTGCCGCGCTGGACGAGAATCTGATCGCCCGCGCCATGCCCCAGGGCGATATCCTCGGCTTCGCGCCGCCGCTGATCGCCACCCGCGACGAGATCGACGAGATCGTCACCCGCGCCCGCCGAGCGGTCGACAGGGTCACCGACGAACTGGTGCGCGAGGGCGCCGTCCAGGCCGTGCGTGCCTGACACGTAATGGCAGCCGTCCACGAGAGCGCCGCGGGGGAGACTCCGCGGCGCTCTCATTTTCGGGACGCGTTTTTCAGCCCTCATGTTCGAGGCTTGAGCAGCTGGGGCTTGAGCCCAGAAGCCTCGGGCCTCATGCTCGTTCGTCGATACCCCACCGAGGAGCGCAACGATGGCAACGGTACTGGCCTTCGATGTCTACGGCACCCTGATCGATACCCATGGCGTGGTCACCGAACTGGAAGCACGGCTCGCCGCCAGCGCCAAGGGAGAGCAGGCGGCGGAGTTCTCGCGGCGCTGGCGCGACAAGCAGCTGGAGTACAGCTTCCGTCGCGGCTTGATGGGCGCCTACGTGCCCTTCGGACAGTGCACCCGGGAGGCGCTTGAGTTCACCGACCGTGCCCTGCAGACGCGCCTGGCCGACGTTGACAAGGAGCACCTGATGGCGGTCTACGCCCGGCTGCCGGCCTTTGCGGAGACGGCCAGTGCCCTGCAGCGCCTGACGCGGGCCGGGGTGCGCTGCGTCGCCTTCTCCAACGGCACCCGGGAGGCGGTGGAGGGGCTGCTCACGCAAGCCGGCATTCGGGAGCACTTCGACGACGTGGTCAGCGCCGACGAGATCAAGCGGTTCAAGCCCGACCCGGCGGTCTATGCGCATCTGCGCAACCGTCTCGAAGTGGCGCCAGGAGATACCTGGCTGATCTCCAGCAACCCCTTCGACGTGATCGGGGCGCGCCACGCGGGACTGCATGCCGCCTGGGTGAGGCGCAGCCTGGATGCGCCCTTCGACCCCTGGGGCGTCGAGCCCGATATGACCGTCACCGATCTTGACGCCCTGGCCGAGCGGTTGGAATAGTGCCAGTGGCCGATACGACAGGCCTGTGACAACCGGTTGGATACCACAGGCGAGACGCAAGCGCCCCGCGGCGATCATGCCGCGGGGCGCTTGCGTTCAGGGAAGTGCGGGGTGGCGTCAGTCGACCAGTTCGCCCACGCTGACGATGTCGCGATCGGCTAACTGCATGGGCCGCGCGTCGTCCTGTGTCCACTCGGCCATGGAGCCGTCATACATGGTGGCGTTCTCCAGACCGCCGAGTTCGCTGAGCTGGAACCAGCCGCTGGCGGCCCAGTGGCCGGTGTTGCAGAAGGCCACGGTGGGCGCCTGGCGATCCAGCCCCAGGGCATCGATATTGGCATTCAACCGCTCGGGCTCCAGGTAGTAGGCGCCATCGCGCACGACCAGGGCGTCATCATGGGGCAGGTTCAGCGAGTCAGGGATGGTGCCGGGTGCCCGGGTCGCCGGCGACTGGGTCTCGCCGGTAAAGAAGCCCGGCGGGCGGGCATCGACCAGTGTTTCGCCGGCCTCCCGGGCCGTCTCCACCTCCTGAGTGGTGGCCAGCAGATGCGCCTGCAGGGAGCCTTCGAAGTCGGTGGCCGCGTGTGCCTCGGGGGTGCCCGAGGCGACATCGAAGCCCTGGGCCTCCCAGCCGGCGAAGCCGCCGTTGAGGATCGTCACTTCGTCGTGTCCCAGCACCTTGAAGGTCCAGTAGATCCGTGCAGCGCTGCCGAAATCAGTGGGGCCCGTTCCGCCGGCGACCACCACCACGGTGTCGTCGTTGCCGATGCCCAGGTCGCCGATCAATGCCTCCAGGTCGGCGACGTTCGGCAGCAGCCCGGCCACCTCACCGCGACTTTCGCGCCAGCCAGCATCGGTATAGCTGCTGTAGCGGCTGCCGGGAATGCGGGCACCCTCGAAGGCGGCACGGTTGCCACCATCGTCGATGGCGGAGCGAACGTCGAGTACCACCAGGCCATCGCCACCAAACTGCTCATTCAGCCACTCGGCTTCGACCAGAGGAGAGGGGTGAAGGGCGTGAACAGGGCCGGCAATGGCTAGGGCGCCGGCGGCTAGCATCAGTTGGGGTCGCATCAAGGGTCTTCCTCGTCGGGAATGGAGCATGGCTGCCATCCTGCAACGGGATGGCGTTCCCTCGCCAAGAATGCTTCCTGACACTTCTAGTTCAGATGGTTATATAAAAAAATTATCTTATCACTCTATTGTCGGTCATTGGGTGGCATCAGCCCTGCCAGGCGTGGCCGGCGAAGGCGTCGTCCAGCTCCGGATGGTTGACGTGGTTGGCGTAGTTGGAAAGTGTCTTTACCGCCAGTGCCAGCACAATCTGCAACACCTGCTGCTCCTCGAAGCCGGCGCTCAGAAACGCCTTGACGTCTCCCTGAGTCGGCAAACCACGGGTCTCGAACATCACCCGGGTGAACTCGGCCAGGGCGGCGAGACGCTCGTCCGGAATCGGCTGTCCGCTGCGGATCGCCTCGAGGACGTCGGCGGGAACCCGAGACATCTTGTCGGCCAGCATGCTGTGGGCGGACATGCAGTAGCCACAGCCGTTGAGTCGGCTGATGGTCAGGAAGACCACCTCCTGCTCGGGAGCGGTGAAGCCGGAGTCTTCGCGGAACAGGGCATAGCCGTGCAGGTAGGTATCCAGCACGCCCGGGGCCTTGGCCATGCCCTCGTACATGTTGGGCACGAAGCCCAGCGCGGCATTGGCCTGCTCGAGCAGCGGTTTCGCCTTGGCGTCTGCCGTGTCGAGGGTCTGGGGAGGCAATTGCATCTGGTAGTCGGCTGACATGAGTTTCTCCTTCTTTCGTTGACGAGTGATCGTGGGTACTGCAGGAGTTTCATATATGGAACGATCGGTCCGTATATGGCAAAAAAACGTGTCATCGGCGCAGGGTTTCGAGCAGCAGGGCGACCGCCTGTCGTGCCTGAACGACGTCTGCGCCACTCTTCAACAGTGTCCGAAGTCCTGCCATGCCCATCGTCAGATAGATGGCCAGTCCCTGGGCGTCCCGCTCCGGCGCGATATCGCCCTCCCGCTGGGCTTGGCATACCGCACGGTGGAAGAGCCCCGTGATGGCGGCCAGACTCTGGCGAGCGTGGTGCGAAGGCAGGTCGTCGCGCTGGCCAAGTTCGCAGGCGGAATTGAATATCAGGCAGCCCAGGGCGGCGCGTTCGCTGCCGGCTTCTCCGGCCGTCTCGCCAAACAGGTCGTCCAGAAAGATCATGGCCGAAGGGGAGGCCTCCAGCCGCCGGTCGAGGCGTCCGATCAGCGCTTCGCGGTAGCGGCGCAGGGCCTCCAGAAACAGTTGTTCCTTGTTGCCGAAGGCCTGATAAAGGCTGCTGCGCGAAATATGCATGGCCTCGAGCAGGTCTCTCGTCGAGGCAGCATCATAGCCTCGTGCCCAGAAGACCTGCATGGCGGCGCTGGCAGCCTTGTCCGGGCTGAATGCGATGGGACGTCCTCGTGTCATGACGGGTAATTTAGTACCGATCAGTCCATAAATCAAGTCCGCGACAGATCACGCTCGAGTTGCTATCGCTGTAAGGAGCCCGTAAATACGACGACACAATCACGAGAGCGCACTCCAGCCCTTGCGCCTCGGGGAAGAGGAGATGACCCGCATGACCGAGCAGCATTCGCCAACAAGGCGCTTCTGGCTGGGTGGCCGACGGGCCGCCGAGCAGGACCGGTTCTTCCGCGAGGCCCTGGAGTCCCTGGGCTGGGAGGTCGGGGACGAGCATGAGTGGGACGCCGGATGGATCACCGGTATGCCGGCGTCCGCTCAGTTCCGGCGGGTCTCGCCGACGCGCCGGCTCAACCACTTCCCGGGCAATGCGGCGCTGACTGTGAAGAGCCGGCTACACGCGAGTCTCTCCACGCTGCGCGAACGCATGGTGGCGAGCCATGGCGCTGACAGCGAGGCGGCGTCGCGGCTGGCATTTTTTCCCCACTCCTGGGTGATGCCCCACGACTATCACGCCCTTCAGGCCAGCGCCCTGGCCAATCCCGACCAGCGCTGGATCCTCAAACCCACCAATGCCTCCAAGGGCAAGGGTGTTCGCGTGCTGCGCGACGCCGGCGACGCGCCGCTGGCGGCCGACTGGATGGTGCAGGAGTACCTGGCGAATCCGCACACCATCCGCGGGCACAAGTATGTATTGCGTCTCTACGTACTGATCAGCTCGCTGGAACCGCTGCGGGTCTATCTCTACCGGCAGGGCTTCGCCAAGTTGGCCTCGGAGCCCTGGGATCCCGAGGATGTCGACAATCCCTACAGTCAGCTGACCAACCCCGATATCAACGCCCTCAATGACCGCGCCGACGTCCCGGTGGAATTTATCGATCTCGACCGCTATCGAGCCTGGCTGCGCGACCAGGGCCATGATGACGATCACCTTTTCGCCCGCATCTACGACCTGGTAGCCCTGACGGCCATTTCGGCGGTAGATGCCATGCGGGACCGCACCGCCGAGGTGGAGGCCGACCCGCGAGGCTGCTATGAGCTGCTGGGGCTGGACTGCCTGGTGGACGATACCCTCAAGCCCTGGATCCTGGAGTGCAATCTCAGTCCCTCGCTGGGTATCTGTGCCGCCCCGGAAAGCGGTGGTCGCGTCGAGGAGGCGGTCAAGGGTGGCCTGGTGCGTGACATGGTCGCGCTTCTGGATATCCCTGGCGCCGTTGCGACCGAGGCCGAAGAAGACATGGCCGCTGCACGCCTGGTCGCAGAGGCCGAGGCGGAGCAGGCCCGAGCCGGCGACTTCCTGCGCTTGCTGCCGGCCGAGGAGCCGGCCCGCTACCTGCCGTTCTTCACGCTGCCGACCCTGGCCGACCTCCAGCTGGCCGAGGGCCTGACGGGCCGGCTCATACCGCGGCCCGTGCTGCGCCGCCGTCAGGTGGCGGAACTGCTGGAGGATGACCAACTGGCGCTCTATGACACTCGCAGCGGGCGTTACTTCCGGCCCAATGACACGGCGGCGATGATCTGGCTGCTGGCCACGCAGGGGCTGGATCCTGACGCCATCGCCGAGGCGCTGGCCCAGGCCGCCGCCCAGGCGGGAACGTTGCCGGATGTGACGGCGCTCAGGCGTGATGTCTGGGCCACGCTGGGGGAGTGGTGCCGTGAAGGATTGCTTTGCCAGCATGGGGAGTCGCCGGTCGAGGCGGCCACGGCAGAGATAGCGCCGGCGGCGGCGCCTGCTGAACGGTACCGCCTGCAGCTGAACCACGACGGCCGGTGCTGGGCGCTGGAGGTCGGCAGCGCCGCCGCCCTGGCCAGGCTGTCGATGCTGTTGGGGGAGCGACTCGCGCCGCTGGACGATGAAGCACAAAGCGAGCTGCCCCACCTGGCCGTGCTGGTCGAGCCGGCCGGCTATGCCCTGGTGGCGGACAGTGAGGTGGTGAGGTCACGACTGACACTGACCCAGCTCGCCCCGGCCCTGCTGGCCTACCTCGTCGGCCAGGCCGCGCGGCCGGGTCACCCGGTGGTCGATGCCCACCTGCTGGTCACCCGGGAAGGAAGCGGCGTGCTCTGCCTGCTGTCCGACGAGCCAGGGTGTCGGGACAGGCTGCAGCGATTGACGACCCAGGGCGCGACGCTGTCACGCGGCGTGCGGCTGAACCTGGCGGACCTCAATGCGGCCGAGCCGCTGGGCCTGCCATTGACGATGCCCGCCGGTGGGACCCGGCAGGTGCCGCCTGCCGGGGTGTCAATCCGTGCGGTGCTGGTGCCCACCGACACGGGGGAACTCCTGGCCACCGCCGGTGTGCTGGATGTTCTTGGTGCCCTGCTGCCTTGCTGTGTCTCGGCACCGGGGGAGCCCCTGACGCCTGATCAGGTGATTGCCCTAGGCGAGTGGGTGGCCCGGCTGGAGTGCCTTGGCGTGGAGGAGACTGATTCCATGCCCGTTACCGACCCGCTGGCCGACTGGCTGACCCGCCGAGTTGCCCCCGGTGCCTGCGCCGAGGACCCCGCCGTGGCCAGGGAGTGATGAGCGTGGCGACGTCAGTCACGAGTGAGTCGCCTGTCAGCTACCTGGCGACTACCGAGCAGAGGGCGATGCCCGTTCGAAGGACGTCGCCGAAAGAAAGCTAGCCTCGATGAGGAGGCTGCTTTTACTGCACGACGGCATGCGTTGGCATGCCGTCTACCGCATCGCGAGATGCACTATCGAGGAGGTCATGACCATGACGCTGCAAGACGAAAAACGCCTTAGCCTGATGGGACGGCTTGGCCGCCGGCTGGGCTACACGACCCCGGCGCTGCTGCTGGTCGCCAGCGGTGCCGCCTTCCAGGCGGTGGCCAGCGACACGGCCACCGAGCCCGCTTATACCAGCGGCCTGGAAGCCCCCCTGATGCTGGCGGAGGCCCACCACGCCGAGCCGGAAGCCGAAGGTGAAACTGAAGCAGAGGGTCAAGCAGAGGGTGAAGCAGAGGGCGAAGCTGAAGGTGAAGCCGAGGGTGAAGTTGAAGGTGAAGCCGAGGGCGAAGCCGGAAACTGATGCGCCAAAGGCGACAGGTTGAAGGCCGGGCCGCGCGCCAAGGGCGCCGGTCCGGACTTCTCCGATGCCTTCGGCCCAGCCCACCCAGGAACCTGGAGGACCTTGTCATGACAACGCCTTTACCCGGAAGTCCCCCCTCCCTGGAGGGGCTTATCGAGGAGAATCGCCTGGCGCTTGCCCAGCTGAGAGGCCTGCTGGATAAGCTGACGCCCGTCGCCTATCGGCAGCCTTTCGGTGCGGACGGCCGTCATACCCTGGGCAAGCACGTTCGCCATATCATCGACCACTATTCGGCCCTCTTCGGGGGCCTGGAGGACGGCGGACAGAGCCTGGACTATGAGCATCGCCGCCGTGATGAGACCCTTGAGGAGTGGCCACACAGAGCTGCAGAGCGGTTGGTCTCCCTCGAGACCTCGCTGCTGGGGCTGGCCGACCAGTCGCCGCCAACTCGATTGACCCTGGACTACCCCCTCGATGAGGAGCGCCTGTTACTCGGTTCCAGTATCGAGCGTGAGCTGGCCTTCCTGACCAGTCACACCATCCACCATATGGCAATCCTTGGCCTGCTGGCCGAGCAGGTCGGTGTGTCCCTGCCCGAGTCGTTTGGCGTTCACCCCTCGACCCTGCGTCATTGGCAGCGGGAAGCCATGATGTCCCAGGTTACGGAGGAAGAAGCATGATGGCCAGGATGGGGTTGGCGTCATGGTTGCTGGCGCTGATGCTGGCCGCTCCTGTCGCAGCCGATACCCGCTGGCCCGAACAGGGATGGCAGGTACTCCCCGTGACATTCCCCTACGATGAGCTGCTGGTGGCCCTGCGTGAGGCGGTCGAGGCCGAGGGCATGTTCATCGTGACCGAGGCCGGTCCCACCGAGGCAGCTGCCAGCAGAGGGATCGTGATTCCCGGCAATCGCGTGATCGGGGTGTTTCGCAACGATTACGCGGTAGAAATTCTACGTCTCAGCGTTCCGGCCATGGTCGAGGCGCCCATCCGTTTCTATGTCACCGAAGACGAGGACGGTAGTGCTACCCTCGCCTGGAAGACCCCGAGCCATGTCCTGGCGCCATACCTCGAGGGGGGCGGTGAGGGATTAGCGGAAATCGGGCAGGAGCTCGATGCCGTGTTTGCTGCGATTGCGCATCGGGCGGTAGGGAAAATCGATTAATTATTGCCATTGCCGACAGCGATACCAATATCCACTCTGAAAGGCCAAGACTTGCTGTGAAGTCCGCCGGTCCGCCTCAGACCCCGAGCCGGCGCGAGTCTCAGGGGCAGTCCGTGGGCTCGGCACTGGCTGAGAAGCCGAGATTCGAGAACCAGGCGGTGGCATCGACGCCGGCATTGTCGCCATCGCTCATCAGCGCCACGCCGTCGATATGGTCGGCTCGGTCACCGAAGAGCGATGCGAAGTCCTCCCCGACGTGGCGGACCTCCGCTACCCACTCACCGACGCGTGATTCGCCACTCTGCAGCGCCAGCAGATGGGCGCGCGAGGTGAAGGCATTGGGCCAGTTCGCCCCCTCAGGCTGACTCGAGGCCCAGACATAGTTCACCGACTGGACCTGCCAGGGCAGGATGCCTGTCTTGCGTGCCACATAGACTCGGGCCGGATAATCATCACCGCCCCGGGTCGTCTCATCGAGGCCATGGTGGATGCCCGAGACCTGCCAGCACCAGTGGAGGTAGGGCGTCCTCGCAAGATCGACTTCCTTTTCCAGGTACTTTGCCGAGGCCTTCCCTCTCGATCTGGCCTGCAGCACCCGGGTGTCATCTTTATCGACGAGTCGGTATTCCGTTCCCCCCTCGAAGGAGCGCGTGGGCCAGGCCATGATCATCTCGGGGGAAAAGCTGTGGTCGGCCGCTGCAAGGGGCAGGCAGCTTGCCAGTAGAAGCATGCCGGCCGGGAAGTGAAAATGGATCATTCAATATCGCCTGTTTTGGCAACCAGGGAGAGGTAGCTCCTTCGATTGGTCGGCAGAGTCATTAGTTGCAGGATGCTCCTGGATTGACGACGCTTAAGGTTCATTTCGAGGGAGAGAAACCCATGTTCAGGATGTCCATTATGGTGGTCGCGCTGATGCTCTGCTGGAGCGGAACGGCCCAGGCGTCTGCCGGAGGCGGTATTGAGCAAGTCGTCAGCCACGACGGCATCGAGGCCGTGGACCAGCGGCTTCGCTCCGCTTTGGAGGAGCGTGGCATGCGGCTGGTCACCGTGGTGGATCATGCAGCCAATGCCGAAAGCGTCGAGCTGTCGCTTCCTCCGACCCGGACCTTCATCTTCGGCAACCCCGAAATCGGTACGCCCATGATGCAGTGCCAGGGTAGCCTGGCGCTCGACCTGCCGCAGAAGATGGTGATTCGCGTCGAGGGCGAGCAGACACTGGTCGAGTGGAACGATCTGCACTATCTGGCCGAGCGCCATGGGCTGGGTGACTGCGAGCTGCCGCTGGATAAGGTGGCCAAAGCCCTGCAGGGAATCGCCGCCGAAGCGGCGGGTAAATAAGTCACCGACACTTACTCTCTGTGTTCCGGGTCAGGGCGTGTAGTGTCTTGATCGTCGTCACCGACGTCCTCATCGAGGCCGGTCTTGAAGCGCTCTCCTGACCGGTGCAGCAGAGAGAATTGTCGGTCGCATTGTCGGCACGCGCCGCACATCGATAGGTGGAAGCGCAGCGAGAGTCTCTCCTGGAACGTCAGCCGGCGATCCTGCTTGAGTGACATCAGGCGGGTTGCCCCCTTGCACATCATCATGCTGTTTCCTCCTTTAGCCAGCCCTGCTGTAGGCAAGCTCGCAGCCTCAGCCGTGCGCGATGCAGAATGACCCAGCAGTTGTTTTCCTTGATATCGAGCTCTCTACAGATCTCTTCGGTGGAGAGCCCCATCAGCTCCCGCAGCGAGAAGACCCTGGCGATATTGTCCGGCAGCGTGATCATGCAGGCATCGAATACCTGCCAGAAATATTCGTTCTCGAAGACCTTGTCGGGGTTTCCCCAATGTTCCGGGCGGGCATCGTGCTGCCAGCGTCCGTTCTGTTGGAACTGACGATCGATGGCATCGTCATCGCTCTCGTCATCCAGTGGCTGCAGGCGCCCCTGTCGCTTCTGGAAGCGCATCACATCGAGGATCTTGTACTTGAGGATGCCAAATACCCAGGTTTCGTAGCCTGAGCGTCCAGCGAAGCTGGCATCCTTCTCGATAGCAGCCATCATCGCCTCCTGCACGGCATCTTCTGCCTGAGCGTTGTCTCTCAGGTGCAGTCGAGCGAAGGAGAGCAGCCGGGGCCTGACCGCCACCAGTCGCTCCATGCGAGTGGAGGATGCCTCTGTAGCGTTGTTATCGCCGAGGGGAGAAGCGTCAGTCATCGAATATAGGCTCCTGATGCCAAGGACATGGTGTCGGTGGGGCGATGTTTCAGGGCGCACCCTGTTATGTCGCGCGCGTCTGGTATTCATTACTCTTTTTTAAGGGATATTTTTCACTCAGGTTATAAGAAAATATTGGCCAATTTTTTTCTGAGATATAGTAAGAAATATGCCTTCTTTACTACCAAGTAACAAGGATTCACGATCTGTGATCCTGAAAACGAAAAGGTAGAAAAAGGAGAGTTATCATGAAACGCACCGCTATTATTACCACCAGTCTACTCGCCGGAATGCTGACCTTTGGCGTAGCCACCCAATCATCCGCCATGGTGAGCAATGGTACCTTCGAACTTCAGAATGGCAGCACGCCATCACGCATGATTCCCGGCGTCGACCACTACCGCTTCGATGTGGACAACCCCAGTAATCTGCGCGTAGCCAGCCAGCAGTGGAGCCCCGAGGGGGTCACTGGAAGGATGACGGCAGAGCTTCGGGATGGCAACGGTAACGTGGTTGCCCGCTCCCACGCCCGAGGCAGCGACTTTATCCTCGATCAGCGTCTTTCGCCTGGCCGCTACACCCTGGAAGTGTAAGGTGGAGTGGTTAGCCAGAGAACCACGCAGCAATACTTTCTAACCACTGAGCTGCGGTGACCTCCCGTCAGCGATACTATCCGCCCGGCATCTGTCGGGCGGATAGGTGTGAGAGCCTCGCGAATTCATGTCTTCCGTAAGTCACCGGTCGCTATGACGACTAATCGACATGAGCAGAGAAGAGCCGCTAACGGTTCGAGGAGGTGCACATGTCGGAGATGCTCGAAGGCTGTGGCTATCGCCTCGGCTGCTGGCTGACGGCATCACGCCCCTGGTTTCAGATGGAGAGCCGGGCCGAACTTGATCTGCTGTCCTCCCTCGAGCCGGGAGACGTGCTGCTGGTGGAGGGGTCGTCTCGCTTGAGCACCGTCATCAAGTATCTGACCCAGTCCTCATGGTCCCATGCGGCGTTATTTGTCGGTAGACGGGCGATCGAAGGTATCGGTGGTCCCATCGACGGCTGCTTCATCGAGGCCGATGTGGCCGAAGGCGTGCGCATCGTTGGGCCAGAGGCGTTCGTCGGGATGCCGCTGAGAGTCTGCCGTCCGGCGGGCCTCACTCCCGTCGAGATCGAGGCGTTGACAGGCTATGCCCTGGGCCGGGTGGGACATCGCTATGATCTGCGCAATATCGTCGATCTGGCTCGCTACTTTCTGCCGCTTCCCCCTTTGCCCGCGCGCTGGCGGCGGGGCATGCTGACGCTTGGCAGCGGTGACCCGACCCGGGCAATCTGTTCGACGCTGATCGCCGAGGCGTTTCAGTCAGTTCGCTACCCGATCCTGCCCGTCGAGGAGTGGCAGCGGGATGACCTGGAGCGGGCTGGATGTCGTCGTCAGATCCTGCGTCGTCGCCACTACAGCCTTTTCACGCCTCGTGACTTCGATCTCTCGCCCTACTTTCAGATCGTCAAGCCGGCGATGCTGGGCGACTTCGACCCTCACCGCCTGTGCTGGGACGACTCGGATGGTACTGGGACCGAGCTATGATCGGTCCGAGATTGTTTGTTGCCAGCGCCTGATATCCTCGGGGCGGTCGACGTCCCACACCGTGGCGGGACAGGTCAGGCGCCAGCCGAGCGCCGTGATCCGTTCTCGCGTCCTGGCCATCACGCTCCCGGTCCCCCAGGGCACGTCGTCGAACAGACGCGGGTCGGGGTGTCGAACGCCTATCAGGCCATAGCCACCGTCCTCGGCGGGAAGGCAGACGACGTCGTGCTTCCCCAGCGCCTCGGCGCAGGTCCTCAGCAGCCCGGGGGATAGCATGGGGCAGTCGCTGCCGATGACCAGGGCGGGCTCGCCTGCCTCTACCAGGGCGTGATGCATACGCTCGCCGAGATCTCCCGCCGGCTGGGGGCGGAGGGAGATACCGTGGCGTTCGGCCAGCTCGACAAACAGCGGATGGTCATGGTCCAGTGCCGTCCACAGGGTGATGCGATGGGCTGGCGTGGCGGCCACGGCGATCGCCAGCGTATGGCGCAGCAGTCGTTCGTGGAGTCTCGCGGCACCCTCGGGCCCGAGGGCGGGGATCAGACGGCTCTTGGCTTGGCCCGGAATCGGCGCCTTGGCCAGGATGGCCAGGGCAAACTCGGCTGACGGTACGCCCCCGTCATCGGGTCGCTCAGCGCACATGGCGATACTCCCGGGCCAGGTGTTGCGGCGATGCGCCTCGCCAGTAGCGCCAGCGCAGTCGCCACATCAGGCGGATCGTGGGCCAGACACCCTGCTGTTCCCAGCGGCGGCCGCTGCTGACCACCTTCTGGCCCAGGCAGGCGGGAGAAGAGAGACGCTTCAATCGGCGCGACATCTCGACGTCCTCCATCAGCGGCTGGTCGGGAAACTCACCGACGGCGTCGAAGGCCTCGCGGGTCATGAAAAGCGCCTGGTCACCGGTGGCGATGCCGGTCAGCCGGGAGCGCAGATTCATCGCAGTGGCGATGATCGGCAGCAGAGGATGACGCCCCTCGAGCCGAATATCGAAGCGTCCCCAGCAGTGCCGACCTGATAGCGCCTCTTCGATCAGCCGGTCGGCGCCCCTGGGCAGGCGGGTATCGGCGTGCAGGAAGAGCAGCCTTTCGCCGCCGGCGGCCGCGGCTCCCCGATTCATTTGGCAGGCGCGACCGCGGGGGGCCTCGATGACCCGGGTGCAGAGGGGCGCAGCCAGGGTAGCGGTGGCGTCGCGGCTACCTCCGTCGACGACGATCACCTCCATCCCCCGCTGGATCAGCGGTTGAAGAGAGGCGAGCGTGGTCTCGATGTTGGCGGCTTCATCCAGCACGGGCATGATCAGGCTGAGCATTGGCGCTGTCATCCGGGTCTCTTTCGTCCAAAAGGTTGAGCTTGGTCGTCGCACGGCGGCGTGCCTTTCACCAGCAGGCACTCACAGGCGCTTTACCCCCGAAGGGGGCCTGGGCAATCGGATGGCTGCCTGTTCCCGGAAGAAAGCCGGGCCTGTAAGGAAGCCGGGACCGCAGCGACCCAGAAGGCTAGCATACCCGTTCAAATCACCGAGGAACTCAGATGAGATCACGACGCCTGTTGTTGCTGCTGCTGGTGGCCGCCGCCGTGGCGGCCTTTTTCTTCTCGGGAGCCGGCGACTTCCTGGCGCTCGAGGCCCTGCAGACCGAACAGGTGAGGTTTCATGCCTGGCTGGAGAGAGAGCCGGTCACCGTGATCGGAGGCTTCTTTCTGCTCTATGTGGTGATCGCGGCGCTCTCTTTGCCCGGCGCGACCCTGATGACCCTGCTGAGTGGTGCCTTGTTCGGACTGGGCTGGGGGCTGGTGATTGTCTCCTTCGCCAGTACCCTGGGCGCCACCCTGGCGGCGCTGATCGCGCGCACCCTGCTGCGCGGGCCCCTTGAGCGACGCTACGCTCGCCAGCTGGAACGCATCAATGCCGGCATTCGCCGCGAGGGGGCGCTCTATCTCTTTACGCTGCGCCTGATCCCGCTGTTTCCCTTCTTCGTGATCAACCTGGTGATGGGGCTCACCCGGATGCGGCTGACTACCTTCTACTGGGTCAGCCAGGTGGGCATGCTGCCGGCGACGCTGGTGTTCGTGAATGCCGGCCGCGAGCTTGCCGAGCTGCAGGCCCTGGGCGATATCCTCTCGCCTTCGCTGGTGGCCTCCTTCGCGCTGATCGGCGTCTTCCCCTGGCTGGCCAAGGGACTGGTGGCGCTGGTCAAGCGCCGCGCTCTGGCGCGTCGCCATCGGCGGCCGGCCAGCTTCGATCGCGACATCGTGGTGATCGGCGCCGGCGCCGCGGGACTGGTGGCCAGCTATATCGCCTCGGCGGTGCGGGCCAGGGTGACCCTGGTGGAGCGCGAACGTATGGGCGGAGACTGCCTCAACACCGGCTGCGTGCCCTCCAAGGCGTTGATTCGCGCCGCGCGCTCGATCAGAGAGGTACGGCGCGCCGGTCGGTATGGCGTGAACGTCGCCGAGCCAAGCGTGGATTTCGCCGCCGTGATGGGGCATGTGCAAGGCGCTATCGAGGCCATTGCGCCCCATGACAGCGTCGAACGCTACCAGGGCCTGGGGGTGGAGGTGCTCAAGGGCGAGGCGAGCCTGGAGAGCCCCTGGCAGGTTCGCGTGGCGACACCCGAGGGGGAGCAGATTCTGACCACGCGCCATGTGATTATCGCCAGCGGAGCGCGTCCCCGGGTGCCCGATCTGCCCGGCATCGAGTCGGTGGAGGTGCTCACCTCCGACACCCTATGGCGGCTTCAAGCGCTCCCCGAGCGCCTGCTGGTGCTCGGCGGCGGGCCGATCGGCTGTGAGCTGGGGCAGAGCTTCGCCCTGCTGGGCAGCCAGGTGACCCTGGTGGAGTCGGCCGGCCAGCTGCTGCCCCGTGAGGATGCGGAGGTGGCCGAAACGCTCCAGGAGGCCATGGACGAGGACGGCGTTCGGGTCCTGCTGGGTCACCGGGCGCTGGGGGTGGTGGCGGACGCGGCGGGCTCGGCACTGGAGGTGGCGAACGCCGACGGTCATCGCGAGCTCGTGTCCTTCACGCATCTGCTGGTGGCCGTGGGTCGCGAGGCCAACGTCACCGGCATGGGGCTCGAGGCGCTTGGCATCGACACCCGCAGCAACGGCACACTGGACGTGGACGAGACGCTGCGCAGCGTATTGCCCAATGTCTGGGCCTGCGGCGACGTGGCAGGGCCTTACCAGCTGACCCACGCCGGGGCTCACCAGGCCTGGCATGCCACGGTCAATGCGCTGTTCGGGGAGTTCAAGCGCTTTCGGGTCAGCTACCGGGCGCTGCCGGCGGTGACCTTCACCACTCCCGAAGTGGCCAGGGTGGGGGTCAATGAACGAGACGCGCGCTCCCAAGGCACCGACTATGAGGTGACCCGCTATGCGTTGAGCGAGCTCGACCGGGCCCTGGCCGAGGCCGATAGCGGGGGCTTCGTCAAGGTGCTGACACCCCCGGGGAGCGACCGCATTCTCGGTGCCACCATCGTCGGCGAGGGAGCGGGCGAGATGCTGGCCACCTTCACCCTGGCGATGACCCGCGGAATCGGGCTCAACCGCCTGCTGTCCACCATTCACCCCTATCCCACCCGCAGCGAGGCCGTGAAGGCGACGGCCGGCATGTGGAAGAATGCCCACAAGCCCGAGCGGCTGCTGGGCTGGCTTGAGCGGTACTTCGCCTGGCGTCGCGGGGCGGGTCGCGTCACTCGAGGGTGATGATCCGACCGCCTGCTGCTGCAGCGTCCTGGTGGTCGTGGGTAACCAGCAGGCTGGGCAGCCCCGCTTCGCGCAGCCTGCTGAACACCAGCTCGCGCATCTCGTGACGCAGCGCCGTGTCGAGCTTGGAGAAAGGCTCATCGAGCAGCACGGCGCCGGGGGCCGAGAGCAGCAGACGCATCAGCGCTACCCGCGACTGCTGGCCGCCGGAAAGGGTCGCCGGGTCACGCTCGCCGAAGCCCGCCAGGCCGATCGCCGAAAGCGCCGCCTCGACCCTGGCGGCCTTGTCGGGAGTGGCGCGGGGCAGGCCGAAGCGCAGGTTGCCCGCGACCGACAAGTGGGGGAAAAGCAGCGGATCCTGGAACAGCAGGCCGATACCTCGCCGCTCGGCGGGTAGCGTGGTGATGTCATGGCCATCCAGCAGCACCTGGCCCCCGGACTCGAAGGTGGGCGATAGGAAGCCGGCGGCGAAGGCCAGCAGGGTCGATTTTCCCGAGCCGGAGGGGCCCATCACGGTGAGCACCTCGCCGGGAGCGATTCGGGCATCGAGCGCCAGGAGCGTTCTGCCGTGCAGGGCAATGTGCACCTTGTCGAACACCAGCCCGCATTCGCGTGAGGGAACCGTCATGGCGATCCTCGCATTCCACGTCGGTGGGTCCAGAGCAGCCGCGGCAATCCCACAGCGATGAGAAAGCCCACCAGGGGCAGGCTGGCCTGGACTAGCGCCCAGACGCCGATTAGGCGGCGGTTGCCGCCGGCTGCCAGAGCCACTGCCTCGGTGGTCACGGTGGGCACCCGTCCGGCGCCCAGCAGCAGGGTAGGCAGGTACTGACCGATGCTCACCGCCAGGCCCACCGCCATGGCGGTGAGCACCGGCGCCAGCAGCATCGGCAGGCGCACGCGCCAGAAGGCGCCGTCGGGCGTTGCACCCAGGGTCAAGGCCACCCTCGACCAGCGGGGATCGAAGCGTCGATAGGCCTCCGACAGCGACAGGAACACATAGGGCAGCACGAACAGCAGGTGGCCAAAGATCACCAGCCACGTGGTGGGGCGTACCCCCAGTGACTCCATGACCACCACCAGACCGAACAGGAAGGCAATCTGCGGCACGATCAGCGGCAGATAGAGCAGCCCCATGGCCGACAGGACACGGCCCCGGTCGGGATGTCGTCCGCTGCGCTGCTCGTGTTCCAGGGCGGCAAGGGTCAGACCCAGAGCGAGCAGCGTGGAGACGGTGGCAATCAGCAGCGTCGAGGTGACCGGCTCGGCCAGCGAGGGCAGGGCGCGTTGCCAGTGCTGCAGCGTGAAGGTCTGGGGCAGGCCGTCGGGAAAGCGCCAGAAGCCGGCCAGGGAGTTGAGCGCCAGACCGGCGATGCCGACCAGCGCGGTCCCCGCCGCCAGCAGGATCAGCGTCTTGCCGGCCGCGCGCAGCGCCCCTTCGCCGCCGCGGCGATGCCCACCTACCACCCAGCCTCGACCCAGACGCCGCACCATGCCCTCCAGCCCCCACCAGGTGGCCAGCGCCGTCAGCGTAACCCCCAGCTGAAGCAGGGCGCCGGCCGAGGCCATGAAGCGCCGCGACAGGTCCGGGTCGTTGAACCAGGTCAGGATCGACACCGCCAGGGTCGGCGGCAGGGTCGGGCCGAGGATCATCGCCACGTCCACCACCGAGGAGGCGTAGGCGATGACGGCGAAGACCGGCAGGCGGATCAGCGGATAGAGCGAGGGCGCCACCACCTTCAGCCAGGCAAGGGTCGGGCGGTAGCCCAGCGATCGGGCCATGGCCACGCGTCGTTCGGCGTCGAGCTGGTACAGGGCGGCCAGGCTCATCAGCAGCAGGAAGGGAATCTCCTTGATGATGAGCCCTGCCATCAGCGAAAGCCCCCAGGGGTCCTGGACGATCAGCAGGTCCGGCGGTCGCTCCCAGCCGGTCAGCCCAGGGGAAGCCAACCGCGCCAGCAGGCCCGAGGGGGCGATCAAAAAGGCCAGGCCGAAGGCCGCCGCCGCATGGGGGATCGACAGCAGCGGCGAGACCATGCGCCGAACCCAGTGGTCCAGTCGGCTACCCGACGCCCCGGCGAGGAACAGCAGCACCACCGCCAGCGATATGGCCGTGGTGACCAGGCCGCTGGCGAAGCTGATCCCCACCGACCTTGTCAGGCCGGGCTGGGCGAACAGCTCCCGCCAGGGCATCAGGCTGAAGGTCTCCCCGCCCAGCGCGGGTAGATAGCCGAAGGCGGGCAGCAGCGCCATGACCAGGCCGGCCAGGATGGGGCCCACCAGCAGAAGGGTGATCAGCCAAGGGGCGAGTCTGAGCATGGTGCTTCCCGCCGATCAGCGGCCGACGTAGCGTTCGCGCCAGGCCGCCTGCAGTGCCGTCATCCAGCTCGGATGAGGTTCGGGAAGCGTCTTTTCCAGGGCGTCGGCGGGCAGCATGGCCGGATTCTCCTCGTTGATGGCGAAGAGAGTGCGGTCCGCCGCGGGCAGACGCGCGACGTCGAGCACGGTGCGATCGCCCCACACTGCTAGGCTTTGCTTGTGAGCCTGGGCCTCCGGGGAGAGCAGGAAGTTGGCCACGACCATGGCGCCGGCCCTGCGGGGCGAATTGAAGGGAATGGCGACGAAATGCACGTTGCCCAGCGTGCCCTCTTCCAGCACGTAGCTGCGCACGCTGCCGGGCAGCTCGAAGTCGGCAACGGCAGCGGCAGGCTCAGAGGGATAGAAGGTGAACGCCAGCGATAGTTCGCCATCGCTCATCAGCCGGCGCAACTCTGGCCCGGTGGCTGGAAACTGTCGGCCGCTTCGCCACAGGTGCGGATGCAGGTCATCCAGGTAGTCCCACAGCGGTGCAGTGACGGCGGCGAAGTCGCTCTCATCCGTCGGGGCGTAGAAGGGGGCCGTGTCCTCGGCCAGGGCGATCAGCGCCTGCTTGAGAAAGGTGCTGCCAGTGAAGTCAGGGATGCGCGGATAGGTGAAGCGCCCAGGGTTGGCCTCGGCCCAGGCCAGCAGGGCCTCGATGCTGCGCGGCGGTTCCTCGGCCATAGTGCCGTCTCGGCTAAATGCATTGCCATCGTAGTAGAAGGTGATTTGTGCCTTGCCCCAGGGCGACTCGTACCCCTCGGTGGGCAGGGTGAAGTCGGTCACCACCTCCGGATTGTGCGCGGGGTGGGTCAAGGCGAAGTTGGGCAGCCGCGCGGCGAAGGGGCCATGGAGCAGGTCGGCCTCCTGCATGGCGGCGAAGTTCTCGCCGTTGATCCAGATAAGGTCGATGCTGCCGTCGTCGAGGTTGCCGGCGCTCCTCTCGGCCAGTACCCGGGAGACTGCGGCACTGGTGTCGTCAAGCTTGACGTGCACCAGGGTGAGGTCGTGCTCCTCGGCCACCCGTCCGGCCACCCAATCGAGGTAGCGGTTAGTACGGTCATCGCCGCCCCAGGCATACCAGTAGACGCTCTGGCCCCGGGCTTCCTCGAGCACCCCGTCCCAGTCGGCGGGGTCCGAAGCCGCCTGGAGTGGGCCGGCGAGCAACAGGGCAAGGGCGGGGAACAGGGGGAGGGAGCGGATCGGCATTCGGGCAGTCCTTGTCGGGAAGGTCGAGGGTGGCATCAGTCGGCGAGGGCGACCTGGAGGTCATCCAGTCCATGGCGAACGTGGGCGATCACCGCCGGGGAGAGATAGTGGTCGACCCGCTCGCGGACATGGGCCACCAGGGCGTCGTCGCTGAGCTGGGCCGACCAGTCTTCACCGGCAGCATCGGCGTCGCGGTCTCGGCCGTGCTGGGCCCGCCACTTGGCGCACCAGGTCAGGGACCACAGCCACATGGCGCGGCGACAGGCCATCAGCGTGAAGGTGTCGCCGGCGATGCCCCCGTTGTGCCGCCAGTGGCGATAGAAGCTGGCCACGTCCACGGGGCTCAGCACGGCGGAGCTGTTCAGGTCCCAGGTGGTGGAGGTATAGAGCGTGGCGTGGGCCAGATCGAAGCCCGGTAGGCCGTAGCGACACTTTTCCAGATCCACCAGCACGGCGCGTCCCGAGTCGGTCACCAGGAAATTGCCGGGGTGAGCATCGAAGCTGATCAGGCGCGGTGCCGGTGCCGTGCCGGGCTCGGTGGGCAGGTGCTCTGGCAGGGTGGCAAGCGCGTCCTCGATCTGCGCTCGCGCCTCATGAGTGAGGCCGGCGCTACCGAGCCACTCCGCCTGCCTGGCCACTTCTTCACGCATGGCGCGCCAGGGGTCCGCGGGGGCGTGGAGGGGCGTGCGTTCCGTCTCGGGGGGCACCTCCAGACCATGGATGGCGGCCAACGCCTCGGCAATGGCGGGCAGGTCGTCGGGCAGGCGTGACGGCCGCCCCAGGACCGCGCTGACCAGCAGCCCGCCGCGAGGCAGCGCCGAACCGGGCGGCAGCACGCCGTGCAATGCCGGCGTATGTCCACTCTGGCTGGCGCGGGCGAAGCAGGCCGCCTGGTATGCGAGGTTCTCGTCGGCCGCAAGCCCCATCTGGCTCTGCTTGGGCAGGCGTGCCACCCAGTCGATGGTGTCCCGCTCCAGCCACACGTGGGTATGGGCCAGGCCGGTATCGGCCATTGGGCGCATCGCGCGAATATCGGCGGCCATACCGGCCCGGGCCAGGGCGCCGGCCAGAGCAGCATGCGAGTCGAGTCGGGTGTCCGGGCAGGAGACGGAATCCGTCATGGGGTTCCTCGGTGTCGGGAAATCGGCGTCCATGGATGGTCGAGGGAAGTCGGCGTTCCTTACATTTACACCGGCCAGCGCGTGTCGGGGTATCCAGAGACTGGCCAAATGAACCTGTAAGCCATCCGCACCTGCTGCGACAGAACCCTGCCGCAATCCGAGGCGGTGAGCGGAGCCATCGGGGTCCGTTCGAACGACACTCCAGCGTCGTCGCGACGCACCAGCACGGAGGTAGATACCATGTCACAGCATGACGATAAACGCCGCAGGCTGCTAGGACGCCTGGGCCGACAACTGGCCTACACGACGCCGGTGCTCGCCCTGATAGCGGGCGGCGTCACCTTTCACGGCACCGTCGGTGAAGATGTGACCTTGCCGGGCCTGTCCGGGTTCTCTGCCACCTCTCTGCTCGTCGCCAACGCCCATGCTGAGGCTCATGCAGAGGGAGGTGCCGAGGCCCAGGGCGAAGCTGAGGCAGAAGCCGAAGGTGAAGCGGAGGCAGAAGCCGAAGGTGAAGCGGAGGCAGAGGGCGAAGCAGAGGCAGAGGGCGAAGCCGAAGGTGAAGCGGAGGGTGAAGCAGAAGGCGAGGCAGAAGCCGGAGCCATGGATGCGGTAAAACGCCCCGAGGGCTATCAGCCGGTCTATAGCGAGAGCGGCAACAATGCACCCGAATGGCTCGCACGTGGTGAAGCGCTCTACTACGACACCTCAATGAGTACCAACGGCCTCTCCTGTGCCACCTGTCACGGTAGCGATGGACAGGATATGGGTTACAGCGCGACCTTCGAGGAAGCCTTCCCCCATCGGGTGGCCATGGCCGAGAATCAGTTCGGCCTCTCCGAGGTTCACGCCGACGAGATGGTGCAGGTCTGCATGGTGGCACCGATGCAGGCGAGTCCTCTTGATTGGGGCGGCGAGGCGCTGCCGTCGCTTGCCGCCTATATGGTGGAGGTGCAACGACGCGTCGCCGGCCAGTCCCACGACCTCTGACGCCCCTGCCGGTGTTCTTCGGGCGCCGGAGTCTTCTAGACCCGGTGTCCGTTTCTCCTGCTCCCCTTCCTCCTGATCGATGACGTGATGATCGTCCTGATAGGCATGGGCTGTTGCGGTCTGCGTATGTCAGCACCTACGCTGACACCAGTATCGGCTCCCACCTTTTTCTGAGCATTTATGTGAACGCGAGGCTTCGCCGATACTCACATCCACTATGTGGGTCGCGCAGGGAATATCACCATGAGCCGAGTTCGTGCCGCCCTGATCGGGCGCCGTTTTCTTCTGTTCAGCCTCTTCTGTTTGGCGCTGGGTGTGTTTCTGGCTCTCTTCCAGTCGATGGTCCAGGCCCAGCAGAACGAACGGACAGCGCTGGTAATGACCGTGGAGGGAGCGATCGGTCCCGCCACCAGCGACTATTTCCAGCGCGGCCTGCGCCGAGCCGCCGAGGGCAATGCCGAGATCGTGGTGGTAAAGATGGACACTCCCGGCGGACTCGATGCCTCCATGCGCGACATGATCCGCGCCATGCTCACGTCACCGGTGCCGGTGGCTATCTACGTGTCGCCCAGTGGTGCCCGTGCCGCCAGTGCGGGCACCTACCTGCTCTACGGGAGCCATGTGGCGGCCATGGCGCCCTCCACCCACCTCGGCTCGGCTACGCCGGTGCAGATGGGCGGTGGCGGCCTGCCGGGTCTGGGCGGCGACGATGATGACGATGACGGCAGCGGGGTCAGAGCCGAGGAGTCCGGGGAAAGCACCGCTGGTGACGACACCGGCCAGGCAGCCAATGCGAGCGAGGAGGCCGCGACGGTCGACGAGGAAGCGTCCGAAACGGAGCCCCGCCGCGGCGAGACCGCCATGGAGCGCAAGGTGCTGGAGGATGCCGTCTACTATATCCGCGGCCTCGCCGAGCGCCACGGCCGCAACGCCGACTGGGCCGAGGAAGCGGTGCGCGAGGCGGTCAACCTCACGTCCCCGGAGGCGCTGGAGAAGAACGTCATCGACGTGGTGGCCAGCGACATCGAGGACCTGCTTGAACAGATCCACGGTCGCACGGTAGTGATGGAGCGCGGCGAGCTGACCCTCGAGACCGCAGACCTGATCATCGAGCGCTTCGACCCCGACTGGCGCACCGAGCTGCTGTCGGTGATCACCAACCCTAACGTCGCCTACTTTCTGATGATCATCGGCTTCTATGGGTTGATCTTCGAGCTCTCCAACCCGGGCAGCCTGGTGCCGGGCACCATCGGTATCATCTGTCTGCTGCTCGCCTTGTTCGCCTTCCAGGTGCTGCCGGTCAACTATGCTGGCCTGGCACTGATTCTGGTGGGCCTGGCGCTGATCGTGGGCGAGGCCTTGATGCCCAGTTTCGGCATATTGGGAATTGGCGGCATTGTCGCCTTCGTGTTCGGATCGGTGATTCTGATGGATGCAGACAATCTGAGAATCTCGCTGCCGATGATCGGTGGTATCGCCCTGCTGGCCGCGGTCCTGATGCTGTGGGCCATGACCCGCTTCATGAGCCTGCGCCGGCGCCCCGCCAAGGGGGGCCAGGAGCAGCTGATTGGCAGTGAGGCCCGGGTTCTCGAGGATTTCGAGGGCAATGGCCACGTGCGCCTGATGGGCGAGCGCTGGAACGCCCGCAGCGTCTGGCCCTTGGTCAAGGGGCAGATGGTGAGGGTGGCGAGTGTCGATGGCCTGACCGTTGAGGTCGAGCCCCTGGAAAAGCGCGACTGAGGTGGAGCGCTCGGCGCACCAAGGTGTCACGCGGAATATTCCAAGCAAACCATGGAGACAGACCATGTTGATTTCCTATCTCGTACCGGTAGTCCTGCTGTTCATGCTGATCGCCGCCTCGATCCGCATCCTGCCCGAGTACAAGCGCGGCGTGGTGTTCTTTCTGGGGCGCTTCCAGTCGGTCAAGGGGCCGGGCCTGCTCATTATCATTCCCGGCATCCAGAAGATGGAGGTGGTCGACCTTCGGGTGGTCACCATGGACGTACCCGAGCAGGATGTGATCTCCCAGGATAACGTCACCGTGAAGGTCAATGCGGTGATCTACTTTCGCGTTGTCGACCCGGAGAAGGCGATCATTCAGGTGGAAAACTTCACCATGGCGACCAGCCAGCTGGCCCAGACCACCCTGCGCTCGGTGCTGGGCAAGCACGATCTGGACGAGATGCTCTCCGAGCGAGACAAGCTCAACGACGATATTCAGGATATTCTCGACAGTTCCGCCGAGAGCTGGGGCATCAAGGTCGCCAACGTGGAAATCAAGCACGTCGACCTCGACGAGAGCATGATCCGCGCCATCGCCCGTCAGGCCGAAGCCGAGCGCGAGCGCCGTGCCAAGGTGATCCACGCCGAGGGCGAGCTCCAGGCCTCCAAGAAGCTGGTCGAGGCGGCCAACGTCATGTCCGAGAACTCGGCGGCCCTGCAGCTGCGCTACCTGCAGACCATGAGCGACATGAGCGCCAAGAACGCCTCTACCATCGTCTTCCCGCTGCCCATGGATATCATGGAGGCTTTCCGGCATCTCAAGGCCTCGCCGGCGGCCCAGGCCCGTACCGGCGCCGGGGCGCCGGAAGAGCGCGGCGATACCTGAGTCATTTCCCGTTCCCTTCCGCCACGGCCATTCGGCCGTGGCACCCCCACCCGTCATTCATCTCGCGGGCACTCGGCCCCGGCCTCGGGGTGCGGTGCAGCAAAAGACCTGTTAAAATTCCCGGCTCGTTTTCCTGGCGACCTTGAGCCCGGCTCATGCCGAGGTTCGGTGCCATAATGGATTTCCAGGCGGCTACTTTGCGCGCGCCTTTCCAAGACAAGGGACAGTACCCCGTGATGACCCCCCTGGCAGGGCTGGCCACTCCGCCCTAGCGCACCACGCCTTCCCCCTCGGCGGCGTCCTCGACATCGAGGCGTCACCGCGCGGCGTCACCCTGTGATGCCATGGCGCAACCGCGCCTCCCCCCAAGCGGCAATCACCGCTAGCGTCAATACTGAAATAACGCGCGTCACAACCACATTAATGGCAACACCATCAGTGGCAACGCCTGCCCCTGGCTGACTGGACCGTACCGCCATGGGTACGACCACAGGCCTGGCGTTGCCCGATATTCCCGGCGCCTGACGGCAAGACAACCATCCTGACTGGAACCCAGCATGTACGAAAAAATGAAGCTGAGTTGGTTCTCCAACTTGAAAGGCGACACCCTCGCCGGAATCGTGGTCGCACTGGCCCTGATTCCCGAGGCGATCGCCTTCTCGATCATCGCCGGCGTCGACCCCAAGGTGGGTCTCTACGCCTCCTTCGCCATCTGCGTGATCATCTCCTTCACCGGGGGGCGCTCGGGCATGATTTCGGCCGCCACCGGCGCCATGGCGCTGCTGATGATCACGCTGGTCAAGGAACACGGCCTGGAGTATCTGTTGGCGGCCACCCTGCTCACCGGGCTGCTGCAGATCCTGGCGGGGTATCTCAAGCTCGCCGAATTGATGCGCTTCGTGTCACGCTCGGTGGTGACCGGTTTCGTCAACGCCCTGGCGATCCTGATCTTTATGGCCCAGCTGCCGGAGCTGACCGGGGTGACCTGGCATGTGTATGCCATGACGGCTGCCGGGCTCGGCATCATCTACGGCTTTCCCCTCCTGCCGAAGATCGGCAAGTCAATTCCCTCGCCGCTGGTCTGCATCGTGGTACTCACCGCCGTCTACCTGCTCACCGGCATGGAGATCCGCAGCGTGGGTGACATGGGCGAGCTCCCGGACAGCCTGCCGATCTTCCTGTGGCCGGATGTTCCGCTCAACCTCGAGACCTTGATGATCGTTCTCCCCTACTCGCTGATGCTGACCGTGGTGGGCCTGCTGGAGTCGATGATGACCGCCACTATCATCGATGACTTGACCGACACCAAGAGCGACAAGAACCGCGAGTGCAAGGGCCAGGGCATCGCCAACATCGGCGCCGGCCTGCTGGGCGGTATGGCGGGCTGTGCGATGATTGGCCAGTCGGTGATCAACATCAAGTCCGGCGGTCGCCGTCGCATGTCGACCCTTATCGCCGGAGTGTCGCTGCTGCTGATGGTGGTGTTCCTCGCCGACTGGGTCTCGATGATTCCCATGGCCGCGCTGGTCGCAGTGATGATCATGGTCGCCATCGGGACGTTCAGCTGGAGCTCCATCAAGGATCTCAAGAAGCACCCGATGAGCACCAATATGGTCATGGTGGCCACCGTGGTGGTGACCGTCGGCACCCATAACCTGGCCATCGGCGTCTTCGTTGGCGTGCTGCTCGCCGCCATGAACTTCGCCAACAAGGTGGGCAACATTCTCTATATCGGCTCCGAGGAGGCCGACGAGGGTAACGCGCGCATCTACAAGGTGGTGGGCCAGGTGTTCTTCGCCTCCTCCGAGCGCTTCAGCAACGCCTTCGACTTCAAGGAGACGGTGGAGAAAGTCACCATCGATCTCTCCCGCGCCCACTTCTGGGATATCACCGCCGTCCAGGCGCTGGACCGCATCGTGATCAAGTTCCGCCGCGAGGGCACCGAGGTGGAGATGATCGGCCTCAACGAGGCAAGCGCCACCATCGTCGATCGCTTCGCGGTGCATGACGATCCGGAAGCCGTCGAGAAACTGATGGGAGGGCACTGATATGACCGAACAGGTGATGGCCGCCATCGACGGCTCACGGTTTTCTGAAGGCGTGTGCGACGCCGCCGCCTGGGCCAGCCTGGCCCTGGGGGCGCCGTTGACCTTTCTGCATGTGAACGACAACCATGCCGTTCCCGAAGAGCGCAATCTCTCCGGCAACCTCAGGGCCGGCGCCCGCGAGCGCCTGCTGGAGGAGCTTTCCCTGCTTGACGAGCAGCGCGCCAAAGTGGCCCAGGAGCAGGGCCGGCTGATGCTGCAGGCCGCCAAGGAGCGGGCGATCGAGGGTGGTGTCGCCGAGCCTGGCACCCGGCAGCGCAACGGTACCCTGGTCGAGACCCTGGAAGAGCTGCAAAACGATATGCGCCTGCTGGTGATCGGCAAGCGCGGCGAAGGCGCCGAGCGGGATGGGGATCACCTGGGCTCCAACCTGGAGCGGGTGGTGCGCACCCTGCACCGGCCGATCCTGATGGTGCCGGATGCCTTCAGGACGCCCGAGACGGTGATGCTCGCCTTCGACGGCAGCAAGACCACCCGCAAGGGCGTGGAGATGTTGGCCAGGAGCCCGATGTTTGCAGGCATCCCGGTACACGTGGTGATCGTCGGCGCCGAGACCGGCGATAACCGCTCCCAGCGCGACTGGGCGCTGAAGACCTTGCGCGATGCCGGCCACGAGGCCGAAGGTGCCATCCGCGCCGGCGAGGTAGAGGCCACTCTGCGCGGCTACCAGGAGGCGCAGGGCATCGATATGCTGGTGATGGGCGCCTACGGTCACTCACGCATCCGTCACCTGCTGGTAGGCAGTACGACCACCGACATGCTGCGCCGTGCCAGCGTCCCGATCCTGCTGCTGCGCTGACCGTTCCCCGAGCCGGCCCCGTCTTGCGCGGTGCGCCGGCTTTTTCTCTATCATGGTGTCCCTCGGCCACACTCGCGCCCGAGGAGAACCGTTTATGAGGATTTACCCATGTCCCGCAAGATCTACTGCATTGCCAGCTTCAAGCCCAGGCCCGGTCGTGAAGAGGCCGTGTTCCAGGCCCTGCAGGCCCTCGAGCCCAACGCCCATCGCGAGGACGGCTGTGTTCAGTACACCGTGACCCGCCACATCGATCATCCCAATGCGCCGGGCACCAGCTACCCGATCGTGTTCCATGAGATCTGGGCCAGCCGCGAGCTCTTCGAAGCGCATTGCAATCGTCGCGAGATCCAGGCGTTTTTCGCCCACCACGTCGAGTCGCCGGACGGTGACGTCGAGGACGCCAACGTCTGTGTCTATACCGATGAACCCCTCGATTACGATGCGCCTCGACTTTAACCTACCCCTACACAGTGAAAAGCCATGGGCTATGTTGGTTACCTCGGTCGGTGGCGCGGCGATTGGCTGCGGCGCCGGCTTCCTGGGCCACTGAACGTGGAGGGCAAGCGATGAACCATCCGGAACTCGACATTCAGGCCATCACTCGTCAACTGGAGGACACCCGGGCAGAGCTGATCGATGATAGCTACCAGAGCAAGGAGAGTCGCGCCACGGTCATGCTGGATCAGCAGTCGGTAGGGCGTCTGTCACGCATGGATGCCCTCCAGGGCCAAGCCATGGCCAAGGCCGGGGAGGACCGCCGCCAGCTGGTGCTCCGTCGTATCGAGGCAGCGCTGGCCCGGATCGGCCGTGAGGAGTTCGGGGAGTGCATCGATTGTGGCGAGTGGATCGCCGCCAAACGATTGCAGTGGGATCCGACCGTGCTCAAATGCATCGACTGTGCAGAGTGACATGACCCAGAAAGACATTGCCGTTGATTGAGCGACCGAGCGACGACATCCCATTCACACCCTGGAACGCATCGAGCCCGATGCGCATTACGTTGACCCACGTCCTATGCAAGGCCCCCTTCATGGCGTAGAAACGTCAGAATAGATAACGACATACGCCAGCCAGGACATAACACGATGACCGAACAGGTGATGGCCGCCATCGACGGCTCGACGTTTTCGGAAGGGGTGTGCAACGCCGCCGCCTGGGCCAGCGAGGCCCTCGGCGCGCCGCTGACCTTTCTGCACGTGGTGGACAACCATCCCCAGACCGCCGAGGCGGATCTCTCCGGCAATATCGGCCTGGGCTCGCGGGAGCACCTGCTCGAGGAGCTCTCCCAACTCGATGAGCAGCGCGCCAAGGTGGCCCAGGAGCAGGGCCGGCTGACGCTCAAGGCCGCCAAGGAGCGGGCCATCGATAGGGGGATTGCGGAGCCTGGCACTCGTCAGCGTAACGGCACTCTGGTGGAAACCCTGGAGGAGCTTCAGGAGGAGATTCGGCTGCTAGTGGTGGGCAAGCGCGGCGAGACGGCCCACCAGGATAGCGGTCACCTGGGCTCCAACCTGGAGCGTGTGGTGCGTACTCTGCACCGACCGATCCTGATGGTATCGGACACCTTCAAGACGCCCGAGACGGTGATGCTTGCCTTCGACGGCAGCAAGACCACCCGCAAGGGCGTGGAGATGCTGGCGAAAAGCCCGCTGTTCGATGGCATCCCGGTCCATGTGGTGATCGTCGGCGCCGAGACCGGCGATAACCGCTCCCAGCTCCACTGGGCGTTGAAGACCCTGCGCGATGCCGGCCACGAGGCCGAAGGCGCCATCCGCGCCGGCGAGGTGGAGGCGGCCCTGCGCGGCTACCAGGAGGATCAGCAGATCGATCTGCTGGTGATGGGCGCCTATGGCCACTCCCGTATCCGCCACCTGCTGGTGGGCAGCACCACCACCGAGATGCTGCGCAAGGCGAAGGTGCCCGTGCTGCTGCTGCGCTGATCGCGGCGGCCCCCGGCCCACGACGCCCCGGTGCTCCCGAACTGATCAAGGACGCCTGGGGCGCTGTCGTTTATCCGCCCTGCGTCTTTAGCCTGCCGAGCAGGCCCTGAGCCAGCCACCAACTCAGCATCAGAAAGATCAGCATGCCGGCGAGGATCGCGGAGAAGCTGGCGCCCAGGTCCAGGGCGATCCCCAGCACCGCCGGTGCCAGGCCGGTGGAGAAGACCATGGCGGCGCTCAGGGTGGCGCGCACCGTGCCGAGATGCTCGACGCCCCAACAACGCACCAGGATGCTGGTAGCAATGGGCTCCTGGGCGCCGATGGCCAGGCCGCCTCCCACCATCAGGGCCCAGACGCCGAGGTCGCCCCCGGTAGAAATGGCCAGCACCAGGCCCAGCGCATAGGGCAGCAAATAGAGGCGTGCCAGGCGGATCGGACCCAGAGTGTCCACCCAGCGCCCGCCAAACAGGGCCCCGGGCAACTTGGCGATGCCCATGCCGGCCAGCGCCAGGGCATAGACACCCAGGGTGGAGCCCAGGTCGGCGGTCAACTGCGCCTGGTAGATGAAGAGCCCGGTCATGGTGATCGGCAGCACCATCAGCAGCGGCAGCAGCCGCCAGAACCGCGCCTCGCGGAAGGGGCGTGGGCCGTCGCGACGCTCTCCCTTGCGGGGGCGCTGACCGGGCGCGCATGGCCATGGGGCGAACAGCAGCAGTGGCACCCAGAGCAGTGCAAGAAATGCCACGAATAGCCACCATAGTTCTCGCCAGCCAAGCCACACCAGCAGTGCTGCCATCAGCGGCGGCAGCACCGTCTCGCCGAGCATGACCCCGATGCCCACCAGCCCCAGGGCACGCCCCCGCAAGGCGGTAAATTCGCGGCCCGCCAGGGTGTTGCCCAGGTGAGTCAGCATGCCCTGGCCGCAGAAGCGCACCAGGCCGAGTCCAAGCAACCCCATCCCCCACCAGGGCGCAGCGGTCAGCAGCAGAATGCCGACAAGCAGAGCGGCGATCACCGTCAGTGCAAAGCGGCGCGGGGCCACCCAGTCGATACTGGGCCCCAGGCGCAGCACGGCGAAGCCCGACACCAGGGTCACCGCGGCGTAGGCGGCGCCGAACTGCCCGGCCGATAGCCCCAGGCGTTCGCTGATCGGCGCCTGGAAGAGACCGATAAAGAAGCTCTGGCCCAGGCTCGACGTAAACATCGCCAGGAAGGCGATGCCGACAAGGCCGCGATGGTGGCGCAGAAGGATGGCGTAGCTCATGGCTTTGCTGGCCTCCAGCCATCGACCTCGCGAGGTGATGCGGCGATACTTTCCCTGGTGCTTTTCATGATCGTCGCTCTCCCCATCCTTTGATCCATCCTCCAACGCTGCGAGATTGCCCATGACCATCGTTCGGCATGACACCAAGGCGCGCATGAGCCGCGCCGTGATCCACAACGGTATTGCCTACCTGTGCGGCCAGGTGCCCGGCCCCGAGGCGCGTCACGGCGATATCACCGTGCAGACTCAGAGCATGCTGTCCCGTGTCGATGCGCTGCTGGCCGAGATCGGCTCCGACCGGGAGAACCTGCTTACCGCGACCGTCTACCTGAAAGACGGTCACGATGTCGCCGGGATGAACGCGGTATGGGACGTCTGGATACCCACTGGCCACGCCCCGGCGCGCACCTGCGTCTGCGCACCGCTGCCCGCCGACGAGCTGCGGGTCGAGATTACCGTCACCGCCGCGGTGGTAAACGGTGAGTACAGCTATTGAATATGACGCTAACGCATACAGGGGGCGTCCATAAGACCCCCTTCCTGCGGGCGCCATCGCCGCGAGAGGGCGTGCACGGCGATATCGAGTCGCGCCATCAGCAGCAGCAGGCAGAGGAACGCCAGCATCAGCTCCTGGGTGGTGGCGCGCAGGAAGATCAGCAGGCAGTCAGTCCCGTTTGGTGGCGGGGTAGCGGGTATCCTTGAGGCTATCCTTGATCTTCTTGAGATGCCCGAGGAAGTCTTCGCCGCGCCGCAGGGTCACGCCGGTCGCCAGCACGTCGATCAGCGCCAGTTGAATCATCCGCGAGGTCATCGGCATATAGTGGTCGGTATCCTCGGGGGTAGCGACCTCCAGGGTTTCGGTGCACTCCTGAGCCAGCGGCGAGTCGGGCGCGGTGATGCCCAGCACCACGGCGCCGCTCTCCCGGGCCAGGCGGGCGATCTCCACCAGCTCCCGCGTGCGGCCGGTCCAGGAGATCACCACCACCACATCGCCGGTGTGGCAGCTCGCGGCCACCATGCGCTGCATCAGCACGTCCACATAGGCGGTGACCGGCAGGTTGAAGCGGAAGAACTTGTGCTGGGCGTCCTGGGCCACGGCACCCGAGGCGCCCAGTCCGAAAAAGTGCACCTGCTTGGCCTGGATCAGGTAGTCCACCACTCGCTCGATGCGCACCGGGTCAGTCTGCCGGCGTGCATTGTCCAGTGCGGCGATGGTGGCACCGAAGATCTTCTCGGTGTAATCGGCCGCCGTATCGTCGGGCTCCACCGCCTGGCTGACGTAGGGGGTGCCGCCGGCCAGACTCTGGGCCAGCTTGATCTTGAAATCTGGGTAGCCCTTGGCCTCGAAGCTGCGGCAGAAGCGGTTGACGGTGGGTTCGCTCACAGAGGCGGCTTGTGCCAGGGTGGCGATGCTCATGCCGGTAGCGGCGGCCGGGTCGGCGAGGATGACATCGGCAACCTTGCGCTCGGAGCGGTTGAGTTCTTCGAGGCGCTGCCGAATGCGATCGATTAGGTCATGACGGGCCATGGCGCGGTGGGGTTCTCCATGATGGGCGGGGTGAGGCCGTGAGGTGATGTCTGAACAGGTGATGTAGTGATTTAACTACATTATGCTGACCATCCTAGCGCGGGGAGAGCAGTTGCGGCCAATCATCCCCCGATGGACGATAGTTTATTGTGTAAGTTTACTTTAAAAAATTGCTTTTTTGCCATTTTTTGGGTACTTTTTTGGTAATCCAACGAAAAGAGAGTCGGGCATGAGTCACTCCCGCCGGCCCAGCCGGCCCAGTCAGGCGGTCAGGACCGATATTGACCTGGCCCTGTTTGGCGCCCTCGGCGATCTGGCGCAGCGCAAGCTCTTTCCGGCGCTGTTCCATCTCGACCGCGAGGGGCTGCTCGATCCGAGTACGCGCCTGCTGGGTCTGGCGCGCCAGGCGCTCGACCTCGACGCCTTCAAGGTCTGCGTCGAGCAGGCGCTCACGACCCACGTCAAGGTCGAGGAGCTCGATCGCAAGGCGCTGGCGCGCTTCCTGGCGCGACTCGATTATCGCCACCTCGACTTCACCCGTGCCGAGGGCTATGCGGCGATTCAGGAGTGGCGTAAGGCGGGGCGGGAGCGTCCGATGGTGGTCTACCTGTCGGTGGCGGCGAAGATCTACGGCGACATCTGTCAGAACCTCGAGGTCAGCGGTAGCCTGGACGACCAGAGCCGAGTGGTGGTCGAAAAGCCGATCGGCCATGATCTGGCGTCGTCGGCGCAGATCAACGACGCCATCGGCGCCGTCTTCCCCGAGTCACGCATCTATCGCATCGACCACTATCTGGGCAAGGAGACGGTGCAGAACCTGATCGCGCTGCGTTTCGCCAACCCGCTCTTCGGCACCCAGTGGAACCAGAACCACATTTCCCATGTGGAGATCTCCGTGGCCGAGCAGGTTGGCATCGAAGGGCGCTGGGGCTATTTTGACGATGCCGGCCAACTGCGCGACATGGTGCAGAACCATCTGCTGCAGCTGGTCTGCCTGATCGCCATGGACCCGCCGGCCAATCTCGACGCCGACGCCATCCGCGACGAGAAGGTCAAGGTGCTGAAAGCGCTTCGGCCTTTCTCCGAGGACATGCTGGGACGCGATGTGGTGCGCGGGCAATACATCGCCGGCAGCATCGACGGTAAGGGCGTGCCCGGCTATCTCGAGGAAGAGGGCGCCAACACCGAGAGCCATACCGAGTCCTTTGTGGCGATGAAGACCGGTGTGGAGAACTGGCGCTGGGCCGGTGTGCCTTTTTACCTGCGCACCGGCAAGCGCATGCCCGAGAAGCTGTCGCAGATCATCATCCACTTCCGACAGCAGCCCCACTATATCTTCGACCCGGACCAGCGCGGCCTGGCCGCCAACAAGCTGGTGATCCGCCTGCAGCCGGAGGAGGGTATCGCCCTCGAGGTGCTGACCAAGGACAGCGGCCTGGACAAGGGCATGCGCCTGCGCCGCGGTCCGCTGCACCTGGATTTCAACAGCGCCTTCCCCAAATCGCGGATACCCGACGCCTATGAGCGTCTGTTGCTCGAAGTGATGAAGGGGCAGCAGTATCTCTTCGTGCGCCGTGACGAGGTCGAACACGCCTGGCAGTGGTGCGATAACCTGATCGCCGCCTGGGCCGACCGCGACGAGCCGCCGCGGCGCTATCCGGCGGGCTCCTGGGGCCCCGTGGCCTCCATTGCGATGATCACCCAGGACGGCCGCAGCTGGTACGAAGACTATTGAGGATTCCCAACGATGAGCGAGCTTTGCCGAGAACGGCTGGCTACCCAGCTGGCCGAGGCAGTCGCCGAGGCGCTGCGGCAGGATCTGGCCCGGCAGGAGCGTGCATTGCTGGTGGTGTCGGGTGGCACCACGCCGGTGCCCTTTTTTCGGGCGCTGTCTCTTTGCGCGCTGCCCTGGTCGCGGGTCGAGGTGACCCTGGCCGATGAGCGCTGGGTGCCGGAAGACCACGGTGACAGCAACGCCCGGCTGGTGCGCGAGCATCTGCTGCAGGGGCGCGCGGCCGAGGCAACCTTCGTCCCGCTGACCACCCGCGACGTCACCCCGGAGCAGGGCGTCGAGGCGGTGGTCGAGCGCATCGCCGGCCTGGCCTGGCCGGCCAGCGCGGTGGTGTTGGGCATGGGGGGCGATGGCCATACCGCCTCGCTGTTTCCCGACAGCCATGAATTGTCGCTGGCGCTTGCCACCGGTGAGCCGGCGGTGGCCGTGCGTGCCGCGAGTCAACCACTGCCGCGGCTGACCCTGAGCGCCGACCGTCTGCACAGGGCCCATCGCCACTTTCTGCATATCACCGGCGGCGACAAGCGCAACGTGCTGGCGAGGGCGCTGGCCGGTGACGACAGCCGCGAACTGCCGATACGTGCCTTCCTGGCCTGCCCCTTGGCCGTTTACTGGGCGCCCTGATCCCATGGAGAGACATCAATGACCTTCGACAAGAGCATCGAAAAGCAGCTGCCCTCCACCCGGACCACCGAGCTCGACAGCATCTGTCTGAAGGCTGAGGTGATCCCGGTGCTGGCCATCCAGCGCGTGGAAGACGCCGTGCCTCTGGCCACCGCTCTGGTGGAGGGGGGCCTGAGCGTACTCGAGGTGACCCTGCGCACCGACTGCGCCCTGGAAGCGGTTCGCCGCATCAAGGCGGCGCTGCCCCAGGCCAGCATCGGGGTGGGCACCGTGCTGACGCCGGCCCAGTACCGCCAGGCCGAGCAGGCCGGCGCCGATTTTGTGGTCACCCCGGGGACCACCGAGGCGCTCTATCGCTTCGGCGTGACCAGTCCGGTGCCGATGCTGCCCGGCATGGCCACCGTCTCCGAGCTGATGACCGGCTGGCAGTACGGTTACCGCCGCTTCAAGTTCTTCCCCGCCGAGGCCAGTGGCGGCGTCAAGGCGCTCAAGGCCTTCGCCGGTCCCATCGCCGAGGCCCGCTTCTGCCCCACCGGCGGCATCACCCTCGACAATGCCGAGGACTACCTGGCGCTCAAGAACGTGATGTGCGTAGGCGGTTCCTGGCTGACGCCCAACTCCCTGGTGGAGGCCGAGGACTGGGATGGCCTCCGCCATCTGGCTCGTGAGGCGTCGCAGCGCTTCCACCACTGAGTCTCCCTGTGCTCTCTCGACAGCCGGTGGCTGTCTTGTTCCCCGGCCCATTCGGCCGGGGTTTTTTGTTCTGTGGCGAGAAGGGATCCCCAGGCAGGGCCGGCTTTTGCCGACCCATTCGCTGCGCCTCTGGCTCAGCGCCTGAGCCGCTTGCTGACCTTGCCCGGGGGGCTCTCGGCGGACTCGGCGGCGTTGGCTGCTGCCCCTGCCGTTGCCTCGGCCGAGAAGTAGCCGCGCACCAGCGCCAGCAGGCCCTGGGTGGAGGCGTCGAAATCCTGGCTGCGTTCGTCGATCCGCTCGCTGATCTCACCGGCGATCTGCTTGCCCAGCTGCACGCCCCACTGGTCGAACGAGTTGATGTTCCAGATCACCCCCTGGACGAACACCTTGTGCTCGTAAAGCGCGATCAACGCACCGAGGTTCTTTGGCGTCAGCTCGTCGAGCAGCAGCACGCTGGAGGGGCGGTTGCCGGGGCAGCTGTAGGGGTCCAGCCGGCTGCCGCTCTGGCTGCCCTCCATGAAGGCGTTGGCCTGGGCCAGCATGTTGGTGAGCAGGGCGAAGTGATGCTCCTCGACGCCGGGCTCCGGCTTCAGCGAGGCGATAAAGTCGATGGGCACATAGCGGGTGCCCTGATGGAGCAGTTGGAAGAAGGCGTGCTGGCCGTTGGAGCCGGTCTGGCCCCAGACGATGGGGCCGGTCTTGTAGTCCACCGGGTGGCCGAAGATGTCGACCGACTTGCCGTTGGACTCCATGTCGAGCTGCTGCAGAAAGGCTGGCAGCTGATGCAGGGCCTGGTCGTAGGGCACGATGGCCTGGGTCTCGGCGCCGACGAAATTGATGTACCAGATCCCGATCAGCGCCATCAGTACCGGCATGTTCTCGCGGAAGGGAGCCTGGAGGAAGTGCTGGTCCATCTCGTAGGCCCCCTCCAGCATCGCCATAAAGCCCTCGAAGCCCACGGAGAGGGCGATGGGCAGGCCAATGGAGGACCACATGGAGTAGCGCCCACCGACCCAGGCCCAGAACTCGAAGACGTTCTCCTCGCGGATGCCGAACGCCATGGCCGCCTTCTTGTTGGTGGAGGCGGCGACGAAGTGGGCCCCCACGTCGGCGTCCGGGCCGGCGTTCTCCAGGAACCAGCGCCGAGCGGTATGGGCGTTGAGCAGGGTCTCCTGGGTCGAGAAGGTCTTGGTGGAAACGATAAACAGGGTGGTGGCCGGGTCGAGGCGGCTGAGCACCTTCTGGATGTGGGTGCCATCGACGTTGGAGACGAAGTGGAATTTCAGCTGCGAATGGCGGTACTTGAGCAGGGCTCGGCTCGCCATGTTGGGCCCCAGGTCCGACCCGCCGATGCCGATGTTGACCACGTCGCGGATGCGCTCGCCGCTGTAGCCCTGCCACTCGCCGCAGCGTACCGCCTCGGAGAACTGTCGGATCTGCTCACGGGTGCGGTGGATCTCCGGCATCACATCCTGGCCGTCGACCATCAGCGGTCCCTCGCCAAGGTTGCGCAGGGCGGTGTGCAGTACCGGGCGGTCCTCGGTAACGTTGATAATGTCGCCCGAGAACATCTGGGCGCGGCGCTGCACCAGCGCGGAGTGGTTGGCGAGTTCGATCAGCGTGTCGAGTACCGCGTCGGAGACCTGGTGCTTGGAGTAGTCGAGGAACAGCCCGCCGACTCGCAGGCTCATCTTCTCGAAACGCCGGGGGTCGGCGGTGAAGTAGTCGCGGATGCGCTCGTTGGCGCTCTGCTCATGCAGGTGCTTGAGGGCCTGCCAGGTCACGCTGCGGGTCAGCTGGAACATCGAAAGCCACGCCTCCTGGCGTCGGTGCGGGATGAGTGTGTCAGTCGGCGGTGCGGTCGGAGACCCAGGCGCCGGCGTCGGGAATGGTCATTTCATAGGCCTCATCGAGCCATGGCGAGCTCATCATGAAATCGGCGCTTGCGGCGTTGCAGGCCACCGGCACGTTCCACAGCGCGGCCAGGCGCAGGAGCGCCTTGACATCGGGGTCATGGGGCTGCGGGGCGAAGGGGTCCCAGAAGAAGATCAGCAGGTCCAGCGCCTGCTCGGTAATCAGCGCGCCGATCTGCTGGTCACCGCCCAGCGGGCCGCTCATTACCCCCCGCACAGGTAGCCCCAGCGCGCTGGACACGCGCCCTGCCGTGGTGCCGGTGCCGGTGAGCGCGTGTCGGGCCAGGGTCTCCTTCCAGCGGCTGGCCCACGCCAGCAATTCTTCCTTCTTGCCGTCGTGGGCGATCAGGGCAATGCGTTTGCGCGCCGGCAGGATGCGGGTCACCGTCTGATGGGGGCGGATCACGGTCATGACGTTATGCCTCC
>JBNJLE010000016.1:0-95038 GCA_051751685.1 Pseudomonadota bacterium | reverse complement strand
TCTAGTGCGGTATCGTGTCGCATCGCCGTGATAGGGATCCTTGTGATTTCATCATACGTTATATCAAGAAATAGAATGAAAGATTCAAATCATCTTATTGCTGTTAATGGCCAAGACGAAGTCGCTACGCAAGCGGTCGTCATCAAGCGGCGCCCGCCTCATTTGTTGAGAGATGATGCATGAGCCTTCTGACTCGCATGACCCGCAACCTGACCCTGGCCATTCCGGTGGCGATGTTGCTGGGCCTGTTTTACGGACTGATCGCGCCGACAGACTGGCTGCGGACGCTGATCGTGCCGCTGACGCTGCTGATGGTCTATCCGATGATGGTCAACCTCAAGCTGCGCAAGCTGCTCGAAGGCGGTGATATCAAGTCGCAACTGCTGGCCCAGGCGATCAACTTCGCGATCATCCCTTTCGTCGCCTTTGCGTTGGGGCGGCTATGGTTCCCTGAGCAGCCTTACCTCGCCCTGGGGCTGCTGCTGGCTGCCTTACTGCCGACAAGCGGCATGACCATCGCTTGGACCGGATTCGCCAAGGGTAATCTGGCCGCTGCGGTCAAGATGACGGTGGTTGGCTTGATTCTCGGCTCCCTGGCAACGCCGTTCTATGTGCAGTGGCTGATGGGAGCAACGGTGCCGGTTGACTTGATCGCGGTCTTCTTGCAGATAGCCCTGGTCGTGTTCCTGCCCATGCTCGCAGGCCAATTGACGCAGACCTACCTGATCCGCCGTCATGGCCAGCAAGCTTACCAGCAGCACTGGGCGCCGCGCTTTCCACCGTTGTCGACCCTGGGGGTCCTGGGTATCGTCTTCGTCGCGATCGCCCTCAAAGGGGGAGAGCTGGTAGCGCAGCCATTGATGTTACTCGATATTCTCGTTCCGCTACTCGCCCTGTATGCTTTCAATTATGCTTTCAGCACTTTCGTGGCCAAACGTCTATTGCCGCGAGGAGACGCTATCGCCCTGGTCTATGGCACGGTAATGCGCAACCTCTCTATTGCTCTGGCCCTTGCTATGAACGCCTTTGGCGAGGCCAGCGCAGATGCGGCATTGCTCATCGCCGTTGCCTATATTCTCCAGGTACAGTCCGCCGCCTGGTACGTGAAGCTCAGCGATCGTTTCTTTGGGCCCAAGCCGTTTTAAATCACTTTTCGGAGAAGACAACTCATGCAATACACGCTTTTTATGGACAAGTATCCGACATACCATCTCGATCTACTCAAGACCGACACACACTTCGACTCTGTGGATGCGATCATCGATTTTTTCCACGACAAGGTGGAGAAAGATTCCCGGGCTTGTCATATCGCCATATTCGATCATCATGCGCATACTCGCTCACTGCCCGACGGCGAGATTGCCGAGAATATTCTTGCCGCCAAACATCTGGTGTTCTGTTTCGGACTCAAGCTGCCCAACCCTCTGGCCATGGCGCCCCGACCCCGCTCGATCGGTGTCTGCGAACTCGATGACCGCTTTGTCATCACCTTCCTCGAAGCGCCCAACCCGGCGATGAACGCGACAATGGAGGCGTGGACTGAGGAACTGGTAAAAGCCGAATAGCATACCAGCTCACCATTACGGCCCTGAATCGATCAATCATATGAGTAGGGGGCGTGGTTTCTCTACCTGGTTGAAGCTGACATCATTTTGAAAGAGATTATCATTTTATGCAGGATTATCCCCATCATTATCGGGCCGCTGCCTCGGGCACTCAGGAAGGAAGCGTCATGGTCAACAGCGGCGATCTACCGGTGCTGTCTACCAACCCACCACCGGAATTCAATGGGCCGATGGGCTATTGGTCGCCGGAAACGCTATTGGTAGCTTCTGTAGCCAACTGCTTCATCCTGTCATTTCGTGCCGTAGCGCGAGCATCGAAACTCGAATGGGAAAACCTGAGTTGCGATGTCGAGGGCATTCTCGATAAGGATGGCAAGGTCACGAGGTTCACACGATTCATCATCAAGCCGAGCTTGACGCTGTCAAGCGATGACCTCCGTCAAAAGGCCCAACGCTGCCTGGAAAAGGCAAAGAATAATTGTCTGATCACTAACAGCTTGAACAGCGAAAATGAGTTGACGATAGATATTGCGATCGCTTAATCCGGAAGTTGCACCGGGTATAGATAGCCGGCTAGTCATGGGTGAGAGTTCACGAGCCTGATCTGGTAGTGTCGGAAACAGCCACCATGGCACAATGTGCCAATCAGCCCGTTTCCTGCATGGCAGCCTCGAGATGCAATGCGACCTCCTGATGTTCGTTCTCTTTCGCCCACTCTAGAGGCGTGGTCCCATCGCCGGCCACATGGCCGGGATCCGCGCCGTAGGCCAGCAATAGCGTCACCAGTTGCAGTCGGCCATCCTTGGCGGCCCACGTCAGGCTAGACCAGCCAGCCTCGTCGTCTATGGAATCGACTCGGGCCCCAGCCTCGAGCAAGGCTCTGCTGGTAGCCTCTTCGCCATTGACCACAGCGACCATCAGAGGGGTATAACCGGCCTGGTCTCGGTGCTCGGGGTCGGCGCCGCGAGCAAGCAGCGCCTCGAGCATCTCCAAATGGCCCTGTGCGGCCGCCTTCATCAACGCCGTCCAACCGCAGGCGTCGCCGGCATCTACTGCGGTACCGTCGTCGAGCATCGCCATTACCCTCTCGCTCTCGCCACGCTCAGCAGCCAGGGTCAATGCCGAACGCCCCAGTGGGTCGACGGCAGGCGCCTCAGGCTTCATCAGCACGCTCTCCATCACGACAGCAGCCACTACCACCAGAGGAAGCAGCATCCCCGTCAGCATGGGATAGCGTCGATAAGGCTGGGTGATCCAATCCCGGAGTCTGGACATACACCGTTCCATGTAAAAATTGGGGAACCGACATGATGCCGACTCACGCTAGTGGGTGAACGCGGCATAGTGTCTCGGTTGAACATCGCAACCGACTCAAGCTGACCAATATCAAGGTTCATCAAGATGCCAATGCACATTCTGCCGGATCCCAAAGACCGAGTTCATGTCCATGGCGATCGCATCGGTCTGCTCTCGGGCCTCGCCCAGCCACTCAAAGAGCGGGCGTATCTCGTCACGTGAGCGGTTCACGTAGAACCAGTGCCCGACACACCTACATCAGTCAGCGGCTGTCCTCGGCCTCGTCCCGCTGCATTGGATCGCCGGCCATACCGGCCACGCCACCATCACCATGATCCAGCGCTGCCAAGGGAAATGGAGACATAGTGACGGCCCCGACATCCCAGCGCTCATCGGCAAGCAGCTCGAGCTCTAGCCGCTCCCAAGCCTGTACCCAGAACCGCTCCAAACGGCTAGAAACGAAGAAGGCGAGTCAACCTAAGTGGTTGACTCGCCTTCTAAATTTGTTGGCGGAGGGGGAGGGATTCGAACCCTCGAAGCCTTTCGACTTACACACTTTCCAGGCGTGCTCCTTCGACCGCTCGGACACCCCTCCGCATTGTTGACCCGTCGGGAAGGTCACTGCCTTTCCCTTGAGGACGGCGCGTATGCTATCGCCTCAAGTGCGCGATTGCAAGCCAGTTTCCGCTCAGCTGCCGCCAAGCACAGCGTAGTCGCCACGCGCTTCGAGACAGAGGCTCTCGCCACACCACAGTCGCTGTACCAGGACAATGCGCCCGCGCCCCTTCTCGGCGAGTTGCTCGGCAAGGCGCTCCGGGCCGTTCTCTTCCTCAGGCTCGCACTCGAGACGGTAGTCGCCAGTGACCGGCGCCAGAAAGCGTTGACTGGCCTCGGCGACCACGACATTTCGGGCCAGGCTATGACGACGCAGCCAAAGGGTCGTCCAGCACCAGCCCAGCAGGGTCGTCTGGGCGGTAAACGCCCCGCCGAAGCCAGTGCCCTTGTCATTGAGGTTGGGGGCCAGGTCCAGCGTCCAGATAAGGCGCTCGCCGTCTCGGGCCATCTCGCGAATCCCCAGATGCTCGACCATGGGAATCGCCTCGCCCAGCCAGGCCAGGAAGCGCACCGGATCATCTTCCTGGCCCGGGGCGGTCAGCGGGAGCCGCGGGTAGGCCTTTCCGATATCGCGCATGCTCATCCTCCCATCAGCGCCAGTGTTCGACGAAGGCGTCGACATCGTGCTCGGCAAGGCGCTTGTGACGCCCGCCCAGCTGACCCAGGTAGATAAAGGCCACTACCTCATCCTCCTCCTCCAGGCCCAGGCCCTTGCGAACGGTGGGGTCGAAGGCGAACTTGCCGCTGCGCCACATGGCACCGAGCCCCAGCGCATGGGCCGCCAGCAGGATGCCGTGGGCGGCACAACCGGCGGAGATCACCTGCTCAATCTTCGGCACCTTGGCGATATCCGGGGTGACCCGGGCGATCACCGCGATGACCATGGGCGCGCGCAGCGGCTTCTTGCGTGCCGCGTCCAGCACCGCGTCGCCCGCGTGGGGATCCTCGCGATACTCCGCCTCGGCGAAGAGCTCGCCCAGGCGCGCGAGGCCGTCACCGGAGAACTCGATGAAGCGCCAGGGGCGCAGCTCCTGGTGGTCCGGCGCCCGCAGGGCTGCCCGGTAGATGGCCTCGAGCTGCTCGGGGGTCGGCGGCGGCCCCATCAGCTTGCCCATGGAGCTGCGTTCATGCAGCAACGTCAACGCGTCCATTGAGTGCCTCCCTTGGCGGCGTTCAAACGAGAAGTCTTCTCGGTACTCTACCAGCCGGCCGCCCTACTGTCGTGCCGGACGCTATTGTCTCAACAAGCGAAGGGGCCGTGGCGGCTTCTCGCCCGGGGTGGCGCGCCAGGGGCTGATATCCAGCCCGCCGCGGCGCACGTAGCGCGCCAGCACCAGCAGCCGCTCGGGCCGGCAATGGGCCATCAGGTCGACGAAGATACGCTCCACGCAGTGCTCGTGGAAGTCCTGGTGCTGGCGGTAGCCGATCAGGTAACGCAGCAACTCCTCACGGTCGATCCGCGGCCCTCGGTAGCGGATCAACACACTGCCCCAGTCGGGCTGGCCGGTGACCGGGCAGTTGGACTTGAGCAGGTGGGAATGCAGTGTCTCCTCGACGATCTCCTCCCCCACCGCCAGATGCTCGGCGCTGGGGGTATAGTCGCTGACCGCGATGTCCAGCCCGTCGAGGCACTCGCCGGGCAGGCGTTGGGGCATCAGCGCGGCGTCGTCCACATCGAACAGTTCGACGGACACCTTAGCACCGGCGGCCCGGGACAGGTCGGTCATCAGAGACTCGATGACCGCCTCGCGGCTCTCGAAGCGAGTCTGGTTGAAGCCGTTGAGATAGAGCTTCCACGATTTTGACTCGATCAGGCAGGGCGAGTCTGCCGGCAGCCGAAAACGCGCCACGGCCACCACCGGCTTGCCGCGGGCGTTGAGCCAGCTGACCTCGAACGCATGCCATTCATCCTCGCCGACGAAGGGCAAGGCGCCCTCCTCGATGCCCAGCGGCGCGCGGTTGAGGGCTCGAGAAATCGGGTAGAGCAGCGAGGCGTCGTAGCGCTCAGGGTAGGCGGACTCGCGCCCCAGCGGGGCATCCGTCAGGGTGTCGGGACGGTGATGGCTCATGAGCGGATCCCCTTGCCATGCTCGAGCATCCACAGGGCAACGCTGAACAGTACGGCGATAAAGGTGACGATGGCGGCCAGGGCCCAGCCCACCGGGATATCGGAGACGCCCAGAAAGCCATATCGGAAAACGTTGACCATATAAAGAATGGGGTTAAGCATCGACACACCCTGCCAGAAGGAAGGCAACAGCGAAATCGAGTAGAAGACCCCACCCAGGTAGGTCAGTGGCGTAAGGATAAAGGTCGGCACGATGGAGATATCGTCGAACTTCTTCCCCAGCAAGGCGTTGATAAAGCCACCGATGGAGAATAAGGCCGAAGTCAGGACCACCACGCCGATGGTCAGCAGCGGGTGCGCCACGCTGACGCGAGTGAAGAACAGCGAGACCACGGTCACGATCAGGCCGACCCCAAGGCCGCGGGCCATACCGCCCAGCACGAAGCCGAGCAGGATCACCCAGTTGGGCATGGGCGAGACCATCATTTCCTCGATGGAGCGCTGGAACTTGTTGGAGAAGAAGCTCGAGGCCACGTTGGAGTAGCTGTTGGTGATCACCGCCATCATGATCAGTCCGGGGACGATGAAGTCCATGTAGCTGAAGCCGTCCATCTCACCGATACGCGAACCGATCAGGTTGCCGAAAATGATGAAGTACATGGTCATGGTGATGGAGGGTGGCAGCAGGGTCTGCGGCCAGATCCGTGTAAAGCGCTTGATCTCCTTGAGCACCAGGGTCCAGAGGGCGATGGCAGTCTGGGTCGGACTCATGGGCGAGCCTCCGCGTCGGCGGCAGCCTTGTCCAGGGCATCGTTGCCCTGCTTCACCATGGTCACGAACATCTCCTCGAGACGGTTGGCGCGATTGCGCATGGAGACGACCTCAATGCCCTGCTCGCCCAGGGCGGTGAAAAGGTCATTCAGCCGCTGGCCGCGGTGCACCACCACGGCCAGCTGGGCGGCATCGACCCGGCTGATCTCGAAGCCCTCGATCTCGGGGGCGGCATCCAGCGCATGGGCCAGATCAAGCAGGAAGGTCTCGGTATTCAGCTCGGCGAGCAGCTCGCGGACGCCGGTGTTCCGGATGATTTCGCCGTGGTTGATGATCGCCACGTTGCGGCAGAGGCTCTCGGCCTCCTCGAGGTAGTGGGTGGTGAGGATGATAGTGGTGCCCTCCTCACGGTTGATGCGGCGCATATATGCCCACATGCTGCGGCGCAGTTCGATATCCACCCCGGCGGTGGGCTCGTCGAGGATCAGCAGCCTGGGCCGATGCATCAGCGCCCGGGCGATCATCAGCCGCCGCTTCATGCCTCCGGAGAGCATACGCGCGCTGCCGTTGCGCTTGTCCCACAGGCCGAGGTCGCGAAGCAGCTCCTCGGCGCGCGGCAGCGCCTCGCGACGAGGCATGCCGTAGTAGCCAGCCTGGGCCAGCACGATGTCGATCACCTTCTCGAACTGGTTGAAGTTGAACTCCTGGGGCACGACGCCCAGGTGATACTTGGCGCGGGCGAAGTCGCGATCAATATCGATACCGAAGATCGACACCTTGCCGGCACTCTTCTGCACCAGTGAGCAGACCACACCCAGGGTGGTGGACTTGCCTGCGCCGTTGGGGCCCAGCATGGCGAAGAAGTCGCCCTCGGCGACATCGAGGTCGATACCCTTGAGGGCATGGAAGCCATTGCCGTAGACCTTGGTGAGGCCACGGATGGACAGAGCCGGTTCGGCCATTGGCAATCCTTGATCGGTTCGAAGTTCTCTGGCGGGCATGCCACAAAAGTTATAAGGATATTGGGACGACGCCACGCGACTTCAAGCCAGAGACGTCTGTGGCTAACAGGCAACCACGCCAAAAAGGCTGCGCACTGGCAGACATCATCAACATGGGGAGGGAGCTTGGCTGAAACTGCGTATCGACATATGGAGCGGGAAAGGAGATTCGAACTCCCGACCCTCGCCTTGGCAAGGCGATGCTCTACCGCTGAGCTATTCCCGCTTGTCGGATACCGTTGATGCGCGCGAAGTGGCGTCCCATAGGGGGTTCGAACCCCTGTTACCGCCGTGAAAGGGCGGTGTCCTGGACCACTAGACGAATGGGACGCATGGAGCGGGGAAAGGAGATTCGACCGGGCTGGCGTTCCATCGGACTGGCGCTCCAGATCCTGACCCGAGCCTTGGCTCAATACCGCGTCTTACATTTTGGAGCGGGAAAGGAGATTCGACCGGGCTGGCGTTCCAGATCCTGACCCGAGCCTTGGCTCAATACCGCATCTTACGTTTTGGAGCGGGAAAGGAGATTCGAACTCCCGACCCTCGCCTTGGCAAGGCGATGCTCTACCGCTGAGCTATTCCCGCCTATCTCGCACTACTGCGTATTACTACCGGAAAGTGGCGTCCCATAGGGGGTTCGAACCCCTGTTACCGCCGTGAAAGGGCGGTGTCCTGGACCACTAGACGAATGGGACGCATGGAGCGGGAAAGGAGATTCGACCGGGCTGGCGTTCCATCGGACTGGCGCTCCAGATCCTGACCCGAGCCTTGGCTCAATACCGCGTCTTACGTTTTGGAGCGGGAAAGGAGATTCGAACTCCCGACCCTCGCCTTGGCAAGGCGATGCTCTACCGCTGAGCTATTCCCGCACTCCGGTACCTTGATGAGTCGAGTGGCGTCCCATAGGGGGTTCGAACCCCTGTTACCGCCGTGAAAGGGCGGTGTCCTGGACCACTAGACGAATGGGACACGTTGTCTCGGCTCGTCGAGGTGGCGCGTATGTTACTGAGCGCCCTGGCGGGTGTCAAGCACCTGATGCAGCCTACCCTGATACCTCTCGATGCCTTCCACATCAGAGAGTTGACACATGAAGCATCCGGGGCTAATGTACGCGCCGCTGGCTACGTAGCTCAGCTGGTTAGAGCACATCACTCATAATGATGGGGTCCCCTGTTCGAATCAGGGCGTAGCCACCACAACACAAATCCCCGGTGCCAGTGGCCCCGGGGATTTTTGTATTTTCCATTCACCCACTTGCTCAGACCAGCGTAGCGCGGTTGCAGAAGGCGGTAAGCACACGGGTCAGGTACTCGACGTCGCGGGCACCGGCGGTCTCGCGGATAGAGTGCATGGCCCACTGAGGAGCCCCCACGTCCAGCGTTGGCACGCCGAGCTCGGTGGCAGTGATCGGCCCAATGGTGCTGCCGCAGCCCATGTCGGCTCGGGTCACAAAGGTCTGCACAGGCACCTCGGCCTCGCGACACAGGTCGCGGAACATCGCCGCGGTGGCGCTGTTGGTCGCATAACGCTGACTGGCATTGACCTTGATCACGGGCCCGCCGTTGAGTGCTGGCCCGTGGGCGGCGTCGTGCTTGTCGGTGAAGTTGGGATGCAGCGCATGGGCGTTGTCGCAGGAAATCATCCGCGATGCCTGAATCAGGCGGATGAATTCCCCCTCACCGCCCCCGCCGAGCTGTTCGCTGACCCGCTGCAGCACGTTACCGAGGAAAGGCCCCTGGGCGCCACAGGCGCTGGCGCTACCCACCTCTTCATGATCGTTGGCCACCAGAACGGCTCCCTGCCTGCCATCCGCGGCGAGCAGCGCCTCCAATCCGGTGAAGCAGGAGAGCAGGTTATCGAGACGAGCACTGGCAATCAGCTCGCCCGCCACGCCGATCCGAGCCGGCGGCTGCATGTCGTGGAAGCCGAGCTCGAAGTCCAGCAGCTCCACCCCCTCCAGACCGTGCTGCTCGGCGATCCAGCCCTTGAGCAGACGCTCGAGATCGGCGTTCTCGCCGCCCTGCAGGAACACTGGCGCCATCTGGGTCTGAGCGTTGATCAGGCGACCCTGGTTGACGTCGCGATCCAGGTGAATCGCCAGGCTGGGGATAATCGCCACCGGACGTTCGACGTTGAGCAGCAGCCCCTCCAGGCGCCCGTCAGGATGGCGCACGTGAATTCGCCCGGCCAGACCGAGGTCGCGATCGTACCAGGGCGCCAGCAGCACGCCGCCGTAGGTCTCCACTCCCAGTTGCAGCCAGCCGGCGCTGGTCTGGGCCGCATTGGGCTTGAGACGCAGGCCAGGGCTATCGGTATGCGCACCAATCATACGCAACGCATTCAGCTCACCCGCGGGAAGCTGCAGGGCGATGATCGAGGAGTCATTACGGGTCACATAGACCTTCTCGCCGGGCGCCAGTTGCCAGGTCTCACGCTCGTCGAGACGGCGAAAACCCGCGGCCTCGAGTCGGGCTGCCATGTTGGCCACGGCATGCCAGGGCGTTGGCGAGCCACGCAGAAAGTCGAGCAGGCGCTCGATGAGATCGTCCTGGGACATGAATTCCTCTACTCAATTAGGCGTCTTGGGATGCTAACAGGAGTCATGGGATGACAGGGGGAAGCTGCTACAATACCGCTTCGGTCCACGCAACTCGTGGGCCAGAAAAGGGTCTAGGAACTAGAGTGTACATGAAACCGGGAGTGCTTCATTGATGAGCCTGCTTGCTCAACTGGGACGTCCGGCCGCCGCCCTGGTCGGCCTGCTACTGGTCGCCGGCGTCGCCCTGGCGCAGCCGCAGCCCACTGATGCCCAGCGCCAGGCGGCCGTGGAAGTCGCCGATTCGTTGCGCTATGGCCACTATGCCGACATCCAGCTGGATGACACCTGGTCGAACCAGGTCTTCGAGCGCTATCTGGATGTCCTCGACGGCCAGCGGGCCTTTCTGCTCGCGAACGATGTCGCCGACTTCCGCCATCTGCAGGAACGCATCGACGATGCGCTCTTCGACGGTGAACTGGACGACATCTATGCCTTCTATCATCGCTATCACGAGCGTGCCGAAGCGCGCTTCGAGTGGTTGTTGGCCAGGCTCGACGAGGGTCTCGACTTCACCTACGAGAGCGACCTGCGTCTTGATATCGACCGCGATGGGGCCCCGTGGGCTCAATCCAGCGAAGAGCTGGATGATCTCTGGTTCAAGCGTCTCAAGAACGCCGCCTTGACCCTGACCATCAGCGGCCAGGAGCTCGAACAGGTGGAGACCAACCTTCGCCAGCGTTATGAAGGTCAGCTCAATCGGATACGTCAGACCAACGAGGAGGATATTTTTGGCCTGCTTATGGCGGCGGTCACCGGCAGCATCGATCCCCACAGCGGCTACCTCTCCCCGCGCCAGGGCGAATCCTTCGACATCCAGATGCGCCTCTCCCTTGAGGGCATCGGCGCCTTGCTGCAGTCCGACGGCGAGTACGTAAAGGTAGCCAGCCTGGTCCCCGGCGGGCCGGCGGAACGCGCCGGAGCGCTGGAACCTGCCGACCGCATCGTCGCGGTAGGCCAGGAGGAGGGCGAGATGGTAAATGTGGTGAGCATGCGCCTGGACAACGTGGTCGATCTGATCCGCGGCCCCAAGGGTTCTGTGGTTCGCCTCGACGTGGTACCGGCCCAGGCGGTGGATATGACCCGTTCACGCATCGTCGAGATCACGCGCGACACCGTGAACCTGGAGGACCAGGCGGCCCAGGGCAAGGTCATCGAAATCGAGCGGGACGATGGCGCGCACCGCATCGGCGTGATCGAGATCCCCACCTTCTATGTGGACTTCGACGCCTGGCAGGCCGGTGAAGACGACTTTCGAAGCACGACCCGCGACGTGGCCCGCGAGATCGAACGACTCAAGACCGAGGACATTGAGGGCATCGTGCTCGACCTGCGCAACAATGGCGGCGGCGCCCTGCAGGAAGCCAACTCGCTGCTCGGGCTGTTCATTGATCGCGGTCCCACGGTCCAGGTGCGCGACGCCCGCGGCCGCATCAGTCTTTACGGCGATACCGAAGCGGGAACCCATTACGACGGCCCGCTGGGCGTTCTGGTCAATCGACTCTCCGCTTCCGCCTCGGAGATCTTTGCCGGCGCCATCCAGGACTACGGTCGCGGGCTGGTGATGGGCTCGCCAACCTTCGGCAAGGGCACGGTGCAGACCCTCAACGAGCTGAGCCATGGCCAGATCAAGCTGACTCGCGCCAAGTTCTATCGCATCTCCGGGGACAGCACCCAGCACCGCGGCGTGGAGCCGGACATCATCTTCCCGAGCCTGATTGATCCAGATCTGATCGGTGAAAGCAGTCTGGACAACGCCCTGGACTGGGACACCGTTCGTTCGGTGCAGTACCGCAATTACGGCGAGCCGTGGCGCTACCTGGAGTCCCTCAAGGACCGCCACCAGAGCCGTGCCGCGGAGCATCCGAACTTCCGCTACCTGACCCAGCAGGCGGAACTCAATCGGCGGCTGCGCGAGCAGACCACCAGCGTCAGCCTCAACCGCGAGCAGCGCCAGCACGAGGTGGAGGCTCAGGAGGCCGAACAGCTTGCCCTGGAGAATCAGCGCCGCCAGGCCCTGGGCCTCGACCTGCTGGAGGAGTGGGTTGATGCCCGCACCGAGGGGAACGACGACGAGCCCGTGGAACAGGTGCAGGTTCAGGAGGCGGCTCATATCCTGCTGGATTTCACTCTGCTCAGCAGCGATACCTATCGGCTGGCCAACCGTCACTGAGATAGCCTGGCCGGCGGCACGTTATCACGCCGCCCCTCGGGGCGGCGTTCTTCTTGGCACACCAGGCAGACGGATACGCGGACAGAAAGACAGCCACACAAAAACCGGTGAGAGATCTCAACCAGCGGACAAAACCAGGCGAACATTCAGGGGGGGGGGTAGTAATAAGCGCAGATGGCTCCCGGAGCAGGACTCGAACCTGCGACCCAGTGATTAACAGTCACTTGCTCTACCAACTGAGCTATCCGGGAACAGCGGGGCTGCTGCTGATGGCTCCTCGAGCAGGACTCGAACCTGCGACCCAGTGATTAACAGTCACTTGCTCTACCAACTGAGCTATCGAGGAATGACAACATTTTCAGCAATGGCGTTCAACGCGTCGTTGGCTCCCGGAGCAGGACTCGAACCTGCGACCCAGTGATTAACAGTCACTTGCTCTACCAACTGAGCTATCCGGGAACGGCGTCGAACACGGGACGTAGTATACGGATTCGCTTCTTGAGGTCAAGGCCGTATCGCGCGCGCTCGCTATACCGCGCAAGGTTGGCCGTCCGGCTGTTCCGAGGAACCATAACAGAACGCCCACCTGGCCTGAAGCGAGGTGGGCGTTGTGATATGTCTGGTGGCTACGCCCTGATTTGAACAGGGGACCCCATCATTATGAGTGATGTGCTCTAACCAGCTGAGCTACGTAGCCAGGCTGTCGGGCTGACGAGCGCCTTTCAACGGGGTCGTATTATGCCAGCCAAAAAATGGACTGGCAAGTAACCTCTGATCCTATGCGCCCGGCAGTACGATGCTGGCTGATTGCATGAGGATAGGCTAGTCTGCGAGAATTCAAACGTCTGTTCGAATACCTGTTTCTCACAATAACCGGAGTCGTTCCATGGTCACCCTGATCTTGCTGATCCTGGCCGTTGTTGGCGTGCTGGCGGTGATGCGCCGCGAGGCGGGAGCCCTGCCCGCCCTGGCGGTGCTCGCCATCACGGGCCTTGCCAGCCTGCTCGTCGCCTCCATCCTGCTCGGCCTGTTATTGCTGGTCGGTGCCGTTGCCATCGCCGCGGTTGGCCTGCCGGCGCTGCGGGTCAAGTGGCTGACCCCACGCCTCTTCGCCATGTTCAAGAAAATCTCGCCGAAGGTCTCCGACACCGAACGCACCGCGCTGGAGGCCGGGAGCGTGGCCTGGGACGGTGAGCTCTTTACCGGCAAGCCCGACTGGCAGGCGCTGCTCGCCTTCAAGGACGAGGGCATCAGCGCCGAGGAGCGGGCCTTTATCGACCAGCAGTGCGCCGTGGCCGCCGGCATGTGCAACGCCTGGGACATCGCCAAGGAGCGCGCCGACCTGCCCCAGGCGCTCTGGGACCATCTCAAGCAGGAGCGCTACTTCGGGATGATCATTCCGAAGGAGTACGGCGGCCTGGGCTTCTCGGCCAAGGCCCAGTCGCTGGTGCTGCAAAAACTATCGATCAGCGAGACCCTGATGGTCACCGTAGGGGTACCCAACTCCCTGGGCCCGGGCGAGTTGCTGCTCAAGTACGGTACCGACCAACAGAAGAACCACTATCTGCCGAGGCTGGCCGACGGTCGCGAGATTCCCTGCTTCGGCCTCACCGGCCCGCGGGCCGGCAGTGACGCCACCTCGCTTCCTGACACCGGCGTGGTCTGCCAGCAGGTCATCGACGGCAAGGAAGTGCTCGGCGTGCGTCTCAACTTCGAGAAGCGCTGGATCACCATGGCGCCTATCGCCACCGTGGTGGGTCTCGCCTTTCGCCTGTTCGACCCGGAGCATCTGCTGGGCGCCGAGGAGGACCGCGGCATCACCCTGGCGCTGATTCCCCGCGACACCGCCGGCATGGAGATCGGCCGCCGTCACCACCCCATCGGCAGCCCGTTCCTGAACGGTCCCATCAAGGGCAAGGATGTCTTTGTCCCGCTGGATACCATCATCGGCGGCACCGAGATGATCGGCCAGGGCTGGCGGATGCTGGTGGAGTGCCTCTCCATCGGTCGCTGCATCACCCTGCCCTCCGGCGCCACCGGCACCGCCCGCTACGCCATCGGCTGGAGCGGCGGCTTTGCCCGCATTCGTCGACAGTTCAACGTCCCCGTCGCCGAGATGGAGGGCATCCAGGAGCCGCTGGCGCGCATGACCGCGCTGGGCTACATCGCCCAGGCAGCGGTCTATCAGACGGCCAACACCATCGACCGTGGCGAGAAGCCCGCGGTGCCCTCGGCGATCCTCAAGAGCCAGCTCACCGAGTTCCAGCGCGTCATCCTCAGCGATGCCATGGATATCCACGGCGGCAAGGCGGTCACGCTCGGCCCGCGCAACTATCTGGGGATCGGCTATAGCGCCAACCCGGTGGCGATCACCGTGGAAGGCGCCAACATCATGACCCGCAACCTGATGATCTTCGGCCAGGGGGCCATCCGCTGCCATCCCTACGTGCTGGATGAGCTAGCCGCCAAGGACGCCGATGACATCAAGGCCTTCGACAAGGCATTCTTCGGCCACACCGGACTGATCTTCGGCAACGCCGCCCGGGCCTTTACCCTGGGGCTGGGCATCGGCAAATCCGCCGTGCCCTTCGATGCGGTCGCCGCCCCCTATGCCCAGGAGATCGGGCGGCTCTCCGCCGGCTTCGGCCTCTGCGCTGACGCCGCCATGGCCAGTCTCGGCTCCACTCTCAAGCAGCGCGAGATGCTCTCCGCACGGCTGGGTGATGTGCTCTCCAACCTCTACCTCGCCTCCATGGTGATCAAGCAGTGGCACGAGGGCGACAAGGTCGAGAACGAAGCAGCGCTTGTTCACTACAGCTGCCAGTTCCTGCTGGGCCGTGCCGAGCAGGCCCTGGATGAGCTGTTCGATAACCTGCCCAACCGAGCACTCGCCGTCATGCTGCGCATTGTGGTGATGCCGCGGGGCAAGCGCGTCAAGCGCCCCCACGACGACCTGGCGCGCACCATCGCCCAGGCCGTTTCTCGCAACACCGCCCTGCGCGAGAAGCTGCTGCGCGAGACCTGGGAGGCAGACGACGGCAGCCAACCCAACTTTCTGGCGCACTACAACGCCCTCCTCGCCACCCAGGATCGTGCCGAGACCCTCTATCGCACGGTCAACAAGGCTTTCGCCAAGGGCGAACTACCCGCCGATGCGCTGCATCCCGAGCAGCGGGTGCTGGAAGCCGCCTGGGCCGGCCTGATCAGCGAGGAGGACGCCACCTTCATGCGCGAGCGTGAGGCCCAGGTGCTGGAACTGCTTACCGTGGACGACTTCGAGTACGACGCCTTCGTCACCGACAAGTCCAAGGTGCTGCGCCACAACGCCGCCTGACGCCCCACCCTACCGCCAGACCTTCGCCCCGGCCCTGTGCCGGGGCCTTTGCGTTCGGGATCGAGCCCACGGGGCATGATCGCCTTCCTTGTTCCTTGTTCCTTGTTCCTACAGCGGCCACACCAGCAGAATCATGGGAATGGCCACCGCCAATACCACCAGCGAGAGTGGCAAGCCCAGTTTCCAGTAATCGCTGAAGCGATAGCCGCCGGGTCCCATCACCAGGGTATTGGACTGGTGACCGATAGGGGTCAGGAAGGCACAGGAGGCGCTCACCGCCACCGCCATCAGAAACGGGTCGACCGAGGCGCCGAAGCCATTGGCCAGGCTCACCGCAATGGGGGCCATCAGCACCGCCGCCGCCGCGTTGTTGACAACATTGGAAAGCACCATGGAGAGAACGAAGAGCCCGATCAGGGTCACCACCACCGGCCACTCCGTGCCCCATACCAGCATCGCCTCGGCAATCAGCGCCGCCCCGCCGCTGGTGTCCAACGCCTGCCCCACCGGGATCATCGCCCCAAGCAGCACGATCACCGGCCCATCGATGGCCTGGTAGCCTTCGCGCAGGGGCAGCACCCCGACCAGCAGCGAGACCACCGCCGCGGTGGAGAGCGCCACCGCCGCCGGCAGGAAATCGAAAAGCATTGCCAGAATGGCCACGGCGAAGATCGCAATGGAAACCAACAGCATACGCGGCTGCCCAAGATTGAGGTCACGCTTGGCCAGCGGCAGGCAGCCCAGAGTGGCCAGGCTCTCGGCGAGTTCGCTCTCCCCTCCCTGCAGCAGCAGCACATCGCCAGGGCGGAAACGGATATCGTGCAGGCGCTGCTTGAGGCGACCGCCGTCCCGGGCCACTGCCACCAGGTGCAGGCCAAACTGATTGTGAAGACGCAGCTGGGTCACGGTATGGTTGACCATCATGGAGTCGGTACGCACCACCGCCTCGACCAGTTGCAGGCCTTCGGTATCCACGCCGTTCTTGCCTTTCTTTTTTTCCTCTTTCTCTTTGTCTTTCTGTTCGTCTTTCTCCCGGTTCTTGTCCTGGTGCTTCACCTCGTATGGGCTCTCCGGGTTGTTCGTACCGTTCTTGCCTTGCGCCTTCTCGTCGTCTTCAGCTCCCTCGCCCTCTGCCGCTTTCTCCTTGTCTTCTGTTTCCTTGTGTTCTGTTTCCTTGTCTTCTTTCTCCTTTTCTTGAGCATCCTTGCCCAGGCTCAAGCCCGCCTTGTCCTCGAGCAGCTTCATCTCCTCGGGCCCTGCTTCCATCAGCAGGATATCGCCCTCCCTGAGCACGCCAAAGAAGGTATGACCGGCGCGGCGCGACTCGTCGCGCACCACCGCCAGCACCGGAATGGTCTCCTCCAGTTCCTGATGCAGCTCACGCAGGGTCAGGCCATTGGCCTTGGACTCCTCGCCGACGCGCAGCTCTACCAGGTAGTTGGCCGTATCGAACATCGCCTCGGTGGACGCCTTGCCCGCTCGCTGAGGCACCAACCGCCAGGCCAGCAGCAGGATGAGGGCCAGCCCGGCCAATGCCACCACCACCCCCACCGGCGAGAAGGAAAACATGCCAAAGGTTTCGCCGGTGACCGAGCCCCGGTAGCTGGCGATAATGATATTGGGTGGGGTGCCAATCAGGGTGGTAAGCCCGCCCAGCAGCGAGCCAAAAGCCAGCGGCATGAGCAACAGTGACGGCGAGGTATCGTGCTCCCGTGCCAGGCGCATGGCCACCGGCAGCAGCAGTGCCAGGGCACCAACGTTGTTCATGATGCCAGAGAGCACCACCACCGTGCTGGTGAGCACCAGCAGTTGCAGGAAGAGTCGCTCGCCCACCTTCAGCACCTGCTCGGCGATGACGTCCACCACCCCGGAGCGCTCGAAGGCCCGGCTGAGCACCAGCACCGCGGCCACGGTGATCACCGCCGGGTGGCCGAAGCCCTGGAAGGCCTCCTCCCCCGGCACCAGGCCCAGCATCACCGAGCCGAGCAGGGCAGAAAGCGCCACCAGGTCATAGCGGAAGCGCCCCCAGACGAAGGCGGCAAGCGTCAATCCGAGCACGATGAAGACCAGGGTACTGTCGGTCATGCGTTCACCTACCTGTGGTGATGATTTTACCAACAGCATCGCCAGGCGGAGGGCTCGGCGACAAGTGTTTTTACACAACGACGCCCGGCTGGAGCCGAGCGTCATAAGGGGCTGATCGGACCTGTACCGTTATTTCGCCATCTTCTCCAGCATGGCGTTGACCGCCTCGAGGTGCTCGGGCTCGTTGTGGCACATGCCCTGGAATACCGCGCAGAGATCGAGGAAGTCCTTGAGTTCGGTGCGCTGCGCCATCTTCATCAGCCGCTTGGTGAGCCGGGTCGCCTTGGGCGGCTGGGAAGCGATGCGGGAGGCCAGCTCGCCGACGCGCGCCATCAGCGCCTCGGGCTCGGTGACCTCGAGCACGATGCCATATTCCCTGGCCTCTTCGGCGTCGATGATCCGCCCGGAGAGGGTCAGCTCGAAGGCGCGCTGATAGCCGATCAGGCGCTGCATAAACCAGGCCCCGCCGTCGCCGGGGATGATGCCCAGGTTGAGAAAGGTCTCGCCGAACTTAGCCTTCTTCGAAGCCAGGCGGATATCGGCCATGTTGGCCAGGTCGAACCCGGCGCCGATGGCCGGGCCGTTGACGGCGGCGATGATCGGCACTTCCACCGTGGAGAGCGCCAGCGGGATGCGCTGGATGCCCCGCCGGTAGCGGGCCGAGACCTCGGCCACGTCCCCGGCGAAGTCGCCGCCGCGGTTGGCCATGTCCTTGACGTTACCACCGGCAGAGAAGGCGCTGCCCTCGCCGGTGATCACCAGCACTGAGACATCGTCACAGCCGTTGACCCACTCGGCCACGGCGATGATATCGTCCACCAGGGTGGTGCCGGTCAGGGCATTACGCACGTCGTGGCGGTCCATGACCAGGGTAGCGATTCGCCCGTCCAGGGTCAGGCGGGCGTCGGTCAGCTGAGGCAGGCTGGCCGGTGGCATAGTGGATTGAGAAGAGATCGGGCTCATGCGTCGGCGTCCTTGTCGGTGATCGTGTCGGGGCTATCGGTGCGATCAACGATAACCCGGGCATCCACCACGGCATAGCCATCGGCGTTGATGATCACCGGGTTGAGGTCCAGTTCGGAGAGCGCCGGGTAGGCCTCGACGATGCGCGACACCTTGAGCAGCAGGTCGACCAGCGCGGCTTTGTCTACCGCCTTCTCACCGCGAACGCCGGCGAGGATCTTCTTGGCCTTGATCTGCTCGACCATCTCCTCGGCGTCGCGCCGCGACAGCGGGATGGCGCGAAAGGCCACGTCCTCGAGGATTTCCACAAAGATACCGCCCAGCCCAAACATCAGCACCGGACCGAAGATCGGATCGCGGATTACCCCGAGGATCACCTCCACCCCCTTCTTGGCCATGGGCGTGACCAGCACCCCTTCGATCTTGGCGTTGGCGTCGTAGGCGAAGCAGGCGTCAAGGATGGCCTGGCGAGCCTGGCGCATGGCGACCTCGCCCACCACGTTGAGTTTCACGCCGCCGGCGTCGGACTTGTGCAGGATGTCCTTGGAGACCACCTTCATGGCCAGTGGCGACGCGCCGAACCGACTGGCGGCGTCCGCCAGCTCCGCCTCGTTCCTGACCACCAGCTCCAGCGGCACCTCGATGCCGTGGTCGCGCAGCAGCTGCTTGGCCTCGTACTCGAAGAGATCGCGGCCCTGGGCCTGGGCGTTCCAGAACATGGCGGTAAGCTCGGGCAGCGGTTCGACGCTGCGCTCGCGGCTCTGACCCTCGATCTGGGCCAGGTACTGGCCGCGCTCGCCCAGCGCCGAGAGCACCCGCACCGAGTGTTCGATTGAGGCATAGATGGGCAGGCCCGCCTCGTGGAGACGACGCAGCGCCGGCGGCTTGATCGGCGCGTAAAGGCTGTAGATCACCAGCGGCTTGGTGGTGGCCTTGGAAAGATCGACCATCGCCTCGGCGCCGCGCATTTCGTCGCCCAGCAGCGATTCGGCAAAGCGGGTACTGTAGCCGCCGAACATGCCGACCAGGAAGACGCTGTCGACGTTGTCGTCGGCGGCAACGATCTCCATGCAGGTGGCCAGCAGCGACGGATTGGCATCGGTGGAACCGGCCACGTCCACCGGGTTGACGGTAGAGGCCTGGGGGAAGAGCACCTCGCGCAGCTTCTGGCGGGTCGCCTCGGAGAGTTCGGCGAGCGCCAGGCCCGCCTCGGCCAGGCGGTCGGAGGCGATGGTGGCCTGGCCACCGCCATCGGAGATCACGGCTACGCGCTTGCCGCGTGACTTCTGGAGCAGGCCCAGCCCCTCGGCCACCGGCAGGATCTCGTCGGAGTGCTGCACCACGCTGACACCCACCTGCTTGAGCAGGTCCACGGTCATGGCGTAGCTGCCGGCCAGCGCCCCGGTGTGGGAGCTGGCCGCCTTCTGGCCGGCCTCGGTGGAGCCGGACTTGTAGACCACCACCGGCTTCATGGCCGTCACCTCGCGGGCCACCTCGAGGAACTTGCGACCGTCGCGAAAACCTTCCACATAGAGCGTGGCGACCCGGGTGTGCTCGTCTTCACCCAGGTAGCGCAGGTAGTCGTTGAAGCCGATATCGCTCTGATTGCCCGGACCCACATAGGTGGAGAACCCCACCTGACCGTTGTGCTGTGCCTCCAGCGCCAGCGAGAGCAGCATGTTGCCGGATTGCGAGATGATGCCCACCCCGCCGGGCTTGACGTTGTCCAGCGACAGCAGGTTGATCTGATGGTGCAGGTTGAAGAGGCCCGAGGTGTTAGGACCAATGATGCGCACGCCGTGGGCGCGGGCCTTCTCCATCATCTCACGCTCGAGTTCGGCTCCTTCCCCGCCGATCTCGGCAAAGCCGCTGGCAAGTATCACCGCGCCCTTGATGCCGCGACGCCCGCACTCGGCGATCAACCCCGGTACCGAGGCCGCCGGCGTGCAGATCAACGCCAGTTCCGGGTTGCCGGGAATCGCCGTGACCGAGGGCCACGCCTTGACCCCGAGGATCATGTCCGCCTTGGGATTGACCGGGTAGATGTCGCCGCGATAACCATCCTTGATCAGGCCGACCATGGCCTTGTAGCCGCGCTTGGTGGGATCGGCGGAGGCGCCCACCACCGCGATACCCGAAGGTGCCAGGATGTCGTGGAGGGGGCTGCGAGTTGAGAGATGTCCTTCGATGGGATTCATGGCTGAGTGACCTTGGCGTCTGATGCGCTGAAGAGAATCGCGAAAACGGGTTCAAAAGCCCGGCGCGCCGGGCATGGGGCAATAGCGAGGCGTGTCGGGGTTACCTGCCCTGGAAGCGCGGGGCGCGCTTCTCGGCGAAGGCGTCGACGCCCTCCTGCCAGTCCCGGGTGGTGCCAACGAAGGTCATTCCCTCGAGCTCGGCGGTCAGGCAGGCGTCCAGGGTGCGCTCACCGGAGGCATTGAGCTGCTCCTTGGCCAGCGCCATGGAGAACGGCGCCTTGCTCGCCACCTTCTCGGCAAAGGCCAGGGCGGTCTCGAAGAAGCCCTCGTCGGCATGGCAGCGGTTAGCCAGACCGATACGCACCGCCTCGGCACCGTCGATACGGTCCCCCAGGAACACCAGCTCGCGGGCCTTTGCCAGGCCCACCAGGCGCGGCAGCAGCCAGGTCACGCCGCCCCCCAGGAAATTGCCAATGGAGACCTCGGGCAGGCCGATCTGGGCACTCTCGGCCATCAGCAGGAAGTCCGAGGCGATGGCGAGTTCCGCCCCGGCGCCCAGCGCATAGCCGTTGACCGCGGCGACCACCGGGGTCTGCATCTGCATCAGGCGCTTGCAGACAATCTGCTCGCCCCGCAGGTACTGGCGGCGGTCAAAAGCGGTGCGACCCTCCTTGTGCTCCTTGAGGTCGGCGCCCACGCAGAAGGCGCGCCCCTCGCCGGTGATCAGCACGACACGCACCTCGGCGTCGGCCTCGGCAAGGGTCAGGGCATCATTGAGTTCGCGATAGAGCGCCTCGGTCACGGCGTTCAGGCGATGTGGACGGTTGAAGCGGATCTCCTGAACCTGGCCGTGGCGGCGTGTGATCAGTGTCTCATAGGCCTGTGCGGGAAGGTTCTGCGCGGAGAGATCCGGAGACTGACGGGGGTCTTGGCTCATGTAGGACGGCACTCTGATAGACATGGCAAACAGGGGCGTGACGGTTGGATTCGATAGGCCACGGCAATGGCTTATCGCCGTGGAAACAAACGTGTCACTATCGTCATCGCGGCAGCACGCTTGTTCTAAAATGCATCCTATCCAAGGGTCGCCGTCAGGTCAATACGCATGTGTCGCATTTTTTCCAAAGAGAAACGTTTGTTTCGCTTCAGGCACGACCCATCGGGTACAATTGCCCCCAGCGCCACCCAACCCAGGAGAACCGCGTGCTGGAACAGGATCGACGCAACGACATGAATACGGACGCCAACAGCGGGCCCGCCCGGCTGGATGCGGTGAACCGGCAACTCGCCCAGGCCTATCCGGAGCTCAGCCCCCAGCTGAAGCTGGCGGCCGGCTATGTGCTGGAGCAACCGGTGGAGATTGCCTTCCAGTCGATCCGCAAGTCGGCCACCGCCGCCGAGGTGACTGCCTCGACCCTGGTGCGCCTGGCCAAGCGCCTGGGCTTCGACAGCTTCGATCAGTTTCGGGACGTGTTTCAGTCGGCGGTACAGGCCGGGCCCGTGGAACTCTCGGGACGCGCCAGCCAGCTGCGTAGCCTGGCCAGCCAGACCGATGACCAGGTGTTTCTGGACGTCGGCGACGCCGCCTTCGATAACATCGGCCGGCTGTTTACTGCCGACAACCAGCAGCGGGTGCGCGACGCCGCACGACGGCTGCTGGCCGCGGAAAAGATTGCCGTGGTGGGGTTTCGGGACACCTTCGCCTGCGCCTATCACTTCGCCTATGTGGGGCGCATCGCCATGCCCAACATCCAGCTGATTCGCGGCCAGGAGGGAGGACTGCTGACCGAGCTGGCCCCCTTCGGCGACGGGGACGTGGTAGTGGCCTTCGGCTTCGAGCCCTACTGCGCCGAGACCATGCGCGCGTTGGAGATCACCCGGGCGTCGGGGGTCAGCGCCATCGTGGTCACCGACACCATGCGCTCACCCCTGGTGCCTGGGGCTGCCATTACCTTCACGGTGGCCAACGCCACGCCACACTTCTTCCCGTCGATCCTCTCGGCGATCACCCTGATCGAAGTGCTGCTGGCGGAGTGCGTGGCCTTCGGCCCCGACGACCTGGTGGGCAATGTGGCCAGCTTCGAGTCGCGGATGCGCGCCATGGGCGCCTACGTGGAGCAGGCGTAGACCAGCAGCAGGCATCGGCCAGGAATGGGTCGCGGCCAGGGCGGCTAGCGAGCCGGGACAAAGACGGGGGCGCCGTCCACCCAGGCAGTGGCCAGCCGCTGACCATAGAGACGCTCCAGGACGCTGGGCACCAGCATCGTCTCCGCCGCTCCCCAGCACGCTTCGCCGTTCGGATAGAGCAGTAGCAGATGGTCACACCAGCGCGCAGCCAGATTGAGGTCGTGCAGGCACATCAGCACGGAGCCCCCCTCGGTGGCCTGTTCGGCCAGCAGATCCATCACCGCCGACTGGTGGTGAAGATCCAGATGATTGGTGGGCTCATCGGCCAGCCACAGACGAGGCGCCTGAGTCAGCACCGTGGCAATGGCCAGGCGCTGACGCTCACCGCCGGAAAGCGTGCTGACCAGCCGGTCGGCCAGGTGGGCCACGTCCAGCCGATCGAGTGCCGCCTCGGCCAGCCGCAGGTCATCGGCTCCCTCCATCTGCCACGGCGAAAGCCAGGGATGACGACCGATCAGCGCCGTTTCTCGCACCGTGGCGGGGAAGCCATCGTGACGCTCCTGGAACACCAGGCCCAGACGGCGTGCCACCTCCCGCCGCCCCAGCGAGGCCAGCGGGCGGCCGTCGACGCGTATCTCCCCGGAACGCGGCGCGCGAAGTCCCGCCAGGGTATGCAGCAAGGTGGTCTTGCCGGCGCCGTTGGGCCCCAGTACCCCCCACACCTGGCCTGGTTCCACGGCCAGCGTCAGGGCGGCGCCGTCGGCACGTCCCGGGACGTCGATGACCAGTTCATGGGTCTCCAGGCGGCCCATCAGCGACTCCAGTAGAGCAGGTAGAGGAAGGTGGGCACCCCAAGCAGGGCGGTGATTACGCCCACCGGCAGCTGTTCGGGGGCAATCGCCGTGCGCGCCAGGGTATCGGCCAGCACCAGCAGGGTGCCGCCGGCAAGGGCGCAGGCCGGCAGGATCAGGCGCTGGTCATTGCCCAGCACAAGCCGCAGCATGTGCGGCACCACCAGACCCACGAAGCCGATGCTGCCGGCGGTGGTCACTGCCATGGCGGTAAGTGCACTGGCCATCAGGTAGATGCCCCACTCCAGAGGGCGCACCGCCACGCCCAGAGCCGCGGCCTGCAGCGGCCCCCGGGCCAACACGTTGAGATTGCGCCCCAGCGGCAGCGCTACCAGGCAGGCCACCAGCAGCAGCGCCAACGGCACCCCTGGCGCGCCGGCGTGGGCCAGATCACCCATCAACCAATAGAGCATGCCGGGCAGGCGTTCCACCGGGCTCACCGCCAGCATCAGAGTGATCACTGCTCCCCAGCCGGCCGCCACCACCACGCCGGTGAGCAGCAGCCGCGATGGTGTCCAACTGCCGGTACCGTGGGCCAGGCCAAACACCAGCAGGGTGGAAAGGAAGGCTCCGGCGAAGGCGGAGCCGGTCGTCAGCGCCCCGCCCAACCCCGCCAGCATGGCGGCCAAGGCACCCACCGCGGCGCCGCCGGAGAGCCCCAGCACATAGGGGTCGGCCAGCGGATTGCGCAGCAGCACCTGCATCAGAGCACCGGCCACGGCGAGCAGCCCGCCCACCGCGAAGGCCGAGAGCGCGCGAGGCAGGCGCAACTCGAGAATCAGGGTGCGGGAGAGCGCACTGCCCTCCCCGCGCACCACGGACCACAGTTCGTCGAGGCCGATACCGACGCTCCCCATGGCCAGCGCCAGCCCCAGAGCCAGCAGCGACGCCAGTGCCAGCAGGCCCAGCGGCAGCGCCCAGCCCAGACCGGACAGCGGCGTGCGCAGCGGTTCAGCGCCGGCCACGGGCCACCTCCAGTGCCTCACACAGCCGCCGGCTGCCCTCCAACAGGCGCGGTGTGGGTCGCTGGATCAGCGAAGGAGGCACGAAGAAGAGGTTGTCTCGATCCACCGCAGACAGCTCGGGATAGCGGGTCCAGTGATCGAGCCAGTCGCGGTTCGCCTCGCCCATGCCGCCGGCCAGGATCACCTCGGGGTCGGCGGCCAGCACCGCCTCCTCCGCGATCCGCGGGGCCAGCCGGTCGAGGTCGGCGAAGACATTGACGCCACCGCACAGGCGCACGACCTCACCAATCCAGTGGTCGTCGTTGATGGTCATCAACGGCGAGTCCCACACCTGATAGAAGACCGACACCGGTGCCGATTCGGCATGGCGTCTGGCCAGTCCGGCCATGCCCTGTCGAAACCGCTCTGCCTCGGCGTCTCCCGCTGCCTCGCTATCGGCCAGATGAGCCAGGCGCTCGATGGCACCGGCGATTTCCTCGATGCGCCTTGGCTCGATCTGAAATACCGGCAGCCCGAGGCGCTCCAGCCGTTCGAGCTGTTCGGCAGGGTTACCGGTGACCCAGCCGATCACCAGGTCCGGCTCGAGGGCCAGCAGCGCCTCGAGATCGACCCGAGTATGGTTGCCCACCGAGGCCACCTCGACGGCCTCAGGAGGGTAATCGCTGTGGGCCACCACCGCCACCACCCTCTCCCCCGCGCCGGCGGCGAAGATCAGCTCGGTGGCCCCCGGCGAGAGCGCGGCGATACGCTCTGCCGGGGCCGCCAGACACACCTTGCGGCCCCGGTCATCCACGGCGCAGCGCTCGTCGGCCAGGACGGGCGCGGCTGCCAGAAGCAGCAGCGCCAGGGTCAGAGGACGCAGCAGGCTAGCGGTCATCTCCCACCGAAGTGCAGACTGAGGAAAGCAACACGACCAGCGTTGATGTAATCGAACGGCATCGCCTGGAAGGTGAGCGGATCAAAGTCCGCGCCTTGAGCAGTGACGATCGTCTTATCGAAGGCGTTCTCCAGAGTGGCACGCAGCGACCACATCGGAGCAAAGTCCCAGCCGGCACGCAGGTTGACAATGCCATAGCCGGGTAGCCGGTTGCCGTTGGCGGCATCGTTGTAGCGATGGTTCTGGGCGACCCAGGAACCGCCCAGCGACCAATCGCCCAGCTCCCGGTCCATATCCAGGCGTACCCCCTGGGTGGCACGACGCGCCAGGCGCTTGCCGGCGTTGTCGCCACTGCGGCTCTCCGGGTCCAGCCAGGTCAAGGCAACCGCAAGGGTCCAGTCATCGACTTCCGCACCAAGGGCCAGCTCGGCGCCGCGGATACGTGCCTCGTCAACATTGACGGGGCGGAAGGTTTCGTCGAGAGCAATAAGCTCATCCACCTTCGTCTGGTAGGCAGCGAGATCCCAGAACCAGCTATCGTACTGGCCACGCAGGCCAAGCTCGAAGGTCCGCGACGTTTCCGCGCTCAGGTCGGGGTTGCTGGAGCCCAGGAAGGGAAAATAGAGCTCGTTGAAGGTTGGCGCACGGAAAGCCGTTCCGTAGCTCGCACGCGCCACATGGCGATTATCCAGCGCATAGCCAAGGGCCAGACTGCCGGTCAGCTCTTCGCCGAACGCCTGATTGTCGTCATGACGCAGGCTCAGCTGTGTCGTCAGCGGATGAAAATCCAGAAAACCCTGGGCAAACACGGCGCGGTTGTATCGCCGCTCTTCATCGAAGGAGAGCCCGGAGGTCTGGCTGTCGCCAAGGTCATCCTCGGCATACTCGGCACCTGCCACCAGCTCGTGGGAGCCCAGTACCAGGGTGTTCTGCCACTGGGCGGTGCGTGTGCGGGTCTCGAAGAGAGAGGTGTAAGTCGGGGCCAGCGTCTCACGCTCATCCTGGGCTTCGCTGAGGGTCAGACGACTCCTCCAGCTATCCGTCACCGCCAGCTCACCATAGACACCCGCCACCTGCTGAACGAAGTCGTCCGTTGCGGCACCGGAAGCATCAAACTCGGTATTGCCACTGGCGCGGAGCGCCAACAGCCCCACTTCGGTATCGTTATCGAAGGTGTGGGAGAGCCGCACCAGACCACTGGTATTGTCGTAGCCCTTGTCGTCCCCATCGCGACGCACCGGGGTGCCATCGGTATCGAAGCGGCTGCCGGCAACATAATAGCGGGTGCCGCCGCTGCTTCCGGCAAGACTGGCGCTGTAGCGCTGGGTAGTGAAGGAGCCACCGCCCGCGGAAACGCGCGGCTGGGGGGCACCCTCTTCACCTTCCGGAGTAAACAGCTGGATCACGCCGCCCACCGCATCGGCACCGTAGACGCTCCCGCGTGGACCACGCACGATCTCGGCGCGTTCGAACAGCCGAGCGTCGAGAAACTCCCAGGCAGCCGCGCCGGTAGTGGCGGATCTCAGTCGAATCCCGTCGATCAACAGCACGTTGGCATTACTGCCGGTGCCACGCAGGAAAAGGCTGCTCTGCTTGCCGAAGCTGCCCTGGGTGGTGACATCCACACCCGGCTGGCCACGCAGCAGGTCGGTGATGCTGGCGGGATCCTGGCGACGCAGGGTCGCCTCATCCAGCACGGTGACAGAGGCCAGACTCTGGTCGGCGGTACGCGGTGACAGGGCAGCGGTCACCACCACGGGATTGAGGCTCTGCCACTCGGCGGTGCTGTCGGACTGAGGTTCTGCGGCTTGGACGGCCAGGGGAAGTGCGGCGAGGGCGAAGGTCGCCAGGCCGCGAGGTGCGAAAGTTGGTTTCATGTCTGTCCCTTGATCGCCGTGCTCACCCGCACGGCGTCCTGCTTCTTTTAATGGGCCGGGACAGAGGAACAGCAGGAAGGGAGCGGCGCGAACGGTGCGGTGCGGCGAAGCCCTGCCATATGACCGCCCTCCGCGATCCGGCATGCGCTCTCGGGCCGGTCTCCGGGCTTACGAGCGAGGGACTCGCCGAAAGGCAAGATTCCCTGCTGAACCGCCGCCTTCCCATGCCGGAGCACAGTGGCGTCTTGGCGGTTCTTGACTCGATCACCGTTGCGGGGGCAGCGTCGGAGTGGCGGACTGTTTGCAAGAGTCCCGCTCACCGACTTCCCGTTTACCTGGCGGCACTTACTCCGCCAGCACCTTAGAGTGCGAGTAAGCTAGCAAGCCGGACCAGAGGCGTCAATGCGCCTCCGGACGACCGACCGGACAGATGACAGGAATGCTGTCCTCGATCAGAGGCATGATACGTCCTGCCAACCTTGTCAGCCCTGGCCGATCAGGGGATCAGCACCGCGGCCCCGGAGAGTCGCCCCTCGCGAAGATCATCCAGGGCCTGGTTGGCCTGTTCCAGGGGGTAGGCACGGGTCTCGGTGCGAATCGGCACCTCGGGCGCCAGGGCCAAAAACGCCTCGCCGTCGCGGCGGGTGAGGTTGGCCACCGACTTTACCGAGCGCTCCTCCCACAGCAGGCGATAGGGAAAGCTCGGGATATCGGACATGTGAATGCCGCCGGAGACCACCACGCCACCGGGGCGCACATGGGAGAGCGCGATGGGAATCAATTCGCCCACCGGAGCGAAGAGCAGGGCAGCGTCGAGCGTCTCGGGCGGGGTCTCGTCGCTACCCCCGGCCCAGATTGCGCCCAGCCGGTGGGCAAAAGCCTGGGCCTCAGCGTCGCCGGGACGGGTGAAGGCATAGACCCGCTGGCCGCGAGCCAGCGCCAGCTGGATGAGGATATGGGCGGCGGCGCCGAAGCCGTAGATGCCGAGTCGATGTGGCGTTTCCCCACCGGCCAGGCGCCAGGTGCGGTAGCCGATCAGCCCCGCGCAGAGCAGCGGTGCGGTGGCCTGGGCATCGTTGCCGTGCACGGGAAAGCAGTAACGGGCATCGGCCACGGCGTATTCGGCGTAGCCGCCGTCACGGGTGTAGCCAGTGAACTCGGCGCGCTCGCAGAGGTTCTCCTCGCCACGGCGGCAGGGCTCGCACTCGCCACAGGTCCAGCCCAGCCAGGGCACGCCGACGCGCTGGCCGACCGACACGCCCGTGACGCCCTCACCCAGCGCCGTGACTTCGCCAACGATCTCATGGCCAGGAACCAGTGGCAGGCGCGGGTCAGGGAGTTCGCCATCTATCACGTGCAGGTCGGTGCGACAGACCCCGCAAGCCAGCACGCGCAGTTGAACGTCACCGGGCCCGGGTTGCGGTCGCGACACTTCCTCCCACTCCAGGGGCTGGCCGGGGGCGTGCAGGCGCATGGCAAGCATGGTATCGGTCATGATGATTCTCCTGTCGGCGGTGGGGACAATCCGAATGAAACTGGCTCCGGTACCGACAGGATAGCCAAAGGGTCAGGCAGCGACTCTGACCTCATAGCCGGTGTACTTGCGCAGGTTGATCACGCCGGAGTCGAGGATCAGGTACTGGCCTTTGAGGCCGAGCAGGGTGCCGGCGATCTCCGGGGTCTTGTCGAGATTATGGGAGACCACCTTGGTGGGGTATTCGAGCACTGGATAGTCGAGGGTCACCGGCGTCTCGTCGAGAAGGCGAATCGCATCCGCGCCGAAGCGTTCGCGCAGGTTGGCCAGCCCCCCTTCCAGACGCGCCAGTAGCCGGTCACGCTCGGCGGGGAGGTCCACCTGGATAATGTCGCCCTTGAGCATCGCCCGCCAGTTGGTCCGGTCGGAGACTTCTTCCTTGAACAGCATCTCGACAAAGCCGGATTGCTGACGAGTGTTCACGGTGAAGATCGGCAGCGCCTGCACGGCGCCCTGGTCGAGCCAGCGGGTCGGTACCTGGGTGCCCCGGGTGATGCCGACCTTGAGGCCCGAAGCGTTGGCCAGGTAGACAACATGAGGTTGAAAGCAGTGCCTCTCGGCCCATTCAGGCTCACGGCAGGTGCCTGCAAAGAAGTGGCAGGTCTCCGGTTTCATGATGCAGGTGTCGCACTGGGCCAGCGTCTTGAAGCAGGGATAGCAGTAGCCCTGGGCGAAGCTCTTCTTGGTAGCTCGCCCGCAGTGGGTGCAGGCGATGGCGCCGGTCCAGGCGAGCGCGAGCGGCCGGCCCAGGCAAGCGTTGAGTGCCAGCCGCTCGTCGCCGACGCGCAGGGTATAGCGGGCCGCCTCTCCGCTTTTCCCTGGCACAATGGCCATCTTGGTCAAACAGCCTTGCACCTCGGCTGTTGCATCAATCGACTCAGCCACGGCCGGCATCCTTGGCCAGGCCGGCCAGCGCAGGATCGACGCCGGCGCCGCTGTTGGCCCCGCCGCAGGTGCGCTTCTGCAGAAAGCCGACCCGCTGCTCTTCGGGCACGTTGTTCTCGATCTCGTAGCGCATTACCGCCTCCAGGCAGAGCTCGGTCTGCTCGGGGCTGAGCAGCCGGCCATCCGGCCATTTGCGCAGCTCCACCGCCTGCTTGAGGCTCTGATAGATGGCCGGAGTCATCTGCTGGATCATGCGCTCGAAGGTCATATCGCTCATGGTGCGTCTCTCGATTGGGTGATGCGATGTCGTGACGGTGAACTCAGCGCTGCCGACGCGCTCGGCCGGAATAGTACCAGCCCAGTGCCAGGCCCACGACCAGCCCACCCAGATGGGCCTCGTTGGCCACGTTGCCGAAGCCCACGGCGCCGGCCATGTCGGTCATGGTGAAGATCATCCAGCCCAGCATGAAGACCACCAGCATCTGGGGCACGAAGAAGCCGCTGGCCGGCGCCCGGCGCGACATCAGCCAGACATAGCCAAGCAAGGCAAAGTCGACACCGGACATGCCACCGAACAGCACCGTGCCGGCGGCATATTGAGCCAGATTGGCCCCGATGCCGGCGGTCAGCACAATCAGCAGCATGCGCCCGCTGCCCTGCAGCGCCTCCACCTGGCGGCCGAAGTACCATAGCCACAGCATGTTGAAGATCAGGTGCATCCAGCCGAAGTGCAGAAAGGCTGGCGACAGCGGCCGCCACAGCTGGCCGGCCATAACCGCCTCGACCAGGCTACCCACTGCCAGGCTGCCGTTGATCACCCCCAGTGGCACGATGGCCAATGCCGCGATCACCCGGTCACCGAACACCGCCATGGTCGCGAATACCACCAGACAAAGCGCCAGCGTCATCGCCGTGACTGGCGCCAGGCGAAGCGGCGTCAGCAGGGACGACGTTGGTAGCGAGGACAGGCGCCAGGCACGCTTCTTGGGCATCAATGGCTCGCCGCGCTGCCAGCGTACCAGCAATTGCTGCAGCTCCTCCTGCTGGCGGGGATCAGCGATCCACAGGGTCTGACCCTTGTCATCCTCGGTGATCCGGTGGCCGATGCGGTGGGCCCAGAGCGCGCGACGCAGCTCATGAGTATCGACGTCGGGGGAAAGCTGCATCACCCGGTACATGGCGCCTCCTGAAGCGGGGTAACGAGGGATTCAAACGCACACAAAGAAAAAGCCCGGCGGAGGGGGCCGCCGGACAAAAGCAAGGGATCATTCAAGGGAACACCCAATCAGAGGGCGAATGGCGCGGAGAGTTCACGGCGTCTGTCAAAAAATATTGTAACGTTTTGTATCCATCGGTTTGTTCATTCAAAACTGATCTCCCAGGGACGCGGGCGCACCTGCTCTTCTCGCGGGACGCGCAGCCAAACGAAGTGGTCGGCATTCAGTTGGCGCTCGCCGCTCCAGCGGTAGGCCACCAGGCGGCCAAACTTCACCGCACTGTAATCCAGACAGGCCACATTGGGCGCCGGCAGGGCCGGAATGCCTTCGCACCAGTAGTGACCGATAAATAGCGGCGGCTCATCGGGGCCATAGTGGGCAAGGCGCGCACGCTCCTCGTCCGACAGCGGTCGCAGTTCCAGATCACCCGGCAGGTTATCAGGCTGGAACACCACGTCCCCCCAGGTCTCGGGGGACTGGGCCCAGAAGTGGGTACGAAAGCTGCGCCGGGTGAAACCGTCTCCCGAGTGGATCTGGATGCCCAGCGGCAGGGGTATCTGAGTGCCTCGGGTCAGTCGATCGAGAATGCGAAAGGCACCGGTACCCGGTGCCGTGGACTCGATCAGAAACGCCTCATCCATGCAGGCGTCGGGATGGCGGCGCAGCAGGTCATCGATCAGCGGCTGATCCCAGCAGGCGTGTACTACCCGTAGTCCGTGCTCCTCCAGGCAGAGCGGGATCTCCATGAACCAGGCCAGCGCCTCATCCCACTCCTGTGGATGGTCGCGATACTGCTCCAGGGTCTCGTTGATGATGCGGTTGTTGCGGGGGGTATGCTCACGCAACCATTCTCGCCCCAGCCCCCTTGGCGCTCGTTGGCAATAGGCCAAGGCGTTGTACTCATGGTTGCCCATCACGATGTAGGCTTCGCCCTCCTCCACCATCCGCCGGGCGATCTGCACCGCCAGACGGATACGCGGCCCGCGGTCGATCAGATCGCCGAGGAAGATCACCCGACGACGCGGGTGACGATAGACACCGCCGCGCTGGTGATAGCCCAGCTTCTCCAGCAGCGCCGCCAGGGTGGCACCGCAGCCATGCACGTCGCCAATCAGATCAAAGCCTTCGAATCTCGCCCGCGTACTCACATCAGTCTCCCAGGCGATTGCTCCAGCCCAGCTTGCTGCGCAGGACCTCGTAGAAGTTGTGGCCGAGCGGATGAACCAGTTGGACTCGCTGAGACTTGCGACGGATCACCAACACGTCGTCGGGTTTGGACACGGCGCGGGTCTGGCCATCGCAGCTGATGTGCGGATAGGTCTGGTTGGTCTCGCCGATGTGGATGCGGATCTCGCTGGCGGCATCAATGACGATGGGCCGGCTGGAAAGCGTGTGCGGAAACATCGGCACCAGGGTCACCACATCGAGTCTGGGATGCATGATGGGGCCACCACCGGAAAGGGAGTAGGCGGTAGAGCCTGTCGGCGTGGCAATGATCAACCCGTCACTGCGCTGGCTATAGACGAACTGTCCATCGATGAACAGTTCGAACTCGATCATGCGCACTGCCTTGCCGGGATGCAGCACCACCTCGTTCAGGGCGTCGCCGCTACCTACCAGAGTGCCATCGCGATAGAGCTCGGCATCCAGCAAGAAGCGCTCCTCTACTTCATAGCGCCCGTCGAGCACCTCGCCGACCCTGGCCTCAAGCTCGTCGGGCGAGATATCGGTGAGAAAACCCAGGCGACCCCGGTTGACGCCAAGCACCAGGGTCCCGCTTTGGCAAAGGGTACGGGCCGCTCCCAACAGACTGCCATCACCGCCTACCACGATCACCAGATCGCAGAGCTGGCCCATGGTGCGGCGGCTGGCCTCGACGTGGCCATGGTTGAGCAGCACCGTGGCGGTGCGGTCCTCGATGATCACATGGTGACCGCGCTCCGCCAGGAAGCGGATCAATCGCTTCAAGGTATCGACCACCTTGGGGCTCCCCAGGCGACCGATCAAGCCAATGTTACGGAAGGACGCTTGCTCGTCGCGTCCCTGGGGAGAACTCTGTTCGGGTGGCATGCACGGGCCTCTCGCATCGCAGCGGCTCATTATGGCCACTGCCCCGCCCGCCGGCAAACGCCCCCGGATGGACCGACTCAAGCGGCTTGCATCGCACGACGCTTGATCCAGCGCTCGTTGAGCCACAGCGAACCGGCGATGATCGCGCCGCCCAGCAACAGCCGAACGAGGTCCGCATCGCGGTTCCAGATCACCAGATTGACCACCAGGCCGGCGGGGATCAGGGCGTTGTTCATGATCGCTAATGCGCCTGCATCCACTCGAGTGGCGCCCAGATTCCACAGGAAGTACCCCATCCCGGAAGCTACCAGTCCTAGCCACAGCAGCACCCCCCACTGCGTGCCGGTAGCGGGCAGCGCGCTGGCGTTGCCCAGCAGGAGAAAGGCCGGCAGGACAATGACCAGCGCCCCCAGATAGAACCAGGCGAAGACACTGTGGCGTGGCAGCGACTCGGGCAGCTCCGCGGAAAGGCGCCGATAGCCGACCTGACCCAGGGCGAAGCAGAGGTTGGCCCCCTGCACAACCAGGAAGCCCAGCAAGAAGCCGCTGTCCAGGCCGTCGTAGCGGATCACCCCGGCTCCCAGGACAGCCAGCGCCGCGGTCAGCAGATAGAAGGGGGTGAAGCGACCGAACAGCGCGTCATCGAGCAGGGTGATGTAGAGCGGCGTGAAGATGGTGAAGAGCAGCACCTCGGGCACCGATAGCAGCAGGAAGGACTGATAGAAGAAGATATACATCACACCTAGCTGTACCGCGCCGAGCCCCATCAGCGCCAGGCGCAGGCGGCCGCGCAGCAGCCTCGGACGCAGGAAGGGCAGGAAGACCAGCGCCGCCAGCACCACCCGCATCGCCACGGCGAAATAACTGTCCACCTGACCGGCCAGATAGACGCCGATGAGCGAGAACGAGAAAGCCCACAGTACGGTAACGCCAACGAGGTAGCCCACAGTCAACTCCAAGATCAATAAAGGTTGACGGTAATTATACCTCTCCGGGTCCTCCTGCCAAGCTCAGAGACTCCGGTCACTCAACCAGTCCGGTCATCCATGCGACCTCAGGGGCGGGAACGACTGGCCACCAGGCGCCAGGCGTAAAGCACACCCGGCACCCAGCCCAGCAGTGTCAGCAGCAGACAGAGCCCGACGCATTTGATTGGCTGACGAGCCAGACCCACCGCCAATGGCGGCATCAGCACCGTCAGCATCAGAAGTGCTGTGCGAGGCTCCAGCGGCGCCGCCGCCTCGGCAGGCGGGGCGGCGGCGCCGCCAACGTCGCGACCAAGATGGCTACCACTGCGGTTCGGGTATTCCTCGGCGCCGTCGGGATCAGGATGTTCCAACAACCGGCGGTGAGCATCTCGGTTGATTTTCTGCTGCAACGTCTCGGCGCCATCGGCCAAATCGTCATGGTAGCGCTCCCAATCCTCCCAGTCGTGAGGCGTGCCGGCGCGCGGCCGCTGGTCACCCGCCTCGCGGGCTCGGGCCCATGACTTCTCCTCAAGGGTGGTGGGTCGCTCGACATCGCGGTCGCCATCCAGGCCTTTCCTGGCCAGGTATTCGCGGGCATCCATGGAAGCTCCTGTGTCATCGAGAGAGATGTCTCTTGGAGAGCAAGCCGACGGCAGGGTTCCGAGGCTGCCCAGCCATCGTTGACGGTTGAATGCCTCCCGGGTTCGGCACTGGCCAGGGGTCGGCTATGCTGTAGGCTGACGATGAACCGGCACAAGGAGATATGCCATGCCTAACAAGGCCCCCACCACCGTACGCGAGATCATGTCCCGTGACTGCTACCGAGTCACCGGCAAGACCTCGGTTTCCACTCTGGCCGAGGGATTGTCGTTGCACAGGCTGCCCGGCGTCCCGGTGGTCGACGAACGCGATCATCTGATCGGCTTCATCTCGGAGCAGGACGTGCTGGGTAAGGTGCTGGAAAGCACCTACCTCAATGATGAACCGCCGCTGGTTAGGGAATTGATGCGCCATGAGGTACTCACCGTCACGCCCAACAAGAGCCTCACCGACCTGGCACAGGAGATGTTGAGCCACAAGCCCAAGGTCTATCCGGTAGTGGAACAGGAACGCCTGGTCGGCATCGTGACCCGTCGCGATGTCCTCAACGCCATCCTCGGCATGCGCATGAAGCACAACCACTGACCTGCGTGTCAGCGACTCCCCCGTATGCCTCGCTGGCCAGCCGGCGAGGCATATTTGTCATGGCTACTGAAGCCAAAGGAAGTGCACCCAAAAAGAAGGCCGCCTCCGTGGGGGAAGCGGCCAAGCATCGATCGAATCTGCGAGTCAAAACAACAGTATTAGCGACTGCTATCGCGCTGTTGTCTCTGCTTATTCAGACACTGCAGCGAGAAAAAGTTCGGCAAAAGCCGAAAATTTCTTGTCGCCGCCGTCGCAGACTGTCGCGTCTCCCACATAGCTGCCAGGCAAGGCACCATGAAAACAGCAACTTGCACCGTCATCACGAAAAAGCCCTCGCTGTGGCTTGCATGGCTAAGCGGTTGGTTTTACTATCGAAAAAGCCCGGCGGGTGTAGCTCAATGGCAGAGCAGAAGCTTCCCAAGCTTAAGACGAGGGTTCGATTCCCTTCACCCGCTCCACGTTTCCCAAAGACTTCCTCTCATCATTAACGTGGGTCCAGAACCTGTTCTGGCATGGGATCAATCCTCTGGTTGCGCCCATGGCCCTCTTCCTGCTTGTTTTCATTGTTTGCCTGATCGTCTTCGGCGGCATGGTAGGTCTACTGCTGCTATCTGGCACACCCCGCTACCGCACCGACCCAGCCCAGTTGCTCGAGCTGATCGATCGCGCCCTGCAGAGCCAGGTCAACGAGACCGAGTGGAACGCCATCATCGGCTACCCCATCCGCCACGACGAAACCCTGGAAGGCATCCGGCGTCGCGCCCAGCGGCTGGTGGACGATCACGGCAACCACGGCCGTGTGACTCGCGGCAAGCCACTGCTCGACGCCACCGGTCAGGAAGAGCTCACTGCCCTGCGTGACCACCTGGCTCGACACCTGGCCGCCAAGGAACGTCAACGCAGCGAGAAATGACCAGAAGAGTGGATTCAAGCTAGGATAAAATAACACTCCCCCTTAACGGGGCCCGACGTGTCGAACGCCATTCGCCAGATTCCTCTCGATAATGCCACCCGCCACCACGCCCACGATTTTCATCAGATAGTGATCGGCCTGGAGGGGCGAGCAGAGTTCGAGATTGAGGGGGTGGGCGGCGCGATTTCGGCGCTGTCAGGATGCATCGTCCCCGCCAACCATATGCATTATTACGCAGGTACCGGCCAGAACCGTCAACTGATTCTTGACCTGCCGAGGGATGCCCACTGCCTCATCGGCTTTCACCATGAGCTGTCACGTCTCTTCGACGCACCGCGTTTCTTCGCCCTGGATGCTCCCCTCAAGCGCTATCTGGACTTCCTGCTCCTTGAACTCGACGTTGCCGGCGATTCGGATTCGCAGCAGGAGCGACTGTCTGCCACCTTGCTCGGCTGCCTGAATACCTGCCTGGCTGAAGCCCCACCGCCAGTCCGCGGTCGCCGGATCGACCTGGCCCGCCTCGACCGCTTTATTGCACACCATCTGGCCAGCCCGCTTAGCGTCTCCGACCTGGCACGGGAGCCCTGTCTCAGCGAGGCCCACTTCCGCCAATGTTTTCGTGAGCAGGCCGGCCTGACTCTCTGGCAATATGTTCGCAACCGACGCCTGGAAGCCGCACGTCACCTATTGACCGAGAGCAAGTTTCCGCTTTCCGAGGTCGCGGCCCAGACCGGCTTCGCCAGCCAGAGCGCATTTTCCCACGCCTGCCGGGAAGCCTTCGGCGAGTCACCCAGTCGCCTGCGCCAAACCGGAAGGTGCCTGGCAGGCTCCCCACCCTTATCCTGACGCCAGCATGGATCTAGACGAAAGTCTAACCAGAATGTCACTCCGACGGCAGAATCCGCGGAATCCGCAATAGCCCCCGTGGAATCCACAAGCAACTCCCGGTTGCGACTCTTAAAGTGATAACCATCGCTTTTCCAACGAAGGGTTCACGCCCTATACCGGGTTGCGCCTTCCCGCCTGATGACATCTCCAGGGGCCTCTCTGTGCTCAGTGCCAACACCATGCTTGATACCGCCACCTGGCAACAGGATCTCGATACCCTATTCATACGCATCAGCGATCACTATGTGGTCGACGAGAATGCTTTTGTCGCTGAATTGATCAAGGCCCTGAGCGCCACCTCACATGATTTTCAGCGCATCGCCGACAAGACCGCCGAGCTGGTCCATGAGGTCCGCGAGATGGATACCGCCGTGGACTCCATCGACGAGCTGCTGCAGCAGTACAGCCTCGACACCCACGAGGGGTTGATGCTGATGTGTCTTGCCGAAGCCATGCTGCGCATTCCCGACAAGGAGACCGCCGATGCGTTGATCGAGGACAGGCTCGGGCCGGCCGACTGGAAATCCCACCTCGGCCAGAGCGACTCCTGGTTCGTCAATGCCTCCACCTGGGGCCTGCTGATGACCGGAAGGGTCATCAATCTTGACCACCCGCAGGACGGTCGGCCGGCCCACTTCATCAACAAGCTGGTCAACCGCCTGGGAGAGCCGGTCATCCGGCGGGCCATGCGCGAGGCCATGAAAGTGATGGGCAAACAGTTCGTGCTGGGGCGCGATATCGGCGAGGCCCTGAAGCGCTCCAGGCCGCTGTTCGACAAGGGCTACACCTACTCCTACGACATGCTCGGCGAGGCGGCGCGCACCCGGCAGGACGCCCGCAAATACTTCGATGATTACGCCAAGGCCATCACAACAGTGGGCAAGACCAGCAAAGGGCTCTCGGCGAAGACACCCGCCCCTTCGGTCTCCATCAAGCTCTCGGCGCTGCATCCGCGCTACGAGTTTGGCCGTCGCGAGCAGGTGCTGCATGAACTGATCGATAGCGTGAAGAAGCTGGCGGCCATGGCCCGCGAGCGCAGCGTGGCACTGACCATCGACGCTGAAGAGGTAGACCGCCTGGAGATCTCGCTTGAAGTGTTCCGCGCTGTCTACGCCAGCGACATCTGCAAGGGCTGGGGCCACTTCGGCCTCGTGGTGCAGGCCTATTCCACCCGTGCCCTGCCGATACTCCACTACCTCAACCGACTGGCCGACCAGCAGGGCGACGAGATTCCCCTGCGTTTGGTCAAAGGAGCCTACTGGGACAGCGAGATCAAGGAGTCACAGCAACTCGGCGTTGACGGCTACCCGGTCTATACCCGCAAGGCCAGCACCGACGTGGCCTATCTGGTCTGCGCGCGATTCCTGCTCTCGGCCGGTACCCGCGGGCGCCTCTTCCCGCAGTTCGCCACTCATAACGCTCACACCATCAGTACCATTCTGGAGCTGGCCAACGAGGCCACTCGTCCTTTCGAGTTCCAGCGTCTGCACGGCATGGGCGAGGCCCTCTATGACGCCGCCCTGGCCAGAGCGCCGCAGGGCACCTACTGCCGCATCTACGCCCCGGTGGGTGCCCACCAGGACCTGCTCCCCTATCTGGTACGCCGGCTTCTGGAGAACGGCGCCAACGCCTCCTTTGTGCATCAGCTGGTGGACCCCGATGTACCGGTGGCGTCGCTCTGCGTGCACCCCATTGAGACACTCCGGCAGTACAAGACCCTGGCCAATCCGCGCATTCCCTTGCCGCGTGACATCTTCGGCGCCGACCGCCCGAACTCCCGCGGCGTGAACCTCAACGTGCGCAGCCAGTACCAGCCACTGATGGACGCGATGGCTGCCACCACGGAGAAGGAGCACCGAGTGGGCCCGCTGCTGGCCTTCCCGGTCCCTGATGATCCGGCCAGCCAGCACGAAATCAAGAGCCCTTATGACCGCAGAAAGAAGGTCGGTACGGTGCAATGGACCAGCGCCGAGCAGGCCGCCCGCGCCGTGGACGCCGCCTGGGCCGCCTTTCCGCGCTGGGAGACCACGCCAGTGGCAGAGCGCGCCGCCATCATCCGTCGCCTGGGGGACCTGATGGAAACCCATATGCCCGAGCTGATGACGCTCTGCTCCCGCGAGGGCGGCAAGCTGCTCACCGACGGTGTCGATGAGATCAAGGAGGCCCTGGACCTCGGCGATCTCCGCCGGTGCTTCGGACATGTCCGGCTGGCTGCTGCTCGGCCTGCCGGGTGCGGCCTATGTCAGCGGCATCTCGGCTAGCTGGATCGCCGTCGGCCTGCTGGCCGGCACCTGGCTGAACTGGCTATTGGTGGCCAGGCGCCTGCGCCTCTACAGCTTCAAGGTGAGTGACGCCCTGACCCTGCCGGAGTATTTCGCCAACCGCTTTCAGGATAAATCGCACCTGCTGCGAGTGATTTCGGCGATCTTTATCCTGATGTTCTTCCTCTTTTACACCAGCTCGGGTCTGGTGGCCGGCGGTCGACTGTTCGAAACCGTGTTCGGGTTGGACTACCGCATCGCCGTCACCGTAGGCACTCTGACCATTATCATGTACCCCTTTATCGGCGGTTTCCTGGCGGTTTCCTGGACCGACCTGATCCAGGGTCTGATGATGGCAGCAGCGCTTGCCATCGCGCCGGTCATCGCCTTCAGCGATCTGGGTGGCAGCGCCGGCGCAGCCGCGGCCCTGACCGATGACTTCTACAAGGCGATCTTCCGTAAGGAAGCCAGCCAGACCGAGCTGGTATGGGTCGGCCGTTTCGCGGCCATCGGTATCGCCGTCCTGGCCTTCCTGCTGGCGCTCAACCCGGATGCCACCGTGCTCGACCTGGTCGCCTACGCCTGGGCTGGCTTCGGTGCCGCCTTTGGTCCCGCTCTGATCATGTCGCTCTTCTGGCGCCGCATGAACAAGTGGGGCGCGCTGGCCGGCATCGTGGTGGGCGGCATCACGGTCGTCGTGTGGGCCGAGGTCTCCGGTGGACTGTTCGACCTTTACGAGATCGTGCCAGGCGTCATCTTCGCCTACATCGCCATCGTGGTGGTGAGCCTGACCACTGAAGCGCCGTCCAACGTTATTACCGCCGACTTCGACACCTTCGAACAAACCTGAACGCTGGGGCGCTAGCCCCTTGCGCCTGGAACGCGGCAAGCCGTCCCTCGGGACGGCTTGCCGCGTTCTGTGCGTGTGTGGTCATGTCTTCGTCAATTCATCGCGGTCAGGCCCAACGCTCAGGCCAGCAGTGCACGGACCACCATCAGCAAAGCAAAGAGAGGAAGGGCCAACTGACTCCAGAGCGGCGACAGGACCCAGCACAACAGGGAGCGAGGAAGATCCAGCGCCAGCGGGCGCAGGAAGGCGGCGCCCAAGGCCCAGATCCCCAGCAGGACGGTCGGCAAGCGCAGCGTGAACGGCAGACCACGGATCAACTCGGGCTGCAGCAGCAGCCAGATTCCCAGGCCGGCGGCAACCAGCAAGAGGGCGATCTCGCTCCACCACGGGTGCCGAAGGGACATCTCGGGTCTCATCTTCGCTCTCCTTGTCAACACCCCTCAGTCAAGACGATTTCGGGCGATCACGCGAGGCTCTACGCTGCGCTGCATTGACAGTTGTACATCGTGCACGAGAGCTGGGGATTTTCTTGGGATGAAATCCCACGGCCTTCTCATGAACCCCAGCATGCCGGGCTATGGGCGTCATCGAAAAACTTTACAAGACTTTTGCAAATATCGTTTCTATAGTGATATTTGTACAAGAATGCAGTGCCCAGGCACCACGATGCCGCCACGATCGACGAGAGGATAGCCCTGATGAAAACGTCCAATCTCCTGACCGTTACCGTGATCACCGCCGGCTGTGTCGTAGCGAGCCAAGTGGCCCTGGCCTATAGCGCCGGGGATATCTTCGTGCCCAGCGGCATCGCCCAGACAGACGTCGAGCCCGACAATGGCAACCTCGATCGTATGCCGGTCAACCTGATGGTCAACTACTATCCCATGGGCGCCTTGGATTCCCGAGTGCAGACTTACCTGGGCGCCGGCCTCAACTACACCTATTTCTCCGGCGAGGAGCTCGAAGGTCTCTATGTGCGCCACAGTTACGGCGCCGTCGGCCAGGTGGGGGTCGACCTGGCCGTGATGCAGGGCCTGATGCTGAACGGCTTTGTCAGCTATGCGGACGTATCGGCGGACGAGCGTCTCGGCGGAAACAAGGTCGGCGAGGCCAAGGTCGATCCCATGACCGTCGGTGGGGGCGTCACCTACCGCTTCTGATGGTTCATGATTTGCCGGCAAGGCGATTCACGCCGTCGGCAAGATAGTGCTGCAATGCAAGATCCTTGCTTTGGGTCAATAATACGTAGCGGGATACTGATTACACTGGGATTATCGATCGTCAGGTTCCAGACTGTCAGCTGTCAGTTATCAACATAAAAGTCACCCATAGAAAAACTAACCATCGCCCTAACCAAGGAGCTGCCCCATGCGCAAGACCCTCCCTACCCTGCTCGCCGCCGGCCTTGCCGCTGCCGCTCTCACCACCAGCACCCAGGCATTGGCCTATGGCGCCGGCGACTTCTTTACCCGCCTGGGCGTGGCCAAGGTCGCCCCCAAGAGCGATAACGGTTCGCTTGCCAACGGCACCGTCTATGCGGACGTACAGGACGATACCGGTTTCGCCTTTACCCTGGGTTACCGTTTCCTCGACAACGTCGGTGTGGAACTGCTGGCTGCACTGCCCTTCGAACACGACATCAATCTGAACGGTCAGAATCTGGCATCCACCGAGCATCTGCCGCCGACCCTGACCGTGCAGTACTACCCCTTGGGCGGTACAGACGCTCGGGTACAACCCTATGCAGGGGTGGGCGTCAACTACACCCGTTTCTCCAGCGAGAAAAGTGACATTGGTGATCTGAGTCTCGACGACTCTTGGGGTGCGGCCGGCCAGGTGGGCGTGGACCTGCTGATCAACGACAACTGGGCGCTCAACGCCGCCGCTTGGTATCTCGATATCGACACCGATGCAAGCCTCAATGGCAACGCTATCGGAACCGTCAAGATCGACCCCTGGGTCGTGATGGGGGGCGTCAGCTACCGTTTCTGATTCTTCCGGCGCATCAGATGCAACAAGGCCCGCCATTGGCGGGCCTTGTGCGTTTTGTGACACGCAGATGGCCTCAGTTCTCGGTCACCAGGCGGTCAATCGATTCCACGGCCTGGATCAGCATCCGCCGCTCGACGCCCGCCACCCCGGACTGAGCCAGCCAAGCCTCCACCGCAGGGGCAACCTCGCACTTCGCCGGCATCGGCGCTTTGGCATCCACCAAGGCATCCAGACGCACGATAAACACGAAGCGTAGCCACTGAGGCAGCGCCATGGTATCGGCGCAGAAAGGCTCGATGCTCTCGAAGGCGATGGGGTCAGGCCGTGGCATTCGCCACTGATCGGTGGTCCGCAGGGCAGCCTCAAGCTCGCGCAGGGCGGCCGCCAGTTCCCGGTGAACGCTCATTTTTGTGACGTCCTCGCATGCATGAGGTTGTCATTATCCCCACCCGCCCCGTCCCCGGCCACCCCACCGGCGTTATCACCCGTTTTCCCCGGGGCATATCTGACGGGCTTAGTGAACCGGGTTGATACACAGGGCTCTTCACATCTGGCACGGCCATTTCGGCGACACGACGCATCGTACACAGTTTTCCTGCATGGGGCTGTGGATAAACTCTGGAAAGGAGGCCCGAGGCCACGCCTCATGGGCCTCTGGCTCCAATGCTCAAGAATTGACCAGACTTGGACTTCATCCAATCGTAAGCTGCTGACAGCGGCGCGATGCCAAGGTAGAGTGCACGCTTCGCAGACGGGAGAGAGCATGCAGCCAATCAACACCTTACATGACTTCTTCGTGCGCAGCGGCGCCATGGTGCGCCTCTACCATCTGGGACGCCGGGTAGCGCCCTGCGAGATGTCCACTCTGGCGGCCTTCGAGTCCGGCCAGCTGGCCTGGCCGGCCCCCTGGCAAGGTCAAGCACGCCTGGGCCTGGTGTTTCGCCTGGGCGACATCCGCGACCCGCTGATCTGGCTGCTGGCCCTGCCGCTGGACGAGCAGGGCCTGCTGGTGCCAGCACCGCGCGACGCCTTCCTGCAACGCTTGCTGGAAACACTGGGGCGAAGCGTGGCCAGCATCGGTCGCGAAGACGGCGAAGCGGTGGACAATCTGATGAAGGACAACCCCCTGGGCTTCACTCCTTCGCTGCCTTTCCAGGCTCTACTGCATGCCCGTGCCAGCCATGACTTCGGGATGGTGGCCAGCCAGCATCTGGAGCCGGTGGAGGCCTACCTGAGCGGCCAGCAGAAGATTGACTGGCAGGCCCTTGGCCTGCAGGGGCTGGCCGACTTTGTGGTGCGCATGGGCGATGATGACCAGGCTCTCCTGACCACCCGGCTCTCGGCGCTGCCCGGCGAAGTGCTCATCTCGCTATGCTACTGTCTGGAGCATGTGGCGATCAGTCCCATTCTGGCTCGCGCGCTTCGCGATCGGGGGGAAGCGGCGGCAAGGGGCGGCGACATCGAAGTGTTCTCCGCCTGTCTCCGCGCCGTGGCCGGCGCCGACAGCGACGTTGTCGGCGCCTGGTATGACGAGTTGCTGGCCGATGCCGACGCCTGCGGCCCCGACATGCTGGCGGCCATGGCCGGGCGCGGCTGGCATCATCTTGAGGATGCAGAACGGCTCCCGCGCTTCCTGGTCCGCTTGGCAGGCTGCGAAAACGCCGACTTCATCAACGTGGCTCGCGACCTGGCGCTGGTACCGCGTCTGCGGCTGCCCGTATTGATGACCTTGCGCGAGGCCGCCCCGGAAAGCCCCATCGGCCGGCGCCTGGCCGCCCTGAACCGCTGACAGGTCTGGAAGGATTCCCATGAGCATGAAAGAACTGCCCTACACCCCCAAGGCGGTGATCGGCCGTCGTGAGATGGTGGAACTGCCGGAGATGCACCTGACCCTTTGCGCCAAGGTAGACACCGGGGCGCGCACGTCGGCCCTGCATGCCGAGGATATCGAGTCCTACGAGGAGGAGGGCCACCTGTGGGTCAGTTTCACGACCCGCAGCGGGGGACCCAACACTCCGCCCCATCTATTCCGCATGCATCTGCATGATCGCCGCAAGGTACGCAGCTCCAACGGTCAAGAAGAGTGGCGCTATATTATCCGCACCTCCCTGCGCCTCGGCGACCTGGAGTTTCCAGTTGAGCTGAGCCTGACTGACCGTCGCAACATGCGCCATCCCATGCTGCTTGGCCGTCGTGCTCTGCGCCGCCTTCTCGTGGCGCCAGGCAGCGCCTTCCTGCACGGCGAACCCTGAAGCGAACGCCGCCCCTACCCACGGCCACTGGAGCCCTTCGATGCATATCGCGCTGCTGTCACGCAACCGCAATCTCTACTCCACCCGTCGCCTGGTGGAGGCCGCCGAACAGCGGGGCCACAGCGCACGGGTGGTCGACACCCTGCGCTGCTACATGAGCATTGCGTCCCATCACCCCTCGATACATCTCAAGGGACAGGAGCTCGAGCCTTTCGACGCGGTAATTCCCCGTATCGGCGCCTCGGTAACCTTCTATGGCTGTGCCGTACTGCGCCAGTTCGAGATGATGGGCACCTATGTGATCAACGACAACGTGTCCATCACCCGCTCTCGCGACAAGCTGCGCTCGCTGCAGCTGCTGTCTCGCAAGGGACTGGGGTTGCCGATCACGGGTTTTGCCCACTCCCCGGACGATATTCCGGACCTGATCACCATGGTCAAGGGAGCACCGCTGGTCATCAAGCTGCTGGAGGGCACCCAGGGAATCGGCGTGGTGCTGGCCGAGACCAACCAGGCCGCCGAAAGCGTGATCCAGGCCTTCATGGGCATGAAGGCCAATATCATGGTGCAGGAGTACATCAAGGAAGCGAAGGGCGCCGATATCCGCTGTTTCGTGATCGGTGACAAAGTCGTGGCCTCGATGAAGCGCCAGGCCGCCGAAGGCGAGTTCCGCTCCAATCTGCACCGCGGTGGAACCGCCAGTCTTATCCGCATCACCCCGGAGGAGCGCTCCACGGCGATCCGCGCGGCCAAGGCCATGGGCCTGAGCGTCGCTGGCGTTGACCTGCTGCGCTCCAACCATGGCCCGGTCATCATGGAGGTCAATTCCTCCCCCGGCCTGCAGGGCATCGAATCCGCCACCGGCAAGGATATCGCCGGTCTGATCATTGAGTATATCGAGAAAAATGCCGCGCCGAACCGCAAGGCGCCGCCTAAGCCCAAGGGGTAATTGTCACAGCAGCGCTGGCCAGGCTCAATATCCGAATATTTATTCCTGCTCAAGGGTAGTAAAACAGTGTTTCCACGCCCACAATCTGCGTCACCGGAGGAGGTGACCGCTCATGTTTCTTGATAATCGCCAAGTGGCGATGGACAGCGCCCTGGAAGCGCTGGCCGACAGCATCGACTATTTCCAGGACAATCTGGAGCGCCTGCGTCCATCCCTGCGTGACGCCCTGAAGCCCCACTATGAGGCCAGGAGTCGGTCGATGAGCAAGCTTCAGGAGCTGGCCCGTCAGCATCTCAACATGCTGCCCCGCGACGCAGACGTTGAGCGCGACGACTACATGTGGTTGTGGAGCCGGCTGAAAAGCTTTGTTGGCAACGAGAGCCAGGTGGTAATTGGCGAGCTGCTGGAGCAGGAGCGGGTGCTGATGCAGGCCCTTTCTACCCTCTATACCCATCCCCTTCCCGACGCCATCGAGCCGGTAATCGAAGAGTGCCTCAAGGGTTGCCGGGCGCTGATACGTGAGCTCTACAACCTTCAGAAACAACGTCAGTGAAGCTGAGTCACTTCCCCTTGCCGGCCAGCGCCTCACCGCTTTTTGCTCTCTGGCCAGCCGCCGGATCACCGGCCGTATGAAATAGCCAGGTTTCCCAGGAGCGTGGCGCAATCTCCAGCGGCTCCAGCGGACCCAGAAAGTGGGGCTCACGTCTCCACAGATAGAGATCCCCCAGAGTGGCGACCCGTGCCACCCATTCCCGCGCCTGTAACCGCCAGACTCCGCTTACCCTCCGCGCGGGCACCGCACAGCCGGTGACCTCCAAGCCCAGGGCATCAGCAATGAACAGCGCGCGCGGCAGATGCCAACCCTGAGTGATCAGCAGCGCTCGCTCAACGCCGAATACATCCCTTGCCCGTGACAAGGTATCGAAGGTGCTGAAGCCGGCGTAATCGAGGGTCATGTCGGCATCGGGAACCTGACGGCCACGCAGATCACGCCACATGGCGATGGGCTCGTTGTAGAAACGAGTGCGATTATCCCCGGAGAGCAGCAGGTGGTCGATGCGCCCCAGGCGCAACAGACGTGCCGAGGCGCTCATGCGTGCATCGAAGTGGGGATTTCGCACGCCGCTACGCGTCCAATGGGACGTGCCGAAAACAATGCCTACCCGCTCGCCGCCACACAGCGGGAGCTCATGCTCGATGCGCGAATGAGTCTGACCCAGTACCCACAGATTGGCCACCACGAACAGCAGAACCACCAGCAGCGCAGAGGCACCAAGGGTCATCAGCAGGCCTCGAAAGACCTTCCCAACCGCCTGCTTCATGGGCGCCCCCCAGCCTAGAACATGCCGAGTTCGAGCTTGGCCTCGTCGCTCAACATCTCGCGGCTCCAGGGCGGATCGAAGACAATGTCGGTATGCACCTTGTTGATCTGCGGGGCGCCGAGGATCTTGTTGCGAGCGTCGGCGGCGATCACGTCACCCATGCCGCAGCCCGGCGCGGTAAGCGTCATGCGAATGGTGACGATACGATCGCCGGTGATCAACCGCTCGATGCGGCAGCCATAGACCAGTCCCAGGTCAACAATATTGACCGGAATCTCCGGGTCGAAGCAGGTCCGCAGCTGATCCCAGACGAACTGCTCGATCTCGTCCTCTGAGGCGTCCTCGGCCAGGGTCGGCCGGGGCAGGGCCTCGAGCCCCAGGGCATCGAGGTTGGCCCCCTCGATCAGGTAGAGGCGTCCTTCGTAGCCCACACTCACCGAGCTGCCCTTGGCCTGCATCACGCTGACGATGCTGTCCTCGGCCAGGGTCACGGTCTTGCCGAAGGGGATGGAAATCGCCTCCACGTCGCGCTGCAGCGGCAGGCTCTGCCCCTTCTCGAGGCTGGCTATCTGCTCGATATCGCTCATGGGCGTCCTTATCTCACCATGCCAATGACGCGAGTGAGCGACTCGGCAAAGACATCGATCTCTTCCAGGGTATTGTAGGCGGCAAACGACGCCCGACAGGTAGCGTCCACGCCGAACTGGGCCAGCAGCGGCTGAGCGCAGTGGTGGCCGGTACGGATTGCCACACCGAGCTGATCGATCAGCAGGCCGATATCCTGAGCGTGGGCTCCATCCACCACGAACGAGAGCACGGCCGCCTTGTCCGGGGCAGTACCCAGCACACGCAGGCCGTCGATACGCAACACAGCGGCGGTGGCCCGTTCCAGCAGGCCATTCTCCCAGGCGCCGATGGCGTCGAGACCAACGCCTGCGACCCACCTGAGCGCCTCGCCCAAGGCGATCACCTCGGCGATGGCCGGCGTACCGGCCTCGAACTTGTGGGGGATCTCCGCGAAGGTGGTGCCGGCCTCGAAGGAGACGGTCTGGATCATCTCGCCACCGCCCTGCCAGGGCGGCATGGCCTCGAGCAGCGCCGCCTTGCCATAGAGCACGCCGACCCCGGTGGGGCCATAGACCTTGTGTCCGGAAAAGGTATAGAAGTCGGCGTCGATATCACGCACGTCCACCGTCTGATGGGGGGCGGCCTGGCAGCCGTCCACCAGGATCAGAGCGCCATGGGCGTGGGCCGTCGCCGCCATCTCCTTGACCGGATTGACGGTGCCGAAGGCATTGGAGATGTGGTTCACCGCCACCAGCCGGGTGCGTTCGGTAAACAGCGAACCATAGGCTGCCATATCGAGTACACCGCGCTCGTCGACCGGGATCACCTTGATCACGAACCCCAGCTCGCTGGCCAAAAGCTGCCAGGGCACGATGTTGGAGTGGTGCTCCAGGCGCGAAATCAGCACCTCGTCACCGGCCTTCAGATTGGCTCGCCCCCAGGCATTGGCCACCAGATTGATCGCCTCGGTGGCGCCGCGGGTGAAGATGATCTCGCGATTCGCTGCGGCGTTGAGAAAGCCGCGCACCGTCTCACGAGTGCCTTCGAAGGCCGCCGTGGCCTCATCTGCCAGGGTATGCAGACCGCGATGGATGTTGGCGTTGTAGCCGCCATAGTAGGCGTCGAATGCCTCTATTACCCGGCAAGGTGTCTGGCTGGTGGCCGCGTTGTCGAGATAGACCAGCGGCCGACCGTGTACCTGCCGGGCCAGTATGGGAAACTCCGCACGAATTGCCATCACATCCAGCATGGGCGCCTCAGGGCGGCGGGTAGCCAGTTCACTCATGGCGTGCTCCTCTTCAAAGGCGCGTTCACTCATCGTCAAGAGCCACGGCAGTTTCTACCAGCCCGGCCAGATTGAAGCGTTCGGGCAGCTTGCCAGCCACCGCCAATTCGACGCGCTCGGCCACCACGTCCAGGTTGACCTCCTCGAGCACCTCGCCGGCGAAAGCCAGGGTCAGCAGGCCACGGGCGGTCTGGCGGTCGATGCCTCGAGTGCGCAGGGCAAAGATCGCCTCCTCGTCGAGCTGGCCGGTGGTGGTGCCATGAGAGCACTTGACGTCGTCGGCATAGATCTCGAGCTCCGGCTTGGCATCGATCTGGGCACGATCGGAGAGCAGCAGGTTCGCGTTGCTCTGATAGCCCTCGATCTTCTGGCTGTCACGCTTGACCACCACTTTGCCGTTGAACACGCCATGGGCGCGATCATCGAGAATACCCTTGTAGTTCTCGTTGGAGTAGGTGTGCGGCGCGTTATGGTTGGCTAGAGTATGGCTGTCCACATGTTGTCGACCCTGACCATAGAAGAGACCATAGAAATTGGCGGTGGCACCCTGGCCATTGAGTTCGCTGATCAGGTCGGTGCGCACCAGGCCGCCACCCAGATTCAGGTTGAATGAGGTGTAGGTGCTGTCGCGTCCCTGCTCCACATGGATGCTGGCCACGTGCAGGTCGGCCAACGGTGCCTCCTGCAGCTTGTAATGGGTCAGGACCGCCCCGCGGTCGAGCATAATCTCCTCCACCAGGTTGGTGAAGTTGGCCGCCGCGTCTTCGCCGATATGATGCTCGACCACGGTGGCCTGACTGCGCCCGGCCGCCTCGATCAGGATGCGCGGATGGCTCATCACCGGCCGCTCACCGGCCCGGGAGAGGAACTGCAGCACAATGGGCTTTTCCACCACGGTGCCCGGCGCCAGGCGCAGCACGGCGCCCTCTTCCGTGAAGGCGGTATTGAGCGCCGAGAAGGGCGAGAACTCCACGCCGGTGAGCCGGCCTAAAGGACCACCCACCGCTTCATGGTTCTCCTCGAGCGCCCGGGAGAGTGGCAGCAGCGCCACCCCGGATGGCAGGTCCTCGAGCCAGGAGAGCGACGCCGAAAACACGCCGTCGACGAAGGTCAGCCGATGAGCCTCGATGGGCAGGGTCAGTGCCGCGGCGCTGGCCGGAGAAAACTCGGCGTCGGCCGCCAGGGCAAAGTCGCCCCGGGCAATGGCGCGCACGTCGGTGTACTTCCAGGCCTCATCGCGGCGGGTCGGGAAGCCCAGCGCCTCGAAGCGCGCCGCACCCGCCTGGCGGCGGGCGGCGATCCAGGTCGGCTCGGGCTCGCGCTGCGCGTTACGCTCGGCCAGGCGGTCGAGAAAGGTCTGAACGTCACTCATGCAGCGGACTCCTCCTGCACCCAATCATACCCCTGGGCCTCGAGCTTCTTGGCCAGTTCAGCATCACCGCTCTTGACGATACGTCCATCGACCAGCACATGGACCCTGTCAGGAACGATGTAGTCGAGCAGGCGCTGGTAGTGGGTCACCAGCAGGATGGCGCGCTCCGCGTCACGCAAGCTGTTGACGCCATCGGCCACCACCTTCATGGCGTCAATGTCCAGCCCCGAATCGATCTCGTCGAGCATGGCCAGCCTGGGCTGCAGCACCAGCATCTGGAGGATCTCGTTGCGCTTCTTCTCACCGCCGGAGAAGCCCTCGTTGACGGAGCGCTGCAGGAAGCTGGCGTCCATCTTCATCTCGGCGATCTTGTTCTTGATCAGCTTCATGAACTCGGGTGCCGGGATGTCCTCCTGACCATTGGCGGCACGCTTGGCGTTGAGTGCCGCCTTGAGCAGGTAGATGTTCTTCACCCCCGGAATCTCTACCGGGTACTGGAAGCCCAGCAGCATGCCGGCCAAGGCCCGCTCCTCGACCTCCATCTCCAAAACGTCCTGGCCCTCGAAGGTAATCGAGCCTGAGGTGACCTCATAACCCTCCTTGCCGGCGATCACCGCGGAAAGGGTCGACTTGCCGGCCCCGTTGGGGCCCATGATGGCGTGGACTTCACCGGCGTTGATGGTCAGGGTGAGGCCCTTGAGGATTTCCTTGCCCTCTACCGTGACGTGCAGATCCTTGACTTCGAGCATCTTCGATACCTTTTCGATTCTGGCGAGCCGCCGCAGCGACCCGAAATACGTTGTCTGAACCGGACCGGCGCCTCAGCGCCTTACCCCACGGCTCCCTCGAGGGTCACGCTGAGCAGTGCCTCGGCCTCCACCGCAAACTCCATCGGCAGCTCCTGGAAGACATCCTTGCAGAAACCGTTGACGATCATGCTCACCGCATCCTCCTCGGAGATGCCCCGGCTCTGGCAGTAGAAGAGCTGGTCCTCGCCGATTTTGGAGGTAGTGGCCTCGTGCTCCACCGTGGCGGTGCTGTTGCCAATCTCTTGATAGGGGAAGGTGTGGGCACCGCAGGTATCGCCGATCAGCAGGGAATCGCACTGGGTGAAGTTGCGCGCCCCCTTGGCCCGCGGGCCAATCTTTACCAGGCCGCGATAGGACTGGTTGCTGCGGCCGGCCGAAATGCCCTTGGAGATGATGCTGGAACGAGTCCCCTCCCCGATGTGAATCATCTTGGTGCCGGTGTCAGCCTGCTGGCGGCCATTGGTCACCGCCACGGAGTAGAATTCACCGATGCTGTCCTTACCACGCAGTATGCAGGAGGGGTACTTCCAGGTGATGGCGGAGCCGGTCTCGACCTGTGTCCAGCTGATGCGTGAACGGTCGCCACGACAGTCGCCGCGCTTGGTCACAAAGTTGTAGATACCCCCCTTGCCATTCTCATCGCCGGGGTACCAGTTCTGGACCGTGGAATACTTGATGTAAGCGTCATCCAGCGTTACCAGCTCGACCACCGCAGCGTGGAGCTGATTCTCGTCACGCATCGGCGCAGTGCAGCCCTCCAGATAGGAGACCTGGGCGCCCTCCTCACAGATGATCAGGGTGCGCTCGAACTGGCCGGTGTTGGCGGCGTTGATGCGGAAGTAGGTGGAGAGCTCCATGGGGCAGGTCACGCCCTTGGGCACAAAGACGAAGGACCCATCGGTGAACACGGCGGAGTTCAGCGCCGCAAAATAGTTGTCGGACACCGGCACCACAGTGCCCAGGTACTGTTTGATCAGCTCCGGATAATCGCGAATCGCCTCGGAGATGGAGCAGAAGATCACCCCCGCCTCGCCCAGCTTAGCCTTGAAGGTGGTGGCCACGGACACGGAGTCGAACACCGCATCTACCGCTACGCCGGCCAGGGCCGCCCGCTCATGCAACGGGATACCGAGTTTCTCATAGGTCTCGAGCAGCTTGGGGTCCACCTCGTCGAGGCTCTGTGGACGGTCCTCGTCACGCTTGGGCGCACTGAAATAGGAGATCGACTGATAATCGATGGGCGGATAATCGAGGTGGGCCCAGGAGGGCGGCGTCATCTTCAGCCACTTGCGATAGGCATCCAGGCGCCACTCAAGCATCCACTCAGGCTCGCCCTTCTTGTTCGAGATAAACGCAATAACGTCCTCGTCGAGTCCGGGCGGCAGCGTATCGCTCTCGATGTCAGTCACGAAGCCTTCTTTATAATCGCGACGGACAAGCTCTTCCATTTCCTGACTTGCCATGGTGTCACCCCTCCCCGGGCGGTTGGGGCGGCGAGCCAAACTCGCCGCATTGAAGTCGGTAAGGCGACTCAGGCCGTATCGGCGGCCAGGGTCACGCTCTGGATGGGCAGTTGCACGGGCAGCTTGATCGGCGAGGTATCCGCCAGATGGGCCAGGGTCACGCTGTCGAGAAGCGCCCGCATGGCCAGCGACACCCGCTGCCAGTTGTCGGCAACGCCACAGGTAGCGACCAGGTCGCAATCGCCCTCGGCGAGGCTGCACTCGGTCATGGCCACTGGCCCCTCGATGGCGGTGATGATATCGATGGCGGTGATTCTAGAGGCGGGCCGCGCCAGGGAATACCCTCCCTGAGCCCCGCGCCGTGATTCCAACAGACCTGCCTTGACCAGCATCTTGAGGGTCTTGGAAACCGTGGGGTGCGGCAGCTGCACCGCCTCTGCCAATTCCCCTGCTGCCTGGGGCTGCTCGGGGTGGCGGGCGATCTGGGCCATCACAACGGCGGCATAGTCAGTCAACCGCGAAAGCTTGAGCATGCCGGCCCTCCTCGGTGGCGCGCGGTCCGGTAGGGGCCACGCCTCAATTGGGGACCATTTTAGTCCTGTATAAGTTCGATGTGAAGCCCACGCGGATGTTTCCTGGTCGCAATCGACAGGATGTCGGCACGATCGGCACCGATACCATCAATAACAACAATCATTCTCATTAATGGCATGGATCACGCTTGCCGCTCCTCCCCCCCTCCTTTATGCCATCTTCACGCTTGTGCCTTCTTCACATATTCGGGCTTCAGCTTCATGGGGCCAATGCCACCGACCTTGCCGTCGATCTCGTGATCCCCTTCCACCAGGCGAATATTCCTGACCTTCGTGCCCACCTTCACGACCAGGGATGAGCCGTTGACCTTGAGATCCTTGGTCACGGTCACGGTGTCGCCGTCCGCGAGAGGATTGCCGTTGGCATCGCGCACCCGAGGCCCCTCTTCGGCACCGTCTTTGCTCGCCCGCGCTGACATCGGGCTCCAGCGGTGGCCCGCCGCACATGACGCTCCGCGCCGAGCCTGGCAGGATAGACATTCCCCTGATGATCAAGGACGCGCCATGCACGATGCCCCTACCACGGTATTCGGCGGTACCGGCTTTCTGGGCCGCGCCATCGTGCGCGAACTGGTAGAGGCAGGACGACCGGTGCGCATCGCGGCACGTCGGCCGGAACTACCCGACTGGCGGGAACCCGGTGACCGCGTGGAGGCCGTAGCCTGCGACCTGAGGGATGAGCAGCAGGTTGCCTCGGCCCTGAAGGAGAGCAGCGCGGTAATCAATGCCGTGAGCCTCTATGTGGAGCAACCACGCGCAGGACTGAGTTTTGAAGAGATCCACATCATCGGCGCCGGGCGATTGGCGAGACTGGCGCGAGAAGCGGGCGTGACCCGGCTGATACATATCTCTGGCATCGGCACAAGGGATGCCTCGCCCTCTGCGTATGTGCGCGCCCGCGCCGCCGGGGAGAGCGCCGTTATCGACGCCCTGCCCAAGGCGGTCATCCTGCGGCCCAGCGTGCTGTTCGGCCCCGGGGATGCCTTCCTCGCGGCGCTGATGCGCCTGGCGCGGCTGCCGATCATGCCCCTTTTCGGTCGCGGCGAGACCCGGCTTCAGCCGGTGCATGTGGCCGATGTGGCACGGGCCACAACTTGCCTGAGCGATACGCGCCCGCTGGAGCGTCGATTGTTCGAGTTCGGCGGACCCGAGGTGCTTCAGTACCGCCAGGTGATCGAGCAGGTGCTGGCGCATCTGGAATGCCGCCGCCCCCTGCTGCCGGTTCCCTTTCCGGTATGGCACCTGCTGGCCACCCTGCTCGCGCCGTTGCCCTCCCCACCCCTGACTCGGGACCAGGTGATCCTGATGCAGCAGGACACGATCGTCAGCGAAGGCGTGGGCACCTTCGACGACCTAGGCATCGTTCCCCGCACCCTCCACGACAGCCTACCGACATGTCTGGCCGCTCGCTGACCACGGTACTGTGCATGGTATGGTAGCCCTGTACCAACTCCATGGAGGCACCTCATGACACTGCCGCTGGCCATCCTCGACATCGCCCTCTCGGCCGCCCCGTGGCTGCTACTGGGACTTGCCATGGCCGGACTGATCAAGGGATTGATCTCAGAGGCTCAACTGACGCGCTGGGTCGGCGGACGCGGCCTTGGCAGCATAGCTCGCGCCGCCGTGATTGGCGCACCGCTGCCGCTCTGCTCCTGCGGGGCCATTCCCACCGCACTGGCGCTGCATCGTGGCGGTGCCGAGCGGGGTCCCACCACTGCCTTCCTGATTGGCACCCCGGGAATCGGCATCGACTCCTTGACCATCACCTATGCGCTGCTTGGCCCCTTCATGGCCCTGGCGCGCGGAGTGAGTGCGGTGCTGACCGCCATCGCCACCGGGCTGCTGGTGGGGCGCACCCGTGGCGAGGATGCACCCGCCTCCGCTCCGGCATCGCCCTGCGGGGGAGGCTGCAGCAACGGCTGCGCTGAGCAGGATTCATCGAGCAGGGCCCCGGCAGTCCTTGGCAGCCGACTGGCCAATGGGCTGCGTTACGCCTTTACCGATATTCTCGACGACATCAGTGTCTGGCTGCTGGCCGGCCTGCTGGTCGCCGGTGCCCTGATTGCCCTGGTGCCGCCTCAGCAGCTTGCCGAACTGGGCAGCGGATTGGGTGCCATGCTGCTGATGGCGGTAATCGGCATCCCCATGTACCTCTGCGCCACCGCCGCCACGCCAATCGCTGCCGGTCTGCTGCTGGCCGGGGTCTCGCCGGGGACAGTGCTGGTCTTCCTGATCGCCGCGCCAGTGACCAGCCTGGCGACTCTAGGAGTATTCCGTCGTGAGCTGGGCAGCCGAGCCCTCGTTGCCTATCTGACGGGAATCATGATCAGCGCCGTGGCCCTGGGGCTCACCGTGGACGCACTGGCCGGGTGGTGGCAGCTCGACATTTCCCGTCAGGTCGAGCAGGTGCAGGAGTTGCTGCCCTCTTGGACCGAGGCGCTGGCGCTGATTGTACTGGTGGTGCTGGCGCTGAGACCCCTGCGTCGTCGCCTTTTCGCCGCGTTATCAAGGCCAACCTCATCGCAGGAGCTTCCATGACCCAGTCGCGTATCACCCTCGACGTCTTCAGCGACTATGTGTGCCCCTTCTGCTACCTGGAAATGCCGGAGCTCGAGGCTTTGGCCGAGCGCTTCGACGGTCGGGTGACCCTCCGCTGGCGAGCCTTCGAGCTGCGCCCCGATCCTGAGCCGACCCTGGACCCGTACAGCGACTACCTGCATGACGTCTGGGGGAGGGCCGTCTACCCCATGGCCGCCGAACGTGGCATGACCCTGAGACTGCCGAGAATCCAGCCACGCTCCGGACTGGCCCATGAGGCCGCCGCCTGGGCTGAGACCCAGGCCATCCAACATCCGGGAGCCGGTGATGCCATGCGCACGGCCCTGTTCCGGGGTTTCTTCGAGGAGAGCCTGGACCTGTCCGACCCACAGGCCCTTGCCGAGTTGGCCGATGCGCTGTCGCTGGATGGCAGCGCGCTGCACCGGTCGCTGGAGAACGGCAACCATCGCCAGGCCGTGATCGACGACCAGCGCGTCGCCCGCGACCTCGGCATCCAGGGCGTTCCGGCCCTGCGCTTTTGCATCGATGGCGAACACGCCGGCATGCTCGAAGGTGCCCAGCCGCGCCGCCAGCTGTACCTGGCCGTGGAGCGTCTGCTCGACGCCCTTGGCTAGCTTTGCCGGCTATGCTGGGGCAACGGGCTTATCTCGAGTGTGGCGTCAATGATCAGGGAGCCAGAACCGTGAGCAATCAGAACAGTGTGATCGCCTTCTACGACGAGCGCATGCTGGCCCATGAACCGGACATCGAGGTGCCGTTTCTTCCGGGGCGGATGGACAAGCGCATTCGCTCGCTGCTCTCCGGGTTGGGCGTGCCCTGGAAATATCCGGAGCACCCCGCCAGGCTGACTGCTATCCGCCACCTCCTGGAGCTCGAACCGGTGCCCGGCGTGACCTTCGAGGCCGGCATGGCCGCCACGCGGGAGCAGTTGGCTCGGGTCCACACACTCTCCTACCTGGACCACATCCTGGAGCTACGGGGAAAGAGCGCCTGGCTGGACGTGGACACCACGGCGGTCTCACCCGGCAGCGTCGAGGCCGCCGAAGTGGCGGCCGGAACGGCCATCGCCGCGGTTGAGGCCGTGATCAAGGGTCGGGCGGAGAGCAGCTTCGCGCTGGTGAGGCCACCGGGCCATCATGCCGAGCCGGTGCGAGCCCGGGGGTTCTGTCTGTTCAATAACGTGGCGGTGGCAGCCGCCCATGCCCGCCTGGCGCTGGGCTGCGAAAGGGTAATGATCGTCGACTGGGACGCCCACCATGGCAACGGCACCCAGGACATCTTCTGGGCCGACCCGGATGTGCTGTGCTTCGATATCCATCGCGCCGCCCCCTTCTATCCCGGCACGGGCAGCCTCGAGGAGATCGGGGTAGGCCTGGGAGAGGGCACCAACGTTAATGTCCCGCTGCCTGCCGATGCCGGTGACACCGCCTACCTCGAGGCCTTCCGCGACATCCTGGTGCCGGCGGCGGAGTGGTTCCAACCCGACCTGATCCTGGTTTCGGCGGGGTTCGACCCCCACACGCACGATCTGGCAATGAATGTCTCCTATGACGGCTTTGCCGCCATGACCGGGATTCTGCAGCAACTGGCCCGACAGCAGTGCGGGGGCCGGCTGGTCTTCGTGCTGGAAGGCGGCTACAACCTCATCTCTCTATCACGCGGCGTGAGAACTGTACTGAACGTGCTGGCCGGCGACACGCCTCCGCAACCCGGCCGGCGCGGCATTGCGGAGGTCGAAGCGGCCGTCGCCTTCCATCGCGATGCCTTTGTCAACAAGATCACTTGACCTCGATCTTGCGACGATTGGCCTTCTTGTGCTTTGGCAGGGTCAGTTCGAGGACGCCGTTCTTGAAGCTGGCGGCTGCCTTGTCGGCATCGATATCATCAGGCAGTGAAACCGTCCGAGAGAAGGCGCCGCGTGAGATCTCGGAATGGAAGTACTCGCCCTCCTCCTCCTTGGCCTCCTCGTGGTGGTCGCCCTTGATAGTCACCGCGCCATCGGTCACCGAGACGTCGAGCTCCTCGCGATCAAAGCCCGGGACTTCGGCGCGCACCACCACTTCAGCATCGCGGTCGATGACATCGACTTTCGGCAACCCTTTCTCGAATGCGGCGAAGCGCTGCCAGAGGGGATGCTCCCAGCGCGACGGCATCCCGCCACGATCGAAGAAGGTATCGAGCAGACGATCGAACTCCCGAAACGGGCTCATCGTCCGAGACTCAGTCTGCGGTGTAGATTTGCCGGTCGAGACGGGGACATTCTCGGTGTCCTTGGACGTTTTCTTGGCCATGACGAAGACTCCTCGAAGATAGTTCACGAATGGCGAGGCCCATTGGGCCTGAAATGTCAGGCCTGTAAAGATCGGCCATGCTCTCAGGAAGGCCTGCCCCACTCCCAATGTAGTCCAGCTGTGCCAGGGCGACTTGATACAGATCAGCATGATTCTCGTCATGCGCTGGCGCCAAATAGCGTTGCGGGGGCGCCCTACATCCCCACACCAAACAGCGCCTGCGCCAGATGGCCGGTGAGAAAGGCTAGCCCCGCTGCGGCCCCGCCGATCAAAAGGGTCCGCAGCCCTGACGTCAGTACCGGCTGGTGATACACCAGACTTTTTCCCATGCCAATCAGGAAGAACATCAGCCCCGCCACTGCGAGACTGGCCAGGAACTGCTGCGTGGTGTCCAGCCCGGGCAACCCATAGGGCAGCAACGGCATGACGCCGACGACCACAAAGGCCGAAAATGTCACAAAAGCGGAGCGCAGCGGACTCAACCCCTCGGTCTGCAGGCCGTGCTCCTCGCGCAGCATGGTTTCCACCCAGACCTCCCGGTCGCCACAGATGGTGTCCACTACCCGCTCCAGAGTATCGCCCTGGAAACCCTTTCGCTGGAAGATCTGGCGGATCTCCTCACGCTCGCCATCAGGCACCACATCGATATGGTGGTGCTCGTCATTGCGCACTCCGTCGACATGCTCACGCTGGGCCTTGATGGCTTCGTAGTTGCTGATGGCCATGCTGAAACCATCGGCCAGCAGGTTGGCGAGGCCCAGCACCAGTGCCACCGTGGCCGAAAAACCCGCGCCGAAGGCCCCGGAGACCACCGCAAAGGTGGTCACGCAACCATCGATGCCGCCGAGGATGGCGTCGGGCAGATTGCGGGCCCGGGAAGGAGCCCGCAGCCGCTGCTCGATCACATCCGGACGATGCTCCTGCTCGAGTGCTTCACGCCACTTGTCATTCATGGGTCACCCCGACGCATCTTTCATTCTGCTTCCAGCTTGGCACAGCCGGCCAGAGACGGGTAAGGTCCGAGACCGAGGCCCATGGGGCGGGGAATCAATCAACGACAAGAGCCAATGGTGGGCATCGCACTGGAGGACGTCGTCCACGATCACTTCGAGACCGTCATCGCCGAGATCCGGGAACAGCGCACAACGCATCCTGCCGGCTCGGCGGGCGACCCGATAGAGACCGGAACCTTACCCGGGTGATAATCTCTGACGTGACGGCCTCGTGATGGCGATAGCCTTTGCCGCAACGGCGGTACGGTCTCATCCCGCGAGCCCCATCAACATGGCCTAGCGCCATTATCACGGATAAGAGAGAGCCCCATGAGCGACACCCCCTGGACGAGCCCGATGCCCGAGGCACAGTTCGACTTGATGCAACGCATCCTCGCTGCTCCCAGCCCGATTGGCCTGGAGGCGGCCATGACCTACGGGGTGCTAAAGCCTCACTTCGAAAGTTTCGCCCCAGCGGGCTGGCAGCTGCACCAGTTCAAGGGCCATGCGGGCGTGGTGCTGGATACCCACCCGGGCCGCGACGACCTGTTCAAGGTGATGCTGATCGGCCACGCCGACAAGATCCGTATGCAGGTTCGCTCCATCGGCGATGACGGCAAGATCTGGGTCAACACCGACGCCTTCCTGCCCAACGTGCTGATCGGTCACGAGGTCACCCTGTTCAGCGAGGATCCGGAGGCGCCCGGAAGCTACCGGCGCATCGAGGGCGGCACCGTGGAGGCGCTGGGCGCCATCCACTTCTCCGACCCGGCCCAGCGAGATGGCAGCAAGGGCATCAAGAAAGAGCAGATCTACCTGGACCTGCAGATCCACGGTGAGAACAAGAAGCATCAGATAGAGAAGCTGGGCGTACGCCCCGGTGATTCGATCATCTTAAACCGACCCATCCGCCACGGTTTCAGCCCCGATACCTTTTACGGCGCCTATCTGGACAACGGCCTGGGCTGCTTCGTCGCCGCCGAGGTGGCGCGACTGATTGCCGAAGCCGGCGGCACCGAGCAGATCCGGGTGATGTTCGCCATCGCCAGCTATGAGGAGATTGGCCGCTACGGAAGTCGGGTGCTGGCCGGGGAGCTCAGGCCCGACGCCATCATCGCCGTGGATGTGAACCATGACTACGTGGCGGCTCCGGGCATCGGCGATCGGCGCATGCAATCGCTGGAAATGGGCAAGGGCTTCACTCTGTCGGTAGGCGCCATCGCCAGCGAACAGCTCAACCGGATCGTCGAGACCACCGCTCGCGCGCATGATATCCCCATGCAGCGCGACATCGTCGGCGCCGACACCGGCACCGACGGCATGGCCGGCGTTCTTGCCTCCGTGGACTGTGTGGCCACCTCCATCGGCTTTCCGATTCGCAACATGCATACCATCTCGGAAACGGGCAACACCCGGGACGTGATGGCGGCGATTCACGCCATCACCCGCAGCCTCCAGGCGCTTGACGCCCTGCCCGCTCCCCATCGCGAGTTTCTGGACAATCACCCGCGCCTGGACCAGGCCGGGGCGCTGGGCCATCAGGGCGCCGACAAGCCCGAGACAAACGGCAAGTAGACTCCGAATTCCGGGAAAGCCGGGACCGGGAAAGCAACACGCCGCGGGGCGAGCCGGGAGGCTCGCCCCGCTGTCATGTCAGCGCGGCGAGGACTCCGGCCAACACCGGCGCCATGGGGATGGCGTTGCTCTCATGCGCAATACAATCGGTGCTCCAGATCTCGCCGACACCCGCATTCCGGATCACCTCGAGGGCATTGCCGGCAAACAGCGCATGGGTCAGCGCCACGTCCACCGAGGCCGCCCCGGCGGCCAGCAGCGCCTCGGCAGCGCGAGCCACGGTATGGCCGGAACTCGCCACGTCATCCATCAGCACCACCGTCCGGCCCGCCAGCGGCGTGTCGGGCAGACGGATCTCGACGTCACGGTCGCCGTGGCGCACTTTTTGGCAGGTGGCGTAGTCGAGGCCGGTCAGCTCGGCAGCCTGGGCCACCCACTGCAACGCCTCCTCATCGGGGCCCAGCAACAGTGCCTGGGGTCGCTTCTGGACAATCAACTCGGCCAGCCGCGGGGCGCCTGAGAGGGCAATGGCATGTGCGATGGGAATCGCCTGGTCAAGACGTTCGATGCGGTGCAGGTGAGGGTCCACGGTGATCACCGCATCGAAGAGGTCGGCAAGGAACCCACCGATGATGGTCTGACTGACGACCTCGCCGGCGTGGAAGGCGATATCCTGGCGCATGTAGGCAAGATAGGGCGCCACCAGGATCAGGCGCTTCACCCCGCGGCCGCGGGCATGGCGCACCAGCAGCAACAGCTCGATCAGCTTGTCGTTGGGCCGATCCAGACTGCGATAGATCACCAGAGTCTCGGGAAAGGCCCCTGCCTCGGCGAAGGGCAGGGTGAGCTTGAGTTCCTCGTCAGGGAAGCGGTGGCACTCGACCTCGCATGCGACAAGGCCACCGGCCTCGGCCAGCCGACAGGCCGGCGCGGCCTCGTCGGGAAAATGCAGCAGTACGCTGGTCATCGGACCTCCCTCTTCAGAATCCGCTTTTCAGAACTCGACGTTGAGTCGGATAATCTGGTCAGCCCGCCCCAGGCTGAAACCACTGTCCCGCTCGCTGGACTGGTGGGCGAAGGCCAGCTCATTGCGAAAGGCCGCATAAACCCGATAGAGCGCCTGGCCCGGCTCGATGCGGTCGCCGATGCGCGCCAGCAGGTCGACGCCGGCCCCGGCAGCCTTCGGTGCCCCGGCCAGGCGGGCAATCCGCGCCAGCTTGAGGTTGTCGATGCCGATCACCACGCCGCTCTCGGTTGCCACCACATCGAAGGCGTGGGGCGCCAATGGAGGGGCATCGGGGTCGAAGGGCTTGCCCCCCTGGGCCGCGATGATCGCCTGCATCTTTTCCAGGGCACGGCCGCAGTCGAGGATATCCCGGGCAATGCCGAAGCCGTCGCCGCCGCGCACGTCGGGGTCGAACTCCAGCATGCGACCCGCCAGGCGCAGCGCCTTCTGGCGCAGGTCCATGGGCGCCGCAGGGTTATTGGTGAGCACACGCATCACGTCGCGAGCCTCCAGCACCGGACCGATCCCCTGCCCCACCGGCTGGCTCCCATCGGTGATCACCACGTCCAGGGTCAGGCCCATGCGCCCGGCCACGAATTCGAACAGCTTGCGCAGCTGGCGAGCCTCGGGCATGGAGCGCACCTTGGCGTGGGGCCCGACCGGGATATCGAGCAGCAGGTGGGTGGAGCCGGCAGCTACCTTCTTGGACAGGATCGAGGCGACCATCTGCCCAGGGGAATCGATGGAGAGCGGGCGCTCCACCGAGATCAGCACATCGTCGGCCGGCGAGAGCTGGCTGGTGCCGCCCCAGACCAGGCAGCCGCGGTGAGTGCGCACGATGTCGCCCAGCACGTCAAAGGGCAGATCAACGTTGGCCAGCACCTCCATGGTGTCGGCGGTACCCGAAGGGGAAGTGATCGCCCGCGAAGAGGTCTTGGGGCAAAGCAGGCCGTGAGCGGCGACAATAGGCACCACCAGCATGGAGGTGCGATTGCCAGGAATGCCGCCGATGCAGTGCTTGTCCACCACCGGGTGCTCGTGCCAGTCGAGGCGGCGTCCGACGCGGCCCATGGCATCGCTGAGGTAGAAGACCTCCTCGCGGTCGAGCTCCCCCCGATCGCAGGCCACCACGAAGGCGGTCAGCTCGATCTTGGAGTAGCGCAGATCGGCGATATCGCGAATGATGCCGCGGAAGTCGTCGCGGGAGAGGCGCTCTCCGGCCAGCTTGCGGTGCAGGGCCGGAATCGAGGCCGGCGGCTCGGCCTGGGAGACGCTGACCGGGTGGCCCTCCCTGGCGCCCAGGGAAGCGAAGGCATCTTCGGAGAGGCCAAGCTGCATGGGATTGACGATGCCGGTGTCGTCCACCACGTTAAGGCTGGCCAGGATACGCTGGCCGTTGGCGCGCACCTCCACCTTGGAAAGCGCCTGGAAGCCTTCGGCACGGTAGAGGTCGCACTCGCGGTGCAGATAGGCGACGTTTTCGCGGTAGGTATCAATGCCCACGCGCTTCAAAGAGAGTGGCGACAGGGTATCGTCCAGTGCCGCGACCTCGGAATGGGACTTCTTCATGGCACGCTTCCATGTGGCATGGCCGTTCAGAGTAACGTCGTGCGACCGTGCGGGATTCGGATAGCGCATCGTATCAGCCCCCCGACAGGTCGTCATGGCGACACCTCCCCGCCAATGGTCGGCACCTGGCGATGCCCTGACGCCCCCGGGGGTGTAGGCTGAGGCAAGGAATCACCCACAGGAGGAGAAACAATGCGCTTGGCGATCATGGGCTGCGGCGGCGTGGGGGGCTACTTTGGGGCACGTCTGGCCGAGGCGGGGCACGATGTGACCTTTATCGCCCGAGGTGAACACCTCGCGGCAATAAAGCGTGAGGGGCTGAGGGTCTCCAGCATCGAGGGTGACGTCCACCTAGCCGAGGTAACAGCCACCGACGACCCGGCCCGAGTGGGTGCCGTGGATGCCGTGCTCGTGGCTGTGAAGGCCTGGCAGGTAGCCGAGGCGGCCAAGGCGATACGCCCGATGATCGGCCCCGACACCTTCGTGGTGCCGCTGGAGAATGGCGTCGAGGCCGCCGAGACTCTTTCCACCGTCCTCGGCGGCGCCCATGTGCTCGACGGACTGTGCGGCATCCTGGCCTGGCGCGAGGCCCCTGGGCACATCAATCACACTGGGGTTTCGCCCTTCGTGCGCTTCGGCGAGCGCGACAATCGCCACAGCAAGCGCGCCGAGCGGCTCAAGGCGGCCTTCGACCAGGCCCGAGGCGTCATCGCCGAGATCCCCGACGATATCCAGGTCGCGGTATGGAGCAAGTTCCTGTTCATCTGCGCCATGAGCGGCATTGGCAGCGTGACACGAGCGCCGATCGGCGTGACCCGCTCCCTGCCCGAGACCCGCGCGCTGATCGAGCAGACGCTCACCGAGATCACCGCAGTGGCCAGCGCCCGCGGGGTGGCGCTATCCAAGGATGCTGCGGCCCACGCCATGCGCTTTATCGACGCCCTGCCCGCGGAGAGCACCGCCTCCATGCAGCGAGACATCATGGCGGGCCTTCCCTCGGAGTTGGAGGCCCAGAACGGCGCCGTGGTCCGCCTGGGTCGCGAAGCCGATGTGGCGACGCCGGTCAACGCCATGATCCACGCTGCCCTGCTGCCCCAGGAGCGCCAGGCTCGGAGCGTCTGAGAATAACGCCGGGCGAGTGAATTGGCCCTCTAGTGACCCGTGGGTGGACGCGATAAATGCATCAGGAATATCAATTCTACTCATTGAACATCGTCATTCATTGCCAACCACAATAAATGATGGGGTTTGTTAAGCTTTCAATCGTCGAGTGAGGCAATCCGCCGCAGCTCGCCAGCGTTCTTTCATCTCGCCCAGTGCCCCGCCGTCCTTGTGGCGGCGGGGTACCCCCGGGGTGATGCCGGCCTTGCCGGCGCGCCGCCGCGATCACGAGGAGAGTCGACTTGGAACTGATTCAGTACGCACTGGATAACATTGACCTGCTGCTCACCCGCACCGTCGAGCATATTTCCCTGGTGGGCGTGGCCGTGGGGATTGCCACTCTCACGGGGGTGCCCATCGGGATCGCCATAACCAAGAACGAACAGGCCGCACGTATTGTGCTCTATGTGGCGTCGATCATCGTCACCATCCCCTCGATTGCCCTGTTCGGCATCATGATTCCAGTGCTGTCGATCTTCGGCCATGGCATCGGCTATGTGCCCGCGGTGATCGCGGTACTGCTCTATTCTCAGCTGCCGATCATCCGCAACACCTACACCGCCATCAACAACGTCGACCCGGCCCTGCGCGAGGCCGCCCGAGGGATCGGCATGAGCCCCAACCAGCGGCTGCGGCGGGTGGAAATTCCGCTGGCGGTGCCGGTGATCATGGCCGGCGTGCGTACCGCCGTGGTGCTCAATATCGGCGTGATGGCGATCGCCGCCTATATCGGCGCCGGGGGCCTTGGCACCTTCATCAGCCGCGGGATCTCCCAGTCGGATCCGCGTCAGCTGATCGTGGGTGCTATCGCAGTGAGTCTGCTGGCCATCATCGTCGACTACACCCTGCTCTTCATTCAGAAGCGCCTGACGCCCAGGGGAATGGAACTCGACACTGCAACCGCCTGACAGCGAGCCCCTGATGACCGAGACGACAAGGATATCCAAATGATCGAACTCGATAACCTGACCAAGGTCTTCGACACGCCCAAAGGCGCGGTGGTCGCTGCCGACCATATCAGCATGAAGGTGCCCAGCGGCGAGATCTGCATCCTGCTCGGCCCATCGGGCTGTGGAAAAACCACCACCCTGAAGATGATCAACCGCATCGTGAAGCCGACCTCCGGCAAGGTGTTCATCAACGGTGATGACACCACCGAAATGAATACCCAGGACCTGCGCCGCAATATCGGCTATGTGATCCAGCAGATTGGCCTGTTCCCCAATATGACCATCGAGGAAAACATCACGGTGGTTCCCCAACTACTGGGCTGGAACAAGGCGCGCTACCGGGAGCGTGCCCGAGAACTGATGGCGATGATCTCCATGGAACCCGATGCCTTCCTCAAGCGTTTTCCCAGCGAGCTCTCCGGCGGCCAGCAGCAGCGTATCGGCGTTGCACGGGCGCTGGCCGCCGACCCACCGGTGATGCTGATGGACGAGCCCTTCGGCGCCATCGACCCGATCAATCGGGCGGTGATCCAGGACGAATTCCTCAAGATGCAGCAGGAACTCAAGAAGACCATCATGTTCGTCAGCCACGACATCGACGAGGCGATCAAGATGGGCGATCGGGTGGCGATATTCCGCGAGGGCAAGCTGGTGCAGCACGCCTCGCCCGACGACCTGCTGGCTGCGCCGAAGAATGCCTTCGTCGAGTCCTTCCTGGGCGAGGACCGCGCGCTCAAGCGTCTCAACCTGGTCAAGGTGCATGAGGTGGTCTCCGACGAGATCGCCACGGTAGGCCCCGGCGATACTCTGGAGACGGCGCTGGCCAAGATCGAGGATTACGGTTATCAGAACGCTATCCTGATGGTGAATGACCAGCGCCAGCCGGTGGGCTTGATCACCCGAGCCAAGGCGCGCACCACCAAGGGCTACTGTCGTGACCACTTCGAGAACGTACCAGGCACGGTGACGCTGGACGACGACCTGCGCAAGGTTGCCTCGCTGATGTTCTCTCAGGATGCCACCTGGCTGCCCTGCGTAGACGATGAGGGCCGTGTCTGCGGCCAGATCACCCAGCGCGCCATGACGCACCATCTGGGTTCACGCTTCCGAGCCCGCGAGGCCGCCACCCGGAATCCCGACAGCGCCGTCAAGGAGTGAGACGATGCCAATCCAGAGCCTGAAAGGGGCCCTGCGTGCACTCCTGCTGGTGGCGATCTTCTTTGCCGGGGTATGGAGCCAATCGAGCGGAGTCATCGATGACTTCATCTTCTATTTGCCCGATGTGCAGTACCTTGCCATCCAGCACCTGTGGCTGACGGCAATCTCGGGTGGCCTGGCGATTCTTGTGGCCATACCGCTGGGCATCCTGCTGTCGCGCCCGAGCATGACGCGCTGGGCAGAATCGTTGATGCAGGTGCTTAACGTCGGCACGACCATCCCGACACTCGCCGTGCTGGCACTCTCCATGAGCTTCCTGGGTATCGGCATGATACCCGCGGTGTTCGGCCTGTTTGTCGCCACCCTGCTGCCGATCACCCGCAACACCTATGTCGGACTCAAGGGCATCGATCCCGCCTTGATGGAGGCCGCCGCCGGTATCGGCATGTCGTCGACGCAGCGCCTGCTTCGAGTGGAACTGCCCAATGCTCTCTACGTCATCTTCGCGGGCATGCGCACTGCCCTGACCATCAACGTGGGCACCGTGCCACTGGCCTTCCTGATCGGTGCCGGCGGGCTGGGTGAACTGATCTTTACCGGCATCGACCTGTACGATCCAGTGATGATGTTAGCCGGTGCGATTCCCACCGCCCTCTTGGCGATTGTTGTCGATGCCCTGATCGCCGTCATTGCCTTCCTGGTGGTGCCGCGGGGGGTCAACCCATCCCGCGCATGACCGTTCGAACCAAGCCACACCATTGCAAACCGCACTAGGAGAAATATCCATGAAACGCCTGATGACTGCCCTTTCCGGCCTCGCCCTGGCCGGTGCCATGACCACCGCCGTCTCCGCCGACATCACTGTCGGAGGGAAGAACTTCACCGAGCAGCAGATCCTCTCCAACATGACCACCCAGTACCTGGAGGGGTTGGGCTACGACGTGCAGAACCGCTCCGGCATGGGCTCCGCGGTGCTGCGTCAGGCCCAGGAAAATGGCCAGATCGATCTCTACTGGGAGTACACCGGCACCTCGCTGATCAACTACAACGATGTCACCGAACGCCTGTCGCCGGAGGAGACCTACGCGAGGGTCAAGGAACTCGACGCCGCAAAGGGCTTGGTGTGGCTGGAACCCTCCCATGCCAACAACACCTATGCCCTGGCCATGCGCGAGCAAGATGCCGAAGAGCGCGGCATCGCCACCCTCTCCGGCCTGGCCCAGGCCGTCAACGACGGCGAGGACCTGACCTTTGCCCTGAACGCGGAGTTCTATGCACGCGAGGACGGCTGGCGGCCGCTGCAGGAAGCCTATGACTTCAGCGTCGGGCGCAGCGACGTCAAGCGCATGGATTCTGGCCTGGTCTACCCGGCCCTGCGCGACGGCGATGTGGAGGTGGGTCTTGTCTTCGCCACCGACGGTCGCATCCCGGCCTTCGATTTCCGTGTGCTCGAGGACGATCAGGACTACTTCCCGGCCTATGCCCTGACCCCGGTGGTACGCGAGGCGACCCTGGCAGAAAACTCCGAGCTCGCCGAGCAAATGAACGCGCTGTCGACACTGCTCAACGACGCGACCATGGCCGAACTCAACGCGCGAGTCGACGTCGAGCGGGAGAACATCGAGGATGTGTCCCAGTCCTTCCTCGAGGCGCATGACCTGCTTTGAGGGACTGGCCACCGCTGTCATACTGAGGCCCTGAACGGAAGGCCGCCGAATCGGCGGCCTTCTGCCGTTTCGGGAGGCGCATATGCATTATCAGGATGGGTTGCGTGTGGGTGCCGCGCAGATCAACAGCGAGCTCGGCGCCGTGGACGACAACGTCGATCGCCACCTCGAGCACATCAAGGAAGCTCGGCAACGGGGACTGGCGCTGCTGGTCTTCCCCGAACTCTCGCTGACCGGCTACGGCTTGGGCAACCTTGTGATGCAGGTGGCCATGCCCCTGGAAGATCCGCGCTTGCAAACGCTGGCTCGGGCCTGCGGCGACATGCAGACGGTGGTGGGTTTCGTGGAGGAAGCGAGTCCCGGCGAGTACTACAATGCCCTGGCCATCCTTCAACATGGTGAGCTCGTCGCTGTCCACCGCAAGCTCAATCTGCCTACCTACGGCGGCCTGGAAGAGGGCAAGTGGTTCACCCACGGCAGCGAATTGACCCATACCGAGATCCGCCCTGGCTGGTCGGCCACCCAGCTGATCTGTGCCGACCTGTGGAACCCGGCCCTGGTGCACGCCGCTCTGCTGCCTCGACCCGCGGTGCTCTGCGCGCCCATCAACTCCGCCAGCGGCATCGTCAGCGATGACTTCTCCAACGAGCAGAACTGGGCACTCAACGTACGCTTCTACGCCATGACCTACGGCACCCCGGTCATCATGGCCAACCGCTTCGGGCCGGAGAACGGCAGCCACTTCTGGGGCGGCACTTGCATCCTCGGCCCCCGCGGCGAACTGTTAGCCGAGGCCGAAGCGGGCGAGATGCTGATCGACTGCGAGCTGTCCCGCACCGCTATCGCCCGAGCGCGCTTCGAGCTGCCCACACATCGCGATGCTGACACCCCGCTGATCCGCGAGCTGATGGCGGGCTATCGCTGACCACAGGCAAACGAGAACGCCTTCGGGCGAGAATCGAGACATTGACGGATCCCGATGACAGATCACCACCCTGCCGAAGGAAGCCGGACTCAGGGCAGGCACCCCTCCCGCGCCAGGCTTCGCCTGACCCAGCCGTCATACAGCCAGCGAAGCGTCGCCTGACCCAGCCGTCATACAGCCAGGCGAGGGGCCTGAGCCGCGGCACCCGGCGCATCAGCAGGATGTAGGCGTCGATGCCTTCCATGATGCGTCCGCCCTCCTCCTCCGCAAGCCCCTCACCGCATTGTGTTTTAGTATTCACGGCCGAGCAGCGCCTCGTTGAAGGGATAGCGGGAGAGCTTCGCGATACCGGTGTCGGTGATCAATACCTCCTCCTCGAGCTTGACACCGTCGGCGCCGCCCACCTCACCGATGTAGCTCTCCACCGAGACCACCATGCCCGGCTCGAGAACGCCGTCCGAGGAGAAACGGTCGAAGTCCATATGGTGGGCCACCAGCGGTGTCTCGCCGTGCATGCCGACGCCGTGGATGATCGAGGGGTAGCGGCGGTCCAGGAAGCGCTCGGGGATCTTCCAGGCCTGCTCGGAGAGCTCGCGATACGTCATCCCGGGCTTGAGGATGCCCATATTGTGGTGCACCTGGTCATAGGCCATGCGGTAGAGTTCGCGCTGATAGGCACTGGGCCGGCCCGGGCCGACGTGGAAGGTGCGCGAGAAGTCGGAGTAGTAGCCGTGGCAGCCGATGGTATCGGTGTCCAGGGCGACCAGCTCGCCGGGGCGAATCTTGCGATCGCTGGCCTCATGGAACCAGGGATTGGTGCGCGGCCCGGAGTTGAGCAGGCGGGTCTCGATGAACTCGCCCCCCCCACGGATCACTTCGCCGTACATGATGGCGAACAGCTCGTTCTCGGTAACGCCGGGCTTGATAGCGGCTTCCACCTCGGCCACCGAGGCTTCGCTTGCCGCCATGGACTGGGCCAGGCAGGCGATCTCCTCGGGGGTCTTGATGCGCCGGCAGTGCAGGGTGTCCTGCATGCAGTCGTAGACATCCAGGCCCTGAACTTCCAGCGAGCGGGCCAGGTTGAGCGCACAGCGGTCCAGACCGACCTTCTTGTTACCGCGGCCGTGCTCCTGAATCAGCTCGGCGATCTCGACGCCGAAGGGATCCGAAGAGAGGTTGTCGCGCTGGTTCACCGCCGACCACACCACCTTGGAGGTGCGCGCTTCGTCGATGGTCTCGAGCCAGGTGGAGATATGGGCGCTGCCCGGATACTCGAAGAGGATGATCGGCCCGTCCAGCGGCACATAGACGTAGCGCGTAGAGTTGCGCAGGAAATAGCCGAACATGTTGCGCGAACCGGTAGCGTAGCGCTGATTGTTGGGATCAAACAGCACCAGGGCAGCATAACCCTGCTCCGCCATCATGGCCTTCAGGCGCTCCAGACGCCCGGCGCGAAGCTGCTTGGGGTCGAAGGCGGTAGGGATACTGTCGCCGTTGGCCATCGGGGCCGAGGGCACGACCGGAATCTGCGCCGGTTCGCTGTCGGTCAGTCTTTCTGACTCTACGATGCTCATGGGGAATTCTCGCTGTGTCGTCAGGGCGATGGCCGGATACGGCGCGGCCATCGAGAAAAGCTTGTTGGGGGCGTTGGGGCAACACTCAGTCGGCCAGGCTGTCCGCGCGATTCATGCCTTCCTGGAGCATCCTTTCGTGAATCGGCGCCATGCGCCCGAAGATGCGCTCGGCACGCTCGGGCCGGCCGATGAAGCCGGGCTCCTTGGCATAGGCGAAGATCACGGTGTGGCGCTCCTTGTCGCCCTCTACCCGCGTCACCCGGTGCAGCGAGTAGCGGCCGAAGAACACCTGAAGGTCGCCGGGCTGGAGGTCCAGGCTCTTGAGGCGCGAGTGATCGCCGTCGATCACCGTCTCCACCGCGTCGAAATTCTCGCCCTCGGGGCTGCGAATGCCCGGGGCATAGTCGAAGCGGCCACCGCGGTGGGATTGGCGGGTCATCATGGTGACGATGAATTCATTGGTGTCGTAGTGCCAGGGATGCTGGCAGCCCTCGCGCAGCACGTTGACCACCAGGTCGGCCAACGGGTCGGCGTACTGGTGAATCTCTTCCATGCCCACTACAGCCCCGATGAAGCGCTGGAAAGCGGGATGCTCATAGAGCTGACGGATAATGGTGTCGCCATCGATACGGTCACCGGCCACAAACCCGTTGGTGCGGTTGTCGAAGCGGTTGAGCGGATGGCTGGCAGGCTGAGCAGGGTCGCCAGCGCTGTTGTAGGGATTGGTCTCGGTCTGGTTGTAATGGGCCTGCGGCGAGAGGCGCTCGGTCTCGCGCTCGAGACGCGCCAACGCCGCTTCGGGAACGAAGCGCTTGAGAACCACACAGCCATCCTTATCCAGCTGGCGGCGGCAGCTCGCGATAAGCTCGCGCCCCTTAGGGCTCTCCAGTTCGTCGATGGGATAGCGTCCCAGATCGATCAGGCCGTGCAGGGATGTCGTCTCTAGCGTGTCAGCCGTGGCGTGCATCACGCTTTACTCCTGTTTTCGGGAATGACCGTGTCTTGTCAAGGTATTGGACAGGGTAATCAGCCCTCACTCATAATTGAAATGAATGGTTTAGATGCAACCTATTTCAAAGGCTCATCAATTATGGATACCGAATTACTGCGTGCCTTTGTGACCGTGGCCGAATGCGAGGGCTTCAGCGCCGCCGGCAAGGTGCTGCACCGGACCCAGTCGGCGGTCAGCTTGCAGATCAAGCGACTGGAGGACCAGATGGGCAAGGCGCTGTTCGAGCGCACCAGCCGCAGCGTGATGCTGACCGGTTCCGGCGAGCGGCTGCTGCCCTATGCGCGGCATATGCTCAAGCTCGAGGATGAGGCGCGGGCGGCGCTGGGCGAGCTGTCGCGTGGAGAGCTGATTCGATTCGGGACCTCGGAGGAGCAGGCCGCCACCTACCTGCCACAGCTGCTGCCCCGCTATGCGGCGCGCTACCCGGCTGCGCGCCTCGAGGTTCACTGCAATATCAGCGCCGCGCTGGTCGAGACTTTTAAAGAGGGACTGCTGGACGTGGTGCTGTCGATTCGTCATGCCCCGACCCAGTCGGGGCATCTGCTGGGCTGGGAGCCGATGGTATGGGTAGCGGCGGCAGATGTCGGGACGGAGAGTTGGGAGGTGCTGCCACTAGCCCTCAACCCCGAGGGGTGCATCTTTCGCGCCCATGCCCTGGCGTCTCTCGGCCGCACGACACGACGCTGGCAGCTGCGCTATGTGAGCCAGTCCCCCACCGGCATCAACCTGCCGGTGCAGGCGGGACTGGCCATAACGGTCAAGACACCGCGCAGCGTACCCGAGGGGTGTCGAATCATCGGCGAGGAGGAGGGGCTTCCGCCCCTGAGTCAGGTGGAGATCGAACTTCATCGCCGTCCCGGCCACACCAGCGAGGCCTTGGCGGCCTTCTGCCAGGAGCTTGAGGCCATCGTGACCGAGAACGAGGCGGTCGCCTCACCCCGGCCAGCCGAGGCGCTCAACCATGGCGACTGATGGTCGCGGGATCAGCCTCGCTGATAATTACCTACCAGGCGGTTCATGCCGAGCAGGTAGGGCTCGACCCGAACCAGCAGATCGTGGAGCTTCAACCCTTCAGGCAGATCATCGGTGGGCTTGTCCAGCGCCATCACCCAGAAATAGTAACGGTGAGAACCGTGACCTTCCGGCGGCATGGGGCCTCCGTAGCCCAGCTTGCCGAAGTCGTTCTTGCCACGCCGTCCCACCGAGGTCGCTTCCCCCAGCGTGGTGGTGGACGCCGGGATGTTGTAAAGCACCCAGTGCACGAAACCGTAGGTGCCGTTCTGTACCAACGGCGCATCCGGGTCGTGGCAGATCAGCGCGTACCCCTTGGTACCCGTCGGGGCATTCTGCCAGGCCAGCGCCGGTGAGAGATCATCGCCCTCACCGGTATATCTGGCAGGAATCGCTCCTCCGTCATCGAAGGCGGGGCTGGTGAGTCGCATGGTCGACAGGGCAAAGGCCATCGGTGATCCTCCCGGTATAGGCTCGAGTCAGTGCCGGTTCAGCGTGGGAAACAACCAAGGAGCTGTCAACATGCCCAAGCGTCTATTGATCGTCGTGCATACCCCCTCCCCCAATACCCAGGCACTCCGGGAGGCCGCTGAACGTGGTGCTCGCCACCCCGAGATCGTGGGGGTCGAGGTCACTGTCAAGGCGCCGCTGGAGACGGCCCCCGGCGATGTGCTGGCCTGCGACGCCATTCTGCTCGGCACCACCGAGAATCTTGGCTATATGGCGGGCCTGACGAAGGACGTCTTCGATCGCTGTTACTACCCGGTCCTTGAAGAGAAGCAGGGGCTGCCCTGCGCACTCTATGTGCGTGCCGGCCATGACGGCACCGGCACCCGCCGAGCCGTGGAGACCATCGTCAGCGGGCTGCGCTGGAGGTGGGCACAGGAACCGCTGATCTTGCGCGGGGAGTGGCAGGAGGGATTCGTCGAGCAGGTAGAGGACCTGGCCATGGCGATGGCGGCAGGACTTGAGGCCGGAGTGATCTAAGCTTATGCGATTAAATTTCGTTGAAGGTGCCGGCCACCTCGTCGCTTCCTGCTATACATCAGGTAAGTCCTTGCAGATGCAAGGATAATCAAGACGTTGGTAAAAAAGCATTGCCTGATCAAATGATAATAAGACAAGCACAACAACACCACAATATCTCCGTCGGCCAGCCACACTGTCACATTACTCCGCCTTAGGCTTCCGTTTGGCCCTTGGGTCATGTATGCCGCTGGTCGACTCACTCGATGCGAGGTGAGTCATGAAACGATCTGCTGGGCTGCTGGCCATTGGCCTGACCAGCCTGTTCCTGTGGAGTCCGCCATCGGCCCAGGGCGATGATTCCCTGACCATCGGCACGGCAAGCCCAGCCGGGGTCTATCATCTCGCCGGGCGAACCATCTGCCGCATCGTGGATATTCCCTGCAACGCCGAGCCCAGCGATGGCTCCAGCGCTAATCTCCGAGCCCTGAGACAGGGAGGCGTGCAGGTGGCGCTGGCCCAGTCAGATATCCACTTCTATGCGGTCAACGGCAGCGAGGCCTTTCGCGAGGCCGGCCCGGACATCGGACTGCGTTCACTCTTCTCACTGCACAGTGAGCCCTTCACCCTGGTGGTAAGACGCGATGCCGGTATAGAAGGCTTCGATGATCTGGTGCAGCGTTCTGTGAACATCGGCAATCCCGGTTCGGGACAGCGGGGCACCATGCTGCGCCTGATGGATGCCAGAGGCTGGAGTCGCAGCAGTTTCCGACTGGTCAACGACCTGCCAGCCGACCAACAGTCGATGGAGCTTTGCCACGGCAACATCGACGCTATGGTCTATACCGTGGGCCATCCCAACGCTTCAGTGGCCCAGGCCATTCGCCTCTGCAATGCCGCCCTGATCGACGTGCAGGGCGACACCATCGACCGGCTGGTGGACGCCTACCCCTTCTTCAGTCGTGCCTGGATCCCCGGCGGCTTGTACGGCCCCGACCAGCCGCCGGTCAGGACCTTTGGCGTCAGAGCCACCCTGGTGGCCTCGGCCGACACCGACCCGGATCTTATCTATCATCTGGTCGCCAGCGTCTTCGATAACTTCCAGCGCTTCAAGGCCTACCACCCTGCCTTCGGGATGTTGTCTCCCGAGGCGATGATCCGCGATGGGCTCACGGCCCCGCTGCACGAGGGTGCCCTGCGCTACTATCGCGAGCAGGGCTGGATCGAGCCACACAAGGATAAGCCAGGCACGATCATGGTCGAGGAAGGCGCCGTTGAACTCGCCCCCGAGGTATCAGGCAGCAGCGGATCACTCTGATGCTGATAGAGAAAACGGGCATGCCATAAAGGCATGCCCGCTGCTTATCATTTGTCGACAACCGTGACGAGTACCGTGCTAAACGTTGGCTGGGGTCAGTGGCAAGAGCCGCAGCAAACGCCCGGTTCCCCATGCTGTTTCTTTTCGGCGTTGGCGCTTGCGGCTTCGTCTGCGCTGACCTCGGCGGCTGACGCTGCTGCTGGAGCCGGCTCAAAGGTCTGAACGATCTGACTCTCCGCAGGGGAGTTGTCTTCTGCCTTGATTTTCATGAGCAGGTTCTTGAGGAGTCCCATTGGCATTGCCTCGCGGTGGCTACTATAAGATGCATAAAAAATACATCTTATTGCTCCTCGCCCCACGCGTCAACGCTACAAGGGCGTTGGCCTCGCCAATGAGGGCGAGGCCAACAGCTGCCGCGTGAGGAGTGACGTTGAATGTTGCTGCCTACTTCAGGCGCTCGAACACCGTGGCCACGCCCTGTCCCATACCGATGCACATGGTGGCCAGGCCGAGGGCAGTGTCACGCTGCTGCATCACGTTGAGCAGGGTGGTGCAGATGCGGGTGCCCGAGCAGCCCAGCGGGTGACCCAGGGCGATGGCGCCACCGTTGAGGTTGACCTTGTCATCCAGAGCATCGAGAAAGCCCAGGTCCTTGAGCACGGGCAAGCCCTGGGCGGCGAAGGCCTCGTTGAGCTCCACGGTCTGGATGTCTTCGGCGCTCAACCCGGCGGCCTTGAGCGCCTTCTTCGACGCTGGCACCGGACCGTAACCCATGATCGAGGCGTCGCAGCCGGCCACCCCGGTGGACAGCACCCGGGCGATCGGCTCAAGCCCCAGCGCCTGGGCGCGCTCGTAACTCATTACCAGCATGCCGGAGGCGCCCACGGAGAGTGCCGAGGAGGTGCCGGCGGTAACGGTGCCCCCCCTTGGGTCGAACACCGGCTTCAGCTCGGCCATCTTCTCCAGGCTGGCGTCACTGCGGATCACCTCGTCGCGCTGGAACATCACCTTGAAACCGCGTTCGTCGTGACCTTCCACCCCGATGATCTCGTTGTCGAAGTAGCCCTTCTCCATGGCAGCCTGGGCGCGCTGGTGGGAGCGCACCCCAAACTTGTCCTGATCCTCGCGGGAAATACCATGCATCTTGCCCAGTAGCTCGGCAGTCAGCCCCATCATCATCGCCGCCTTGGCCGCGTGTTTGCTGGCCGCTGGGTTGACGTCGACACCATGAGCCATGGCGACGTGCTCCATGTGCTCCACGCCGCCCACCAGGTAGACGTCGCCCATGCCGGCCTTGATGTTGGCCGCGGCGATATGCAGCGCGCTCATGGAGGAGCCACACAGGCGGTTGATGGTCTGGGCCGGCACGCTGCGCGGGATGCGGGTCATGATCGCCGCGTTGCGCGCGATGTTCATGCCCTGCTCCAGGGTCTGGTTGACACAGCCCCAGAGGATGTCATCGATCTCGGCCGGGTCGAGGCCAGTGTTGCGCTCAAGCAGCCCCTCCATTACGGCGGCAGAGAGGTTCTCGGCGCGCACGTGGCGGAAGGCACCGTTCTTGGCCTTGGCCATGGCGGTCCGCACGCCGTCGACCACCACGATCTCTCTCGGGTTCAAGCTCATCTCATCTCTCCTGTTCGTGGTGGGTTCAGCGCTGGGCGGGGGCGGGGTAGAAGACCTCACCGGCCTTGGCCATCTCACGCAGTTTCTCGGTGGGCGCGTAGAGCGGCCCCAGCGCCTCGGCCAGGCCGTCGGCCAGCTTGACGAAGGCGTCCACTCCCATGGCATCGATGTAGCGCAGTGCACCGCCACGAAACGGCGGGAAACCGATGCCGTAGATCAGCGCCATATCGGCTTCGGCAGCACTTCCCACGATGTCGTCCTCCAGGCAACGCACGGTCTCGAGGCACAGCGGCACCATCATGCGGGTGATGATGTCCTCGTCGCTGAACTCGCGGGTCTCCTTTGCCACGCTCTTGATCAGGTCGATGGCAGTCTCGTCGCTGACCTTCTTCGGCTTGCCCTTCCTGTCTTCCTCGTAGGCGTAGAAGCCCTTGTCGTTCTTCTGTCCCAGACGATCGTTCTCGAACATCGCCTGGATGGCGCTCTTGTCCCCACCCTTGGCCTCGCCGCCGAGGCTGCCCATGCGCGCCGGGAAGCCCTCCGCCATGACCTCGCCGGCATGCACGGCGGTATCCAGGCCGACCACGTCGAGCAGGTAGGCGGGACCCATGGGCCAGCCGAATCTTTCCATGATCTTGTCGACACGCTGGAAGTCGGCGCCCTGCTGCATCAGCAGGCTAAAGCCGCCGAAGTAGGGAAACAGTACGCGATTGACCAGAAAGCCCGGGCAGTCGTTGACCACGATAGGGGTCTTGCCCATGGCACGGGCGTAGGCCACGGTAGCGGCCACCGCGGCATCACCGGTCTTCTCGCCGCGAATCACCTCGACCAGCGGCATGCGGTGTACCGGGTTGAAGAAGTGCATGCCGCAGAAGTTTTCGGGCCGCTTGAGATTCTTCGCCAGGCGCGTGATGGAAATGGTCGAGGTGTTGGAGGCCAGTATGGTCTCCTCGCCCACCAGACCCTCGACCTCGGTGAGCACCGCGTCCTTGACCTTGGGATTCTCGACGACCGCCTCGACCACCAGGTCGACATGGCCGAAATCGCCATAGGAGAGCGTCGGCCGTATATTGGTGAGTTTCTCGGCCATCTGTTCCGTGGTCAGCTTCTTGCGCTCCACCTGCTTGGCGAACAGCTTGCGAGCCTCCTTGAGGCCGAGTTCGATGGCGTCGTCCTTGATGTCCTTCATCAGGATCGGCGTACCCTTCGAAGCGCTCTGGTAAGCGATACCCCCGCCCATGATGCCGGCACCGAGTACCGCGGTCTGCTTGACCGGGCGTGCCTGCTTCTCGTACTGACTGCCTTTCTTCTTGACCACCTGATCGTTCATGAACAGGCCAACCAGATTGAAGGCCACATCGGTCATGGCGAGCTTGGCGAAGGCCTTGGCCTCGATGGCCTGGGCACGAGCACGCTCCTCGCCGGCCCCCTTCTGGATCACCTTGATCGCCTCTACCGGCGCCGGGTAGTGCGGGCCCGCCTTGCCGGCCACGTAGCCCTTGGCGGTCTCGAAGACCATCATCTGTTCGATAGGGTTGAGCGTCAGAGGCTGTTGTTTCTCTTCACGGCGAGCACGATAGTCCAGCTCACCGGCAAAGGCCCGGATCAGGATGTCGCGAGCGGCCTCTTCGAGTTGTTCGGCAGGGACCACGGCGTCCACGGCGCCCATCTTGAGAGCCACCGTTGCCTTGTTCTGAGTGCCTCCGGCGATCCACTCGATGGCATTGTCGGCGCCAATCAGGCGCGGCAGACGCACGCAGCCTCCCCAACCCGGCAAGATGCCCAACTGGGTCTCCGGCAGGCCGATCTGAGCCTTGTCGCTCATTACCCGGAAGTCGGTGGTCAGCAGCACTTCACAGCCACCGCCCAGGGCGAGGCCGTTGATGGCGGTGACGGTGGGAAACGGCAGGTCCTCGATGGCATTGAAGATGCCGTGAACTCGATGAAGCATCGACTCCAGGAACTCGGCGCCCTTGCCGAACATGGTCTGGAACTCGGTGATGTCGGCACCGACGATAAAGGCATCCTTGGCGCTGGTCAGCATTAGTCCCTTGAGGCCTTTATCGGCCTGGATGGCCTTGACCGCCTCGTCCAGTTCACTGATCACCGCGCCGGAGAGCTTGTTGACTGACTCGCCCTGCAGGTCGAAGGTAAGCGTGGCGACGTCGTCGTCGCCGCGCGACACCGTGATGGCACTGCCCTGATAGATCATCCGCGAACCTCCCGATTTCATACGATCGTTTGAATGCACACAGCTTGGGTCACCAACGTCGGCTCGTCAACCCCCACCCGCATCGCTGCCTCGAGACTACGCCGGGTGTTAGGCTGGCACGATGCCATCACCCAGAGAAGCCCCGCGCCATGCCATCCTCCTTGCAACGGCCAGACGAACGTCCGGCAGCCACTCGACTGGGTCAACTGCAGGTGCGTATCGAGGCGCTGATCGAGCGTCTGCGACCCTGGCGCTGGCTGTGGCCACCGGTGGCCTTCGGTGCCGGACTGGGCAGCTTCTTTCTGGTGGAGCGCCAGCAGTGGCTGGGAGGGCTGCTGGCGCTGGGCATGCTCGCCGCCTGGCTGCTGCTGCTCTTCGAGAGCCTGATCGGCCGACTGCTGGACCGCCGCGGCTATCCCACGCTGCCCCACGCGGCGACTCTGTTCATTGCTCAGATGATTCATCAGGAGACACTGTTCTTCTCGCTTCCCTTTCTGCTCGCCACCACCGTATGGAGCAGCGGGCAGGCGCTGTTCACCCTGCTGCTGATCGGGCTGGCGGTGTTCTCCATTGTCGATCCTCTCTACTACCGCGTGGCGAACCGCTATCGTTGGCTCTATCTGATCTTTCATGCCCAGTGTGTCTTCCTGGTCGTACTGGTGACCCTGCCGGTCATGCTGCAACTCACCACCGGCCAGAGCCTCAAGCTGGCGCTGGCCGCCATGCTGCTGTTCAGTCTGCCGAGTCTGTTGCACCTTACCGCCCAACAGCCTGGCAGACGCTGGCTAATGATGCTGGCGCTGCTGCCACTGCTCGCCGGGCTGGCGTGGATGGGACGTATCTGGGTGCCGCCAGCCAATCTGTGGCTGGGCAGCGCAGCCCTCTCTCCCGCCTTCGATGAAGAGGCCAGGAGCCCGCAGGGCGAACTGCGCCTGACGCCCGAAGCACTGGCCGGAAAAGGGCTATACGCCTTCACGGCGATTCGCGCGCCGCGGGGACTGAAGGAGGAGGTATTCCATGTGTGGCGACACGACGGGGAGGAAATCGATCGCATCACGCTCAATATCGAGGGCGGACGAGAGGCCGGCTACCGGGCCTGGAGTCACAAGCAGAACTTCCCGGGCGACCCGGCGGGACGCTGGCGCATCGACGTGATGACCGACAGCGGCCAGCGCATCGGCGTGCTGCGTTTTCGAGTGGCCGACGGTGAGGACGCCAGCCTGGCCGATGGTCGGGAGCTGCTGATCGGTCTCGAAGGACTGCGCCGGCTGGTGCCGGGGCGACACACTGACGAGTGATATGATAAGCCGGCTTGCATTTCACGTATCGGGTTCACAGAATCCAGTCAACGCCAATGGAACCCCAGCTCATGCACGAAAATATCGGTTTTCAGCTCAGCCGCCTGCCGCGTCTGTGGCGCGCCATCATCGACGAGCGCCTGGCCCCGTTGGGCCTGACCCAGACGCGCTGGGTGACGCTCTACCACCTGTGGCGACTCGGTGACGGCCAGCCCCAGTGCGATCTGGCCCGTGCTATCGGCGTCGAGGCGCCGTCTCTGGTGCGAACCCTGGACCAGCTGTCTCGCCAGGGCCTGGTGGAACGACGCCCCTGCGATCAGGATCGGCGCACCAAGCGGGTCTTCCTGACCCCCGCCGCCACTCCGCTGCTTCAGCGCATTGACGCCGTGGTGCGCGAGGCACGCGGCGAGATGCTCGGCGGGCTGAGCGAACAGGACGTGACAGCGCTGGCCGAACTGCTCACCCGCATCGAGAACAACGGCCTGGCCATCCAGGCCCGCGACGCCGAGCCACAGGAGTGACGCCTAGGCTTTCGGCTGCCCGAGGGGTATCGAAGCAGCATTGTCATCCGGCCGTCCGGCCAGGCCGTCGCGTAGCGCCACGAAATCCTCGAGATAGGTGGAGAAGCGAGCGAAGTCCTGGGACTCCCACCACCACAGGGCCAAGGCATGCCGATGGGATTGCACCACTATCGCATCCTGAGGCAGCCGCTCCAGCAGCGCCTTGAGTCGGTTTTCCAGCTCGTCGGGCAGTGGGCGCAGTGGCTCCCATCGCCAGCGCCAGCCATACGCGAAGGATTTCAGCTCGGCACTGGCATAGTCGTCTCGCACCAGCGCGAAATCAGGGCCCGGCTGTCCCTGGGGATACCCCCAGCGGTAGACCGGCATGGCTGTCTCGATGCCGTGCAGAGGCGGCTTCTCCAGCTTGATGGTCAGCCCGGTCTTGACTGCCGCCGCTCGCAGCGCCGAGACGCGACGCTGCCGCGGACTGGGCTTGAGCCACATCACCGGCGAGACCACCAGCAGCAGGATGAACAGCATTAACAACCAGGTCATCGCCATCTCCAGATTGGGTTGATGCATGAGAGTTGATGCGTGAGTCTTGATGCACGTCGTTGTCTTGCCGAGTCAGCCGGCCTAGAGTGAAGGCATCCCTTCACCTCGATATCCACCCAGGAGCCCTACCATGAGCAACGAATATCGACACGTCCTGGTCGCCGTGGACCTGACCAAGGACTCCCACAAGGTGCTGGAGCGCGCAGCCCAGATTGCCGAGCGCAACAACAACGCCAAGGTTTCCATCATGCACACCCTGGAGCCGCTGGGCTTCGCCTATGGCGGCGATATTCCGATGGACCTGACCAGCATCCAGGACCAGCTCGACGAGCACGCCAAGCAGCGCCTGGCGGAGATCGCCGAACCCCACGTGGCCAAGGAGAACCAGCACGTGCTGGTGGGCATGCCTGATACCGAGATTCATCGTTTCGCCCAGGAAAACGACGTGGATCTGATCGTGGTCGGCTCCCACGGCCGTCACGGCTTCGCCCTGCTACTCGGTTCCACCTCCACCGGCGTGTTGCACGGCGCCCAGTGCGATGTACTCGCCGTGCGGGTGGGCAAGAAGGGCGAGAGCGCCGAGTAATCGGCAAGCCTTCGCGTCACTGCCCATTCTAAGGCGCCCACCGGGCGCCTGTTGCATAACTGCTTGATCACTCTCCCGCAGCCAGCGCTTCCAACTCCATCCAACGCTCCATGGTGGTGTCGAGCTCGACCTGCCTGGTACCCAGCGCGTCCAGCGTGGTGGCGATCGTGTCGGCGTCCTGCTGATAGAAACCGGGGTCCGCGATCATGGCCTCGAACCTGGCCACCTCGCCTTCGAGGCGCTCGATCTCGGCCGGCAGTCCATCAAGCTCGCGCTGCAGCTTGTAGGAGAGCTTGGCGGGCTTCCTTGCCGTTTTCTTGTCTGTCCTTGCGGGCGGGACCTGGCGGGCAGCCTCGGCTTCATCGACGCTTTGGGTCGGCTCGGCGTGCTGACGGGCGGCCCCCTCCCAGGGCGCCGGCGGCAACTTGCCACCCTGGCGCACCCAGTCGCTGTAGCCACCCACGTATTCGCGGACCCGGCCATGGCCTTCGAAGGCCAGCACGCTGGTGACCACGTTGTCCATGAAGGCGCGGTCGTGGGAGACCAGCAACAGAGTGCCATCGAAGTCGAGCAGCAGCTCCTCGAGCAGTTCCAGGGTCTCGACGTCCAGATCATTGGTCGGTTCGTCAAGCACCAGCACGTTGGCGGGCTGGGTGAACAGCTTGGCCAGCAGCAGACGGTTGGACTCCCCGCCGGAAAGCGCCTTGACCGGCTGACGGACCCGCTCGGGGGTGAACAGGAAGTCCTGCAGGTAGCTCATCACGTGGCGGTCGCGGCCGCCCACCGTGACCCGGTCGCTGCCCTGGGCCACGTTGTCGTAGACGCTCTTCTCGGGCTCGAGCCCACCGCGCAGCTGGTCGAAGTAAGCGACCTGCAACTTGGTGCCGAGCTGTACCTTGCCCTCGCTGGGTTCGAGTTCACCCAGGAGGATCTTGAGCAGGGTAGTCTTGCCCGCGCCGTTGCGACCGATAAAGCCGATGCGGTCGCCGCGCTGGATCTCCAGCGAGAGGTCGCTGATCACCGCCTCATCGCCGAAGCGCTGGGTGACATGTTCCAGGGCCACCACGCGCTTGCCGCTGCGCTCACCGCTGTCCACGCTGAGATTGGCCTTGCCCTGACGTTCACGGCGTTCGCTGCGCTCGCGACGCAGCTGCTCGAGGGCCCGCACCCGACCCTCGTTGCGGGTACGCCTCGCCTTGATACCCTGTCGGATCCACGTCTCTTCCTGGGCCAGCTTCTTGTCGAACTCGGCGTGCTCTCGAGCCTCGATCTCCAGCTCATGGGACTTCTGGGCCTGGTACGCCGCATAGTCCCCTGGATAGCGTCCCAGGCGCCCGCGGTCGAGCTCGAGAATGGCCGTTGCCAGCTTGGAGAGGAAGGCCCGGTCGTGGGTGATGAAGAGCACCGCGCCGTTGAAGGCGGCAAGATGCTCCTCGAGCCAGGCGATGGTGTCCAGGTCCAGATGGTTGGTGGGCTCGTCGAGCAGCAGCAGGTCGGGGTCGGCAACCAGCGCCCGTGCCAGGGCCACGCGACGCCGCCAGCCGCCGGAGAGCGCGGCCATCTCGGCATCCTCGGGCAGCCCCAGGCGAGTCAGCACCACGTCGATACGCTGGTGGAACGACCAGCCATCGATGGCCTCGAGGCGCGTCTGAAGCTCGGCCATGCGGTGCATGTCGGGCTCGTCCTCGTGGATCAGGTGGTGATACTCGGAGAGCAGCTCACCGGCCTCGGGCAGGCCGCCGGCCACCATATCGAAGATGGTCTGGCCGGAGGCATCGGGCAGATCCTGGGCGAGCACACCGATCTTCAGCCCCGGGGCTCGCCAGATGTTGCCGCCGTCGGCCTGGATCTCCCCGGCCACCAGCTTGAGCAGCGTCGACTTTCCGGTGCCGTTGCGACCCACCAGAGCCAGCCGCTCCCCCCTCTCCAACACCAGGTCGGCGCCGTTGAGCAGCACTTGGGTACCGTAGGCCAGTTGCAGCCGTTCCAGACGTAGCAGGGTCACGCGCATACCTCATCCGATCTCGAAGGGGCCTAGTGTATCGTAACTCCGACCCGCCGTGGCCCTGTCGCCATGGTGACCGCTGCCGTTCCCGAGTAAACTGCGCCGCGCCCCGACGTCCCGGCTATCACGATCAGAGGAGCTGCGACTTGGCTGAACCGACCGACACCTTCGATGACATCCTGCCCGAGGCGCTGCGCTTTCGCGCGGCGGCCCCTCTCGTGGATATCGGTGCCAACCTGACCCACGCGAGTTTCAACCGCGATCTTACGGCGGTGCTGGGCCGCGCGCGGGCCGCGCGGGTCACTACCCTGATCCTGACCGGCACCGACCGCGAGCACGCCGAGCAGGCGGTAGCGATGGCCCGGCAGCACAGCGACGTCGGGCTTGCGCTCTACGCCACCGCCGGCGTACACCCCCACGACGCCAGCCGCTGGGACGCCGGCCTCGCGGCCGCCATGGCCGATCTGCAGCGAGAGCCCGAGGTGGTGGCAGTGGGCGAGTGCGGGCTCGACTTCAATCGCAATTTCTCGACGCCCGCCGAGCAGGAGCGCGCCTTCGAGGCTCAGCTGGGTCTGGCGGCGAGCTGCGGCAAACCGCTGTTCGTTCATGAACGCGACGCGGGCCAGCGCATGCGTGAGATGCTGCATGCCTGGCGAGACGACATCAGCAACGCCGTGGTGCACTGCTTTACTGCCGACCGCGAGACGCTTTTCGGCTATCTGGATCTCGACCTGCATATTGGCCTGACCGGCTGGCTCTGTGACGAACGCCGCGGCCACCACCTGCGCGAGCTGGTCGGCGCGATCCCCCTCGACCGACTGATGGTGGAAACCGACTGCCCCTACCTGCTGCCGCGCAATTTACCTGCCAAACTCAAGGGGAGGCGCCACGAGCCGGCGCTGCTTCCCTGGATCGTGCGGGAGATTGCTCACTGGCGCGGCATCGGCGAGGAAGCGCTGGCTAACGCCACCAGTGATAATGCTCGCGCCTTCTTTCGGCTGCCAGCCCATTCTCAACCAATACACCAGGAGAACTGATCATGTCCGACCTGCCCGGCTTTATCGCCGTGGAGACCGGCGAGGAAGGCGGCCTGCCGCTGGCCATTGCCTGGACGCTGCCCGACGGTCGCGTCAAGCACACTCTGATCCAGCCCGAGGATGACTGGCTGGAAGCCGAAATGATCTCGCTGGGGGGGTACAGCCTGGAGGAGCTCAACAGCATGGGAGTGAGCCCACTGGATGTGATCCGGGAGCTGGAGAACGACCATTTCAGCGACACCCTCTATACGGCAGGCGTCAGCGACGACGAGGCCGCCCTCTCACGATTGTTCGATACCTATGGGCTCGATCCTTTCGTGGAGCTGGCTCCCGCCGAGAGCCTTTACACCGGCCTTGCCCCCGGCGAATGGTCCCGAGCCCGTGGCGAGCTGTTCGGTGAGCTGGGCCTGGAACCGCTGCGCCCTGAACACGAGGTGGAGGTGATGCTGCACCTTCACCAGCGCATGAGCGACGCCGACGACGAAACCTGAGGCAACGTTATCCCTTGGCCAGCAGTGCCCGAGCGCACGCCACGATCTGCGCCCGCGAGGGCAGCGTCAGGGTGGCAGCCGGCCCCAGTGAGATAAAGCTATCTTCCGCCGTCAGCCGTGACAGCCGCTCGCCGTCCACGCCCCTTTCTACCAGGCTGGTCATCAGTTCTTCGCTCAGCGACCCCGAGCGCCGACACTCATCCACGATCAGGACCCGCGCGCAGCCGGCCACCGCGCGGTACATGGCGTCATGGTCGATGCCCGTGAGCCAGCGCAGGTCGACAATGCGAAGCCGCTGCCCCGCCGGATCCAACTCCACCGCCGCCTGGCGAGACAGATAGACGCCGTTGCCATAGGTGACAATGGCCAGGTCGTCGCCCTCCCCCCACTGTCCAGGCTCTCCCGGCGACAGCCGGTAATCGGGCCCCGGATCGGAGGAGCACCAACCGTCATCTCCCACCGCCAGCAGGTCTCGGGTGTGATAGAGCGCAATGGGCTCGATGATGACCACCACCCGCTGCGCCTCGTCGGCCAGGCGCACCGCCTCCTGCAGCAGCCCCACGGCATCGGCGGCATTCGACGGGCAGGCCACCAGCAGCCCGGGGATATCGCGCAGTACGGCGATGGCGTTGTCGTTGTGAAAATGGCCCCCGAAGCCCTTCTGGTAGCCGAGCCCGGCGATCCGCACCACCATGGGGTTGGTGAACTGGCCAGCGGAAAAAAAGCTCAGGGTGGCCGCTTCGCCGCGCAACTGATCCTCGGCGTTGTGCAGGTAGGCCAGGAACTGGATCTCCAGGACCGGCACCAGGCCGTTGTGGGCCAGGCCGATGCCGAGCCCCAGGATGCTCTGCTCGTCGAGCAGGGTATCAATCACGCGGTGAGGGCCAAACCGAGCCTGCAGCTTCTGGGTCACCCCGTAGACGCCGCCCTTGCGGCCGATGTCCTCGCCGGCCATCACCAGGTGGGGATGGCCGGCCATCAGCCGCCGCAGGGTCTGATTGATCAGTTTCGCCATGGTGCCCGGGGCAGCTTCCATCTCTCTCTCGACCCGGGCAGGCTGACGACGCCCGGGTCGGCGTGGCGGCAGCATGCTGGCCATCACCTCGCGAACACTTTCCAGCTTCGGGCGACGAATCGCCTCCTCGGCCAGCTCTGCCACTTCCTCACCGATTCGCCGATAACGGCCGGCGATGTCATCCCGTGACAGCACCCCGTGGCGGCGCAACCGACCCGCGCTGAACAGCAGCGGGTCGCGGGCCTCCTCGGCGGCGATGCGTGATGGCGGGAGATAGGCCTGCTGAGCGTCAGAGCCGGCGTGACCGAACAGCCGCACGCAGCGCATATGCAGGAACACCGGCTGTTTGCGCAGGCGAGCGATGACCTCGGCCTCCCGAGCCGCGCGCCAGGTGTCGAGCAGGTCGAGGCCGTCGCAGGTCAGGTAGTGGAAGCCGGGGCGAGCCCGCATGCTAGCCTCGATCCAGCCGGCCGGCGTGGGCGTGGAGATGCCCATGCCATTGTCCTCGCAAACCATCACCAGCGGCAGCGGCGTCCCCTGGTAGGCCGCCCAGCCGGCGGCATTCAGCGCGCCCTGGGCAGTGGAATGGTTGAAGGAGGCATCGCCGAAACTGCATATCACCAGGCTGTCGGCAGGCCACTCGCCGCCGCCACCTAGGCGCCGCCAAAGCCCCAGGCTATGGGCCGCCCCCACCGCCTTGGGCAGGTGGGAGGCGATGGTGCTGGTCTGGGGCGGCACGTTGAGCGCCTTCGAGCCCAGCACCTTGTGGCGCCCACCGGAGATCGGATCCTCACGGGACGCCACGAAGCTCAGCAGCAGGTCCCAGAGTGGCGTCTGACCCGCCACCTGGCGGCTGCGCTCGATCAGGAAGGCCGCATCGCGATAGTGCAGGAAGGCGGGATCGGTCGGACGCAGGGCGCGAGCAATCGCCGCATTTCCCTCGTGGCCGGCACTGCCGATGGTGTAGAAGGCCTCGCCCCTGGCCTGTAGACGGCGAGCCTGCAGATCCAGGTGGCGACTCATCAGTTGGGCCTCGAACAGCTCGATCAGCGCCTCGGGGGTCAGTGACACCTCATCGAGGTTCCAGTCGCTCTCGGTCGCGGGCCACTGGTCCTGATCGAGGGCATCGAGAAACCGCTGCTCCTGGGGCAGGGGATCACGGGAGAAAGACGAGGAAGCGGTGGCCACGGTGAACTCCAACTGGGGGAACGCCTTCAGCCTAGCCGACGTCACCCGTCCCGGTCGCCTGCGATCGGACCAGGACCGAAGGGGCCGGCTCCAGCAGGCGACGCCCCGCGGCAATGGCGGCCTTACGGGCATCGCCTTCCTGATAGAAGCGCTGCAGGGCGAGCCGGAAGGCCGCGGCGCGCAGCGGCAGCCCCTCTCGCTCATAGCGTTCAGACCTGGCGCTGACCTTGGCACAGAAGGCCTCGCTGTTCACCTCGACGCCGCCGCCCAGGTTGTCGATGCTGATATGAAAGCGCAGGCCACAGGCCCGCGAAAAGAGCCACTCCAGGGCCTGAGGGGCCACCTCCACCGCCTCGAAGTTGCGCTGCGCACCTGCGTCGCGCCCGTCCGGCAGGTACCAGTAACCGTAATCTTCCCGCTGTCGCCGCTCCTCGCCGGCGATGCACCAGTGGCTGATCTCGTGCAGGGCGCTGGCATAGAAACCGCGGGCAAAGATTACCCGGTGGAAAGGCGTATCGGCATCAGCCGGCAGGTAAAGCGGCTCGTCGCCCCCGCGCACGAGGCGCGTGGCGAAAGTGTCTTGGAACAGGCCATCGAACAGCGCGATGACATCCTCGAGTCGGTGGCTCACATAGGCTCCATGGGGAAAGGGTGGCCATTATTATATGCCCCCGGACGAGCGGGCCAAACCCCTTGGGCATTGCTATAGTGAGCGGTTTGCTTGCTCAATCCGAAAGCTCGACCGCATGGAGCGCCCGACCTTGTTCAGTCCTATCGCCCGCCTGATCGCTACCGGCCGCCAGGAATTCCGCCCGCTGATGGCCCTGACCCTGCCGATCTGCGGCGCGCAGCTGGCACAGGCCGGCATGAGCGTGGCCGATGTGATGATGACCGGCCGGCTCAGCGCTACCGACCTGGCTGCCGTCTCGGTGGGCTCGAGCCTGTGGATGCCGCTGATGCTTTTCATGACCGGCACCCTGATGGGACTGACGCCCATCGTGGCGCAGCTGATGGGCGGCAGGCGCCTGACCGAGATTCGACCCAATGTGCATCAGGCCCTGTGGGTATCGCTGGTTCTGGGCGCGGTCGCGGCGACCCTGCTCTGGTTTGCCGTCCAGCCGATCTTCGTGCTGATGGCGGTACCGGAGGAGGTCGCCAGGCGCTCGACGGCCTATCTGGCCGCGGTCGCCTTCGGCATGCCCGGCGCGGCGCTGTTTCAGGCGCTGCGCGCCTTCTCTGACGGGATGAACCATACCCGCCCCGCGCTCTGGATCAGCCTGATCGGTCTGGCGGTCAACATCCCCAGCAACTACGTGCTGATCCACGGAGGCGACGGTCTCACCGCCCTGTTCGGTGACTGGCTGCCGGCCTGGGTACAGGCACTGCCGGCGCTGGGTGCCCTGGGTTGCGGGATCGCCACGGCGCTGTCGCTGTGGATCATGTGCCTGGCCATGGTCCTCTACACCCGCCGCGCCCGGGCCTACCGCGAGGTGTCGCTGTGGCACTCGCCCTCCCTGCCGCGCCTGAAGATGATCGGCGACCTGCTCTACGTCGGCGTACCCATCGGCGTGGCGATCTTCGTCGAGGTCACCCTGTTTACCGTGATCGCGCTGCTTATCGCCAGCCTGGGCGAGATTACCGTGGCGGCCCATCAGATCGCGCTCAACTACACCTCGATACTCTTCATGTTGCCACTGTCGCTGAGCATGGCGCTGACGGTAAGGGTCGGCAACACCCTGGGGCAGCAGCGGCCGGCCCATGCTCGCCAGGTGGCGGCCTTCGGCATCGCCTCAAGCGTGCTGGTCGCCATGCTCAACAGCGCCCTGCTCTGGTTCACTGCGGAATCGGTGATCGGCCTCTATACCCTCGATGCGGCCGTGCAACGTCTGGCCCTTTCGCTGGTCCTACTGGCCATGATCTTCCAGCTTTCGGATTCGCTGCAGGTCAACCTGGCGGGTGCCCTTCGCGGCTACCGAGACACTCGTATCATCATGTTGATCACGCTGGCGTCCTACTGGCTGGTCGGGCTGGCCGGAGGCCACTGGCTGGGAATCCGCGGGCTTCCGGGCATGATCGAGCCAATGGGCGTTCACGGCTACTGGATCGGCCTGATAGGCGGACTCACCGTGGCGACAGGTCTGCTCGGCGAGCGTCTCAGGCGAATCAGCCGGGCTGCAGCGGAGGGCAGACACGATGCATTGGGCATTCAGTAAAAAAGGGCTTGCGACCCTGCTGGTCGCAGGGCTTGGCAGCCTGCTGGCCGCCTGTGGCAGTGACGGCGATAGCAACGAACTGCTCATCGACTACCAGCGGGATCTGGGCCAGCGCCTCGATCTGGCGCCCCCGTCGCCGGCCAGCCCCGGCAATATCGGCGCCTTTCCTGAACAGCGAGAGCGGCTGGTCTCAATCCCCGAGACCCGCGAGGGCATGCTCAACGTCTTTGCTCTGCGCGAGTGCCATATCACCACTCTGGTCGCGGAGCGCAACAGCACCCTGGGAAGGGTCGCCCCGGCCAGCCAGCGGTGGCGCTACGAATTGACACTGTGGCAACGGCTGACCGACTGCCTGGCGAGCAAGGTGCCAGAGAGCCTCCCCGACGCGGATCGTGAAAGGCTCGAGCGTCTGACCACCACCAAAACGGAGCAGCTGGCACAGGCGGCCTGGAACGGCCTGTTTGGCTCCGACGAGTGGGCCGGTAGCTTCTCTCGGGTGAGTTCGCCCCTGCCTGCGGATGCCCTTTCGCCGCCCGAGGCACAGCTACAATCGCTCGGCTACCTGCGAGCGCTGATGACGATAGCAGAGAAGGATACCCCGCCAATCGATCTGGAGGCCTTGGAGGGACACCTGCATGCCCTCAACCAGCGTCCCTATACTGCCGAGCTACTGCGCACCCTGACACTTGCCACCCAGCGCCTGGAAGAGGCTTCGGACCTGGCCGAGCGCGCTCTAGCCCGCCACGACGGCTGTCTCACGTCCGCTCTGGAGTACAACGCGAACGACGAGCACCTCGACCAGTGGCTGGAAACACTCAACGCTGCCGCCCACGACTGGCTGACCGCGCTCGGCCCGCTGTTCGACTCACTCGCCTCACCGCCCGAAGCGGTCGATGCCTACCAGGAAAAATGGCTCTCCCGTCGCCATCCGTCGTCACCGCTACCCGCTTTCGAGGCGGCCCGACATCACCATCAGGAGTTGCGTGAGGCCTTGGCACGACGCTGCCGTTGAGCAACGGTAAACACAGAGGGCTTAACCTACCCCACCGTCTGTGCTATTGGTGAGTGCGAGAGTGACGCAGTGCGCTTCCGAGCGGTCCGTGGAGCACGGCTCCCCGCGCCGATGCCGTGATCACGCAGCATGTGGAGAGACGTCATGGGAATCCCGCTGTCAAACCGCCCCGCCCAGGTCATCGACCTGGAAACAATGCGCCAGCGTTTGTTAGCCAGGCGGCGTCTGATTCGCCTGGCCCCTGAGCTGGACGGCCTCGAGATGGTCTATCGCCTCGCTTCGAGCCCCGACACCCTCTACGGTATGCCGCTTCTGGCCTGGGGGCTGCGCGAGGATGGCGAGGTCGTTGGCATGGTGCCCTGGATGGAGGCGCTGACCCCATGTCATCGCCTGGATGACCCGGAGCACGGCAGCTTCATCGGCTATCGCGACCCCGAGACCGAAGAGCTGTTCGAGCAGGCTCCGGAGCACAAAGTGTTCGAGCTCGAACACGCCGCTACCTATTTCGACTACGAGGACACCGATCAGGTCACCCTCATCCAGCAGCTCCCTGAAAACCAGGGCACTCACGCCCTGTGCATGGACGAGGGTGATGGGCCCTGGCAGCTCAAACAGGTGTTCGGCTGGCGACTCTATAGCGATGGTGCTGTCGAGGCGCTGCTGGCAGATGAACGGCTGATCGAGTCAACGCCGATCCTGCCAGGCGACGCCTGCCTCTACCCCGGCCATACCCGCCACCGAGTGGTCTATTTCTTCCAGCGTCAGATCGCCAACCGTATTCGCCAAGAAGATCCTGCGACTCTGGAGGCGCTTGCCCTGATGGTAATGCCGGAGGCCGACCATTCGCCGGGCTGACCCTGGCAGGATGGAATCAGCCCAGACGAATCATGTAGAGGTAGTGGCCCTCGACCTCCTCCTGGCGAATCAGCTCATGGCCCAGGAACTGGCAGAATTTCGGCACATCCCTCGTCGTGGCCGGATCGCTGGCAATGACCTTGAGTACCTCGCCGGGGCGCATATCGCGGACCTTGCTGTGCATGAGCATGATCGGCTCGGGGCAGTAGAGCCCAGTGGTATCGAGCTCGGCCTGAAAATCGGGAGCCGCCTCGGGCAGGACGTTACGGGAATCAACCATCGATAGCCTCGTCGTTGGGATCAACACTGTTGGGAGCAAGCTAGATGATCAAGATCATTATCGAACGTCGCATCATGCCGGGGCTCGAGGAGGAGTATGAGGAAGCCGCTCGTGAAGCCATGCGCCATTCCCTGGGTGCGCGCGGTTTCGTGGGTGGCGAGAGCCTCGTCGAACTCGGCCACAGCGACCGACGCCTGATGATCACCAAGTGGCGCGACATGCGCGCCTGGAAAGAATGGTACACCAGTGAGGAGCGCTCCCGGGTGATGCAACGTCTGCTGCCAATACTTACCGAAGAGGAGCGCATTCGCATCTATGAACCTACCTCTCACTGAGCAGGCGGCCAGCGTCAATTGGCGCTGGTCGCTCACGTCGGGGGCGAGGGCCAGCGGCGGCTAGTCGCGCAGGCGCACATGAACCGTCACTTCCTCCCGGTCGTGGTAGAGGTGGCGACAGCCAATCTCAGCGGAAACCCCCGCACTGGTCAGCGCCTCCTCCAGGCGAGCCAGGCAAGCCGCTACCTCGGGCCAGCGGCGCTTCATCGGCAGCTTGAGGTTGAACACCGCCTCGCGGCACCAGCGCCGCACCAGCCAGCGCTCCATCATGGCCTCCACCCGCGACGGCTTGTCGACGATATCGCACACCAGCCAGTCGAGCCGATAGGGCGGCTCCCAGACGAAACCATCCTCGCGGAGATGCTCAACCTGCCCGGTGGCCATTAGCGCCCGGTCCATGGGTCCGTTGTCGATGGCATAGACATGCATACCGCGATGAACAAGCTGCCAGGTCCAGCCGCCGGGAGCCGCGCCCAGATCAGCGGCCTGCATCCCTTCAGCCAGGCGCGTCTCCCATTCCGATCGCGGCACGAACTCATGCCATGCCTCCTCGAGCTTGAGGGTCGAGCGACTCGGGGCAGACTTGGGAAAGCGAAGGCGGCGGATGCCTCCCGGCTGCTCGCTGCGGTTGCCCGGAAAGCTCATGCCGAGCTGGACGCAGTCACCCGCACTCCACAGCAGGTGCAGGCGACGCCCGCCGGCCTTGCGGCGCAGAGCGCCGCGCTTCTTGAGCAACGACTCCAGTGGACGCGAGAGTGCCTTGGCCAGCCCTCCCAGAGCCTTGCCATCGTTGGTGTCCGGCGTCTCATGCCAGATACTCTCGAAGCTCCAGCCGGACTCGACCACCTGCTCGATGATCGGTGAGAGACGGTCTTCCCTATCCAGCGGCAACGGTGGCAGCGCCACCAGACTCTGCCGGGCGAACACCAGTTCGCTGAGTGGCAGGGCCCGATGCAGGCCGTTGGCCGGCTGCTCATCCACCAAGCAGAAACGCACGAAGCCACCTGCCGCTCCCTGGATGATCTCGCCGGCCCAGCCTGCCTCAGCCGCCTTGTCGGCAACCTCCTCAGCCAAGTCGCGCTCGAACCCGGGGCGACAGTAAAGCAGCAGTTCCGATGCGGGCCGGCTCAAGCGTCACCTCCCCGTTTCCCGGCACGGGGGTAACCTGAGCGCATCTGGTCTTCTACCTCCTTGAGCTGAACGTTCAGGGCGTTGGTAGATATCTGAATCTCCCACAGGGAGTAGATCAGCGAAACCGATAGTGTCACCAAGCTAATGCCGAACAGAACCATGCCGGTAAGTTCAAGCGACAGGAAAAGGGCGAACATTGACAGGGTGCACAGCAGGAAACTGAACACACCAGCAAGCTGCATCCGTTTGGTAAGAGAGATTCGCCGGCGCAGCAGCAGAATCTGACGTGTGTTGGTCTCCAGGTGCTCGTCACGCTCCTCCTGGGCCAGCTTGCGAATCAACTGGGCAAGCACCAGAAAGCGATTGGTATAGGCCAGCAGCAGCAGCGAAATGGCCGGAAACAGAAGCGCCGGCGTTGTCAGGGTCAAAGGGGACTCTCCCATACGAATATCGACTCTCATGATACCAGCGAGGCGCCTGACGGCACGAGAAAGACCAATTCGTTTAATTAACATCCATGAAAGTTATTTAATGCAATGATTTGGTGCGCACGAAAAGTACATTTTCAAGCCATTTCGGCTCATATCAATGTCTAACTAGCGCATGGCCCATACAGTTGCTGCATAATGGTGCGTTGCTTTATATTGTCCGCCCAGTGGAAATCGATTTCCGCCTACCCACTCGCCTGGCGAACACGAAGTCACCTTGTTACACAGGAACACGCTGATGCCCTATGTTCACGATACCCTCGAATGCCTTCGCAAGAGCAGCCCTGCCCAGACCGAGTTCTATCAAGCTGCCGAGGAAGTCCTCGAGTGTCTGCGTCCGCTGTTTCAGCGCAGCCCGCACTACCATGACCACAGCATCATCGAGCGCATCGTTGAACCCGAACGCCAGATCATGTTTCGGGTCTGCTGGTCCGACGACAACGGCAAGGTAAAGGTCAACAAGGGTTACCGCGTGCAGTTCAACTCTGCCCTGGGCCCCTACAAGGGCGGCCTGCGCTTCCACCCCAGCGTCACCTCGGGCACCATCAAGTTCCTGGGCTTTGAACAGATCTTCAAGAACGCTCTGACAGGTCTGCCCATCGGGGGCGGCAAGGGTGGCTCCGACTTCGACCCCAAGGGCAAGTCAGACGGCGAGATCATGCGTTTCTGCCAATCCTTCATGACGGAACTCCATCGCCATATCGGCCCGACCACCGACGTTCCCGCCGGCGACATTGGCGTTGGCGCCCGCGAGATCGGTTACCTGTATGGTCAGTACAAGCGCCTTACCTGCCGCTATGAAGGCGTGCTCACCGGCAAAGGCCTGAACTGGGGCGGCTCCCTCGGCCGCAAGGAAGCCACCGGCTATGGTGCGGTCTACTTTGCTCAGAGCATGCTGGAGGCTCGTGGCGAAAGCATCGAAGGCAAGACTTGCTTGGTCTCCGGTGCCGGCAACGTGGCCACCTACACCATCGAGAAGCTCTACGAGCTAGGCGCCAGGCCGGTTACCTGCTCCGACTCCCGTGGCACCATCCATGATTCGCGCGGCATTGACCTGGACCTGCTCAAGGAACTCAAGGAGGTCAAGCGCGCCTCTCTCGAGGAGTATCTGGCCAAGCATCCCGAGGCCAGTTATATCCCGGCCAGCAGCTATCCGGAGGACGGCCACGCCGTCTGGCGCATCAAGGCCGATGCCGCCTTCCCCAGCGCCACTCAGAACGAGCTGACAGAAGCCGACGCACGCGCCCTGCTGGACAACGGCGTCACCTGCATCAGCGAGGGCGCCAACATGCCGTCTACCGCGGATGCTGTCGACCTCTTTCTGGAAGCCAGAATCGCCTATGGCCCCGGCAAGGCAGCCAATGCCGGCGGCGTGGCCACCAGCCAACTCGAAATGGCCCAGAACAGCGGCATGGAACAATGGCCGCTGGATAAGGTAGACGTCAAACTCAAGGCGATCATGGCTAATGTCCACCGGCAGTGTGCCGACACCGCCCAGGAGTTCGGCGACCCGACCAATCTGGTGCTGGGTGCCAATATCGCCGGTTTCCGGAGGGTGGCCGACGCCATGATCGACCAGGGCGTGGTGTAATCCCTTCACGTCACTGGAACAAAAAGCCTCGAGCTGGGTAGCCCGGGGCTTTTTATTGGATCGCCATCAAGCGCCAGCGCCCGGGACACAAGTCGGCGAGGCTGACTCGCAAAGCGATCCACTGAACGACAAAACGCCCCGCCCTCTTA
>JBNJLE010000015.1:0-98589 GCA_051751685.1 Pseudomonadota bacterium | reverse complement strand
GGCAGGCGGACGATGCCCTCCCCCTGCTCATTCTCCTCTTGGTCCTCCAGGTAGCGGTTGGCCTGGGCTTCCAGCCAGCCGGTCACCTCGGCCTCGGCCGGCCCCCCGTGGAGCGGGTTGTACTTGATACCGCCATCTTCCGGCGGGTTGTGGGAGGGGGTGATGATCAGGCCATCGGCCTGGCCGCTGTTGCCGCTCCCCTGCCCTCGAGCGTTATGGCGCAGGATAGCGTGGCTGATCACCGGGGTGGCCAGCACCGCGTCACCTGTTGCGATGATCACCTCGACCCCGTTGCCGGCCAGCACCTCCAGGGCGGTCTCCCAGGCGGGGAGCGAGAGCGCGTGGGTATCGCGACCCAGGAACAGCGGGCCGGTAATGCCCGCCTCGCGGCGGTGATCCGCCACCGCCTGCACGATGGCGGCAATGTGCGCCTCGTTGAAGCTGCCGGTAAGCGAGCTGCCGCGGTGGCCGGAGGTGCCGAAGCTGACCCGCTGGGCGGGATCGGTGATATCGGGGCGTTGAGGATACGCGAGGAGAAGAGAGTCCAGCATAAGATGTCATCGCCCGGCTAGACGGGCTCCTTGGGAGAGATGGGCTCTTTAGGAGAGATGGCGGCCCTGGGCGTGAGATATCAGGCGGGCTGCTTTGCTTTGGCAATACGCAGCAGGTATTCACCATACCCGGTCTTCTTCAGTGCCGTTCCGCAGGTCAGCAGGTGCTCAGTGCTAATCCAGCCCTGCTGCCAGGCAATCTCTTCCAGGCAGGCGACCTTCAAGCCTTGCCGGTGCTCAATCGTCTGCACATATTGGGCGGCTTCCAGCAAGCTGTCGTGGGTGCCGGTATCCAACCAGGCGAAGCCCCGGCCCAGGCGCTCCACGCGCAGGTCACCGCGCTCCAGATAGGCGTTGTTGACGCTGGTGATCTCCAGCTCCCCACGCTCGCTGGGCTTGACGTGCTTGGCGATCTCTACCACGTCGTTGTCGTAAAAATAGAGCCCGGTGACCGCATAGGGGGACCTGGGTTCCTCCGGCTTCTCCTCGATGGAGATTGCCTGGCCCTGCTCATTGAATTCCACCACGCCGAAGCGCTCGGGGTCCTTGACCAGATAGCCAAACACCGTAGCGCCACTTGGCTGCTCTGCGGCCCGCTTTAGCTGTTCGCTGAAGTGCTGGCCGTGGAAGATATTATCGCCCAGCACCAGGCACACCGGATCATCGCCGATGAACTCCTCGCCGATGATAAAGGCCTGCGCCAGGCCATCGGGGCTTGGCTGAATGGCATATTCGAAGCGCACGCCGAAGTCGTCGCCGCTGCCCAGCAGGTTCTCGTACTGGGGCAAATCTTCCGGGGTGGAGATGATCAGGATCTCGCGGATGCCAGCCAGCATCAGCACCGAGATGGGATAGTAGATCATCGGCTTGTCGTAGATGGGCAACAGTTGCTTGGAGACCCCGCGGGTGATGGGGTGAAGCCGAGTGCCGGAGCCTCCGGCGAGAATGATGCCTTTGCGTTGCATAAATCGTTCCTTGGCTGTTTAGGGGCCGCGCTTATTCGGCGATGGTGGTCAGCAATCGGTGATGGTTGTCTCTGCATCGCGCGATAAATCGCGCTCCTACAAGGACCGGTGCAGCATCGCTAATGTAGGGGCCGAATTTATCCGGCGATGGTGGTGTTGGCAATCGGCGACGTTGCCGGCAAAGGTGCGGTGGCAAAGTCCCCAATGTAGGAGCCGGATTTATCCGGCGATGGTGGTGTTGGCAATCGGCGACGGTGGTGTTGGCAATCGCGCGATAAATCGCGCTCCTACAAGGTGCGTTGGCCGCATCGGCGATGTAGGAGCTGGATTTATCCGGCGATGGCGGTGTTGGCAATCGGCGACGGTGCCGGCAAAGGTGCGGTGGCAAAATCCCCAATGTAGGAGCCGGATTTATCTGGCGATGGTGGTGGTGGCAATCGCCGATGTATCAGACCACCGATAAAATCGGGCTCTACGGGTTCAGGTGTTCGGCCAGGGTCAGGGTGAGCTGCTCCTGCCAGGTGGGCAGGGTGATGCCCAGCGCCCTTTCCAGCTCCCGGCAGCACAGCCGCGAATTAAGCGGCCGAGTGGCCGGTGTGGGATATTCCGCGGTGGGAATTGGCGCGACCCGCTCGGGCGTGATGGCCAGCTCCTCACTCTGCTCTTCACACATCCCCGCGGCCTGGCGGAAGATCTCGCTGGCAAAGCCGTGCCAGCTGGTCTCTCCGGCTGGGGCCAGATGGTATAGCGCGCTTCGCACTGGTGAAGAGTGAGCGCGCTTCGCGCTGGTGAGCGCTTCGCTTGTAAGGGGTAAGGAGTGAAGGGCCAGCGCCGTGACCTGAGCAATCAGCCGCGCTGGGGTGGGGGCGCCGATCTGGTCGCTGACCACCTTCAGGGCATCGCGTTCACGGCCCAGGCGCAGCATGGTCTTCATGAAATTATTGCCGCGGGCGCTATAGACCCAGCTGGTACGGAAGATCAGGTGCTGGCAGCCGCTGGCCTGCATCGCCCGGTCGCCCTCGAGTTTGGTCTGGCCGTAGACGCTGAGCGGGCCAGTGGCGTCGCTCTCCTTCCAGGGCGTTTCACCGCTACCCGGGTAGACGTAGTCGCTGGAGTAGTGCACCAGCCACTGACCTCGCGCGGCGCTGTACTCGGCCAGCTGGGCGGGCAGCTCGGCGTTGAGGCGCCGAGCCAGCTCGGGTTCCTCCTCGGCCTTGTCCACCGCGGTGTAGGCAGCGGCATTGACGATCAGCTCGGGCCGGTGCTTTTCCAGCCAGTGGGCCACGGCCGTCTCGTTGGCCAGGTCCAGTTCCTGGCGAGTGGGCGCCAGAACCGAGCCCAGCAGGCAGAGCTGACGCTGCAGTTCAAAGCCGACCTGGCCGTTGCCGCCGGTCACCAGAATCTTCATGCGCTCGCTCCCAACCGCTGGCCCTGGTAGCTGCCATCCAACACGCGCTGCCACCACTCGGGGTTTTCCAGATACCACTGCACCGTCTTGCGCAGGCCGGTTTCGAAGGTCTCTTCTGGCCGCCAGCCGAGTTCGCGTTCGATCTTGCCGGCGTCGATGGCGTAGCGCAGGTCGTGGCCGGGGCGGTCGGCGACGAAGGTGATGAGGTCGCGGTAGTGGCTAACCGGGTCAGACTCGTCTGATCGCCCAATAAATTGGGCTCCTACAGGTGGCCGAAGCTGTTGGAGCAGATCGCAGATCGTCTCCACCACCTCGAGGTTGGTCTTCTCGTTGTGGCCGCCGATGTTGTAGGTCTCCCCTACTCGCCCTTCGGTAGCGACCCTGATCAGCGCCCGGGCGTGGTCTTCCACATAAAGCCAGTCGCGGATCTGCTGGCCGTCGCCGTAGACCGGCAGCGGCTTGCCGGCCAGGGCGTTAAGGATCATCAGCGGGATCAGCTTCTCGGGGAAGTGGTACGGCCCGTAGTTGTTCGAGCAGTTGGTGACCAGAGTCGGCAGGCCGAAGGTGCGCTGCCAGGCGCGCACCAGATGGTCCGAACCGGCCTTGCTGGCGGAATACGGTGAGCTGGGCGCGTACGGTGTTGTCTCGGTGAACAGCTCATCGGTACCCTCCAGGTCCCCGTATACCTCATCGGTGGAGATATGGTGGAAGCGAAAGTCGGCAGCCTTCTCCGGCGCGCGCTCCTGTAGGCCCTTCCAGTAGCCGCGGGCGGCTTCCAGCAGCACGGAGGTGCCCACCATGTTGGTCTGGATAAACTCCGCGGGTCCATCGATGGAACGGTCCACGTGGCTCTCCGCGGCCAGGTGCATCACTACGTCCGGCTGGTGCTCGGCGAAGGCGCGCTGCATGGCCGGCGCATCGCAGATATCGGCGTGGATAAAGAAATAGTGAGAGCTCTTCGAGACGCCGGCCAGTGATTCCAGGTTGCCGGCATAGGTGAGCTTGTCGACATTGACCACATGATGGTCTGTGTTGGCGATCAGCTCTCGCACCACGGCGGAGCCGATGAAGCCGGCACCGCCGGTGATCAGGAGGGTCTTGGGCATATCAATATCAGTCTCGATGGTCACGAATGATCAGCACCAGCATGCTGAAGATGAAGGCCAGGAACAGCGTCACGATGGCAAACACGCTGGCGTTATACAGCCGCTCGGGGCGTGTGGCATATTCGGGAAAGAGAGGGCTTTGCAGCACGCTGACCTGCTTGAGCTTGCGGGCGGCCTCGAGACGCGTGCTTTCCAAGGCCGACAAGGCGCTGGAGTAGGTCTCCTGGGCAAACTGGGCCTTGAGCTCCAGGGTCTGATACTCCGACGAGATCCGGTTGAGGGATTCGCCGGTGGCCTGGGCCAGGCGGTCACGCTGCAACTCTATCTGCTCGCGCAGCGCTTCGATCTCGGCCTGCACACGGCGCATATCGGAGGACTGCGCACTCTGGTAGCTGGCCAATGCCTGGCGCTGCGCCTGTGTGCGCGCGAGCTCGCCCTCGAGTGTCGCAACCACCTGGTTGATGCTTTCCACGGTGCTGGTGGGCGAGACCAACCCTTCCCGGTTCTGGAAGGCAAGCAACGCGGCGCGGGCGGCATCCAGGCGGAGCTCCAGACGTGCCAGCTGCTCCTCAAGGAAACGCACCTGCTCATCGGCAAGGCGTCTGCCCATCTCATTCATGTGACTTTCGCCTTCGGCGAGCAGCAGTTGAACCATGGCATGGGCAAACTCGGGGGTGTAGGCCTCCACCTCGATGTTGAGTACGCCGGCATACTCATCCATCTCTACCTCTACCCGACGCAGGTAGTACTTGTGAAGGTCTTCGATGGGCGCGTCGGCATTGCGCAGCCGTGCGAAGATATCGCCGTTTTGACTGAAGTGGCCGCGAAAATCCAGGGTCTCCTGCACGCGCTTCAGCATATCCACGGAGAGCATATGCTCGCGCAGGAGGAGCAGATCCTTGTCGCCCCCAGCACCGGTCAGGATGGAGGAGAAGCTGATCTCAGGCGCCGCAATCTGCGGGCTTTCCAACACCACGGTGGCACGCGAAAGGTAGCGGTCCTCGGCCCACATCGCCCAGTAGAGGCTGACCATGACAATGGCGATGATGGCGAGTGCCCAGTGGGGGTGCGTCTTGATGGATGATTTCATTGGCAGCGTCGTTGGGGGGAAATGGGGTTGCCGATGGCGCTGTCAGTTGGCCTTCGCGGCATCGGTTTCTTCATGATACGCGGCGATCGCGTCGTCGATATCGTCGTACCAGGTCGCCTGCCCTTTTTTCAGATAGACCCCGGATTGGCAGAGATCCTTCAGGATGCCCTCGCTGTGGGAGACCATAATCAGGCTGGCCTGTCCCACCTTGTCCTTGAACGCCTTGGTCGCCTTGGCCTTGAAGGCACGGTCGCCCACCGAGGTGGCCTCGTCAGAGAGATAGACATCGAAGTCGAACGCCAACGACAGCCCGAAATTCAGCCGCGAGCGCATACCGCTGGAGTAGGTGCGTACCGGCCGATCGAAGGCGATGCCGATTTCGGCAAACTCCTGAACCCGCCTGATGATCTCTTCTTCGTTACGCCTGCCCCCGTGCACGCGGGCGACGAACTTGACGTTCTGGCGACCGGTCATGCTGCCCTGCAGGCCACCGGAGAGCCCTATCGGCCAGGAGACACGGCACAGCCGTTCCAGGCTGCCCCGCTCCGGCGTATCCATGCCGGCAATCAGCTTGAGCAGCGTGGATTTCCCGGCGCCGTTGCGGCCCAGCAGCCCTACACTGACGCCCTTGGGGATGGTGAGGTTGATATCACGCAGTACCCAGTCGCTCGCATGATGCCCGTGGTAGCGTTTATACAGCCCCTTGATTTCAATCATTTAGCTATCAAGCGCTCTTTGAAACGCACATGCATCAGCAGCCCGATGGCCAGCGTGGTGAAGGTGAACATCCAGAAGTAGGTCATGCTGGTGCCATGCACCACGTGGTAGCCCTCGAAGAACCCAAGCCGCAGGGTCTCGAGGCCGTGCACGATGGGGTTGTACATCACGTATTCCAGCAGCCAGTGCGGCAGATTGTTGAGCGGAAAGATCACGCCGGAGAGGATCAGCAACGGCATCGACAGCATGCGGATCAGCTTGCCCACCTCGGGCACCAGCGTTCCCGCCACCGACGTCATCAGACCAAGCCCCAGGCCCAGGCACCATAGCGAGAGCCAGATTCCCATCGCCAGGATGGCGTTATCGGGGACCATGTCGATGCCCAGCAGCCAGGCCCCCACAATGAACAGCAGGAAGACAAAGCTGCGCAGCATGCCCTCCAGGAAAGTTCGCACGAATACCGGATCCGATGGTTGAACCTGTCGATAGGCGAACAGCGCCTGGTTGGCATCCACCGCGCCCAGGCCGCGCATCATGCCCTCGCGAATCAGGAAGAACCCCATCATCCCGGCGATCATCCAGGGAATGAACTCGGCGTTGACGATCAGCTGGTCCCCGCGGATAAAACTGCGGATACCCACCATGATCAGGATGAAGGCGGCAGGTTCGGCGATCATCCAGAACCAGCCCATGCGGTCCGCCATGGTGCGCGAGATGGCCTCGCGCATGAACATGGCGTACCAGACGCTGCGGGTGACCTGCCAGGGGGTGCGGGAGCCGGCGGTGTTGGGGTCAGGCATCGGCGTTACCCTTCTGAAGGTGCTCCACCTGAGCCATCAGCTGGGTGGCAAAATGCTCCAGCACCGGAAGGTGTTCATGGGCCGTTACCAGTGAGGCATGCAGGATATTGGCATCCTCGATGTACTCATGAATCATCTTGTTCCGAAGCTGCCTCAGGCTGATCCACTGATCCACCGATGCAAGCCAACCGTACTTTTCGGCCTTGTTGAGGTTGATCAGCAGCGCGCTGGCAGGCTCGCCAAGGGCCTTGAGAAGCGCCGGCAACAGCTTGTCGCCAAGCGTATCCTGCAACCGGCAGAAACGGCTGGTAAAGGCTTCCAGCTTCAGCGCCAAGGCTGGATGGCTATCCAGACCTGCGACAGTTTCCAATGTCAGCGGTGGCGTAAAGGCCTGGTTGGCCGCGTATTCCAGATGTGTGATCTCCTTGATTACCACACGCACCAGGAAGGCCAATCGCTCCTGTGTTTCCGCTGGTAGTTTCATCGCGGCTTCCTCACAGCAAGATCCCCTGCTCCTGGGCGACCTCGTGTATTAGTGATTTTTTCAAGCCGGGGGCCTTCAGCACCACATCGATCTTCTGCTCGCCGAGCTTGAGCATGATGGCCGCCTCCAGACGAGCGCTCTCCCAGGCGGGGTTGTCGATGGGGTGCTCCACCGACACCATCAGGTCGATGTCACCCCCTCTTGCCGAGTCATCGGTACGGGAACCAAACAGCCATACCTCGGCAGAGTCTCCGAACACATCGGCCACAGAACGTTTGATGGCGGTAATTTCAGGTTGTGATAGACGCATGAGTGTTTGCCAAGATCATTCGCCGTGGTGGCCGCCAATCGCGCGATAAATCGCGCTCCTACGGGGTGGCGATGGCGGTGTTGGCGTTCGCCGGCGTTAGAGGTCCAGGGCGACGCGGGTGGCGACGGCGATCTGGAACATGATCTGGGTGACGGCGGAGACCAGCTGCAGGTTGTTGCTGGGCACCTTGGGCATGATCAGAATCTCGTCGCCGGGGCGCAGGGAGACGTCCCTGGCGTTCATGACGGCGCCGTTCTGGCGCACCACGAGGATATAGCCCTTGTCGGCGCGCTGGGTGAAGCCGCCGGCGCCATCGATGTAGTCGCGCACGCTGACGCCCGGCTTATAGACCACCGCCTGGGGCACCACGATCTCGCCGCTGATCAGGATGGAATCGCTGATCTCGGGGATGGTGATGATGTCGCCATCCTGCAGGCGGATATCGCTGATGCGATCGTTGTGAGCGACGACGAGGCGGCCAGAGGGCTCCAACTCACTCGCACGTGCCACGAAGGACTGGATCAGCTCGGCCTCGCGGGCGCGGGTGCGTGACTCTTCATCCGTGCGTGAGGGGGCGCCGAGGTAGGTGGTCTCCAGCCGGCGCAGGCTGTCTTCCAGGGCCTGGCGCTGCTGGGCGGCGACGCTCTCGCGCTGCAGCGAGACGCTCTCCACGGCGGTCATGCCTTCGGGCACAGGGATGGCGTCGAGCAGCTCGGAGAGGCGGGCGTTGCGCGGCAGGGCGAAGCGCGAGGGTCCGTAGTAGCTGCCCTCCACCTGGACGACGATGGTCTCGTCGCGTTGGTCGGCGCTGAACATCACCTCGTCGCCGCTCTGCACGGTCTGGCCGCTGAAGGCGTTGAGCGGGAAGTAGCGGGCAAAGGGGCCGTCGTCGCGAGTGCCGCGCACCAGCACGTGGGAGACGCCGCTTTTCAGGCGCGCCAGGTTGACCACCTCGGCGCCGGTGAGGCGATCACCTTTCAATTCGTAGCGATACTCGCGGTGCACGTCGCCGACCACCGCGATGGCGGGGCCGCGCTCTTCCACCACGATGGTATCGCCGTCGCGGAACTGCGGGCGGGGGATCTCGCCGCTGAGCAGGAAGTCGTAGAGATCGACCCGGGCGACGGTTTGGCTGCCACGCATCACGCGGATGTGGCGGTAGCTGCCCAGCGCGTTATCGATGCCGCCGGCCTGGTCGAGGAAGTAGAGCTGCGAATCGCTGGGGGTGCCGGCGTAGCGGCCGGGGCTGTCCACGTAGCCGGTAACAAACACGCCCACCGGCTGCACGCCCTGGAGGTTGGTGTAGACCTCGACGTTCTCGGGGTAGACGCTGCGGATTCTCTGGCGCACGGCGCTGTCGAGCTCGCTGCTGTTCATGCCCTGCACGGCCAGCGGGCCGATGGTGGGAATGAAGACATTGCCCTGGGCGTCGACGGTGAGCACCCGGTCGATCTCGGCGGCGCCCCAGGCGCGTAGGGTGACCTGATCGCCCGGCTTGATGGTGTAGCCGGGAGTGAGGCCATCGGCCATGGTGCCGCGAAAGCCGCCCTCGAAGAGGTTGGCGCCAAACGGCGGCAGCCGGTCGGCGGCGCTATCCAGACGCTCCCGGTCAACCGGGCCGTAGGTACCGGCGCTGCGCCAGTCGGCGCGGGGGCGATCGTCGATCTCTTCCTGCAGGGCTTCGGCCCGCTGCTCCTCGGGCAGGATGCTCCCGGGCAGGTTCACGGCCTGGGCACTGGCGAACAGCGGCAGGGCGAACAGCGCGAGCCCTGCCAGCAGGGGCAGGAGTGGGCGTTGCGTGATATGGCGAGACGACATCAGCGGGCTCTCCCGGCGCCGGAGGTGGCTTGGCTATCCGTGACCAGGCGTCGGGCGTGCCAACCGCTGGCGGCCTCGCAGGCGACGGCCTGGCGAACGGTGCCGCTGGCGGACATCACCCGGAGCTTGCGGCACTCGCGGCCGCTGGCGGCAAAGTAGGGTTCGTCGGCGATGACATCGACATTGGCACCCCAGGGGCTCTCGGCCACGCTGATGGCCGCCCCGGCGGGAGCCTGGGCGAGGAAGCCGTTGAGGTTTTCATCCAGCACATGGCCCTGGGCGCCCTGCACGGTGCCACCCGGCTGGGAGCCTGACATGCCGCCCTGGGAGGCGCAGCCGGCCAGGGCCAGGCCGGCCATGGCCAGGAGGCCCAGCGCCGAGCGGCGGAGGTATCCGGTACGAGTTGTCATGGTGAGTCTCTGCTGAATTGAGGCAGGATAACATCGAAAGCGAGCAGGCACGCTACCGCCCCGGGATTGTTCCGGGCGCTTTCCCTGGCCCTGAATCGGTGAACGGCGATGGCATTAAAAACGTAAGGCAAATTAACCAAGGCGCTCATTCTAGGGGAGAGGGCAGCCAACCTCCAGCCGCGCAGAGAGGCTATCTCGCTTGATATAGTAAAAGAAGGCCTGTGGCGGGCACTTGTCAGCTTTTGCTGACCCTGATGTACGCTATGGCTTACCAGTACGGCCACGCATCTCGCGAGGCCATGGCACAGATCATAGCCGCAATGGTCTGATCACGAGCAACATGGCACCTGCGACACCGGTTACCAGAAAAAATAAAGCCGGCCCTCAAGGGGCCGGCTTCTGTTTACTACTTTTGGGTGTCGCTGCTTAAAAGCGCTAGGGTCCGCTTAGAAGAAGTAGCGAGCGCCGGCCAGCCAGTACATGTCGTCGCCGTCGGCAGTGACTTCGGAGTCCAGACCATCGAGCTCGATGCTGATGGACTGCTGATCAGCCTGCTGCAGCTCCAGGAAAGTCTGGAAGTTGCTGGAGACATTGTAGTAGCCACCCAGCGCCCAGGAGGTGCGGCTATCGGCGTTGTCCGGGCTAACGTCATAGATGTCGGCGTTAACAGAGAACTGGTTCCAGGCATAGCTCATACCCAGGCCCCAAGTGTCGAAACCGCCACCGCGGACATCGCTGTCTTCGCGGGTCTCGTAGCCGAGACGACCGGACAGGCCCGGGATAAACTCGTATGCGGCGGTTGCGCCGTAGAGGTTCTCACCGTTTCCGCCGCCGCGAACGACGTCTTCGACGACACCAAGACCTAGACGAAGGTTATCAACCTCGTAAGTCGCAGCGCCCTGCATTGCAACGACAGTACCGCGATCAGCGAACTCAGCCGGATCCTGCTGGTCTGCCACGGCCTGATCTACGTAAGAACCACGATCAGAGTAGTGCTTAGCCTGCAGACCCACCTGGAAACCTTCGAGGTTCGGGGTCATGTAGGCAATGGAGTCGCCGCGGGACTGCTTCGGGTGACCAGCGAATTCCAGACCGCGATCGATGTAGACATCGAACGGTATGGAGACGAACTGGTTATACAGAGAATCGAAGTTGCCGCCCTGCACAGTACCCCAGGTATCGCTGCGCAGGCCCAGGTAACTCTGACGGGTCTCCTTGAAGCCGCTAAAACGGTTATCACCACCATCACCATTGAAACGCCACTCCAGACGACCGAAGGCGGTCAGGTCGGAAGTCACTTCGTGGCTCAGGTTCAGGCCAAGACGAGAGTAGGCGTCAACAAATTCTTCGTCGTTGCTGACGAGTTCGTTGTCAGAATCATACTCGGGACCGCCGCCGGCAACACCCATGGAGATCCGGCCGTAGATATCGACCTTGGTGCCGTCCTGGTCATACACGGTGGCCGCTTGTGCGGAGGTGGCCATCATGCCGGTAGCGGCGATGGCGCCAGCGATAGCAGTCGCTAAAAGTGTCTTTTTCATCGTTAGGTTCCTTTGACTAGCAGTCTGTTTCGATCGTTTTCCTGCGGACCGCGGGGCGGTCTCTGCAGCCGGCTTGCCGGGTGTGCTCTTCTCTTGCTGGCCGGTTTCCGTCGCGGAAAGCGGGTCGCATGGCGGCATGCCTCAGCGAAGCCTTGTTATATTCCAATGCTCGCAAGAGGAACTTTATACTGGGAGGAAGGGGAACGCAACAAGAAAAAACACTGTTTCCCTACAAGCTTCACTCACCCCCAGGAACTTTCGTTGCCGCCTGCAGTCCCGCGCGCTGAGGCTGATCCAGAGAGTCGCGCGAATGGCTCAGGGCTGGCGGTGCTTGGCCACCAGCGCGGCGAGCTTCTCTTCCATGGTCACGAAGCGCTTCTCGGCGGCAGGCCGGGGCTGGGAGGGTGACGGCGTGTTTTGCGCCGGATGGCTCGGCGCAGGCTCACTGGCTTCGCGCTTGGCAGCGGGGGCCACGTCGGATGGGCCGAGCGCCGCCTTGACGGCGGGCTTACCACCTGACGAGGTGTCAGGCTGGGCGGGCTTGGCGCCACGCTTCTCTCGGCCCTCACGGGGGGGCGTGCCGGACTGTGGTTTGCCGCGGCGCTCGGCCTGGAGGCGATCGAGCTTCTTTCTGGCGTGCTCGGCGGCCTTGGCATCCACTGCCCCGGCGGGCTTGCCGTCCAGGTCGATGCGCTCGGCCCCTTCGCGCACCGCCTTCAGGTAGCGCGGTAAATTCACGTAGCAGGCCAGCGCGCGACGCACCAGCTTTTCGGGCCAGGGCTCAAGCGCCGCCAGCTCCTCATGGATCCCTACCTTGAGCGGCCGAGTGTGCCCCTTGAAGAAGGCCGCCCCGTAGCGCCGGTACCACTCGCCGAGCAGCGCCTGGGGAGAAGGCGCCTCGCCAACGGCAAGGGCGTCCTGAGAGCCGGCGGCGTGCGCGTTGGAATCGTCCGTTTGCCCGGCAGCAATGGAAGCCTCCGACGGGCTGGCGTCCTCCGCGATTCGCGGAGATGCCGTTACCCCGGCAGGGCTCGCTGCGGTGGCAGGTTCGGCCGGCGCATCCACGTCTCGAGCCGGCTCTGGAGCGGATAGCCTGGTTCGGTTCGCCTCGAGGGTGTTGCGCATCGCATCAGAGGTCGGCGCGGCGCGGCGGCCCATCAGCGCGGAGAGCCCCTGGGAGCGACGAGCGGGACGCGGGAAGGTGGTGTCTCCGGGGCCCTTGGCCAGACGCTCGTGAAGATGGCGATTGTGCTCTTCCAGTTCGCGATTCTGCTCGTCGAGCTCACGGTTTTCTTCTACCAGCTCGCGGCGCTCTTCCATCAGCTCGCGACTCTGCTCGGCCAGGGCCAGGCGGGCCGCCTCCAGCTCGGCCAGGCGCCGCTGCAGGGCCAGGCACGACTCGCGCTCCTGCCGGAGACGTCCCAGCAGAATATCGGTGCGCCCCTCGAGGGCGTCCAGCAGGCGTATTGAGCGTTCCTCGGTCAAACCGTCGTCCTCCACGCGTCAGCCAGGGAGCAAGGCCTTTTCGGCCAGTTTGTGCCAGATGCTGCCCCATGACAAATGTCGTCAGCCACCGACAGCGTCGCGGCGGCGATACTCAACGAAATCATAGGTCGGCTGACCCTCGGCAGGGCTGCCGGGCAGGCGCTGCAGCTCTTCCCACTCGGCGGGGTCGAGTTCGGGAAAGCGGGCATCGCCTTCCACCTCGATGGCCACCTCGGTGAGATAGAGTCGGCTGGCCGTCGGTAGCGCCTGGGCATAGATCTCGGCACCGCCCATCACCATGATCTCCTCCGCCCCGTCGATGGTGGCCTGCTGGTCGGCAAGAGCCAGGGCCGAGCGCAGGTCATGGCAGACGCGGATGCCTTCGTGGTGAAAGTCGGGATCCCGGGTCACCACGATATTGAGACGACCCGGCAACGCCCGGCCGATGGACTGGAAGGTCTTGCGGCCCATCACCAGCGGCTTGGCCTGGGTCATGTGCTTGAAGAACCTGAGGTCCTCCGGGAGGTACCAGGGCAGCTGGTTCTCCACGCCGATCACCCCGTTGCGGTCCATGGCGGCGATCATCGCCACCGGGATCAGGGTCTCGTCGCGCATTGCCTGGGCTTTGTTCATAGCCTGGGCTTCGTTCATTCCATGGGCTTCGCTCATATGGCCACCTGCGCCTTGATGTGGGGATGGGGGTCGTAGCCCTCGATGGCGATATGCTCGATGCGAAAGTCGAAGAGATCCGTCACGCCCGGGTCAAGCACCAGGCGCGGCGCCTCGCGCGGCGTGCGTGCGAGCTGCTCCTCGGCCTGCTCCAGGTGATTCAGGTAAAGGTGGGCGTCGCCCAGGGTATGGATGAACTCGCCGGGCTCGAGGCCCACCACCTGGGCAATCATCTGCGTGAGCAGCGCGTAGCTGGCGATATTGAAGGGCACACCCAGGAAGAGATCGGCACTGCGCTGGTAGAGCTGACAGGAGAGCCGCCCCTCCGCCACATGAAACTGGAACAGGCAGTGGCACGGCGGCAGGGCCATCTCGTCCACCAGCGCCGGGTTCCAGGCGGAAACGATCAGCCGCCGCGACCGGGGGTTGGTGCGCAGCTGCTCGAGCAGCCCGGCGATCTGGTCGACATGGCCGCCGCGGGGATCGGGCCAGCTGCGCCACTGGTAGCCGTAGACCGGCCCCAGGTCGCCGTTCTCGTCGGCCCAGGCGTCCCAGATGCGCACCCCGTGGTCCTTCAGGTAGGCGATATTGGTGTCGCCGGCCAGAAACCACAGCAGCTCGTGAAAGATCGAGCGGGTGTGCAGCTTCTTGGTGGTCACCAGCGGGAAGCCGCGGGACAGGTCGAAGCGCATCTGGTGGCCGAAAATCGAGCGGGTGCCCACCCCGGTGCGGTCGTCGCGCGCCACGCCGTGGTCGAGTACCTGGCGCATCAGGTCGAGATAGGGCTGTTCGAGGGCGGGAAGCGTCGGGTCGGTCACGGCATCGCCTGTATCGGTAAGTAGGCGCAACATTCTACCCTCCGGAGCGCTCAGCTACACCTTCGCATCCACCACCTTCGCATCCACCGGTTGGCGGCGTGACCAGGCGATCAGCGCCAGGCCGCCGACGATCATCGGCAGGGTCAGCAGCATGCCCATGGTCACCCAGCCGAAGGCGATAAAGCCGATATGGGCATCGGGCAGGCGCACGAACTCCACCGCGAAACGGAACAGGCCATAGAGCACCAGGAACAGGCCGGAGAGCAGCCCGCGAGCCCGCGGCTTGGCGGAGACAACCCACAGCACCAGGAAGAGCACCAGCCCCTCCAGCACCGCCTCGTAGAGCGCCGAGGGATGACGCGGCTGCGGCCCCATGCCGGGAAACGGCATGCCCCAGGGCAATTCGGTGGCACGCCCCGGCAGTTCGCGGTTGATGAAATTGCCGATGCGCCCGGCGCCCAGGCCGATCGGCGCCAGGGGGGCGACGAAGTCGGTGAGCGTCAGGAAGGCCAGGCCCTTCTTGCGGGCAAACCACCAGGAGGCGAGCAGCACGCCGGCCAGGCCGCCGTGGAAACTCATGCCGCCATCCCAGATGCGCAGGATCCACAGCGGATCGTCGGCCCACTGGCCCAAGCCGTAGAACAGCGCATAGCCCAGGCGCCCGCCCACCACCACGCCGATCGCGGCGTAGAACAGCAGATCGCCAATATCGTCGTGGGTGAGGCCAATGTGCGGGGCGCGTCGGCGGCCCAGGAACCAGGCGGCGACGAAACCCACCACGTACATCAGGCCATACCAGTGCACCTGGAAGGGGCCGAGGGAAATCGCCACGGGGTCTATCTCGGGATAGTTCAGCATCAAAGCTCCTTGCAGAGGCATGGGGAACGGGCACCCGGCGTTACGCTAAAGGGCCGAGTGCCACATCACGGGGTATCCGCGTCGAGATGGGACGACAGCCAGCGTCTGACCTGTGCGATCAGCTGCTGAGGACGGTAGGGTTTGGCCAGATAGTCGTCCAGGCCCGCCTCGGCAAAACGCCGACGGTCCTCTTCGCTGGCGTTGGCGGTCAGCGCCACCAGCACGCTGCGATGCCCCGGGTGGCGCTCGACCTCGAGGTCACGCCAGCGGCGGCTGGCCTCCATGCCGTCCATGCCGTCCATGAAGATGTCCATCAGCACCAGGTCAAAGGGCACTTGTTCCAGGCAGGCCAGGGCCTCGGCACCGCCGGTAGCGGTGCGGACCTCAAATCCCTGGCGCTCCAGCACCTGGCGGGCCAGCATCAGATTGACGGGACCGTCGTCGACGATCAGCACCCGACTCACCCGCCGGGCAGGCGGCGGGTCGGTGGCCATCGGTTCTTCACCGGCGATGCCTTCCAGAAGCACCGCCAGGTCACCGAGCCGCTCGCGAAACTCGCCAAGAGTGCGGCGCTGCGGGTCGCTCAGTGGCTCATCTTCCGCCGTCAACAGCGACTCCAGGCGCGCCGTGAGCGGCTGGAGCTCACGACCGAGCAGCGTCAGATAGTCGGACTTGAGCCGCGACTCTTCACGCGCCCGGTCACGCCCGGCTTCCAGGCGTTCCAGGCGCTGCCCGCGCTGGGCAAGATCCGCTTCCAGATGCTGCAGACGGCGACGCAGCGGCTCATCGCCGGCGACGACGGGGTCGCTCGCCGGCGCCACGACAGGCACGCGCTGCGATGCCGACGCGCCGGCATCGGGCTCGGCATGCCCTCCTGGCTGGCGCGCTGCGACGGCCACCGCCACGACGAGATTGAGAGTCGAGGCCAACAGCAGCGCCGCCAGCCAGCCGCCGGAGGCATCGGCCATCAATAGGGCCAACAGACCCGCCAGCAGCAGCAGGCACTGCACCAGCAGCGCCAGGCGAAAGCAAAAAGGAAATCGCCGCGATGGGCGACGGATGTCGAACCGCATTGTCATCCCTGGTCGAGAACGAGAGTGGCGAAGGTTGGCATAAAAGTCGCCACAGGTTGGCGAGAGTGTACGTCGAGGCTGGCCGGCTGTCATGGCCAGTGACCTCACCACCGCGGAACGCTTCCCGAGGGCGTCGGGAGCCGCTAAGCTGGCGCCATGTGCCTGATTGCCTTTGACCATCGCCCCGGCGATGCGTGGCCGCTTCGGCTGGTCGCCAACCGCGACGAATTCTACGCCCGCCCTGCTGCCCCGCTCGCCGGCTGGGCGGATACCCCGGCCATTGTCGGTGGCCGCGACCTTGAGGCCGGCGGCAGCTGGCTGGCGCTGCATCGCCATGGCCGCTTTGCCGCGGTCACCAATGTGCGCGACCCGCGCCTCAAGGTGGCGACAGATGCCCCCAGCCGCGGCGACCTGGTGCGTGACGCCCTCACCTGTGCCGACCTTTCCGCCTGGCTGGACCGCCTGGCCACCGGCGACGCCTCACGCTTTGCCGGCTTCAACCTGCTGGCCGGCGATGGAAAGCGGCTATGGCACCTCCACCGCGGACTGGATGGCGTCTCTCTGGCCGAGGTCCCCCCGGGCCTGCACGGGCTCTCCAACGCCAGCCTGAATACCCCCTGGCCCAAGCTGATCGAGGCACGCCAGGGGCTCGGCACCTGCCTGCGCCACGGCCGCTGGCCCGAGGATGCCCTTGCCGCCATGGCCGACCCGCATCCCGCCGATGACGACCAGCTGCCGGAAACCGGGGTCGGTCTGGAGATGGAGCGGATGCTCTCCCCCCCCTTTATCGTTGGCGAGCGCTACGGCACCCGCGCCATGTCCTGGGTGGGCTGGCACGAAAGCGGACGTATCGAGATCGGTGAGCGGCGCTTCGGCCCAGGGGGGGTGGCGCTGGGGGAGCGCGTGGCGCATCTGGACATCTAGGCAACGCCACCCGCAAGAACCGCCCGAATGCCACCAGGCACCAACGACGGATCAATCCCTTGGCGGCAGCAGGTGGCCGAGCTCCCAGCCTCCCAGGCGGGCGGCCAGGTGGCGACGCACATCGCCGGGGCTGTCGAGGCGCAGGGTCTCGGCCACCAGCTCGCGGGCGCTTTCCAGCGTCACCCGGCGGATGGCGGCACGCACTCGGGGCAGGCTGGGCGCGTTCATGGAGAGCGCATCGAAGCCCATCCCCATCAGCAGCAGGGCGCCGGCGGGGTCGCCGGCCAGCTCGCCACACACCGAGATCGGTTTCTCCAGCCGACGGGCATCGCGGGCCAGGGTGGCCATGGCGGAGAGCACTGCCGGGTGGCAGGCGTCGAAGAGCTCCGCGACCCGCGGGTTGTTGCGGTCTACCGCCAGCAGATACTGGGTCAGATCGTTGCTGCCCACCGAGAAGAAATCGGCCCGCCGGGCCAGGGCGTCGAGCTGATAGAGGGTCGCCGGCACCTCGATCATCACCCCCACCTTCGGCCGTGGCACCGCCACGCCCTCCTCCCCCAGTTCGACGATGGCGCGATCCAACAGGCGCAGGGCGTCGTCGACCTCGTCGACGTTGGTGACCATGGGCAGCAGCACCTGGAGGTTATCCAGGCCCTGGGAGGCGCGCAGCATGGCGCGCAACTGCACCATCAGCACTTCGGGGTGGTCGAGGGTGACGCGGATGCCGCGCCAGCCGAGGAAGGGGTTGGCCTCTTCGATGGGGAAGTAGGGCAGATCCTTGTCGCCGCCGATATCCAGGGTACGCATCACCACCGGCAGCGGGGCAAAGCTTTCGAGCTGGTCGCGGTAGAGGCGCGTCTGCTCCTGCTCACCGGGGAAACGTTCGGTGATCATGAAGGGCACCTCGGTGCGGTAGAGCCCCACCCCGCTGATGCGACTCTTCAGCGATGCCACCGCATCCACCACCAGACCGGTATTGACCATCAGCTGCATCTCGTGGCCATCCGGCGTGCAGCTGGGCAGGTCCTGCTCGTGCTCCAGCACCTCGGTCAGCGCCTGCTCCTCGACGATCAGCCCGCGATAGTGGGTCAGCAGCTCCTCCCCGGGGCGCACGAAGAGCCGACCGCGGTGGCCGTCGAGAATCACCCGCGCGCCGGAGAGCCGCGGCAGCGGCAGGTCGACCATGCCAAGCACCGTGGGAATCCCCATCGCGCGGGCGATGATCGCCACGTGGGAGGTGCTGGAACCGCGCACCGAGACCAGGCCGGCGAGTTTGTCGCGAGGCACCTCACCGAGCATTGCCACGCTCAGCTCGTCGCCCACCAGAACGGTGCTGTCGGGAAAGACCGCGGGCATCTGCGGGGTCTCTTCCTGCAGGTGCGCCAGCACGCGGCGCCCCAGATCCCGCACGTCGGCAGCCCGCTCGCGCAGATAATCATCATCGACACGCTCCAGGTACTGCACGTGGCGCTTGACCACGTCGGCGAGCGCCCCGGGGGCCCACTGCCCCTCGCGGATGCGCTTCTCCACCTCCTGGGAAAGTGCCGCCTCGCTGAGCATCTGCTGGTAGACCTCAAACAGCGCCAACTCCTGGGCGGAGACCCGGTTGGCCAGGCGCTCGGCGGCGGCGCGAAGTTCCTCGCGCACGCGGCCGATCGCCTCCTTGAGGCGGGCGATCTCATACTCCACGTCGGTAGGAATCAGGTCCGGCACACTGTCGAGATCGGCGGGTGGGGCGATCACCACCGCCTCGCCGATGCTCATCCCCGGAGCGCCAGCCACCCCCTTGAAGTGCACCTGGCCCTCGAGACTCGGGCGGGTGAGATTGCCGGTGGCCAGGGCATGCGCCAGCACCCCGGCGAGCTGGGCCGCCATGGTGACCAGGAAGGCCTCGTCCTCTTCGTCGTAGCGGCGCTTCTCTTCCTGCTGCACCACCAGCACGCCGAGCATGCGGCGCTGGTGGATGATCGGCACGCCAAGGAAGCTGGAGTAGCGCTCCTCGCCGGTGGATGCGAAGTAGCGAAACTGGGGATGCGCCTGGGCGTCCTCGAGGTTGAGCGGCTCCTCGCGTCTGGCCACCAGCCCCACCAGGCCTTCGCCCACGGGCAGCGACACTCGCCCCACCGCCTGGGTGCGCAGGCCGATGGTTTCCATCAGCACCAGCTGCTCGATCTCATCGTCGTGGAGGTAGAAGGAACAGACATCGGCCTTCATGGCCTTGCGGATGCGCCGCACCATGGTGGCGAGAGCCGCTTCCAGGGTGCGGGCCCCGGTGACTTCCTGTGTGATGCGACGCAGGACATCCAGCATGGGCATGGGCGTGACGTTTTCCGTTGTTATCGTTGGTGGAGAGGCGGGCAATCATTCCAAGCCCCTGAGACTGCCTCACCGCAGCGGGGTTCCTCCCTCCTGCATGGTCCTCAGCAGAACCGGCCGACCCGGCATATCGGTCAAGGGCTTCGCCAAAGGGCTTCGCTAAAGAGCTTAGCCTAGCCCCAGAGCCAGGCGCTGAGCGCGGGGTGAGAGTTCCTTGAGGGCGCGGCGGTAGACCTCACGCTTGAAGGGCACGACCTGGGCCAGAGGATACCAGTAGCTGACCCAACGCCAGCCGTCGAACTCCGGCTGCTCAGTCCCGTCCATGCAGATCTGGCTCTCCTGGCAGCGGATCCTCAGCAGGAACCACTTCTGTTTCTGGCCGATGCATACCGGCCTTGAATGGGTACGAATCATGCGTCGCGGCAGGCGGTAGCGTAGCCAACCCCGGGTGCAGGCAAGGATATCGACATCGTCGTCCGTCAGGCCGATCTCCTCGAACAGTTCGCGAAAAAGTGCCTCTTGCGGTGTCTCGTTCGCCTTGATGCCTCCCTGAGGAAACTGCCACGCATTCTGCCCTACCCGACGCGCCCATAGCAGTTGCCCCTGATCGTTGGCGATGATGATGCCAACGTTAGGGCGAAAGCCGTCAGCGTCGATCACGGACTTCACCTTGTTGAAACCTGAATTGACACCATTCTTCCACAAGGCCACGAACCGCATCAATACGCCTTGCGGACGAGCGTGCCGAACGCGAGTCGCAGAGGCCCCAGGGTTCTGCGATAATCGCCGACTTTCGGCACTGAACGTCACCCCCGACCTTCACCGCTTGCAACCTGCCCATGGGAGTCATCGTGAGCCTGGCCATCTTCGACCTGGACAACACCCTGCTGTCGATCGACAGCGACCACGCCTGGGGGGAGTTTCTGCTCGAGCAGGGCGCCGTGGACCCGGTGGTCTTCCGCGACGCCAATGATCGCTTCCTGGCCGACTACGAGGCCGGCACCCTGGATATCCACGCCTTTCTCGAGGTGGCGCTGAAGCCCCTGGCCGAGAACAGCCCCGAGCAGCTGGCGGCCTGGCATCAGCAGTTCATGGCCAGCAAGATCGAACCGCACATCCTGCCCAAGGGCGAGGAGCTGCTGGCCCGCCACCGCACCCGGGGTGACACTCTGCTGATCATCACCGCCACCAACCGCTTTATCACCGGCCCCATCGCCGAGCGGCTGGGCATCGACGACCTGATCGCCGTGGAGCCCGAGATGGTCAATGGCCGCTATACCGGCCGGGTAACGGGCACCCCCAGCTACCGCGAGGGCAAGGTCGTTCGCCTGGAGGCGTGGCTCACCGACCAGGAGCTGAGCCTGGACGATGCCTGGTTCTACAGCGACTCCCATAACGACCTGGCGCTGCTGGAAAAGGTCGACCATCCGGTGGCGGTGGACCCCGACGCCACCCTGCGCGAGGTGGCGGAGGGCCGCGGCTGGCGGATCATCAGCCTGAGGGACTGAGCCGACGAACCCGGCTGCGCCGTAAGCCGTAAGCCATAAGCCATAAGCTTCAAGCTGTAAGAACATCGCCAGCGGGGTCAGACCCTCGCCAGCGGGGTCAGACCCTTAAGCGGATTTAAGGGCCGGCTCTCTTGAAAGGCCCCCTTGAAAAGCGAAAACCCCGCCAGGCGTCACCTGAGCGGGGTTTTCTTATCGCTTACGGCTTACGGCTGGGGTTCAGCCCAGCAGGTGCTCGACGGCGGCGCGCTCTTCGCGCAGCTCATCTTCGGTGGCCTTCATCTTCTGCTTGCTGAAATCGTCGAGCTCGAGGCCCTGAACGATCTCGTACTTGCCGCCCTGGCAGGTCACCGGGTAGGAGTAGATGATGCCCGGCTCCACGCCGTAGCTGCCGTCGGCGGGGATCGCCATGCTGACGACCTGGCCATCGGTGCCCAGCGCCCAGTCGCGCATATGGTCGATGGCGGAAGAGGCGGCGGAGGCGGCGGAAGAGGCGCCACGGGCCTTGATGATCGCCGCACCACGCTGCTGCACATCGGGAATGAAGGTGCTCTCGTACCAGTCGCGCTCGACCAGTTCGGCCGCCGGCTTGCCGGCCACCTTGCAGTGAGCGATATCGGGGTACTGGGTCGCACTGTGGTTGCCCCAGATGATCATGCTCTCGATATCGGTCACGTGCGTGCCGGTCTTCTGGGCCAGCTGGGTCAGGGCGCGGTTGTGATCCAGGCGGGTCATGGCGGTGAACTGCTTGGTGTCCAGATCCGGCGCGTTGCAGGAGGCAATCAGGGCATTGGTGTTGGCCGGGTTGCCCACCACCAGCACCTTCACATCGCGGCTGGCGTTGTCGTTCAGGGCCTTGCCCTGCACGGAGAAGATGGCGGCATTGGCTTCCAGCAGGTCCTTGCGCTCCATGCCGGGACCGCGGGGACGCGCGCCGACCAGCAGGGCGAAATCGGCATCCTTGAAGGCGACGTTGGCATCATCGGTGGCGACGATATCCTGCACCAGCGGGAAGGCGCAGTCGTTAAGCTCCATCACGACGCCGTTCAGGGCTTCCATGGCCGGGGTGATCTCGAGCAGCTGCAGGATGATCGGCTGATCCTTGCCCAGCATGTCGCCGGAGGCGATGCGAAAGGCGAGAGAGTAGCTGATCTGACCGGCAGCGCCGGTGATAGCAATACGGACGGGCTGTTTCATGGAGGCTCCTTGATTGTCAACGCACGGATTGTCACCGTGAGGACGGACCCGCCGGACACGCCGTCGGGCCAGAATTCAAACCGACAAGATGGTATGCCTGCGCTGCACAAAACTCAATTCGACCTAGGATGAGGAGTGATGATTGAGGGGTGATATGCTGGCATCTCATGCTCGCTGATGGATCACACCGCATGTTGCTCCGGCGCCTTCCCCTCTCCCCGCTGCTAGCCATCGCCGTGACCCTTGCCCTGGTGGTATGGCTGGCCTTCGGCGACTTGCAGCGCTTCCAGGACGCTGCGCCCGAGACCGAGTCCGCCGAGGCAGAGCCGGCCGCCCGGGTCGAGGTGGTGACGCAGGAGGCCGAGACCCACGCCCCGCAACTGGTGCTGCAGGGTCAGCTTGCGGCCGACCGCGAGCTGACCCTGCGCGCCCGCCAGGCGGGGCGCGTCGAGTCGCTGCCGGTGGCGGCAGGGAGCCGAGTCGAGGCCGGCACGGTGCTGATCGCGCTGGCCCGGGACGAGCTGCCGGCGCGGCTCGAACAGGCCGAGGCGGAACTCGCCCTGGCCCGCGCCGAGCTGGCGGGCGCGGACGATCTGCGCCGCCGACAGCTGATCTCCAACACCGACTACCTGCGCCTGCAGAGCGGCGCCTCCCGCGCCGTGGCCGAGCTGGCGAGCCTGCGCCGCCAGCTCGGCGACACCCGCCCTGCCGCGCCCTTCGACGGCGTGCTCGATCGCCTCGACCCCGAACTTGGCGAGCTGATTCAGGTGGGCGAGGCCTGGGGAATGCTGGTGGACGACACCTACCTGGTGGCCAGGGCCTGGGCCCCCCAGCGCGACGCCCATGGCCTCGAACCCGGCCTGCCCGCGGCGCTGCATCTGCTGGACGGCTCCCGGCTGCAGGGCGAGGTGAGTCTGGTCAGCCGACGCGCCGAGGAGGAAACACGCACCTTCGCTGTGGAGGCCAGGGTGGCCAACCCCGAGGGGCGGCGCCTGGCCGGCGCCAGTGCCACCCTGGTCATCACCCTCCCTGAGCAGCCGGTGCAGCGCCTCTCGCCCGCGCTGCTGGAGCTCGACGGTGATGGCCAGCTGGCGGTGAAACATCTGGATAACCAGGAGCGGGTCGTGCGAACGCCGGTGACCCTGGTCGACGCCTCCCGCGATGACGCCCGGGTCGCCGGGCTACCCGACCGGGTTCGCCTGATCACCCTGGGTGGTGGGCTGGTGGCCCCGGGCGAACAGGTCGTTGCGGTCGAGGCCGACCCCGCACAGGCGTCGCCCTGAGATGCGCGCTCTGATAGACGCCGCCCTGGATCGGTCGCGCACCACCCTGCTGCTGCTGACCGCCCTGCTGCTGGCGGGGTTGGCCGCCTGGCAGGCGATCCCCAAGGAGGCCAACCCCGACGTCACCATCCCCATTATCTATGTGTCGCTGTCGCTGGAGGGGGTCAGCCCCGAGGATGGCGAGCGGCTGCTGGTTCGCCCCATGGAACAGGAGCTGCGCAGCATCGAGGGGGTGCGCAAGATGACCTCCCAGGCCAGCGAAGGCCGCGCCGCAGTGACCCTGGAATTCGATGCCGGCTTCGACCCGGATCAGGCGCTCACCGATGTGCGCGAGAAGGTCGATATCGCCCGGGCCGAGCTGCCCCAGGAGGCCGATGAGCCACGGGTGATGGAGGTCAACGTGGGGCTTTTCCCGGTGCTCACCATCGGCCTCTCCGGGCCGCTGGAGGAGACCCAACGCCTGGCGGTGGCACGCCGGCTCAAGGAAGAGATCGAGGGCATCGGCGAAGTGCTCGAGGTGGATATCGGCGGTGACCGTGAGGAACTGCTGGAGATCGTGGTCGATCCCCTGGTGCTGGACACCTACGGCGTCGACTTCGGCACCCTGTTCAACCTGGTCAACCGCAACAACCGGCTGGTGGCGGCGGGCAGCCTGGACACCGGCGCCGGACGCCTGGCGCTCAAGGTTCCCGGCGTGATCGAGCGCCTCGAGGATGTCATGGCCATGCCGGTGAAGGTGGACGGCGACCGGGTGGTCACCTTCGGCGATGTGGCCTGGATCCGTCCCACCTTCAAGGACCCGGAGGGCTTCGCCCGCATCGACGGCCAGCCGGCGCTGGTGCTGGAGATCTCCAAGCGCGCCGGGGCCAACGTCATCGCCACCATCGCGCAGGTCGAGCACCTGCTCGATGAGGCCGGCGGAGTGATCCCAGCGGCCCTCGAGATCACCACCATCATGGACCAGTCCGAAATGGTGGAAGAGATGCTCGACGAGCTGCTCAACAACGTGCTGACCGCGGTGGTCATGGTGCTGGTGGTGGTTCTCGCCGCCATGGGGCTGCGCAGCGCCCTGATGGTAGGTCTGACCATTCCGGGGGCCTTCCTGACCGGCATCCTGCTGATCTGGACGCTGGGCTACACCCTCAACGTGGTGGTGCTCTTCTCGCTGATCCTGGTCGCCGGCATGCTGGTGGATGGCGCCATCGTGGTCTCGGAGCTGGCCGACCGCCACCTGCGCCAGGGTCAACCGCCCCGGGAGGCCTGGGTCAATGCCGCCACACGCATGAGCTGGCCGGTGATCGCCTCCACCGCCACCACGCTCGCGGTCTTCGTGCCGCTGCTGTTCTGGCCGGGCGTGGTGGGGGAGTTCATGAAGTATCTGCCGGCCACGGTGATTCTCTGCCTGCTGGCCTCGCTGGCCATGGCGCTGGTGTTCCTGCCCACCCTGGGCGGCGTCTTCGGCGTGAGCGCCTCCCGCCGGGAAAACGAACAGGACCGGGTCAGCGCCGGCGGGCGGCTCTACCGCGCCCTGCTCGCCCGTCTGCTGGCCAGGCCGGGACTGACGCTGTTGTTCGCCCTGCTGCTGCTGGCGCTGATCACCACCGCCTATGCCCGCTTCAACCACGGCGTAGAATTCTTCCCCGCCGTGGAACCGGACAGCGCCCAGGTGCTGGTGCGCACCCGCGGTGACTTTTCCGCCGAGGAGAAGGACGCCGTGGTACGCCGGGTGGAGGCTCGCCTTTCCGGCATGAGCGAGGTGGAGGCGCTCTACGCCCGCTCCTTCGCCATGCCCAACCAGCAGCTCGGCAGCGACGTGATCGGCGTGCTGCAGTTTCAGCTGATCGACTGGCAGCGCCGCCGCCCGGTGGCGGCGATCTTCTCCGAGATGCGCGAGCGCACCGCCGGCCTGCCCGGGGTCATCCTGGAATTTCGCGAGCAGGAGATGGGCCCCGGTGAAGGCAAACCCATCGTGCTGGAGGTGAGCGGCCATGACGATGCCGCCACCGACCGCGCGGTAGAGGGACTGCGAGGACTGATGGACGAGCTGGGCGGTTTTCGCGATATCGAGGATAACCGCAGCCTGCCCGGGGTGGAGTGGCGAGTGATGGTGGACCGCGAGGCCGCGGCGCGCTTCGGCGCCGATATCACGGCGGTGGGCAGCGCCGTGCAGCTGATCACCACCGGCCTGCAGGTGGCCAGCTATCGGCCCGCCGGGGTCAGCGACGAGGTGGACATTCGCGTGCGCCTGCCGGCGGGCTACCGCTCCCTGGACCAGCTGGGCCGGCTGACCCTCAATACGGCACGGGGTCAGGTGCCGATCTCCCACTTCGCGGAGCTGGTGCCGGCACCCAAGGTGGGCACCCTGCACCGCATCGACGGCCGCCGCGCGGTGACCCTGGCGGCGGACGTGGCCGAGGGATACCGCAGTGATGAGCGGCTGCGCGCCCTGCTGGAGGCCGGCGGGACGCCGCCCGAGGGGGTGATGGTCGAGGTGGCCGGCGAACAGCAGGACCAGCAGGAGGCCAGCCGTTTCCTGGGCAGCGCCTTCCTGGTGGCCATCGCGTTGATGACGCTGATCCTGGTGACCCAGTTCAACAGCTTCTACCAGGCGGGGCTGGTGCTCACGGCGATCGTCTTTTCCACCGCGGGAGTGCTGATGGGGCTGCTGGTCAACGCCCAGCCGTTCGGCATCGTGATGGTAGGAATGGGCATCATCGCGCTGGCGGGGATCGTGGTGAACAACAATATCGTGCTGATCGACACCTACAACCAGCTGCGTGGCGAGGGGCTGTCACCCGGCGCGGCGGCCCTGGAAGCGGGCGGACTACGCCTGCGCCCGGTGCTGCTCACCGCGGTAACCACGGTGCTGGGCCTGGCCCCCATGGTGCTGGGGGTGAACGTCAACCTGTTTGCGCCAAGCCTGGGGCTGGGGGCCCCCTCGACCCAGTGGTGGACCCAGCTCTCCAGCGCCATCGCCGGGGGCCTGGCCTTCGCCACCGCCCTGACGCTGCTGCTGACGCCCTGCATGCTGGTGCTGGGTGGGCGCTTCGAAAGGCGCAGCGTGTTGTAGGAGCCGGATTTAGCCATGATCCGACACATCGGCGATTGGCGGTGTTATCGCCCGATAAATCGGGCTCCTACGACGATGAGGTGGTGCGGACAATCTCTTCCCGGGCCGCATCCGGCGCATGGGCGGCATGCACCCGGCCGATCAACCGATCCTCGAGGCTGAAGCGCTCGGTAAGGCCGTGGGCCAGGCGCTCGAGCCAGGCAGGCAGCCGGCCGAGGTGCTGACGCACGCGGCCGGGGCTGTCGTACTCGGCATCGAAGGAGAGCACCAGTTCGGTGGACATCTCCAGCCGCGCCAGCAGGCTATCGGCCAGCTCCAGGCCCGCCTCGTCCTCGAAGGCTCTGGCTTCCTCCCGCAGCTGGGGGTAGATCTCGAAATGGCCGGCGCTGATATAGTCCATCAGCAACTCGCTGAAGCGATCGATCTGCGCCTTGCTTACCGCTTCCAGCTCGACGTCGCAGGCTTCCTTGAGCTCGACGAACTGGACCAGCAGCTCACGGCGCTCACCCAGCCAGCGATCGATCAGCTGGTGCACGCCACCCCAACGTTCCAGGGCGCTCTTGCAGTCTTCCAGCATGGGGAACCTCCGTTGCGTCATGAGGGCCGGTGACAGGCGACACCGTACCGATGAAACCAGACTCCCCCCTCCCGTGACGGGTGTCAATCCCTCGCCCGAGCAAGGGCTCAGCGACGCTCGCGGAATGCCGAGAGCACAAGGCCCAGCGGCGCCAAGGCCAGCACCACAAAGCCGATCAGCGTCCAACCGGGCAACGAGATGCCAAACAGCAGGAAATCGATCTCGGCGCACTCGCCTGAGCCGGAGAGCACCATGGCGACCACGTCCCGCCAGGGCAGCAGCTCCATCATGTAGTCGAGGCCCGGACCACAGCTGGGCACCTCGTCGGGGGGCAGCGACTGCAGCCAAAGATGGCGCCAGGCCACGCCGATGCCACCGATCACGGCGGCCAGCCCCAGCCCGCCGTAGACACCCGCGCCGAGGCGCCCGCTGGGGTTGTGAATGGCGGCGACAGCAAAGACCGCGGCGGCGGTAAGCACCGCCACCCGCTGGAAGATGCATAGCGGGCAGGGGGCCAGCCCGACGACGTGCTCCAGGACCAGGGCCACGCTCATCATCAACACGCAGAAGGCCAACCCGGCGAGGCTCCAGTGGCGCACGCTCAGGCGTGCCAGGGGATGGCTCATGGGCGTGCCTCGCCGACGATGCGGGACTCTCGGGCGCGGGCGAAGTAGTCGGCCAGGAAGTCATCGAAGGCGACGCGGTCGCCGGCTTCGATCTCCTCCTGCTGGCGCATGGACGTTCCTGTCAGCTCCTTGAACAGCGCCTCCCGGGCCGGATCCATGGGCTCGGCGCGCAGCCGTTCGGCCTGTTCGCGAGCGATAACCAGCATGGCGTCACTGAACTCCTCGTTGTTCTCCTGCAGGCGCGCCAGCAGCTGACCGGAGGGCGTGAGCGACGGGTCGGCCAGGCGCGGGGCCATGGCGGCCACGGCGTCGCGGTGGGGGCTGCCCTCCTCCAGCTGGTCAAGCAGGCCGGCCACCCCGGCGATGTCGGCCAGGATCTCGTCGCCCCACGTCGCCACGCGGCGGTCCCGACCGCGGTCGCTCAGGCGCAGCTCGGGGTCGCGGCCGCGCTCCACCACCAACCGCCGGTTGTCGTCGAGGCTTTCGCACTCCTCGTCGGAGATCCAGGGGCTCTCGGCCAGCAGACACCACATCACAAAGGCGTCGACGAAGTAGATCTGCTCCTCATCCAGCCCGAGGGTCAGTAGCGGGTTGAGGTCAAGGCAGCGCACCTCGATGTATTCCACCCCACCGGCCTCCAGGGCCTGGCTGGGGGTCTCGCCGTGGCGGGTCACCCGCTTGGGGCGAATATCGCTGTAGTACTCGTTTTCGATCTGCAGGATATTGGCGTTCAACTGGCGCCACTCACCGTCCTCTTTCACGCCCAGCGCCGCATAGGCGGGCCAGGGCGTGGAGATGGCGTTGCGCAGGGTGCCCACATAGTTGGAAAGCGAATTGAAGCAGATCTTGAGCTGCTCCTGCACCTTGTTCTGATAGCCCAGATCCGACATGCGCAGGCTGGTGGCCCAGGGCGAGATCAGGGTCTCGGTGCCGTGGGCCTGAAGCTTGTCGGGAAGCTCGCCGTCGGGCAGGAAACTGCGATCCAGCGCCGGGGAGGCGCCGAACAGGTAGAGCAGCAGCCAGCTATGGCGGCGAAAGTTCCGGATCAGTCCGAAGTAGCGCGACGAGCGGTAATCGTTCATCGGTGTGGCCTCGGCACCCTCCAGCTCGCGCAGCAGCGACCAGAGGTCATCCGGCAGCGAGACATTGTAGTGAACCCCGGCAATGGCCTGCATGATCCGCCCGTAGCGAACGTCCAGGCCCTTGCGGTAGACCCGCTTCATGGTTCCCACGTTGGAGGTGCCGTAGTCGGCGATCGGCACGCTGTCGTTGCCGTCGAGCCGCGATGGCATGCTGGCCGGCCAGATCAGCTCCTCACCCAGATAGCGATAGGTAAAGCGGTGCAGATCGCCGAGGAAGGCCATGGCGTCCGACGGTCGACAGGTGACCGGCGTGATGTACTCCAGCAGCGCCTCGGAGTAGTCCGTGGTGACGTGCGGATGCGTCAGCTTGGAACCCAGCGCCGCCGGGTGCGGGGTCTGGACGATGCGTCCCTCAGGGTCGACGCGCAGCCCCTCTTTCTCGAGGCCGCGGCGCAGCCGGCTGAACTGCCCCTCGCGGGCGGGACCGGTCAGGCGCTCGATAAGGGTGGAGAGTGATTCGGACAAGGTAACGCCCCTTGCTGGTGGAAGATTAGCGCTTCTGTTTGGCCTTGAGCAGGGCAGCACCGAGCGCGCCCACCGGCCCCTGTGGAGAGTCCGGGCTGCGCCCGTCTCCCTTGCGGGGGATTTTCTGGCCCTTGGTATTCTGACCCTTGGTGTTCTGACCATCGGCTTTATGGCCCTCGGGCCGGCGGCTGTCACCGCCTCGGCGCGGCTTGCCGCCGCTCGCTTCGTCGGGCTGGTCGTTCAGGCGCATGGTGAGGCCGATACGCCCGCGCTCAATGTCGACGCTCATCACCTTGACCTTGACGATGTCGCCGGCCTTGACCACCGAGCGCGGGTCCTCGATGAAGGTGTCGGAGAGCGCCGAGATATGCACCAGGCCATCCTGATGAACGCCGATATCGACGAAGGCGCCGAAGTGGGTGACGTTGGTGACGCTGCCCTCGAGCAGCATGCCGGGCTCCAGGTCCTTGAGGGTCTCGACCCCCTCGCGGAACTCCGCGGCCTTGAATTCGGGCCGCGGGTCGCGGCCCGGCTTGTCCAGTTCGGCGAGGATATCGGTCACCGTGGGCACACCGAAGCGCTCGTCGGCGAAATCGGCCGGCGTCACCGACCTGAGGGTGGCGCTGTCGCCGATCAGGCTGGCCAGTTCCCGGCCGCTGTGGCGAGCGATACGCTCCACCAGCGAATAGGCCTCGGGGTGCACGGCGCTGGCGTCAAGCGGGTTGGATCCGTTCATGATGCGCAGGAAACCGGCGCACTGCTCGAAGGTCTTGGGGCCCAGGCGACTGACATCGAGCAGCTCACGGCGGCTGGCGAAAGCGCCCTGCGCATTGCGCCGGGCGACAACCGCCTCGGCCAGCGCCGGCGAAAGGCCGGCCACTCGCGAGAGCAGCGCGCTGGAGGCGGTGTTGAGGTCGACGCCCACCCGGTTCACGCAGTCCTCGATCACCGCTTCGAGGCTTCTCGACAGCTGCAGCTGAGAGACGTCGTGCTGGTACTGGCCAACGCCGATGGATTTGGGCTCGATCTTGACCAGTTCGGCCAGCGGGTCCTGCAGGCGCCGGGCGATAGACACCGCCCCGCGAATGGTGACGTCGAGATCCGGCATTTCCCGGGAGGCGTACTCCGAGGCGGAGTAGACCGAGGCCCCCGCCTCGCTGACCATCACCTTGGAGAGCGCCCGCTTCGAGGCGAAGGCTTTGACCAGATCACCGGCCAAACGGTCTGTTTCACGGCTGGCGGTGCCGTTGCCCACGGCGATCAGGGCCACGTCGTGCTTCTCGACCAGCCTGGCCAGCTCGGCCAGGGACGCCTCCCAGGCGTTGCGCGGCGCGTGGGGATAGAGGGTGGCGTGCTCGAGGAACTGGCCGGTGGCGTCCACCACGGCGACCTTGCAGCCGGTACGCAGGCCCGGATCGATGGCCAGGGTCGCCTTCTGGCCCGCCGGGGCGGCCAGCAGCAGGTCCTTGAGGTTGGCCGCGAACACCTCGATGGCCTCCAGCTCGGCGCGCTCGCGCAGCCGGCCCATCAGCTCGGTCTCGAGATGGGTGTAGAGCTTGACCCGCCAGGTCCAGCGCACCACGTCGCGCAGCCACCTGTCGGCGGCGCGGCCCTCGTCGCGAATCGTGAAATGCCGCGCAATGGCCACCTGGGCGGGATGGATCGGCGCCTCTGCTTCGCCAGGCAGGCGGATGGTCAGGGTCAGCACGCCCTCGTTGCGAGCCCGAAACATCGCCAGCGCCCGGTGGGAGGGCGTTCTGGCGAGTTTCTCGTCGTGCTCGAAGTAGTCGGAGAACTTGGCGCCTTCCTGCTCCTTGCCGGCGATCAGTCGGGCGCTGAGCTCGCCCTCCTGCCATAGCCGCTCGCGCAACCGGCCCACCAGCTCGGCATCCTCGGCGAAGCGTTCCATCAGGATCTGGCGGGCCCCGTCCAGGGCCGCCTTGGTATCCTCGACCGCGGGCGTCTCCCCTTCCGCCGGGCGTAGATAGCGGGACGCCTCGCCCTCCGGGTCGCGGGTCGGGTCGGCCAGCAGCGCCTCGGCCAGCGGCTCGAGCCCCGCCTCCCGGGCGATCTGGGCCTTGGTCCGGCGCTTCTTCTTGTAGGGCAGGTAGAGGTCTTCCAGGCGCTGCTTGGTGTCGGCGGCCTGTATGGCCCCCTTGAGCTCCACGGTCAGCTTGCCCTGTTCCTCGATGGCGGCCAGCACCGCCTCGCGGCGCTCCTCCAGCTCACGCAGATAGGCGAGGCGCTCGTGAAGGTTGCGCAGCTGGATGTCGTCGAGCCCGCCGGTCACCTCCTTGCGATAGCGGGCGATGAAGGGCACGGTCGCCCCGCCGTCGAGCAGCTCCACGGTGGCCGAGACCTGCTGCGGGCGAACGGAGAGCTCCTCGGCGAGGCGCGTGATGATGCGGCTGGTGGCGTCCATGTAACCCCTTCGCTGATGCTCGAAAATCGATCGCGACAAGGTATCACAAGCGCCCCATTCGCGGCAGACTTGACGTCCGTGAAAGCAACAGCCCCGCGGCCGAGGCACGCGGGGCTGTTGCAGGGGTGGCGAGACGCGCAGGCGCCGCCGGGTGATCAGGTCAGGCTGGGGCCTGCCTTGACGATGGCCTCGCTGACGCCGTCGAACTTCTTGAAGTTGTCGACGAACTGCTCGGCCAGGTCCTGGCACTTACGGTCGTAGGCGTCCTTGTCTTCCCAGGTATCGCGCGGATTGAGCAGGCTGGAATCAACCCCCGGCACCGCCATCGGCACGTCCAGGTTGAGCCCGTCGAGGCGCTGGGTCTCGATCTCGCGCAGCACGCCGGACTGGATGGCGCTGATGATGGCGCGGGTGGTCGGGATGGAGAAGCGCGAACCGCCCTCACCGTAGGCGCCGCCGGTCCAGCCGGTGTTGACCAGGTAGACCTGGGCATCCTTCTCGTCCACGCGCTTGATCAGCAGGTCCGCGTAGACACGGGCCGGACGCGGAAAGAAGGGCGCACCGAAGCAGGTGGAAAAGGTCGTCGACAGGCCTTCGGCGGCACCCATCTCGGTGGACCCCACCTTGGCGGTGTAGCCGGAGAGAAAGTGATAGGCCGCGGCTTCCTTGGAAAGCACCGAGACCGGCGGCAGCACACCGCTCATGTCGCAGGTCAGGAAGACGATGGCGTTGGGCTCACCGGCGCGGTTCTCGAGCACGCGCTTTTCGACGTGCTCCAGCGGGTAGGCGGCACGGGAGTTCTGGGTCAGGCTATCGTCGGCGTAGTTCGGCTCTCGGCGGTCGTCGAGCACCACGTTTTCCAGCACGGTGCCGAACTTGATGGCGTTCCAGATGACCGGCTCGTTCTTCTCGGAAAGATCGATGCACTTGGCGTAGCAGCCCCCCTCGATATTGAAGACAGTGCCCGGCCCCCAGGCGTGCTCGTCGTCACCGATGAGGTAGCGGGCCGTGTCGGCGGAGAGGGTCGTCTTGCCGGTCCCGGAGAGACCGAAGAACAGACAGGTCTCGCCGTCCTCGCCCACGTTGGCGGAGCAGTGCATCGGCAGCACGTCGAACCCGGGCAACAGGAAGTTCTGTACCGAGAACATGGCCTTTTTCATCTCGCCGGCGTAGCGCATCCCGGCGATCAGCACCTTTTTCTGGGCAAAGTTGATGATCACGGTGCCGTCGGAGTGGGTGCCATCGCGGGACGGGTCACACTCGAAGCCGGCAGCGTTGATGATGGTCCACTCCTGCTTGGCGGAGGGGTTGTAGGCTTCCGGACGCACGAACATGGTGCGACCGAACAGGTTCTGCCAGGCGGTCTCGGTCTGAACACGAACCGGCAAGCAGTAGGTCGGATCGCTGCCCACGTGGAGCTCCGACACGAAGTGCTCCTTGCCCAGCAGATAATCCTCGACGCGGGCCCAGAGGGCGTCGAACTTCTCGGCGTCGAAGGGACGGTTGACGCTGCCCCAGTCGATCTGCGCGCTGGTGGACGGCTCATCGACAAGGAAACGGTCCTTGGGCGAGCGTCCGGTGCGCACACCGGTATTCACCACCAGGGCGCCGTTGGCGGCCAGGCGGCCCTCGCCGGTGGCCACTGCACGCTCAATCAGTTCTGCGCTGCTGAGGTTGACGTGGGCTTTGGGAGCTTGGGGTGTGGTCATGTCGGTTCCTGGGCCTTGCGGCCGATTCTCTCGTGTGCCGGGCGTCGGTGGCGACGCAGCGGGTACCTGCCATCGATCGCCGCTGCGGATTTCCCGTCGGAGGGCGAAACGATCGAGCCGAAAAAGCGGCGCCATTATGGCAAAAACCGTCGCCGCGTGGAACGCTGTTTTTGGCCGAAATTCGTGTAGTTTTTCTACAACATGGCGCCATTTCACTACAGGAAGCATGGTGCGTCGCAGCAATGGCCTCAGTGGATCACCGGGGGTGGCCCCTCGCTCTCGGCCAGCAGCGCCTCGACGTCGCGCTCGCCGAAGTGATAGCGGGTGTGGCAGAAGTGGCACTGAGTGTCGATGCTGCCGTGCTCGGCCAGCACCTCTCGCAGCTCCGTCTCGCCCAGGGTCAGCAGCGCGGAGGCGATGCGCTCCCGAGAGCAGGTACAGCCGAAACGCAGCGACTTGGGATCGAAGATGCGCACCGGCTCATCGTGGTAGAGACGCTGCAGCAGCTGTTCGGGAGCGAGCCCCAGCAGCTCTTCATCCTTGACCGTATCGGCCAGCGCGACGCTGCGGTCCCAGGCATCAAGGTCCTGGTTCTGTGATTCATCGGGCATGCGCTGCAGCAGCAGCCCACCGGCGCGATGGCCGTCCGCCGCCAGCCACAGATGCGTGGGCAGCTGTTCCGACTGAACGAAGTAGGCGGCCAGACAGCCGGCGAGGCTGTCGTGATCCAGGGCGACGATGCCCTGGTAGCGATTCCCCTCCCGGGGGTCCAGGGTGATCATGATCTGACCGCCCCCGAGCAGTTCGAGAAAGCCCACATCGTCGGCCGGGACCGGGGCATCCTCGGCCAGACGGGCGATGGCGCGCAGCTCGCCGCCGGGGTTGGACTCGGCCATCAGCAGGGCCAGGGACCCCTTGCCACGCACCTCGATGCTCAGGGTGCCATCGAGCTTGACGGTGTCGGTGAGCAACGCCACGGCGGCGAGCAGTTCGCCCAGCAGGCGATTGACCACCGGCGGGTAGTCGTGGCGCTCGAGCACCTCGATGTAGGCCTGTTCGAGGGTCACGAGCTCGCCGCGGACGTTGGTGTTATCGAAGAGGAAACGCTGGATCTGGTCGGTCATCTTGACTCTCTGGCTAGTCGTCAGGCTGTTGACGCTGGAAACGCTGAATGTTTCGGCGCTGCTTCTTGTCGGGGCGCTTGAGCGGATGCTGCATGGCCTGGTTGGTGAGGCGGCGAGCCTCGGCCTCGCGTTCACGGCGCACCGCGCTCTCCTCGGTCTCCCGATACAGCGCACGCGCCTCGGGAGCGCCGCGCCGCTGGTCGGAGAGCGCGACGACCTCCACCTCGAGGAGATCCCAGCCCTGGGGTACACGGACGAGGGCGCCGGGCTCGACGCTCCTGCTGGTCTTGGCCCGGGTGCCGTTATAGTGCACCTTGCCGCCCTCGATGGCCTTCTTGGCCAGGCCCCGGGTCTTGAAGAAGCGCGCCGCCCACAGCCATTTGTCGAGCCGAACGCTATCCATGGGCTCCCTCCTCCGGCGCGGGCCCTGCGACGGTCCGCTGGCCCGGGGGCAGATTGCCGGGAAAGATCGATGCGAAGCGGTCCAGGGCAATAAACTCCTCGAGCTCCTTCTCCGGCCGCGTGCTGTCGGGCTGCTTGATGCCCAGCAGGTGGCGAATGCCAAACTCCCGAGCACTCTCCAGCACCCGGGGGTTGTCATCGATGAACAGAGTGCGCGCTGGGTCGAAGGGCTCGACCTCCTGCAGCGCCAACCAGAACGCCTGGGCCTCCTTGGGCACACCCAGATCCGCCGAGGAGACGATGGCGTCCAGGTACTCCTCCAGACCGGTCAGCGGCAGCTTCAGCTCGAGGCTGGCCCGATCGGCATTGGTGGCCAGCACCACCCGGGGATGGGCCTGCTTGAGCCACTTGAGGAAGTCCAGGGCATCACCGCGCAGGCCGATCAGGTGCTGGATCTCGCGCTTGAGGGCCACGATGTCGAGGTCAAGCTCGCGGCTCCAGTAGGCCAGGCTGTACCAGTTGAGGGTGCCCTGCTCGTGCAGCACCCTCGAGCGCACCACCTCCTGGGTGGCCTCGTCGAGCTGATGCAGCTCCATATAGCGCCTGGGCAGGTGTTCCAGCCAGAAGTGGCTGTCGAAATGGAGGTCCAGCAGGGTGCCATCCATGTCGAGCAGGACGGTATCGATGGCGCGCCAGTCGATCATAACGACTCCCGGGTGGTGGCAGACAAGGGATGGTATTGTATCAGGCGCCCTCCCTACCCAGAAACGGAGCCTGTATGCCCCACCCTCCCCGGTCAGACTCAGCGTGGCCGCAAAAGCCTCGCGTTCTCGCCCGCCAGACAGTGGCCAGGAGCCGCCTGTTTCACGTCGAGTCTCTCGATCTGCGTTTTTCCAACGGCGAGGAGCGCACCTTCGAGCGCCTCACCGGCAGCGACCAGGGCGCAGTGATGATCGTCGCCATGCCCGATCCCGAGCACGTGCTGTTGATCCGCGAGTATGCCGCCGGCTTCGAGGACTATGTGCTGACCCTGCCCAAGGGACTGGTGGACCCGGGCGAGGATATCGTTACCGCCGCCAACCGCGAACTGATGGAGGAGTGCGGCTTCGGTGCGCGCAGCATGGAGCCGCTGGTGGAGCTCTCCTTGGCGCCCAACTATATGCGCCACCGCATGCAGGTGATGCTGGCCAAGGATCTTTATCCGAAGCGGCTGCCCGGTGACGAGCCCGAGCCGCTGATCGTCGAGACCCACTCGATCAATGAGCTCTCCTCGCTGCTCACCCGGGAAGACTTCCACGAAGCCAGGGCCATCGCCGCGCTCTATATTGCCCGGGAACGGCTACGCGCCGAGTCCACTTCGAATTCGCTCTGGTAGTCAGCGGCGCGCGGCATGCAGACGGCGGCGCAGGTCATTGCCCTCCTTGAGGCGCAGCCAGCGTCCCTGGCGATAGCTATCCAGACCGCTCTCGAGCAGGGACATGACATCCATGGCCTCGTCGAGGGTCACAGGCGGCGGCGTGCCCTGCAGCAGTGCCGCAGTGATGCCGCCATAGTAGGCGAGCCAGTCGCCCGCCAGGTTGGGGTATGCCTGGCCCGTGGGTGACTCGCTCCCACCATCGGCCAGGGTCAAACGCCCTTCCATTGCATCTTCCCCCCAGCCAGGTGCCGGAACACGTCCCGCCCTGAGCCACGCCTCCTGGGGGTCCAAGCCGAATTTCAGGTAGCTGCCAAGGGTGCCGTGCACCCGGAAACGCGGCGTGGGTTCGGCCACCAGGGAACTCGCCTGAAGGGTCACCCGCAGGCCATCATACTCCAGCAGGCAGAGGAAATCGTCGTCCACCTCGGCGCCGTTGCGCACCGTGGCGAGCTCCAGCAGGATCGACCGAGGCATGCCGAACAGGGCCCTCGCCTGGTCAAGCAGATGCGGCCCCAGGTCGAACCAGATCCCGCCGCCCGGCTGGTGGTGATCCCGCCAGCGGTCGGTGACCACGGGACGAAATCGGTCGAGTCGCGATTCCAGCGCCACCACGCGCCCCAGGGTCCCGGCCTCGAGCAGCGCCTGCAGGGTCAGGAAGTCGCTATCCCAGCGGCGATTATGAAAGACGCTGACCAGTCGCTCGGCGCCCTCCGCCTGGCTGCGCAGACGCCGCGCCTCGGTGAGCGAGACGGTGAAGGGCTTGTCGATGACCAGATGCTTGCCCGCCGCCAGGGCGGCCTTGGCCAGCGGGTAGTGGGTCTCGTTGGGGGTGGCAATTACCACCAGATCGATATCGCGCCGTGCCAGCAGCGCCGATGGCTTCGCCAGCACGTCCATGTCGGGCAGGTCGGCACGGACCTTGTCGGCATCGCTGCTGACCACGGCGGCCAGCTCCAGACCGGGCGTCGCCTGGATCAGCGGGGCATGGAAGTGCCGGCCCGACATGCCGTAGCCGATCAAACCGACGCTGAGGGTGAGAGTCTTCATGAGGCGGCTTCCCTGCTGATAGGGCCGCCCCGGCGCAGGGCCGAGGCGTTTCTGATGGTCAATCCAATATGGATTCTGTCATGCGACCGGCCGTCAGGCCAGGTTCAGGAAAGCACCAGCGGGCTGGTGTCCGGCAGTGGATGTTTGCCATAGAGCACCCAGACATCCAGCGCCGGCCCCAGGTCCTCGATCAGTCTCAGCGCTCCGGGGTGCTGATCCAGCACGTCCCGGGCGCAGATGGCGGCGTCGAAGCGGCCGGCCAGCAAGCCCTCGGCCGCGGCGACGATGGTGGGCACCTCGACCTGCGTGTCAAAGGCCGCGAGATCCGTATAGTGCCGCGTCGCCGGCTGAAAGCCCACGCTTTCCGGCTTGGCGACCGCGGCCCGGGCCAGCACCGCCAACGGACGACTGCCCGCCACGAACAGATCGACCGGAAAGGCGCGATGCATATAGCGTCCCACGCAGTCGGTATGACTGAAGTGAGCCGTGCACTGCAGCACATGATCCACCTCACCGGCCATCAGCGCCTCGAAGGCAGCGAAGAAGTCGCCGAACAGCAGAACCTCTGTCGAGGCGGTAGCGTGGCGGTCGCCGTAGCGACGTGCAATCAGCGCGTGATTGCTGCCGATGGGCCCCAGGGTGCCGATCCGCATTGTGTCGTCTCCTAGAGCATGAAGATAATCAGCGCGCCGGCGACCACCAGCAGGGCGCGCAGCCAGAGCGCTCGGCGTGCGATAACGCCAAACGAAATGCCGCCAAGGCCAACGGCGATCTTGACCCCATCGAAGATCGCCCCCGCCGGATCGGAGGCCAGACGAATCACGTCGGGATTGGCGACCATGGCCAGTGGAATGATGTAGAGCCCGATGCCCAGCGCCATGGCCTTGAACGCCACCTTCAACCAATTCTCCCCCACCATGCCGGCGGCAATGAAGACGCCGCCACAGACCGGCGGGGTGATGGTGGAAAGCAGCGCGAACCAGAACACGAAGAGATGGGCCAGCAAGGGTTCCAGCCCCAGTGAGATCAGCGCCGGCCCCGCCACGGAAACGCAGATGACGTAGGCCGCGGTGGTCGGCACTTCCATGCCGAGGACCAGACAGGCCAGCGCGGTGAGCAACAGCGCCGGCCACAGCATCTCGTTGGAGAGTGACAGGATCCCCGAGGTGATCTTCACCCCCAGCCCGGTGAGCGACAGCACCCCGATGACCAGGGAGGCGCAGATGATAATGGCCCCGATCACCGCCACCTGACGCCCCGCCGTGAACAGCGCCTCGGCCAGACGCGTGCCAAAGCCTCGCAGCGAGACGCTGAGCGTGACGTCGAAGAACAGCAGCGCCAGGCCGGCAAACACCGCCAGGCTGGCCGCATACTGTGGCGTATAGCCGCCAAGAAAGATGCGCTCCAGCAGAAGCACGAAAGGCACCGCAAAGAACAGCGAGGTGATCAGCACCTCACGACCCGAGGGACGCTCCTCGTCGGCCATGGGGCGCAGATCATGGCGCGTGGCATAGGCGTTGATGCCGATCCAGACCGTGACGAAGTAGAGAATGGCCGGGATCATGGCCGCCGCCATGATCTGCGTGTAGGGGGTGCCGGTCAGTTCGACCATCACGAAGGCCCCGGCCCCCATCAGCGGCGGCATGATCTGTCCGCCGGAGGAGGCCACGGCTTCCACGCCACCGGCCAGGGAGCGCGGATAGCCGAGGCGCACCATGGACGGAATCGTGATGGCGCCGGTGGAGGCAACGTTGGCCGAGGCCGAACCGGAGATCGAGCCCATCAGCGCCGAGGAGATGACCGACACCTTGGCGGCCCCGCCGGTGAGACGCCCGGCCACGGCACTGGCCATGTTCATGAAGCCACGTCCCGCCTCTCCGGCGTTGAGCACGGCGCCGAAGATCACGAAGATCGCCACCACGCCGACGCTCACCCCGGTCAGCGACCCCCACAGGCCACCCTCGGAAATGGTCAAGGTGCCCACGAAACTCTGCATCGGCATGCCGGGATGTCCGAACTGACCGGAGATGTGCGAGCCAAACACCCCGTAGAGCAGCGCGCAGAGCGCTACCGTGGGAAGCGGCCAGCCGATGGCCCGGCGCGCCACCTCAAGGGTCAAGCCGATCAGAAATACCCCGATCGTCATCTGCAAGGGGGTATCGATAAAGCCGTATTGATTTGCCAGCGCCGGCTCGTTGACGACGATATAACCGCAGGCGGCAATGCCCAGCGCCGTCAACAGCCAGCCGCTCCAGCGCTCGAAGGACGTGCGAGCCAGCAGAATCAGGATCCACGGCAGCGCCAGCGCCATATGAATGGGCCGACTGATCAGTGCGGGGGTCAGGCCGTAGAAGATCAGCCCCAGATGGAAGATAACGCTGATGCCGCCCAGCACCACCCAGAGGGCGTGCAGGCGTGACGCCGTCGCACCACCGGCATTGGCCGGCGATGAAGAAAGGGACAGGGACATGGGGCCTACCTTGCTGACGCGAGGCGCCCCCGGGAGACCAGGGGCGCCAGAGGGACTTTAACGCAGGGCGTCGGGTATCTCGATGCCGGCGTCATCGTAGTAGCGTACGGCCCCCGGGTGCAGGGTCCCGGCGATGTTGCCGACCATATCGTGGGTGATACCTCCCCACCAGGCGGTCTCTTCAGCCATGGCGTCACGCCGCTCCCAGAAGGTCCTGGTCAGGGTATAGGCGGTCTCGTCATCCATGCTGGTGGTGGTGTAGGCGATCACCGGCAGTGAGGTGGTCTCGACATCCTGATCGATGCCGGGATAAGTGCCTCCCGGAATGGTCTGTCGAGCCGCGCCCGTCTGTGCAATCTGCTCATCGGTGAGACTGACCAGGCTGACGGGCATGCTGGCGGCCGTCTCGATCACGTTGGGCGTCGGGAAGGAGCTGGCAGTGACGAAGGCCTCGATCTGGCCGTTCTTCAGAGCGTCAGGACCACTGCCGATATTGGCGCTGGCCACCTGAACCTTGTCCAGCAGGTCGAACATCTCCAGGTAACGCTCCGCCTCGCGAGCGCCGAAGGTGCCGCGACCAATAAGGATATGCTTGCCTTCGAGCTCTTCCAGACCGATCACGCCCTCGTCGCCGGCCACCACGAAGTGCATGGTGATCGCAGGAATCGGGAAGAGGCCGCGAATCTCCTGGAAACGGGGGGTCTGTCGCTCGGCAAAGGCGCCCTCCCCTGCCATGGCCTGCTCCACCAGCCCCGGCGGCGTGGTAAAGACATAGTTGCCCTGGCGTGCCATCACCTCCATGACGTTCTGCACCGAGCCTTGACTCTCCTCCAGGGTCAACACGACCTCGCCATCGGACCCCTGGCGGATCGCTTCCGACAGCTCGACCCCCATCTGGTAGTACGCGGTACCCGCCGAAGCGGACTTGTAGGTGACGCGGGTCTCCGCCTGAGCCTGAAAAGCCGCGGTGCCGATCAGGATGGCCATCGCGGACGCCAGCAGATGGCGTGGGAAGTGAGGCATATTGTTCTCCTTGGGTGTCCAGAATCCACAAACCACTATAATGCCGATTTTCCAGGCGAGGAACCTTTTTGCCATGACAGGACAAGACGTTGCGCTGCTCGGCGCAGGCGGCGGGATCGGTCGCGCCATCGCAGAGATGCTGTTGACGCAGGGAGCACGACTATGGCTGCTGGATCTGGAGGAGCGGAGAAGCCCACTCGACCGCCTGCTGTCAGCTGGCCCGGAGCCCGCCCGGTTTATCGCCATTGACCTCTGCGATGAGAGCAGTATTGCGGCTGCGTTCCGCGAGATCGGCAAAGACGCCGGGCATCTGGACGCCTGTATCAATGCGGCCGGCATCATTCACCGCGCCCCCTTCCTGGAGACCTCGGCCCACGCCTTGGCACAGGTGATGGCCATCAACGTCACCGGCCCCTTTCAGGCCCTGCAGCACGCCGTCAGGTTGATGTCGCAAGGCGGCCGGATCGTCAATATCGCCTCTGCCCACGGCCTGCGCACCAGCGCCGAGCGCAGCGCCTACGCCATGAGCAAGGGCGCTATCCTGTCCCTGACACGCGCCCTCGCCGTGGAGCTTGGCCCCCTCGGCATTCTTGTCAATGCGGTGGCGCCGGGGCCGGTCAGTGTCGGCATGCAGGACGCCGACTCCGAGTCGCGACGCCGCTGGCAGGCCGCCACCCCCCTCGGGCGGGTGGCGCGCCCCGACGAGGTGGCACGCGCCGTGCTTCAGTTGGCGTCGCCCCTGAACACCTTTATCACCGCCCAGACGCTGGTGCTCGACGGCGGCGCGACCGCCACCCTGGGCGGGGAACCCACCAGGCCCGACTAGCCGAACACCACCCTGGCCACATCCTTGTAGCGCTTGGCGAAGTGCACCGTCATGCCTTCTCTGAGGTGGCCGGGCAGCTCGTCGAAGTCGCGGCGGTTGGCGTCGGGCAGGATCAATTCGAAGATATCGCTGCGCCGGGCGGCGATCACCTTCTCGCGGATGCCGCCCACCGGCAGCACCTGGCCGGTAAGGGTCAGCTCGCCGGTCATGGCCAGCGGCCGCTCGATGGCATGGTGTTTGGCCAGCGAGAGCAGCGCCGTGGTCATGGTCACCCCCGCCGAGGGACCATCCTTGGGCGTGGCGCCCTCCGGCACGTGCAGGTGCACGAAGGCCGAGTCGAAGAAGTCGGCGTCGGCGCCGTACTCTCCCAGGTGCCCCAGCACATAGCTGTAGGCGATGTTGGCCGACTCCTGCATCACTTCACCGAGCTTGCCGGTGAGCTTGAAGCCCCGGGTCAGCGAGTGCACCTTGCCGGCCTCGATCGGCAGGGTGGCCCCGCCCATGGAGGTCCAGGCCAGCCCCGTGACCACGCCTTCCCCGGTGAGCACCGCCTCCTTGCGGAAGGTCGGCGCACCGAGGAAGGTCTCGAGATTCTTCACCGAGACCTTCACCGAGGACTGGTCGTTCTCCAGCAGCCTCACCGCCGCCTTGCGCACGATACGATGCAGCTGCTTCTCGAGCTGACGCACCCCCGCCTCGCGGGCGTAACCCTCGACCAGCTGGCGCAGCGCGGCCTCCGTGAGGTTGATGCGCTTCTTCGGAATGTTGGCCCGCTTGAGCAGCCTGGGCCATAGATGGTTCCGGGCGATGGCCAGCTTCTCCTCGGCGATGTAGCCGGAGAGGCGAATCTGCTCCATGCGGTCGAACAACGCCCCTGGAATCGCATCCAGGGTGTTGGCGGTGCAAACGAAGAGCACCTTGGAGAGGTCCACGCGCACATCCAGATAGTGGTCGAGGAAGTCGACGTTCTGCTCCGGGTCCAGCACCTCGAGCAGCGCCGAGGCGGGGTCACCCTGGAAGGACTGCCCCATCTTGTCGATCTCGTCGAGCATGATCACCGGATTCTCGACCTCGACCTCCTTGAGGGCCTGCACCAGCTTGCCGGGCATGGCGCCGATATAGGTGCGCCGATGCCCCTTGATCTCCGCCTCGTCGCGCATGCCGCCCACCGAGAAGCGGTAGAACTCGCGCCCCAGGGCCTCGGCGATGGAGCGGCCGATGGAGGTCTTGCCGACCCCGGGCGGGCCGACCAGCAGCAGGATGGAGCCGCCCACGTCGCCCTTGAAGGTGCCCTCGGCGAGAAACTCGATGATGCGCTCCTTCACATCGTCCAGCCCGTCATGGTCGCGGTCGAGCACCTGCCGGGCGTGGGCCAGGTCGAGCTGATCCTGGGTGTGCACGCCCCAGGGCATGCTGGTCAGCCAGTCGAGATAGTTGCGGGTGGTGGCGTACTCTGGCGACCCGGTTTCCAGCACCGAGAGCTTATCGAGCTCCTCCTCGATGCGGGTCAATACCTTTGGTGGCACCACCAGACTCTCCAGGCGGTCGCGGAAGGTATCGACGTCGTTTTCGCGGTCGTCCTTGGAGATGCCCAGCTCACGCTGGATCACCTTGAGCTGCTCACGCAGAAAGAACTCGCGCTGGCGTTCCTGCATCTGGGCGTTGACCTGGTCGCTGATCTCGCTCTGCAACTGAGCGACCTCGATCTCCTTACGCAGCAGCGGCAGCACCTTCTGCATGCGGGGCAGCACCGGCAGGGTAGCCAGCACGTCCTGCAGCTCACGCCCCTTGGCGGAGGTAATGGCGGCGGCAAAGTCGGTCAGCGGGCCCGGCTCATGAGGGCTGAAGCGGTTGAGGTAATGCTTGAGCTCCTCGCCGTAGAGCGGGTTGATCGGCAGCAGTTCCTTGATGCCGTTGATCAACGCCATGGCGTAGGCGCGTGCCTCGTCGGCCTCGGCGTCCACCGGCTCACGAGGGTAGCTCACCTCTACCAGGTAGGGCGGCTCCCTGGAGAGCCAGCGCTGGATACGAAAGCGCTGCAGCCCCTGGGCGATAAACTGCAGCTGCCCCTCCTCGCGCTGCAGCTTGTGCATCTTCACTGCGGTGCCAATCTCGGGGAAGTCATCATGGGCCAGACCGTCGACGACGCCCTCCCCCACGAAAGCCAGCCCCACGGTGCGGTGCGCTGTCTTGGCGACACGCTGTATGGTCTCGTCCCAGCGCTCGCGATTGATCACCAGCGGCTGTACCTGGGCCGGGAAGAAGGGGCGATTGTGAATCGGCAGCAGATAGATGCGCTCGGGGAGGGTGTCGCGGGCCGGCACCATGGCGCGCTGGCTCTCGTCGGGCTGGCCATCACCGCTCTGATCGTGGGGGGCGAAGGACTCACCCTCGTCGAGGGAGTCGTGCAGCCACTCCGAGGCGTCGGGGTCGTGGTGGCGATCCTGCTCGTCGCTCATGGTAGTCATCCTGATCCGATGGTGGCTCATGCCAATGGCTCAGGGATGCGGGCGAACCTCCGCCACTTCAAGTCTGATCCGTGCTTTCAGGCCAATTAAGCGCCGCAAATCGACGCCTCGATGCCTCGCCGCGCTCAACGCCAGAGCGGCGGCATCGGGCGTCCATTGACCCGCACCTGGCCCCGTATCACGTCGATCTCCAGGTCTCGCGTGCTCAGCGGCAGACCCAGCCACAGGGACACCACGGCCGGCACTTCGCGCCAGATGAAGTCGCCGTCCAGCCTCGCCAACCAACGCGCCTGCTCGGCGTCATCGTCGAGTCGCGCCGGGCTCAGCTCGTCGAGACGGCGCGGATCGAAAAACAGTGCCCCGTCGCCGCGGGCGGCGAGTCCCAGCATGGGGCTCTCAAGATCCACCGTCTTCAGGTCCAGGCGCGGCGAGTCGACCAGGGTCGCCAGCAAGGCTGGCTCCAGGTGGGCCAGCAGCTCCCGCGGGTCGAGTTCGCGGGCCTTGGCCGCCTCCCGGCGAAGCCCGGCCAGCGCTTCGCGCAGCGCATCGGCGTTGATACGCGACACTTCCATCGCCACCCGACCACTGAGCAACACCTGATCTGCCATCGACACGTTGGCAAGGGTCAGCTCGCTGTCAATGCGCAGCTCGCTGTCATCGAGCTGCATGTGGCTGAGATAGAACAGATCATGGGCCTCGAGCTCCAGCCCGGGCTGCTGCCAGGCCAGCTGGTCGATGCGCAGCAGGTCATGCTGGGTAAAGTGGTGGGCGTCGGCCGTATAGGCGTAGCGACTCTCGAGAGCGACCGGCCCGGAGGCCAGGGTGGCCACCCCGTCGGTAAGACGCCAGGGCCGTAGCCGAGCCCGCAGGCGCCAGTCGCCGTACACCCCCTCGAAACTGAGCTGACCACCCTGAAAGTCCAGCTCCCGGGGCCCCTGGCTGATCAGGAAGGGGGCGAGCTGGATGCTCCCCTCCAGGGTCCCGCCCAGGGTCTGGTAACGGGCGTGCCAACGCGGCGGACTCGACGGCAGCCAGTCACCGAACAGGCGCAATTGGCGTGGGCTGGTGGAAGGGTGCGCGCGCCCCTCCACGCGGGTGCTGAAGACGCCGTGGCGGGCAGCGTAGGAGAGCTCGAGCCGCCAGCCGTCTCCCAGCACCGGGGAGATATGCACGATCCCGGAAGAACTCAGCCAACCGCGCTCCACCTCGCTGCGCTCCACCACCAGCTCGCCCCGGGCCTCCAGATCGATCAGGGCACGCGCCAGTTCTCGCTCGAAAAGCAGCGAGGCGAGGAATTGGGCCACCGCCCAGACCAAGGCCAGCGTCACCACCACCGGGACGATCAGTCGTTCCTTGCGCATACCCCCCCTTAACCCGCTTGGCATCGCCCGGGCGGGCGAGCCGCCACATCTCGGCCGTTCAGTGTAGCCAGAACCAGATGTGCATGATGCTCCAGGCGTAGACGCCCGCCATCACGTCGTCGATCATGATGCCAAAGCCACCCGCCACCCGGCGGTCGGCCCAGCGGATCGGCCAGGGTTTGATCACATCGAAGATACGGAACAGCACGAACCCCCAAAGTGCCGCCTCCCAGGAGAAAGGCACCGCCGCCATGGTGATCCAGTAGCCCACGAACTCGTCCCAGACGATGCCGGAGTGGTCATGAACGCCGAGGTCGCGGGAGGTCTTCTCGCACAGCCAGACCCCCCAGACAAAGGCCACAAATACCACCGACAGATACCAGCCCAGCGGCAGTTCGGAAAGCAGCCAGTAGAAGGGAATGGCGGCCAGGGTACCGAAGGTTCCCGGCGCCCAGGGCGAGGCACCGCTGCCCAGACCGAAGGCCAGGAAGTGGGTCGGGCGATGCCAGACGCTGGCAGGCGCGTTTTTCTTTTTCATGGGCTTCCTTCCCGGGACGGCCGACCATGGAAGTGCTGCCAGCCGCCGGCTTCACCCTGTACCCCCACGCCCCGCAGGCCGGGTTCCGCTTCGAGGCGGCCGATAACGGTGAGCGGCAAGCCCAGGGCGGCAAGCCGTGCGCTGGCTTTATCGACACACTCGGGGGAGAGCGTCAGCAGCAGTTCGTAGTCGTCGCCACCGGTGAGGGCCGCCTGGCGAGCCCCCGCTTCGCCGAGGGCGTCAACCAGCCCGTCGGCCAGCGGCAGCGCCTCGGGCTCGAGGAGAGCGCCCACGCCTGAGCGTTCGAGCAAATGCCCCAGGTCGGCCAGCAGGCCATCGGAGACATCGATGGCGGCGCTGGCCAGCCCCACCAGCGCCTCGCCGGCCGTTAGACGCGGCTGGGGGCGCAGATAGCGGCTCAGCAGCGGATGGTCCAGATCACGTTCGCCACGCTGCCAGAGGGCCAGACCGCCGGCCCCGCCGCCCAGCGCGCCGGTCACAGCGACAAGATCCCCCGGGCGTCCGCCGTGGCGGGTCAAGGCACTGCCTGGAAGCAGTTCGCCCATCACCGTGACGCCGATGGCGGTGGGCCCGCGAGTCACATCGCCGCCCACCAGGGCGGCGCCGCTGCTCTCGCAGAGCGCGCGAAAGCCCCGCGAGAAGCCCGCCATCCAGCCCTCGTCGGCTTCGGCCAGCGTCAGCGCCATCAGGCACCAGCGGGCACGAGCCCCCATGGCGGCCAGGTCGGAGAGGCTCACCGCCAAGGCGCGGTGGCCCACGGCATCGGCGGGAGCGTCCTCGGGATAGTGGACGCCGGCCACCGAGGTATCGACGCTCACCGCAAGCTGGCAGCCGGGCGTCGGCGCCAGCAGGGTGCAGTCATCTCCGACCCCCAGCGCAACGCCGGCGCCTGGCTCGGGCGGCGGCGGCGTGAAGAAACGGGCAATCAGCTCGAATTCACTGTGCTGGCTTTCACTGTGCTGAGAGTCGCTGGGCACGGTTTCACTGGGCATGGGGGCACCCCCTTCAGCGGCGTCGGGCGGCCACCTCGGCGGAGCGCAGACGCCCCGCGAGCTTGTCGAGGATCCCGTTGACGTACTTGTGGCCATCGGTGGAGCCGAAGGACTTGGCCAGCTCGACGCCTTCATTGATCACCACCCGGTAAGGCACCTCCAGGCGCCGCGAGAGCTCGTAGGCCCCCAGGCGCAGGATGGAGAGCTCGATAAGATCGAGTTCCTCCAGCTTGCGGTCGAGCAGCGGCGAGATGGAGGCGTCGAGGTCGGCCTTGAAGCGCGCCACGTTGTGCAGCAGCTCGTGGAACAGCGCCAGGTCGGCGATCTCCATGACCTTGAGCCAGTTCTCGTGGTCCTCGAGGTCGTCATCGGCGAGCTGGCTGCGGAACTCGGCCTCCACCGCACTGATCGACTTGCCGGTCATCTGCCACTGATAGAGGCCCTGCACCGCCAGCTCCCTGGCGGCACGCCGTGCGAGCTGCGACTTGGAGGGAGCTCGGGCGCGCTCGCCACTCATTCTTCACCCCCGTCGTCATCGCCGAAGCAGCGCAGCAGGGACACCATCTCCATCGCCGCCATGGCCGCCTCGGCGCCCTTGTTGCCGGCCTTGGTGCCGGAGCGCTCGATCGCCTGTTCGATGGAGTTGACGGTGAGCACACCGTTGGCGATGGGAGTCTCGAACTCAAGCTGCAGAGCGCCCAGCGCCGAGTTGCAGCCGCCGGCCACATACTCGAAGTGGGGGGTGCCGCCGCGGATCACCGCGCCCAGCGCGATCACCGCATCGGGACGGGCCACCCTGAGAACCTTCTTGACCGCCAGCGGCAGCTCCCAGGCACCCGGCACGTGGACGATATCGATGTTCTCACCGGCCACGCCGTGGCGCACCAGGCTGTCGACGGCGCCCTCCACCAAGCTGTCGACCACATGATGATTGAAGCGGCCCACGACGATGACATAGCGGCCATCCACGTCGATAAAGCTGCCTTCCACTTGAGAGATGGGTTCCATAGCTGTCTTCCTGATAGTGCTGGGACGCCGCCATGGCCGCGCCCGCTCGATGGTCGGGGAATCAGTGTCAGTCGCCGTCGGGCTCGGAGGCGGCGCCTGCGATGTCCTCGGGGCTAAGGCGCTCGACCACTTCCAGGTCGAAGCCGGAAAGGGCCGAGAACTTCCAGGGGGAGCTGAGCAGGCGCATCTTGCCCACCCCCAGGTGGCGCAGGATCTGCGAGCCGGTACCGATGGTCAGGTAGTTGCCGGCACCGTCGGAGTCACTGGTGCGCGGCACTCGCCGGCGCTCCAGGAAGGTGTCGAGATAGTCGCGCAGGTCCTGACGGGGCCGGCCGTCATCGATCAGCACGAAGACACCGTTGTCGGCACGGGCCACCTCGGCGATGGCCCGGTGGGAATTCCACTGAGCGCTTTCGCCCTTTTGCAGGGAGAGCAGATCGCGCATGGCATCGGCCAGATGCACGCGCACCGTGGTCGGGGTATCGGGGCTGGGGCGCCCCTTGACCAGCGCCAGGTGGTGCGCATTCTGGATGCTGTCGTGGAACACATGCAGGGTCAGCTCGCCGTGGGCAGTATGAACCGGCGTCGCTTCCACATGCTGCACGGTCTGCTCGTTGTGGATGCGGTAGTGAATCAGATCGGCGATAGTGCCCATCTTGAGGCCGTGCTCGGCGGCAAAGCGCTCCAGCTCCGGGCGGCGCGCCATGCTGCCATCGTCGTTCATGATCTCGCAGATCACGCCACTGGGGTCGAGACCGGCCAGGGCAGACAGATCGCAGGCGGCCTCGGTGTGACCGGCGCGGCGCAACACGCCGCCGGGCTCCGCCATCAGCGGGAAGATATGTCCCGGCTGGACGATATCACTGGCGGTGGCATTCCGGGTAACGGCGGCCTGGACGGTACGCGCACGATCGGCCGCGGAGATGCCGGTGGTCACGCCCTCGGCAGCCTCGATGGAAACGGTAAACTTGGTGGCAAACCCCGAGCCGTTGTCGATGACCATCAGCGGCAGGTTGAGGCGCTCGCAGCGCTCGCGGGTCATGGGCAGGCAGATCAGCCCACGACCCTGGCGGGCCATGAAGTTGATGTGCTCAGGCTGCACTTTCTCGGCGGCCATGATCAGGTCGCCTTCATTTTCGCGATCCTCATCGTCCATGAGGATCACCATCTTGCCCTGGCGGATATCCTCGATCAGGTCCGCGATGGGCGCCAGACCACCGGCAGTTGAGTTCACCATGAGATCTCCAGAAATTCAGCTTGGCGGTTGTCGGCAGGCGGCGACAGTCGTGTCGTCCACAGGCAGCACCCCGCCTCGAAACGGCGTCAGAGTAACGTGGCAGGTCGCCGCACGCTACTTTTCTCCCATCGTGCGGCGCTCAGGCCGGGCGGTGATGCGCCAGTCGTTGCCCACGGCGCGAATGTCGAGGATCTCGAGTCCGCGCTGCTGGGCCATGGTCTCGATGCCGGCGAGTTGGAACAGCGGCCGGGCGTCACCGCCCAGCAGGGTCGGCGCCACGAACAGCTGCATCTCGTCCACCAGCCCCGCATCCAGCATGGCACCGGCCAGGGTGGCGCCCGTCTCCAGCAGCACTTCGTTGGCCTGCTCCACGTCGGCCAGGTGGCCCAGCAGGGCGTGGAGGTCAACGCGGCCATTGCCATCGGCCGGCAGGGACAGCACCTCGGCGCCGGCAGTCTCGAGCCTCGCTCGTCGCTCCGGCTCATGGTCATCAATGGTGGCTACCAGCGTACGGCCGGGTTCGGTCAGACAGGCGGCAGCCTCAGGCAGCCGCAGATGAGTGTCCACCACCACCCGCAGGGGCTGGCGACCGGCGATCAGCTCGACGCCGTCGAGCTCGGCCTGCTCCGGCCGTACCGTGAGTCGGGAGTTGTCGAAGATGATCGATTCCACGCCGGTCATCACGGCACTGGAGCGGGCGCGCAGCCGCTGGACCTCGCGGCGAGCCTGGGGACCGGTGATCCACTGCGACTCGCCGGAACGCATGGCGGTGCGGCCATCCAGGCTCATGGCCATCTTCAGCCGCACGAAGGGGCGGCCATGATCCATGCGCATGATAAAGCCAGGGTTCAGCTGCCTGGCCTGCTCCTCGAGCACGCCGACCTCTACCTCGATACCGGCCTCGCGCATCAGTGCGATGCCCCGGCCGGCCACCGCCGGATTGGGGTCGGCCATCGCCACCACCACTCGGGCCACGCCAGCCTCGACCAGCGCCACGGCGCAGGGGCCAGTGCGTCCCTGGTGAGAGCAGGGCTCCAGGCTCACGTAGGCGGTGGCGCCACGAGCGGCCTCACCAGCCTGGCGCAATGCATGGATCTCGGCGTGGGGCTCTCCGGCACGCCGATGGTACCCCTCGCCGACCGTTTGCCGATGCTTGACCAGCACGCAGCCGACGCGGGGATTGGGGTCGGTGGTATAGAGGCCGCGACGGGCCAGCGCCAGGGCCCGGGCCATCCAGGCTTCAGGGGTCTGCTTGGCCATGGGATTCCTTGGGGTCGGGATGGCGTCGTCAGCCTCGCGGCTCGTCGGGGGCGAAGGTGGGTTCCTGGGCCAGGCGGTCGATCTCGGCGCGGAATTCGTCGATATCCTGGAAGCTCCGGTAGACCGAGGCAAAGCGGATGTAGGCGACCTGATCGAGACGTTTGAGGGCGAGCATCACCTGCTCGCCGATGTCCCGGGCATGGATCTCGCGCTCCCCGCGGGCCCGCAGGGTCTGACGGATGCGCTGTACCGCCGCCTCGATGGATTCGGCACTCACCGGGCGCTTCTCCAGCGCACGCAGCATGCCGGCGCGAAGCTTGTGCTCGTCGAAGGACTCGCGGGAGCCGTCGGCCTTGATCACGCGGGGCATCACCAGCTCGGCGGTTTCGTAGGTAGTGAAGCGTTCACCGCAGGCCACACACTGGCGGCGGCGGCGCACCTGATCACCCTCGGCGACCAGCCGCGAGTCGGTGACCTTGGTGTCATGGGTACCGCAGAAGGGACAGTGCATCGCTGGGTTCCGGGCCGGGGGAAGTGGCGTTGCCGTAGTGTAACGGCTGGGACCGCCCCCGCCCAGCGTCGCCCTCAATGCGCCTGGTGACCCCCCTTCTGGCCGCTATCCTTCCCGGGCATGCCCCCACCCATCACCTCGATACGCCGCACCGGGGCCGAGAAGGTCAGGGTCTCGTCGCTCTCCAGCACCAGGGTGATCTCGACCTCATCGCCCTCATGCAGCGGCGCCACCAGATCGATCAGCATCAGGTGCAGGCCGCCCGGGGCCAGTTCGGCGCTGCCACCGGCGGGCACGCCGATCTCGGCCACGCGGCGCATCTGCATCACGCCGTCCACGTCCACATGGTTGTGCAGCTCGGTGATCTCGGCGGCCGGCGAACGGGCATCGACCACCGCCAGGTCGCTATCGCCCCGGTTATGCAGCACCATAAAGGCCGCCGTGGTGGTGGAGACCGGTGGCACGGCCCGCACCTGGGCGTTCTCGACCGACAGCGGCTGGGCCAGCACGCTCTGGCTGGCCAGCGCCAGTGCCACGCCGGCGAGGGCGTAGCGAAGGGAAGGCAGGGCGAAATGGGCCATGGAAGCAGTTCCTTGTACAAGAGGGCAGAGTGAATTCCTTCACTATCCTACTTTTCAGCGGGCATAACGGCCTTGCGACATAACGCCCCACGCCGCCGCTGCGGCACGCCGAATAATACCCTGCTAATCCGCGACTGCCACTCTCGCTTCGACGCTGTTGCCGCCACCCGGACATCTTGATCTCCACGGAGCCCCCCATGCACGGACTGAACCAGAGTATCGCGATCGGCCCGCTGGGCTTTTCTATCGGCCAGCTGCTGATCATCCTGGCCTTCGGCATCGCCCTGCTCGCCGGCGCGCTGATCGGGCGACGCCACCGCACGCCCACCGCCGACACCCTCTTCACCCTGCTGCTGGTCGCCCTGGTCGGCGCCCGCCTGCTCTTTGTGGTGCGCTACTGGGGCAGCTACGACGGCCCGCTCTCCCTGCTGGATATCCGGGACGGCGGCTTCGACCCGCTGGGCGGCCTGCTGGCCGGGCTGGGCTATGCCGCCTGGCGGCTGTGGAAAGCGCCGACCCAGCGAACGGCAATGGCCGGCGCCCTGCTGGCCGGCGCCTTCACCTGGGGGCTCACCGCCGGTCCCTTGCTGCTGCTCGAGAGCCAGAGCCGGCCCCTGCCGGACACCCCGCTGACCACCCTCGAGGGCCAGCCCACTGACCTGCCGGCCCTCATCGGGCGCGACGCCCAGCCCATGGTGGTCAATCTGTGGGCCACCTGGTGCCCGCCCTGCCGTCGCGAGATGCCGGTCTTCGAGCAGGCCCAGCGGGAGGAGAGCGCCATCACCTTTGCGTTCGTCAATCAGGGCGAGGACGTCGCCCTGGTGAACCGTTTCCTCGACCACGAGTCTCTGACGCTGGACAACGTGCTGCTCGATGCCCGCAACGCCCTGGGCGACGCCACCGGCGCCATGGCGATGCCCACCACCCTCTACTACGACGCCGAGGGCCGCCTGGTGGACACCCACTTTGGCGAGCTGTCACATGCCACCCTGCAGCGCGGATTGGACCGCCTGCGCCCGACACCATGAGACATATCTTGACCATGCGATTCCTCCCTTTCCTGATTCCCGCCGGCGCCCTGGCGCTGGCCGCCGCCACCCCGAGCCTGGCCCAGGCCGATGAGCACTGGCCCGCACCGGTCCAGGCGCTCAGCGCCCAGGGCCTGGAGATCCACGCCGAATTCGAGGCACCTGGCGGTCTGATCGGCTATGCCGCCAGCTACGCCAGCGGCGAGGTGGCCATCTATCTGACGCCGGACGGCGAGCACGCCATTGTCGGCACCCTGGTGGACGCCGAGGGCAACGACCTCTCCGATGCCGCCCTGGACGAGCATGTGCGTGCCGCCCAGTACGCCGAGGTGTGGACACGCCTGGCGCAGAGCCACTGGATCCAGGACGGCGAGGCCGATGCGCCGCGGGTGGTCTACACCTTCACCGATGCCAACTGCCCCTACTGCCGGCAGTTCTGGCAAGCGGCTCGTCCCTGGGTGGAGGCCGGCGAGGTCCAGCTGCGCCATATCATGGTGGGCATTCTCACCGCCAACAGCCCGGCCAAGGCCGCGACCCTGCTCGCCGCCGAGGATCCGGCCGCGGCGCTGCACGCCCACAGCGACGGCGGCGAAGAGATCGCTCCCGCCGCCCAGACCCGCGAGATCGAGGAGCAGGTCTTCGCCAACAATCAACTGTTCGAGGAACTGGGCATGGTCGCGACTCCCTCGACGCTGTTCCGCGACGGCGAACGAGTCGACCGCGTTCAGGGGCTACCGAGCGCCGAACGGATGATCGAGGTGATGGGCGGCGAGGCGCCCTGACGCGAAAGCCCCGCCTGGCTTGGCCAGGCGGGGCTTTTGTGGTGGCACCAACTTTAATGGGCACCAACGTTAATGGTCCCGACAGGAACGGCCAGGATCACTCCGCCTCGAGAGTCTCGAAGCGCGGCTGGCCGACGTTCCACGGCGTGATCTCGTCGCCCTTCTCGCCCCAGTTGGCATGGTCGGCGAGGCGATGGCCATCGACCTCACGCTCCTGGCCATAGCTGGAGTTCTTGTGGAAGGTGGGTCCGAACGTCTCCAGCACCTCGTCCACGCTGCCGGCGTAGCGCGGGTCCTGCGGGCGCTCCTGCTGGGTCATGTAGTAGGCGATATCCCACGCCTCCTGATCCGAGAGCGACAGCGGCTGCCCCAGCGGCATGTTGTTCTTGATGAACCCGGCCGCCGTGTGGGTGCGCACGATGCCGGCGCCCCAGTTGTTGGAACCGTCACCCCAGGTAGGGGGGAACACATACTCGCCGTCTTGGTAGAGGCCTGAGCCGTCGTCGCTGTGGCAGACGGCACAGTTGTCCGCGAACAGCTGCTCGCCATTCGCGTAGCTCAGCTCGTCGGGACGCTCCGGCGCCGGGAAGCCGCGACCGTAGATTGGCTGGTCGGGATATACCGGCGCACCCTTGGCCAGCCACTGGTGATAGGCGGTCATCGCCAGCATGTCGTCGCTGCCATATGCCGGCGGCACGCCGTTCATGGAGTAGGCGAAGCAGCCGGCGATGCGCTCCTCCAGGTTGTTGACGTGCTGGTTCTTGCCGCGAAAGTCCGGCAGGGTCACCGCCGCCGGCCAGACCGGCGCACTGAAGGGCTGACGCCCCTCGCCCAGGTGGCAGCTCGAGCAGTTCATGTCGTTGAAGACGTTCTCGCCGCGCAGCTGCTGGGTGTTGGTGAAGAGGTCGTAGCCGCGACGGATGACGGCCTTGGTCTCGGGGCGCATATCGGCCGCCTCGAGGTCCGCCATGGTGGGCGGAATGTGCACCAGCTCGTCCTCCTGGGGGGCCGGATAGCCCATATCCAGCAGCGTCTGCACCGCCGGGTGCGGGGACTCGGCGATGGCCGCCAGGCTGACGCCGGCCGCCAGGGTGGCGCTGGCCATGGCCAGGGTCGTCCTGCCCAGGGTTGTCCTGTGATGGTTCATGATTGCTCCCCTTATTCGGACGCCACGGTCTGGCTGGACAGCCAGGCAGAAACGGCGCGGATGTCCTCGTCGCTCATACGCTTGGCAATGGCCCCCATCAGGTTCTGCGGGTCATTGCTGCGCTCGTCGGCCTGCCAGGCGTGCAGCTGGCTCTCGATGTAGCCGGCATGCTGGCTGGCGATGCCAGGAAAGGTGCTGCCGGCCCCCTCGTTGCGCGGTCCGTGGCAGCTCTTGCAGGAGACGATGTACGCGTCCCAGTCGCCGCGCAGGGCAAGCTGCTCACCGCGAACCAGCAGCGCCTCGTCCACGTCGCCGCCCTGGGCCTCGGTGACCGGCATCTGGCTGTAGTAGGCCGCCACGTCGGCGATCTGCTGATCATCGAGCATATTGGCGAAGGGCATCATACTGGCGTTCTGGCGACGGCCTGCCTTGAAGTCGTGCAGCTGCTTGGCGATGTAGTCCGCACCCAGACCGGCCAGACGCGGCCAGGACTCGCCACCGGGCACGTTCATGCCGCTGCCGTCCCCCTGGTGGCAGGCCATACAGGTGCCGGCGGCCGCCTGGCCACGCTCGGCGTCACCTTCCAGCGCCATGGCCTGCCCGACGGCCAGGCCGACGCCCAGCAGCAGGCCGAGCCCACCCGTGATCCTCTTGCTGGTCATGTGGTTTCCCCTTGTTGTGTCATCGATCCCCGTACGGAGCGTTCAGTACAGGGTCTTCAACGGCCCGCCTTGACCGGAAAGGTCAGGCACGCCTCCAGCCCTGCCCCATCGGGGCGGGCAAAATCCAGCCTGCCGGCGAAGCGCTCGACGATGGCCATCACGATGGCCAGCCCCAGACCGCTGCCGCGCTGCTTGCTGGCTCGCCAGAAGCGCTGGGACATCTGGACGAGCGTCTTGTCATCTACCCCTGGGCCCCGGTCGCGCACCCGGAAGGTCAGCTCACCGGACGACTCGTCCAGTCGGGCAGTGAGCGTGACCGGCTCACTCTCGCCACCGTGGCGCAGGGCATTGTCCACCAGATTGCGCAGCGCGGTGATCGCCAGCTCCCTGGGGAGTGCCAGCTCCGCCTCGGGCCATGCCTCGGGAAGCACAAAGCGCTCCGACCCTACCCCGGTATCGCGCAGGGCCAGCTCGACCACATCGGCCGGCCGGCTCGGCTCGCCGTCCTCGAACTGCACGCGTCCCTCCACCCGCGCCAGCATCAGCAGCTGGTCCAGGATGCGCGCGAGTCGCCCCACACCCTCCTCAGCATAGGCCAGCGACTGGCGGGCAGCGTCCCCTTCCACACGGCGCGCTACCTGCAGATGGGTCTTGATGGCGGTGAGCGGCGTCTTCAGCTCGTGGGCGGCATCGCTGGTGAAGCGCTGCTCACGGACGATGGCCTGCTGGATCCGCGCCAGCAGACTGTTGAGCGTCTCGATCAGCGGACGCAGCTCTACCGGCACCCCGTAAGTGGCCACCGGCGCCAGGGCATCCGGATGGCGACGTGCCAGGGAGTTGCGCAGGCGGCTAAGGGGGGCCAGTCCGCGCAGCACGCCCAGCCAGAGCGCCACCATGCTGCCCAGGAGCGCCACGGCGAAGGGCACCACCGCCGCCCTGAAGACATCCGCCAGCAACTTGTCACGCTCATCCATGCGATCAGCGGTGGTGATGGTCAGACCGCCGCGCTCGTAAGTGAACACCCGCCAGGTGACGCCGCCCTCCTCGCGGAAGGCATGGCCGCGTTCCCCCGCGGCCAGGATGGTCTCCAGGTCGGTGTGGGTACGCGCCATGATCTCGCCGCGGGGCGAATGCACCTGGCAGGCCAGCCCCTCGATAGGCGGGATCGACAGCGCCCGCTGATCGGCCTGGAGCCACACCTCCTCCGGGAGCTGGGCCATCAGCCCGGCCACCATGCGCGCTGACTGGGCCAGACGCTGATCCAGGGTGGCCACGAACTGCTCCTCAAGATCACGCATCAACCAGGCAGCGGCCAGGCTCCATAGCAGCGCCAGGGTCAGCCCCAGGGTGAGCAGCAGGCGCGTGCGTAGACTCATCACCGCACCTCGTCATCCGCCGAGACCGCCACCGCCGAGGTCTTGCCGAGCCGATAGCCCAGCCCGCGCACGGTCTCGATCACGCGACTACCGAGCTTGCGACGCAGGTGATGGATATGCACGTTGAGCGCATTGCTCTCCACCTCATCGTTCATGCCGTAGAGGCTGTCCTTGAGCTGGTCGGCGGAGAGGACGCTGCGCGGCGATTGAAGGAAGGTCTCCAGCAGCACCAGCTCGCGGCGCGACAGTGCCACGGGCCGGCCGTCCACGCTGACCTCCCGAGCCACCGGATCCAGGCACAGCGGCCCGTGCTCGACCAGGGTACGCGGTCGCCCGGCGGCACGGCGCAGCAGGGCCTGAAGGCGGGCCACCAGTTCGTCCAGGTCGAAGGGCTTGGTCAGGTAGTCATCCGCGCCGCCGTGCAGGCCCGCCACACGGTCCGGAACGGTGTCACGAGCGGTCAGCACCAGCACCGGGATGTTGACCCCGGCGGCGCGCCACTCCTCCAGCAGTTTCAGGCCATCGCCATCCGGCAGCCCGCGATCGAGGATGACGGCGTCACTGGAGACGGCCTCCATGGCGCTGCGCGCCTCGGTCAGAGTCTCCACATGGTCGACCACGAAGTCGTGAACGGTAAGGCCTGCCCGGATGCCTGAGGCGACCAGGGCATCATCCTCGATCAGCAGAACGTGCATGAGATGAAATCCTCGTTATGTGCGACATCGTGTCACTCGTCCATTAAATCGGCGTTAACCCGTTATACGCCTAACGCCGAATCGTCTGGTCTATTGGTCAAAGGCCATTCTTCCCTGGCGACGCATACGCGTGCGCCCCCGCAGGCCAGGCCGGCGGGGACGCAAGGAGAGCCGTGCGAGCTAGCGATTCAAGGTCGAGAGGGAATCGCCTTGGCCAGGAACCAGCCGACCACCATGGCCAGCAGCATGGCCGCCAGTGGCAAGGTGAGCCCGGCGATGGACGCGAAAGCCGGGCCCGGGCAGTAGCCGGAAAGCCCCCAGCCGATGCCGAACAGAGCCGAGCCACCGATCAAGCGGACGTCCAGATCCTGGCGGGTAGGCAGCTGGAAGACCTCGCCGTAGATCGGGTTGGGGCGCTTGAAGACCAGCCGGTAACCAATAAAATTGGTCACCACGGCGCCGCCGAGGACGAACATCAGGGTCGGGTCCCAGGCACCGAAAAGGTCCAGAAAACCCAGCACCCGCGCCGGGTCGGTCATGCCGGAGATCCCCAGGCCGAGCCCGAACAGCAGGCCGGCGATATAGCCCATGAGTGTTTTCATGCACCACCTCCGATCATGTGCCGAACCACGTAGACGGTGATGATCGCCGCCACCAGGAAGGTCAGGGTCGCCGCCAGGGAGCGTGGCGAAAGACGCGCCAGGCCACAGACCCCGTGGCCGCTGGTGCAGCCGCTGCCCAGACCGGTGCCAACGCCCACCAGCAGACCGGCGATCAGCATCAGCACCACGCCGCCGGCAGGTGCGCCGATCACGTCACCAGGGCTGCCGGCCACGTTGCCCAGGCCGCCGCCCAGCAATATCAGCACGATCGGCCCGCTGATCAGGCCGAGCAGGAAGGTCAACCGCCAGGCGCTGTCGCCCTCGGGTCGCACGGTAATCAGGTTGCCGATGATCCCGCTGATACCGGCGATTCGGCCCAGCGTGGCCATCAGCCAGGTGGCAGACAGGCCGATAAGAATGCCACCGGCCAATCCCTGCAAGGATGAACTCCAATCCACTGTCTCTCTCCTTAGGGGCATCCAGGGGATGCGAATCTTGTCAAATCGTGTGTGTGGGGGGGGAGTAAGGCTAACGCAGCGGGGTCATCTGCAGCTCGGCGCAGCGACGCGACCGACTCCCGTCGCTCTCATCGCGCAACTCCTGCCAGGCATCATAGGTGCTGAGGAACACCTGCCCGGTCATGTCATGACAGAACTCGGTATGCTGCAGGCGATCCATCACCGGCCCTTTCACCTCGGCCAGATGCAGGCGCACCTCGGCATCCTTGAGCCGAGCATTGATCGCCTCCAGGCTCTCCAGCGCCGAGGCGTCGATCACGTTGACGGCCTGGCAGGCCAGCACAATGTGTTCAAGACCCGGCTGACGGGCGGCCAGTTCCATCACCGTATCCTCAAGATAGCGGGCGTTGGCGAAGTAGAGGCTCTCGTCGACCCGCAGGATCGCCAGGCGGTCGTCGGTCTCCACGTCATGGCGCTGCACGTTGCGGAAGTGCTCGCTACCGGGCACCCGGCCCACCACGGCGCTGTGCGGCCTGCTCGTGCGGTAGAGATGCAGGGCCAGGGAGAGCCCCACTCCTGCCATGATGCCGCTCTCCACGCCAATCACCAGAGTCACGATGATGGTCGCCAGCATGGCGGCGAAGTCGCCGCGCGAATAGGCCCAGGTGCGCTTGATGGCCGGGAGGTCCACCAGCGAGAGCACCGCGACGATGATGGTAGCCGCCAGGGTGGCAATGGGCAGATAAGCGATCAGCGGGGTGAGCAGCAGCGCCGCCACGGCGATGCCCACCGCGGTGAAGGCGCCGGCCGCCGGGGTCTCGGCGCCGGCATCGAAGTTCACCACCGAACGGGCGAACCCGCCAGTGACCGGCATGCCCCCGGTGAGGGACGCGGCGATATTGGAGGTGCCCAGGCCCACCAGCTCCTGGTCGGGATCGATGCGCTGGCGACGCTTGGCGGCCAGGGTCTGGCCCACCGACACCGACTCCACAAAGCCGACGATGCTGATCAGCAGCGCCGCCACGAACAGCTGGCTCCACAGGCCGCTGTCGAAGCCGGGCAAGGTCAACGGCGGCAGGCCCGCCGGCACGCTGCCGACCACCGCCACGCCATGGGCGTCGAGGCCGAGCCCCCAGGTAACCAGCGTGGTGACTGCCACGGCCAGGATCGGCGCGGCCTTGGTCAGCATGTCCGCGGGTCGATCCGACACGCCCGCTCGCCGCAGAGCCGGCTTGAGCCAGCGCCGCGCCGCGTAGAGAAAGACCAGCACGGAGAAACCGATCACCAGGGTCGGCACACTTACCTGCCCCAGGCTGCCGACCAGACCCACCAGCAGTTCCAGCAGGTTGTGGCCGTTGGCCTCCACGCCCAGCACGTGCTTGAGCTGGCTGGCGGCGATGATCAGCCCCGAGGCAGTGATAAAGCCCGAGATCACCGGGTGGCTGAGAAAGTTGGCGAGAAAGCCCAGCCTCGCCACCCCCATCAGGGTCAGGATCAGTCCGGACATCAGCGCGAGAACCAGGGCGGCGCCGAGGTACTCGGGCGTGCCCGGGGCGGCGATCTGCCCCACCGCGGCCGCGGTCATCAGCGATACCACCGCCACCGGGCCCACCGCCAGGGTGCGGCTGGTGCCGAACACGGCATAGATCACCAGCGGCGCAATGCTGGCGTAGAGCCCTACCTCAGGTGGTAACCCGGCCAGCATGGCGTAGGCCAGCGACTGCGGGATCAGCATGACGGTAACGATCACCGCCGCCAGCAGGTCGTTGGTGAGGGTGGCGCGGCCATAGCCGGGCAGCCACTGCAGAATGGGCAGGTAGCGTTTGGGGTTCACGCGGTTCGCCTTAGAACTTGTTGATCGGCACCTTCAGGTAGACCTGGCCGTTATCTTCGGCAGGCGGCATCTGGCCGGCACGCATATTGACCTGAACCGAGGGCAGGATCAGCTTCGGCATATCGAGGGTGGCATCACGCTCGGTGCGCATCTTGACGAATGCCTCTTCGCTGATGCCCTCGTGGACATGCACGTTCCGGGCGCGCTGCTCGGCCACGCTGGTCTCGTGCTGGTACTCCTCACGACCCGGTGCCTTGTAGTCGTGGCACAGGAAGATGCGTGTCTCCTCCGGCAGGGCCAGCACCTTCTGGATGGAGCGAAAGAGGGTGCGCGCGTCGCCGCCGGGGAAGTCGCAGCGGGCGGTGCCGTAGTCGGGCATGAACAGGGTGTCGCCGACAAAGGCGGCATTGCCGATCACGTAGGTCAGGCAGGCCGGGGTGTGGCCCGGGGTGTGCAGCACCCGCCCTTCCAGCTTGCCGATGGCGAAGGTGTCACCCTCCTCGAAGAGGCGGTCAAACTGGCTGCCGTCGCGGGCGAACTCGGTGCCGGCATTGAACGCCTTCCCGAAGACGTCCTGCACCACGGTGATATTGGCACCAATGCCGGTCTTGCCGCCCAGCGTTTCATGCAGGTAGGGCGCCGCCGAGAGGTGATCGGCATGCACGTGGGTCTCGAGGATCCACTCGACCTCGAGGCCATTGTCACGCACGAACGCGATGATCTCGTCGGCAGAGCGCACGTCGGTCCGCCCGGCGGCATAGTCGAAATCGAGCACCGAATCGAGGATCGCACAGGATGTGCCATCGGGGTCCTGCACCACATAGCTGAAGGTGTTGGTCGGCTCGTCGAAGAAGTGGGTCACGATGGGATTTGACATGGGAAGCAGCCTCCGTCGGTGTCATGGCTTCCGGATATACTGACAGCATAGCCGATGCACGGTTCTAAGAATAGACTGATTTGCTATAACAGAGGGGCTGTCACGGTTTGCCACCCTTCCCACCCGGCGTCGCGCAGTCTTCCCGGCAAGTGCAGCCGACGACGATGCCGGAGCGCTACTCCCAGGCCGCCCCTTCCAGAGCATCGAGGGGGATCTTCAGGTAGCGCTTGCCGTTGGCCTCGGGCTCGGGCAGGCGGCCGCCGCGGGTATTGACCTGCAGGGAGTGCAGGATCAGCTTGGGCATCGGCAACTCGCTGTCACGCGCGTTGCGCATTGCCACGTAGTCCTCCACGGTGACGCCGCCAACCAGGTGCTTGTTGGTTGCACGCTGCTCGCGCACCGTGCTTTCCCACTGCGGCTCTCGACCGTCGGGCATGTAGTCGTGGCCGGTGAACAGCCGGGTCTCATCGGGCAGTGCCAGGATTGCCTGGATGGAGCGCCACAGCTGATGGGCATCGCCGCCGGGGAAGTCCGCCCGCGCGGAGCCGAAGTCCGGCTGAAAGAGGGTGTCGTGGACGAAGGCGGCATCGCCGATCACATAGGTGATCGAGGCCAGGGTATGGCCCGGCGAGAACATCACCCGCGCCTCGAGCTCACCGATACGGAAGGTGTCGCCCTCGGCGAACAGACGGTCCCACTGGGAGCCATCAGCGGGAAAGTCCGACCAGTGATAGATCGTCTTCCAGAGTGTCTGGACCTCCACCACCTTCTCGCCGATGGCGGTGGGCGCGCCGGTCTTCTCGCTCAGGTACCGCGCCGCCGAAAAGTGATCGGCATGGGGGTGGGTATCGAGCACCCACTCCACTTCGAACCCCTTCTCCGCCACGTAGGCGAGCAGCTCATCGGCATGATGCGTCGCGGTGGCGCCCGACTTCTCGTCGAAATCGTGGACCGGGTCGATAATGGCACACTTGCCGGTCGCCGGGTCGCTGACCACGTACTGCACGCTGAAGGTGCGCGGGTCGAAGAAGCCCGCGATATCGGGGCGGCCGGCGCCAGTGCTGGGTGACAGAGCAAAGGTATTCATGAGCGTTTCTCCTGATGGCATTCGGTGGTGGCCGAATATCATGTCGCTGTATTTGGAATAAGCTTAGCTCATTTTGCTCTAAATGACGATTGATAGTGCCCATGGCGCCGATAGCCTCCCCACGGGTGGCCACCAACGCACGGCGCCCGCGGCCTTCAGGCCGCGGGCGCCGCGATTCAAGAGCCGGCCATGGCCGGCGCTGGCTATTTATTCAGCTTGCAGGTGTTCATGCCCAACAGCTTGTAAGCCGGGCAGAAGTTGAAAATACCAGTGGCCAGCGGGACGACGCCGATCCAGCCCCAGACACCGATGATGCCGGTCAATGCCAGCAGGATCAGCACGGCACCCACCAGGATACGCAGCCACTTGTCGATACCGCCTACGTTGCTCTTCATCTTCTGCTCCTTGGTCGGCTGACTCAGTAGTTGTAAACCGGAATGGACGGGTCGCGCATCATCTCGGCGATGGGGCCCGGGGCAGCCACGCCGACACCCTCGCGAAGATCGCCTTCCTCATGCTCGGAATTCGGCAGATAGATGGCGCACACATCCACGCTGGCGCCGTTACCCATCAGCATGCCCATGATGCCCTCCGGCTTGACCTGACCCGCCGGGTTGCTGGGGGGCGTGTTGATCGCCTCCGCGCTCTCGTAGCCGTCCAGGGCCAGATCCCCGGCGGCATCGCAGAGCAGGATGTTCAATTGCGTGCCCTGCTGCTGCATGGCGTTGGAAAGAATCATCACCATGCCCTGGGTCTGCAATGAGTCACTGGTGAGAATGACCAGGGCACGCTGCGTGTCATGGGCGCTGTCATCGCCGTGGTTTTCCGCCAGGGCGGCGCCGGAGAAACCGATGGCGGTGGCCGCGGCGGCCAGGGTCAGGGTCGTCTTGAAGCTCATGGGTTCACCTTTTTCATAACGGTAATCTTTCGGATTGTCGGAGAAGGATCAGCGACACAAACCGGTATTGGATTGCCTGAAAGCACGCTGCGACACGCTGCGATCAGTTGGCCGGACGCCAGGCCACGTCGGGATCGATCTGGTAGCTCCAGGGCAGCCCCGAATTGCGCCAACCGTTCAGGGCACGCACGCCCTTGGAGTCGCCCTCCTTCAGGGTGGAGCCTTCGAACCCGTCATTGACAGAGTAGACCTGGCGGTAGCCCATCTCGGTGATGACATCGGCGCCGGGGGCGCTGCGGGTGGCGCCGGAGCGACACATCACGATGATCGGGTCGTCCTCGGCTACGCCCAGCGCATCAAGGCGTGCCTTCACCTGAGCCTCGAAGTCGGCGTTGCGCACCGTGGGCCAGGTCTGGGCTTCCTCGTCGAAGGTGTCGCGGTCGGCCAGCACCCAAGGCACGTGGATATCGGTGGGCTCGGCAAAACCGGTGAACTTGATCTCGATGGGATCACGCACGTCGATCAGGATGGCGCGCTCGTTATCCTGAATCATTTCATAGGCCTCGGCGGCCGACACATAGAGCCCCAGCTGGGTCTCGCGGTAGGCATCGTCGTCCTGGGCCAGGACAGGGCCAGCGGTCAGGGCAGCGGCCATCAGGGAGCTCGCCAGCAGCGTCTTGATCATAAGTTTCATAACTAATCTCTCTAAGCTAATTACATAATATTAACTTAAAGTCAGTGTAGACCAGCGGGCTGCGGATAGCATGGGGCATGTCGTCGCAGCTTGACCTGCATCAAGCCGCGACGGGGAGCGTTACAGCTCGATGCGATCACCGTAGGCGGGTATCTCGGCCTCGATACCGCTATCCGCCAGAGCGGCCTTGAAGACCTCCTGGGTCCCGGGTTCGCCGTGGACCAGGTAGAAGCGGGGGTTGTTGCGGAAGGCGCCGGCCCAGCCGATCATCTCGGTCTGGCCGGCGTGGGCGGAGAAACCGCCGATGGTATGCACCTTCGCCTTGACCGCCAGGTCGTGGCCCAGCACACGCACTCGCTCGGCGCCATCGACGATCTGACGGCCCAGGGTGCCGGCGGCCTGAAACCCGACAATGACCAGCCGAGTCGTGGACTTCTCCAGGTTGTAGCGGAAGTGGTGAATAATGCGCCCGCCGGTGCACATGCCGGCCCCGGCGATGATGATAGCTCCGCCGTGGATGCGGTTGATGGCCATCGATTCCTCTACTGTGCGGGTCATGCGCAGGATCGGCAGGTACTGGCGGGTGTCGCCGCTGGCGGCGATATTGAGCACCTTGAGATCGTCGGGATCCAGCGCCTTGCGCGCCCGGTGGTAAAGCTCGGTGACCTTGATCGCCATGGGGCTGTCGAGGAACACCATCTGCTGGCGCAGCCGCCCCTCGTGGTAGAGCACGCTCAGGTGGTAGAGGATCTCCTGGGTGCGCCCCACCGCGAAGGCGGGAATCAGCACGTTGCCGCCCGCCTCGTGGGCCTCCTCCAGCACCTGGGCGAACTCCTCCAGGGTCTCATCCAGGGGGCGGTGATCGCGGTCGCCGTAGGTGCTCTCCATCAGCACCAGATCGGCCTCGTAGAGCTTCTCGGGATCCTTCATCAGCACCGAGCTGGGGTTGCCCAGGTCCCCCGAGAACACCAGCCGCTTCTGCTGCCCACCGGAGGGCAGGGTCAGCTCGACAATCGCCGAGCCGAGGATATGGCCGGCGTCGCGAAACACCAGGGTGGCGCCGCCCGGCAGGTTGACTGGCTGACCATAGGGGTGAGATTCGCATAGCGCCAGGGTGCGCTCCACGTCATCCAGATCGTAGAGCGGCTCGATCAGCGGCTTGTCGTTGCGCTTGCGCCACTTGTTCTCCCACTCCACGTCCTTGGCCATGATAAAGGCCGCGTCCTGGAGCATGATCTCCAGCAGGTCGCGGGTGCCGCGGGTGCAGTGGATCGGGCCGCTGAAGCCCTCGCGCACCAGCTTGGGCAAGAGCCCTGAGTGATCCAGATGGCCATGGGAGAGCACCACCGCCTCGAGGTCATGGGCCAGCTTGCCGAAGGATTTGGCATTGGCTTCGTCGGCATCGCTGCCCCCCTGGTGCAGGCCGCACTCCAGCAGCAGCTTGTGCGAGCCGCCATTACCGTCCAACTCGATCAGGTAGCGAGAGCCGGTGACTTCCTTCACCGCACCCTGAAACGTCAGTGTCGACATGTGGTTGCGCTCCGTTGCCTGCCGGTCTACCCGACTTTTTTTATCTCTGGAGATCAGCATACTGGATCGGAGCGAGGGTGCGCACCCAACCATGAGAATAAGTCATGTTGGCAATTGAGAGGCCCTAAAGACCTCGCCCCGCGCCGTTGTCAAGGCGCGGGGCGCATCATGCCCGGGCGGCTGGAGCGGCCGATCGATCAAAAGTCGATCGGCCGGGCGTCACTTTCGCTTACCGATAAACCGGGAACCGGCCGCAGACGGCCTCGACCTTGCCCTTCACCTCGGCTTCGATGCTGGCGGAATCGGCGCCGTTGGCCATGGCGTCGAGGATATCGCAGATCCAGCCGGCAAGATCCTTGCACTCACCCTCGGCGAAGCCGCGGGTCGTCACCGCCGGGGTGCCGATGCGCAGGCCGGAGGTCACGAACGGGCTCTGAGGGTCGTTCGGCACGGCGTTCTTGTTGACCGTGATATGGGCACGGCCCAGGGCGGCGTCCGCGTCCTTGCCGGTCAGGCCCTGCTTGATCAGCGAGAGCAGGAAGAGGTGGTCCTCGGTGCCGCCGGAGACGATGTCGAAGCCGCGCTCGATAAACACGCCGGCCATGGTCTGGGCGTTCTTTACCACCTGCTGCTGGTAGGTCTTGAACTCGGGGTCCATGGCCTCCTTGAAGCAGATCGCCTTGGCGGCGATAACGTGCTCCAGCGGACCGCCCTGGCAGCCCGGGAACACCGCAGACTGCAGCTTCTTCTCGATGTCGGCGTTCCCCTCGGCGGAGAGGATCAGACCACCGCGCGGGCCGCGCAGGGTCTTGTGGGTCGTGGTGGTGACCACGTGGGCGTGGGGCAGCGGTGTCGGGTAGACGCCCCCCGCCACCAGGCCGGCCACGTGGGCCATGTCGACCAGCAGGTAGGCACCCACCTCGTCGGCAATCTCGCGGAATTTCGCCCAGTCGATGATCTGGGAGTAGGCGGAGAAGCCAGCGATGATCATCTTCGGCCGGTGCTCACGGGCCAGCTTCGCCACTTCCTCGTAGTCGATACGGCCGCTCTCGTCGATGCCGTACTGCACGGCGTGATAGTGCTTGCCCGAGAAGTTGGGCTTGGCGCCGTGAGTCAGGTGGCCGCCGGCGTCAAGGCTCATGCCCAGCACGGTGTCACCCGGTTTGACCAGCGCCTGGAAGACGGCACCGTTGGCCTGGGAGCCGGAATGGGGCTGGACGTTGGCGTAGGTCGCGCCGAACAGCGCCTTGGCGTAGTCGATGGCCAACTGCTCGACAATGTCCACATATTCACAGCCGCCATAGTAGCGCTTGCCGGGATAGCCCTCCGCATACTTGTTGGTCAGCTGGCTGCCCTGGGCTTCCATGATCCGGGGGCTGGCATAGTTCTCGGAAGCGATCAGTTCGATATGCGCCTCCTGGCGCGCGACTTCCTTCTGCATCGCGTCGAACAGGACGTCATCGAAACCGGCAATCGTCATGTCACGGCTGAACATGGGCGGAGGACCTCGCATCAAGGGAGAAATCTGAGGGCAATATGATACCCCACCCCCGGACGGCTTTCACATGAAAGGCAATCATCCGGGGCTGCGGCAATTTCATCCCCCGCGGACACATCCGCGCAGCTCGACCCTCGAACCCGTCATCTGGGCTCAGCGCGTCTGAACGTTGAAGGAGAGCTTGTCGGGAAGGCCCAGCGGATCACCGGTATAGGTGGCCAGATTGCTTTCGGCCGGCAATCCCACCGCGATCTCGAGCTCGCTGGCACTGCCTTCCAGCAGCGCTACCAGCCCTGTCAGGATCGACTGCACCTGAGGGCCGAACATCATCCCGAAGCCCTCGGCCTGGGTACGCGCCTGCTCCAGATACTGGGCCTCAGTGACGCCTCCCATGGCCGCGCCCAGGGTCGCCAGGCGGCCAAACAGGCCGTCATCGCCGATGATCAAGCGAATATCGCCGCCCAGCAGGGTGGCATCTTCCAGCAGATCGCTGTCATCGAACAGCTCGGCGGGTTCGGCTCCCTCGGGGAGCACCAGTGGCAGTTCGACGTCCAGCGCCAGGCGCAGGGCGTCACGAAGTGTGATCTCGCTGTCGCTGCGCAGAATGCCATGGGACTTCCCCTCCTCCCACTCCCCGCGGAAAGAAGCATCCAGTTGCAACTCACCGCTACCATCGGTCAGCACGTTGCTGACCATGCGCAGCCGGGTGCGTTCTTCCTCCGGCGCCATGTCGATCATCTTCGCCAGGTCGAGCGCCAGGGTCTCGACCCACAGGCCGCCGCTGCCATCCTCGAGGTTGCCATCCAGGCGCAGGCTGGCCAGGGAGGCCAGCGTCCCCTCATCGAGCTCGAGCGTCAGCCCGGCGAGCGCCAGGCTCTCCAGCCACTGCTCGGCCAGTGCCTCTTCGTCGCGCGGCGGCACCGCGCGACGGGGTTTATTCAGCACCACCTGTTCGATGCTCATCACCCCCGGCTCGTCCATGAACGCCGCCAGGCGGATGCCCTCCAGGGTGACCTCATCGGGACGGTCATAGTCGCCGTTCACGATGTAGTTGGCGACCGAGAGCCGCTCGCCGTCGTGGCTCTCGAACCGCAGATCCTCGGCGGTGACGCGGCTACGCAGCAGCCCCGAGGAGACCTCGCCGATCTCGAGCGTTCCCTCGCCGGCGAAGAAGGCACGCAGGTCGGCCTCGAGGCGATCGGCATCTGCCAAGGCCGGCGAAGCTACCCCGACGGAGAGGCCAAGGGCGAGGGCAAGCGACAGGGAGAGTGCCGACGGCGACGAGAAGGGGATGAGGGGCGACATGGGATCACCTCCTGTGTGATCGAGGGGAAGAGAGCCTGATGAGGCACAGCATAGCGGGTTAACCCGCGGGTTTCAGACGGCCAAGGCCAAACGCGCCTCTAGCCGCTCGTTGACGTGTTCCAGCACCACCAGCCGAGCGCGACGCTTGTCGTCACAGGCCACCAGCGACCACTCGGCGCCAGGCGCATGGGTGCGGGCAAACATCTCGTCGATGGCGAGCTGATAGTCGTCCCAGCGCTCTCGGTTGCGCCAATCCTCAGCGGTGAGCTTGTGGCGCTTGTGGGGGGTATCGGCACGGGCCTCGAAACGCCTGAGCTGCTCCTCCTTCTCGATGGCAAGGAACAGCTTGATCAGCACCCCACCATGTTCCAGCAGCTGCTGTTCGAAGTGGCGGATCTCATCATAGGCACGCTGCCACTGCGGGCGGCTCGCCAGCTGTTCGACCCGCTCCACCAACACCCGCCCATACCAGCTGCGATCGAAGATGGCGATGCGCCCGTCGACGGGCAGGCGACGCCAGAAGCGCCAGCCCCAGGGCAGCGCCTGCTCCTCGTCGCTGGGCGCGCCGATACGATGCACGCGGTACTGGCGGGCATCCAGCGCCGCGGTGATCCGGTGAATGCTACCGCCCTTCCCCGCCGCGTCGTGGCCCTCGAAGGCGATAATCACCGGGATGCGCCGCCGGGCGATCTCCCGGGCGTTGGCGGCCAGGCGGGCCTGCCCGCGGATCAGGCGCTCGCGGTAGGCGGCCTTGTCGAGGCGCTCCTCCACCGCGGCATCGGCGCGGCGCAGCGAGGGAGCCCCCGCCCCCTCGTCCGGCAGTGCCGCCAGCGTCGCCGCCGGCGGCTCTGGCGGATTTTCCATGACGGCCAGCAGGGCGCGGCCGACTCGGCTGAGCTGCTCATCCGGCTCGCGGAAGGACAACCGCTGCCAGGGCGCGTGGGGCGCCTCGGTGTCATGACGCAGCGTCTTGCCGATCGCCTCGATGATGGCGTGCTGGCCGTGGCGCTGCCACTCGGTGGGCCCGACCTGCCAGGACCGAGCCGGGTCCTGCTGCAGGTCGGCCAGATGGCGGCGCTGCTCGCGTCGGCCGATATCGTTCCAGAGCTTGAGCAGCACCACGCCTTCGGCGGCGAGCTCGGCCTCGAAGTGGCGGATCTGCTCGAGGCGGTCCTGGAAGGCGCCGGCGGAGAGCCGGCGCTCGGCGCGGGCGAAGAGCGCATCGCCATACCAGCCGTGGATAAAGATGCCGATGCGGCCGCGATCGGGAATCCGCCGCCAGTAGCGCCACCAGTAGGGCCGCGACTGCTCCTCGCTGCTCGGCCCCAGAGCGTGCACCTCGGTATGGCGGTTCTCCAGCCAGTGGTTGAGCCGGTTGACCACCTGCCCCTTGTGGGTCACCGCATGGCCGGTGAGCAGCAGGATCACCGAGCGTTCCTTCTCTCGGGCCAGGGAGAGCTGGGCATCCAGCAGCCGATAGCGCAGGGTATCTGTTTTCATGTCGTTTCCTTCACGTCTCGCCCAGCAGGCCAAGGCTAGCCGCCGGCGCCTGGCGACGCAGACCCCGGGACAGCAGATGGCCGATAGCGCCGATCAGCAGCGCCCCGCCCAGCGGCAGCGCCAGCCACAGCCAGACGTGCAGGCGCGGCGTCAGGTCGAACCAGGCCAGGTAGATGGCCGCTGTCGCCAGCTCCGCCAGCAGCGCGCCCATCAGGCCACTGGCCAGGCCGAGGATGGCGAACTCGGCTCCCTGCACCCGAGAGAGCATGCGGTTGCCTGCGCCGAACACCCGCAGCAGCCCGCTCTCGTGGGCGCGCACCGGGCGGCTAGCGGTCAGCGCCGCGTAGAGCACGCTGACCCCGGCCAGTAGCACGAAGATCAGCACCAGTTCCACGGCCCGGGTCACCTGGGTGAGCAGCTCACGCACCTGGCCGAGGATGGCGTCGACGTTGAGCAGCGTCACCCCGGGGAAGGCCCGTACCAGCTCGCGCAGGGTGGTGCTCTCCTCGGCGTCCAGATGGAAGGCGGTGATGTAGCTGTGACCGAAGCGCTCCAGCACGCCGGGCGGGAAGATCACGAAGAAGTTGGGCCGAAAGCTGTCCCAGTCCAGGTTGCGCAGACTGGCGATCTCGCCGACGATCTCCTCGCTGCCGATGGCAAAGGTCAGGGTATCGCCAAGCGCCAGCCCGAAGCGCGCCACCAGGCCGTCTTCGACGGAGATGGGCACCCGCTCCACGCTGGGCTCGGCGTCCACCTCGCCGAGCCAACCGCCGGACTCGGTGCCGTTCAGCGCATCGAACCACTCCCCCGCCACCAGGCGGTTGCCCTCGGGCAGGGTCTCCCGCCAGGTCAGGTTGAGCTCGCGGCGCAGGGTGTTGTCGCCACGGGCATCCGCCGGTACCGCCTCCCTGGGCGGCTGGTCGTTGATGGCAGTGATGCGCCCGCGCACCATCGGGTAGAGGGCGCTGCGGGCATCGGCAGCGTCGCCCAGGGTCGCCTCGAAATCTTCGCGCTCGTGGGGCTGAATGTTGATGGCAAAGTAGTTCGGCGTGTCCTCGGGCAGCTGAGTCTCCCAGGTGGTGAGCAGATCGCCGCGCACCAGAGCAATCATCGCCATGGCAAAGAAGGTCACCGAGAAGGCCAGCAGCTGGCCCAGGCTGGCCGTACGCCGCCGTGCCAGCTGGGCACCGCCCAGGCGCAGCGCCTGCATCAGGTCGGCCTCACCGCCGCGACGCGGCAGGCGTGCGGCCAGGCGCAGCACCCCCGCCAGCAACAGTGAGCCGAGCCCCCACAGCACCACCAGCATGACGAGCCCGCCGAGCAGCAGGCCCACGGAGAGGCCGAGGTCGCCGGAGTAGAGCCACAACAGCGCCCCGAACACGCCGCTGGCCACCGCCACCACCAGCCAGGCCGAGGCCGGCAGCGGGTCGAGCTCGCGGCGCAGGACCTTGAGCGCGCTGACCTTCTTGAGACGAATCAGGGTCGGGCCGGCGAAGCCCACCAGTACGGCCAGCGCGGTGAGCACGCCGAGCCACAGCGGCAGCGCCCCGGGGGGGGGCAGCTCCATGGGCAGGAAAGCGGTCAGCAGCGCCAGCAGCGCCGCCTGGCCGGCCAGGCCCAGCACCGCCCCTACCGCCGAGGCCGCCAGCGCCAGCCACAGCAGCTGCAGGCTGAATACGCGGATCAGTTCCCGCTGGGTGGCACCGAAGCAGCGCATCAGCGCGGCGGTATCCAGATGACGATCCACATAGCGGCGGGTGGCCATGGCCACCGCCACACCGGCCAGCAGCACGGCGGCCAGCCCCGCCAGGCTCAGATAGCGCTCGGCGCGCTCCAGGGCATTACCGAGCTGGGGCCGGTCGCGGCGCACGTCGCGCACCTCTACCCCGTCGCGGCGCAGCTGGGCCAGCAGCGGCGCCAGGTCGTCGATGATATCCGGGGGGCCAGCGGCCAGCAGCTCGAACTCCACGCGGGAGCCGTCCTGCACCAGATTAGTGGCCGCCAGATCATCGATATGCATCATCAGCCGCGGATTGAAGTTGGCAAAGCCCCCGGACTGATCGGGCTCGCGCTCGACCAGTCCGGCCACGGTCAGTTCCGTTTCCCCCAGGCTCACCCGGTCGCCGATTTCGGCGTCGAGGAGCAGCGCCAGGCGGGGTGCCAGCCAGGCCTCGCCGGGAGCCGGGCCCCGGGCGACCACCTCGGCCCCCTCGCCCAGGTCCACGTACACGCCGCCATAGAGCGGGTAGCGCCGGTCGACCACCTTGAGGCTGGCCGGCTGAAAGGCATCCCCGAGGCTGGCCATGGAGACCATGTCGACCTGGTCGCTGAGCACCAGGCCGGCCTCTTCCAGGGTCTGGCGCAGCTCGCTATCGAAGGGCCGGCCCTGCTCCAGCACCAGGTCACCGCCCAGCAGCTGGCTGGCCTGACGGGTCAGGCCGCGGTCCAGGCGGTCGAGAAAGAAGCCGATCATGGTGGAGGCGGCCACCGCCAGCGCGAGCGCCACAAATAGCGCTCGAACGTCGGCGGCGCGCAGGTCGCGAACAAGTCCTCGGGCCGAGAAGCGGGCCAGGCGCAGGGCAGTCAGGCTCATGCGCTCACCTTATCGAGGCTCATCTCCTCCAGGCGGCCATGCGCCAGACGCAGGCAACGGTCGCAGCGTCGCGCCAGGGCATGGTCGTGGGTGACCAGCACCAGGGTGGTCCCGGCCTTGCGGTTGAGCGAGAAGAGGGTGTCGATGATGCGCTCGCCGGTCTCCGGGTCCAGGTTACCGGTGGGCTCGTCGGCAAACACCAGCTCGGCGCCGGTGACGAAAGCCCGGGCAAGGGCCACTCGCTGCTGCTCGCCGCCGGAGAGCTGTTTGGGCAGGTGGTCGAGGCGCTCGCCCAAGCCCACCCGCTGCAGCCACTCCCGGGCGCGGTCCTCGGTACCGGGCTGCGGCGAGAGCTCCAGGGGCAGCATCACGTTCTCCATCGCGGTGAGCGTGGGCAGCAGCTGGAAGTTCTGAAACACGAAACCCACCCGGCCGTTGCGCAGCCGGGCCCGGCCGTCCTCGTCCAACGCCGAGAGCTGCTCGCCGAACATCGACAGCGAACCGCCGGTGGGCAGGTCGAGCCCGGCCAGCAGCCCCAGCAGGGTCGACTTGCCTGCACCGCTCTGACCGAGGATCGCTACCGTCTCGCCGGGGAACACCGAGATGGCCAGATCACTCAGAATGTTGAGCTGCCGGTCGCCGCTCCTGACCTGCTTGGACAGGTCCTCGGCGTGTAGAATCGGTGTCATGTCCATGCGAGAGGTATCGTTCATGTTGAAGGGGTTCCCTGAAGTTGCGTTGCGTCGATTCACCATCTGGTGGCTCGTTCTGCCCCTGACCCTAGCCCTGGCGGCCGGCGCCGCCGCGGCCCTGGCCAAGGAGCGCCCCACCCTGCTGGTAATGGGCGACAGCCTGAGTGCGGCTTACGGTATCGAAACCGACGAAGGCTGGGTCAGTCTGCTGGAAGCGCGGCTCGACGGAAAGGCGCGGGTGATCAATGCCAGCATCAGCGGCGAGACCAGCGCCGGCGGTGCCAGCCGCCTGCCCGAGCTTCTCGGACAGCACACCCCGGACATTGTTCTGCTCGAGCTCGGCGGCAACGACGGCCTTCGCGGCCTGCCCCCGGGCCAGTTCGAGGCCAACCTGCGGCGCATGATCGAGGCAAGCCAGCAGGCACAGGCCGAGGTGCTGCTGCTCGGCATCGACATCCCGCCCAACTACGGCCGCGCCTACCGCGACGCCTTTACCGGGGTCTTCCACCGCCTGGCTATCGATTTCGACCTCTCCCTGGTGCCCTTCCTGCTGGAGGGGGTGGCCCTGGACGAGACACTGATGCAGAGCGACGGCATCCACCCCACTGCCGCCGGCCAGCCGATCATTCTCGACAACGTCTGGCCCGAACTGAAGGCGCTGATGGAAGAAAACGGCACCGCCCTGGCAGTTCAGGACTGAGACAACGGCGCCGGGGCCTTCTGCCACTGCTGAAGCCCCAGCCCGCCGAGAATCAGCACCAGGCCGATCAGGGTGGAGACGCGGATCGGCTCACCCACCACCAGATAGAGCAGCAGCAGCGATACCGGCGGCGACAGGAAAATCAGGTTGGAGACCTTCGCCGTGCGTGACACCTGGTGCACGGCCAACTGCCAGAGCACGAAGGCGATGCCCATCTCGAACAGCCCCACGTAGATCCCGGCGCCGAGCCCCGCCCAGCCATGCCACTGAAGGCCGGGGCCGGCCAGCAGCAGCAGCGTCAGCACCGGCACCCCGACACTGAAGTTCTGCCACTGGGCCACCAGCGGTGGACGGTGATCGCGGGCGTTAAGCAGCCAGTAGAGCGCCCAGATCAGCGTCGAGGCCAGCGCCATGGCAACGCCAAGGGGATCGGCGAAGGCCACGTCAAATACCGCCCCCCGGGTGGCGATCACCCAGACCCCGGCATAGGCGATCAGCCCCGCCAGCACGTCCATGCGAGTCAGCCGCTGGCCGAGAATCGGCACCGCCAGAAACGCCATGGCCAGCGCCCAGGTGTAATTGAGCGCCATGGCCTCCTGGCCCGGCAGGCGGTCGTAGGCACCGAACAGCATCAGATAGTAGGCCACCGGGTTCATCAGCCCCGCCCAGGCCGCAGTCCGCCAGCCACGGCGCAGCGCCTGGCCGGCGCGCCCCTGGCGGATCACCAGCACACCGATCACCGCCCAGGAGACCAGCGAGGCGAGCCACATCAGTTCCAGCGGCGACATGAAGCCCAGCGCCACCTTGAAGGCGGTGGCCACAGTGGACCAGAGCGCCACCGCCCCCAGCCCGTAGAGCATCGCCTGACCGTCGCGGGTCACGCGGCAGGTTTTCCGCACCGGGTGCAGACGTGGCGTCGAATACGTGACATGGCGGCCTCCCTGTCGCGACAATGTGAGCGACTTATCCTACCAGCGAGGAGCCGCCATGGCCGCACCCGAGATCAGCGAGTCCCGCCTCTACGAGTGGTTGACCGGCGATGAAAACACCCGGATGTGCCGGGACATTCCCGACGAGGCCTGCGACGAACAGCCGCGCAACTTCTTCCTGCACCTGCTGGCCTCGCTGGGTAACAAGCTGGCCGACGAACTCGCCAGTGCCCGGCTGGTGCTGCCCTGGCTGATGGGGGTGATCGGCGCGCCACTCTGGATGGTGGGCCTGCTGGTGCCGATCCGCGAATCCGGTGCCCTGCTGCCCCAGCTGTTCGTGGCCGGTTTCATCCGCCTGAAGCCCGAGCGCAAGTGGGTGTGGGTGGCGGGCGGTCTGCTCCAGGCAGCTGCTGCGGCAGCGCTCGCCCTGCTGGCACTGTTCGGCGCGGGCGGCGTGGGTGGCAGCCTGGTGCTCGTCGCCCTGGTGGCGCTCTCCCTGGCCCGGGGGCTGTCATCCATCGCGACCAAGGATGTATTGGGCAAGACCATCAGCAAGCAGCGCCGCGGTACCCTGATGGGCTGGAGCGGCAGCGTGGCGGGTGGGGTGACGCTGATCGCCGGCGGTGTGCTGATGCTGTTCGGCGATCGCCCCGGGGAGCTGGCACTGGCCGTGCTGCTCGGCATCGCGGCGCTGGGCTGGGGGCTCAACGCCCTGTGCGCGGCACGCATCCGGGAGACCCCTGGCGCCGTGGAGGGCGGCGAGAATGCCTGGGGCAGCGTCAAGCTGGGCCTGCGCCTGCTGCGCGAGGATCGCGGCTTTCTGCACTTCAACGTCTCCCGTGCACTGCTGCTGGCCAGTGCCCTGGCGCTGCCCTACGTGGCGCTGCTTGGCCAGCAGCAGAGCGGTACCGAACTGGGTGGCCTCGGCGTGATGATCGTGGTCTCCGGGCTTGCCGGCATGGTGGCAAGCCCGGTGTGGGGCAAGCGCGCAGATGCCTCCAGCCGGCGCGTGATGCGCGATGCCGGCCTGGGCGCCGCGCTCTGCTGCCTGCTGGCCGCCACGATCGCCTGGCTCCCGAGCGCCTGGAGCCAGACCGTATGGCCCTACGCGCTGGTCTACGCGCTGCTGGTCATCATCCATGCCGGGGTGCGCCTCGGCCGCAAGACCTATATCGTCGACATGGCCGGCAGTGACAAGCGCGCCCTCTACGTGGCGCTCTCCAACACCATCACCGGGGTGCTGATGCTGGCGGTTGGCGGGACCGTTGGCGCCCTGGCTCAGTGGCTCGGCACCTCGGCGCTGATGGTGGTGCTGGCGCTGATGGCACTGGCCGCCGCGGCCAGCGCCAGCCGCCTGCCGGAGGTGGAGTGAACGCGACGCGTTGAAATCCCGCGGCCGTCTGGCCATGATGTCATCAGCTGTGAAATGCTCGCCGCCGTCGCCCCACCCGGGCGGCCAGGACAGGATCTGCGACAGGAACGCCCAGAATGGAACGTCCAGAATGAAACGATCACCCCTGATCAGCCCGGAACTGCTGGAGCGGATCGTCGATGCCTCCGAGGACGGTATCGTGGTTGCCGAACAGGAAGGCGACGAGAATATCCTGATCTACGTGAACAAGGGGTTCGAGCGTCTGACCGGCTATAGCGCCGACGAGATCCTCTACCAGGACTGCCGCTTCCTGCAGAACGAAGATCGTGACCAGGAGGGTCTGGCCGCCATCCGAACGGCACTTGTCGATGATCGGCCCTGCCGTACCGTACTGCGCAACTACCGCAAGGACGGCACCCTGTTCTGGAACGAGCTCTCGATCACCCCCGTCCACGACGACGATGACAACCTGACCTACTACATCGGTGTGCAGAAGGACGTCACCGAGCGGGTCGAAGCCCAGTTGGAACTGGAACGCCTCAAGCGGGAGCTGGAGCGCCTCAAGACCGAGTATGGCTTGGGCTGATCCGCCGCCGAGCGGCATGCGGCTGGGGCATGGGCGGCAATCTCTCGCTCTTATCAAAAAAGTATAGCCAGAGGCTTGTGCTTACCCGGCCGCTGACGGTATATAGCGCCCAGGCGGCAAACGCGCTGCCCGGGCGCTTCGGGCTCCACGCACGTCTACCGTGCCAGGGAGACGAGAAGCGATAGTGATGCGTCGACGCGCCGTCGACTTTGGCCATGGGAGGAGATCGCATGGGCCGTGAACACCTTCTCGAACCGAGCCTCGATGACGAGGTGGACGTTTCCGAAGCGGTAAACGACGAGGAATATTCTCGTCCTCGCACCAGCCGCGCCGATACCCTGCGCGCTCGACGTCGCGTTGAGGCACTGCTCGAGGAGCGTCGCCTGCGTCGCGCCATCGAGGATGACTGGGCCCTCGACGAAGAGGACTAGGGCCGCGGCTGGCCTTTGACCGCAGTGGCCACTATCATCGGTGGCCACTGAACATCCTCCAACCGATGGGTTCCCATGGCGCAATACGTCTACACCATGAATCGGGTGGGCAAGGTCGTGCCCCCCAAGCAACACATTCTCAAGGACATTTCGCTGTCCTTCTTCCCCGGTGCCAAGATCGGCGTGCTGGGTCTCAACGGCTCCGGTAAATCGACGCTGCTGCGCATCATGGCCGGCGTGGATACCGAGATCGAGGGGGAGGCCCGCCCCATGCCGGGACTGAATATCGGCTACCTGCCCCAGGAGCCCGAACTTGACGACGAAAAGAACGTCCGCGAATCCGTGGAGGAAGCGCTGGGCGCCATCAAGGAAGCCCAGGAGAAACTCGACGGCGTCTATGCCGCCTATGCCGAGCCGGATGCCGACTTCGACGCCCTGGCCGCCGAGCAGGCGCGCCTGGAAAACATCATCGAGGCCTCCGACGCTCACAACCTCGAGCGCAAGCTGGAGGTCGCCGCCGAGGCCCTTCGCCTACCGCCCTGGGAGGCCCGCGTCGGCAACCTGTCGGGTGGCGAACGACGCCGCGTGGCGCTTTGCCGCCTGCTGCTCTCCAGCCCCGACATGCTGCTGCTTGACGAGCCCACCAACCACTTGGATGCCGAGTCGGTGGCCTGGCTGGAGCGCTTCCTCCACGATTATTCCGGCACCGTGGTGGCCGTCACCCACGACCGCTACTTCCTCGACAACGTGGCCGGTTGGATCCTCGAGCTGGACCGTGGCCAGGGGATTCCCTTCGAGGGCAACTACTCCCAGTGGCTCGAGGCCAAGGAGAAGCGCCTGGAGAAGGAGGCCAAGCAGGAGGCCTCGAAGAACAAGGCGATCAAGCAGGAGCTGGAGTGGGTGCGCAGCAACGCCAAGGGCCGTCAGGCCAAGAGCAAGGCGCGCCTCAACCGCTTCGAGGAGATGCAGTCCGGCGACTTCCAGAAGCGCAACGAGACCAACGAGATCTATATTCCGCCCGGTCCGCGGCTGGGTGACAAGGTCATCGAGTTCCACGATGTCAGCAAGGCCTTCGATGGTCAGCTGCTCTACGAGAATCTGACCTTCACCGTCCCCCAGGGGGCCATCGTGGGGATCGTCGGCGGCAACGGCGCGGGCAAGTCGACCCTGTTCAAGCTGATCACCGGCAAGGAGCAACCCGACAGCGGTGACGTGGTGATCGGCGATACCGTCAAGATCGCCCACGTCGAACAGTTGCGCGACGCCCTGGACGACAAGCAGACGGTCTGGGAATCGGTGTCGGACGGCCAGGACATCCTCAACATCAACGGCTACGAGGTGTCGTCGCGGGCCTATGTGGGTCGCTTCAACTTCAAGGGCAACGACCAGCAGAAGCGTCTTGCTGAGCTATCAGGCGGCGAACGCGGTCGACTCCAGCTCGCCCAGACTCTCAAGCAGGGCGCCAACGTGCTGCTGCTCGACGAGCCTTCCAACGATCTTGACATCGAAACCCTGCGTGCGCTGGAAGAGGCCCTGCTGGCCTTCCCCGGCTGCGCCCTGGTGATCTCCCACGACCGCTGGTTCCTCGACCGTATCGCCACCCATATCCTGGCCTTCGAGGGCGACTCGCACGTGGAGTTCTTCGAGGGCAACTACCAGGAGTACGAGGCGGAACACCGCAAGCGGGTCGGTAACGACACACCGCACCGCATGAAGTACAAGCGCATCGACGCCTGATTGCTCGCCGGCCATGCTGATACCCTAGCCCCGTCTGTTTTCTTTCAGGCGGGGCTTTTTGCTTTCGGGTTGGTGCCATTCGCTGGTTCTTTCCACCCCCGCTCGTATTGCTATTGCTTCAGGGATGTCTCGATGATCATTCTACTCAACGCTCCGCTGCAGGCCGCCATGGCGTTTCGCCAGAGCATCGCCTACCTGCCCAGCCTGCTGTCGCTGGGCTACTTCCTGGTGGGATTGCTCGCGGTAGTGCCGCAGGAGGGGTTCATCACGATGCCCGGCCAGCTCGAGTTCGTCCGCTTCGAGGATACCGACACCCTGCGAACCCTGCTCTCGACGCTGATCGCCGGCATGATATCGCTGATGGTGTTCAGTTTCTCGATGGTGATGTCGGTGCTCTCCCAGGCCGGCGGCCAATTTTCTCACAAGCTGGTCTTCGGACTGGTGACCGAGCGCCACCATCAATGGGTGCTGGGCAATTATCTGGGTACCATCCTGTTCATTCTTATGCTCTTGATGGTACCGGAAAACGGTGGTGCTCCCGGCACATGGCGCTCCCTTTCCGTCTATCTGGGCACCGCCATGGTCATCCACTGTCTGGCCCTGTTCGTCTATTTCATCCACAAGACATCCCGGACGGTACAGGTCAACTCGGTGGTCACGGGCCTGCATCTGGCAACGAGCCATTCGCTGGCCAAGCTGAAACATCGTCAACAGTCGCCATGCTTCACGCGGGTGTCTGCCACGAGCTCCGCCTCGGTGTCAGGCTCGCAAGCGCTTCACGAGATCCGCTCGCACCATACCGGCTACATCCAGAGAGTCGACTTCGCCAAACTCGCCGAGCTTGCCGCCACCATCGATGGCGTCATTCATCTGAACTTCTCCCCCGGGGATTTCACCCTGGCCGACTTCCCGCTGCTTTATGTCGACGCCCCCACCGAGCCCGATCGGGACTGGGCCGACCAGGCTCTCGCGCATCTGACTTATGGCGAAGGCGAAGCGATCGAGAGCATCCACGTTCACGGACTGACGCAACTGATGGAAATGGCCGTGAAGGCGCTGTCGCCCGGCATCAACGACCCGGGCACCGCCCGTTTGTGCATCAACCAGCTGACCGACCTGCTACGCCTGCGAATGGAATTCGCCCCCTGTAACGCCATGCTGGATGATCAGGAGCAGTTGCGCGTCACCTGGCCAGCGGAAAGCTTCGAGAGCCTGCTCTACCGGGTGCTCACGCCGATTCTCCACTACGGCCGCGATGACGTGACCATCGGTTTGAGCCTGCTAAAATCCGTCAAGAGCCTCTCGCTGTCCGCAGCGGACGCAGACAGGCAACTTCTTCAGGTCTATGCCGACCGCATCATCGCCACCCTGACCGATGTTGCCGACCACCCGCTGGATCGGGCGTTCATCAGCGCCCGATTGAACAGCGGCGAGCATCACCTGACGCTTCCCGACCGCCTCGTTCACCGTTAATCAGCGAAAGCACAACGCCTCGGCGCCAACCTCTCGCCAATAGATACTAATAGAATCCCGGTTCGCCCTCGGGCCGGGTCTTGAAGCGACGATGCAGCCACAGGTACTGATCGGGATGCTTGCGGATGGCGCCCTCGATAAAGGCGTTGATCCGGGTCGCGTCGACCGTCTCGTCGCCGCTGGGGAAGTCCGCCAGCGGCGGCAGGTACTCCAGGGTGTAGGTTCGGTTGTCCGGATTGCGGTGGAACATGAGGGGGATCACCGGCGCCCCGGTCATGCGGGCGATCCGGGAGGTCATCTTCACCGTGGCCGCCGGTATGCCGAAGAAGGGGGCGAAAACGCTGGCGTCGCGGCCGAAGTCCTGGTCCGGCGAGTACCAGACGCTGTGGCCAGCCTTGATCCGTCGCACCACGCCGCGCAGGTCATGACGATCGATGATGGCATCAAAGTAGGGATCTCGGGCGCGCCCCATAAAGCGGGCGAAGAGCGGGTTGTCGTGGGGGCGCTGCACGGCGTCGGCACGGAAATAGAGCGAATGCAGGGCGGCACCCAGGTCCAGGGTGGAGAAGTGCACGCCGATGATCAGTGCCCCCTTGCCTTGGGCCTGCACCCTGGCCATATGCGCCTGGCCCTTGAAGGTGACCCGATGGCGCAGGTGTTCGGGGTCACGGCACCAGCCGGTGGCGGTCTCCATGATGCCGATGCCGTTGGCGATAAAGGTGTCGCGTACCAGTCTGGCCTGCTGGACGTCATCCCGTTCCGGGAAACAGAGGCGGATATTGGTCTCGGTAATATGTCGGCGGCGCCTGGCAAAACGCCAGGCGGCCAGGCCAATCAGCTTGCCCACCCAGAGCTTAAGCCGCCAGGGCAGCCAGGCGGCAACATACATACCCCCAATGGCCAGCCATACGGGCCAGTAGTGAGGGTGGGCGAAAGTCTGGCTCATGGGGACAGACCCCAAGTCATGGACCGCTCCATGTAACCCCTCTCCTTTCCTTGCTGAAGGTTAATGGGAAGGTTGATCGGGGCCTGTCCCCGCCTGGGATATCCCCGCATAGCGCCTCGGCACCCGGGGCAGCACCCCGGTCAGCAGGGTGTAGCTGATGGTGTCACAGTGACGGGCCACGTCATCGACGCTGAGCACCTCGCCGTTGGCCGCCCTGCCCCACAGCACCACCTCGCTACCGATATCGGCGGCGGGGATGTCGGTGATATCCACGGTGAGCATGTCCATGGAGACCTTGCCTGCGATGGCGGTGCGCCGGCCCGCCACCAGCACCGGCGTGCCGTCCACGGCGTGGCGGTCGTAGCCGTCACCGTAGCCACAGGCTACCACGCCGATCCGCGATGGCCGCGGGGTGATCCACCGCCCGCCGTAGCCTACCGGCTCGCCGGCGGGCAGCTCGCGCACGGCGATGATCGCCGAGCGCAGGGTCATCACCGGAGCGAGTTGGCGGCTCGCCTCGTTGGCCGCCTCGAGAGGATCACTGCCATAGAGCATCACCCCCGGACGATTCCAGGCGCCATGAGCCTCCGGACGTGCCAGGGTCGCCGGGGAGTTGGCCAGGCACAGCGGGGCGCCGAGCCGCTCGGCCAGGGCCTCGAGCCGTGCCATCTGGCCCGCAAAGTAGCCGGTGTCGACCCGGTCCGCGGTGGCGAAGTGGCTCATCAGGTGCAGGTCACAGGCATGGGTCGGGGTCGCCCCCAGGCGCCGCCATACCGCTTCCGCCCGTTCGAGAGAAAAGCCGAGGCGGTGCATCCCGGAGTCTACCTTGAGCCAGACGGGAATGGGCCGCGCCGGGCGATGGGCGAGCAGCGCTTCCACCTGCCAATCGCTGTGCACCGCCATCCACAGGCCCAGGGTCTCGACTTGCTCGAGCTCACCGGCCTCGAAGATGCCCTCGAGCAGCACGATGGGAAGGCCGATACCGGCCTCGCGCAGGATCACCGCCTCCTCGATACAGGCTACCGCGAACGCCGGTGCAATGCCCTCCAGAGCACGCGCGCAGGCCACGGCGCCGTGGCCGTAGCCATCGGCCTTGAGCACGGCGACGGCACCACTTGCCGGCGCGAGAGAGCAGGCGAGACGGTAGTTGTGACGCAGCGCCTCGAGGTCGATATGGGCGATCAGCGGCCGGGCCATGGCGGATCCTGGAGCAGCGAAAAAAGGGCAGGCGAACAAGACCTGACATTATCCATGGTTAACCAGGCTGTATCATGAAAGAAACCACCAAACTCATGGTGGTTTCTGGTGGTTGGGATCAAAAACATGTTTCCCGGCAGATAATGATCAGGAGGTCGTCTGGGGCCGCGTGCCGATGTTCATCACCGGGTCATCGTTGCCAACCCGCGGCAGCTCCAGCGACACCGCCCCCTCTTCGCTCAACCAGGCGTTGACGGCCTGGATGGACTCGGCGTCGAGCAGACCCGCCTGCTGTTGCAGACGCAACAGGCCCAGCACGTAGTCGTAGCGTGCCTCGGCGTGGTCGGAGATGGCGTTGAACAGGTTACGCTCCGCGTTGAGCACGTCGACGATGTTGCGGGTGCCCACCTCGTAGCCGGAGCGGGTCGCCTCCAGGGCGCTCTGGTTGGAGACGATGGCCTGGGCACGGGCTTCCACCGTTTCCACATCGTTGCTCACCCGAGTAAACAGCGAGCGTACCTGCTGGACGGTATCGCGGCGCTGGGCCTCGAAGTCGTACTGGGAAACCTCCAGGGTAAAGCCGCTCTGGCGAATCTGGGCCTGGGTGCTACCGCCGGTATAGAGCGGCATGCTGGCCCGCAGCCCCAGCTGGCTGGCGGAGTTATAGCCGGAGATGCCGCTGCGGTCGTTGTCCGAGACGTCATAGTTGGCGAAGGCCTCGACCCGTGGCAACTGGCCGGCGCGAGAGACATCAAGCTCGCTACGCGCCACCTCGATGCCCGACTCGGCCATTCTCAGCATGGGGCTATTGTCCAGGGCGAGGGCGACCCAGTCGCCGCGGTCCACGGGCTGCGGCAACACCACGGGGATGTCGTCGGCGAGAGCGTCGATACTCTCGTAGCGTTGACCGGTGAGACGCTCCAGGGCTTCGAAGCTCACCTGCATGGCGCTTTCCGCGGCAATACGCTGGGCGCGGGCCAGGTCAAAGGAGGCCTGGGCCTCATGGACCTCGGTAATGGCGATCAGTCCCACCTCGAAGCGCTCGCGGGCCTGCTCGAGCTGACGCGCAATGGCTGTTTCCTGAGATTGCCGCGCCGAGAGGATGTCATGGGCGCGCAGGATCTCGAAGTAGGCGTCTGCCACATCGATCAGTAGCTGCTGTTCGGCCACGGCCAGCGACAGGGCCTCGCGGTCGACACGTCGCTCAGCCTGGTCGAGCTGAGCACGTCGAGTGGGATCGTAGAGCGCCTGGCTGGCTTCCAGGTTCAGACCGAGACTATTGTAATCGTCGTCGGCAATCGTCTGCAGACGGCTATCGTTCTGGCTTTCGTAGGTGCGGCTGTGGGTCAGGTTGCCGGCGACGCTGACCTGGGGCAGCAGGGTGCCGCGTTGTACATCGCGCCCCGCCTCCACGGCCAAGAAGCCCGAGCGGGATGAGGCCAGAGTGGCATCATTATCGAGGGCGTCGCGAGCGACGGTCCAGAGGTCGGCGGCCTGGGTGGTGCCGGCCACTGCCAGACTCACTAGAAGCACTAACGGCCGAAAAACCAGACGAGTCAGGGTCGGGGGGGGCATGGGCTTACGATTCCTGTTCGGGGCCAATCACTGCATGCTGACAACACAGCGTGCAAGGAATCGGCAAGAGCGGGCTGTGCAACGATCCAGGCAACGCACTAAGCGAAGATCGAATCCAGTGAGAGACCCTGCTTATCGAGCACACGACGCAACTTCTTGAGCGCCTCGACCTGAATCTGGCGCACCCGCTCGCGGGTCAGGCCGATCTCCTCCCCCACCTGCTCCAGGGTCGCGGCCTCGTGGCCGCGCAGGCCAAAGCGGCGAACCACCACTTCCATCTGCTTTTCGGTGAGCTCGGATAGCCAAACGTCGACATGCTGCTTGATGTCGCCATCGAGCAACGAGGACTCGGGGCCCAGATCGTTATCGTCGGCCAGGGTCTCGATCAGCGGCTTGTCGCTGTCGCCGCCTACCGGATAGTCCACCGATGAGATACGTTCATTGAGCCTCATCATCTTCTTGACCGAGTCCACCGGCTTGTCGAGGTGCTCGGCGATCTCGTCGGCGGTGGCCTCATGATCCAGCTTCTGGGTCAGCTCGCGGGCCGCCCGCAGATAGATGTTGAGTTCCTTGACCACGTGGATGGGCAGACGAATGGTGCGGGTCTGGTTCATCAGCGCCCGCTCGATGGTCTGGCGAATCCACCAGGTCGCATAGGTGGAGAAGCGAAAGCCGCGTTCGGGGTCGAACTTCTCGACCGCTCGGATCAGGCCGAGATTGCCCTCCTCGATCAGATCGAGCAGGGACAGACCGCGGTTGAGATAGCGTCGGGCGATCTTGACCACCAGACGCAGGTTGGACTCGATCATGCGCGAGCGACCTGCCGGATCGCCCTTGCGGGCCAGGCGGCCGAAGAAGACCTCTTCCTCCGGTGTCAGCAGCGGTGAGAAGCCGATCTCGTTGAGGTAGATCTGGGTGGCATCGAGACTGTGATTGCTGTGGCGATCCTCTCGACTCAAGGCCTTCTCGAAGGCGTCTTCGTCACCACCTCGGGAGACCGTATCGTCCTGGCCATCGTCCTGCTCGTCGTCAATGTCATCGGCAGCGTCATCCGCTACCCCCTCTGCCTTATCCTCGAGCGTATCGAGATTCACATCCTGAAGGTCCCGTTCAAGTATGCTCATCAATGGCTACCCTGTAGTTGCGTCCCGGCATCGATGCCTGACAAGAGCATCGACGCACCTGATTATTATTGTGTGACAACCCACCGCTGCGCTGACCAACGGGGCCACAGGGCTTGTCAGCGGGACGGCAGGTAGTTCAGGGGATCCTGCGGCTGGCCGTTCTTGCGCACCTCAAAGTGCAGTCGTACATCTTCGGCGTCGCTGTCGCCCATGGTCGCAATGACTTCCCCGGCCTCGACCACATCGTTCTCGCGTACCCGCAGGGAATCGTTGTGGGCGTAGGCGCTCAGGTAGTCGTCGTTATGCTTGAGCAGAATCAGGTTGCCATAGCCCCTGACCCCGCTTCCCGCATAGACGACGATCCCTGGCCCTGCGGCTTTGACAGGTTGCCCCTTTTGCCCAGCGATATCAATGCCGGCAGTGATGCTGCCACCCTCACCGAAACGACCGACAATTTCGCCGTCAGCGGGCCAGCGCCAGCTGACGTCATCCACCGGGGTAAAGGTGCGCGCACTGCGATCCGGGGCCTGGCTGCCGCCGGCCACGGCGGTGCCGGCATCTGGCTCGGGCTGGGCCATGGGCGCGGGCTCTGGCTGGGGTGCCGGTTGGGATTCCGATTCGGTCGCCGCCACCTCAGGAGTCGCTTCGGGGGGTTCCGGTTCACGCTCGGCCACACTGCTCTCGGCCGCACGCCTTTCGGCAAGATCGCGCTCGCTCAAATCGCCGTCGGCGCCGGGGCTATCATAGTCATAGACGGGACCGGGACCCGCAGTGCCGCTGGCGGCTTCCGCGTTGCTCTCCATGGCGACCTGGGGCGGGCCGCCCTCCTCATCCAGGGGCTGGGTGGAGAGCCCTCGTCCCTGCTCGGTGGTGCCATCGGGCAGTAGCCATTCCATGCTGCCAGCGTCATCGCTGATGGGCTGACCGCCGCCCAACGGAGTGGCCACTACCCCGGAATCACCGACCGTCGCGGCGGTCTGCTCATCTTGTGACGGCGCCTGGCCATCCGGATCCAGCACCAGGCGCTGGCCCGGCTGGATCTGGTAGGGGGGGCCGATGCGGTTGATGCGTGCCAGGTCGCGGTGATCCATATTGTGGCGCCAGGCAATGCCGTAGAGGGTATCGCCCGCCTCCACGGTGTACTGGGAGGTCGGTGTGCGCTCGCGGCTCGCGGAGAGGTCGCGCACCTGCACCTGAGGTGACTGCCCCTGCTGGGCGACACAGCCGGCCATGGCCAGAGTCAGAGTGGAAATCATCATTACCTTACGCATCGGAAGCCTCCTCCTTGTTCGCCCCCTTGGGCGTGCTCGCGGTGGCCGGACGCCGGCCGGTTCGGTCCAGCAGCAGCACCAGCGCCAGACCGGCCAGCATCAGCGCGGCCACCGCCAGCAGTTGGGCCGACTCGCCAGTGAGGATGGCAAAGTCGCCCGGGGTGAGATAGCGATAGTCCAGCGGGATCATCTGTCCCTCGGGGCCGAGCTGGTAGCGTACCAGTTCTCGCCACGGCCAGAGTACCGGCAGGGATCCTACGATGAAGCCCACCAGCAGCTGCAGGGTCGCCGCATGGTGGCGGAGCAGCAGCCAGGACAGCAGGCGAGAGAAGAAGAACAGGCCGATAAGGCATCCCACCCCGAAGACGGCGATAAGGCCCAGATCGAAGGTGCGAATGCCCTGCATGACGGTGCCATAGAGCCCCATGGTCAGCAGCAGAAAACTCCCCGACACCCCGGGCAACAGCAGCGCGCTGATGGCGATGGCGCCCCCGACGATCAGCATCAGGTTCGGGCTGCCGAGCAGGGTGATCAGCGGCATCACCGCCGGCAGGAAATGGGCCAGCAGCAGCCCCGCCACCAGCGGCAGCAGGTGCCACCATTGCCAGTCGGCAGGATGGCGACCCACCACCAGGGCCGAGGCCGCCACCAGGCCGAAGAAAAAGCCGTTGAGCAGCAGCGGATAGTCATCCATCAGCCACACTACCAGGTGGGCCACGCTGATCAGGCTGCCCGCAATGCCGGCCACCAGCGGAATAATAAAGCCCAGGTTGAGGTGGGCGACCAACATTGGCATCCCCCCCTGGCGCCAGGCCATGAAGGCGCTGGGCCCGAACTGCTTGATGGTATGGATCAGCTCCTCGTAGATGCCGGTGACGAAGGCGATGGTCCCCCCCGAGACACCGGGCACCGCATCGGCAGCGCCCATGCCGGCCCCCCTGAGAAAGATTCCTGGATAACGCTTCAAGCGTGAACTCCTATCAACGAATAACGCCTTCCAGCAACGGCACGAAGCGCACCGATTCCAGACGCTGTTGGACAAATGTATCGCCCTGGCGCCGCACCCGGGTCAGCCACTGATCTCCCCGAGCATTGGCCAGTGGCGTGATCAGCACCCCGCCGTCGACCAACTGGGCCAGCAGCGGAGCGGGCAGCTCGCCGGCACAGGCGGTCAGCAGGATGACATCGAAAGGGGCCGCCTCGGGCCAGCCGTGGCCGCCATCGGCCAGGCGCAACCTTGCTGCACGTGCCTTGAGCAGGCGAAGCCGTTCGGCGGCACGTCGGTGCAGGGCATTGATCCGCTCGATGGACCAGAGTTCCGGTACCAGCCGCGCCAGGATCAGGGTCTGATAGCCCGAGCCGGTGCCGATTTCCAGCACCCGGTTGGGAGCGGCCTCCAGCACCAGCTCGGTCATCCTGGCGACCATCCAGGGCTGGGAGAGTGTCTGAGCGTGGCCGATGGGCAGCGAGGTGTCCTCGTAGGCGCGATGGGAGAGCGCCTCGTCGAGAAACAGATGGCGCGGTTCGGCGGCCATGGCGGTCAGCACGCGAGGATCGCGGATGCCCTGCTCGGCAAGCCTGGCCACCATGCGATCCCGGGTGCGCTGGGAGGTCATCCCCACCCCGCGCACCAGCTCCGGCAGTTGTTCAGGTGAATGCATCCAGCCAGCCCTGTACGTCAGCGATCGCCGCATGCCGGGTAAGATCGGTCTGCAGCGGCGTAATGGAAACGTAGCCCGCTTCGACGGCAGCGAAATCGGTATCGGCGCCGTCATCGGCGTTCTCGCCGGCGGCGGCGATCCACCAGCGGACTCGGCCGCGCGGATCGCGCACCTCGAGAGGCCGGGTTGCCGGGCCGCGATAGCCCATTCGTGTGACCCGAAATCCCCGGATCTCGTCCCAGGGGAGGTCCGGCACATTGACGTTGAGCAGGCTGCGCGGCGGCAGCGAGAGCTGGTCGGCGGCCCCTACCAGGCTTGCCGCCACCCGCCCGGCGGTATCGAAGTGGCGGGAGCCGACCAGCGACATGGCGATGGCCGCCATGCCCAGGTTGCGTCCCTCCATGGCGGCGGCCACGGTGCCGGAATAGAGCACGTCATCGCCCAGGTTACCGCCGTGGTTGATGCCCGAGATCACCAGGTCCGGCTTCTCGTCCCAGAGACCGTTGACGCCCAGGTAGACGCAGTCCGCTGGAGTACCATCGACGCTATAGAAGCCATTGTCCATATCGGTCAGCGACAGCGGCCGGTTCAGGGTCAGGGAATTGCTGGCTCCGCTCTTGTCGCGGTCCGGGGCCACCACGCGCAGCCGGGCGTGGGGCACAAGAGCGTCGTGCAGGGCCCGCAGGCCAGGGGCGTGCACGCCATCGTCGTTGGAGAGCAGTAATCGGCGCATGCCGGACTCCTTCACAGGGTGGGGTGGGCGATCAATTCGCGCAGCACGGCGGTGGCGAAGGCGCCCCGCGGCAGGCTGAAGGCGAGCCATAGCGCACTCTCGCCGCGGGTCAGGCTAGGTTCTCCCAGCCGCAGGCGCAGGGAGCGCCGCGCCAGACGAACCTGGGCATGCGCGAGCCCGGCGCACAGGGCCGGATAACGCTCGGGCAGCCGATGCTCAAGCGCCAGCGCCTCCTCCTTGGCGACCGAGTCACCGACGCCCCAGAGTATCCCACTGGGGTGCAGGTCGAGTCGCGCCGCCCGGCCGTCCAGCTCGGCATCCGGCGCCGTCACGCTGAACTGGCTCGCCGTGCCGTCGAGGATCGCCACCTCGCCGGCCAACAGGCGGTTCCAGCTGCCGTTGCGGACCCGCTCGGCCAGCAGCTCGTTGAACAGAAAGCTGCGCGCCGCCGAGAGCAGCATGCCGTCGCGGTCGTCGCGCTTGCGCCAGCCGCGGGCCAGCAGCGAGCGGGCGCGCGGCAGATTGCGACCCTCCGGCCCGAAGCGTTGCGGGCCAACATAGTTGGCCACCCCCTGCTTACCCAGCTGCGCCCAGCGCGCCTCGAAATCGGGATCCTCCAGCGCCGGCCCGGTCAAGCGCAGACGAAAACGATTGGCACGGTGAACGCCCCGCTTGAGCTTGCGCGGATGGCGCGCTTCGGCCAGCACATGGACGCCGCGGTCGGCCAGAGCATCGTGCAGACCGCTGGGCGCCTCGCGTCCGGGCAGCTGCACCGACAGCCACTGGCGAGTGACGGCGAGGCGATCCTTCATGCCGGAGTAGCCGACGTCACGCGGCGACACGCCACACAGCCGCGCCAGGTCGCGCACCGCCATGGCGGTGGTCAGATCGCGCTTCTCGATATGCAGCCAGAGATGCTCGCCCTCGCCCTCCGGGACGAAGTCGAGCACCTCGGCCACCTGGAAGTCCTCGGGGGTGGCCCGATACTCACCCGCTACGGGCGGGCCGAACTCGGCGTCGAGCACCCGCGGCCAGGTCGGCGGCCAGGCAATCGCGTCCAACTCGCGCCGAGAGGCAGCCTCACTCACCGGCGGCTCCTCGCTCAGCGGCAAGAATGGCGGGCACCAGCAGCACCACCGCCTCGGCGGCGATTCCCTCGCCGCGGCCGGTGAAGCCGAGCCGCTCGGTGGTGGTGGCCTTGACGTTGACCGCCCCATTCGCCACGCCGAGGTCCGCGGCGATGTTGGCGGCCATGGCGGCGATATGCGGGGCCATCGTCGGCGCCTGGGCGATCACCGTGGCATCCAGGTTGCCCACCCGGAACCCGGCCTGGCACACCAGCGCCATCACCTGGCGCAGCAGTGCGCGGCTGTCGGCGCCTTTCCAGGTCAAGTCGGTGTCGGGAAAGTGACGGCCGATATCGCCCAGGGCACAGGCGCCCAGCAGGGCGTCGCTGACCGCGTGAAGCAGCACGTCGCCGTCGGAGTGGGCGACGAAGCCGTGGTTGAAGGGCACGGGAACACCGCCGATCATCAGGTGGTCGCCCGCACCGAAGCGGTGGACGTCGAAGCCGTGACCGATGCGCATTATTTCTCCAGTGCGCCGAAGGGCGCCTCGTAGGGCTCGCCCGAGGCCGGCTCGGTCTGAGCCTGGGCGGCCAGGATCTGTCCGACCAGGGCCAGGTCCTCGGGGTGGGTGATCTTGAGGTTGTCGCGGCGCCCACTCACCAACCGCGGCGAGAGCCCCAACGCCTCCACCGCGGAAGCCTCATCGGTGACCGCCATATCGGCCGTCGCCGCGGTGGCCAGGGCACGGCGCAGCAGGCCATAGCGAAAGCCCTGGGGAGTGAAGGCATGCCAGAGGCCGGCGCGGAGCTCGCTGGTCGCCACTCGGCCAGCACCGTCGTCGCGTTTCATGGTGTCGGCCACCGGCGCGGCCAGCAGCCCGCCGACCGGATCATCGGCCAGGGCAGCGTACAGTCGCGCGAGATCCGCCACGGTGACGCAGGGGCGGGCCACGTCATGCACCAGCACCAGGTCGTCATCGGCCGCCTCGCCGGCGATGGCCTCGAGAGCATGGGTGACGGAATCCACCCGCTCGTTGCCGCCGGGCACTCGACGCCACTCGGCGAAGGGCACCCCGGCCGGATCGAAGCGGGTGTCATCGGGATCCAGGCAGATGCAGAGCCGCGCCCCGGGAAAGGCCGCAAACAGTCGCGCCAGGGTGCACGCCAGCACCGAGCGACCGGCAATCTCCAGATACTGCTTGGGGCGGTCGGCTCCCATACGTCGCCCCTGGCCGGCCGCCGGCACCACCAACCAGAGCGCTGCGCTCATTGACCGGCCTCCAGGCTCACCGCCGGCGCCGGATTGACCACCGGCATCGACTCCACCGCCACACCGGGCACCCAGAAGAAGTGCTCATCGGCACGCACCATGCCGATGTCGCTGCGCCCGCGCTCCTCGATGGCATCCAGGCCGGTCTTGAGGTCGAGCACCTCGGCACCCAGGCGGGCATTGCGGTCACGCAGCGGCTTGTTGGCCGTCTCCAGGGCCGCCACCCGCTCGCGCACCTCCCCGAGGTCGTGAATGCCCCCTACGCCCAGCCACAGGCGGTACTGCAGCAGGGCGATCAGGACCAGCAGCACGATGGCCAACCACTTGAGCATGAACAGCATCCGTCGCGAAGGGAAAACACGGGCATTATGCCACTATCACGGGGCCCGCTCACGTCCTGAACGGCAGCCCCTGCTCGGCGGCGGTACAGTAGGCGCGAACCTGCCTCCTCTCCCCCTCGCAGAATCGCGCCACGGCGTCGCCCAGGCGGGGGTCGGCGATATGGTGCAGCGAGGTGAGCAGGCGCGGCGCGAAGCCCCGCGCCAGTTTGTGCTCGCCCTGGGTGCCGGGGTCAAAGACGGCAAGCCCGCGCTCCAGGCAGTGCTCGATGCCCTGGTAGTAGCACGCCTCGAAATGCAGGCAGTCGGCCATTACCTCGCTGCCCCAGTAGCGTCCATAGAGGGTGCGAGTCCCTTGCAGACAAAGCGCCGCCGCCACCGGCTTGTCATCCAGCCGCGCCTGCACCAGCAGCAGGCTCTCCGGCATGGTGGCCCGCAGGCGCTGGAAGAAATCCAGATTGAGGTAGCCATGGCGGCCGCGCTCGAGATAGGTGATCTCATAGCAGCGAAAGAAGTGTGCCAGCGCCACCGGGTCGATCGCCTCGCCCGCCAGGCGATGAAGGGTCAGCCCCTGATCGGCAACGAGACGTCGCTCGCGACGGATCGCCTTGCGCCGCTTGGAGGTCATGGCGGCCAGAAAGCCGTCGAAGTCGCCGTAGCCGGCATCATGCCACTGGAACTGCACCCCGTGCCGGGCCAGCAGGCCGGGGCGCACCGCCTGCCAGGTAGCTACCTCGGCCGCTTCGGCGAACAAGAGATGCCAGCTGGAAAGCCCCGCCGCCTCTCCCTCCCAGGCCGTCGCCAGTCGCTCCCGAGCCGCCAGAGGATCGATGCCGTCCGCCAGCGCCAGCCGCGGACCGGGCGCCGGGGTATAGGGAATGGCCGTCAACCCCTTGGGGTAGTAGCGCCCGCCAGCGCGCTCCCAGGCGTCGGCCCAGTTCCAGTCAAAGACGTACTCCCCGAAGGAGTGATGCTTGTGATAGTGCGGCATCACCCCCACCAGCGCCTCGCCCTGCCACAGGGTGAGGTGGCGCGGCACCCAGCCGGTGGCAGGGCTGACCGAGCCGCTGGCCTCGAGGGCATGCAGAAATTCGTGGCGCAGGAAGGGGTGGTCGTCGCCTATCAGGGCGTTCCAGGCCGCGGCCGGCACCGCCTCCATGGCGGGCAGTTCTTGCAGCACAAGCTGAGTCATGACGGCTCCGGCAGCTGACAAGTCATTGGCATAAGGCCTACATTGTGCCCAGTGCCCGAGCCCTCTTCCATCTTCATCGACATATGGAGACCTGCATGACCGATGCCCGCGGACTTCACGCGCGGTTCGACGCCCAGCGCCGCGCCTTCGCGGCCGAGCCCTATCCCAGCCTGGCCACCCGCCGCGACCGCCTGGCGCGGCTGGCCACGCTGACCCGCCACCACCGCGACGAGATCGTTGCCGCCATCGCCGAGGATTTCGGCCACCGCGCCGCCGCCGAGAGCCGCCTGGCCGAGATCACCCCCGTGCTGCAGGCCGCCCGGTACGCCCGGCGCCATCTGCGCCGCTGGATGCGCCCACGGCGGGCGGCGGTGCCGTGGCGGCTCCAGCCGGGGCGGGCCAGGATTCACCGCCAGCCGCTGGGCGTGATCGGCATCATTGCGCCCTCCAACTACCCCTGGAACCTCGCCTGGCTCCCGGCGGTGGACGCCCTGGCCGCCGGTAACCGGGTGTTGATCAAGCCCAGCGAATTCACCCCCGCCACCAGCGCGCTGATGGCGAAACTGGCCGAGCGCTACTTCGATGCCGAGGAGCTCGCCGTGGTCACCGGCGGCGTGGAGGCGGCCCGGGCCTTCTCGGCGCTGCCCTTCGACCACCTGCTGTTTACCGGTAACGCGCGGATCGGCCGCGAGGTGGCGCGGATGGCCGCCGCCAACCTGACCCCCGTGACTCTGGAGCTGGGCGGCAAGACACCCGCCATCATCGGTAGCGATGCCGACCTGAGTCACGCCGCCGAGCGCATCACCTTCGGCAAGTGGCTCAACGCCGGCCAGACCTGCATCGCCCCCGATCACGTGATGATCGAGGCCTCCCGGCTTGGCGACTTCATCAAGGCGATACGCAAGACGGTGGGCGATTTCTACCCGAAGGGCTGTGCCAGTGAGGACTACAGCGCCGTGCTGGGCGACCGCCAGCAGGCCCGGCTTGACGCGATGCTCGAGGAAGCCCGCGATCACGGCTGCCGGGTGATTGACCTGGGAGAGCGCGTCGAACTGCCGGGCGGCGGCGTCAAGCTGCCCCCCACCCTGGTGATCGACCCCACCGAGGGACTGGCGCTGATGCGCGAGGAGATCTTCGGGCCCTGGCTGCCGATTCTCGGGGTGCGCGACCTCGACGCGGCCATCGCCCACGTCAACGCTGGCCCACGCCCGCTGGCGCTCTACGCCTTCACCCACGATGCCGAATTGCGGCGCAAGGTCCTCGAGATGACCCATTCCGGTGGCGTGGTCTTCAACGACACCCTGTGGCATAACGCCGTCCCCGCCCTGCCCTTCGGCGGCGTGGGCGAGAGCGGCATGGGCGCCTATCAGGGGGAGGCCGGCTTCCTGCGCTTCAGCCTGGTACGCAGCGTCTTCATTCAGGCGCGGCGTAACGCCGTGGGGCTGCTCAATCCCCCCTACCGGCGCTGGCTGCAGAGGCTGCTGGGCCTCTAGTCGCCGGAGGAGCCCTTACCACTAGGTAATAAAACTGAAAGATCGCGATATTCTGGCCAGAATGGCAGGGATTACGGACAATATTTTGGTAAACTTACCAAACTAGCCACAGAGACCGAGGTGCCCCATGGCCACGCCGACCCCCCACCTGAACGCCACCGTCGCCGATGTTACCCGGCGCATCCGCGAGCGCTCCGCCGAGCGCCGCGCCCTCTACGAGGCGCGCATGGCGGATCAGCACCGACGCGGCGTGCATCGGGGAGAACTCTCCTGCGGCAACCTGGCCCACGGCTTTGCCGCCTGCGGGAGCGAGGACAAGAATTCGCTGAAACTGATGAACAGTGCCAATCTGGGCATCATCTCGGCCTACAACGACATGCTCTCGGCCCACCAACCACTGGAGACCTTCCCCGAGACCATCAAGGCCGCCGCGCGCGCCATGGGCTCCACCGCCCAGTTCGCCGGCGGCGTGCCGGCCATGTGCGACGGTGTCACCCAGGGCCAGCCAGGCATGGAGCTGTCGCTGTTCTCGCGCGACGTGATCGCCATGGCCGCCGCCGTGGGGCTCTCCCACAACATGTTCGACGCGGCGCTTTACCTGGGGGTGTGCGACAAGATCGTGCCGGGGCTATTCATCGCCGCGGCGCGCTTCGGTCATCTCCCCGCCATGTTCGTCCCCGCCGGCCCCATGGAGAGTGGTCTGCCCAACAAGGAGAAGGCGCGCATCCGCCAGCTCTACGCCGAGGGCAAGGCGAGCCGCGAGGAGCTGCTGGAGGCCGAGTCCGCCTCCTATCACAGCCCGGGTACCTGTACCTTCTACGGCACTGCCAACTCCAACCAGCTGATGATGGAGGTCATGGGCCTGCACCTGCCCGGCACCTCCTTCGTCAATCCCGGCACCGAGTTGCGCGAGGCTCTCACGCGCTTCGCCACCGAGCAGGCGCTCCGCAACACCGAGGCAGGTGGTGACTACCGCCCCTTCTACAAGCAGATCGACGAGCGCGCCATCGTCAACGCCATCGTCGGCCTGCTGGCCTCCGGGGGCTCCACCAACCACACCCTGCACCTGGTGGCCATGGCTGCCGCGGCGGGCATCACCATCAACTGGGACGACTTCACCGACCTCTCTGCGGTGACGCCGAGCCTGATGCAGGTCTATCCCAACGGCCAGGCCGACATCAACCACTTCCAGGCCGCCGGCGGCATGAGCCTCCTGATCCGTGAGTTGATCGCCGCCGGCTTGATCCACGGCGACATCCCCACGGTGTTCGGTAGCGACCTGACCACCTATACCCGGGAGCCCTGCCTCGAAGGCGGCAAGCTGGTCTGGAAGGAAGGCCCGGAGAAGAGTCTCGACGAAGATGTCCTGCGCCCGGTGTCCGCACCCTTCGCCCCCACTGGCGGACTCACCGTGTTGCACGGCAACCTCGGCCGCGGGGTGATCAAGATCTCGGCGGTGGCCCCCGAGCATCGCCTCATCGAGGCGCCGATCAAGATCTTCGAGGACCAGAACGAACTCAAGGGCGCCTTCGACGCCGGCGACCTGGACCGCGACGTGATCGCCGTGGTGCGCTTCCAGGGCCCCAAGGCCAACGGCATGCCGGAACTGCACAAGCTCACCCCCTACCTCGGCGTGCTGCAGGACCGGGGCTACAAGGTGGCGCTGGTCACCGACGGACGCATGTCCGGTGCCTCCGGCAAGGTGCCGGCGGCCATCCATATCAGCCCCGAGGCGCTGGACGGCGGGCCGCTGGCCAAGCTCAAGGATGGTGACATCGTGCGCCTGGATGCCAACAGCGGCAGCCTCGAGGTCAAGGTCGACGCCAATGACTGGGCCGAGCGCGAGTTACGCATCGGCGATCTCGACCATCACCACGTCGGCCTGGGCCGCGAGCTGTTCGGCGGCTTCCGTCACCTGGCCATGCGCGGCGAGGAGGGTGCCGGGGTGTTCGGCGGCTTCGAAGCCGACGACCTGGCCCGCCAGGCCGGGCAGATCCATGACGAGGACGCCTGAGCCGCACCGGATCGCCGTGCTAGGCTATCCCGCCACGGCAACGCCAGGTCCACTGTCTACCGTCCACCGCGCTATCAGCCCAGGAGGCTCGCATGATGCCCGCTTCGCCAAGCACACATGGGGTCGTCCACGCTGACCTGCAGAAAGCCAGGAAGCTCGTATGATTCCCGCTTCGTTAAGAACCCTGCTCGACGAGACCCGCGGCCAGCGCCGCGCCGAATGGGCCGGCCGCGAGGTGTGGCTGGCCAACGAGGCCTGGGGAGAGCTCGCCATCTCGCTCCAGGGCGCCCAGGTACTGCATTTCCGACCCAATGCCGATGACAGTGAGGGCTGGCTGTGGGTGACGCCCACGCCACAGGCCCTGCCCGGCGCTATCCGCGGTGGCATCCCGCTGTGCTGGCCCTGGTTCGCCGACGACCGCTATGCCGACGAATCGACAGACCACAGCGGCCCCTTTCACGGCCCGGCGCGCAAGGCAGACTGGCGACTTGACGCCGCGGACGAGCATGAGGAGGGCGTGGAGCTGCACCTTTCGCCGCTGGAGCGTCTTCACAACCAACTGGTACCGCGACTGGTGGTCCAGGCCAATGCCCGCCGCCTGCACCTGGAGCTGATCACAGAGCACGTCGGCGAGACGCCGGTGAAGATCAGCGGCGCCCTGCACAGCTACCTGGCCGTGCGCGATGCCTTCGCCTGCCGCCTCGAGGGACTGGCGGGTGCCCGCTACCTGGACAAGCTGGCCGGGTTCGCCGAACGCGAGCAGCAGGGGGAACTGGGGGTACGCGGCGGCCTCGACCGCCTCTATCACACCAACGCTGAACTTACCCTGGACGACGGCATGCGCCGCCTGCGTGTCGCACGCCAGGGCAGCGACTCCGCCGTGGTCTGGCATCCCGGCGAGGCCCTGCCGGCGGATACTCCTGCCGACGCCGCCCGTCACTTTCTTTGCATCGAGTCGGCCAATACCCGCCTGGACCCGGTATGGCTGGTCCCCGGCGCACAGCACCTGCTGGGCACCACGCTTTCGATGGCAAACGACTGACGGCTACCGGCTACCGGACAACAACCACGAAGAGACATTGCCAAACTCCCCGAGGCGGTCTTCGACGACTGCCTCGCCACGCGGCGCTCAAGCCGCGTGGCGATCGACCCCGCGTGTTGCCTGCATGGCCAGGGCGGTATCCAGCATGCGGTTGGAGAACCCCCACTCGTTGTCGTACCACGCCATGATCTTCACCAGGCGGCCGTTCACCCGAGTGTGATTGGCATCGAACGTGGAGGAATGGGGATCATGGTTGAAGTCGATGGAGACCAGCGGCTGAGCGTTGACGGCCAGCACCGGGGACGCCTCGGCGGCCCTGGTGACGATGGCATTGATCTCTTCCCGGGTCGTGTCGCGGCCGGCAGTGAACACCAGATCAACCAGCGAGACGTTGATGACCGGCACCCGCACCGCCAGGCCATCCAACTTGCCGGCCAGCTCTGGCAGCACCAGGCCCACCGCGGCGGCGGCGCCGGTCTTGGTGGGGATCATCGAATGCGTCGCGCTGCGCGCCCGGTAGGGGTCGCTGTGGTAGACATCGGAGAGATTCTGGTCGTTGGTATAGGCGTGTACCGTGGTCATCAGCCCGTTCTCGATGCCCACGCTGTCGTTAAGCGCCTTGGCCACCGGCGCCAGGCAGTTGGTGGTGCAGGAGGCGTTGGAGACCACCCGGTGCTCGGCACTCAGCACGCCCTCGTTGACCCCGTAGACCACGGTGGCATCGGCGTCCGGGCTCGGCGCGGAGATCAGTACCCGCCTGGCGCCGGCCTCGAGGTGGCGTGCTGCCGCGACGCGTTTGGTGAACAGGCCGGTACACTCCATCACCACGTCGACGCCCAGTGACTTCCAGGGGAGCGCCGCCGGGTCGCGCTCGGACAAGATGGCGATGCGGTCGCCGTCCACGCTGAGGCTGGCCTCATCGTGCTCTACCTTGAAGGAAAAGTGGCCATGCACGGTGTCATGGCGAAGCAGGTGGGCGTTGAGCGCGGGGTCGCCCAGATCGTTGATGGCCACCACCTCGACACGATGGCGATAGCCGTTTTCATACAGGGCCCGCAGCACGTTGCGGCCGATTCGACCGAAGCCGTTGATGGCGATCTTGAGGGTCATGAGTCTCTCCTCCATGGCAGTAGAACGGTTGTGACGTTGTGGTCGCCGAGGATTGACCGCTCGACAGAGGTGGCGGTCAGTTATTGTCTCGCATGCCCTCGGGCTCGCCCTGTCATCAATGTGCCTCAAGGGGGGGGCGGGACTCAATATTTTTTTGTTAAAATTACATCATTGCCTTAATTAATCTGGCGAAAATCCGCAAATTCACAGCGGGAAAGCTATGATTAGACCTTATAAGTAGTAAACTTACCGATAAACAACTACCCTAGCGATATACCCCTGCCAAGGAGACAGAGATGTCGAGCCAGCCACACCGCCCCCCCATTCGCCGCACCAAGATCGTCGCCACCCTGGGCCCGGCCAGCGACCGCGAGGGCGTGCTGGACGCCATGATCGCGGCCGGCGTCGACGTGGTCCGCCTCAACTTCTCCCACGGCAGTGCCGAC